>CAWKYG010000038.1:0-197930 GCA_963853855.1 uncultured Solibacteraceae bacterium | reverse complement strand
AGTCCAGGTGCTTCACGCCGACCCCAAAGCCCAGCGCATCGCCCTTTCCATGAAAGCCCTGGCGCCCCTCCGCAAAAGCCAGGAAGCCAGGAACCCTCGATGCAGGATGGCTGGCGGCTTCTGAGCCAGCAAGTTCAGGGTGAAGTTGCTGGGCGCGGAACTAACTTGCTTACCTGCCGACGAGGTTTCTGATGATTTTCTTGGTTTCCTCGCCGGACAATTTCGTCCACAACCAATCTACGAAGGCTTCTTCGTCCAGGAGGGTATCGGCGCCTTCGATTCGGATCATTCCAGGCCTGGTGTTCCTTGAGGTTCTTCTACGGGGTAAATGTCGGCCCCTGGGAGATATCGAACGAGTTCGTAAGTCATAGTCTTCAAGGCAGCCGGCACGACCAGGCTAACGATGGACCAGCCGACTCGACACGACACTGATGAGAGACCTTTGCCTCGACTATGCCGTTCGTTTTTCTTCGCGAGCAGAGCAGCCTGCTCTCTCAGAATGACAACTGGAGTCCGCGCGGGTTCGAGCGCAATCTCTCCCCACAGATCCGTCTGACCGCCATCAAATGCGAATTTAACACACTACTTCTCTCCCGTTCCCAATAACGTCTCGAAGTACGGCGGATCCGCTTCCTTGATACACCACCGCCGTCTCCGCATTTTTGAATCCCGCGCCCTTGAGAAAACGCTCCATCTCCAGTTCCGTGAACACCAGCCACAGATCCGCATACATCTCGCGAGCTTCCTCGAAATGGTGCCGGTTCAGGTCCAGAATTGTGACCCGGCCCCCTGGCTTGAGGATACGCCACGCTTCCGCCAACGCCCGCTTAGGATGCTACGCGTGGTGCAGCGCCTGGCTCAAAAACGCCAGGCCCACCGTGCCCGTACGAATAGGAACATCTTCGATGTCGCCCAGCCGGTACTCCAGTTCCCGATCCCGTTTCTCGGAATTGTTCAGGGCATCACTTTCTTCGCGCGTCGCCCCCACTGGCGCCAGACGTCAAGGAAATGCGCCGACCTCAAGCCCGCATGACCCTGGAAGGGATAATCACAACATCACCCGCTTCGGTTTGTCGGTGTAGGCGTCCCCCAGGACGGCCGGTCCACGTCAGCGAACTCTCCAATCGCTACAAGAGTTCCGTGTCGGTTAGGGTTCAGCTTTCGCGTGAAGCGCTTGACCGACATGTTTCTCTTTTCCGCCCATGCTGGGCTGGTTCGAAAAGGTGGACCGCCTCTGGTCGGCTACGCTCTTGCTGCGCTGGCCCAGGCTGGAGGTTGCCAAAGGCTCGGCCCCGACCCTAGTTCCTTTTTTGCACGCGCAGTTGCCGCGGTCAGAAATTGATTGACGAGCGGCTAGAGGAGATGCCCAAGCCGCTCTCGATCACAGGGTGGTCGTCCTGACTTTCGCGCCATCCTCGCCGTCCACCCCTTTCGGTAGAGCATCGGCCCCGTGGTCTCAGGTTTAACTTGCGGAGGGCGAGGTTCGCGCCAGCCGTTGCTTCCACCTCGTTGAACCCCGGAGTCGTCACCACATAGAGAGGCTGTTGCCGTAACAGGTTCTGAATGCTTAGGCTGAGTCGCTCGGATCAGAGGTCGATCTCGGATGGGAACGAAAGACCGCCGACACCGTGCCCGGCCCACCCTTTTCCACGGCACCGCCAGACCCCCCCCTGCCGCGCGGCAAATCCTCTCCAGCCGCGGAGAAAATCGAAGCAATGCTTTCCGAGTCTGGCGATTTGCCCCGAGACATCTGGCGCGTTCGTGCCGTGCCGCAATATCAGGATCTCGTCGCGATAGGTGCTGCAGACTCCGCCTCGGTATCGGCCTTCAGGAGTAAACCTGTAGTATTACGAAGGGGATGCCGCTGGGCAAACTGAACACGCTCATTCCTGTTCGCTGTCGATCAATCTTGACGGTTAACGGTCATGAGGTCAAAGTTCCGGGCCCAGATTCTGAGCCGTCCGGTTGATTCTCCGCCGCGATGGGATCGTCTACCATTTTGGCCTCGCGCTCGACCTCCTGGGCCGATTTTCCCCAGCGCCGCTTCCTTCTCCAGGGAATAGAAGTTCGCGCCGCCGCCGCCACATGCTTCAGCCAACCTCCATGTCTGTTTCCATGCGGAACAGCCGCTCGATACTTTTTCGATACTTTTTCTTGACAGGAACCGGAGTTGACGATATCATCCCGCTAGCCGATATCGCATTTGTCGACAGGCCGCTCTGTGTGCGTCCTGATCTCTTGGGGGTTCCGAGTGGCATTCCCTCCGCATTGGCGACGCAAGTCCCCGCCGCCGCTCGCAACCTCAAACGCATTTTCTTCCAGGGGTGGTAACTTACCGGAGATTTCGACCGATGGCACTTACGTCCAAACTTACCGAATCGCTGATGGAACGAGGATTTTCCCGCCGGCAGATCGCCCGCATTTCCATGGGGGCCGCCGCGGCCATTCCATTCTTCAACGAATTTGCCCTGGCACAGCAGGCCGAGCAACAACAGGCCGCGGCTCTAGCGGCCGCCGCGCCGGGAGCAATGGCAGCGGCCGCGGAGTTTTCGATCCGGATATGGTCCGCATCACCTCCAACGAGAATCCCATGGGCCCTTGCAAGGAGGGCCTGGAAGCGCTGTATAAGGTGGCGCCGATGGGCTGGCGCTACTCGCCGCAGGGCGAGAATCTGGAATTCAACTCCCTGCTGGCCTCGCACCGAGAATGTTCCGCAGGATCACGTGGTCGCGTTTCCCGGCTCCAGCATCCCGCTGGCGAACAGCGCGGCCGCGTTCACGTCGCCCACCCGGAGCTGGGTGATGGGCGGTCCCGGCTACGGCAGCGGCGCGGGCCGCTGGATCGGCGCGAAGACCATCAAGGTGCCGCTGCGCACGGACTATTCGCACGACGTGGAAGCCATGATCAAGGCCGACCCGAATGCCGGCGCCTTCTACATCTGCAATCCCGAACAACCCCACCGGCACGCTCACGCCGCGGAAAGACCTGGAGTACATTCTGGCGAACAAGCCGAAAGACGCCGTGCTGATCGTCGACGAGGCGTACGTTCATTTCTCCGGCCTCGAGAACACGTCCACGGACCTGGTGCGCGAGCGGCAAGGACGTCGTCGTGCTGCGCACCTTCTCGAAGATCTACGGCATGGCGGGCCTGCGCGCCGGCGCGGCTTACGGACGCCCGGACCTGATCGCCAAGGTGCGCGAATTCGGTGGCGCGCGGCTTCATGCCGGTGACCGCGACGGCGTGCGCGGCGGCGAGCATGAAGGTCGGTCCCAGCCTGATGAAGGAACGGATTGGCGATCAACAAGAAGAATCGCGATCTGGCGTTCGAGCACCTCGAAAAAGTCGGCGTGCAGTTACATTCCGTCGGTCACCAACTTCTTCATGATGCAGGTGAAGGGCATGACCGGGCAGCAGGTCGGCGCCGCCATGGCGCAGCACAAAGTCGATGATCGGCCGCGTGTGGCAGGAATGGCCCGCAGATGGTGCGCGTGACGGTCGGCACCTACGAAGAGATGGGCAAATTCAACGCCGCTCTCGATATGGTTCTGAAAGAAGGCGCGGCAGGTTAGGTTAGGGGTACTTCCCGCCGCGCCGAGGTGCTGTTACACCCACCAGGCGGCGGCGGGCTGCTGTTTCATCACGATGCCGTTCAGGAACGACGGCGGCCTTGGTCAGACCTTCTTCGGGCGAGAGCAGGCTGTCCTCGTGCTCGATGGAGAGCACGTAGTCGTAGCCGAACATGCGCAGCGTGGAGGCGAACTCGCGTCCACCACTCGTCGCCGTGGCCGTAGCCGCAGGTGCGGAAGATCCAGGCGCGGTTGCGCTCGTCGGTATAGGTCTTGGTGTCGAGCACGCCGGTCAGCGGCAGGTTGCGTTCGTAGATCTGCGTGTCCTTGGCGTGCACGTGGAAGATGGCGTCGCCCAGCACGCGGATGGCGGCGATGGGGTCGATGCCCTGCCAGAACATGTGGCTCGGGATCGTAATTGCAGCCGATCGACTGGGCCGGCGATGGCGCGCAGCTTCAGCATGGTCTCCGGGCTGTAGACCACGAAGCCGGGATGCATTTCGATGGCGATCTTCACGCCGTGATCGGCGGCGAATTTGGCGTGCTTGGTCCAGTAGGGTTCGACCACCTTCTTCCCACTGCCACTTGAGGATTTCCAGATAGTCCGGCGGCCAGGGGCAGGTCACCCAGTTCGGCCACTTGGCATTCGGCGAATCGCCGGGGCAGCCGGAGAAATCGATCACCACCGGGACGCCCAGTTTCTCGGCCAGCCGGATGGTCTTGCGGCTGGTTTCCTGGTCGTGCTTGGCGCGGTCCTTATCCGGATGCAGCGGGTTGCCATGGCAGCTCAGCGCGCTGATGGTGAAGCCGTGGTCGGCCAGCTTCTTCTTTGAAATCGTTCAGCTCGGTCTTGCTGTCGAGCATCGAAAGCTTGCAGTGCGGGTCGCCGGGATAATTTCCGGTGCCGAGTTCCACCGTATCGATATTGTTGCTCTTCAGCTTCTTCAGAACATCTTCGAGCGACAGTTGCGACAACAACGGGGTGAATACGCCGACTCTCACGGAAGTCTCCTTAAATTAGTTGTTGAAAACAAGAACAGAATATCATGCCGCCCTGCTATACTGCCGCACATGGCCAACATCGATCAGCACGCGCCGGGCTCTTTCTGCTGGTTCGAACTTGCGACCTCGGACCAAAATGCCGCCAAGAGTTTCTATACCTCCCTCTTCGGTTGGGATGCCGCCGACATGCCCATGGGACCGGGCGAGGTCTACACCATGTTCCGGCTCGAAGGCCGGGACGCCGGAGCCGCTTACACGCTGCGGCCGGAAATGAAAGCCCAGGGAATCCCACCGAATTGGGCGATCTACATTACGGTAGCCAATGCCGACGACTCCGCCGCCAAGGCCAGTCAGGCCGGCGGCAGGGTTCTGGCTCCCCCATTCGATGTGTTCGACGTGGGCCGCATGGCCCCAGTGATGGATCCCACCGGCGCCGCTTTTTGCCTCTGGCAGGGCAATCGACATCACGGAGTGGGAATCGCGGGAGTGCCAGGCACGTTCTGCTGGGCCGACCTGTGCACCAAGGACGTGGGAGCGGCGGCACCCTTCTACCGGGAACTGTTCGGCTGGCAGATCGCGCCGGGCGAACACGACACGTCGGGATATCTGCACATCAAAAACGGCGACACTTTTATTGGCGGCATCCCGCCCGCGGAGCATCAGAACCCCAACGCGCCGCCGCACTGGATGCTGTATTTCTACGTCGCCAACGTCGCCGATTCCACAGCCCAGGCGAAGCAACTCGGCGGCACGGTCCTGATGGGGCCGATGGCGATCGAAAAAGTTGGCGATATGTCGGTGATCGCGGACCCGCAAGGCGCCACCTTCGCGCTATTCACGCCGGCACGAAAATAAGGGCTAACTGCAATTCTGTTCGCTTTAAGATAGGCGGAGCGTCCAGCGTCCTCCAGAGCGGCACCAATTTCCTAGTCCGGGACTCACCCGGAGCTGGTGACGCTGGATCGGTGGGTTGAGCGTGAGACGGCCAAGTGCCAGGAATGCCATTCTACGTTAACGCCACTTCAAGACCACAATTCACAACATGCCATCTCAGGCGCTAAAATGAACCGCAATCGGCTGTTGTTGTCCCATGCAGGCCGCTATGTCTTCGTGAAAAAAGAAAAAGAGGATCGAAATGCCCGGACCGATCATGGGAATCGTTCTGACCGCACTGGTCTGCTGCGAGGTCGCTATTGGACAGAGCTGGGACACCCGCCGGGAGTTTGAGGTCGCTTCGGTGAAGCCAGCGCCTCCCTATCACGGGGAGGATACAGCACCACGTGGCGGGCCTGGCAGCCGCGATCCGGGACTAGCTACTTATCCGCGTATTTGGCTGCCAAACCTGCTGGCACAAGCGTACGGAGTGCGCAACGACCAAGTCTCAGGTCCGGACTGGGTGCACACCGAAGCCTACAGCATAGTGGCCAAGATTCCGCCTCATACGACGACGCAAGAATTCAACCTGATGTTGCAGAACCTGTTGACGGAACGGTTTCACCTTACGCTTCACCATGAGCCGAAGGTGCTTTCCGTTTACATCTTGTCCGTGGCGGCGGGCGGACCTAAGCTGAAGCCATCTCCTGCGGACGCGAATGCGCCAGTGGCGCTGCCTACCAGCGGGTCTGGCGGGGAAAGTCGCTTCCCGATGCTGGCGCCAGGTAGAACAGAGGCACACGGGTGGCGGGACAAGGCGTACTATACCTACCGACAGACGATGGCGGAATTTGCTCTTAGCTTGGGAGCCTTAGTGAACATGTCAAATGGCGACGGCATTGTTCGTGGAAGTCCGCCCTTGCCCTTTATTGTCGATGAGACCGGCCTCAAAGGACGATTCGATTTTACGTTGGAGTTCGCGGGTTCGCCAATGCCCTCGCCAGCCCTGGCAGCAGCGTTGACACAGCAGCAAGGCGATCAGCCAGCGCTCACGGCGGCCGTCGCCGCCGCTCCGGTCGGTGGTCCAACCGTCTTCAGGGCGCTTGAACAGCAGTTGGGTCTGAAGCTTCAAAAGGGCAAAAGGACAGTGGATTTCCTTGTAATCGACAGCGCGGACAAAGTGCCGACTGAGAACTGATCAGTCGGCCCTTAGATTACTTCCGGCCGGTAGACGGGGTTATCGTAGACTGGCAGGTCATCCGGGCGTGTAGTCGCCTTATGCGGATTATGGCGGCAGTAGCCGGAACAGGCGTTTCAACCGACAGATTCACCCCGGTGGTCAGCCGGCGGCTATCGCATAACGAGCCAGTGCGAATCGCGCACGGATTCACGCCCCGAGCGCTGTGAGCAACGCAGCTAAAATGGGATGAAGAGTGGGCGCAAACGGGTTTACCACCGTGACTCCACGCCACGTAAATCCTTCCTGGAGATCTTCCGACAGAAGCAAGCGACACTCGGCCTCCGCCGACGCGGCCAGCACGACCGAGTCCCAAATCGTAAGGCCATGATCGGCCGCCAGATCCGTGGCATTGACGATCACGGCGGCGGACGTCTCGATCACCGGATACGCGTCGCGCCAGCTAAGCACGGCTTCCCGCGCACGACTTGGGCGCCTCTTGGCTTTTCGAACAAGTACATTGAACAGTTCGCCCAAAGTCTGAGCCGGTAGCACAATAGCCCCCGGTGGCAAGCGCTGGATCAGTTTCAGCGCCCTGTCTCGCATGAGCGCTCCATTGGCGGCTTCGGCGTAGACCAGGACGTTAGTGTCCAACGCTATCCTCATGGGGCGTCGTACAATTCGTCACGCGTCCAGCGGCCGGCTTTCACAACCCGTTCTCTACGGAGCCGGGTGAAAAGGGCGGCGCGCGCGCCCTCTGCGGCCCGGTCGTCCTCGACGACGGGCGAGATTTTTGCTACGGGCTTGCCATGACTTGTCACGACGACGCTTCGGCCCTTCTTCACGGTTCGCAGGAGTTCCGAGAAACGGCGATTGGCATCCGCGGCCGAGACTGCTTCATTCATGGTAGCCTCCACAATGTAGTGACATTCACTACTATACCCCAAACCACGGCACTGTAGCTCTCCATCTCCCGTTGATTAGAGCGTCTGCCACCTGCCAGTATTTGGACTAACTTAACTGAACTAAACCAACACCGCCGGGAAAGGGCGCGAAGCGCCACTATTCCCCAATCCCTAACCCCAACCCCCGCCTTTCAGACCCCCCGCCACTGGCGTTTGTCGCGCGCCATCAGTTCGTCGGCCTCCTTCGGCCCCCACGTGCCCGACGGCGTAGTTGGGGAAGTTGCGCGGCGGCAGCGCCTTCCAGACATCCAGGATCGGCTGCACCACGCTCCAGCCGGCCTCCACCATGTCGGCGCGCTGGAACAGCGTGGCGTCACCGATCATGCAGTCGTAGAGCAGCCGCTCGTAGCCGGTGCTGGGCTCGTTGCCGAAATAATCCTGGTAGTGGAATTCCATGTTGACGGCGCCGACATCCACCTGGATGCCGGGCATCTTGGCGCCGAAGCGCAGCGAAATGCCTTCATCCGGCTGAATGTGCAGCACCAGCAGGTTGGGCGTCAGCTTCTCCACCGGCGTATCGCGAAACAGTACGAACGGCGCGCGGCGGAACTGAATGGCGATTTCGGTGACGCGCTTGGCCAGGCGCTTGCCGGTGCGAATGTAAAACGGCACGTCGGCCCAGCGCCAGTTGTCGATGGCCAGCTTGAGCGCCACGAAAGTTTCGGTGGTGGATTCGGGCGCCACGTTCGGCTCCGCGGCGGTACGCCGGCACGGCCTGGCCGTCGATCGCGCCTTCGCCGTACTGGCCGCGCACGGCGCGCGTCAGCACGTCTTCCGGCGAGGGCGGCTGGATGGCGTGCAGGATCTTCGCCTGTTCATCGCGCACCGCGTCGGCCTGGAAGGAAATGGGCGGCTCCATGGCGGTCAGCGTGACCAGTTGCAGAATGTGATTCGGCACCATGTCGCGCAGCGCGCCGGCATGGTCGTAATAGCCGCCGCGCTGCTCCACGCCCAGCGTCTCCGCCACGGTGATCTGCACGTGGTCGATGTAGCGGCGATTCCAGATCGGCTCGAAGATGCCGTTGGAGAAGCGGAAGACCAAAATATTCTGCACCGTCTCCTTGCCCAGGTAATGATCGATGCGATAGATCTGGTGTTCGTCCAGCACCTTGCCGATTTCGCAGTTGAGCGCGCGCGCCGAATCCAGATCGTGCCCGAACGGCTTTTCGATCACCACGCGGCGCCAGCGCCCGTCGCCCTCCTCGGCCAGACCGGCGGCTCCCAGTTGTTCGACGACATCTCCGATCAGCGTGGGACGTGGTAGCCAGGTAGTAGAAGTAGCTGCCGTTGGTGCCGTTCTGCTTGTCCACATCGGCCAGCAGGGTTTTGATGCGCTGGTAGGTTTCCGGTTGCTGAAAATCGCCCGAGATATAGTACAGGCGCTCCAGCAGCCAGTCGCAGAACTTGCAGTTGTCGGGGGCGCCACCGAACTCCCGCAGGTCGCTGCGTGACCTTGTTCGCGGAAATCGTCCTGGCTCATGTTGTCGATGGCGCACCCGAGCAGGGCGAATTCCTTGGGCAGCAGTTTCTTCTTCGCCAGGTGGTAGAGCGAAGGCAGCAGCATGCGCTTGGTCAGATCGCCCGATGCTCCGAAGATCACCATGACGCAAGGGTCCGCGGGACGGATCTGTTGTTGCTCGGCGGCCTGGTCCGATTGTTGGTCGGCTGTTTCCTGGGTCACGACTTTCCCCCTTCTGAGGTTTCTTCCAAGTGGCCGCCGAATTCAAACCGCATCGCCGAGAGCAGCTTGTCCGCGAAATCGGCCTCGCCGCGCGAAGTGAAACGCTGGTATAGCGCCGCGCTGAGGACGGGCGCGGGCGCGGATTCATCGATGGCCGCCGAGATGGTCCAGCGGCCTTCGCCGGAATCGGAGACGCGGCCGGAGAATTCGGACAGGTCGGGTTTCTGCAGCAGGGCGATCGCCGTCAGATCCAGCAGCCAGGAAGCCACCACGCTGCCGCGGCGCCAGACCTCGGCGATGTCCGCCAGGTTCAAATCGTACTGGTAGTGTTCGGGATGCCGCAAGGGTGTATTCTCGGCGTTCACCTCGCGGTGCTCCTCTTTCCCCGCATTGGCATGTTTGAGAATATTCATGCCCTCGGCGTAGGAGGCCATGATTCCGTATTCGATGCCGTTGTGCACCATCTTGACGAAATGGCCCGCGCCCGAAGGGCCGCAATGCAGATAGCCGTCTTCGCTGGTGCCTCCGGCCTTCGCGCGTCCCGGTGTGCGATCGATGTTGCCGCGGCCCGGCGCCAGTGTTTTGAAAATCGGATCGAGGTGCCGGACCACGCCCGTCTCTCCGCCGATCATCTGGCAGTATCCCCGCTCCAGGCCCCAGACGCCGCCGCTGACGCCGACGTCCACGTAGTGCAGGCCGCTCGATTTCAGTTCGCCGGCGCGGCGGATATCGTCGATGTAATAGGAATTGCCGCCATCGATTACCGTGTCGCCGGATTCCAGCAGTGGCGCCAGATCGTGCAGGGCGCTATCCACCACGCCGGCCGGAACCATTAGCCACACGGCCCTCGGCGGCTGGAGTGCTTTCACCAGGTCCTGCAGGGAGGCGGCGCCGATTGCGCCCTTCCCCGCCAGTTCATTCACGCTGGCGTAGTTTCTGTCGAAGACCACGCATTCGTGGCCGGCTCGCATGAGCCGCCGCACCATGTTGGATCCCATTCGGCCGAGGCCGATCATACCCAGTTGCATCCCTGTCTCCTAGTTTCTAGGGTAACAGGGACAGGGTCCCGGACTAATCTTGCCGGAGTGCCGCCAGCGGGTCAATCCGTACGGCGCGGCGCGCTGGCAACCCGCCGGCGATCGCTGCTACCGCCAGGAACACGGCTACCGCGGTGCCGATAACCAGCGGGTCGGCGGGCCGGACTCCGAATAGCAATGAGCGTGTCAGCCGCATCAACGCGAGCGAACCGGCCAGTCCTGCCGCCAGCCCGCCCGCCATCATTCCCAAAAGGTCCTTCAGCACCAGGCCGAAGAGCGGCAAGCGGCGCGCGCCCAAGGCCGCGCGAATGCCGATCTCCCGGGTGCGCCGCGTGACGGAGTAATTCAGCAGCCCGAATAATCCGGTCGCGGCCAGCACCAGGCCCAGGAACGCGAACGCCCCGCCGATGCCGGCAAGCAGCTTTTCCGTGAGAATCGTGCTGCCCACCATCGCTTCGAGCGGGATCGCGTCCCGCACGCGGGTTCCCGCGCCCAGAGCCTGCGCCTCGCGATCCACCATCTTCGAAACCGAACCGGCGTCGAGCGTGGAGCGCACGTACAGCGTGAAGGCGCGTGGAGGTTTCATGGGGAAGTAGACGATGGGCTCCGCTCCGCCGCGCAGATCGCTGAAATGCGAATCGGCGGCCAGTCCCACAATCCGGTGGCGCACGCCGTCGTCGCGCAGGAACTCCCTGCCGAGCACGTGGTCGCCGCCGAAGTACAGGCGGGCGAAGGCACGATTGACGACGGTCGGCACCGGCTCGTTCTCGTTATCGCGGAAGGTGAAATCGCGCCCGGCCAGCAGGGGCGTGCCGAGCGTGGCGAAATAGCCCGGCGAGACGCGGTAGAAAATCTCCGCGCGCTCCGAGATCGCTTTTCCGGGAAGGGTCAGGCGATCCACGCGGCGCGCGCCCGAGAATATGGCCATCCAACCGGTCGCCGCGCCCTGCACCTGCGGCAATGCGGCGGCGCGCATCTGCATCTGGTGCAGAATGGCAAGCTGGCGATCGCGATCCTGGCTCGCGGTGGTGATGGTCAGCACGGTGACGCCCTTCGGCTCGAAGCCCGGGTTCACCGCTGCCAGGTTGCGCAGGCTGAACAGGAAGCCCGCGCCGCCCGTCACCAGGCAAAACGCAAATGCCACTTGCACGCCCACGAAGAGGCGGCCCGCGCGCATACGGCCGGCCGGTCCGCCTGCATGGCGTAGCGCAAACAGGGGAGCCGTTCTGGTGGCCTGCCATGCCGGCAGCAGGCCGAAAAACAGCGCCGAGACCGCGCACACGGCAGCGCAGAAAAACAGCACGCGCGTATCCAGGGCCAGGTCGAGCCGCACCGGGTCGGCTTTCTTCGAGACCATGGCCACCAGCCAGGGAGCGGAGGCGCCGGCCACCAGCCACCCGCAGATGCCGGCCAGCAGCGAAATCAGCAGGCTTTCGGTGAGCAGTTGGCGTACCAGGCGCGCCCGCCGTGCGCCCAGCGATACCCGTAGCGCCATCTCGGCGGATCGCGCCGCGGAGCGCGCCAGCAGCAGGCTGGCCGTGTTGGCGCAGGCAATCAGGAGGATGCAAACCGAAACGCCCAGCAGAATCCACAACGGCTGCGAGAATCTCCGCCGAAACACGGAGATTCCGTTCGCTCCGGGCCGCGCGAACAGCTTCATCTCGCGCAGTTCCTTCTGCATCGATGCGGGCATGGCGGTTCCAGAGCCGATCCGGCTTTCCTGATGACGATGGAATGCCGGCTGCAATCGGGCCGCCAGTTGTTCCGGCGCGATGCCCGGCGCCAGGCGGCCCAGCAGATGGAAGGGACGGTACGCGGAGTTGGTGAAGATGCCAGGATCGGTGAGCGTGATGGGCAGCCAGACATCCACGAACTTGCCCGGCTCGGCCCCGGAGAAGCCTTCGCGGGCGACGCCCAGAATCGAGTATGTCCTGCCCGCCACGCTCAACCTCTGCCCCACGGCGGCCGGGTCCGCGCCGAACCGGCGGCGCCAATATTCGTAGCTCAGCACCACCACTGCTCTCGGCGAAGGGTAGCGGTCTTCGACGGGAGAGAAGAGCCGCCCCGCCGCGCGGCGGAACGCCGAGCACGTCGAAGAGATTCGGCGAGACGAACTGCTGCATCACCTCTTCGTATGGCGCGCCCGCGCCGGAACCCTGCGCTTCCACGCGAGCGGGCTGGTCCAGAAGCGCCAGGCGGGCCGAGTCTCCCGCGGCCTCGCCCAGTTGCTCGAACAAGGGGTAACTAAAGGTATCGTTTTCTCCGGACGCTTCCAGCGTGAAGAGGCGGTCCGGTTGCGGCACAGGTAGCGGGCGCAACAGGGCGGCGTCGACAATGGAATAAATCGCCGTGTTGGCGCCGATCGCGAGGCCCAGGGAAAGGATGGCGGTTAAGGCGAAGGCGGGGTTGCGGCGCAGCCCGCGACAGGCGTAGCGGACATCCTGCCACGTGTTTTCCAGCGCCGCCCAGAGCCTGATTTCACGGCTCGTTTCGCGCAGTTGCAGGCCGGGTCCGAAGGCTCTTCGCGCCTCCGCCGGGTCGCGGCCGTGCGAGGCGGCTTCCTCCAGGTGCGACGCGAACTCTTCTTCGATCTCGCGGGAAACGCGATCGTTTCGAAATACATTGGCGATGCGGGACCAGAGAGACATGTCAGTTCCTCAAAAACCCGAGACAGGCCAGGAGGCCTGTCTTACTCCTGCCTCAGAGTAGTGATGGGGTCGATCCGCACCGCGCGAATCACCGCCGGAAGAGCGGCCACCAGGGCCGCCGCCAGAATCAGGCACGAGGGATACACCAGCATGGCCGCATCGCCGGGTCTCACCTGATAGAGCAGCGACGCGATGTAGCGCGCCAGTGACTCTCCCAGCGCGATGCCTGCCACCGCTCCCGCCAGCACCATGAGGAACGCGTCCGCCGTCACACCGCGCGCAATGTGGCCGGCCTGCGCGCCGATCGCCATGCGGATGCCGATCTCGCGCCGCCGCTGGAGCACCGAGTAGTCCAGCACGCCGTAAAGTCCGATGCCCGCCAGCAACAGCGCCACGCCCGCGAAGAAGTATCCCAGCATCGCCAGCAGCCGTTCGCGAATAGTCTGCTGCTCTACCAGTTCCTGCTGCGTGCGGACATTGCTGACGCGAAACTCGCTCCGCGCGCGAGGCACTTCGCGCCGCAGAAACTGCGCCATGGCCATCGGGTTGGCGGCGGCCGTGCGCACTATGAACGTCTCGGAAGCCGCGCCCCTTGCGGGGTCGCTCTGCGCCAGCGGCACATACGCTGTGGGTGTGATGGGCTCGCGCATGTTGCGGTAGCGCGCGTCGCGCACCAGGCCCACAATTTGATAGCGGGCGAATCCCGGCCCTTGGGGCCTTTCAAACCATTGGCCCACCGGGTCTTCCCCATTGAAATACGTTCTGGCGAAGGCTTGGTTCACAATCGCTGCGTTGGGAGAGGTTTCGTCCGGCCGGAAGTCCCGCCCATCCACAAACGGAATCCGCATGGTGTCCAGCCAACCCGGAGAGACGGTCAGAAAGTACGCCAGCGTATCATTGGCCGGGACGCCATTCCGCATGATGAAGCCGTTCGAGCCATTCCCGCTCAGCAGGGGAAAGGCCGATATCGCCACCCTTTCCACACCCGCCGTGGCGCGCAAATGGTCGGCCACCTGGTCCCAAAGCACCTGTTTCTGGGGTCGCGCCGCCACAGTCTCCAATAGCAGCAGCCGTTCGGAAGAAAAGCCAGTGGATTCGCGCGACAGGCGTCCCGACGTGGCCACGAACAGCCCCGCCAGGAAAAGCACCACAAAACAGAAAGCCACTTGCAAAGCGATGAGCGATTGCATCATGCGCCGTCGCGAGTGCGGATTGTCGCCGCCTTTGAGTGTGCTGGCCGGCTCTACTGCGGAAGCGCGAAGCGCCGGCGCCAGTCCGAAAACGCACGTCACGCACAGTGTCAGGGCCAGGCCGAACGCCAGCACCCGCCAATCCGCCGGCAAATATAAATGTGCCGGATCGCCGGGCGGCCGGATCCTGGCGGCGACGAACGGCGCGGCCCACCAGGCAAACCATGCGCCCGGCAGCGCGGCCAGGAACGCCAGTATGGTGCTCTCCACCAGCACCAGTTGCACCAGCCGCCAGCGGCCCGCGCCGATGGAAACCCGCAGCGCCATTTCGCGACCCCGCGCGGCGGCCTGGGCCGTCATCAGGTTGGCTACATTCGCGCACGCAATCAGAAGCACCAGCACCACCAACACCCCGAGGGCGACGAGCGCGCCGCGGTAATCCTTCTGCATATCGGAAGTGCCGGAGCCCGCCGGTTCCAGAATCAGCTTCTGATGCACGAAATTCGCAATCGCGGCCGCGGATCTGCCCTTGAAGCCTTTCGCCCGTTCTTCCTCGTTGGCCTGAAACGGGACACGCAGACGCTCCAGAACCGGCTCCGCCGCGACGCCGGGCTTCAACTGAACGAAAGGCCGGAACCAACTGGAATCGGAGCGAGTGACATAGGGATTCATCATGGCGGGCACGAAGATGTCGATCCCCACGCCCGGTTCCGTCCCCGTGAAGCCCTCGGGGGCCACGCCGACGATTTCGTAGAGGCTGTTTTCGATCCGGACAGTGCGCCCAATCGCCTTCGGGTCTCTGTTGAATCGCCGCTTCCAATAGTCGTAGGACAGCACGACTACGGGATTCGCTCCTGGCGTCACGTCGTCGTTTTCGGTGAAGAGGCGGCCTGCCGCGGGCTTGAGTCCGAACGTATCGAACATCCAGCCAGAGACGTATTGCCGCCAGGCTTTTTCCATCTCCTCATCCGACCCATAGGTCAGGTCCGTCCGGCCGGAGTACGAAATCGCCATCAATTCGGCCTGGTCCTTTACGGCGGCGCGCAACTGGCGGAACAACGGGTATTCGCTACTTTCGCTGATTCGAAAGTTGCCGCCGGGACCGATGCCGGCTTGCGCCAGCACATACAATCGCTCGGGGTGCGACACCGGCAGAGGCCGCCACAGTATGGCGTCGATCAGCCGGAATGCCGCGGTGCACGCACCGATGGCGAGGGCCAAAGAAAGGATCGCCGCCGCCGATGTCACCTTGCGCTTCATGAGTTGACGCCAGCCGAATACCGCGTCTGCGCGGAGGGAATCCAGCCACGCCACCAGCTTCACGTCGCGGCTGGCTTCGCGCTGGCGCAGCGGGGAGCCGAAGGCCCGCCGCGCTTCCGCCGGATCGCGACCTTGGGCCGCGGCCTCTTCGAGGTGAGTGCGCAATTCTTCGTCGATTTCGCCAGACAGGCGATCATATCGAAATACGTTGGCGATGCGGGACCAGAGAGACATGTCAGTTCCTCAAAAACCTTTCGACAGGCCAGGAGGCCTGTCTTACTCCGAACGCAGCGCGGTTACCGGGTCGATCCGTACGGCGCGGATGACCGCCGCCC
Organism: uncultured Solibacteraceae bacterium; assembly: GCA_963853855.1. Classification (GTDB taxonomy): domain Bacteria; phylum Acidobacteriota; class Terriglobia; order Bryobacterales; family Bryobacteraceae; genus Sulfopaludibacter. Next base: position 182,195 of record CAWKYG010000038.1, on the reverse strand, counting down.
CCCAGTGCCGCCGCCAGAATCAGACCCGTGGGCACGGCCAGCATCGCCACATCCGTGGGCTTCACCTGGTACAGCAACGACGCGATGTACTGCACCGCCGCCATGCCCAGCGCCAGACCCGCCGCCGCTCCCACCGCGACTACCAGTAAAGCATTGGCAATGACGGCGCGGGCGATGTGGGCCGCCCGCGCGCCGATGGCCATGCGGATGCCGATCTCGCGGCGCCGCTGCAACACCGAATAATCCAGCACGCCATAGAGTCCGATACCGGCGAGCAGCAGGGCCACGCCGGCGAAGAACAGGCCCAGTATGGCCAGCAATCGTTCGCGAATGGTTTTTCCGCGCACCAGCTCTTCCTGGGTAGTGACGTCACTGACGCGGAAATCGCTGCGCGCGCGACTCACTTCACGGCGCAGTGTGGACGCCATGGCCAGTGGATTCCGGGTGGCCGTGCGCACGACGAACGTGCCACGCGAGTCGAGCACCGGCACGCCCGCCTGGTTTAGTTGTCGAAAGGGCACATAGGCTACCGGCAAAATCGCTTCCCGCATATCCCGATAGGGCGCGTCACCTGCCAGGCCGACGATCTGTACCCGCCCGCCGGCCCCGTCATAGGCTTTGGTAAACCGTTTGCCCACGGGATTCCGGCCGCCAAAGTACCGTTTGGCAAACGCTTCGTTGACAATCGCGGAACCCGGAAAGCTGTCACCGGCACGGAAATCGCGGCCGCTCAGGAGTGGCATCTTCATCGTCTCGAGCCACCCGGGAGAAATCGTCAGGAAATAGGCCATGTCCGCGCTGGGCTTGCCTCCGTCGAGGATGACCGCGTCATTCCACGCCCCTCCCTCCAGCAACGGCCAGCCGGCAATCGCCACCTTTTCCACTCCCGGCGCGGCGCGCAGACGGTCCGCCACCTGTTCCCAAACTAGCGGAGGCTGGCCATGCGGCACCACCGTTTCGAGCAACAACAGGCGGCCGGCGGAGAAACCCATGGGGCGATGCGAGAGCCGGTCGAAGGTCACGGTGAAAAGGCCGGCGATAAAAACCACTAGAAAACAGAATGCGGCTTGTGCCGCGATCATCCCGTGCATAACGCGGCGCCGCGTATGAGGGCTCTCGCCGCCTTTGAGCGCGTTCACCGGTTTTACCGCCGATGCGCGTAACGCGGGAAGCAGGCCGAACAACAGCATCACGCCAAAATCCAAAGTCACGGCGAAGCTTGCGACTCGCCAGTCTGCCGGCAGGACCAGGCGAACCGGATAATCCGGAGGATTGATCATGCCCACAACTACCGGAGCGCTCCACCAGCCGAACAGCGCTCCCGCCGCTGCGGCGAAGAGGGCGAGCAGGGCGCTTTCCACAATCACCAGTTGCAGCAGGCGGCCACGGCCCGCGCCAATCGCAACGCGCAGCGCCATCTCCCGCGAGCGAGCCTCGGCCAGAGCGGTCATCAGGTTAGCTACGTTGACGCACGCGATCAGCAGAACCATCGCCACCAGGACGCCCAACGCGCCCAGGGCACGCCGGTAGTCGGCCTGCAGATTCGAGACACCGGCCTCCGCGGATTGGATGCCTACGGTTTGACTCAGAAAATTATCGATAGACTGCGGCGACATGCCGGTGAAACTCTTCGCCCGTTCGGCATCGAAGGCGTGATTGCTCGCGTTCAAGTTCTGCCTCAGCGGTTCGAGCGGAACGCCGGGCTTCAGGAGCGCCAGGATCCGGTCCCCGGCCCAGTCGGAGCGGGTCACCGCGGGATGCATCGTCGCTGGCAGGAAAATGTCGGTGACGGTGCCGGTTTCGGTCCCAGTGAAGCGCTCCGGGCCGACCCCGACGATCAGGTAGATGGTATCGCCCAAGTGGAACGTGCGTCCTACGACAGCCGGGTCGCGGCCAAAGCGGCGCGCCCAATAATCGCCGGAGAGCACAGCGTAAGGATGCGCCCCGGGTTTCAAGTCGTCACTCTCGGTGAACAAGCGGCCCGCGGCGGGCGGCAGTCCGAAGGCTGCGAACATGTTGCCGGAGACGTACTGTACGTAGGCCTTTTCCATCTCCTGATCGGACTTGTAGGTCAGGTCCCTCCGGTCCGCGTAGGAGACGGCCAGCAATTCGGCCCGTTCCCGCACGGCGGCGCGCATTTGCTGGAAGGCGGGATATGCCCAGAAGTCGGATTTCTCAGGCGCTACGTCGAAACTAATGTCCCGGCGATAGAGAGCATACAATCGCTCGGGGTGCGCGACCGGCAAAGGTCGCCACAGCAGGGCGTCGATCAGCCGGAACGCCGCGGTGCAGGCGCCGATGGCGAGGGCCAAAGATAGGATCGCCGCTGCCGAAGTCACCTTCCGCTTCATGAGTTGCCGCCAGCCGAATACCGCGTCGGCGCGGAGGGAATCCAGCCACGCCACCAGCTTCACGTCGCGGCTGGCTTCGCGCTGGTGCAGTGGGGAACCGAACGCCCGGCGCGCTTCCGCCGGATCGCGCCCTTGGGCCTCGGCTTCGTCGATGTGCGACTGCAATTCTTCGTCGATTTCGCCAGACAGTCGATCATATCGAAATACGTTGGCGATGCGAGACCAGAGAGACATGTCAGTTCCTCAAAAACCTTTAGACAGGCCAGGAGGCCTGTCTTACTCCGAACGCAGCGCGGTTACCGGGTCGATCCGCACCGCGCGGATCACCGCCGGCAGCGCGGCCGCCAGTGCCGCCGCCAGGATCAGACCCGTGGGCACGGCCAGCATCGCCACATCCGTGGGCCTCACCTGGTACAGCAACGACGCGATGTACTGCACCGCCGCCATGCCCAGCGCCAGGCCCGCCGCCGCTCCCACCGCGACTACCAGTAAAGCATTGGCAATGACCCCGCGCGCGATATGGACTGCCCGCGCGCCGATTGCCATGCGGATGCCGATCTCGCGCCGCCGTTGCAGCACCGAGTAATCCAGCACGCCGTAGAGCCCGATGCCGGCAAGCAGCAGCGCCACGCCCGCGAAGAAAAGGCCCAGCATGGCCAGCAACCGCTCGCGTACCGTTTGTGCCCGCACCAGTTCGGCCTGTGAGCGGATATTGCTGATGCGGAAATCGCTGCGCAGTCGAGCCATTTCGCGGCGCAGCGTGGATGCCAGGGCAAGCGGATTCGCGCTGGCTGTACGCACCATGAACGTGGCGCCGCGTATCGCTTGCAGCCCGCTATCGTCCACCGTGTGCGTGGGCACATAGACCTGCGGCAGCATTGGCTCGTGCATGCTCTTGTAAGGTGCATCGGCAACCACGCCGACAACCTGAAAGCTCTGCGACCCCTTCGCGAACAGCTTGCCGATGGGACTTTCGCCGGGCACGAATTGCCGCACGAAGGTCTGGTTGACCAGGGCAGCGCCGGGAAATGTCTCGTTGGGGCGGAGGTCTCTTCCTTCCACAATGGGCAGCTTCATGGTTGCCACCCATCCGGGTGAGACGTTCAGGAAGTAGGCCAGCACCGGACCCGGCGGCGCGCCGTTGACGGAAACGAAGCCATTCCACGCTCCTCCCGCGAGCAAGGGCCAACCCGCCAGCGCCACCGATTCCACGCCCGGTACGGAGCGCAGGCCGTCGGCCACCTGGTCCCAGACCACCGGCGCCTGGCCGCGCGACGCCACGGTATCGAGCGCCAGAAGACGGTCGGCCGAAAATCCCGTGGGTTGATGAGACATGTGGTTGAATGTGGCCCCAAACAGGCCGGCCATGAACAGCACCAGGAAGCAGAAGGCCGCCTGTACGGCGATCAGGGTATGCATCAAGCGCCGGCGGGCGTGCGGGTCAGAGCCGCCCTTGAGCGTGATGGCCGGATTCACCGTTGACGCGCGCAACGCCGGTGCCAGACCGAACAGCAGCGTCACCAGCGCCGTGAGCGCCGTTCCGAACGCGAACACGCGCCAGTCCGCCGGCAAGAACAATCGCACAGGATTATCCGGCGGATTGATCCGGCTCACCACGAACGGCGCCGACCACCAGGCAAACAGCCCGCCCAGCGCCGCCGAGACCAGCGCCAGCCACGCGCTCTCCACCAGCACCAGTTGCACCAGGCGCCAGCGCCCGGCGCCGATGGAAACCCGCATGGCCATCTCGCGAGCGCGGGCCGCCGCCTGCGCGGTCATCAGGTTGGCCACGTTGGCGCAGGCGATCAGCAGCACCAGCGCGACCAGAACGCCCATCGCGATCAGTGAAACGCGGTATTCCTGCTGCAGGCCGGACGCTCCGGAAGCGGCCGGTTCCATCACCAGGGGATGGTCCAGAAATTCCCGGATGCTCGCCTGCGTCATACCCTTGAAGCCCTTGGCCCGCTCCGCTTCGAACGCCCGCGAAGTGGCGTCGAGGCGCGCTCGCACCGGTTCCAGGGCGACTCCCGGTTGCAGAATCGCCAGCGTCCGCATCCAGGTCCAGTCATCGTGGACGGCGCCCGGATGCATCATGGTCGGCAGGAAGATGTCGGTCACCGCCCCGGTTTCGGTTCCGGTGAAGCGCTCCGGGCCCACTCCTACAATCTGGTAGAGCGTATCGCCGATGCGCATGGTCCGGCCCACCACGTTGGGATCGCGCACAAAACGCCGCGCCCAGTAATCGTAAGAGAGCACCGCGTAGGGATGCGCACCGGGCTTCAGGTCGTCATTTGCGGTGAGCAAACGGCCGACCGTGGGTCGCAGTCCGAAATCGTTGAACATCCAGCCCGAAACGAATTGCAATTCCGCCTTCTCCATTTCCTGGTCGGTGCGGTAGGTTAAGTCGGCCTGCTCGGCGTATGAGACCGCGATCAATTCCGCCTGCCCCCGCACCGCGGCGCGCATCAGTTGGAACGCGGGGTACGCCCAGGCATCGGACGAGCCAGGTTTGCCCGCCGGGTCCGTTCCGAGGCGCTCCAGGACGTACAGCCGGTCGGCGTGTGCCACCGGCAAGGGGCGCAGCAGCACGGCATCGATCAGGCGGAATGCCGAAGTGCAGGCGCCGATCGCCAGCGCCAGCGAAAGCACCGCGGCGGCCGATGTCGCCTTGCGTTTCATCAGTTGACGCCAGCCGAACACGGCGTCGGCGCGCAGGGAATCGAGCCACGGAAGCAGCCTTACGTCCCGGCTCTCTTCCCGCTCGCGCAATGGCGAGCCGAACGCCCGGCGCGCTTCCGCCGGGTCGCGACCCTGCGTCACTGCTTCCTCCAGATGCGACTCGATCTCTTCGTCAATTTCGCGGATCAAGGGATCGTTGTGAAAGACGTTCGTGATTCGTGACCAGAGAGACATATTAGTTCCTCAAAACCTGCGACAGGCCTGGAGGCCTGTCCTACTCCGAACGAAGCATCGCGGCCGGATCGATCCGCACGGCGCGAATCGCCGCGGGAAGCGCGGCTACCAGCGCCACCGCCAGGATCGTGGCCAGCGGCAACAGGAGCATGGCGGGGTCCGCTGGTTTCACCTGATACAGCAAGGTCTCGATCCACTTCGCCGACCCGATCCCCAAAACAATTCCGCCTCCCGCCCCCGCGAACACCGCCCAGTAAACTTCCGCCATGACGCTTTGCACGATGTGTCCCTGGGGCGCGCCAATCGCCATCCGGATGCCGATCTCGCGCCGCCGCTGGAGCACCGCGTAATCCAGCACGCCATACAGCCCGATGCCGGCGAGAAGCAGGGCGACACCCCCGAAAAACAATGCCAGCGCGGCCAGCAGCCGCTCCCGCACGGTCTGTGCCGCGACCAGCGATTCCTGAGTGAATGCGGTACTCAACCGGAAGCCCGCCCGCGCCCGCGGGATTTCCTGCCGGAGGGTGGACACCAGCGCCTTCGGATTTTTGCTGACCGTCCGCACCATCAGCGTCGCAGAGCGCCTGGCCTCTCCTGCCGCGGAGCGGAACGGAAGATATGCCACCGGCAGGACGGCCTCGCGCAGGCTCCGGTATTGCGCATCCGCCACCATGCCCACAATCTCGAGGCGAGTCCGCTCGCCTTTGGAGCCCACCGTCTCGAACGCCTGACCCACCGGGTCGGCTCCGCCGAAGTATTGCCGGGCGAACGTCTCGTTCACGATTGCCACACCGGGATTCGCGTCGCCGGGGCGGAAATCTCTGCCGTCCAGAAAAGGGATCCGCATCGTGTCCACCCACCCCGGCGAGACGCTCAGGAAGAAACAAAGCACGCTGCCGGGGGCCGCTCCATGCACCGAGACGTAATTATTGGACATGATGCCGCTCATCAGCGGCCACGCCGCAAGCGCCACCCTCTCCACGCCCGGGACGTCGCGCAGATGCCCGGCCACCTGCTCCCAGTAGACCGGGGGCTGGCCGGACTGCGACACGACTTCCAGCGCCAGCAGCCGCTCCGTGGAGAAGCCGGCGGGCTGATGCGAAAGGCGCTCAAATGTCGCAGTAAACAGCGCGGCGACGAAGAGAACCAGCACGCAGAAAGCCACCTGCACCCCAATCAACGCGCGCATCGAATGACGGCGGGAATGCGGCCGGTCTCCGCCCCGGAGCGCGAGCGCCGGTTTCACCGCGGAGGCACGCAGCGCCGGCAGCAGGCCGAACAGCAGCGTCACCGCCACGGTCAATGCCACGCCGAATCCAAGGACACGCCAGTCCATTGGAAGCACCAGGCGCGCCGGATTGAATTTCGGGTTGATGCGCGCCACCACAAAAGGTGCGGCCCACCAGGCGAACACTCCGCCGGTTATCGCCGACAACAGCGCCAGCCATGCGCTCTCCAGCAGAACCAGTTGCACCAGCCGCAGGCGTCCGGCGCCAATCGAGACGCGCAGCGCCATCTCCCGCGCCCGCGAGGCTGCCTGGGCCGTCATCAGATTAGCCACATTGGCGCACGCAATCAACAGCACCAGCCCGACCAATACTCGCGAGCACCGCCAGCGACCGGCGATAATCCTTCTGCATTCCGGAAACGCCCGCAGCCGCCGGCTCCAGCAGCAACCGATCTTGCGGAAAGGTCGCCATATCCTGCCTTGTGTAATTGACGAACCCCTTGGCACGCTCGTGCTCAAATGACCAGTATACGGAGTGAAGTTGCGCCCGCAGCGGATCCACCGCCACGCCCGGCTTTGGCAGCACCAGAATGCGCAGCCAGAACGAATTGACATTATTGATAGCGCCGGCGTGCATCATGGTGGGAACGAAGATGTCGGTGATGATGCCGGGTTCGGTGCCCGTGAACCGCTCGGGGCCGACGCCCACAATGGTGTACAGGGAGTCGCCCGTCCGCAGCGACCGCCCGATCGCGCCGGGATCGCGCGCAAAGCGGCGCGTCCAATAGTCGTAAGAGAGCACGGCGTACGGTTGTGCACCCGGCGTGCGGTCGTCGTCCTCGGTGAGCAGCCGGCCCAGCGTGGGGCGCAGTCCCAAGGCGCGAAACATCCAGCCGGAGACGGACTGCCAGTAGGCCTTTTCCATTGCCTGGTCGGATCCGTAAGTCAGGTCCACCCGGCCGGTCTGTGAAACCGCGATGAGTTCGGCCTTGCCGCGAACCGCGGCGCGCATCTGGCGGAACATCGGGTAAGAGCAGGAGTCGTAGCTTTTGGGCTGGCCGTCGCGGCTGATGCCCGCAAACGAAATGGCGTACAAATCGTCCGCGTGAGCCACGGGCAAGGGCCGCAACAGCATGGCGTCGATCAGACGGAATGCCGACGTGCAAGCGCCGATCGCAAGCCCCAGCGAAAGGATCGCCGCCGCCGACGTCACCTTGCGCTTCATCAGTTGCCGCCACCCGAACACGGCGTCCGCGCGCAGCGAATCGAGCCAGGTCACCAGCCTCACATCGCGGCTCTCTTCGCGCTGCCGCAGGGCGGAGCCAAAAGCTCGGCGCGCCTCTACCGGGTCGCGGCCCCGGGCGACTGCCTCGTCGATGTGCGAACGCAGTTCCTCGTCAATCTCCCGGCTCAGGCGATCGCTTTGGAATACATTCGCAATTCGTGACCAAAGAGACATGTCAGACCGTCCTCAACACGCGGTTCACAGCGGAAATCACTTCCTGCCAGCGTGACTCCTCGGCGTCCAATTGCTTCTTGCCCGCCGCCGTCAATTCATAAATGCGCGACCGCCGCCCGTTTTCTTTGGTGATCCAACGGGCGCGGATCCACCCTGCCTCCTCCATGCGGTGCAGGGCAGGGTAGAGGGAGCCTTCCTCGGCCCGCAGCACGTCCCCGGACCAGTCTTTGATCGCGGTCATGATGGCATAGCCGTGGAGGCCCGGCCTGCGTGAAAGGATCTTCAAGACAAGCAGATCGAGCGATCCCTGGAGAGAGTCTGGTTTCGGCATACTCAGATATCGTAATACTAAGACGCCTGAGTAGCAGAAGGGTTAGCAGGAAAAAATGGGGGTGGCGGCCGCCTGTAGGTTGACAGAATTGTTGACAATTCTTGCCACAGAACGTGACAAAACGTGCCACGAAAGGTGGCAAGATCCTATGGCGATGTCCCGGCGTGCGCCGCGCGGCTCTGAACGAGACGTGCTAATCGGTGGGACGGCGACTAACGGGCCAAGCGGATCATTCCGTATAAAGGCTCAGTAGATGGAGATGAGGCTTCGGTTGGCGTCATGCCGTTCCTGGGGGCGACGATCGCAGAGAACAGCGCCGTGCTGGATCCGGTCACAAACGCCAAGCCTAACCGAATGAGCAGCTCAGCGAAATGGATGCCTCTAATTCGAGCTGTCGTTCGGTGGTTCTATCGAGCCCGCCGCGCTCCACAACGGATATGGTAGTCCGGCAAGCCGATTAATCACCAAAGCCTGAACAACGAGCAGGCACACCGCCGCTTCGATGATGACCAGTTCACGTGGTTTCGAAATGATCCCGAGAGAAACGATTAGCGTAGTGGCGCCAGCGGGGGGATGACTGATTTCCAGTAAAACCATGAATGCGCCCGTGGCCGACAGGGAGAGAGCTGCCGCTAAAACTCTTGGCCAGAAGACACCTGGGTGCACTCCGAACGGCAGGGCTCCGGCTCCTGTGACAACGAACGCTAAATAGCCACAGGTGAGCCCGATTGCATGGCCGAGGATGGTGTTTCGCGGGCTGGAGGCCTTCGAGAGCGGCGAGAAGAACAGTAGGTACGCGGTGGGCCCCAGCGATGGAAACACAAATGGGTTGCTACTCACCAACGCCAAGAGGGCGAGCGCTCCGATGGTGACGAAACTATTTACAAACACGTAGAGTGAAAGCACCGTTCGCGACGGAAAGCGACGCAGCAGCCACTCCAGACGCAGCCGTTCGAGCAGTGGGCGAACGTGATCAGTGCTTGCGCGTTCGGGGTCGCCACCCGGAAGGGATGGATCAAAACTCCGCATCAGATATTGGGCAGCAGGTCGAAGTATTCATCGTCCTCGTTCGTGCCGCCCTCCCCTTTGCCGACCAGCTCTTCCGACGCGATGAACTCGATGCGCTCGATCCATTTGACCATCTTGTAGCCAAGCTGGTTTTCTACTCGCAGCCGCAGAGGAGCGCCGTAGACTTGCGTAAGCCGTTCTCCATTCATCCGCGAGGCAAGCAGGCACTCGGGTTTCAGCACGTTCTCTATGCTTTGCGTGTCGTAATAGACGCCCCCGTAGAGAGCTTCGCCAAAGGAGAAGAAAGCAACAGCTCTGGCTTCCGGTTTTGGCTTCACTACATCGATAAGCGCCTTCATTGGAATGCCGCCCCACTTCGCAATGCCGCTCCATCCCTGGATGCAATGATGCATGGTGATGTGTTCGGTCGCACTCAAGTTCTCAAGATCGACAAGGGAAAGCTCAGCGGGCCTTTCGACCAGGCCTCCCACCTTTAGACGGAAGTTGTCGAACCCGCCTTCCGCCATGCGCTTCCAATCGTCCCGGATCGGCATTTTTCCGTTGGGCCAAAAATAGGGCGAGATCTGTTCCTCAGAATACTTCTGTCGCGGCGCCAGCCGATTCAATGTCAGGAGCTGCATCGGATACGTCACGGACTTGAGCGCATGCTGCAATCCGCGCGGATGGAACCAAGAAAGGTAGTGCGCCGCGACCCAGGAAAGGATAACCAAGCCGATACCAACAAAACCCAGCAGCATGCCCATAACGCCTCCATCGTCGGTGCCCAAGACGATGTGGTTCATGTTCCGCGCAAATCCAGTCATCACGATCAAGGTCACGTGCACCACCAGGAATGAGAGGAAACCAAGCATGGTAAGGAAGTGAACCGATCGCGCCGCTTGCCTGCCACCAAAGATCTTCGCGTACCACGGAAAGCGATTCACCACGGCCGGCGACATGACAATGCCGGTCAGAACGGCTACAACGCCAAATACAAAAACGACTGCAAAATAAGCAATCTGCTGCAACGCGTTGTAGCCGTAAAAACCATTCGGCTCAGGCGGCAGGTGCAACGTCGCGTAGTGTACCCAGGTGTTCCAGGCCTGAAGGAATACTACAGGAGACGTCGGCACAAGGCGCATCCATTGGTCGGAAGCGAACAGCATGGTGACGAAGAAAATACCGGTGATGATGAATCCGTGAACGTTAATGAAATGCCATATCCGCGCAACGCCTATGGTGTGTCTGTACCCTGGTGTGCCGACCAATGGAGAAATGTAGCGGGCATCATCTTTTGCCATCCAAATGCGATCGCCAGGTACCTTGAGCGGCGTAAACCGGATCCATTCGCTTCCGGGTGTGCAGTCGTCACTAAAATAGAGACGCGGATGATCTACCAAAATGGAAAGGCCGCTGCGGATCAAAAGCATCACAAAAAAGAAATTGAAGAAGTGGGAGTAGCGAACCCAGGCAGGAAAGCCGTGCGGCCCTGTAAAGGTGGTCGGATCTATCTGGGGAACGGGCGGAATGTGGGGCATCCCGAACGCAGCGACCTCGATCCAGGCTGCTGCAATTGCAGCGATGATCGCAATACCGGCTACGATCAGGATAGAAGGGCTGATCCAGATGCGAAATCGGCGATCGGTCGGATAGTGGACTGCTTTGTGCGCTGCATCGAACGAGATCATACTTTGATCATCCCTCCAATTTGCCAGCCTCGGCTTCGCTTGACCAGTTCAGACTCAATGCTCGTGTTGGCTTGCCGATCTCTTGATCGAGAGCGTTCCTTGCCCCGGCTGGATTAGATAGATCGAAACTCGTTGGGAATCATCTCGACGTGAGAGTCTTCTATAGACTATGATTACGGTGGCAGCGGTTCTGTTGGGTAGTCCAGATATCGACTGGTCCGTGTCACGGAAGACTCGACGGACGCCAGCGCCGTCAGGCGGAAACCCTATCTTTTCGCGGTTGCCTCGAGGTCGGTAACCTAGGCCCTTTTCGTTGCGGAGATCTAGACCCCTTCCCACTTGGCTTGTAGACGCCCGATGATGAGATGTGCCATGCGAAGGCTCCCGCATGGCGGGAGTATTTGGCGATCGCACGGGGACATGGTTTGCTGGCAGCAATTGCGCCAACGACAACCTGCGAGGTACTGTCTGTCAACGCCGGTTATGAGGACGACGTCGGGGCGGCCAGGCGTCCTCGAGTAGGATTGTGCCAACAATCGTGACAAAAGAGTAGGATCTTGCCTGGAATGGTGACACGAATTGTCAGCACTTCTGGCAAGCGTACTGGAAAGCCGGAATTGTTGAAATTTCTTGCCACAGTTCATGAAACAACTCGCCACTATTAAACGAAAAAACCCTAGCGAGCAGCGGCGCTGCGATGCGGGAGATGCTGGCCCGCCTGCGGGCATTGCCGGGAGTCCGCTCCGCCAGCGCATCCAACATGACCCCCATCAGCGGCAGTTTCTGGAATGAAGACCTGGAAATCGAAGGATACGCCGCGAAAGGACGCGATGACACGCTGGTCTATTTCAACCAGGTGAGCGACCGGTACTTCGAAACCCTCCGCATGGACCTGGTGGCCGGACGTGACTTCAACCAGCATGATACGCCGGAGTCGCCCCGAGTTGCCATCGTCAACCAGACCATGGCAAAGAAGTATTTCGCCGGACAGAATCCCGTTGGCAGGCGCTACCGCGCGGAGGAAGGTCGCAAAATGGGCCCGTGGACCGAAATCGTGGGCATGGTCCGGGACTCGAAATACGGCTCTCTGCGCGAAGAAATTTATCCCGTTGCCTTCATTGCCGAAAGCCAGGAACCAACTCCGATGTGGCTTCAATTCGAACTGCGCGCAGCCGGGCGGCCGTCCGCCCTGATCTCCGGGACAAAGTCGGCCATCGCCGAAGTCAATCGCGATGTGTCTCTGCAATTCAAGACACTCGCCGTCCAGGTGGATGAATCGCTTGCGCGCGAGCGATGTCGTACAATATTGCCCGGCGCCGCAATGAAATCGGCATCCGTATGGCGCTGGGGGCGCAACAGTCGCGCGTGCTCCGCATGGTGCTTCGCGAAGTCGCCGTCCTGATCGGCCTGGGCCTGGCGCTCGGCTCGGCCGTGGCGCTCGGCTCGGCCGTGGCGCTCGGCACCACGCGCCTGGTCGAAAGCTTTCTCTACGGTATGAAAGCCAACGATCCCCTGTTCCTTTCTCTCGCCGCCGGAGTACTTGCCCTGGTAGCGGCCCTGGCCGGATTTCTGCCGGCCCGCAGAGCTTCCTGGCTCGACCCGATGAACGCACTGCGCGAAGAGTAGAGAGATTCCCGCGCTCGACCCCGCCGCCACGCTCCGCCACGATTAATCGCGCGCCCAAACTCGCATCCACACTTCGGCCCCTCGCAACGTAATTCCTGTATGCGACTCGCAGACGAGTTTGCCCAGAACGCCCGCTATGCCGTCCGCGGCCTGCGCCGCGCGCCGGGGTTCGCCTCCGTGGCCATCCTGACGCTCGCGCTCGGCATTGGCGCCAACACCGCCATCTTCAGCGTGGTCTACGGAGTGTGGCTGGCGCCCGCGCCCTACGCGCACGCCGATCGCCTGGCGGACCTCAGCATGCAGCAATTGTCGGGCCACAGGTTCATGGGCGGCACGTCGTATCTCAACCTGGCCGAGTGGAAATCGCAAAGCCGCCTCGTTGATGCTTTCGGTGCGCACGTATACACCCATCAGGTCAACATCGCGGGACTGGGCGAAGCCGAAGAGGTGATCGGCCATCGCGTTTCGGCGAACCTGTTTCCGCTGCTCGGAGCCAACCCCGCGACCGGCCGCCCCCTCGAAGCCGCCGCCGATCTCGGCTCCGGCCCGCGCCAGGCCTTGATCGCCTGGTCCTGGTGGATGCGGCGCTTCGGTGGCGACCCCGGCATCGCGGGCAAGCAGATCCTGGTCAACGGCGAACCCTTCACCATCGCCGGCGTCATGCCCCGCGGCTTCGAATTCCCTCCCATGGGTTCCGATACCTATCGCCCGGTGATCTGGATGTCCCTGAGTCTGCCGGACGCGCGTGTCGCCGACCGCGGATCGCATTCCCTCGACGTGGTGGCCCGCCTGAAGAACGGCGTTTCCCTCCGCCGCGCGCAGGCGGAAATGGACACCATCGCCGCGCGACTGGCACGGGCGTATCCGTCGGACGATGGCGGATGGGGTGTCAAAGTCGCCAGCCTCACCGACGGCCGCCCACTGGAGCAGGTGCGCCCGGCGCTGCTGCTGCTCATGGGCGCTGCCGCCCTGGTGCTGCTGATTGCCTGTGCCAATATCGCCAACCTGCTCATTGCGCGCGCCGGCGGGCGGGAACGCGAAATGGCCGTGCGCCGCGCCCTGGGCGTCACGTGGCATCGCCTGGCTCGCCAACTTCTTACCGAGAGCGCCATCCTGGCCCTGTGCGGCGGCTTCGCCGGTGTACTGCTGGCCTACGCCGCGCTTCCCCTGCTGAAATCGGTTCTGCCCGCCAGCACGCCGCGAGTGGATCGCATCGCGCTCCACGGCACGGTATTGGCTTTCGCGGCCGCCTTGTCGCTGCTCACCGGCCTGCTGTTCGGCCTGGTCCCGGCCCTCCGCACCCAGCCCCTGCAGAGGCGCAACCGCGGCGCGCGATGGCTGGTGGCCGTCGAAGTAGCGCTGGCGCTCGTCCTCTTGCAGGGTTCCGGGCTGCTGCTCGAAAGTTTCCGCCGCGCCTTGCACACCGATCTCGGATTTCAAAAGGAGCAAGTGCTCACCGCGCGCCTGGACCTGACCAAGACGCAGCTACCCCAACGGCAACCGCGTCCGTGCGTTTCGCGAAGAGCTGTTGAGCCGGGTCGCCGCACTGCCCGGAGTTCAGTACGCCGGAACGGTCTCGTCCCTTCCCATGGGAATCATCGGGCAGGGAACCGAGTTCGAAGTCGGCGGGCGTCCTGAAACCGCACAGCAGAAGCCCTTCGCGTCCTACGCCAACATCAGCACGGACTATCTGCGGGCCATGCGCATTCCGCTGGTGAGCGGCCGGTATTTCGAACGCAGCCGACGGCCCGGGTTCCCCGCCCGTGACCATCGTCAGCGAATCGCTAGCCCGCGCCTGGTGGCCCGCCGGCGCCGCCCTGGGCAAGACGATTCGCTTCGACGATACCTGGTTCACCATCGTCGGCGTTGTCAAGGACGTGCGCCAGGCCTCTCCGGAGCAAGCCGCCGCCGGTCACATTTACGCGCTGAACCAGCAATTGCCCCTCGCCAGCCAGGGCGCGGCGATGGGCAGATTCAACATCCTGGTCATCCGCACCGCCGGCGATATGGGCGCCCTCTCCGCGGCCGTGCGCCGGCCGTCGCCGAAATCGATAAGAATCAGCCTGTGGCCGAAATCACTCCCATGGCCCGCATTGTCGGGACCCGGCTCGAATCGCGCCGCCTCAACACGCTGCTGGTGGGCCTCTTCGCCGGCCTCGCCTTGGGGCTGGCCGCTGTGGGCGCGTTCGGTGTGGCATCGTATGCCGTCGCGCGGCGAACCCGGGAGATCGGCATTCGCATGGCGCTCGGCGCCACCCCGGCCTCAGTGATGAAACTGGTCGTCGGGGAGAACCTGCTTCTGGCGGGCGCGGGTGCGGCCGTCGGCTTCGCCGGCACCGCCGCCTGCTCGCGCCTGCTCGCCCGGTTTCTCTTCGGCATCACGCCCGCCGAACCCGCTGTCCTCGCCGCGTCCGCCCTGGCGTTAATCGCCGTGGTGGCCGCGTCCGGGCTGTTTCCCGCCCGCCGCGCCATGCGCATCGATCCCACTCGCGGCCCTCAGGCACGATTGACTATCATCATAAAGTGAACGCACTTCTGGTGCACAGCGGCGGACCCACGCCGGTCATCAATGCCAGCCTCGCCGGCGTAGTCGAAGAAGCCCGCCGCCATCCCGAAATTACCGGCCTCTATGGCGCCCGCTTCGGCTTCTCCGGCGTAATCCGGCAAGATTTCTTCGACCTCTTCGCGCAGCCCGAAGAGACCCTCGCCGCCGTTGCGCGGATGCCCGCCTCGGCACTCGGCACCTCGCGCCTGGAGCTGGGCGAAAGCGGCATCGGGCAGGTGCTCCGCGTGTGCCGCACCCGCGAGATCCGCTACCTCTTTATTACCGGTGGCAACGGATCCATGGGCACCGCCGCACAACTGGCCGCCGCCTCCGATTCTCTCCGCGTCATCGGGATCCCCAAGACCATCGACAACGACCTGCTGGAGACCGATCACACCCCCGGGTACGCCACCACCGCCCGTTTCTTCGCCTGCGCCGTCCGCGATATCGGAGCCGACAACCGCGCCCTCCCCGGACAGGTGGAGTTCGTTGAAGTTCTCGGCCGCAACGCCGGCTGGCTGGTGGCCGCCACCTGCCTCGCCCGCCACCATCCAGACGATCCGCCGCACCTGATCTATTTCCCCGAGCTGCGCCTGCCCCTGGAACAGTTGCTCCACGATATCGACTGCGTCTATAGCCGGCTGGGCCGCTGCGTCGTGGCCATCTGCGAAGGCCAGCTCGACGAGCACGGCGAAGCCTTCGGCGCCGATGAGCGCGCCGGCTCGCGCGGCAAACTGGCCATGAATCTGGGGCACCGGCTGGCGATGCTCACCGGCGAGCGTCTCAAGCTGAAAGCCCGCAGCGAAAAGCCCGGCCTGCTGGGGCGAAGCTGGTGGAGCCACGAGCCGGTTCTCGATCGCGACGAAGCGCGCCTGTGCGGCGCCGCGGCAGTGCGCGCGGCCTGCGAGGGCCGCAGCGGCGTCATGGTCACGCTGGTCCGCCACAAAGGCCCGGAATACCAGGCCTCCACGGGCCTCGCGCCGCTCGAAAAGGTGGCCTTCGCCGAGCGCCTCTTCCCCGCGGAGTGGCGCAATCCGGCCGGCAACGACGTCGTGGCCGCCTTTCGCGATTATGTTGTACCGTTGGTGGGTACCATCCCAGGCTACACGCACCTTCAACTATGAAAATCGACGCCGCCTACACCCAGGCCACGCTGGTGCGCCTGGTGCAAATCAATTCCATCAATCCCACGCTCGCGCCCGGCGCGCCCGGCGAAGGCGAGATCGCCCGGTTTATTGCCGCGTCGCTCGAATCCATCGGCCTCGCGGCGCAGATTCTGGAGCCGGAGCCAGGCCGCGCCAGCGTGCTGGGGCGCCTTTCCGGATCCGGCGGCGGCCGCAGCCTCATGCTCAACGCCCATTGCGATACGGTGGACGTGCCCGGCATGGCCGAGCCGTTCTCCGGCGCCATCCGCGACGGCAAGCTCTACGGCCGCGGCGCTTACGATATGAAGGGCAGCCTGGCTGCATGCATGGCGGCCGCCAAAGCCCTGGTGGATTCCGGCACGCGCCTGCGCGGCGACCTCCTGGTCGCCGCCGTGGCCGATGAAGAGTACGGCAGCCTGGGCACGCGCGACCTCATCGGGCGCGTCAAAGTGGACGGCGCCATCGTCACCGAGCCCACCGCTCTCGAAGTCTGCCTCGCCCATAAAGGCTACCTCTGGATCGAGGTCGAGATCACCGGCCGCGCGGCCCACGGCAGCAAGTTCGAGCAGGGCATCGACGCCAATATGAAGATGGGCGCCTTCCTCGCCGGTCTCGGCGAACTCGAACGCGAACTGCGCGCGCGCCCGCCGCATCCGCTGGTCGGGCCGCCTTCCCTCCATGCCGCCATGCTCAGCGGCGGCAGCGGCCTCAGCACCTATGCCGCCTCCAGCAAAGTGCAGATCGAACGCCGCACCATCCCCGGCGAAACCGAAGCGCAGGCGGTAGCCGAAATCCAGGCGATTGCCGGCGCGCTGTCCGCCGAAGACCCCGCGTTCCGCGCGCAAGTCCGCCCGTTCTTCGTGCGCAATCCGTTCGAAGTCTCTCCGGAAGCCCGCATCGTTCAGGCCGTCGACCGCGCCGTGACGAAAGTGCGCGGCCAAGCGCCCGCCCACTTCGGCGACACCCCCTGGATGGACGCGGCGCTCCTCCAGGAAGCCGGAATCGAAACCGTAGTCTGCGGCGCCACTGGCGCGGGCGCTCACGCCGATGTGGAATGGGTCGATCTCGACTCCGTCATTCAACTCGCCGAAATCCTCGCCGAAGCCGCGCTGGACTACTGCCAGTGAGGTTGCGCTTCGGTGAGGACGCCGCTGGCCGGATGTGACCTTGCTTGAGTGCCCGATCCGGCTCAGGGCCGCAGAGCCCCGGTCTCGCTGGTTGTTTACCGACAGGTCCCGCAAACACGGCGCCGCCAGGATTCAGCGGTTAACGGCCGCGCTGGCGATTTTCGTCACGGTCCCACGCGCTAGCTGGATCTCCTTTTCCAGCGGGGAAAGACCGAGGCGCGACACCTCGGCCGCAATAGCATCCATCGCCCGATCCGCATGGGAGCGCCGTCCGCCGTTGGACGCAACCATCCAGTGAGCGATTCGGAATTCCACAAGTGCCTCGATCGGGAACGCCTTTCCTTCCGGTGCCGGAACTCCGGCGAGGACGGCGGAGGCTCCGGCAATATCGCGCAGGCTGGCGAGGGACCGTGCCAGTAAGGCAGACGCTTCCAGCCGGTCGCCCTCGCGTCCCGCGGCGGCATAGGCAGTCATGGCAGCGCGCGCATGATCGGCAGCGTCCGCGGGCAGTCCCGTCGAAAGACCCAGACGCGCGTATGCCGTATCTACCTCCGGCCGGATGAAGCCGGCGTGCTGCTGGTCGATATCGCTCGCTTCTGCGTAGCTCTTGCGGGCAGCCGCCGCATCGCCCTGTTCCAATTGAGCGTCGCCGAGGCCGATAATCGTCATGGCCAACTGCCAGGGCCCGACGCCGCGCAGAACCTGTATGGCGTCGTTGTAGCCCGCGATCGCGTCGGGATACTTGCCTTGCAGCGCCAGAATATGCGCCAGCGCCGCCTGCGCAAGGCCAATGTTTTCCTGGTCGCTAGCCTGGCGCGAACCGTCAAGAGCCTCTTCGGCCAATGCTCGGGATTCCACCACGCGGCCCTGTGCCGCCAGGACGTCCGCCAGATCCAGGCAGACGGGATGGCGTTTCTGCGGCCCGATTTCGGTGCCCACCTCCAGCGCCGCACGATAGTCCAGTTCGGAGGCCTTGAGATCCCCCTGCGACTGCTCGGTGTAGCCCATTCCCATCAGGGCGTTCAGTTTTTCAAGCTGATTGCCGATCTCACCGGCGATGTGGAGGCTGGCGGCGTACAGAGGCCGCGCCTTGGCCGGTGTGCCGGCCACCGCCCAGTAGTTGGCTTCGATCCGGAGTGCCGCCGCCACGCAGGCCCGGTCCCCTAATTCGGCGCAAATGCCGCGAGCCTCGGCGCGCACATCGGCAAAGCCGGCGATGTCCAGGTTCTGCATCGCGCCCGATTCCAGCAATCGAGCTCGCGCATACTGCAGCCGGGCGCCGCGTTTGCCGGCCTTCTCGGCCGCCGAGTGAGCCGCCCGCCGGGTATGCGCAAAATCAGCCAGAGCGCCGGCACTCTGCGCTTCCGCCAGGTCTATCCGCGGATCGTCTCCGATCGGCGCGGGCAGTTTGCGCAGAGCGTTCACCACGTTGAGCGCATCCCGCGCCTTGCCGCCGCGAGTTTCCGCGTTAGCCAGCATCAGCCCGTACTCGAGATCATCCGGGAGGAGCGTAAACAGGGCTTGGTACACCTGGATGGCGCGCGGCCAATCGTGAGCCAGCTCGCGATAACGGCCTTCGACCTCGAGTTGCTCCACGCGACCGAGTTGGGAAGAGGAATCAAACGCCTGTTTGGCTTCCTGAATAGCCCTGTTGTCGCGCCCTAACTGGGACCAGGCCGCCGCCAGCCCGGAACGGACCAGGGGATTCACGGGCGTAAACGTGGCGGCGCGTTCCAGGTACGGGAGCGCGCCGAGCGCATCCGATTGCCGCAGACGTTCCATTCCGCGCGCGTAAGATTCCATGGCAGCGGGTTCGGCGGGCGGATACCCTGAGTCGCCCTGGACCGAAGAAAGCCGTACGCCGAGGTGGGCGCGAATCCGTCGTGCACATTCCAGAGCGAGATCAGAAAGCTTGTCCTGGGCCGATTCGTCGCCGATCGCGGCAATCTGCTGCCCCCGGCGCAAGTCGAACAAGACAATATCCAAACGGACGCGCTCGCCGCGCGTCTGGTAAGCGCCGGCTACGGCGTAGTCGGCCCCGAGGTTGGTGCCGATTCGTTCGAGCGTTTGCGCCGGGTACATGGATTGCGGCGTCACTGATAATTCCCGGCGCATGCGAGCCACGTTCTCGGCGGGCAGGGTTCGCAACCGCTGGCCGGCACCCAGTTCGATGCCTATCAGTTCGGATACCGCCGGGTCGATCCAGGAGGTCTCCGCGCTGGCTGAAAGATTCCGGAAGCCGAGCACGGCAATGGAGATCCTCACCGCGGTCCGGTGCCGTTTCGGCATCAGGAACCAGGCGCCGAGCGAGACGCAAAGGCTGGCGGCCGCTATAGCCATCCACGGCCGAAAAGCCGGCCCGGCGTGACGAACCTCTGGAGCCGCCTGCGGCGCCTCGCGCAACCGGAATCTTGGAACGTACGCGCCCTTGGGAAGATCGATGATCACGGGATCCTCGAGCCCTTCCTCCTGGTAATACTCCGCCAGTTTTAGACGAAGCCGGCGAGCTTCAAGGCGAACCACGGGATCGACTCGCGGATCAAACGAGTTGGGCCGTTCGAAGACACTGACCGCGAGTGTGTACTCTTTCAGTTCGCCGCCACAACCGTCGAGGGCTCGCTCGATGACGTAGCGAAGGAGGCGCAGACACCGTTCCGCCTTGCGAAAACTGCGTGATTCCGCGATCCGCGTCAACTCGCTGGCGATGGCCGCCGCGCTGGGCGGCATTTCGGTAGGATTCGGCACCGTCCGTGATCCTGACGCCGATTCGACTGACGGCGATTTCCCGATTGTACACTATGCGCCGCGAAATTCCGAAGTAGAGTACTGCGAATTCATCGGGTTACTCCACGTAGCCTACCGTAATCTTCTTCCTGGAAAAGGAAGCACGTCCTTAGACTCTTCTAAGGCCGTGCGCTGATTCACCGGGCGCATTGAACCAATTGCTATTCGAACCGTAAAGAGGGCAGTCCTGAATCCAATGGAGGGTGGAATGAGATTAGCGCTTTATCGATTTCTGGGCGGCTTAGCCGCTTGCACCATGACGCTGACGCTGGCAGCGAGCACAACATACACGTACACTGGCAACGACTTTCAGGCGGTGTTTGGCGGGAGCTACACGACCAGCGACTTCGTCAGCGGCTTCTTCACTGTCGCCTCGCCCCTACCCGATAACCTGCTGTTCTCCAATCAAAATGTTACGCCGGACGCGTATAGCTTCACCGACGGTGTTCAGACGTTTGACAGCACTTCTCCCCCTACCAACGTCACCTTTGATATTGGTACCGATGCGAGCGGGAACATCACTCGTTGGGACATTAATCTGGGCAGCGGTCCTCCCCTGAGCAACTCCGTCTCGACGGACAGTACCAGTAGCGATGTCGGCGAGCAGACTAGTTTCTCTGCCTTCGGAGAGGTCATTGGCAATCCAGGTACCTTTGTGGAGTCGGGGGGAACTTCGCCCGTGCCGGAGCCGGGAAGCCTGGGGGCGCTCGGCATCGGCCTGGTGGGGCTCGGGATGTTTTGGCGGAAGGTTCGGTATTGAGAGACCGCGTCCGGCCAATGTTGTGAGGCGGGCGGGGCAACCTCTGGCGCGCGTCATGGGAATGGCGGACCATGTGGGCCGGTCGAGGCCGGCAAACGCGACCCTGCTGGATTCCCCGCTACCAGTCGGCATAATGTGTGCCGTCCAGCGCCGTTTTCTGCGAGCCGCTGTGCACATTGCCGATGCCCGGCGCGTCCTGATCCAGGATCATGTTGGACTCTTCCGGGGCCGTTCTCCAGGTATTGCGGTCGCCGGTGATAGGATCGACCGGTATTTCCTTCAGGTATCCGCCCGTCTTCAGGTCGTCCAGCGTTTTGGGCGCCTTTCCCTCATCGAACATGTAGCGGCTGATGGCGATCCGCATGGCGTACAAGTTGTTCTTCAGCACGGCCTCGCGGGAGCGGGTGAGGTTCTGCTGATACATGGGGATCGCCATGGTAATCAGAATCACTATAATGGCCACCACCACCATCAGCTCGACAATTGTGAATCCGCGCTTCCGCCGCATGACTTCTTTTAATTCTGACGGATCCGGGGACCGTTGTGTGGAGTGGTATGGGAATCCCTGCGGGTGGATAGCATACTTTGGTTAGCTAATAGTAAACCTTCGATAACCAACAGCAGTCTTGTTCCTGTGCCGTTGGTCCTGCTAATTTCCCTATAACGTTCCTTTCTACTACTAAGGGCCCATGCGGGAGCGACACCGGGTGGGCCCACCGGACTTTACAGAACCACCCCATTTTTCATACTCTCGAATGGTGTCATCCACCGTAACCGCCCTGCGCGAGCGATTCCGCAGCCACCGTATCGAGAACTTTACCGAATCCGTCATCCGCGAAATGACCCGTCTGGCCATGCAGCGCGGAGCCACCAACCTGGCACAAGGCTTCCCGGATTTTCCGGCGCCCGCCGAGTTGAAACAGGCCGCCGCCGATGCCATAGCCGCCGACATCAACCAGTACGCCATCACCTGGGGAGCCAAGCCGTTCCGCGACGCCATCGCCGCCAAGTACGCGCGCACCTACGGCTTGCAATTCGATCCCCAGCGGGAAATCACAGTCTGCTGCGGAGCTACCGAGGGGATGGTGGCCAGCATGTTGGCCTGCCTCAATCCGGGCGACGAGGTGGTGCTGTTCGAGCCCTTCTACGAAAACTACGGCCCCGATACCCTGCTTTGCGGCGCTGAACGACGGTTCGTCAAGCTTTACGCGCCGGATTGGAGCTTCGATCCCGAGGAACTGCGCCGCGCCTTCAATTCCCGCACCCGGGCCATCATTCTCAATACGCCCAACAATCCCACCGGAAAGGTCTTTACCCGGCAGGAACTGGAGATCATCGCCGCCCTCTGCCAGGAATTCGATACCCTGGCCATTACCGACGAAATCTACGAGCACATCCTCTACGATGGCGCCGTCCATATTCCCATCGCCTCGCTGCCGGGGATGCGGGAACGCTCCATTCTTGTCAATAGCATGAGCAAGACTTATTCGGTGACGGGCTGGCGCGTTGGTTGGGTCATTGCGCCGCCGGATCTCTCCGATTCCATTCGCAAGGTCCACGACTTTTTGACCGTCGGGGCCGCCGCTCCCTTGCAGGCGGCGGGCGTGCTGGCGCTCGGCTGGGGCGACGAATACTACCGGCAGCTTTCGGCCGCATATGCGGAGCGCAGGAACCATATTGTCGAGTCGCTGGAAAGCGCCGGCTTCCACTGTCACGTGCCGCGCGGCGCGTATTACGTAATGACCGATATCTCTGCCTTCGGTTTTCCTGACGATGTGACCTTCGTCAGTCACCTGATTGAAACGGTAGGAGTTGCCGCAGTTCCGGGATCGAGCTTTTTTTCGCATTCCGGGGATGGAATCCAAAAAGTTCGCTTCTGTTTTTGCAAAAAATATGAGACTCTGGAATTAGCACGGCGACAATTAAATAATTTGAAAAGGTAGCCGGATTCATACCTCGGAGCCGGATTTGTATGTTGCCAGAGTTCTTGTTGCCAGAAACCATCGTTCGTGAGGCAGGAACCGGTCCCGTCACTCAGTTGGGAACGGAACAGGGTGGAACGCTGATTTTCACCTTAGGCATCACGCGAATTATCGAACAGGAAAGCATCGATCTTTCCATTTGGGGTTCCGTCGATGGAACTGACTGGGGAAATAAGCCCATAGTGGGCTTTCCCTCAAAAATTCTATTGCGGTACCTATCAGATCCTGCTGGACCTATCGGAGCGCTCCGAAGTCAAATATCTCCGGGCCAAATGGCAGGTCAACCGGTGGGGCAAGGGCGATCCTAAGCCGCTCTTCTGCATCTATCTGTTCGCCCAGCAAATGGAACGTCATCTCACGGCTGTAGGTGCATAACAGAAGGTCACCGCGCCGCGCATCTTAGCTGTTTCCTCATCCCAGAGCACATCGCTGGCTGGTTTTCCCGCGCCCAGGTGTACAGCTTCGTCTGCGATCAGACGGGACCGCGGGAAACAACGGATGTAGAGCGGTCCCGGTGTCTTTTTGGCTAGTGAAATGAGCTGTTCGGTCGGTTCCGCGCGCTCCAGAAACTGCGCTCTTTTCCTGATCCACAGGTAGCCGGTGTTATGCACCAGCATCACGGCGCACGCTACCGCCGCCAGGTTCCTCCGGCGCTTCTCCAGGGCCGCCATACCAGCCCCCACGATCAGCGCAGTTCCGGCGCTGGCCAGGTACAGTTGCCGGCTGGGAATGCGCGCGGAGTAGACCAGAAAGCTATACGGTAGCAGGCCGATTCCCGCCCATATCATTCCGCGCCACAATACGGCGCGATGCCGGGTCCATGCTGCCGCGGCGCCCAGGAGTCCCCAAACCCAAAAGAGGCGCGCGAAATTCTCCGGCCAGGTCCGCCAGAAGGGCGCGTGCAGCGAGAAACTGCCGTCCTGAAATCGAAAGGAATTGTCCCGGGTGAAATAGATGGACAATGCGCAGGCCCCCGCCAAAAGCAGCGGCGGGGCCAAAGCCGCGGCCGCCGGCGAGCGGTAGCTTGTCACTACCAGCATCGCCGCAATGACCACCGCCGATTCCTTGGAGATTAAGGCCATCGCCAGGCCGGCCAGCATTCCGCCGTACCACCACCAGCGCCGCCGCCCGCCCTGCTGGAAGTGCAGCCAGCAGACCACCGCCCCCACGCCGAACAGAAACTGCAGCAGTTCGTTGCAGGCCGAGAACCACATCACGGCCTCCTGGTGTCCTTCATACACCGCGAAGAACAGCGCCGCCCACGCCGAGATGCGATAACCTACCGGCGGCCAGGCGCCCAGCGCAAACACCAGCCAGGTATTCAGCACGTGCAGCAGAATGGAGACGGCATAGTAAGGAGCAGGGTTCATGCCGAACCAGTCGTAGGTGAACTTCATCAGCCATTCGCTGGTGGCGCGCAGGCGGTACACGCTGTCCGCCAGTTGCCGCCACGCCGCGGGCGCACCGTACGTCTGCGCGATCGCCAGATTCGGGTAATCGTCTTCCAGCAGAGGCTGCCGCAGCGTGGGCAGATAGGCCAGCACCGCCGCCAGGGCGAACATGGCAAGCAGAAGCGGCCTTGAGCCCGGAAGCATGATTCATAGTATCTTGGAGTTAGCCCACTGGGTTTTTCCTTATGATGACGCGCGCTGAAGCTCTCGACCTTTTTCAGTCCGACGACCTGATCGGCATCGGCATGGAGGCCGACTCCGTCCGCCGCAAATGGCATCCGGAGAATGTGGTCTCCTACATCATCGACCGCAACATCAACTACACCAACTTCTGCACGGAATACTGCACCTTCTGTGCCTTCTACCGGCCCATGGGACACGCCGAAGGCTACATCCTGCCCAAGGAGACCATCTTCGAAAAAATCCAGGAAACCATCGACCTGGGCGGCACCGGCGTGCTGATGCAGGGCGGTCTCCATCCCGATCTCAAAATCGAGTGGTACGAAGATCTCTTCCGCAGCATCAAGCAGCGCTTCCGCATCCACCTGCACTGCCTCTCGGCGCCGGAGGTCACCAACATCGCCGAAGTCAGCGGACTGAGCCTGCGTGACACCATCAAGCGCCTCATGGATTCCGGCCTCGATTCCATTCCCGGCGGCGGCGCCGAGATTCTGGATGATGCCGTGCGCCACCGCATCAGCCGGCTGAAGTGCGGCACTCAGGATTGGATGGACGTCCACCGCACCGCCCACCAGCTTGGCATGCGCACCACCGCGACCATGATGTTCGGCTGCGGCGAAACCCTGGAACAGCGCATGAACCACCTGGAGCTGGTGCGTAATCTACAGGATGAGACCGGAGGGTTCACCGCGTTCATTCCGTGGACGTTCCAGCGCGAGAATACCTCTCTGGGTCACTTCGTCAAGGAAGAGGCCACGGCGGTGGAGTACCTGCAAACCCTCGCCATCTCGCGTATCTATCTCGACAATTTCGAAAACGTGCAGAGCTCCTGGGTGACCCAGGGACTGAAGACCTGCCAGCTCGGTCTGCGTTTCGGCGGCAATGACGTAGGCAGCATCATGATCGAAGAGAACGTGGTTTCCGCCGCCGGCGCCCATCACCGCGCCAGCGAAGAGGAATTGCGCCGCATCATCCGCGACGCCGGCTTCGTTCCCAAGCAGCGCGACACTCTCTACCGCACCTATTTTCTGAACTGACGGCTTTGCGCCGGTAACCTTTCCGCGGCACGGCGGTATCCGTACCGTGATCCAAAATTTCTTCGCCGATGCCCGCTATGGAGTCCGCGTGCTCCGCCAGTCTCCGGCGTTCGGAGCTATTGCCGTGCTGGCCCTGGCGCTGGGCATCGGGGCCAATACCGCCATCTTCTCCACGGTGCACGCGCTGCTGCTGCGCGCTCTGCCGTACCAGGATCCCGACCGGGTGGTCATGGTCTGGGAGGACGCCAGCTTTTCCAGCTTCCCCAAGAACACCCCGGCGCCCGGCAATTTCACCGATTGGAAAAAGCAAAATACCGTCTTCACCGACATGGCCGCCACTCGCGGAGCCGTCGCCAACCTCACCGCCGATGGACCGCCGGAACAGGTGCTCGGCAGGCGAGTCACGGCCAACTTCTTCCAGGTGCTCGGCACGCCACCGCTGATCGGCCGCACGTTTACCGAGGAAGAGGATCGCACCGATCCGAACCTGGTCCTCCTCTCCTACGGCCTGTGGCAGAGCCGCTATTCCGGCGACCCGGGCGTCGTGAACCGCGCCATCCTGATGGACGGCATCAAGTGCACCATCCTGGGCGTGATGCCTCGCGATTTCGTTTTCCGCGATCGCGAAGTGGACTATTGGGCGCCCATCCACCTCACGCCCGAAAACCTTGCGGACCATGGATCGCATTACCTCAACGTGGTAGCGCGCCTGAAGCCGGGCGTCACCGTGGAACACGCCCGCCAGGACATGGACGCGGTCGCCAAACGGCTTCAGGTCCAGTTTCCCGAATCGAATTCCCGCATCGGCGCCGTGGTGGTGCCGATCCGCGACGAACTGTTGGGTAAGTTGCGTCTGGCGGTGCTGGTCTTGATGGGTGCCGCCGGTTGCGTCCTGCTGATCGCCTGCGCCAACCTGGCCAGCCTGCTGCTGGCTCGTGCCGTGGCGCGCCGCCGCGAAATGGCCGTGCGGTCGGCACTCGGCGCGGGGCGGGGAAGACTGGTCTTGCAGATGATCACCGAAGGACTGCTCCTCTCACTCATGGGCGGCGCGATCGGTCTGGCGCTCGCGCGCGCCGGGATGACGGTGCTGGAGAAACTCGTGCCCAGCGGATTCGTGGCGGGAAATGCCGCTCACCTCGATGGCACGCTGCTGGGTTTTACGCTGGCGTTGTCGCTGCTCACGGGGCTGCTATTCAGCATTGTGCCCGCCATCCAGACCTCGCGGACCTCGCTGAATGACGCTCTGCGCCAGGGCGGACGCGGCGGCATCGGCGGCCCGGGTACGGCCACCCGCGACGCGCTGGTGGTGCTGGAAGTGGCCGCTGCCCTGGTGCTGCTGGTGGGCGCGGGGCTGATGCTGAAAACCATGGCGCGTTTGCGGTCCATTGAAATTGGATTTCGCAGCGATCATTTGCTGACCATGCGCACCACTCTGCCGCGCAAGAAATATCTGGACCCCGCCAATCGGCTGGCATTCTTCGAACGGGTGTTACAGGGCGTCCGCGCGCTACCGGGGGTGAAAGCTGCCGCCTATAATTCCGTGCTGCCCTTCCAGTCCATGGGCAATACGCAGGGGTATCGTGTGGAGGGCCGTCAGTGGCTGCCCGGTGAGGCTTCCGACGCGCTGCTGCGCGTGGGCGACACCGCGTATCTGAAAACGCTGGGAGTCCGGTTGGTGGAGGGCCGCCTTGCCGATTTCCGAGATACGGTGAACTCGCCGCCCGTCGTGGTAGTGAATGAGACGCTGGTGAAACGCTGGTGGCCTCGCGAGTCCGCGCTGGGACACCGCATCGCCATGTCCTCACGCGCGCCCGTGTGGCGCACCGTCATAGGGGTAGTGAGGGACGTGCACGAGCGCGGGTACGAATTGGAGATGAAGGCCGGCGTCTACATTCCCTTCGCGCAGTTTCTGGACACATGGGCCCAACCGGAAAATCTCGTAGTGCGCACGCAAGGCGATCCCGCGGCGCTGGCAGGTGCGGTCCAGCGTGTCATCGCCGGAGTCGATCCGGAACAGCCCGTGGCCGCCATCCGGACCATGGACGAGATTCTCGACCGGGCCGTCGAGGATCGCACCCAGCAGATGACGCTCCTGTCCGCATTCGCTGTCCTGGCGCTGGTGCTGGCTTCCATCGGGTTGTACGGAGTGCTTTCTTACGCCGTGACGCAGCGCAGCCGCGAAATCGGGCTCCGCATCGCGCTGGGCGCCAGTTCGCGCCGGGTGCTCGGGATGGTAGTGGGCCGCGGACTGGCACTTACCGGCGCGGGGCTGGCGCTCGGCCTCGCGCTGGCCGCGGCCGGCACGCGCGCCATGCAGTCGATGCTCTATGGCGTGGAAGCGCTGGACCCGTCCACCTTCGCGGCGGTCGCGGCATTACTCTGCGCCATCGCCACGCTGGCCTGCTGGATTCCCGCCCGCCGCGCCACCCGCGTGGACCCCATCTCCGTCCTCCGCGAAGAGTAGGACAGGCTTCCCAGCCTGTCCGGTTTAATTCCCGGCCGGTGCGGCCGCCGTCTTCCTGGGAATCGCGATATCGCGCATGGTCGAAGTTACCGGCATGGCGAAGTCCATGAAGCCTGCCACCATCTCGTCCCAGGTCTGCTCGCCCCAGTACACCTCTTTAGTCGGATCCGGATTGAAAGGCTTATTCGGCGAATTGTCGAAGTGCGCGATGCACTCGATCACGGTACCTTTCGGCAGGACCTTCGGCTGCTTCAGGTAATAGCTCAACTGCCAGTTGAAGTCATACTTCGGAACTGATAGCAGCGTCTCGGTTTCACCGGTTGGATAAGTCACGCGGTATTCGAACGATTTGCCGCGCATGTGCATATGCGGAAACAGCGAGAGCACGGTCGCGGGCTGGTACAGGGTAACCCTCGCGTGAACCGGCACATCCGCCTCCTGCGGCGGGATTCGAAAATTCAAATTGGCGATGAACGTATTGACCACCCGCTCCCGGGGCGGTTCCTTGGCGAAAATGAACCCGATCCGGCTCTGGTCCGCGCCCGCTTTTCCGTTGGTGGTGTAATGCATCTGGAAGATGACGTCCGAGCCTTTAGGGATCAGCCGCGCCTGTCCCGGCTGGAGTTCATACGGCACGCCGCCTGGCACGTAAACTCCCACCATCTCTACCGAACCCACGAACTGGAATCCTCCGGCGCCATCGTCCGGTTCCCGCTTGTCGTCTTTGTCCTTGGGCGGAACATAAGGTACGCCCGGCTTGGCGGCAGCCATGTACTTCGACCCCGGAGGACGCACCAGCATCACGATGTGATGCACCACGGCTTTGTTCCCCGGCCGGACTTCCACCTGCTGCACCCATTTGTCCTCGGTGAACCCGGTGGGCACCCACCACGTACGTATAATCCACTGTGCCCGAGGCCGGCACTTCGAAGGCGTTGGGCATCTGGACCACCGCGTCGGGCTTACCCATGGCCCAGCCTTCGGTGAAGGTCTTCGGCGGCGGCGCATCTCGCAGGTCGCCCTCCTTCGCACCAGTGTCCGCCCACGCCACCAGCGTATCGATTTCCTCCCTGGACAATCGCCGGTCGTTGCTGAAACTGCCGTGCGCCGGGTCGGCAAACCACGGCGGCATCTTGCGCAGCAGCACGGCTTCCTTGATGGCTTTGGCCCACGGCCGCGCCTGCTGGTACGTCAACAGCGACATCGGCGCGGCCTCGCCGGGACGATGACACCCCTGGCATCGCGCCTGCAATATCGGCTCGACTGTTATATGAAAAGTTACCTCTTTGGGCCCCGCGCCCAGGAGGCAGGAAGAGGCAAGCAGTCCCCAAACTAAGAAACGCATGGCGCACCCTCCAATGGGGAAAATCATAGCACGACGGCCCGGTGTTGTATGATGCGGCAATGGACCGCCGAACGTTCCTGGGTGCCCTCGCGCTTTCGCCGCTCGCACGCGCCGCCGGCCTGCCGCCGATAAACGCCGCCCGCCTGCGCGATCATCTGGAACGTCTCAGCGTTTTCGGCCGGCCTGCCGGCGGTACCTTCGCCGATGGCGTGAGCCGGGTGGCCTATTCCGAGGCCGATATCGCCGGCCGCCGCTTCGCCATGGACCTGATGACCGATGCCGGACTGGAGCCGCGCATCGACCCCGCCGGCAACATCTCCGCCCGTCGACCCGGGTCCGACCCTTCGCTGCCTCCCGTGCTGTTCGGTTCGCACATCGATTCGGTCCCCGACGGCGGCAACTTCGATGGCGACGTGGGATCCGTGGCCGCCATCGAAGCGATCCAGACGCTGAACGAAAATCACATCGCCACGCGGCGTCCGCTGGAGGTGGTGATCTGGTCCAACGAAGAAGGCGTGGCCTTCAATAATGGCATCACCGGCAGCCGCGCCGCCGCGGGCCGTCTGGACCCCGGCGAGTTGGACACCGTCTGGAACGGCATGGTCAAACGCGACGCCATTCGCAAAATCGGCGGCGACCCCGGCCGGATCGCCCAAGCCGTCCGCGCCAAAGGCAGCTTTCACTGCTACCTGGAACTGCACATCGAGCAGGGCGGCACGCTGGAACGCGAAGGCTTCCCCATCGGCGTGGTGGAAGGCATCGTGGCCATCGACCGCTATGACGCCGATATCCGCGGCTTCGCCAATCACGCCGGCACCACCCCCATGCCGGACCGGCACGATGCGCTGCTGGCTGCGTCGTACCTCACCATCGCGGTGAACGAAACCGTGCGCGCCCAACCCGGCCGGCAGGTGGGCACCGTGGGACAGATTGCCGTCACGCCGAATGCGCCCAACGTGGTGCCCGGCCGCGTGGTGATGACCATCGAACTGCGCGACCTTTCCGCGGACAAGATCAAGGCCCTCGCCGCGCAGATCCGCGACCGCGCTGCCGATATCGCGCGCAAGACCGGCACCGAAATCGAACTCCGCCAAATCGCGCATCACGCCCCGGCGCTGGCTACGCCCGCCGTGCAGCAATCCATCGAGGCGGTCTGCACGAAACTCGGACTCCGCACCATGCGCCTGCCCAGCGGCGCAGGCCACGATGCCCAGGCTATGGCCACGCTCGGCCCCATGGGCATGATCTTTGTGCCCAGCGTGGGCGGCATCAGCCATTCGCCCAAAGAACTCACCCACTGGGAAGACTGCGCCAATGGCGCTACCGTATTGATGCACACTGTACTGGCACAGGCAGGTTAAACAGATGCCCCTCACCCGTCGCGACTTTATCAACGCCACCGCTGCTGCGGCGGCCTATCAGACCCGCGCTGCCGAACCCCCGCCCGGGTGGTTCGACCGCCCCATGCGCTGGGCCCAGTTGACCCTGGTGGAAGACGACCCCGGCAAGTACGACCTCAACTTCTGGCTGGACTACTTCCGCCGCACGCACTCCGACGCCGCCTGTCTGAGCGCCGGCGGCTGCGTGGCCTACTATCCCACCAAAATCCCGCTGCACTACCGCAGCCAGTGGCTGGCAGACACCGACCCGTTCGGCGACCTGGTGGCCGGCTGCCGCAAACTGAACATGGTGGTGATCGCGCGCACCGATCCGCACGCCGCGCACCAGGACGTTTACGACGCGCATCCCGATTGGATCGCCGTGGACGCCGACGGCAAGAAGCGCCGCCACTGGGCCATGCCGGAGTTGTGGGTCACCTGCGCGCTGGGTCCCTACAACTTCGAGTTCATGACCGAGGTGACGCAGCGAAATCGTCTCGCTCTACAAGGTGGACGGCATCTTCAGCAATCGCTGGGCCGGCTCCGGCATGTGCTACTGCGAGCACTGCCGCGAGAATTTTCAGCCCGCCAGCGGGCCTGGATCTGCCGCGCACCACCAATCCGCAGGACCCCGCCCGCCGCGCCTACATCGCCTGGCACCAGCAGCGCCTGTTCGACCTCTGGCGCCTGTGGGACGCCGAGATCCGCAAGATCAACCCCGCCGCGCTGCTACATCCCCAATTCCGGCGGCGGCGCGCTGAGCGATCTCGACATGAAGACCGATCGGCGAGACTCGCGCCCATCCTGTTCGCCGACCGCCAGGCGCGCAGCGGCCTCGCCGCGCCCTGGGCCAACGGCAAGAACGGCAAGGAATACCGCTCCACCATGGGCCGCAAGCCGATCGGCGGCATCTTCAGCGTGGGCGTGGAAGAGCGCGTACCGCTGGAAGGATTCGGTGCAGAACGGCCCCGAAATCCGGCTCTGGGCGCTCGACGGCATCGCC
The DNA here is from genome assembly GCA_963853855.1 of uncultured Solibacteraceae bacterium. Lineage (GTDB taxonomy): Bacteria > Acidobacteriota > Terriglobia > Bryobacterales > Bryobacteraceae > Sulfopaludibacter. Next base: position 150,389 of record CAWKYG010000038.1, on the reverse strand, counting down.
AACGGCCTGCGCCCGTGGTTCACCAAATTCTCCGGCACGCTGCACGACCGGCGCTGGCTGCCAGTGGTGGAAGAGCTCTACGCGCTGGCACTACCGCAACGAGCGCTACCTGCGCAATGAGCGGCCGCTGGCGCGCGTGGCCATGGTCTACTCGCAGCAGACCGCGCAGTACTACGGCGGCGAGCGCGCGCGGCAGAAGGTGGAAGACCACACGCTCGGCTATTACCAGGCGCTGATCGAAGCGCGCATCCCGTTTGAGATGGTGCACGACCAGCTGCTCGACGCCGCGCACATGGATCAGTTCAAGGTGCTGATCTTCCCCAATATCGCGGCGCTTTCCGACGCGCAGTGCGGCCAGATCCGCGAATACGTGGCGCGCGGCGGCAGCATCGTGGCCACCCACGAAACTTCGCTCTACGACGAGTGGGGCGTGCGCCGCGCCGATTTCGGCCTGGCCGATCTGTTCGGCGCCTCGTTCGACGGCGGCATCGACGCGCGCATGCAGAATTCCTATCTGCGGCTGGAACCGGCGCGCGCCATCCCATCCTCGCCGGCCTGGAAGAGCGCCGAGCGCATCATCAACGGCGTCTCGCGCGTGCACACCCGGACCATTGGCAGCGTATCCGCATCCGCCGCTGACGCTGATCCCTTCGTACCCCGACCTGCCCATGGAGGAAGTGTTTCCGCGCGTCGCCAAAACCGACATCCCGGAAGTGCTTCGTGCGCGAGGCCGGGAAGGGCACGGGTGGTCTACTTCCCCTGGGACATCGATCGCACCTTCTGGGAGGTGCTCTCGCCGGACCACTGGCAAGCTGCTGCGCAATGCGGTGGATTGGGCCGCCAACGAACCGCGCCCGGTGACGGTCACCGGCCCCGGCATGCTCGACGTCACCATGTGGCGGCAGAAGGATTCGATGACCGTGCACCTGGTGAATCTCACCAATCCGATGATGATGAAAGGCCCCATCCGCGAGTTCATTCCCATCCCGCCGCAGAAGGTTGCCATCCGCGTGTCCGCGCGGCCGAAAGCTGTCCGCCTGCTGGTGAGCGGCGCCCAGCCGGCGGTGCAGTACGCCAATGGAACGCTCACCCTGACCGTCCCCTCGATCCTGGATCACGAAGTGATCGCGCTCGACGTATAGACTGCCACGAGCACAAGCCCGCTCCCTCAGAGTTTCTACGCCAGGGCCAACTCGTACAGATACTCCACCTGCGACCGCACCGCGCCGTCGAACCCCTGCACCTTCGGATTCGCCGATTCGATCACCAGGTATTCGTCGGGCGCGTGCGCGCCGTTGCCGTGGCCCAGCCCGAAATGGCCCGCCGGCAGATTCAGCGGCTCGCCGGTAAAGACGTAGCCCGGCCACGAGCCCGCCAGCCTGGGCCAGAACACCGGATCGATTCCGTTGCTGCCGGTACACCGCGGCCTGCGCCTGGATCAGCGCCGATTTCCGCGGCGTGGTGGTGGGATCGTAGCCGCCGGTCATATTCACTTCGATATCGCCGAATCCGCGCTTGGCCAGGTGCGCTTTCAGCGCCGCCAGCGCGTCCTGCGCGGTCATGTCCGGCACCAGCCGCAGATCCAGTTTCGCCACGGCGCGATGCGGCAGAATCGTCTTCCCGCCCGGCCCGGTGTATCCCGCCACCAGCCCTTCGATGTTCACCGTCGGCCGGCCGGCCAGCAGTTCCAGCGATTCCAGCCAATCCACGTCGTGCACCCAGTGCTCCACGCCCATCTGCTTCTTGGCGAGCTCCTCGTTCTGCGCGCCTGGCCGCCTCGCGAATCAGCGCCTTCTCCTCCGCGTTCAACGGCCGCGCCTTGTCGGCGTACCCGTCGATCGCCGGAGTGTGCCCGTCCGGACCGACCAGCGTATTCAGCGCCTGCACCAGGTGCCACGCCGGGCTGTCCACGCGAGCCTCGTTGCGAAGAGTGCAGATCCTGCTTGGGACCGCGATGCCACCGCTCGCCGCTGGACACCAGTTCCAGTTCCACCACCCCTTTGGCGCCCAGGTTGATGGTCACGGTTCCGTCCAGCGCCTGCATCGGCATGGGCATGTAAACGCCGGTGCACTTCCGGAACGCGGCCAGCATCTCCGGCCGGTGCACAATTTGCGGAAAGTGCGGCGAGCCGATCTCCTCCTCGCCTTCCGCCACGAACACAAGATTCACCGGAAGCTTCCGGCCGGCGCCTTTGAACGCGTGCAGCGCCGCCAGCCACATGGCTTCCGGCCCCCGCTGATTGACCGCGCCGCGGCCGATCAGGACCTTTCCGAGCCCGGCTTGATCCACCAGCCGTGCTTCAAACGGCGGCGAGGTCCACTCCGACGGATCGGCCTGCTTCACGTCGTACATGAAGTAGATGCCCACGGTTTTCGGCGCGCCGGCATCCAGCGTGGCGAAAACGCCGGGATGGCCGTCGGTGGGCACTTTGGTCACCTTGTCGAAGCCCGCGTCGCGCAGCATGCGCATCATCAGGTCGCAGCCTTCGCTCATGCCGCGATTCTCGGCGGCGATGGCCGGCTGGCGAATCCACTCCTGCAGCCGCTGCACGTTTTCGTCATGCCGCCTGGCGATTTCGGCCTCGATCAGTTTCAGATCCTCCGCGGCCAGCGCGGCGGCCGCCACCGTGCTCTGCAGGAAGAAACGGCGAGTGAAGGGAGTCATAATTGATCGATTATATACGGCGGTTCCGCGCCAATGCGTGTATTCTTGCGAAAGGATTGCATGGCGTATCGCTTCAAAGCCGGTGAATCGATTCCCGATGGCGTGGCTCGCATTGCGAGGGCACAGCTTGACGGAGCCCTCGAGACGCTTGCCGTCCCCAGCCGCGGCCGCGAAGAGCAGGTGCACGACGTTCGCAAGCGCATCAAAAAGATCCGCGCGCTGCGGCGCCTGGTCGAAACCGAACTTGCGGAGGATTTCGCCTTGGAAAACGCGCGTCTTCGCGGCATCAGCCAGGTGCTTGCGCCTTTCCGGGACGCCGCCGCCATGGTCCGGACCTTCGACGAACTGCGTGAGAAATATCCCGGCCCGGCCGGCGGTCTCACCGCCATCCGCCGAGGATTGCTCCTGCAAAAGACGCGGGCGGAACGGCAGGAGGGCCTGAAGCTCGCTTTGGAGGACGCAGCCGGCGAACTGCGCCGCGTCAGAAAGCATATCAAGCGCTGGCCGTTGCGCCACGATTCTTTCTCCGCTATTTCCGCGGGCATGGAGAAGACACTACGCCGCGGGCGCGCCGCCATGGACACCGCGCTCGAAAGCCGCCACCCCGACCGCTTTCACGACTGGCGCAAGCGCGTGAAAGACTCGTTCTATCACGTCCGCCTGCTCCGCGACATCTGTTGTGAGGTGATGAGCGGTTACGAAAGTACGCTGGGCGCGCTGGAGGACAGACTCGGCCGCGACCACGACCTCAACGTGCTCGGCGACAAACTCCGCGCCCAGCCGGAGGTTTTCGGCAAGCCGCCGCAGATCGGCGCCCTCTGTAAATATGTCCAGAGTGTCCAGGACAACCTCCGCGCGGAGGCCGAGCCCCTGGGTCGGCGAGTCTACGGCGAAAAGCCAGCCAAAATCGTCCGTGACTGGGAGCGCTGGTGGAATCTCTGGAAGCAGAAAAGTTGACCAATCCGCTTTTCAGCGCTTCGGCCCGCGTTTGCCTTTCGCCTGTTTCGTGGATCGCGCCCCGTGCTTCCCTTCACGAATGTGCTTGAACTCCTCGCGCACGAACTCACCTGCCTGGGAACTCACCTGCCTGGGTACTCGCCGACTTACCCTCTTGCGCGTCTTCCTGCGCTCGTTCCAATGTTTCTTTCTCCGGCATAACTCCTCCCCCTACGCAACCACCTGTGCATGATTCAACGCCGTCACCAGTGACACCCCGCCGATAATATTGCCTATCAGCACCGGCACGATATAACCCCCCAAAGCATGCGGAAATGAGATGCTTCCGCCCGAAACCAGAAAGAACATCTCCACCGATCCGGCCACCACGTGGGTGAAGCCGCAGACGCTGATCATCCACGTCATAGCGACGATCACAAAGAAACGCGCGTGCTCCGCGAAGGGAAGCAGCCACACCATGAGCGCCAGCAGCCAGCCTGCAAAGATGCCCCGCAGGAGCGCCAGCCAGAAACCGACCGCCGCGGATTCGCGGCTGATTGCATCGAATGCGCCCCGCACTTCCGGTGGGAACAGATCGGTGCGACACAATACCCAGGAGACCGCCAGCGCACCCAGCAGATTCGTCAACAGCACCGCGCCCCACAGCCGAGCCACGTTGCCGGCCGTGGCCGCATCCCTGTGACGCAGCAGCGGCAGCATGGGGGTGAGCGTGTTCTCCGTGAAAAGCTGCTGGCGCCCCAGGATCACGATCACGAAGCCCGCGCAGTATCCGAATTTGGAGACCAGCCTGCTCCAGGGCGCGTCCGGCAGGTCCGCGCGCAGAACGCCCTCGATCATCAGCGAGAACCCCATCGAAAGGCCCGCCGCGAGGCCGGACCATGCCAGTGCCGCGGAAGTCCGCTTGAGTTCATCCTCGCCCTCTCGCCGCACCGCCTCATACACCACCCGGGCGGTGGTCGCGCTCCGCTCCTGCGCTTCCTGAAGTTCCGGTTCGCTTAAGTTCAGCTCATTGCTCTCTTCGGCCGTATCCACGCCGATGGAATGGGCACGTTTACGCCCATTGCGCCTTCACGTGCAACATTTCCGCATGTATGAGATACCGGGTAACCTTCATGGAGCGGACCGATGCCGATACCAACCCCAGTGAAGTTGTCCTGGACCGCACCTTTGTGGAACGGACCGAGCCGGCCGCCATTCATGTAGAGGACCGCAATTCCCAGATGGCCATGGAGTGCGTCCCCTTGGGCGATAGCGAAGATTCCGGGGCCTGACCCGTCACTCTGCGTCTTTCACGCAGCGGAACCCCAACGTGCCCGAGCGGTCCTTGGAAGGCGCCGTCAGTAAATACTTGCCATGCTCCGTCAGGCGGTATGCCGAAGGGAAATACCATCGCGAGCCCGCCGGCCGGTAATACCCGCCGCCGCGCACAATCGCGGCGCGCGTGTGTTCATCCCGAAACTCGTCCGTCCACTGCCACACGTTGCCGGTCATATCCATCACACCGAAGGGACTCGCACCTTTGGGGAATGCATCCACCGGAGAGGGCCCGCGCAGCTCGTGCCCGTGTTCCTGCGCCGCCGCGCAATCGGCGCACCAGGCGTTGCCCCACGGGTACGCCCGCCCATCCAGACCCTGCGCCGCGTACTGCCATTCCCACTCGTGGGGCAGCCGCTTGCCGGCCCACGCCGCGTAGGCCCGCGCATCTTCGATCGATACCCATGTGACCGGCCGCATATCCCAGCCCGCCGGGAACGTGCCGTTACTCCAGTCTTTCAGGAAATTGTGATCGTCCGCCGGATGGTACCCGGTGGCCTTCAGGAACCCGGCAAACTCGCGGTTCGTCACCGGATACTTGTCGATCTCGAAAGCCGGTATCGTCATCCGGATCACGTGATGCCGCCGCGGCGAATCTTCACCGGGATACTGTACGTCCACGCCAATATCGTCGCCGCCTTCGATCTCGATTCCGTGGACTTCGAAGGTGAATTCCGCGGCGGCCGGGATGCGGACCATGCCTGCCGGTATGTCAGTGGCACGCGGGGTTGGCCCGATGGGAACGATCTGCTGCGGCAGGAAGTGCCAGACCTTCGGAAATGCCGCCAGCGGCCGCGCATTCAAACTCCGCATTTCCGCGAGAAACGCCTTCAACTCCTGGCTCGGCCGGCTCCTTCTGAGCAAGCACGGCCCCGATATCCCAGCGCCTCCATGGCGAACGAGAGGGTCGCGCCGGCCGGCTAACTCCACCCCATGCCACAGGTCGAAATAGTGCATTCCCGGCTCTGCCGGCACTGCCAGTTCCGGACCATCCACGTTGTAGACCGTGCGATTGATCAGCAGCCAGAGCGTGCTGCCGCCGTCCGGGAATTTGCTGGCGAAAACGCCATACGGAATCGTGGGCGTGTGAGGTTCCCAACCCGCGCTCGTCAAGTACCCGGCGAACTTCCGCTCCACCTTCGCTACCCGGCGGATGGCCTCGGCATCGCGCTCGGTAATGCCGTTCCAGATGCCCCAGATGTTTTCCCACGATTCGTATCCCACGCCGTTGAAAAAGGCCGCCTGCAAGTTGTCGGTCTTATCCTTATTCCAGCGGTCGCACACGTTCACCATGTGCCGCGACTCCAACCATTTTCCGCGGCTCACCATGGGGACAAACGGGTACTTCCAATATCCCCACGTCATGCTGTCCCAGTTCAGCATCTCGTCGCTTTCGGGAAAGCCCTCGGGCTCCAGCACCAGCGGATGGCCCGCCGCGTCCGATGCCGCCCGGTAACTGCGCGGCAACCCGCCGAACGTGTCTCCGTTGATGCCATCGGCGCCGACTTCTTTCATCAGCGCCGCGATCGTCTCCGGCATGCTGCGCGATTCGCGCCGCGTTCCCATATCCCATGGCATGGTCGGAAACAGCACCCGCACACCGCGCCGGTGAAAATCCGCAATCATGCCGCGCAGCCCCTCCATGCCACCAGGCATGTCGCGCAGCAGGTCGAATTGGTTGCGGTTGTCGATCCCGATATTCGGATATACCGGCCACAGCAGCACACTATCCATACCGCCATAGCGCTTATCCAGATCGTCCAGGAAGCGATCCACGGTATAGCGCCGCGCGGCCGGATCGTAGAGGTACCGGTCCTCCACCATCACCTGCGGCTGGATGAAACTGCTCTGGGCCCAGCGAAGTTCCGGGCGGCCGTACAGTTCGCCGTCCAGCCCGGCACGCACGCGCCGCTCTTCGCGATACCGCTCGAGTTCCTTCAGCCACTCGGTGGTGTCTGCTTTCGTGGGCGGCCCCGGAAACTGCTGCCCTTGCGGAGGATACTTCGTATCCTGGCCCGGCGCCATGGCAGCCATGGCGAAGAGGCAGATCGCAAGCCGTCGCATTTCCATCATTCTACGCCCCTAAAATGGAGAGTATGTCGCGATCTTTCTGGCGGTCGCTCATCGCCGTACTGGCCGGCAATGCCATTTACTTCAGCGTCCAGGCATACCTGCCGCCGCGCGCGCAACATCACCTCTACCAGGTGGATTGGGGCCTCGCCGTGGATTTTTGGATTTGCCTGGCCTGCTGGGGCCTGCTGCGCATGATCCGCTGATCAGAAGTACAGCTTGGCCGCCACCTGCAACTGCCGCGGCGTGTTGATCTGACTCCCCGATCCCGTCAGCACACCGAACGTGCGCATTTTGCAACTGCGTGTTGCCCGTGCCGAACCGCACCCGGTTGAAGACGTTGAACGCTTCGGCGCGAATTTCGAGCGATTTCTTTTCCCGAATCGGAAACGTTCGCGTCACCGACATATTCTCATTCAGGTTCGGGAACAGCCGCACCTTCGGGTTTAGGCGGGTTACATTGCCGATGCTGTTCAGAGCCGTTGCGCTGCCTTGCGTGGGGAATGGGCCAGTGCCATAAGGAACGAAAAAATTGTCTTTGCCGGGATCGAAACCGCCCTGCCAGTTGGGTTGCCACCCGTTGTACGACGTCACGTAAGCCGGCACGCGGCCGCCCGCGCCGCTCGCGTAAATTGGCAGCGTCAGCGATGTGCCGATGCCCACCGGCGTACCGCTATCGTAAATGTTGATGCTGGATACCCGCCAGTTGCCGATGATCCACGCCGCCGGCCCCTTGTCTACCCAACGCTGGCCCTTGCCGAACGGCAGATCGTAGACGCCGGAGAACTTGAAATCGTGGGTCACGTCGAACTGCGCCAATCGATTTTTCCAGGCCGCGATTGAAAAAGTCCGCCGCGTACTGCAGTCCCCCACGCCGTATCTGCGTCGGTCAGAATTTTGGAAAGCACATAGGATGCCTGGAACGTCAGGCCCGCCGCCACGCGCTTGTTGAACTTGGTGATCAGCGCATGATAGGTCGAGTGGCCGCTATGATCGCCCTTGGCCCGCATAAGTATCGATGTAAGTGTACTGCGGGAAGGGTCGCAGCGCCTGCGCCACGGTGGCCCGGCTGCCCCACAGCGTGTTAAATCCCGGGAACGGCGCAGTGATGCCCGCCGCGTTCGCCGTGGCTGAGCCCACCAGGCTGTTCAATACCGTGGTGCTCTGCGCCACCGTGCCAAATGCCGTCAGATACTTCGGATTGATCTGGTTATACTGCAGTAACTCCGTCTGCAGGTGGTTGCCCAGCACGCGCGTTGTAGCCGATCTCGGCCACCATGGTGTTGCTGAGTTGCCGTTGGATGGAGAAGTTGAAGTTATCGAAAGCCGGCAGTTTGGTGGTTTCATTGCCCTGGAACCACGCCACGCTGGTGCCGTTGGAAACCGACGGGTTGATGAACGGGGGAGCCGTCCATGGCGGCATGCCCTGATCCATCGTGTAAGTCGGCAGAATGCCCGAATCGCTGCTGGAGAAGCCCTGCGTCAACGTGAAGCCCATGTTGTGGGTCGATCCGCTGACCGATACCAGCGAGCCGAAGGAGCGCGCGTACGAACCGCGAAATCACCGTTTTGGAGTCCTTCGAATAGGCGAAACCGACGTGCGGGCCAATGCCCTTCGTCCACATGTCGGCCAGGGTTCGTGATACCGACGCAGCCCGGGCAGCTGCCCGCGAACAGCACCGCGCCCGGTATGCCTGCCCGCCGCCGGATTCGGCGTCGTCGGCGAAAAATCGCTCCAGCGGTCGTTCAGGCCGGTAGGCGGCAGGTTGATGTCATAGCGCAGTCCCAGGTTCAAAACCAGTTTGTCCGTGACCCGCCAGTCGTCCTGAACATACCCGCCGACATAATAGAATTGCTGGCCGATGAAGCGGACCGTATCGATCTGCCCGCTGTCCGCATAGCCCAGCAGGAACGAAGCAAAGGCGTTGCCGCCCGCATTCGGATTGCATCCGCCCGGAACGCCCGTTTCCTGGTAACTGAAACCTACGCAGCCGGCTTCGCACTGCCGCCCGAATCCGTTGTAGTGATTGATCTGGAGCATACCGCCGAATTTGAAGGTATGATGCCCCTTGATCCATGTGAAGTCGTCGTTGTACCCGTAGACCGTATTTTCCGAACCGTTATCCGCCTGCCCGCCCCACGTGCTGTAAGTATCGCCGGTGCCGCCGGAAAACAGGTTCACCAGGTTTTCGTTGCAATCGGGAACATTGGCCAGGCAGAACTTACTTTTCCAGTTGCCGATGTACTCCTGCGGCGGCTTGTGATCCTGGCGCCAGTCATTGCCGCCGGCGTAAAAATTGTTGATCTTGTTCGGGCTCAGGCGTCCAGATCCAGCTAAAGCGGACCACGTCCGTCTCCTGCACCAGATCGTTGTAATTGGAATACAACCCCGGAAGCGTGGGCGGGCCGTCCGGGCCGAATGTCTGATGCTCCTTGTCATGCCCGTAATAGCCGGAAATGCGATGCTTCCCGTTGAACGTGTGGTCGATCTTGACGCTTTCCTTGTTGACCGGATACACCTGCGTTCCGCTGGTTTCGAGGAAGTTGCTATTGACATAGGCCGGGGTACCCGGGGACGGCATTGTTGTTTGGAGCCAGCGCGCCGTTGCCCTGAAACACGCTCAGGGCCTTCAACGACGCCGCGCTGAACATGTTCTTGGGAATCACGTTGCCTGGAAAAGGCTGGCGGGTGTAGCTGCCATCGCTAGTTCTGCACCTGGCCGATCGGATTGTAAATGGGGATCTGCGTTCCGCTGGAAGTGACCCATTTGCTGAAATCGCCGTTGTACATCTCCGGAGTCGGAACCGTAAAGGCCGTGCCGTTTGCGCCGGTGCGGTTGCGAAATCCCTCGTACGAGAAGAAAAAGAACGTCTTATCCTTGCCGTGGTAAATCTTGGGAATCCAGATCGGCCCCCCCACCGTCGCCCCGAAATCGTTCTGCTTGTATATTGAATTCGGGATCCTGGAGGCATTGTTGAAGAAGTTATTGGCGTCGAAATCGTTGTTGCGCACAAACTCGTAGGCCGAGCCGTGAAACTCGTTAGTGCCCGACTTCGAGACATAAGTCAGGTTGCCGCCGCCGGCATGGCCGTACTCCGCCTTGAATCCGTTGGACTCCGCCGTGAACTGCTCGATTGCCTCCACCGAAGGCGAATTCGAAGCCACCCAGCTCTTGGATAGCGCGCGGCTGGTATTGGTGGAAATGCCGTCCAGTGAAGTTCCGTACGATGCCGCCTGCCCGCCACCCAGAATAAAGCCGTTGTCGCCGCCCAGGTTCTTGGCATCGGGCGTCAGGGCCGCCAGATCGAACGGGCGTCCGCACCGTCCCGCTTACCACCAGCGGCAGATCGTTCACCAGTGTATTTTCGACCGAGGTGCTGGACGTCGCATCCTGCGTCTGCAATTGAACGGCGGCTCGCCTGCACCTCGACCGTCTGCCGAGACTCCCCCAGTTCCAGGTTCGCATCGGCCCGCACGGTGGTAGCCGCGTCCACCGTAACTCCGGATAGCACAAACGTGCGGAACCCTTGCTTTTCCACGCGCAGATTGTATTTCCCGGCGGCTACCCCGGGCACCGTGAACTCGCCCGTTTGGTTGCTTGTGGTCGCGGTAGTTACGTTGGTCGCGACGTTGGTTATTTGGATTGAGGCGCCCGGGACTACTGCCCCGGATGCGTCCCGCACGGCCCCCGTAATAGTGCCGCGCTCAGACTGCGCCAACAGCATACCCACGCCGAATACCGGCACGAGTAATAGAATCGAAAAGGGACTTCTCACGCTCGCCATGGAGCCTCCCATCGCTTCCAGCCAGACCATCCCTCAGTACTTACCAGAAGCAACTATGGATTGGACTTTAATCACTTGGCGTGCGAAAGTCAACTCATTCTTTGCGTCCCCTGTTCTGTTTCGAGCATAACCGGGAAATTACCCCCCCTTCATAATCCCGGGGTAACTTCCGCGCTTCAGCGTCCCAGAATCTGCCGCAGCGTCACCTTCAACCCCTGCTCGCGCGGCGTTCTGCCGTTTGTGTCGAGCCACGTCTGCAATGTCCGGACGGTCAGTTCGTGCATCGTAGCCGGAGCATCCACCGCCACCTTGAGACGCGTGCCCGCCCCCACTTCGGCCAGCGCAAAGCCCGACTTTTTGAATTCCGCCAGCGCCAGCGCCGCCGCCTCGTACAGCGACGAAGCTGAAACCGACACCGTGTGGGTCATCCCCGCGCCATCGTCAAAGGAAACCCGGCAGGTACTTGACACGAATTCAGCATAGGCGAAGCTAAGGCGAAAATCAAGTGGCACTTTTCTGTATAGTCCGATCCTTCGGCAATCGCCGTGCATCCCTCCAGACAGGCAGGGGACCGGCGCATGACAGAGGTGAGCAGCACGACCGCTCGTCTGACTCTTTCGGCGGATGGTAGCACCCTGATCCGCCAGATGCAGTCGTGAGGGCTGATCGCGACGAATCCTGGACGGAGGTCCACGACCGCGAGTAAGACGAGTTCTGTGTCAGAATACTTCTCGTGCTGCAAGCTCTCACCGGGCGAAAAGAGTGGAAGTTTTTCGCTGTTCTGCCGAAGGCGGATCCCGCACTCGCCATCGCCTGGTGGGCGGCCCTGCTGCTCCGCGGAACTCTTCCGGCCGCTTTCGCCATCGCCATGGGCCTGCTTGTCGGCGCGGTACAGCACAGCCAGCCTCTCGCGGGTAGCCTGGCCTTCGCCGGCGGAGTATTCGTGCTCCTGCAGGTGATCGGCCCCGTCCACAACGCGGTAAGCACCAACCTTGGGGACCGCACGGCGTCATGGCTCTACGATCGTCTCAGCGAGGCGTGCGTGCACCCGCCCGGAATGGCCCACCTGGAGGATCCGGCACTCACCAGCGATCTCACCGTCGCCCGCGATTTCGACCTCGCCATGACCGGCCCGCCCCTTTCCATTTCCATGGACTTCATCGCCAATGGAATGGCCGAAATGGTCGGGGGCACTGCCTCCGCCGTCATCCTGGCGCGCTACTCCTGGTGGGCGCCCCTGGTGCTCGCCGGCGCCTGGCTGGCCACCCACTGGCTGCTGCGCGAGAGCGCCGTCTGGCACGACCGCAACACCGAAGAAGTCCGCGGCGCCCAGCGCGATGCCGACTATGCCTACCGCCTGGCCGTGGATCCGCCCGCCAGCAAGGAACTCCGCCTGTTCGGCATCGCCGGCTGGACCATCGAGCGCTTCATTGCCCGCCGCATGCGGCTGCACGAGCTCCAGTACGCCGCCACGCGCCTGCGCGAGCGCCCCATCGTTTGGAGCATGTTACTGGTCGTCGCGGCGAATGTCCTGGTCTTCTGGCTGCTCGCCGCTGATGCTGCCGCCGGCCGCATCACTCTTGGCGAGGCCGTCATCTACGTGCAGTGCGCCATTGGCGTCTCCATGATCGCCTTCGGCGGCTTCAGTTGGGCGCTCGACGGCGCGTCCGCTCCCGTGGCTGCGGTGCTGCGCCTGGAACCTGCCATGCGTCCCGCGGGAGCGATGCCCTCCGGCAACCGGCCCGCGCGCGGCCTGCCCGCTCAAGCCATTCAACTGCGCGACGTCACCTTCGCGTATCCCGGCGGCAAGCCGGTGCTGGACCACTTCGATCTCACCATTCCCGCCGGCTCTTCGCTCGCCATCGTGGGGCAGAACGGCGCGGGCAAGACCACCCTCGCCAAGCTGCTGTGCCGCTTCTACGACCCGCAGTCCGGCGCCATCCTGATCGATGGCATCGACCTTCGCGACTTCGATGTCGCCTCCTGGCGCGCCCGCCTCACCGCCGTATTCCAGGATTTCCTGCGCCTCGAATTGCCCCTGCGCGATAACGTGGCTCCGGCCGGCGCGCCGGATGACGTCATTCGCGCCGGGCTCGCATCCGCCGGCGCCGCCAATCTCGCCGCCCTCGACACCGTACTCGCCCGCGGATACACCGGCGGCACCGATCTCTCCGGCGGCCAGTGGCAGCGCATCGCCCTCGCCCGCGCGCTCGCCGCCGTTCAGCTCGGAGCCGGCGTGGTGCTTCTCGATGAGCCCACCGCGCAGCTCGATGTGCGCGGCGAAGCCGAAATCTTCGATCGCCTGCTCGCCGCCACGCGCCACTGCACTACCATCCTCATCTCGCATCGCTTCTCTACCGTCCGTCATGCCGATCGCATCTGCGTGCTGGAGCATGGCCGCGCTGTCGAACTCGGAACGCACGACGAACTGATAGCCCTGGGCGGCCGGTACCGCACCATGTTCGATCTGCAAGCCCAGCGATTCAACATCCCCGGGGAAGAGGAGGACGCGGCGTATGACGTCCTCTCCTGAGCGCGATCCCGTCCTCGATCCGCTGCCTCCCGCGCTCTCCTCCATGTGGCGGTTGTGCCGCCTGGGGTATCGCCACGAGCCCCGCCTCATGCTCGCCGCCTTCGTTCTCGCTCAGCTTGCGGCCCTGCCCGATGCGCTGCTGGCCTTGTGGCTCATGCTGCTTGGCAAGGGCGTGCTGGAGCATCGATCCCTGCTGATCCAGGGCGCGGCCATCGGGCTCGGCGTGTCCGCCGCCGCCACCTGGTTTCTACGCACCGTCAGCACTCGCGTCGGGCGCCGCTTCCGCGACAAAGTGACCATCGCGCTGGAATCGCACGTCGCTGAACTGCAGGCCTCCATCGCTACCATCGCGCACCAGGAGCGCCCGGAATATCTGGACCGCCTCTCCATGCTGCGCAACCAGGTGTTCGTGCTGGACCACATGTATGTCTCGGTCTTCTCCACCGCCGGCTGGATCCTGCGGCTCGCTGTTACCATGGCGCTGCTCGCGTCCATCCATCCGGCGCTCCTGCTGCTCACCGTCTTTGCCATTCCCACCGTGCTCACCTCCACCTGGCGGCCCGAAGTGGAAAGGGCCGCGCAGGAGCGGGGTGCCCAAAGCAGCCGCCTGGCGCGGCACCTGTTCAACATCGCGACCACCGCGTCGCCCGGTAAGGATGTGCGCGTCACCGGCATCGCCGCGCGCCTGGTAGACCAGCGCCGCGAGGCCTGGGAGCGCTGGTATGGTCCGGTTGCGGCCGCGCGGTGGGGCTCCGCGATGTGGTACTCGCTGGCGTGGGCACTGTTCGGTTTCGCTTACGTGGGCGCGGTCCTCTTCGTTTCTTCCGGGCTGCGGGCGCCGGCCAGCCAGGTACTGCTGGTGCTTGCGGCGGGCGCCCGCCTCTCGGCTTATATCGGCGCCACCGTGGGCGAGATCGGCTTTCTGCGCGGCTTCTGGATGGATGGCTCGCGGCGACTGGCCTGGCTGGAGGATTACGCCGCCTCGCTCGCTGCCGCCGCCGATCTGCCCGTTCCCGCCGCCATTCATCGCGGCATTCGCCTGGATCACGTGTCGTTCGCCTACCCCGGCACGTCCCGCCTGGTGCTGGAGGATATTGCCCTCACTCTGCCGCCTGGCGCCGTGGTGGCCATCGTCGGCGAGAACGGCGCAGGCAAAACCACGCTAGTCAAACTGCTCGTCAAAATGTACGAGCCGTCTTCCGGTTCTATATTCGTGGACGATACGCCGCTCGCCCGCGTGAGCGCCGCCGGGTGGCGCAACCGCCTCGCCGGCGCCTTCCAGGATTTTTTCCGCTTCGAATTCCGCGCCGGCCACTCGGTCGGGTTGGGCGACGTCGCGCGCATCGAGGATCAGCCCGCCCTGGTCGCGGCCGTCGATCGCGCCGGCGCGTCCGAGGTAGTCACCGCCCTGAAATCCGGCTTCGAAACGCAACTCGGTCCCACGTGGCCATCGGGAGTGGAGCTTTCTTTCGGCCAGTGGCAGAAGCTCGCCCTGGCGCGAGGCTTTATGCGTGACGAGCCTCTGCTGCTGGTACTCGACGAGCCCACCGCCGCCCTGGACGCGGAGACCGAGCATGCTCTTTTCGAGCGCTATGCCGCGGCGGCGCGCGCCACATCCGGAGGCGGCAGCGGCCGCATTACCATCATCGTTTCCCATCGTTTCTCCACCGTCCGGATGGCCGATCTCATCGTGGTGCTGGAAGGCGCGCGCCTGGTGGAAGTGGGGGCCCACGAAGAGTTGATGGCCCTCGGCGGCAAGTACGCGGAACTCTACAATATCCAGGCCGCCGCGTACCGCTGAGCACCCCAAAGAACGATACGACTGCGGCATTCCCCTGGATACAGCAGGTTTCACCTTTGTGTGGCGGAGTCCCCGTCCGCGCGGGTCCCCTGGACCCCCCTATCCCTCCAGAAAACGGGGAGGCCGACGAGGGCGTCGGCCGCGGACCAGGGGGTCCGCCCAACACATGCTGCTGCGCCAGATTCTCGTTTATGGTTTTCGGCGGTGCCGGGGGCGCATCGACGGGCGCGTTCGGTTACACTTGGCGATCATGCGATTGCTTCCGATGCTCCTGTTTGCCGCCGCGCTGACAGCACAGACGAACCGGCCTACCAACGGGCGGGTGCTGGCGTATGTGGGAACTTACAGTTCTCCGCAAGGCCCAGAGGGCAGCCGCGGAAATGGACAGGGCATCTACCTGTTGCAGATCGATCCTGTGACCGGGGATCTGTCGCGCCGCGAAGTGATAGCCAACGGTTCGAACCCCTCATGCCTGACCTTGGACCCCTCCCACACTCACCTGTATTCGGCCAATGAGACTTCCTCCTTCCAGGGCGCGAACTCCGGGTCGGTGAGCGCTTATGCGATCGATCGCTCCACTGGCCATCTGACGCTGCTGAATACCGTCAGCTCGCAAGGCGCCGGCCCTGCATACCTGAGCGTCCACCCCTCCGGTAAGTATGTCCTGGTGGCCAACTATGCCGGCGGAACGGTGGCGGTCCTCCCCATCCGGCCGGACGGCTCGCTTGGTCCGGCAACCGACGTGAAGACCGACCAGGGCGAAGTCTCGCGAAAGCTCGCCGCCACAGCGCCTCCCGGTAGTTTTGCGCTCAGCGGGCATGACCATCCCCATGCGCACATGATCCAGGCCGACCCCTCGGGCAAGTTCGTGCTGGCCAGCGATCTGGGTTTGGATCGCATTTTCATCTGGAAGTTCGACACCAGGAGCGGCACCCTGATGCCGAACACTCCGGCATGGGTTTCGCTGCCTCCCGGCGACGGTCCTCGTCATTTCGCTTTTCATCCCAACGGGCGCTGGGTTTACTCGCTGCAGGAGGAATCCTCCACCCTGGTCAAATTCGATTACGACGCCGCAAACGGAACCTTGACGGCCAGACAGACTATTTCCAGTCTGCCCAGTGGGTTTCAAGGCACGGATTACACCTCCGAGGTGATGGTATCGGCGGACGGGAGATTTGTTTATGCGGGCAACCGCCTGCACGACAGCATTTCTGTTTTTTCCATCGGCTCCACGGGCGAGTTGAGTTATATAGCAGAGGAATGGACACGGGGCGATTATCCACGCAGCTTCAATATCGACCCGACGGGCAAATTTCTTTACTCGTTGAACCAGAGAGGCGATGCCATCACTACGTTCCGCGTCGATGCGCGGACCGGCCACCTGTCCTTCACCGGCAAGTATACGGCTGTCGGCACGCCATCGAGCATCGTCTTCCTCGAACTGGCCGGTTCGGGCCGATGAACCGCGCGGTTCATTTCAGGCGCGTCGGAGCCGGCCAGCCTCCGTATTTGCAATAACTTACGATTTGGCGAACAGGTTGCATTTTCATCGCCCGTGAATCGGGACCCGGACAGGGCAGCCCGAAAGGGAGAACGACGATGAATACCACGACGATGCGGACGATGATCGCGGCGGCTGCCCTGATGGTTGCTGCCGGCAGTGCTTCGGCACAGACTTTCAAAGCGGAAATCCCGATGGCTTTCCGGGTGAGCAACAAGACCATGGCACCGGGTTCCTACGACCTCCGCCTGACCAGGGGCGTCGCCGGTATGACGCTGGTGATCTACAATCGGACCACCAGGAGTTCCGCTGCGCTGGTGCCGAGTGTGACAGCCGATCCTCCCGAGGCCTGGCGTGCGGCCGGCGACGCGAAGATCGCATTTGTGTGCAGCGATGGTGCTTGCAGCCTGCGCGAGTTGTGGGATGGCTTCGGCGCCGACGCTTATCGGTTCCCGGCTGCAAGGTCTGCCGGAACGCTGGTGGCCCAGCGGTCTGAATTCGTGACATTGTCCATGGTCAGGACCCGCTAAACTCAGTTTTTTGGAGACTTACCTGTGGGCCCTCACGATTACGAGTGGGGCGGGGGTGGGAAATCCCCGTCCTCCGCGTCCTCCGTTAACGAATGCTCCTGACGATGGGTCTGACCCATCGGGTGGCGGCCCAACGGCAGGGCGCGGACCCGCGGGCGCAGTTGGAGCGCTTCGCCGGCCGCCCCGTCCCGCGCCTCCGGTGCGCTGCAACTCGATCTCACCTTCCTTGACTGTTCCGGTGTAAGCCACGTTTCCGGCCCGGAACGAAATCGTGCCGCCTTCGACCTTACCCTCTTCGATCGGGGCGGCTGTTTCGCCGCCGCGGCCGCCGCCTTCGACTGTGCCAGTGAGCGCACTCCCGCTCTGCCGGAAGGTGAAGACCTGGGTACCGCCGCCAAACCCGCCGCCACCGCGGCCGGCGACTGCAGTTGCCGGATGCGTCCTCCACAACCCCGTAATTCCCGAACCGGTTGGAATCTGACGCTCCCAGACCGCAACCTGGGGCCGGAGGTTCACGGCCTTGGAAGCGATTGTGGCGGAGGCAGAGGTCAAGCCGGGGGATGCCGCCTCTACCGTGATGTTCCCCGCGGACTTGGTGGATTGCACGATCGCCATGCACAGCCCCGAGAAGGCTTTCCGCGAATTGCTCTTATCGGATTCGTGACACGTCGGGTCGCCATTGCCGACTCCGATCGGATTGCCCTGTCCGGAAACGTGGAAGGTCACTTCGTTGCCGGTCACCGGGACGGCGCGACCTTGTGCGTCCTGAACTTCCACTGCAAACACGGCTACGTCCTCGCCATCGGCGGAAAGCTCTTTGCGATCCGGCACGATTGCCAGTTTGGCCGCTGGGCCGATGGTTTCACGCCGGGCGGTCATCACCTGTTTGCCGTCCTTAAAGCCGCGGGCCTCAATCGCGCCGGGAGCGTACTTCACGTTCCACGCCAGGTGCGAGTCCTTTTTCATCTCCCTGGCGCCTAAGCTCTGACCGTTGACGAACAACTCCACCCGATCCAGGTTGGAGTAGACCCAAACGGCGATCTCCTGCCCTTCCAATCCGGGCCAGTTCCAATGGGGGAACAGGTGCAGCACGGGTTTGCCGGTCCACCACGCCTGGAAGTAGTAGAAGCTGTCTTTGGGGAAGCCGCAGGTATCGATGATGCCGTATTGCGAGCTGATGTTGGGCCAACTGTATGGCGACGGCTCACCGCGATAGTCAAACCCCGTCCAGATGAAGCCGCCCGCAAGCCAGGGGCGCGCGTTGCAGAAACTCCACCAGCCTTCGCATGAAGCGCGCCCGGTGGTGGTGTAGGGGTCGTAGGATCCAACATAGCCATGCTCCGGGTCCATCACGTAAATGCCGCGCGTCGCCACGGCGCTGACTTGCTCAGTGCCCATGACGGGAACCCTGGGGTTGGCTTTGTGGAACGCGTCGGCGGCGGGATCGGCGTAGTTATAGCCCTGGACGTCGCATGCCTCGAATCCGAACTTGCCCATGTTGTTGCCGCCCAGGGGCGCAATCGAGACCGGACGCGAACCGTCGTTCCTGGTGGCAACCTGTTTCATGGCGGTCAGGATCAGCAGGCCTCGATCCGTGGCGGCCACACCTTCTTCGTTGCCCATCGACCACATGAAGACGCTCGGATGATTGCGATCGCGCCGGACCAGGTTTTCAAACTGGTCCAGGCCTTCGGGGTTCGAAGACATCATGCGCGTCTCGTCGAACACGAGCATACCCAACTCATCGGCGGCATCGAGCAGTTCGGGGGTGGGCGGGTTGTGCGACGTTCGCATCGCATTGCAGCCCATCTCCTGCAGCTTGCGTATCCGGTAGCGCTGCACCGCGTCGGGTAGTGCGGTACCCACTCCGGCATGGTCCTGGTGGTTGCATGTCCCCCGGAGCTTAACGGACTTGCCGTTGAGGAAGAATCCCTTCTCCCCATCGAAGGTGCAGGTGCGGATACCGAACGTGGTTTCATAGCGGTCGGAGACGTCACTGCCCGCGTTCACCTCGGTGACCATCTTGTATAGGTTGCGGCGTTCCAGCGACCACAGGGCCGGAGACGTCACCACCACCTGCTGCTCATAGGTGTGCTCCTCTCCGCGGTTGATGGAGACCGGCGCGGTGGATGCTTTGCCTACCACCTTGCCGGCAGGATCGAGAATGGTCGAGGTCACTCGCGTGCTTTGTGGCCCGTTGCCGTGATTCTCCACTTCGGTCCGGATCCGCAAGGCCGCCCCCGCCGGCCGTACCTCGCTGCGTACCAGGGTCCCCCATTTCTTAACATGCAGGGGGTTGGTGGTGGTCAGCCAGACGTGCCGGTAGATGCCGGCGCCTTCATAGAACCATCCGTCGCTTTGCGTCGCGTCGACACGTAGCAGTAAGACGTTCGGGGAGCCAGGCGCCGCGAAATCGGTCACGTCGAAGCTGAACGGATCGTACCCGCCGACGTGCCGGCCCACGTAGAACCCGTTGAAGACCACCATAGCCTCGCGGTACGCACCGTCGAACTCGATCGAGATCCGTTTCCCTGCCGCCGATTCCGGCAAATCCAGGATGCGCCGGTACCATCCAACGCTGGTAGCCGGATACGAGCGCCCGAGCGGATAGAAGCCCTTGCTGGAGAGCGAAGGATCGTTCTGGAACGGCAGTTCCACGGCCCAGTCGTGCGGAAGATCCAACGCCTTCCAGTCGCTGTCATCGAACAGCAGCGTGCCGACGGGCCCGAAATTGCCCGTTTTGGAGAAGTTGCCCCGGAAGTTGAAATCCTGGGCCGCATCGGCGGCGTGGCCAAAATGGAACCGCCACCCGAAATCCAGCAGCAACCGCTCGCGCCCTCCACCCGGCGCAGCGTTCTGGGGCTGCGGTTCTTCCATTGCGCTGCCCGGGACCGGGACCGCACTCACAGCGGGCAATGCCAGGGCGCCCTGCAACACATTCCGACGCGTCCAACGTTTCATTCTGACCTCCAACGAACATTCTAATCACTTGCACGCCGGTTAGGAACGAAATACAGCATTTCAGGTATATAAAGCTCAATTTATGGTCCCACCGCTAATTTGGCTAGAATTAACGGACAGCGCCGAGGATTGCGAACCCGGTATTGATGCGGCGCGAATCGCAAGACATGGACGAAAACAAACATATCCCTTTAGTCTTTCCGCGTGTCCCGGCCGAGGAGCAACTGCGGGCGTCGCGCGACTTTCTCTCGCGGATGTCGGGACGCCGCTCGGTCCGCTTCTTTTCGCCGGAGCCGGTGCCTTTCGAATTGATCCAGAACGCGATCCGGTGTGCCTCGTTGGCTCCGAGTGGCGCGAATCAACAGCCGTGGAAATTCGTAGTGGTGCAAGATGGCGGCATCAAGCGCCAGATTCGGGAAGCGGCGGAAGCCGAGGAGCGCGAGAGCTACCAACACCGGATGCCGGCCGAGTGGCTGGAGGTTCTGGCGCCACTGGGTACTGACTGGCATAAAGAGTTCCTGGAGGTGGCGCCTTATCTGATCGTAGTATTCCGGCTCGATTACGGACTGCCACAGGACGGAGCGGGCGATAAGATCAAGCATTATTACGTGCAGGAGTCGGCCGGCATCGCGGTCGGATTTCTTCTGGCCGCGCTCCACATGAGCGGGTTGGCCACCCTGACGCACACGCCGAGTCCCATGGGCTTCCTGACGAAGATACTGGCCCGGGCACAGAATGAGCGGCCATTTGTGCTGATACCGGTCGGATTCCCGAGTCCTGACGCAACGGTTCCGGCCATCTCCAAGAAAGCGCTTGATGAGGTAATGGAAGTAAGGTAGCTGGCCGCCGCTCTCCCCCTCGTTCTCCCGATTACCGGTACCACGATCGCTCCACCGAGACCGGGGGCCACACCCAGTCGACACTATTCTTCCCCAGGCGAATTCTGCGACGGCGGCGCGCCTCACCTCCAATTGCCGATAAGCACAAACGGAGCCCAGTAATAGGGGTGCGTCCAAGCCGCCGCCGTGGTCGCCATCGGTGACTTAACGCCACGCTCTCCACTGACTGCGGCGTCTGGCTTCAGGACCCCGCCGGCCATCTGCTCTTGCGCTCGGCGGAGCGCTTCGCTTTTCCCCATCTCTGGCATGGTTTGGTGATTCCGGTAGATCGCCTCCATCAGCCGCGCCGTGGCTTCATCGCTGACGCTCCACAGGCTCGCAATCACGCCCTTTGCGCCCAACCGCTGCGCGATTGTGCCAAAGCTGTCCACCTCGCGCCCGTCTTCGCTCTTGTTCGTGAACGCCGTGCTGCATGCCGATAACGTCAGCAGATCCACCCCGTCGAACAGATCCTGTTGATCTTCGATCTCCGCCAGGCTCCACAGGTTGCCGTCCCCTAACAACAGGTGCGAGTTCGCCGCCACGCCCGGCTCCGAATCGAAATGCGTCGCGATGTGGACAACGTTGTTCCGCCTGGCGCGCAAATCATTTTCGAACGTAATCTGTGTGAACTCCGCGTTGATTCGGACCGGTCCCGCAATCGGCGCCTTTTCTGCCTCGCTCTGCCGGAAAATGCCATGCAACTCCGCCGGCACCGATGGCAAGGCTGTAAAAGGCGGCTTCGCCTCCGAAACCCCGAACCCCTCCCCTTGCCAAACCGCCGCCGACGCCTCGGTCAGCCGGGTCAAACTGGCGGGCGTGATCAGTGAATTGCGGAACCGCTTCACCAGGTAGTCGTTGCCGTCGTGCAGTGCCGCTAAGGGAACATACCGCAGCGTGCTGTCGATCGACCACATGATCGTCTCCGCCTTCATTGCGTCCAGATCCTGCCGCAACCCCTTTGGAAACACGATTCGATACAACTCCTCCGCCAGCGGGCGCGGATCCGAATTCGGGTTCTGCAACTGTTGCCGGAATTCGAAGATCTTCTTGTTCAGCTCCGCCTCCGGAATCGCGGTCGTGTAAGCCTTGCGCGCTCCGCTGGTCACCAGCATCGCGATATATTTTCCGGCATCACAAGCGTGTAAATCGCCACCACGTCCGGCCCCAGCTTCTGCAGCGCCTTCTGTACGCCCACCGCCTCTTCGCGCAAATCCCCGGCGCGTTTGGCGACGGCCGAATCCGGCGCGAAGTCCTTTTCCTGTTGTTTCAGAAACGTCAGCAGCACCCGGTTTGACGCGGCCAGGTCGCTATCCAGTCTTCCGGCCTCTTCCACCTCCGCCGCGTCCAGTTGCCCTTTGTCCCGCTTCGCCACCAGTACCGCCCGCCGCTGTCCGATTGTCACCACTTCGCCCAGAATCTGCTCATATCGCTCCAGCGCCTTCCGTTCCGAATCCAGCAGCGCCGCGGGGCGAATTGGTCCGCCACCGCGTCGCGACGCACAAAGTCGCTGGCCTC
Organism: uncultured Solibacteraceae bacterium; assembly: GCA_963853855.1. GTDB lineage: Bacteria > Acidobacteriota > Terriglobia > Bryobacterales > Bryobacteraceae > Sulfopaludibacter. The sequence continues at coordinate 127,875 of CAWKYG010000038.1, read as the reverse complement.
CTTGTCCTTAAGCAGGTTCAGTACCTCTTCCGCCTCGCCAAAACGCTGCCGCTGCACCAGCAGGCTGGCCAGATGCCGATACAAAGATTCGACGGATTTTTCGTAGCTGCGCTGGAATTCGTCCGCCAATCCCCGGTTGTCGTGACGAATTCCCTGCACCACGTTGATAGCCTCTTTTCCGAACCAGATCGCGGCATCTGGAGCGATTGCGGCAAAAAGGGAGGCAATGTGGTCCAGCGTTTCAGCCTCGCCGCTCCTGGCTCCTATCGTTCGGCGGATCGGCAGCGATTGCGCGTAGCATTCCAGCGCTTTTTGATTCTCCCCAAGATCTTGGTAGACCAGCCCCATGTTGCTCAGCGTTAAGCCTTCGCCGGCAACATCTTTGACCGCTCGCTGAAGCACCAACGCCTGTTCGGCGTACTCCAGCGCCTTTTGGTTCTCGCCGAGTTCTCGATAAACCGAGCCCACGTTTCCTAACGTGGTGGCCTCCCCTTGGCGGTTTCCTACCGAGCGCTGTAACGTCAACGCCTGACCGTAATAGGCCAAAGCCTTCTGCCGGTCTCCACTGTCGAGATAGAAATTGCCGATATTCCCCAGCGCCCCAGCCTCGCCCGCCGGATCCTTCACCGCCCGATAGAGAGCCAGCGCGCCACTGGTGCTTTCCAGCGCCTTCTGCGGCTGCCCGAGATCGGTGTACACGTTGCCGAGGCTCATCAGCGTCTGCGCTTCGCCTTCGCGGTCCAATACTGCGCGCCGGATCGGCAGAGCCTGCAACAGATACTCCAGGGCCTTCTGGTTCTCTCCGAGCCCCCGATAAACCGAGCCAATATTGGTAAGTGTGTTCGCCTCTCCGGCGCGATCACCCACAGCCCGGCGAAGTTGCAACGCCTGCGCGTAGTAACCGAGCGCCTTTTGATTCTCCCCGGCGTTTGAGTACTGGTTGGCCAGGTCGCTCAACACGGTAGCTTCACCGAAACGGTTCCCCACGGCTCGTAACAGCGGGAGCGCCTGCCCCACATAGTCCAGCGCTTTCCCGCTATCTCCGAGAACTAAGTAGGCATCGCCGATGTTATTCAGCACCGTAGCCTCGCCGGAGCGATTTCCCATTCCGCGGTAGAGCGGCAAAGCCTGCCCGTAATACCCCAAAGCTTTCTGAATCTCCCCGAGACCCGAGTACACAAGGCCGATATTGTTGCGCACCGTGGCTTCGCCATTGGAATCCCCAGCCCCGTGAGATAGCGGCAGCGCCCGCTCCAGATAATCCAGCGCCTTCTGTTTTTCCCCGATGTCACTGTATGCAAGGCCGATATTGTTCAGCGCGATCGCTTCGGCTGCACGGTTCCCCACCTCGTGCTGCGCGGCCGCTGCCTGCTCCAGGTACCCCAACCCCTTCCGTTTCTCCCCCAAACGCGCGTATACCTTTCCGATATTGTTCAATGCGAAAGCCTCGGAGGAACGGTCCCCCAGGGTCCGGCATAACGCCAAAGCCGGTTCCAGGAACTCCAATGCCTTCTGGTTCTCTCCCAGATCCTGGTACACATCGCCGATGTTGTTCAGCGCCATGGCCTCGCCATCCCGGTCTCCTGCCGCGCGAACCAGCGCCAACGCCTGCCCCAAATACTCCAGGGCCTTCTGGTTCTCCCCAAGATCGTGGTACACGTTGCCGATGTTATTCAGCACCACCGCCTCACCCGCACGCTCGTTGATTGCGCGTCGCAATGCTAACGCCTGGGCCAGGTACTCCAGCGCTTTCTGTTTTTCTCCGGATTCGGAATAGATGTTGCCGGCGTAGAGCAGCACCTGCGCCTCCCCGCCGCGGTCGCCCACCGCGCGATAGAGCGGCAACGCCTGCCCGAAGCACTCCAACGCTTTTTGTCTCTGTCCGGCGTCCGCATACACGCTGCCCATCTCGGTGAGAACCACCGCTTCGCCCCGGCGGTCACCCACCGTGCGAAAGAGCGGCGCCGCACGGCCGTAATACTCCAACGCCTTCTCCTTGTTCCCTGTGTCCGAATACGCATACGCTGCGTTGTACAGAATCAGCGCCTCGCTCGCCCGGTCCACCGCCTCATGCGCGGCCGTTGCCGCCCGCTCGTAGAACACCAAGGCTTGCTGCTTTTCTCCCAAATTCCAGTTGGTGTCGGCCATCCCGTTTAAGGTGCGCGCTTCGCCGGCGCGGTCTCCCGCTTCCACGCGCAGACGTAGCGAAACCTCGTAGGCCTCGAGCGCCTTCTGCCTGTCTTTCGCCGCGGCGTATAGTACGCCGATTCTCCAGTAACACAGGCCCTCTTCGTACACGTCCTTCAGATTCCTCCAGAGCCCCGCCGCCTGTTCATACGCGCGCAGAGCATCAGCCCATTTCTCTTTTCCGCCGGCACGATCCAATCGCACTGCGGCGAAGAAAACGCCCTCTGCCTCGATTCGCCGCCTGTCTCCATCGCTGGGGCCGCCGAGATCTGTCAATTCAATTTGATACCGGCCGCTCTCCCCCGAAGTCTCGGACTTACTCACGCGAACCTGGTAAGTGCCCGCTGTCTCAGCGATCCAGGATCCCGGCTCAGGGCCCATATCGTGATTCGGACTATCGGTACGGACAATGACTTTGCCGTCCGGCCTCGCCACGGTAAGCACGGCATCGACGCCCTTTTGTAGCGCTACCACGCGCGCAAACTGACCCGCCGCCATCTCTAACGTGAAGCCGTCGGTCTGCCCCGGTCCCAATTCCCGCTCGATCGGACGATGCAGTTCCAGACGCGCAAATGGTTGCGGCCCAGCCGTATCTTGAGCCGATATCGCGGAAACGGCCGAAAAACAGGCCACCACGAACAGCCGGGCGACGTGGGTGAGAGTCATAAGAAACTGAGCTGTGAATAGTTTAGTCCAATCGGAATCCGCTACTTCTGCGGCCTCCGCCGTTCGCGGGCGTCTTGCGGCCGGCGTGAAGGCTGATGGTTCGCCGGCTTGGAAGATGCAAACCCGAGACGCTGGGATTGGGTGGAACGATGAGCAACGAAGGAGTAACCTGCAATTCATTGTCTACAATGGATGGTTTCTGATTCTGCCCTGGGTGCGAGTCAAAGGGCTGGCGAGCAAGATGCTGGGGCTGAGCGCTCGTCAGATGGCGTCCGACGTCCGCGGAACCTGCTCCGAGCCACCAACTGGATCTGCGCTGGGACAGGCCATCGGGCCGGTCGTATGGACCAGGAGCACAAAGCTCATGGGCAAGCCAAAGGAAAACGTGACCGCTGGAAAAGGGTCGGTCTGATATCTGGCGGAGAGGGGGAGATTCGAACTCCCGTTACCCGTAAAGGTAAGCCCGCTTTCGAGGCGGGTGCGATCGACCACTCTGCCACCTCTCCGCGAGGTGTGGTTCGGCTGTTTCGATTGTATCGTTTTACGTGATGCGGCGTCCAGTTTGGCGGGTGTCGTAGCCGCAAAGGGCATCCAGTTCACGGCGGAACGCGGCCTGCGTGAGCACATTGAGCAGGCGCTCCACACTGGCGAGTTGCAGATTCTCCTGGCGGATCACCAGGTCGTAACGTTCGCTGGTGAGCGGCAGAAAGTCGAGTCCGAAGGCGCGGGCGGCGGAGCGGGTGGCGATGCAGCAATCGGCCAATCCACTATAAACGCGCCACGCGGCGGCAAGATGTCCCGGGGCGGAAGCCCCGTCGTAACCGGGGACCGTTGGCGGCGGTCATGCCCGCATCGCGCAGAAGGCCGTCCAGCAACTGGCGGCTTCCCGAGCCTTTTTCGCGATTGATCAGGCGGACACCGGGCCGCGCGAGGTCCGCCACCGTGCGGACCTGGTGCGGATTCCCGCGCGCCACCACGATGCCTTCCTCCCACACGGCGAAGGCGAACACGTTGACACCGCGTTGCGGGATCTCCCGGGCATCCCGCAGGTGTGTGCCGGCCACGTGGGTGGATTTCTGCTTCAGCAGGCGCAGCGCGGCGGAGCTGTTGACCGGCGCCGAGACCAGGGTGACGCCCGCGCGCTGAAGGTGCCGCGCCAGCACGCTGGTGGCGGGGTCGCATCCGGCGATCAGCAGGCGATTTTCATCGGTCTGTTCGTGAATCAGTTGCACCATGGAGCGGGCCGGGTCCACCAGCAACGCATCGGCGGGAATCAGTTGCCAGGGCGCGGGCACGGCGGGAACTCCCAGCAGGCGGTTGCCCACGCGGCAGAGTTCCACCGGGCTGCCGGCAAACGGGTCGCTCGCGCCGATCATTTCGGCCTTGACGATACTCGGGGGCCGCGGTTCCTCGGCTTCCAGGGTGAACAGTTCCTCCACGCTCACCTCCAGGATGCGCGCCAGCCGCAGGGCTACCGCGGTATTCGGCACGTAGCTGCCGGCCTCCATGGCGTAAATGGTCTGGCGGCTGACTCCGGTTTGGCGTGCCAGTTCGGCCGCGGCGATACCGCGCTGCTGGCGGGTTTCGGCTAGCCGGCTGCGGACACCCGGCCCGCGAGTTGTATCATGGTCACTTGCGGAGGACATTGTCTTCTATCCGAGACCATTCTATGCTAGCGGCGGTCCTGCTGCTCTGCGCCGGGTGTGCGCCGCAGCGCCTCGCTCCGCAAAAACTGACCATTGCGGCCGCGGCCGACCTGCAGTTTGCCATGCAAGACGTCTCGCGGCAGTTCCACTCCGCGCATCCGCGCGTGGAGCTGCAGATTGTCTACGGCTCCTCGGGCAACTTCTACGCGCAGATCCGCAACGGCGCGCCGTTCGACATGTTCCTCTCCGCCGACGTGGAATATCCGCGCCAACTGGCCCAGCAGGGCCTGGCGTTGCCTCGATTCGCTGTTCACCTACGCCGTGGGCCGGATCGCTGTGTGGGTGCCGGCGCAGTCCGCGCTGGACGTGGCACGTCTGCAAATGAAAGTGTTCGAAGACCCTTCGGTGAAGCACGTCGCCATCGCCAATCCGCAGCACGCGCCGTATGGGCGCGCGGCCGAAGCGGCTCTGCGCCAGTTCGGCGTGTACGATGCCATCGCGGGGAAACTGGTGCTTGGCGGAGAACATCGCGCAGACCCTGCAGTTCGTGCAGAGCGGCGCGGCCGACGTGGGAATCGTGGCGCTCTCGCTGGCCTCGCGCCCGCGGTCGCGGCCGCAGGGGCGCTACTGGGAGGTGCCTCTCGATGCATACCCGCGCATGGAGCAGGGCGGCGTCATTCTGAAAGAGCCCAGTATTCGCCGGCGGCGCGGCGTTCCGCGCCTATCTGACCAGCTCTGCCGGCCGCCAGATCCTGCAACAATACGGCTTCTCCCTTCCGGCGAACTGACATGGATTGGCAAGCCATCTGGCTCAGCGTGCGGCTGGCGGTCGCCAACCACCGCGATCCTGCTGGCGATCGGCCTGCCGCTGGCCTACTGGCTGGCGTTTTCGCGGCGCCGCTGGAAATTCCTGGTGGAGGCCGTGGTGGCGCTGCCGCTGGTGCTGCCGCCCACGGTGCTGGGCTTCTACGTGCTGCTGGCCATCGGACCGCGCAGCCCGGTGGGCGCGCTCTACGGCAGGCTCACCGGCGGGCATGCTGCCGTTCTCGTTTCAGGGCCTGCTGCTGGCCTCGGTGCTCTACAGCCTGCCGTTCACGGTGCAGCCGGTGGCCGCGGCGTTCGCCGCGGTGGACCGCAGGCTGATCGAAGCTTCCTGGTGCCTGGGCGTTTCGCGCGCGGCCACTTTTCGCCGCGTCATGGTGCCGCTGGCGCGCGCGCGGCATCGCCACCGGCGCCATCCTCAGCTTCGCCCACACCATGGGCGAATTCGGCGTGGTGCTGATGGTGGGCGGCAATATCGCCGGCGTCACGCGCACGGTTTCCATCTCCATCTACGACCAGGTGCAGGCGCTCGATCTATGCCGCCGCCGGCGGAAACCTCGCTGTTTCTGCTGGGCCTTTCTTTCGCCGTGCTGGCGCTCACCTATGCGCTCGCAGCGCCGGCATCGGAGCGGTATGGCCGGTGAGCTGATCTGCCGCTGCCGCATGCGCCTGCGTCGGGTTCGAGCTGGACGCCGAGCTTCGCCTGCCGCTCGGACGCAGGCCCATGTCACCGTGCTGTTCGGCCCTTCCGGGGCGGGCAAGACCACGCTGCTGCGCCTGCTGGCCGGCCTGGAGCGGCCCGATTCCGGGCACGATCGAGTTTCGCGGCGAGACCTGGTTCGATTCCGGCGCGCGGCATCTGCTTGCCGCCGCAGCAACGCCGCGCCGGATTCCTGTTTCAGGACTACGCGCTGTTCCCGCACCTCACGGTGGCCGGAAAACGTGGCCTATGCGTCGCGACCGCGCGCGCGGCGGCGAACTGCTCGAGCGTTTCGGCCTCGCCGACCTGGCCGGACCGCTAGCCGCGCGCCATTTCCGGCGGCCAGCAGCAGCGCGTGGCGCTGGCGCGCGCGCTGGCCGCCGAGCCGGCCCTGCTGCTGCTCGACGAGCCGCTCTCGGCCCTGGATGCGGCCACGCGCGCTGCGCACGCGGCACGAATTGCGCCGCATCCTGCTGGAGAGCGGCGTTCCCAGCATTGTGGTGACGCACGACCGCATGGAAGCCATGGCGCTGGGCGATTGGATGGCGGTGATGGTGGAGGGCCGCATCCGCCAGTGCCGGTCCGGTGCAGGAGGTGTTCCGCCGGCCCGCCGACGCCCAGGTGGCGCGAATCGGTGGGGGTGGAAAATGTTCTGCCGGCGGTGATCGCGGTTCGCGAAGGCGGCCTGCTGGTATTGCAGGTGAGCGATCAGCGCCTGCATTGCATGGATTCGGGCGAAGACGGCCCGGTTTTCGCCTGTATTCGCGCCGAAGACGTGGTGCTGACGCGGCCCGGTCCGCACAGTTCCAGCGCGCGCAATCGCCTGACCGGCACGGTGGTGTCGGTGACGCTGGAAGGTCCGCTGGCGCGCGTGGAGCTGGATTGCGGCTTCCCGCTGGTGGCGCTGATCACGGCGCAGTCCGCTTCCGAACTGGCGCTGATTGCCGGAGACGCCGGTCTGCGCCGTGATCAAAACGACCAGCGTGCACGTGACGGCGTAGGCCCGGCGGGATGCCCGGCCTTTGACATACGGGTGCGCACCCCACTTGACTAGAACGCCCCTCAGCCATTAACATTCATCAATGACGAGGGGCTTGATCGCGGCTGTTGTCTGTGTGCTCAGCGTTGCGCCTGCTCTGGTAGCGCAAGGCCGTCGTGGTGGCCGGGGGAACGGGCAGGGCGGTAGCGGCACGCCCGCGGAACCCACCGAAGAAGGCATCCCAGTCACCGACACTCTCACCATCAGCCGTTGTTCCGGCTGCCACACCAAAGATGCCAAAGGCAATCTGAGCCGCATCTCCTGGATCCGCACCACTCCGGAAGGCTGGGAGGAAGCCATCAAGCGTATGGTCCGCCTGAACGGCGTCAGGCTCGAACCTGCGGACGCCAAGGCCATTCTGAAATACCTCAGCAATTATCATGGTCTGGCGCCGGAAGAGGCCAAGCCGGTCATGTACATGGCGGAGCATCGCATTCAGGATGAGGTCATTCCCAACGAAAGCATGCGCGTCCACCTGCATGAACTGCCACGCGCTGGGCCGCGTGTTTCAGTGGCGGCGGCCGCGCGAGGAATGGTCGCTGCTGGCCGACATGCACTCGGCGTTGTACCAGCAGGCCGAAGCCGCCTTCCGGCGAGGTGCTTTCGGCGGTGGCGCTGCGCGCAGCGGCAGCGGAAGGTGGCGGCCGTGGGGGAAGAGGCGGAGCGGCGGCAGCGCGCAGCTCCGGCCGAGCCGCGTTTCGCTCGACACGACGCTCGATTTTCTGGCGAAGGCCTATCCGCTGCACACGCCGGAATGGGCCGCCTGGCGGGCGCGCATGCGCGCTCCGCACATTGCCGGCAAGTGGCTTGTCTCGGCACACGTTCCGGGCCACGGCAAATATTATTGGCGAAATGACCATCGCGCAGGGCGCGGCGGAGGACGAATTCACCACCACCGCCAAACTCGCAGCCGGTGAATGGCGGGCCGGCCATCACGCGCACCGGAACGGGCCTGGTCTACGCCGGATATTCCTGGCGCGGGCGTTCGAAGGCGGCACACCTGCCGCCAGCGCCACGCCCGACGATCTCGCCAGCACCGCATGCGCGAAACCCTCTGGATTTCGCCCGACCAGACCTGGGCCGAAGGCCGCTGGTTCTGGGGCGAATATCAGGAGTTCGGCGTCGACGTGAAACTGCGCCGCGCCACTCCCGAGCCGGCGCTGCTGTCGCTGGACCGCTATTCGCTCAAGACCGGCTCGCAGGCGCAGAAGGTGCGCGTGCTCGGCGACAATCTGCCCGCGCAGGTGGCGGCGGCCGACCTGGATTTCGGCACCGGCGTCACGGTGAAATCCATCGCTTCGCATAACGCCTCGGAGATCGTGGCCGTGGTGGATGTGGCCGCCGACGCCGTGCCCGGCAAGCGCGACGTGGCTCTCCGCAACGCCGTGCTGGAAGACGCGCTCGCGGTCTACGACAAGGTCGATTACATCAAGGTGCTGCCCGAATCCTCGCTTGCGCGCCTGGGCGGCGATGCCAAATCGTCCGCACCCGCGCGGGTACCAGCAGTTCGAAGCGATCGGCTACCAGCGCGGCGCGGACGGCAAGCCGCACACCGCCGACGATGTCGAACTGGGGCCCGTCGATGTCAACTGGTCGGTGGAGGAGTTCTACGCTGTGTTCGGCGACGACGACAAGGAATTCGTCGGCACGCTCGACCATAACGGGCTCTTCACGCCGAATACGCGACGGACCGAATCCGCAGCGCAAGTTCAGCCGCAACAATTACGGCGACGTGTGGGTGGTGGCCACCGCGAAAAACGAGAAGGACAAAGACGGCAAGCCGCTGACCGGCAGCTCTTACCTGGTGGTGGCCGTCCCCACTTACATCCGGTGGGACCAGCCGGAGGTGAACCAATGACGGCTGCGCTCGCGCCCACATACCGCCTCGGCGAATTTCATCGCTTCGAAGGCGGCGGGCAGCAAGTTCCTGTACCTGGTGCCGGCCGGCGCGATCTTCGAGCTGGATGACGCGGTGGCCGCCGTGCTGATCGAGCTTTCGAGGCGCGGCGACGCACGACGACTCTCGAAGCGCTGCGGTATGCGTCGATTGCCGAAGAACTGATTTCGACGAGCTGTACCAGATGCGCGTGCATCGTCTCGCAGGATGCCGTCCGCGAGCCGCTGGAAGCGCCGCCGGCCGATTTTCCGCTGCAGACGCTGGTCATGAACCTGACCAACCAGTGCAATCTTTCCTGCCAGTATTGCTACGAATTCGGCGAGGACAAAGTCGCCACGCCCGAAGGCAAGCCGAAGTTCATGGACTTCGAGACGGCCAAGGCGTCGGTCGATTTTCTGCTCGCGCAGTCCGCCGGCCGCCGCGCCGTCCACATCACCTTCTTCGGCGGCGAGACGCTGATGAATTTCCCGCTGCTCAAGCAGGTGGTGGCTTACGCCACCGAGCAGGCCGCCGCGCAGGGCCGCACCATCGATTTCAGCCTCACCACCAACGCCACCCTGCTGACGCCGGCGATCATCGAGTTCCTTTCGCGAGAACCGCATCGGCGTGACGGTGAGCATGGACGGGCCCGCGGAACTGCACGATAAGCTCCGCGTCTTCGCCAACGGCCGCGGCAGCTACGACATCATCGAGCCGCGCGTGCGGGCGCTGATCGAAGGCCACCGCACGCGGCCCATCACGGCGCGCGTCACCCTGACCAGCGGCGTCACCGACGTGGTCCGCATCTTCCGCCACCTGAAGCAGGATCTCGGTTTTCACGAAGTCGGCTTCGCGCCGGTAACCACCTCGCCCAACCGGCTGTATTCCATCAACGAGCGCGGCATGGATGGCGTGCTGGAACAGTTCCACGCGCTGGCGGACGAGTATCTGGAATTCGCCCTGCGCGGCGAAATGCACGGCTTTTCCAACGTGAGCGACACCCTCGCCGAGCTGCACCAGGGCGTCAACAAATCGCATCCCTGCGGCGCCGGCGCTGGGACTGCTGGGCGTCGGCCCTTCCGGCGATATCGCGCCCGTGCCATCGCTTCGTCGATTCCGATACGCACTCGCTGGGCAACATCAAGACCGGCGTCGACCGCGAGAAGCAGTCCGATTTTCTGACGCGCGGCCACATCAATAGTAAGTACGATTGCCACACCTGCTGGGCGCGTCCGCTGTGCGCCGGCGGATGTCATCACGAAGCGTTTGTGCGCTACGGCGACACCGGCCATCCGAATCTGCATTACTGCGATTGGATTCGGGACTGGACCGATACCTGTCTGCGCATTTACGGCGCCATCAGCGCCCAGAATCCCGGATTTCTCGAAAAATTCGCGGAAAGGAAGGCACTATGAAACATCTGCGAGCCGTCAACCGGAAGGCCCGCCGGCATCGACGCGCATGGCCGCTGCGACACAGCGAGGACGTGGTCGCGCTGCAGAGAGCCGGCAAACCGGGCGCAGCGCCCGCATGTTCCCATGGGATGCGCGCTGGCGTTCTCGCCCGGCTGGGAAGTGGATTCCGCCGGCGGCACCGCCGGACTCTGCCAGCCCGTGGAGCGCGATATCTACGATTGCTACGTCACCTGTTTCTGGCCGGCGCAGGTGCCCGATCATCTGAATAACTATCCCGACTGGGCGAGTAAGTGCGCCGTCGGCAACTAAGGACTGGCGCAATCTCGACCTGGTATTTCCATAGGACTCTCATGAAGACTCACTGATCGCGCTGCTGGCCTTTTCCTGCGCCCTGTGCCGCGGCGGCACGCTTTTCTGCGGCGCTTATCCCGACTCGGTCCTGGTGATCGACGAAGCCCAGGGCAAGGTTGTCGATCGAGATCAACATGGTCACCGGCCTGCCGCGAAGCCTGCGGCTCTCGCCCGATCAAGAAGACCATCTACGTCACCACCAACGATCACAACGGCTTCGAAGTGATCGACGTCGCCACCCACAAAGTGACCAACCACTTCGTGCTCGACGACGCCACCCACCGCTATCGCGTCAACGGCGGCGCGCCCGATCCGCAAGGCAAGGTGCTCTACACGTCCACCACCGAAATCACCAAGCAGGCCGACCGCTACGACATCGGCAAGCCCAAGTACACCATCATCGACCTGGCGCAGCAGAAGATCGTGAAGACCGTGGACGAGCCTGCTAACGGAGCCGCCGGCGGACGGCGGCGGCGGCGGACGGGGCGGCGGCGGCTTCGAAGTCTCGCCCGACGGCAAATACCTGTACCAGTTCGGCCAGCAGGTCACGGTGCTGAATGCGTCCGATTTCAGCGTGGTGGAGAAGATCGATCTGCAGTTGCCGGAAGGCCAGCCCATGGAGAATCTCGGCTTGGGCGGCATGCAGGAGGCGCTCAGCGAGCCGGGGCAGCGCGTCTCCCTGTTCAACTTCTCCGACCCGATCGTGCACAATCGCGTCTTCGGCCTGGCGCGCTTCGACCTGAATACCCGGAAATTCGATTTCACGCCCATCGGCCCGTCGCCGGCTGCCATGGGCGGCTTGCATGTTACGCCGGATAAGAAGATGGGCGTACACCATCATCGCACAACGGCACCGGCGGCAACCGGCGCTGCGAATTCTGGGGCTTCGACCTGGCGACCACCAAACTCGCCCGGACCGCCGAAGTGCCTTGCCGCACGCGCTACAGCTTCGGCATTTCGGCCAACGGCAAGAAGCTCTACATCTACGGCGCCGGCTTCGAGATCGAAGTCTACGATGCCGTCACGTTCAAGCAGGAAGCCATCTGGGACCTGGGCCACGATATGACGGGCGCCATGGTGGTTCTGCCCTGTAGGCGCAGGCCTCCGCCGGACGCTGTTCAGGTGCTGCATGACCGACACTCGCACTCTGCTGGCGGGCTACCGCCGGGCGGCGCGTTACCTTGTCGCCGTACCGCTGGCGCATGGTCTGGATCCTGCTGACGGGCGTCGGCGCCACCTCGTTCGGCCTGGCCCAGCCCTACATCTCCAAACTGCTCATCGACGAAGCGCTGCTGCGGCGCGACTTCCACGCGCTGGTGATGGTCAGCCTGATGATGGTGGGCGCCACGGTCGGGCAGCTTCGCGCTGAACATCCTCTCCAGCTATCAGTACGTGCGCGTTTCGGCCCTGGTGCTGTTCGATATGCGGGTGGCGCTGTACCGCCATCTGCAGTCGCTCTCGCCGCGCTTCTGGGCGCAGGCCAAGCTGGGCGACGTGGTCTCGCGCATCAACAACGATATTTCCGAAGTGCAGCGCATCTCGGCCGACAGCCTGCTGAGCGTGCTCTCGAACGTGGTGTTCCTGGTGGGCAGCGCCGCCATCATGGCATCGCTGAACGTCGCGGCTGTTTCTGCTCAGCCTGGCCGTGCTGCCCTTCAGTCTCTGGACGCTGCGCTACTATCAGCGGCGCCTGGCCGGCGCGCGTCGAAGCTGGTGCGCGAGCGCAGCGCCGATATCGGCAGCTTCCTGCTGGAGACGCTGCTGGGCTATCCGCCTGGTGGTGACGGCCAACGCCGAGAAGCGCGAGGTGGAACGGTTCCGCGCGCGCAACCAAAGCTTTCTGGACGCGCTGCTCAGCATGCAGTTGATGGCGTTTCTTTCCGGCGCGGTGCCCGGCACGCTGCTCACGCTGTGCACCGCGGCGCTGTTCCTGTATGGCGGCAGGCTGGTGATCGAAGGGCAGCTCACCACCGGTTCGCTGGTGGCGCTGATGGCGTATCACGCGCGCCTGCTCTCGCCGGTGCAGAACCTCATGAGCCTGTACACCAACCTGGTCTCCGGCGGCGTCTCGCTGGCGCGCGTGTGGGAGCTGTTCGATACGCCCGGCGAAGTGGTGGAGCGCCCCGGCGCGCTGGCCTGGCCGGCTGCTCGCGGCGAAATCGTGTGCGACGCCGTTTCGTTCGGATACGACGGCGCACCGCGTCTTCGACGAGCTTTCGTTCCGCGTCGCAGGCCGGGCACCATCTGCGCCATCGTCGGGCCCAGCGGCGCGGGCAAATCCACGCTGGCCGATCTGCTGGTGCGCTTCTACGATCCCGAACAGGGGACCATCCGGCTGGATGGCCGCGACCTGCGCGACCTGCGCCTGGAAGACGTCCGCCGGCAGGTGATGCTGCTCGATCAGGCGCCGTACCTGTTTCACGCCACCGTGCGCGAGAACATCGCCTACGCGCGGCCGGAAGCCACCGTCGACGAAATCGTCGCCGCCGCGCGCGCCGCCGCCATCCATGAGCGCATCGAGAGCGCTGCCCGAGGGGTACGACACCATGGTGGCCGAGCGCGGCCAGACATTTTCCGCCGGCGAACGGCAGCGGATCGCGCTGGCCCGCGCCATGCTGGCCGATCCCAAAGTGCTGGTGCTGGACGAGCCCACCTCCGCGCTCGATGAAGAGAACGAGCGCGCCATCGCCGAGACGCTCTCGCGCGGCGCTGGCCGGCCGCACGGCCATCGTGATCACCCACCGCGCATCGCTGGCGCGGATCGCCCACCAGGTGGTCACGCTGGGCACATGAAGATCGCCATCATCGATAGCGGGATTCATGCCGGCCATCCGCACGTGGGCGCGATGGCCGGCGCGGTGGACTTCAGCGAGGGCTGGCGCGATCCCCTCGACCGCCTGGGGCACGGCACCGCCGTCGCCGCCGCCATCCGCGAAAGAGTTCCCGATGCCGATCTGTTCGCCGTCAAGGTGTTCGACCGGCGCCTTTCGGCCCAGATCGGCGCCATCCTGCGCGCGCTGGAGTGGTGCCGCGAGGAGCGCATGGACGTCATCAATCTCAGCCTCGGCACGGAGAATCCCGAGCATCGCGTGGCCCTCGAAGAGGCGGTACGCGAGAACGGCGTCGTGGTCAGCGCGGCCGGAATGCTGCCCGGCAGCCTGGCGGGCGTCATCGGCGTGGAGGCGGACGAGACGTGCCCGCGCGAATGCTTCCGCGAGCGCGACGGCATCTTTCTGGCCTCGCCTTACCCGCGCCCGATTCCCGGGGTGCCGAAGGAGCGCAACCTGCACGGCGTCAGTTTCGCGGTGGCCAACATGACGGGGTTCGTGGCGCTGGCCCTGTCGTCGTCTCCGCGCCGGGAACTCCTGGGCGCGCTGCGGGCGATGTTATCATGCAACCAATAATGAAATACGCCGTCCTGCTGCTCTGTGCCGTGCTGCACGTTTCGGCCGCCGAACCGATCGCGGGGAAGTGGCTGCTCAAGAGCCAGCAGGTGGCCGGGCAGGAACGCGGTTCGAGGCCGCTCACCCTGCGGATCACGCAATCCGGCGATGTGCTGGAGTTCGAATACTCCGTGACCGTCAACCAGAAGCAGGAAATCTCGCTGCGCTTCGCGGCGCGCCTGGACGGATCGGAAGCCGATGTCAAGGGTCCTAACGGCCAGAAGATCGGCACCGCGAAAGTCTCTCGCTTCGGTCCTTCCGCAATACCTGGTGATGCTGCAGGGCGCGAACCGGCCCACCTCCGCGGGCAGAATGACAATTTCCAGCGACGGCAAAACGCTCACCTCCGAAGCCGACGCCAGCGTGCCCAGCGGCGCCAAAACCCACACCACCCAGGTGTTCGAGCGGCAGTAGAATTTGCCGGGTCAGTTCCTCAATGTCTTCAGGCCGCAGCGGTTCAGTACAAGTTCAATTTTCCGTGGGCATCTTTTCGATGTGATCGATCACCAGCGCTTTGACGGGCCCTTTTTCCTTCTCCAATAGCAATCCAAGACCTTGGATTGCTTCTGCTAAGGTGGGAGCGTCGGTGTCTGGCGGGGCATCGTCGCTCAGGAATTCGAAGCCGAAGTAGTATTTTCCCTCGACGTTCGTCTTGTCGAGAACAAACGTCCCCAATGCTTGCTGCAAAGTATCCGCCAGTTCGGCGATCGGTACGCCGCGACCGGTAACCGCTACCAGACCCTTTCCCGGCGACGAGCTAAACACCTTGCCCTCGATCTGAGGGATCATTACGTCCTTGCCGGCAAACCACAGCGGCAATGGGGCAGGGGGACCGCCTGGCGTTGCCTGACTGAGCTTGAGCCCGCCTTTACCCACTGTCAGACTATATCCGACAGCCTGTCTGGTTTCGTAGTGCGCAGTCAAGCTGAATCGCCTTAAGAGCAAGGATTGCAACATCAGCCGGATTTCGTCCGCAGTCGCCGCAGGGTCCGCAGTCGCGTCGACTTGGAACGGGGCACCGAGTGGCGGTAGACCACTAACCTGCCACGCCTGTAAATGATAGGCGTACAAAATAATTTCAGAAAGCCTCACCCGCCAGGAGATTCTTCCGCCGGATCGCTGCGGCCAAAGCTGAGTCCACGTCGCATCAGCCGGTTTGATGGATGCAACCTCGAACTCCGGCACTGACGCAGGACCCGGTCGTGGCTGAGAACGTGCGGCAACAGAAGTCCAAGAGACTAAGGCTAGGATTGCTAACAGGCCCTTGAGCGGCACTCGTCGATACAATCCGGTGTTCACACCTTCGCTCCCAAAAATGCCGCGCCGCGGCACGGATTCGGAGGTGCAGGAGAGCGCAAGCCAGATGAAACATCGGTATGCGCGCACAACTCCGGACACATCCCAAGTATAGCGATTGTCCCGTTGCAATAGCGCCAGTCCCGCTACTCTTCCGCGGTGAAGTAGGCGCAGTCGGGATGGTGGAACACCAGCGCGCTGACGCTGGCCTCCGGCTCCATCATCATGCCCTCGGTGAGCCGCACGCCGATGTCGTCGGGCTGCAGCAGCTTCCAGATGCCCTGCTGATCGTCCAGATTGGGGCAGGCCGGATAGCCGAAGCTGTAGCGCTTGCCGCGATAGCGCGAGGTGAAGCGGTCGTGCATGGTCATGGTCGGCGGATCGGGGAAGCCCCAATCCTCGCGGATGCGGCGATGCAGCCACTCGGCGGTGCCTTCGGCGGTTTCGATGGCCAGCGCCTGGATGGCGTGCGCCTTGAAAAACTCGCCGGCCTGCTTGCACTCTTCGGAGCGCTCGCGGATGCACGCGCCCGCCGTCACCACGAACATCGCCAGGTGATCGCGGCGGCCGTCTTCGGCATCCAGAATGTAATCGCTCAGGCACAGGCCGTCTTCGCGGCGCTGCCGGCCGAAGTGGAAGGTGTGGATGGGCGAGGCGCCGCCGGGCGCGAACAGGTGGATCGCGTTGCCGTCGCGCTCGGCCTCGAAGAACTGCCACACCGCCCTCACCTTCATGAACCGCGCGGCTTCCTGCTTCACCTCTTCCACGTTGTGGAACAGTTCCAGCGCCTTCGGCTTCGCGCTCCGCCAGGGCCTTTTCGAAATTGCCCTTGTAGCCCAGGTGCCGGCCGTACAGCATGTACGGATTGATGTAGCTCCACACCTCCGCCAGGTGCGGCACGTCGCGCACGCTTGCGCTCCAGGTACGGCGCGGCGGGAATCGGAATATCGGTGCGCACCTTGCGCGCTGCGCCGGCGTGGTCAGCGGGCGCCAGCGGCTGCGGCGGGCTCGTCCACGGCGGCGGGCGCTTCCACCGCGTGATGTGCCGGCCAGCACCGCGTCGCGCGCCGCCGGATCCATCAGCCGGTTCATCAGGCTCAGCCCGGTCATGGCGTCCTTGGCATAGCAGACGGCCTCGCCATACGCCGGGGCGATCTTGGTGCGGGTGAATTTCTCCGAGAGCGCCGCGCCGCCCACCAGCAGCGGCACGTCGATGCCGGCGGTCTTCAGATCGGTCGCCGTGATCACCATCTGCTGCGCGCTCTTCACCAGCAGGCCGGAGAGGCCGATGGCATCGGGCTGGTGCTCGTGGTACGCGCTGGATCAGCGCCTCCGGCGGCACCTTGATGCCCAGGTTGACCACCTGGTAGCCGTTGTTGGCCAGGATGATCTCCACCAGGTTCTTGCCGATATCGTGGACGTCGCCCTTCACGGTGGCCAGCACGATCTTGCCGCGCGCGGCGGTGTCGGCCTTCTCCATGAACTGCTCCAGGTGGCTCACCGCGGCCTTCATGGCTTCGGCCGATTGCAGCACCTCGGCCACGATCAGTTCGTTGTTGTTGAACAGCCGGCCCACTTCGGTCATGCCCGGCCATCAGCGGACCGTTGATGATTTCGAGCGGCGCGGCGCCTTCGGCGCAGCTTGCGGTCGAGATCGGCGATCAGGCCGTCCTTGGTGCCTTCGATGATGTAATTGGCCAGGCGCTGGTCGAGCGGCAGATCCGCGGCGCGCTTCTTCGTCGCGCTTGCCGGTCTTGCGGAAATGCTCGGTGATGGCGGCGATGTGGAACTGATTGATCGCGGCCTTCTGCTCGCGCGGTCTGCTGCGCGCCAGTCCTCGGGCGCGGTGCGCAGCGATTCGTCGGCGGCATCCACCGGCGGCGTGTTGAACAGCAGGTTCTCCGCCAGGCGCCGCTCCTCTTCGGGAATCGAGGCGAAGCGCTCCAGCTTCTCGGCGTTGACGATCGCCAGGTCGAGCCCGGCCTTGGTGCAGTAATAAAGGAAGACCGAGTTGACCACTTCGCGCGCCGCCGGCGGGCAGCCCGAACGAGATGTTCGAAATGCCGAGCATGGTCTTGACGAACGGCAGATTCTCCTTGATCAGGCGGATGCCTTCGATGGTCTCGACCGCGCCGCCGATGTAGTTCTCGTCGCCGGTGGCGCAGGGGAACACCAGCGGATCGATGATGATGTCCTCGGGCGGGATGCCGTACTTCTCGGTCAGCAGCTGGCACGGACCGCTCGGCCACCGCCAGCTTGCGCTCGCGCGTGAACGCCTGCGCCTGCAGCTTGTCTTCGTCGATGGTGCCCACCACCAGCGCCGCGCCGTAGCGCCGGGCGATGGGGCAGACGCGCTCGAATTTCTCCTCGCCATCCTCCAGGTTGATCGAGTTGATGATGCTCTTGCCCTGGCACCAGGTGAGCGCCAGCTCCACCGCCTCGGGGTCGGTGGTGTCGATCATCACCGGCGCTTTGATCTTGCGGATCAGCTTGTCGTAGAACGGCGGGATGTCCTCGATCTCGTCGCGATCGGTGCTTTGCAGGCAGACGTCGATGATGTGCGCGCCGTTCTTCACCTGCCAGCGCGCGATCTCGCTGGCCTCTTCCCACTTCTCCTCGGCGACCATGTTCTTGAACAGCCGCGAGCCGATGACGTTGGTGCGCTCGCCGACGATCAGCGGGCGGTTGCTCTCCTCGGCCTCCACCAGTTCGATGCCCGAATAGTAGGCGCGATGCGACGAGCGCCGGCATCGCGCGCGGCCGCTTGCCCTCGGCCATCTGCGCGATGGCTCGGATGTGCGCCGGGGTGGTGCCGCAGCAGCCGCCGACGATGTTCAGCCAGCCGTGCTCGACGAATCGCTCGAGCTGCGCGGCCAGCGATTCCGGCGTCTCCAGGAACTTGCCCTCCTCGTTCGGCAGGCCGGCGTTCGGATAGCAGGAAATGCGGTACCGGCGACATCTCGTGCGAGCGTGCGGATGTGGTCGGTCATCAGGTCCGGACCGGTGGCGCAGTTCAGGCCGATGGACAGCAGATCGTGATTGCGCGACGGAGGCGTAGAGCGCGTCGACGGGCTGGCCGGCGAGCATCGTGCCGCTGTCGCTCGATGGTGACCGAAGCGATCACCGGGATCGGCGATGCCGAGTTCGCGCTCGCAGCTGCTCGACGGCCAGCAGGCCGGCCTTGAGGTTGCGCGTATCGAAGCAGGTCTCGATCAGCAGAAAATCGGCGCCGC
This sequence comes from uncultured Solibacteraceae bacterium, assembly GCA_963853855.1. GTDB lineage: Bacteria > Acidobacteriota > Terriglobia > Bryobacterales > Bryobacteraceae > Sulfopaludibacter. The sequence goes on along the minus strand of CAWKYG010000038.1, from coordinate 109,201 downwards.
CTTCCACCAGCGCCTTGGCCTGCTCGTAGTAGCCGTCGCGCAACTGCGAGAACGTGGCGGCGCCGGTGATGTTGATGTCTTTGGTCGTCGGCCCCATGGAGCCGGCCACGAAGCGCGGCTTGGCCGGCGTCGAGAACTCGTCGGCGACTTGCGCGCGCGATCCTGGCGGCGGCGAAGTTCAGCTCGTAGGAGCGATCCTCCAGCTTGTTATCCATCAGCGCGATCCGCGCCCCGCCGAAAGTGTTGGTCTCGATGATGTCCGCGCCGGCTTCCAGATACGCCGGTGAATGTCGCGGATCACGTCGGGACGCGTGACGTTGAGGATCTCCGGACAGTTCTCGCGCCCCAGGTAATCGGTCTCGATCGGACAGCGGCGCGTCGTGGATCATGGTCCCCATGGCCCCGTCGATGACGAGGACACGTTGCGCCAGGATGTCTTTGAGCGCCTGATGGCGCTCTTGGGGTGTGGTCATAAGCGGTGTGCTTCTACAAGTTTATCAGGAGCAAGGCAACAGCACGGCGCGGATGGTTTCGGGCTCCCGCGCGAACAGCGAGAGCTGGTCCGGGTCGGCGAACAGGGCCTGGTAGTCGGCAGGAGTGAAGGCGCGCTCCAGGCGCGCGGCGAAGGTCTCGCGCAGCACGCGGGCGTAATGTTCCACGTCGTAATCGCGGCGGTCCGCGGCCGCCTCCGCCTCTTCGATCACGGCGCAGCCGCCGCGCGTGCGGTACACTCGGATGCGGTCGCCGACGGTCCAGGTGGTGCGGCCGGCGGAGAGCAGGGCCTCGTACGGCAGTTCGCGTCGCTGGTCGCGGACCGCGCGATATTCCGCCGCCGACTTGGTCAGGCGCACGCGCGAAGAAACATCGCGCGCGGGCAATTGGCGGCAGCGCAGAGCATCCAGCGTGGCGACGTAGGCATCGCGAACGCCAGGCACGTCGCCGGCCAGCAGGCGGGCGATGGCGCGGCGCAGGAATCGCTCCCCAAACGGCTCGGCGCGGCTCGAGCGGAAGGCTACACCTCGCAGCACCAGGGCGCCGTCGTAGCCCAGCAGCGCGTAATTCTTGGGTTCGTGCGAGAGCATGGCGGCGTAGCGGCCGTCGAATTCCAGGTGCACCAGCGGGGGCAGCAGGGCCGCTACCTCGGCCACAACGCGGCGCTCATCGGTCTCGCTCCAGCCCTCGGGGACCGCGAAGTAGACCCCATCGGTATCGGCCTCCAGCAGCGTGACACCCCGCGCGCGGAGCTCGCGGCACATCAGCTCGAGCGTTTCCCTGCCGCGGCGCGTCACCTCGTTGGCGGCATGCACATCGGCGAAGCGGGTGAGGTCGCCGCCTGCCGCCAGGTATCCGTACGCCGAGTTGACCACCAGCTTCATAGCCGCCGACATGGCTTCGTGGGCGTAACGCTCGGCCGACCCGGGAGGCGCGGCGCGGGCGCTGGCTTTCGCCGCCAGCCGGCGCTCCACCAGGCCGTCCACCAGGGCCAGCAGGGCGCCCATATGATCGCGCGCCGGCCCGATGCGGAAGGCGCGCATCAGCGAGGGATACAGGCTGGCCACGTCCGCCTTCACGATGCGGTTTGCCACGCCGGTGGCAAACAGGTGGAGCGCCGCGCCGCTGTGCGGTGTCCCGTCGCCGGGCTGGTGCGCAGGCAGGGCCATGCCGGCGTGCAGGTAAGCGCGCACCAGCAGCGGATCGATCACACCGGTGGCGGCTCCGGCGTCGGCCAGTCGCTCGTAGCGGCGCGGGGTGATTTGCGCCAGGGCGAAGGCTGCGCCGCCCAGCATCCGCGATACGCCGGCCACTTCTTCCACGTCCGAGGCCGCATAGCGCTTCACGCGCGCGGGATCGCGCTGGTAGACCGCGAAAATCTGGCTGCCGGGAATCTGCTCGCGATCGGGTCCGGCGATTCCCAAGTGGCGCGCGACCGCCTTGAGTCCGTGATCCGGCAGATCGCGCGTGGCGAAGTCGTAACGAAGCACGGCGTCGAGCGTGTCGATCAATTCGCGGCCGGGCGCGACAAAGCGTGGACCCCGCCGTGCGCCCCTTTGCCGCAGGCCTCCGCGGCCGGTGCGTCCCAGGTCCAGCGGTACTCCCAGCCGGCGGGCACGCGTGTGGAGGAACGGCAGGTCGAAGCCGTGCAGGTTGTGATTCTCGATCACGTCCGGGTCGGCGGCCTGAATTCTCGCCACCAGGCGCCTGATCAGCACCGCTTCCGCCGCGGCGCTTTCGTCCTCCGCTTCCAGCAACTCCGTGGCGCCGGAGGGATCTCTGACGGCGATCAGGAAAATGCGATCATGGGCTGCGTCGAGCCCGGTGGTCTCCAGGTCGAACTGCATGCGGCGGAGTTGGTCGAAGGTGAGGCCGCGGAAATAGGTCCGGCCGGTAGCCACCAGGTACTGCTCTTCCGGCGGCAGGACGACGGCGTGGGCCTTGCCCAGGTCGCGCAGGCCGCGGAACGGTCTGCCGTCTTCGGCCGAGACCAGGTAGCGCAGGGCGCCTGGGCCCGCCAGTTCGCGGCATGTGACGGCGGCCGCGTCGCGGACATGCTCCAGGCGGTCCAGCAACACCCAGGGGCGGAATCGCGCCTCCTCGCGCACCAGTTCACCGCTTCCGGGCAGGCGCCGCCAGACCAGCGCGTGCCCGTCATGGTCTGCCCAGACGGATACGATTCCCGGAGTGGGATCCCATCCGCAAAGCGAATCGTCGGGCGGCATCGGCCCCATTCTAGCGGCTTCCGGTGCCGCGGACGAAGTCAGGCAGCGCTACGGCGCCGGACTTGGCTTTCGATCGTCCGCAGCGACTTGTGCCGGGCGAGGAGCAATTCGTAATCCTTCTGCAGATTCATCCAGAAATCCGCAGACGTCCCAAAGTGCCGCGACAGGCGCAGTGCCGTATCGGCGGTGATTCCGCGACGCTCGTTGACGATCTGGCTAATGCGCGTGACCGGTACGTGCAGTTCCAGCGCCAGGCCGTTGATCGAAATTCCCAGCGGCTTCATGAACTCCTCACGAAGCATTTCTCCCGGGTGAACCGGCGGGCGTGTGACCTTCCAGCCGCCTTCCGGACGCTTAATGCGCGACCCTGCCCGATTCGATACAGAACACTGAAGAGAATGGGCCGCGGATGAACGCAGATGAACGCAGATAAGAATAATTCATCATGACACATGCGCGGCAGCCGTGCAGAACATTGAACGCTCTTGTGTTATGGACTGAACCCCAAAAGTGAGACACTCCGAATAGACGCACTTTGCATTGAATGGAGTGCGAAGAAATGGCGAAGAAGGCAAAGTGGCGTCGTCACACCGTGGAATTCAAGCGGCAGGCCGTTGAACGGATGAAAACCTGCCAAAACATTCATGAACTGGCTCGTGAGCTGAACATCGAGCGCAAGCTGCTCTACACCTGGAAGTATCAGTTCGAGGGACGGCCGGAGCCGCGGCATGCGAATCTGGGAATTGCCCCAGAAGACCGCAAAGAGCAAAAACACCGCGAGGAAATCGCCAGGCTGAAGGTGGCGCTGGCCGACAAAACCCTGGAAAACAGTTTTTTTCGAAGTGCCTTGCTCAAGATCAAGGCGGATCGCCATCTGACCATCGACAGCGGCGAAACAGCATCTACGACACCATCCAGTCGTGGGCGCAAGAGCAAGGCAAGCCAGCAGACGCCCAGCCCACGCTGAGCGTCGAACGGATGTGTCACTTGGCTGGTGTCAGTCGGGCCAGCTATTACCGACATTGGGAGGCGGCAGCGCCAGACGAAGCGGAAATGGCGGCGCGGGCATCCATCCAGGAGGTGGTCCTGAGGCACCGCCGCCGTTACGGCTACCGGCGCGTCACGGAGGATTTGCATCGCCAGGGGATGGTCATCAACCATAAACGAGTCTCGCGGATCATGCGCGAAGACAACCTGCTGGCTATTCGCTACCGCAAGTACATTCTGACGACGGATTCGAAACATGACTGCCAGGTGTATCTGAACCTTGCGGCGCGCATGACGGTGACCGCCATCAACCAGCTATGGGTGGCGGACATCACATATATTCGTCTGCGGACCGAGTTCGTTTTTTTGGCGGTGGTGATCGACCGGTACTCGCGCAAGGCCATTGGTTGGGCCTTGGATCGAAGCTTGACGGCCAGGGTGGCGGTGAGGGCGCTACAACAGGCCATCGGCCAGCGTCAGCCACCACCGGGAGTGGTGCATCACTCCGATCAGGGAACTCAGTATGCGAGCGCCGAATACGCTGAAGTGCTGAAAGCCAGCCAAATGGTCCCGAGCATGAGCCGTCCGGCCAATCCCTACGACAACGCGGCTTGTGAGAGTTTTATGAAGACCTTGAAACAGGAGGAAATCTACTGCAATCAGTATGCGGATTTCGACCAGCTTTCCGAACATCTGGAAGAGTTTCTGGGAGCGTACTACAATCGCCTGCGGCTGCATTCGGCATTGGGATACCGTACGCCGGAGGAATTTGAACGCGAGGCAGCGGCGGCGCCTGCACTGCCTGGCGAATTGCACGATGCGGCTGTCATAAAGTTCTTCTCGCCCCCCATCATTGCGGTGGGACATGACGGGGGTAAACCAATCGAAAGGAAGTGGCGCGAAGGCGAAAGTTGCCCATAACCGGGAAACGCTCCGCACGACCGGACCGGTAAGTCCGGGTGATTTCTTAATCGCTCAGGAGGGTTTGCAACGATCCCTTCCCCGCCACCATCTTCTAGCAGCTTCACATCATACTGAGCGCTCAGTATGCGTTTTCAAGGCATGGCGGAATCTATCGGTCCGATGTGGTTCAGAACGAAAACCAAATCCCGGGGCGGAGCCGACCGCCTCCCGCTGGTCGGCCCCGGGCCCAGGCAAAAGAACGCGTCGGGAGGACCACGCCCTTCTCATCGTCCGCGATGAGTTCCGCACCGGCTATTCCTTGATCGGGTTGCTCGCCAGCATTGCCCGTCTCCGCTTCCCCGGCAATGCCAGAATAACTCTGGACGGCAGGTGGAGAATCGGATTATCATCGAACTGCAACTGCGTCTTTTCCCTCGTGTCTCACCGAAGGGGTTCACCCCAGTTATCGGCGTTTATCTGCGTTCATCTGCGGCCAATATAGGTGTTCCACGATCGCACCTAGAAATTCAGGTGGACGGACAGTTGCAACGTCCTGGGCCCACCCAGCGTATGCTGGATCAGGCCGAAGGTGGAACTCAGCGGGCGCACGCTGGGGACTCCGCTGGTGACGCTGTACTGCGTGGCGCTGTTGTTCGGCACGTCGAAGCTCGGGTGGTTGAAAAGATTGAGAGCGTCCGCCTGGAATCGCAGCAGGACGCGTTCGGTGAGGTTGGTCTCTTTCACCGCGGAAAGGTCGAAACGCTCCTGGAACGGCCCGCGGAAGATGTTTCGGCCGGTGGCGCCGAAGGCCGTCTCGAAGGTGTCGCAGGTCTGCGTGCCGTTCACCGTGGCGCAGGGGATGCCCGGCGTGCCGGCGGGAATCTGCGGCACGAAGAAATCGTTGGCATTGAGCAGCGGCTGGCCGGCGTTGATCCCCGTGGTCCCCTGCAGTTCCGCCTGTTTGGGCGTGATGCCCGGTTTGAGAGGCATCACCGGGTCGAGGATCTCCACGAAGTTGGCGTAGTAGATTCCACCTACCGCGCCGGAATAATCGATGCCGCCATAGGGCTGGCCGCTTTGGAATACCGTCACGCCGTTGAGCGCCCACCCGTTGGTAAATTTGCCAAGCAGGGTGTTTCCGTTGACAGCGTTCGGCAGGTCGTAGTGGTATTGGAAGATGGCCACGTGGGTGCGGTCGTAGCTGGAGGTGCCGTAGGAGTTGTGCAGGTTGGAGGGGTCGTTGCCATTGAAGAACAGGCCCAGACCGCTCTGCATGTCGAGCGTGTGCGACCACGTGTAAGCGGCGGTCACCTGCAAGCCGTGGCTCAGGCGCTTGCGCACGCCCAGTTGCAGGGCGCTGTAGTTGGATACGCCTTCCGCCTTGTAGAACGCCGAGTTATTGTTGAAGCCCGGATACGGCACGCGCAGGTCGGTATTACCGCCGTCATACGTCTTATAAGGTTCCACCGAGGGAATCACGTTGAAGCCGTAAGAGGTGGTCTCGCCGTTGATGGGGTTGGAGGGCGTGGCGATTCCCGGCTGGTTGAACGGTATGGGCAGCACTTCGTGCTGGCCGTGATTGCCCACGTAACCGAGGCTTAGCTGCACGCTGTTGACGGGCTGCCACTGGATGTCCAGGCTCCAGTTTTCGGTGTAAGGCAGAACGTTCGCCGGGTCGTACCCGCTGAAGGTGTAAGTCTTGCCGCCGGTAATAATGGATGCCTTGTTGGGCACCAGGCCGGCGAACAGGGTTTGATTGGTGACCACCGGCGGAATGGTAGCGCCCAGGAACGGCTGCGAGAGGGTCCCCTGCGAAGTGCCGATCACCTGCTGCACGAAAGGAGCGGCCACCGTGACGCCGAACGGGCCGTTCACGCCCGCGCCCGCGCTGGGCGAGAGTTCCGAGAAATACTCGCCGCGGTCATAGAAGATGCCGTATCCGGCGCGGATCACCACGTTCTTGAGTTTCGAAGGACTCCAGACGATGCCGATACGCGGCCCGATGCCCCACTGCCGGCCATTCAGCGTGGAATCGTTCACGCCGCTGGTGCCGATCGTGGAATTGTTCCCGGCCACCACCAGACCCGTGGAATTCACGATACCGGTGGACGGGCTGTACTGGTAGGCGTCCGGGTGGAAGTTGGAAAGGCGCCCGTACTTTTCGGTCAACGGCCCGTCGTAATCGTAGCGCACGCCCAGATCCAGGGTCAGGTTTGAGGTGACGCGATAGTTGTCCTGGACGAAGGCGCCCACCTGGTTCACGCGGAAGTAGCGGTTCGTCTGCCCGATAAAGAGGTTGGTGCCGTTGGAATTGATGTTACCGGTGAGTAGCGAGGTGAGAGTGGCGAAGGATATCGACGGCGTATTGTTCGTGTTGTTGACAATATTGAGCTGGAAGTACTCGTAATTGACTCCGGCGGTGATGGTGTGCCGGCCCTTCAGCCAGTTTAGGTTGGTGGAACCGGAGGCCATGTTCTGATAGAAGCCGGTGTTGGCGAAATTGCCGCTCGGCCCCACGCTGAAGCCCTTGGCAAAACTGCTGCACGGCGCCCCCGTGCCGCAGGTGAAAGAGGTGACGCTCAGGGCCGGGAACTGCGGTGTGCCGTAAGCATCGATCCCCAGGGATGTGGCGGTGATCTGCTGTCCGGTGGCGGAGTAATCGTACTGGCGATTGATTCCAGCCTTTTGTTCCCAGGTAAGAGTGGGCGCCAGGATCACGATGTTATCCAGCGAGCCGGTCTGCGTGCCCGTCTTAATCGCCTTGGGGAACCCGATGGTAGAGCCTCCGCCGAAAGGGGCGTTGGACGGCGCCGTCTGGTAGATGTACTTTTCGGCCAGGCGGTCTTTGCTATTGACGAGGTAGTCCAGATCCACTACCGCCTGCCGCGCCGTGAACGTTGCGGGCCCCTGCAGGTACACGTCGTAACCCACCTGTGAAGCCAGGGCCAGGCTGGTAATCTGGGGCGACGGAATCAGGTAGCTGTTGCCGATCTTGGCCTGAAACAGGGCCAGGGCGGCGGGGTTGATCTGGCTGGCCGCAATCGTGGTGCCGAAATCGGACTGCATCATGTTGGCCAGTCCCTGGGCGCTGCGGTCGTCGGTGAGGTGCAGCGGTACGCTGGCCGTTTTGCTGCCGTTGAGCGCGTCGTGATCTTCGATGTCCTGGAATGCGCCAAAAAAGAAGAGCTTGTTTTTGAGGACAGGTCCGCCGATCGTGCCGCCGGGCCGGTTGTAGTGAAGCGCCGAAACCTTGTCGTGCGCGGAAATGGCGGGGCTGGCGTTGCGGAAGAACTCCGCCGCGTTGAATGCCGTGTTCTGCAGGTACTCATAGACACCACCATGGAACTGATTGGTTCCCGACCGCGTCGTGGCCTCGATGTGGGCGCCCGATTTGGAACCCTGGGATGCGTCGTACATGGCGGCATTTACGCGCAATTCCTGCATGGCTTCCACGGGCGGCGTGGCAATGCCTTGGCCCACCGAATCGTAGGCCGAGGTGTTAGTTTGGGTATCGCCGCCTGCCGCGCTGGACTGGCCGGTATTCAGAGTGAATCGCGAGGATTCCACCTGGCTGGTGGATTTGCCATTGAACACGTTGTCCGCGGTGACGCCATTGATGGAGAAGCTGTTGCTGGTGTCGCGCTGGCCGTTGGCCCATATGGCCTGATTGCCGAAGCCGGCATTGGAGCCTGAGGTATTCATGAAATCGGCGCTCAGCCCGGGGCTCAGTATGGCTAGCTGCGTGAAACTGCCGGTGCCCAGCGGGGTGTTGTTGATGGTCTGGGCGTCCAGCACGTAGCCGCTGGTGGTGTCTACCTGGTTGAGCAGCGGCGTGGCGGTCACTTCCACGGACGTCGCCACGGTGCCGACTTCCATCTTGCCATTGACGGTGCTGACGCGGTCGCCCTGCACCAGGATGGCTGTGTGGGTCTCGGTCTTGAATCCGTCCTTGCTGAAGCTCACGCTGTAGTTGCCCACCGGCAGGTTGAGAACCTGGTAGGTGCCGTTATTCGAAGTAACGGTTTTCAGCTCCAGGTTCGTGTCGACATTCTTGACTGCGACGATAATGCCCGGAGCCAGCGAGCGGGTGGAATCGGTCACCACGCCGCTGATGCCGCCCAGAGTCTGCTGGGCGCTCAGAATTCCCGGTGTGGCAGCGAGAAGGAGTGAAAACGCAACGAGAGACGCGCGAATCATGTTGAAGTTGAACCTCTACCTTTCCTGGTGTATAGAGATGGATACCAAGCCAGGGTTTCACTTTGATTACGGTCTTGTTGCAAAACGGAGCAACCCGCGCCGTGATATTCCTATAAGAAGTCTTTTATGAAGAGATCCTCTCTGCTCCTCTGTGCCGGCGTCGCTTTGTACGCCGCCGGAACCGCCGTCGATTATGCGGCCGAAGGCAAACTGTGGTGGGCCCACATCCAATATCTGGCCGACGACAAACTGGCCGGCCGCGATACCGGCAGCGAGGGGTACCAGCAGGCCGTCAGCTATGCGACCGCGCAGTTCGAGCGGGCCGGCCTCAAGCCCATGGGCACCAGCGGTTACCAGCAGCCCGTGCAGTTCGACAAGAAGGAATTGGTGCCCGCCGAAAGCAGCCTGGCGTTGGTCCGCGATGGACAGGTGGAGCCCCTGGCGATGGGCGCCGAGGCCAGCCTGAGCGCGCGCGGCGACCTGGCCGCCGAAGTGGAAGCGCCCATGGTCTTCGTCGGCTACGGCTTGCAGATTCCCGAGGCGAAATACGATGACCTGGCGGGACAGGACTTGAAGGGCAAAATCGCCGTATACGTCAATGCCGGCGGACCGGTGAAGGCTCCGGCCAACCTGAAGTCGCACTACTCTTCCGGAGCCGAGCGCTGGGCGGCGCTGCGCCGGGCGGGAGCCATCGGCATCGCTACCATTCCGGGCGGCCGCGGACCCAACGGCGCCGGCGGCCAGACACCTCCCGCGGGCCGGGGCAACGCTGCCGGCGGACGCGGCGGACGGGGTCTCACACCGCAGCCCACCGTAGCTCTGGCGGAAAAGGCCCTGCAGGAAACGCAGGGGGAGCAAGTGGTGATGACGGTGACCCGTGCGGGCGCGGAAAAGCTGTTCGCAGGCTCCGGGCATACATTCGACGAGATCGAGAAACTGGCCAACGCCAGTGAACCGCTGCCTGCCTTCGCGCTGAAGGGCACGCTGCGGTCCAAGGCGGTAGTGAAGCATAGCGAACTGGTGGCGTCGAATGTGGTGGGCGTATTGCCGGGCACCGATCGCAAGCTGAAGAACGAGTACGTGATCATGTCGGCACACCTGGATCATTTGGGAACGGGGCGCGCGGTGAACGGTGACAGCATTTATAACGGCGCCATGGACGACGCATCGGGCGTGGCCAGTGTGATGGAGATCGCGCGGCTCATGAAAGCGACGGGCGTGAAGCCCAAGCGGTCCATCGTGTTTCTCTTAGTGACGGCGGAGGAGAAAGGGGAACTCGGTTCGCGCTATTTTGCGGCGCATCCCACCGTGCCTGCCGGGCAGATCGTAGCGGATATCAATCTGGATATGTTCCTGCCGCTGTATGCCCTGAAGGTGATCGAGGTGCAGGGGCTGGCCGAATCGTCGCTGGGCGAGACGGTGCGCGCCGCCGCCGCGTCGTACGGAGTCGCGGTGCAGGTGGATCAGGAGCCGGAGCAGAATCGCTTCATTCGCAGCGATCAGTACAGCTTCATCCGCCGCGGCGTGCCTTCGCTGGCATTCAAATTCGGATACGAGCCCGGTTCGCCGGAGGAAAAGATCCGGCGCGACTGGGTGAAGAACATCTACCATAAGCCGGCGGACGATTTGAACCAGCCCGTGGACGCCGCCGCCGCGGCCCAGTTCGACCGCATCATTTTAAGCCTGCTGGAGCGTGTGGCGGACGCGCCGGATCGCCCGCACTGGAACAGCGACAGCTTCTTCAAACGGTTCGCCGCGAAGTCGGAGTAGGATGGAGACATGCTACAGAGAGTCGCGGCGATGGCTGTGTGTGCCGGTTTTCTGGCTGCCGGGAAAGCGCCCGAGCGGCCCCTCCAGGTGGTAACCACCGACCGGCTGGATTTCACCGGAGGCACCATCCGGGTGGATAATGCGTATGGCCAGTTGAATGTGGAGGCATGGGACGAGCCGCGCGTCGAAGTCACGGTGACGCGCACCGCCTACCGGAACAGCACGCCGCAGCAGCAGGAACAAGGCAAGGCCTATCTGGCCAAGATCCAGGTCACGGTAAAGAAGTCGGGCAACGGCGATGTCGAGATCTCCACGCAGTTTCCCGGGCGCAACCGGCTGGTGCGCACCATCTGGGGATTAGGCGATTTCAATCTGGACTATCGCATCATGGTGCCGCGCACCGCGAACCTGCTGATTCACCACGGTGTCGGCGACGTCATCGTGCAAAACGTGACGGGCGGCATCGATGCCACCATCCGAACGGGCGATATCGTCGTGCAATTGCCGGACCCGGAGAAATACGCCATCGACGCGCAATGCCGGTTCGGCGATATCTTCACCGATTACGACGGCACCCATCGCAGCCCCTGGCTGGTAGGGCAGAAGTTCGACGCCGGCAGCGGCCATACCATCCACCTGCGGGCGATGCTCGGCGGCATTTCGATTCAGCGGATACCGGCGGTCAGTTATCCAGCTTTATCGCCACCAGCTTTTTGACAGGGGCGATCTGTCGCGGCGTGCGGACGTCGAGCCGGATTGCGGTCCCCTCGGCATACCGTTTGGCATGGTCCATCGCGTCGATCACCGATTGCGGCAGCTTGACGGCGCGGGCTGCGCCGATAGCTTTGTCGCCAAGTACGAAGGATGCCGTAAAGCAACCGTCGCCCGGGGAGAGATACACAATGTTGCGCTCGCCTCGTTTGAGCCGGAGCGCCCATCCGGCTTTGCGCGAATAGGAGTTCCACTCCTTCGCGGTGAGGTTGCAGTCCTCCGCGAGTTCCACCAGAAGCTGGTCCCAGACTGCCTTGGCTTGGCCCAAGACTCCGGCCAGTTCGGCCTCGCTGGGTTGCGTGGCCTTCCCGGCGAATGCATTGGCGATCATTATGTGCTCCGGTGTAGCACACTTCGGGGCGTTTAACTTCGCGGACTACTCGGGGATTGGCAATTTGAGTCGAGTCATCAGACCCCGATATGCCACAGTACCGCACTGCCGCCTGCCCGCCGGCGTCGGCTTCGCGCTCTCGCGCTCCCGTTCTGTTTCCCGCTTTGGACCAGATCCCCGAGGGCTGCAAGGATAGCATCGCTCGCGAGCTGATCTCCTCGATTGAAGGGTTGGCCCTTGCTTATACCGCGGGAGGGTGCCGGGAGGCGCTGGCAAAACTCCAAAGCCCGCCTCGCAAGTAATTCCTGCTCGTCCCGGATCTGATATCGTGAGTGGGGTGGAGTGAGCCCTATGAAGCGGCTAATCCCGGCGCTTTTCTTCCTTTCCTTCCTGACCGGAGCACCGAATCTCCGCGCGCAACCGGCCCAAGATTTCGTATTCGTCGCACGGCGATCCGGCATCGCCGAAGTCCTGGACGCGGCCACCCTCGCAACCGTCGCCCGCCTTCATTTCGATTTCCACGTCGAGCGTCTGTCGGCCAGCGCCGATGGCTCCAAGGTGCAAGTCCAGGGCTACGCCTCCGGTGCCGGGTGCTGCCAGCATTACACCTTCGATCCGGTGACATTGAAGCTGGAGCAGGACGTCCCCTTCCGCGAGGGCCGCGACGGTTTCGGCCCCTGCCTCGTCTCCCCCGATGGGCGCTGGTGTTTTCAACTCAAGAGTTTTCGGGGTCCGGGATTGAAAATGGTCGATCGCTCCGATCCCCAATCCGCCCGCCAACTCGTCCCTCCTGACCTGCCCCCGGAAAACAACAGCGGCAACTGGTATGCACAGGGAGCCTGGTCCGGCGATCGCTTCTATCTCTACGTTTCCCGGCCTGACGATCCGGGCCGGCTCTGGACGGTATTGCCCGGTACGGAATCCCTGGGCCCGGGCATCCCCGTGGCCGCGTTTAACGAAGATGCGGGCTGCGGCCGCCGCTTGCCGGTGGTCAAGCACCTTGTGGCGGCGGGAGGCAAACTCTTCCTCTTCGAATCCTTCGGCAACAGAAATAAGGACAGCCGCTCCTGGTGTTCCGGGCTACCCGGCGGGGCCTGGATTTTGGATCCTGCTACCGGTCGCATCGCCGCGCAGATCGCACCTGAGTTTCATTTCAGTAGTCTGATCGCGGACCCGTCCGGCGCGGCCCTGTATGGCGCCGCCCTGGCAGGAAGCGGCAGTGTGGGCGAAACGGAGCAGGTGGTGCGCTTGAACGCCCTCGATGGCAAGGTGACGAACACCCGCGCATTGGGCGACGGCGAAGTCTTAACGATCGCGGCCGGCCGCCTCGCGCAGCCCCTGTCTGGCGACCTGACCGCGCTCGCCAACAACGAAAGGTAGCTACGCCACCACCGGCGGCACCAGCGTCTTCAGGAATTCGTGCGCCACGTGGAAGCCGCGCTTGTACTGCTCGGTGAAATTCGCGCCTGGCGTAGGCCGGATAGTAGAACTCGTCTTCGTTCTCGATGTTCATGGCGCCGGTGTAGCCGGCTTCCGACGAGCACGCTGAAGAAGCCCTTCCAGTCCACCGACCCGTAGCCCGGCACGCGGAAACGCCACCAGCGCGCGCGATTCACCGGCTGGATGCCGCCGCGCCGCAGCACGTGCCAGAGAATTTCGGTGTCCTTCAGGTGCACGTCGTAGATCTTATCGGCGAACTCGCGCGCCGCCGCCACCGGGTCCATGAACTGCCACACCAGGTGCGACGGGTCGAACTGCAGGCCCACGTGCGGGCTGTCGTTGAAGGCCTTGAAGAGCGCCTCCCAGCCCACCGGTCCGGTGGCGATGTTGGGTCCGCCGGCATAAGGCTCCCACAGGATGCGCACCTTGTTCTTCTCGCAGGCGGCGAAATACTTCTCGTTGTAGACCTTGACGATCTCGTCCACCTGCTGCTGCAGCGGCATCGTTGGAATGGTGCCGCTCTGCCCGCCGATATTGGGGATGCCCAGCTTGCCGCACAGCTCCAGGCACTTCACGGTGTACTCATTCTGCTGGTCGCGCTTGGCGGGGTCGGGATCGATATGGTTGCCGTCCACCGCCAGCGAGGAAATGTAAATGCCGGCTGCTTGGCGATCTTGTCTTTGATGGCGGCGATGGCGGCATCGTCCACGCTGGTCGGGATCGAGCCGCAGTTGCATGCTGGTGAATCCTTCGGCCTTCACGAAATCCAGGTTGGAATCCGAGTACTGGCATCAGGACGCCGAGCCTGGGTTTCCAGTTGGGCGGCCGGTTGCGCTGCGCCTGTGCCGCGGCGGCCGCGGACATGGCGGTAAGAACAGTGCGTCTGGAGATGGTCACGAAATGAGCATAGGACGGAATGCCGGGCCGGCGCAAGCGCCGTTGCGGAACTCAGCGCGGGCAGCGGAACATCCGCACGTAGGCATTGGCGAACGCGGGCGGCCGGGTCCACACCCAACTGAGGCGATCTTTCCATACCGGGTCCGTGTCCTGGACGGCAACGATATCGATGGGGAGCGCGCGGCAGACTCCTTCGAAAGCCTGCCCGCCATCGCCGGCGGGAGAATAAATCCCTGCGAGTGTGCGCAGGATCGGCGGGCACTGTGCCGGGTCCCCGCCGAATGCGCTGAGGCAGTTGTCGCTGCCTGCGATCATGCGCCGTCCGGCATAGAGAAAGGCGGAAGTGTCCTGCGTGGGTACGTGCGGATTGAACTGCACCACGGCATCGCGCGGCGTGGCGGCTTCGGCCCATTCGCCGGCTTCGCGTACCGCGTAGATCCGTTTGCCGGCCTGCCGGTCGGACGCCATCCAGGAGACCGTATTCACGGTTCCGCGATCGGCCAGCAGGGGATAGAACCGGTTGATGCCCACTTCGTAAACCGATCCCGCCGCGCCCAGCACCAAAAGCGCCGTGAGCAGCCGGTAACCGCTCCGCGAAGCGGTACTGCGGTCGCACAGCACGTCTACCGCCCAGAGCAGCAATCCGAACTGCGCGATCAGGAAGCCGCGCCAGCCCAGGTCGTTGTTGCCGATCACCGAGGACCGCAGAAAGGTGCAAATTGTGACGCTGGTCGCCACCATCAGGGCGGTGGCGGTTTCTGCGCGCGACAGGCGCCGCTCCGCCGGCGCGGTGCTTCTTCCACCAGAGCAGGGCGGTGGCGAAAAACAGTCCAAGCTCCAGGAAATAGTTGAGCGGCAGGACCAAAGCATTGGCCATCGGAAGAATCCAGGCGCGTCCCACGGACTGCGCCATATAGAGGTAATCCAGGGGGTAGAACGGCCGCACCCACGCCTGTAACATAGGGCCGCCGGTTGCCGGGCCGCGCAGCGAAGCGGCGTACGGCAGAATCAGCACCAGCGCTAATACTCCCGCGGAAATCGCAGCGGTGGCGTCCTGCCGCCGGCCTTGCACCAACCCTGCGAGGGTCCAGACGCCGAGAAACGCGGCGAACACGAACGCCACCCAGATGGAGGCGCCGCCGGCCGATGCCAGGCCCAGCCCGGCAAGCACTACATACGCGGGGCGCAGGCCCGAGCCGGAGCGCCGGGGCGCATGCCACAGCAGCAGAAAGGCCATCAGGCAGGCGATCAATCCGCATAGATAGTGGCTCTCCCACAGCGTGCTGTACACGAAACCGTCCACCTGCTCGTTCCACCATTCCATGCTCGGCAGCACGCCATGCACGCCGGTAGCCTGCAAAGCCCAAAGCAGGGCGGTGGGCAGAATATCCAGGCCGCCGACCCCCAACAGCAGTATGCCCGTGATGGCCCGGCGCGGAAAGCTGTCCGGTCCACGGTAGGCGAAGAGCCGTAGGTACAGCGCCACAATGGCCATCAGGCCGATGCCGCACCACACAGCGCCGGCGATCCACGCATGGCGCGCGCTCACGATGGGGCTGCCGGCGCGGGTCACCAGGTTGCAAAGCAGCAGCCAGAAGTAGTGATACCGGAGCGGCACCGCATGACCCGGCAGAAAAAACGGGTTGGCGGGCGGAATGCCCGTCTCGCCGATGGATTGGATGAACTGCGTGCGGATGGAAAAGTCGAATGCCGCGGCGGGAAACCAGGCCCGGTCGCCGATCTGCAGGTCGATCAGGGAGAACACCGCGACGGCGGTCCAGCCCAGCAGAATCAGAGAGACCACCCGCGCCTTGGGCGGAAAAGCCATTCTGCGCCGGAAATGGCGCGCGACCAAGAACAGGCCGTACGCCCAGGAGACGGCGTAAAGTACCCATACCGCCAGTGGAGACCCGAAACGCCCCGCGAAGTAAGTCGCAATCGGGCACAGTGCGAGGGATAGCGGGACGCTCAGGGCGCACTGGAAGGCCCAGGTGCGGCGGCGGAAATCGAAAAGATCCGTGAGCCACGCCACCGCAAAGCCCGGCACGGCGACAAATAGCGGGAACAGGCAAACGGCCAGGAGGGTGCCTTCCAGGTCGGCAAGCATGAAGCTATGGATCGTCATGTTCGGGCAGGCGCCGGCGGCGGTCTCATGAATCTACTATGCTGGCAGTCCGCCATGGCCCCGGCAATGTGAACAAGAGATATGGCTGAATGGCTGTACTGAGGTTAGCGGACCCGGAACCTCAGATGGCTTCCAGCTCTTCTTCCAGCATCTGCTTTTGGGCGAGGTCGGCGTAGTAGCCTCCCGCGTTCACCAGTTCGGCATGCGTGCCCTGTTCCACGATGCGGCCTTTCTCCAGGACGATAATGCGGTCCGCCTGCCGGACGGTGGAGACGCGATGGGAAATCAGAATCACGGTGCGGCCCCGCATCACTCCGGCCAGGTGCGTGAGGATGCGCTCTTCGGTAAGCGTATCCACACTGGATAGGGCATCGTCCAGAATCAGGATGCGCGGATCGCGAAGGATGGCGCGGGCGATGGCGGTACGCTGCTTCTGGCCGCCCGAAAGCGTGATGCCGCGCTCGCCCACCATGGTCTCGTAGCCGTTCGGGAAGTCTTCGATGTCCCCGGCCAGGCCCGCAATTTCGGCGGCCCGGCGTACCTGCTCGGGCGTGGCCCGTTCCACGCCGAAAGCGATGTTTTCGGCAATGGTGGCGCTAAACAGGAACGTCTCCTGCGGCACAAATCCGATCAGCCGGCGCACTTCCGCGGGATCGGCGAGGCGCAGGTCCGTGCCATCGATCAGCACCGAGCCATGGGTGGGGTCGAACAGGCGCGGCGCCAGGCTGACCAGCGTGCTTTTGCCGCTGCCGGTATGCCCCACGATGGCGATGGTGGCGCCGGCCGGGATGACCAGGTCCACACCATCCAGAGCGCGCCCGCTCCCGTACTCCATGGCCACCCCGCGGTATTCGATTTCGCCCCGCGCATGGGCCATGGATACCGGCGACGGCGGCGGCCCGATGGAAGGCTTTTCGTGCAGGATCTGGTTGATGCGGTCCAGCGACGCGCTGCCGCGCTGCATCAGGTTCACCACCCACCCCAGCGCAATCATGGGCCAAACCAGCATGCCCATGTACGTGTTGAACATGATGAAACTGCCGATGGAAATGCGGTGCGTCAACACGTCGTGCCCGCCCATCCACAGCACCACCAGGAAGGTGAAGCCGATCAGCACTTCCAGCAGCGGCTGGAACACTCCCTGAATCAGCACCAGGCGCAGATTCTGTCCGATGAATTCCTGGTTGAGTTCTTCGAAGCGGCGCAACTCGGCCTTTTCCTGCACGAACGCGCGGATCATGCGGACGCCCGACAGATTCTCCTGCACGCGGCTGGAGATATCCGAAAACATGGCCTGAATGGCTTCGAAGCGGCTGTGGATGCGCCGCCCGAAGAAGATCACCGCCAGCGAAACCAGGGGAGCCGGTAGCAGCGCATAAAACGCCAGCCGCCAATCCACCGATACCATGATGGCCACCGCCAGAATGAAGGTAAGGCTGGTTTCCGCGCAGTACATCACGCCCGGGCCAAGCATCATGCGGACGGCGTTGAGATCGTTGGTAGCCCGCGCCATCACGTCGCCGGTGCGCGTGCGCGCGTAATATTCCGGCGCCAGGGTCACCAGGTGGGCAAACAGGTCATTGCGCAGATCGTATTCGATATCGCGCGAGATGCCGATAATGATCACCCGCATGCCGAACTGGAACAGGCCCTTGACCAGGGCCAGGCCCACCAGGTAGGCGGCGAAGCGCACAAACAGGTGGTTGTGCGACGACGCCAGCGCGTCCACCGCGCGGCCGATCATGAGCGGTTGAAGGGCTTGGGCCAAGTCCTTCCACACCAGGCACACGGTGCCGGCAGCCATGCCCCAGCGGTAGCGCCAGAGGTATTTGCGGACGGTGGCGAGCGACTCCCACATGGCTTACATTCCGAAGACCGCGGCCACGGTCTTGGTCCACTCCAGCAGCGTCGCCTTGCGGCCCTCGCGGTCACGCCACCATTCGGCCGGCTGGAAGAAATCGTCCGGCGTGCCGATGACCCGCATGGCCAGGCGGTCGCCGCGCCGCCGCAGCACGGAGCGGAACGTACGGCCGGCGCGGGCAGTGTGGAATTCGCTGGTGATCAGGGCAAAACTGGCCACGTGGCGCCGCTCCAGTTCGGCCGCCACGTGGACCGCCTCTTCCGCGGTGGAATGCGCGGCCATGGGCAGGGGAATGAACCAATCTTTCGGATACCCCTCGCGCACAATGAAGGCGATGGCGAGGTCGCACTCGCGGTTTCCAAAGGCTGCCATTGGTCCATCGACAATGGCTGCCGGCACATCGCCCGCCTGAATCATCCGGGCCGCCCTCTCGATGCGCCCGCCGGAGGTATCACCGGCCAGCACCACGGCGATATCGGCCTTGCCGGGCCCATCATTGCGCACCAGCGCCTCGCCGATCCACGGCAGCCAGATCCCGCGCGCCAGAACGGTAGCCGTCAGCACCAGCAGCAGGGCAATAAGGGGTGTGAAAAAACGAAAGGGCCGGACCACCTACTACTTCTCGTCCGTGGATTTCTTCTGATCGAGATTGCCGACCGTCTTGAGCCGCTGGTACAGACGCTCCACCTCGGCTTCGTCTTCCGGCCGCAGTACGCGATAGCGGGGCGCGGGAGGCTGTTTGCGCTCGCCGCCATTCGCCAGGACTTCGCCCCAATACTGGCGATAGGGGATGCCGTCGATCAGGGCGTCGCGGGAGAGGCGCCGCAGGTGGCGCAGCAGGCTGTTGCAGGAGTCCAGGTCGCCCGGATAGACCAGAATCAGCCGGGAATCGTCAAAAAGGGTAATCCGCACAATCAATGGCGAGACCCACCCGGTGCGATCCAGCCGGCGGATGTCCATCCAGGGAATGATGCGCCGGCCGATCGAAAGATACCCTTCGTGGACCTCTACCGCCGGGCGGAAAGCCATGGCGAAGAGGGCGGCGGCGATCAGCACGAACAGGACCGCCGGAATAAAGACGAGGGCGGCGGACAAGCCGCGCCAGGTCGAGAATCCCGCGAAAACAACGGCGGCGATACCAAACCAAAGATAGTGTCGTGCGGCCGTGTAACGAGTCATCGGAATCCCGTCTCAACTTTAGACTACTCCCGAGCGCCACGGGCGTCAATTGCTCCGTGCCACCTGAATTCCCCGCCAGGTGTAATGCAGGCCGCTCCAAAGGGTGCAAGCCGCGCAAATCCAGACCATTGCCGCCCCCAGGGTGTCCAGAAATGAAATTTCCAGCCAGTTGCGCGTCATCCACACCACGACGGTGAGAATCTGCACGAAGGTCGAAAGTTTGCCCCAGACGCTGGGCGGAAACTTGCGAATCTTTGTAAACAGCAGGAAGATGCCGGCAGCGGCCAGGATGTAAACGTCCCGGCCCAAGACCAGCGCCACCAGCCACCACGGAACGGTCCGGTTGGCGGCCAGCGCCACGAATACCGAGCTGAGCAGCAGCTTGTCGGCGATCGGGTCGAAGTAAGCGCCGGTGGTCGTGGCGAGGCGGAGGCGGCGCGCGGCGGCGCCATCCAGAATGTCGGTGGTGGCAGCGGCGCCGAACAGTGCCAGTGCCAGCATGGGGTGGCGCGTCAAAATGGCCTCGATGACGAACGGCACCAGCAGCAGGCGGATGAGGGTGAGCAGGTTGGCCAGGTTGATCCAGGGAAGCATCTGAAGACGAGTGTACCCCGCAAGGCAGACGACACCAGCCAATCGTCTGCCTATAGAAGGACATTCTCTTGGATTATTTACTTACTAGTCGGCGGGCGGGAGGAATCGTCTCAGAATATTTGACGAGGGGCGATTTGCCAGTTCAGAGATCCTCCGGTCGAAGCCCTGTATCCTTCGCAATCTTACTGAGTGCCGCCGGGCCGATTTCTTCGCCGTCGTGAAAGCAGAAGGTGAAGTTAGGCCAACCGGAGCGTTGCAACTTGCGGTGGGAACCCACCTGTTTCCTGAGTGTCCAGCCAATCCGCATCAAGGCGGCATACACTCTCTTGGCCTTTGTGGCGCGCCAGATGCTCACGCCGCGAAAAGAACTTTCAAAGGGGCGGGTACTTCTTCGCCGCTTTCGATCATGTCAGCCAGCACCTGAAGGGCGATCGACTTTACCTTTCGGACCGCTTCCTCGGTGGAAACACCGTACGCCATTACTCCGGGCAGATCCGGAACAGACGCGAGAATCCGTCCATCTTCTTCCCGATCGAGTTCGACGCGAATCGGCTGAATCTCAACCATGACCGCCTTTCATTGTAGCCGAAAGCCTCGGGTGGTCGCCCTCCTTAACGGTATTTGATACTCTGAAGTCTGAAAGAGACCGGAGGTAGGTAGCATGAGACCGCTGATCCGGACACTGATTTGCCTGATCCTGCCCCTGGTGGTTTATAGCCAGCCGGGGGACACACCGGCATTCGAAGTAGCCTCCGTCAAAGTGACTTCTCCGGATGCGCGCCGTGTGTGTGGCGGCGGCCCCGGCAGCGCCAGTCCCGGTCTGTGGAGATGCTCGAACATTCCCCTCGCGTTTGTGATCTCCTTACGCGTACGGCTTCGAGGCGTATCAGTTTTCTCCGCGGGAAAGCTGCTGCCAGGCCTCGTTCGATTTCGAGGCGAAGGTGCCTGCCGGCGCCACCAAAGCGCAGTTCCGGCAGATGCTCCAAAATCTGCTGGTGCAACGCTTCCAGTTCAAATTCCACTACCAGGAGAAGGAAATGCCGGTCTTCGAACTCGTGGTGGCGGAGAAGGGTTCGAAGCTGAAACCGTCGCCGCCCGATGCCATGCAGGCGGAGCCATATCCGTGGGAGCCGGCGAAGTACACCATGGGCGACGATGGCTACCCCGTGTTTCCAGAGGGCCAGGGCGGTTTGGCGGGGGGAAATGACCACTATCGCTGGACTGCGATCCACGTTTCACTGCCCGAGATAGTTAAGACGCTGTCGTTCTACCTGGGCCGCCCGGTCATCGATGCGACCGGCCTCAAGGGGGCCTACGATTTCGATTTGAAATGGGGCATCGATTCGAAGTTGCAACTGGAAATGGCAGGCCGCCGCGATGAGGCCGCCGAGGTGCCCGACACCGGACCCACAGGTCCTCCCCTCACCCGAGCCGTCCAGGATCAGCTTGGACTTAAGCTGAACGCCAGGAAAGGTCCCGGCGAGGTTGTGGTCGTCGACCACGTGGAAAAGCTCCCGGTTGCGAACTAACCTCCGGTAAGATGATCCTATGTGGGGATGCTTTGCCGTCTGCGCTACTCTTCTCGCCGCCGCAGCCTGGGGACAGGACGCCACGCCCGTCTTCCGCGCCACCTCCGACCTGGTGCTGCTCGATGTGCAGGTGATCCATAACAAGACCAACACCGCCATGGGGCAATTGCAAGCGCGCGATTTCGAGCTGTCCGAAGACGGTGCGCCGCAGAGAATCGCGTTCTTCGAAAGCGGCCAGTTGCCGCTTTCGGTGGTCCTGCTGTTCGATTTACCGAGAGCGTGCGCGGCGTGCTGCGCCATCTGGCCGTGGGCGCGCAGTCTGCCCTCGACCACCTCAAGCCCGCCGACGAAGTCGCCGTGATGGTCTATGCTGCTTCCGCCACCCTGGTGGACGGCTTCACCCGCGACCACGCCCGCACCGCCGCCGCCATCAACCGTGCCGCCGCCATGAAGTCGGACGACGCCGCCTTCTTCAACGAGGCGGTCTACCAAGCCGCCGCGCAACTCGAGAAATCGGCCAACCCCTCCAGCCGCCGCGTCATCCTCTGGCTCACGGACAACCTCCCCAACGTGCCGGCGAGTTTCAACCTCCGGGACCACGATGCGGGCCTGCAAGGCGCCCCGCCGCACACCGAAGAGGAAGCCATTCGGCGCTTGCACGAATCCGGCACGGTAGTCATGCCGCTGCTCTTGAAGGACCGGCTATGGGCAGTCTTCGGAGAACTGACAGTCGCCCGCGAAAGCCCCTACCGCAAGCAATACCCGCCCGGCGACGCGCACAAGTACGCCGAGCTGAGCGGCGGTTTCGCCGCTGCCATGCGCGGCAAAGGCGTGGACCAGCGCCTCGCCGAGGTCATCGACAGCCTTCGCAGCCGCTACACCATCGGCTACCGTCCCGCGCAGGACAAGCCGCCCGGGACGTTTTGCCGCGTGAAGGTGGCGCTCGCCCCGGGCGCTCCGCTGCGTCCCCAGGAATGGCGGGTGCTGGCGCGCACCGGATACTACCGCAAATAAACCAAGGGGAAAAGGCTTGCCCCCGGCCCCGGCTGGCGTTAGACTCCAGGCATGAGAGAATGCCTGGTTCTCACCTTGATTCTCTTGTGCGGAACGCCCGTCGCGGCGCAAACCGTCCCCGCCGGTTGGCAAGTGGTAAAAGACTCCCATGGCTCCTGCCAGGTCGCCGTCCCGCCTGATTGGTCGCTTTGGGGAGACAACAGCGGCGCCGCCATTTTCCACGAACCCACCACGGCTATCGCGGTGGTCACCAGCCAGCCCGGACAGGTGTTCAAACCGTTGTCGGATTCTCAGCAGAGACTGCTCAATATCCCCAAGGACAAACTGTTCGAGAATTCCGCAACGCGCATTTTCTACCAGGACAAGACCTCCACCAAGAGTGAGGACCCGAACGCTTACAGCGCCAGCGTGCCAGGCAAAGACGGCACGTGTAGCTGCCGGGTGACCTTTCTGCCGGTCGTTTCCGGAGAGACGGCGCGCAAGATCGCACTGAGTCTTGACAAATCAGGACATTAATATCTGATATAGGTAAATTAATGAACGATCGAGCTTCCATTCTGCGCTCCGCCCTGGAGCGCCGGAAAGCCCTGGTGGTGCCGGGGTGCCATGACGCGCTGAGCGCCAAAATCATCGAAAGCGCGGGGTTTGAGGCCGTCCAGATCAGCGGCTTCGGACTTGCCGGGAGCCTGCTCGGCAAGCCGGATGTCGGACTGGTGGACATGAAAGAGATCCTCGACATCACCGGCCACATCGTGCGCGCCGTGCCGATTCCCGTGATGGCCGATATCGATACCGGCGGCGGCAACGCCGTCAATGCCGCCGCCATCACCGAACGGCTGATCGAAATGGGCGTCGCCGGCGTCAACATCGAAGACCAGGTCTTCCCCAAGCGCTGCGGCCACATGGAAGGCAAGCAGGTGATTCCCGCCGAAGAGATGGCGGGCAAGGTTCGGGCCATGGTGGATCGCGCGGCGCGCCTGGGCGCCGACATCGTCATCAATGCCCGCACCGATGCCTTTGCCGTACTCGGGCTGCAGGAGGCCATCTTCCGCGCCAACCTCTATCTGGATGCCGGCGCCGACATGGTGTTCCTCGATGGCATCGCGCACGCGCGCCGATATCGAGCGCGCCGTCCGCGAGATCCGCGGCCTGCTCTCGGTAAACCTGATGGATGCGGTCACCGGCGTGAAGACGGAGCTGATTCCGATTCCCGAGCTGGCGGCCATGGGCGTGGCGCGGGTCAGCATTCCTGTGGCGTCCATTCTGGTCATGCACAAAGCGCTGACGGATTTCTTCGCCGCGCTGCACGCCTCGCCCAGCGGCATTCTCGCCGGAGAAACGCACCGGCTCACCAGCTTTATGGATTACACCCGCGTTCGTCGGGTTGCCGGAGTATCGCGCGCTGGAGCGCGAATACCTGCCGGCCACGGTCGCAGCAAAATAGGAGGTTGCCATGGGTATGACGCTGGCGGAAAAAATTCTGGCGCGGGCTTCCGGCCGCGCGAATGTGGCGCCCGACGAAATCGTGGTGGCCCGCGTGGATCTCGCCATGAGCCACGAGAACGCCGACCTGGTGCGCAAGAGCTTCCTCGAAATCGGCGGGCCCCACGTGTGGGATCCGTCGAAGATTGTCATCATCTTCGACCACCGCGTGCCCGCCGAGTCGGAAAGGACCGCGACCACTCACCAAGCCGTGCGCGAGTTTGTAGCGGCGCAGGGCATCCGGCATTTTTACGATGTGGGGCGCGGCGGCATCTGCCACCAGGTGCTGCCCGAAAACGGGCACGTCCGGCCCGGCATGGTGCTGGTGGGCACGGACTCCCACACCACCACGCACGGCGCCTTCGGAGCCTTCGCCACCGGAATCGGCGCCACGGAAATGGCCGGCGTCTGGACCGAAGGCACGCTGTGGTTCAAGGTGCCGGCTACACTGCGCATTGAGGTCGAAGGCGAGTTCCGCCCCTGGATCTCGTCGAAGGATCTGATTCTCTATATCATCGGCAGGCTGGGCGCGGCCGGCGCGGATTACCGCGCCGTGGAGTTCGACGGCCCGGCCATTCGCCGCATGACCGTGGCCTCCCGGATGGTGCTCGCCAACCTCTCCATGGAGATGGGCGCGAAGGTCGCCTTTACCCCCGTGGACGATACCCTGCTGGACTATCTGCGCACCCGCGCGCCGGGACCTGTGGAGCAGATTGCTCCGGACCCGGATGCACGCTATGAGCGCGTGCTGCGCATCGATGCGGGCGAAGATGTGTGGGAGCCGCAGATCGCCTGCCCGCATGCGGTCGATAATGTGAGGCCACTCTCCGCCCTGGGCGACGTTCCGGTCCACCAGGCGGTCCTGGGTTCCTGCACCAATGGCCGGCTGGAAGATCTGGCAATCGCGGCGCGCATCCTGTCGCGGGCGCAAAGTGCATCCGCGCACCCGCCTGGTGGTGATTCCCGCGTCGCAGCAAATCTACCGCGACGCCATGCACCTGGGCTATCTGGAGACGCTGGTGGCAGCCGGCGCCATGATCGACTCCGCCCGGCTGCGGTCCCTGCGTCGGCGTCCACCAGGGCATTCTGGCGGCGGGTGAAGCCTGCGTCTCTTCCACCAATCGGAACTTCCTCGGACGCATGGGCAGCAAGGATTCGCGCGTCTACCTGGCCAGCCCGGCGGTAGTCGCGGCATCGGCCAGTGGCCGGAAGGCTCGCGCATCCGGGGGCCATTGTAAAGGAGAGCGAACCATGTCTGATGGAAGCCTGAAGCTGCGCGGCGCTGTGCGGGCCGTGCTGGGCGACAACATCGATACCGACATCATTTATCCCGGCCGGTATCTGAACATTACCGATCGCGAGAATTGACCGCGGAGCATCTCTTCGAGCTCTCGTATCCGGAGCTGCGCGCGACCATCCGGCCGGGCGATATCCTGGTGGCGCGCCGCAATTTCGGCTGCGGCTCCAGCCGGGAACAGGCCGCCGCGGCGCTCAAGTTCGCGGGCGTGGGCGCGGTAATCGCCGGCTCGTTCGCCCGCATCTTCTATCGGAACTCTATCAACCTCGGCCTGCCCGCGGTGATCGCACCGGAAGCCGCGCTGGACTGCGCGGCCGGCGACGAACTCGAGCTCGACCTGGCCGCGGGCGAAATTCGCAACGTCACTCAGGATCGCGCCATCGCGGCCGCCAGGCTGGATCCGCGCGCCGTCGAGCTGATTTCGGCCGGCGGCCTGATTGCCTATCTCAAGCGGAAATACGCTGCATAAATTCCTGGGAGGAGAAGCGCCATGCGCAGATACCGGATTGCCTGGCTGCCCGGTGACGGAATCGGTACGGAGGTGTGTGGAGCGGCCCGCGTGGTACTGGACGCGGCCGGCTTCGAGGCGGATTACCTGCCCGGCGATATCGGGTGGGAGTTTTGGCGCAGGGAAGGCGATGCCCTTCCGGCCCGGACGCTGGAGTTGCTCCGGCACACGGACTGTGCCTTTTTCGGCGCCATCACCTCCAAGCCGGCCGCCGATGCCGCGCGGGAACTGGCCCCCGAACTGCACCACCGCGGGCTTTCCTATCGCAGCCCCATCGTCAGAATGCGCCAGATGCTCGACCTCTACGTCTGCCTGCGCCCCTGCCGGGCCTTTCCCGGCAATCCGCTCAACTATCGCGAGAATATCGACCTGGTGGTGTTCCGCGAAAACACCGAAGGCATGTATATCGGGGTGGAGTTCCCGACCATTCCCGAGGAGTTCCGCGCCGTCCCGGCCATGGCTAAACTGCCCGATGACGCCGCCATTTCCATCCGCAGCGTCACCGCTCGGGCCTCGCGCCGCATCGTGCAGGCAGCCTTCGAATATGCCGTCAAGCACGGCCGCCGCAAAGTGACCGCGGTGCACAAAGCCAATGTGCTGCGCGCCACCTGCGGCGTGTTTCTGGAGGCCGCCAATGAGGTGGCCGCGCGTTATCCGCAAATTGAATTCGATACCGCCAACGTGGATGCCATGGGCATGTGGCTGCTGAAAAATCCGCTGCATTACGACGTGATCGTCACCACTAACCTGTTCGGCGACATTCTCTCGGACCTCTGCGCCCAGATGGTGGGCGGCATGGGCTTCGCCTACAGCGGCAACATCGGAGAGACCTACGCCGTCTTCGAGCCGACGCACGGGTCGGCGCCGAAGTATGCCGGGCAGTACCGCGTCAATCCGCTGGCCGCCATTCTGGCCGCCGGGATGATGCTGGAATGGCTCGGGGAAGTGGAACTGGCGCGGGAGATCGAGCGCGCGGTCTCCGCCGTAATTGCCCGGGGCGCGCCCCGAACTTACGACATGGGAGGCAACGCCGGAACCATGGATATGGCTCACGCCGTTGCCGGGTGTCTTCAGCAGACCCCCACTGCGAGGTAACGCACATGCTGCAGATTCGATCTACCCACGGGTTTCATGCCACCGAAACCCGCCTGCGAATGGCCGCCAAACAGGCCGGCGGCACTGTTCTGGCCATCACCGACATGAGTTCGCTGTTGCGGACAGGCGCCGCCGAAGGCGCGGCCATGTCCCTGACCCTCTGCTTCACCGAACTGTACACGCCGCTGCTGGCGGCCGACATTCGTTTCGCGGCGTTCCTGCCGGCGCGGGTGGCGGTTTGCGAGACCAGCGCCGGCACGTTCCTCGAAACCATCTCGCCCCGCGAGTGCTGCCGCGTGCTGCACCGCGTGGACCTGGAACCGGAAGCCACGCGCCTGGAGGACTGGCTGCGCGGCGTCATCGAGTGCGCCGCCTTTGCGGCCCCGTCCGCCGCCGTCCCGTATCAAGCCACCGAGGAACAGGTGAATTTGCGCGCCACCCTGCCCCAGCGCGTGGACTGCGTGGGGACCAAGATCGAGGATCTGGCGGGGACCGGCAAGGTGGATGCCCAGGGCGGGTGAGCGCTTGCCATCCCGGCGCATTTGATCTATGATCTAGAACAAATGCCCGCCGCGTATCTCGGTGAGTTCGAACAGATCGTTCTTTTGGCCGTGCTTCGCCTCGGCGAGGGCGCCTACGGTGTGCCCATTCGCCAGGAGATTGCCGAACGCGCCGGCCGTCCGGTCACCGTGGGCGCGCTCTACGCCACGCTCGACCGCCTGGAATCCAAGGGCTTCGTGCACTCCTGGTTTGCCGACCCCACCCCGCAGCGCGGCGGCCGCTCCAAGCGATACTTCCGCGTGTTGCCCAAAGGCATGGAGGCACTGGCCGAATCGCGCACCATGCTACAGAACATGTGGCGCGGCATCCACCTGAACAAGGAGGATTCCCGTGCCTGACCTGCCTCCCCGCGCCGCCGAGCGACTGGTGCGCTGGCTGGTGGGCGGACGCGATGCCGATGCCGTAGCCGGCGACCTGCGCGAATCCTTCACCGCCCGCGGCGGAGGCCGCGCCTGGTACTGGGGACAGGCCCTGAGTTGCGCCGCCGTGCGCCTCTCCCCTTCGCGCCGCACGATGCCCGGCCTCGGCCAGGATTTCCACTACGCCCTCCGTACCCTCCGCCGCAATCCCGGCTACGCGCTCACCGCGATGGTCTGCCTCGCTCTGGCGATGGGCGTCAATGCCACGCTGTTCAGCTTCCTCGATAGCGTGTATTTCCGGCCCCTCCCCGTACCGGATGCGGACCGCATTGTGCAGGTGATGCGCCGCGGCGCCGTTTTCTGCACCTGGCCACAGTTCCAAAGCCTGCACAACAGTTTCCGCACTGTGCAAGCCGCCACACAACTCGTAGCTGCGGCCGATGCGGAACTCGGCCGGGTCAGCTTCAACGCCACCATAGAGATCGTTTCCTCCAATTACGGACAGGTTCTCCGCCCAGGAACCACCATCGGCAACTGGTTCACGCCCGCCGACGATACAGCCGGAGGCGATCCGCCCGTGGTGATCAGCAATCGCCTCTGGAAGCAGCGCCTGAATGGCAGCCCGGATGTCATTGGCAAGCCTCTCCGCATGTTCGACCGCACGTACCGCATCGCCGGAGTCGCCCTGCCGGCGTTCCACGGCGCGCTGCCTCCGGTCTCGCAGGACCTTTGGATTCCCGCATCCACGGTGCTCTCTCCCGGCAGTCCCTTGCGCGTGAATCTGGTCGCCCGCCTCGCGCCCGGCGCGACCTTCGAACAGGCGCGCGCGGAATTGCAGGTGGTTGCCGCGCGGCTCGATCCCAACCATCCAGTGCGCGTCTACCAGGCCAAAGGCTTCTTGTGGCGCAACGGGAGCAAAGTCTTCATGCCGGTCATCGCCCTGATGAGCGCGGTGTGCGGCATGGTCCTGCTGATCGCCTGCGTGAATGTCGCCAATCTTTTGCTTTCCCGCGCCGCCGTGCGGCAGCACGAATTGGCACTGCGCCAGTCGCTGGGCGCCAGCCGCGCGCGCCTGTTCCGCGAGACGCTGGTGGAAGCCCTGCTGCTGGCCGCCGGCGGCGTCATCTTGGGCCTGATCGCGGGATACTGGACCGGTCGCGCGCTGGAGATCGCGTTGCCCTCCGTGCCGGTGGAGATGTACCAGGGCCTCCGCTTCGCCATCGATTGGCGCGTCGCCCTGCTGCTGGGCGCAGCCGGAATCGCCAGCGCGATTCTCTTCAGCCTGCCCCAGGCATTCGCCGCCGGACGTACCGGCCTCAATGCGGCGTTGAAAGGCGACAGCGGTAGCGCCCGCTCGCGCCAGCGCCAATTCTATACCGTGGCCCAGGTCGCGCTCTCGCTCACGCTCCTGATTGCCACCGGACTCCTGCTGCGCGCGCTCCTGCGCGTCCAGGATATCGGGCCGGGCTTCGCCACCGATCACCGTCTCTACGTCAGCGTCTGGGCCCCCAAAGAGACTCCGCCCGAAGAGGCCCAACAAATGCTCACCGGTTTGCTGGAGCGAGCCCGCGCCATTCCCGGCGTGCAGGATGCCACGCTCGCCTGGCAGGTGTTCGGGAGCGGTAACCTGTGCGCCGCCGCTTCTGCCCTGGCCAAACCAGATCCCGTTGGCGGCAACGTGGTCGAGCCGAATTATTTCGACATGATGCGCATTCCCATTTTGCAAGGCCGCGCATTCCTGCCCGTGGGCTCGCTCCACGATCAGCCCGAGGTCATTGTCAACCAAACTATGGCGCGCCGCTGGTGGCCCAACGGCGACGCCCTCGGCAAGCCGCTGTGGGTCGGGTGCAAGACATCGCAAAGGAAGATCGGCCAGGTGGTGGGCGTGGCGCGCGATGTGGCGGATGGCAGCTTCGGCGATGCCCCGGACCCGCTCTTCTACCTCTCCCGCCTGCAAGACCCCGGCAACGGCCAATTCAGCCTGGTGATCCGCACCGCCGGCAATCCTTATCTATGGGCCAAGCCGCTCCTCCAAGTCGCCCAAAGCGGCGGCCGCCGTCTGCGTGTCTTCGAAGTGCAAAGCCTCGACGACACCGTGGGCAAAGCCCTCTGGGAGGTCAAGTGGCAGGCCGGCGTCCTGGGCGCTATCGGTCTGCTCGCCATCGTATTGGCCGCTATCGGGGTCTACGGTGTGGTAGCCCATTCGGTCTCCCAGCGCACCCGCGAAATCGGAGTCCGCATGGCCGTAGGCGCCGCCCCCGCCGATGTCCACTGGATGGTCCTCGCCCAGGGACTGCGCCTCACCGCCCTGGGTATCGCGGCGGGCCTGCTCCTCAGCGCCGCCGCCGTGCGTCTGCTCCGCGGATTCCTCTACGGACTGAGCCCCTTCGATCCCCTCGCATTCGTCACCGCGAGTCTCGCCTGGATCGCCATCGCCATGCTCGCCAGTTGGTTCCCCGCGCGCCGCGCCACCCGCGTCGATCCCCTCGCCGCCCTCAAATACGAGTAGTCTCCCCGCCGGCATTCATGGCATACTGACGATCAATCCGGAGCAGCACTTCCGCTGCCGGAGAAAGAGGGAAAGCGTGAGCACTTACGTCTTCGTTCTAATGCTGGAAAATCGGTCCTTCGACCACATGCTGGGTTTTTCGGGAATCGCCGGCGTTGACGCCGTGACGGGGGCAAAGACGCAGATCGACGGCCTTTCCGGCGGCGAATCCAATAGCTTCAATGGCGGCACCTACCCCGTTCGGAAGGGCGCCGATTGGACCGTTCCCGTGGACCCGGGCCACGAATTTCCGGACGTGTTGACGCAACTGTGCGGCCCTGGCAGTTCCTACCGGCCGGGCGGCGCGTATCCGCCCATCGACAATTCCGGCTTTGTGGCATCGTACGCCAACACGGGAGGAGCCGGCGATCCGGGTGAGATCATGAAGTGCTTCACGCCGGACCAACTCCCCGTGCTGAACGCGCTGGCCCGCGAGTTTGCGGTGTGCGATCGCTGGTTCTCCTCCGTGCCCGGCCCTACCTGGCCCAATCGCATGTTCGTGCACGCGGCCTCTTCCGCCGGGCTGGACCATAGTCCCACCACGGCCGAGATTGTGGGATGGGAGACGCTTGCCGGATTCAGCTTCCAGAACGGCAATATCTTCGACCGGCTGATGGCGAAAAGCGTGACGCGCCGCTTGTACGCCGGCGACGAGTTTCCCATGGTGGCCGCGCTGAAAGGCATTGGGCTGGGCGATATCCGGCCGTTCCATAATTTCGCCAACGACCTCCAGGGCAGCTATCCGTACTCCTACACGTTCATCGAGCCCAGTTACAACGCTACCGGCGAGTATAAGTGCAGCACGTCGCAGCATCCCCTGGACGACGTGACACGCGGCGAAGCGCTCCTCAAATGCACCTACGAGGCGATTCGCAATTCTCCGCTGTGGCCCGACAGTCTCCTCGTCATCACCTGGGACGAGCCCGGCGGATTCTACGACCATGCCGCGCCGGGGGCCGCTGTGGCGCCCGGAGACCAGTCGCCGCACGGCAACTTTGGTTTCACGTTCGAACAGTACGGAGGGCGGGTGCCTGCCGTGATCGTTTCGCCGCGCATTCCGCAAAACACCATCGACCACCGTGTATACGACCACGCATCCATTCCGGCCACGCTGGAAAAACTGTTCGGACTCTACCCGATGACCCGCCGCGATACCGCAGCCAATTCCCTGTCTGCGCTACTCTCGCTTTCGACTCCCAGGGATGCCCCTTCCACTTTGCCGTCGCCTGCTGTCTCGGGGCTGGGCGGTTGCGATCCTGTGGATTGCTTCGCGGACCCCGTAACGGTGGCAATGGCGGCCGTGAGCCGGCCGGTGATCCCATCGACGAAGGCAACCTCCCCGGTGTAGTCCACGTTGCGATGCAGCACGAAATGGAGATGTTGCCCGGCCAGGCGGCGGCGATTCGAGATCGCGTGGCGTCACTACGGACGCGAAGCGATGCCGCGCAGTACCTCTTCGAAGTGAGGGCCAAAGCTGCGCGGCAACGGGTAGTAGGACAGGCCTCCGGGCCTGTCGAGGCCTTTGGCCTACGCGTCCACGTGATGCAGGAAGTAGCGATCCAGCGCCGCCTTGTTCTTCTGCGAAAGAGAATGCCCGAGCTGTTTCATCTCCGCCGCCGACAGTTGCTTGAACTTCCTGGCCGATGCCACATTGTGCTCGATGTGCTCGACCTTGGGCATCCCCACCACGGCGGCCGTGACCGGCAGCGACAGCGTGTAGTAGAGCAGCTTTTCGATGGGAGCCTGGCCGACCAGCGCGTCCTGCGCAAATATCTTCATCGCCAGTACGCCCATCTTCTTCCGCAACGCGACAGGTAGGGCCACCGTTTCGAAGCTCGTCGTGACCGATTTATCGGGCACCATGCCGCCGGTGCCGCTCATCATCGACACCGTACCCGCGTTGAGCGCCATCTGGGTGCAGTCGAAATCATGCCGCTCCAGCGCCGTTTTCAGTACCTGCGGATCCGCATGGCAGGTGATTCCGACGAAGCGCGTCATTTTCTGATCGCGCATTTTCAGCACCTGGTCGAGCGGCCCGCCTTTGGCTTCGATCTTTGCCAGGTCGTCCGCCGTAGTGAGCGCGTGGATGTGCAGCAGGTCCACGCGGTCCACCTGCAACGCTTTGAGGCTGGCCTCCACGATGCGTTGGGACTCGGCGCCGTCCCGGTTGCTCAGCTTGGTCGCCACGAAGAGCTTGTCGCGGCGGCCTTTAATGGCCATCCCGATGCGCTTCTCGGACAGATGATCCTTGCCGTAATCGTCCGCCGTGTCGATGTAGGTGATGCCCATGTCCAGCGCCCGGGTGAGCGCCGCCACAGCCTGTTCCTCTTCCTGGTATTGCAGGAACCGGCTGCCCGAGCCGAAGGCCAGAATCGAAACCCGCGCTCCGGTCCGGCCCAGTACGCGAGTGGGAATCGGCGTGTTGTTGCTTCCTGCCGGGGCTCCGGCGGCCACACCCGCCGCCGCCGCAGTCCCGATGAATTCACGTCGTGTAATGCTCATTGGCCCCTCCCGTTTACCATTCTCGTATTATTTGGGAACGGAAACCGTGATGTTCCGATACCGCATGCCCGGATCGTGGTCGCCCTGCAGCAGGAACGGGCCGGGCTCCGCTTCGTGGCTGTCCAGCGCGCCGCCGGTGATTCCCGGTATCTCCACGTTGTCGTGAATCTTAATGCCGTTTCGCACGATCGTCAGGGTCCGCCCAACCAGGGTGATGTCGAACGTCTGCCATTCTCCGGCACCCAGGGGCAGGTCGCCTTTGGGCGCGATGAATCCGTATAGGGCGCCCATTTCGTGGCTGGGCAGGGTGCCGCCTTCGCTTCCCACCTGAATCTCATCGCGGCCGCGCAGGTAAATCCCGCTGTTGCAAAGCTGCTGCTTCCCGTCCGGCGCCACGTTGGGGCAGTTGACCTCGATGTGCAGTTTGAAATCCTGGAACGTGCGGGTGGTCCGCAGATTGGATCCGCGCTGTTCGTTCACCAGTTCGCCATCTTTGGCGGCCCAATGGTTGTTGGCGGGATTGCTCGCAGCCTCCCAACCGGTCAGGTCCTTGCCATTGAACAAAGGCTCCGGAGCGGTCCAGGCTTTCGGCATGGGGCGATTCAGTTCGGGGGCGCGCACCGCCTCCAGTTTCGTGTTGGTATTCTCTCCCTGTTTCTGTACGCCGGTGAGTTTATCGCCGTCGGCGGTCAGATCCCAATCCGTCTCGGGTATCGAGCGGCCCTTCCGTTCGGAGGCGGCGTTCACCGTAATGATCAAATGGCCGCCCTCCACCTTCGCTGCGACAATCGGACGCACAGCGCCGCCCTGCGGCTGAATGCGGCCATCCAGCTTGCCGTCCTTTTCAGTAACTTCCATCCACTGAGGCCAGGTGCGGGTGCCGTTAGTTACCGTGAAGTCCCAACGACCCAGAAATGGCTTGCTGGAGTTTTGGGCGAATACCGGCGCAACCAGGGCGCCGGCGGCCAGGAAAATGATGAGATTTTTCATGCAAGACCAGTTTATCCGAATTGCACCGGCGGGTGCTTCACTTCTTCGCCAGCACTTTATCGTACTCGGCGCTGAGTTGCTTTCCCACCTGGCCGATCACCGTCAGGGCGGCAGCGCCTTGCTGTAGCTGCATCTTGATCGCACGAAGTTCGCCATCGGAGACTTTCTCCGGACCGTCTTTCAGGCTGGCCAGCATGCCCACGCCCTTCTGCACATCGTTGATTTCGTCGTTCTGCAGGTGCTCGTACAGGTCCTGCAGCTTGTATGCCTCCGCGAACTGTTTCACCGTGCCGTACTCCATATACGCCAGCGCGCCCACCGAAGAAGCCGTGGTCCAACTGGCGGAGTTCAAAGTGGGGCCGGAAAAACCCAGCCCTATCGACAATTCATGCAGATGCTGGTGAGCCAGAAGCTGATCGATCACTTTGAGATCGTCGTCCCGCTGCTTCTCGATCTTGTCCAGCCCGCTCAGGTGATTGTCGAGTTCCCGCTTGTTGTCGGCAATTTCGGTGGTCATATTCGCCCTGGCCTCTTCGGCCAGTTCGTGGTGATGATAAGCCTCTACGGATTGTTCCAGACCAAGCGCGATCAGGATGCCTACGGTCACCATCGACAGGTGCACCAGGAATTCCCTGAACGAGAGGATGGGCTCGTGGGGTGCGTGAATTTCCATAACGGAATCTAGCAGCTAGCAGAACTTGGAAGAAGAACAGTGTTCACTCTTCACGCAGCACCACCGCCGGATCCACCCGAGTGGCCCGGCGCGCCGGGACGTAGCAGCCCGCAATCGCGGACGCCGCCAGCACCGCGCTCACCACCGCATACACGAACGGATCGGTCGGGCGAATCGTATAGAGCAGGCTGGCCAGATAGCGCGTCAGCCACAACGAGGCCAGCAATCCTCCGCCGATTCCCGCCGTTGCCAGCAGCAAACCTTCGCGCAGCACCATCGTCAGGATCGACGCTGGGCCCGCGCCCAGAGCCAGGCGAATGCCCAACTCGCGTGTCCGCTGCGCCACCGAGTACGAGATCACGGCGTAGATTCCCAGGCACGCCAGCAACAGCGCCACTACACCGAAGACGCCCAGAATGTAGGCTTCCAGTTTGGGGCGCGCGATGGAATCGCTCAGCACCGTGTCCATGCTCTGAATGTCCTGAATGCCCTGGCTCGGCGAGACGGCGCGCACCTGCTCCTTCACTTCGCCGATCAGTGTGCCCGTTGCGCCGCGGCTGCGCACCACCAGCGATGCATACGCCGAAGGTTGCTGCGCCTGCGCCAGAAAAATGCACGGTTCCGGATCGTAATCCAATCCGTTATGCCGGATGTCCGCCGAAACGCCGACGATCTCCGAAACGTTCGGCCCCTGGCCCCAGGCGATTGCCAGCCGCTGGCCAAGTGGATTCTCGCCCGGATAGAACTTCCGTGCGGCCGTCCGGTTCAGAATCACCACCTTGGGTGCCCCCGCGCGGTCGCGGCTGTCGAATTCGCGTCCCGCCAGTATCGCGATGCCCATCGTGCGGAAGTAGTCATCGGAGACCACCGAGACGTCGCCGCCGCGCAAGCTGACAGGCGGAGGAGCGGGCCGGTCGGCGCGGTAATACCATGTTCCGGATTGCATGCCCGTCATGGGCAGAAGATGAATCGAACTCGCCGCTGCCACGCCGGGCAACGCGCGAATGCGCTCCAGCATCTGCTCTACGCGTTCCGCGCGCAATGCCAAAACCTGGTCGAAGCTGGGTGCGGGCGTAACCAGCACCATCCGGAACGCCAGCAGGTTTTCCGTGCGGAATCCCGGATCCACCGCGTGCAGCAGCAGGAAACTGCGCAGCATCAGGCCTGCCCCGGTCACCAGCAGAACCGCCAGAGCCATCTCTGCCATCACCAGGGAGTTGCGTACTGCGCGATTGCCCGCGCTGCCGTGCCGGCCTCCCTGCCGCAGGCCTTCGCCAATGCCAGCGCGATCCCATTGCAGGGCCGGGATCACGCCGAACACGAGACCGCAAACCAGAGACGTCAGCATTGTGAAGGCCAGCACCGCGGGATCCACCGCAATTTCACTCATCCGCGGCAAGGGGAATTCCGCCGGCAGCATACCGATCAACGCGGGCACTCCCCACAAAGCCAGCAGAAACCCCAGCGCTCCGCCGGCCACAGAGAGCAGCAGGCTTTCCACCGCCAGTTGATGCAGCAGGCGCCAGCGGCCCGCGCCCAGGGCGATCCGTACAGTCATTTCGCGCCGGCGCGCGGAGTTGCGCATCAGCAGCAAGTTGGCCACGTTGGCGCACGCAATCAGCAGCACGAAGAACACCGCGCCCAATAGCACCATCAGCGTGGTCCGCGATTCCCCCACCGTCTGTTCCATGAGTGGGACCACCGTGGCGCTCCACTTCGCGTTCATGTAGGGCCGCTCGACGGCAGTTTGGGCCGCGATGCTCCGCATGTCGGCCAGTGCAGCGGCCAGCGTCACTCCGCGGCGCAACCGTGCCACCGTCGAGTAGTTCCGGCCGTCGCGCAACGCCTCTACCGGGTCGATCCGCATAGCGGTGAAAAGGGCGGCATGCGGCATGGTGGGGAAAGCGAAGTCCGGCGGCATGACGCCAATCACTTCCGCGCTTGCCGCCCCCACCATGATTTTCCGTCCCAAGGCGTCGGGACGGCCGCCGAACCATCGCTGCCAGAACCCATAACTCAGCACCACCACCGGGGCAGCGCCCGGCTTATCGTCTTCGGCGCGGATGGCCCGGCCCAGCAGGGGCGGAACGCCGAGTATTTCGAAGAAGCCGGCCGTGACGCGCATTCCCGGCACCTGAACCGCCTCGCCATCCCCCTTTACATTGGTTGCGATCTGGAATATGGCAGCGATATCTTCAAACGAGCGATTGCGCTTGCGCCACTCCAGGAAGTTCGCAGTCTGCACCACATTGTTATGGTCGGTTCCCGGCGGCCGCTCCCAGATCATCACCAGCCGGCCTGGATCGGGAAACCGCAGGGGCCGCAGCAGCACTGAATTCACCACGCTGAAAATCGCCGTCGTGGCGCCGATCCCCAGCGCCAGCGCGCTCAGCGCGAGCACGGTGAACGCCGGGCTCTTGCGCATCATCCGCAGGGCGAAGCGTACGTCCTGTGCGGCGCGCTCCAGCGCACTCCACGCCCAGGCTTCGCGCGTGACCTCCATGGTCCTGGCGAGATTGCCGAAATCGCGGCGCGCGTGTCGCCTTGCGGATTCGTCATCCTCGCCGCGTTCGCGCCGCAGTTGTGCCTCCTGCTCCAGGTGAAAGCGCAGTTCCTCTGCCAGTTCGCGGTCCTCTTTGCGGCGATTCCACAACCACACACAAACCTCCTATGCCGGGCGCATCACCCGCGCGATTGCCGCCACCATCCGGTTCCAGCGCGATTCCTCCAGTGCCAGAGCCTTCCTGCCTTTCGCCGTCAGGCGGTAATAGCGGGCGCGCTGCTTGTTTTCGGTCGTTTTCCACTCTGCCTCGACCAGCCCCTGTTTGCGCAGGCGGTGCAGCGCCGGATACAGCGATCCGTGCTCCACCTGCAGTGCATCCTGCGAACTCGCGCGGATCGCCACGCCGATGCCGTGCCCGTGCTGCGCGCCCCATTGCAATGTGCGCAGAATCAGCATGTCCAGCGTGCCTTGCAGCAACTCGATCTTGTCCATAGGTGGAAGACGGTCTACCACCTTAGACAGGGGGAATCCGAAAAGGTTAGCGGTAGCATTTGTTGATCGCGACGGCTCTGACGGCCCACGTGACTCGGCGTGCAACAATAGTTCGTCATGCGGTCACTCGCTCGCAACTGCACCCCGCTGGCGCTCTGGGCTTTCACGATGGTTGGCTTCGGACAGCCCGGTCCAGCCACCGCTGACCTCGCCCTCGATCACCGGAATCACCTCGCAATCCACCCTGAGTTTCAGTTACTACCTGGGGACGGAAGGAACGCGGGATCCGATACGCCACCGTATCGGTGGTCGTGGGTGGAGTGCCAACCACGTTGCAGGCTCTGACGACCAACGATATTTCGTGGCACTCAGTGACGGGGATCTCGCTGGCGCAGTTCGCCGGCCAGACCATCCAGCGCTCAGTATAATCGTTTCGTGATGTTTACCCGCATTCTGCTGGTCCCCCTCCTGCTGGCGGCATCGGCCTCGGCGCAGGGATCGCTTTCCGTGAACAGGAACGATCCCGCACAGGTCGAGAAGTTCCGCGACCGCGGTTTCGGCCTGTTTATCCATTGGGGAGTCGATGGCCCTTTGGGCGGCGTGATTTCCCACTCGCTGGTGGGCGCCTCCCCGGATTACGTCGAGCGATTTTTCCGTATTCTGCCCGAGTACTTCAATCCGCAACAGTACGATCCGGCGAAGTGGGCTGCCCTGGCCAAACTGGCAGGCTTCGAATACGTGATGTTCACCACCAAGCACCACGCCGGTTTTTGTATGTGGGACACGGCCACCACCAGCTTCGGCGTAATGCACACGCCCTACGGAAAAGACGTGACCCGGCAACTGGTAGACGCTTTTCGCAAACAGGGGATCGCCATCGGATTCTACTTCTCGCCGGACGATTTTGGCTGGCTGCATCGACACGGCATCACCATCAATCGGGAAGTCAAGGGCGTTTACCCGTTTGAAATCCCCGAATTCCTGACTTACACGCGGCAGCAGCTTAAGGAATTACTGACCAATTATGGACCCATCGATTACTTCTTCTTCGACGGTCCAGCCGCTGGTCTCACAGACTACGCATGGCAGTTACAGCCTAAGTTGGTAATTACTCGCGGCGCCATGGAAACGCCCGAGCAGTATACCCCGGGAGTGGCCCTCAAAGGAGCCTGGGAAGGCAATTTGACGATGGGCACGGAATGGCCCTGGAAGGCCACTAACGAAGAATACAAATCCGGAACGCAACTGATCGATACGCTCATCGAAACACGCGCCAAGGGTGGCAATCTGCTGCTGAATATCGGTCCCAGGCCGGACGGCGAGATTGCCATCGAACAGGAATCGCGCCTCCGCGAAATCGCTCTGTGGAATTTTGTGAATGGCGAATCCATCAAGAATGTCCGGCCCTGGATCATCACCAACGAGAACAACATCTGGTTTACGAAGAGCGACAGGGAGAACGCAGTTTATGCGTTTCTTACGCGCATGAGTCCGTGGAAACTCGGTGATGCGAAGACGGTCACCCTGCGCTCGGTCAAAGCCACCGCGGGCTCCTATCCCAAAACTGTAATTAGCGCTCGACAGGCAGCGGCAACTTCGCGCAGCAGTGATAGATGGCTGCGATGAAGTTTTCTGCGGTCCGGAATCCGAAGGAGCGATGGCTGATGGATTTGATCTTGTTGTTCATTCCCTCCACGGCGCCGTTGGAGACTCGGTGCTTCGTCCAGCTCAGAATCCCATCGAGATGGCCCCGCAGCATACGCACGAATCTCTTGAACGGTTCCAGCCGGGAGCGCATGGCCGAACGCATCCATTTCTCTAAGTGGTCGCTGGCCCGCTTGGGCTGCCGGTAAAGCCAGAACAGTTGAAAGGCTTCTTTGAGGTAGTAGGCGCGTACGATCGGTAGGTTCCACTGCACCAGCGTCGACAGCCGCTCTTTCTGATCGTCGCTGAGATTCCAAGGGTTCTTCAACAGCAACCAGCGGCTGCGCTTGAATGGCACCTTCTCTTTCAGACTCAGGCGGCGCATCTCACTGCGCCGGACTTCTTCGACCGCCTCATTGAGATGCTTGACGATGTGGAACCGGTCGAACAGGATCTGCGCCTGGGGCGCGTGCGCTTTGACCAGCTTGGCGTAAGCCGCCCACATGTCCATGCAGACGACGCGCAGGGTATGACAGCGCCGCGGGCCCATTTCTTTGGTGAAAAACGGTTCCACCGCTTCCTCGGTTCGGTCGTCGCCCACCCACAGCAGAACCCGCCGCTCCAGATCGTAGACGACAGTCAGATAGACTTGCCCCTTCCGCCGGCTCACCTCGTCAATGCCAATGACATGCACGGGGGGACGCGTCCGGTGTTTCAACCCATACTGCACCGCCCGCTTAACGATTGTTGCCACGCTCTTCCAATTCAAGCCGTACTGGCGGGCGGTTCCCTGCCAACTCAGTTCGCGGGCGAGTCGCGCTACCGCATTGGCTAGAGCCGTGGTCACTCGCGCCCACGGCTCGGCCCAGGGGAAATCCTCGACCCGCACACCGCACCTGGGGCACTCCACCCGCCGGGGCCGGTAACACAGTTTGAGCGGCAACTTCCGCATCGATAGATCGCGCCACACTCGCGGCTTTTGCACGCTGTGCACCCTTCGGCACCGCTGCCGGCAGAGCCCGCAACGCAGCAGTCGACTGCCCAATCGGTCGATGTGGACGAGCATCGCTTTCTCGGTCTCCTCTACCTTGGTCACTGTATGGGCCTTCAACCCCAATTGCTTTCTAAGAAATGTTTCGATGAGCACCGCCATCCTCTTCTTCCCGGGCGTACCTGACAGCCCTCAAAGAATTAGATGATCCTGGGATTCATGCCAGCCACTCACCCGCATGTGGCTGCATCAACGGCACTTCAACTCTAATTACACTTTTGGGATAGGAACCCCACCGCGGCGACCCGGGTTACCGTCCTGGGGCAATCCGATGAACTCGTGGAATACCGTCCCGGAGTCGTGCCCAAGACCACCTGGAAGCAGGATGACCAGGGTTTGCATATCACAGCGTATCGCGCTCAGAGGCTCTATACGGACCGGCGCTGGCCGAACGCCCTGGTGCTGAAGATCACCAACGTCGAGCCGGGCCTGGCGCCGCCCGCGGTGTCGACGGTCGACGCCCGGTGGGACGCCCAGGCCGGTGTTGCCCTGCTCCAGGCGCGACTGCTGGACCTCGGTAAGGCGGACCGCGTCGCAGTGGGTTTCCAATACCGCGAGAAGAAAGGCGGCACGGACCTCTCCGAGAGGACCGAGCCGTGGACCGATCTCCCGGCTTCTCCGCAGTCCTCCCCCGGCCCATTTCAGTTTTCGCTGACAGGTCTGGCCCCCAATCGAACCTATGAATACCGGGCACGCGTCCGCCACCCGCTGATCACCATCTTCGGTGAAGAAAAATCATTCAGCACGAGCCGGTGAGGTTCAGAACGTGAAGAGGATTCCCAGTTGGGTGGCTTGATGAGTTGGGCCCGCCTCAAAGGCGGTCGGGCCCAGGGGTCTGGTAAGAAACTGTAGGCGGTTCATGTTTTTCCTCCTATCTCTTCAAGAATCCACGCGCAACGGCCCTGCCAGGGTCCACAGTATCGATGCGCACGCCAGCGGCATGATGCCGAAACCGATAAATACCGGAACGTACGAATAGTGGTCCACCACCCAGCCGGTAATCAACGTAAAGAGCATTCCGCCAAAGCCAGACCCCATGCTCGCCAATCCGTAAACCGAAGCCACAGCACCGCCCGGAAATACGTCCGCCGGCATGGAAAGCATGTTCGCCAGGGCGCCGGTATAGCCGAACATGGCGATGGACACCATGGCGATGGATACCCAGGCTTCCCGCGCCAGTACCGCGGGAATCGCCGAGAGCATCAAGGCCGCGAAGAAGGTCACCGAACTTTTTCTGGCGACAGTGACCGACAAGCCGCGGCGCAGAAGGTTTCCCGAGAGAAATCCGCCGGCGAAATTGCCCAGCCCGGCCACCGCGAACGGTATCCACGAATACTTTCCGATGGAGGCCATGTCAAAGTGCCGGGCGCGTTTCAGGTACTCGGGAAACCAGAAGATGTAGAAGTACCAGACGGGGTCCAGAAATATTTTGGAGAATGTGAACGCAAGCACGAAGCGCGAGCGCAGAAGGCGCCGAACCGGGACGCGCGCAGGGTCCTTCCTGGCGCCTTGCGAACCCCGCCCTCCCGGTGTGCGATAGACCGGCCACCATACCGCCAGCCAGACGAATCCGGTGACTCCGACGACGGCGAACGCAGCCGGCCATCCCACTTTCGCCATGATGTATACGACGATGGGCGGCGCCAGAATCGCCCCCACGGCGGAGCCGCTGTTGAAGACGCCGCAGGCCAGCGCGCGCTCCTTTTCCGGAAACCACTCCGCCACCACCTTCACACCGCCGGGCCAATTCCCCGCTTCGCCGATTCCCAGCAGAAACCGGAACACGCCCAGGCTTGCCGCCCCCCGGGCGAACGCGTGCAGGAACGCCGCCGCCGACCACCAGGCGATACACAAACCGTAT
The DNA here is from genome assembly GCA_963853855.1 of uncultured Solibacteraceae bacterium. Taxonomy (GTDB): domain Bacteria; phylum Acidobacteriota; class Terriglobia; order Bryobacterales; family Bryobacteraceae; genus Sulfopaludibacter. The sequence continues at coordinate 67,320 of CAWKYG010000038.1, read as the reverse complement.
CCCAACCGCGTTCCCAGCCGGTCGATCAGCGGCCCCGAGACCCCGTTCATGATGGTGTACGCCAGCAGAAAAGCGAACAGCACCCGCGAGTATTCCGTGTTGCTCATGTGGAACTGGTCGCGCAGCACCGGCGCAGCCACAGAGAGCGTCTGCCGGTCGAGATAATTGATCGCCGTCGCCCAGAAAGCCAGCGAGATCATGAGCCACCGGCGGCTCGAAACCGTAGCGGGAGCGGGACTCACGTCAGATCCACCCTTCACGTCCGTCACGTCAGAAACTCCTCGCGGGTACGCAGATGTTTGTTATTGTCTCCCGTATCGGCCAGCAGGTGCAGCAGAAGCACATCGCGCGACGCTATCAGGTACACGTCGGGAATCTCCACCGGCTCGGGATCCATGAACTCAACGCCCGGCAAATCGGCCAGACCGAAATTCTTGCGTCCGGATTCATCGGCAACGCTGGTCAGATGCGTGGCCAGCAACTTTCCGCCAGTCCAGAATGTTGGCCTTGTCCTTGGATGTTTCAGCGGCCTCGAACATAAAGCCGCCCACCACCGGAATCGCCCGGTTGCGCCACTCGCGCCGGCGCAACAGAGAGGTATCGTTGAACAGCACCGGAACCTCGGGTCTGTTGGATCTTCTCGCGAATCTTCCGTAGGAAGGCGATTACCACCTCGTTGGCCATCCAGTTGGTGTACTGAATTTCGTTCACCAGAACTTCTCGTACCAGCGTCTTGATCACATCGCGGACCAGAGAGTTCGGGCAGCCCTCGAAGTATTCGGCATACCCGTATTGCTCGGTGGTCATTGGCCGTCGGCAAACTTCTTGTTTCAGCCGGAGAAGCGCGAGCCCTTCGACGAAGAGTCACTCGTGTCCAAAACAGCTTTGCTGTGAGCGGCCGTACCCGTTAGTCCTGAGTTAGGTTGCCGCGATAGGCAGCCGTGTCGTGCACGGTGCCATGCCTCTTTTGCCGCATTGCGGTTGGGTATGCCCTCCTGTCAACGTAGTGAGTGAATCGCCACACTATGTCGGTTCCATCACTCGCCTCAAGGAGGGCACTATCATGCTACAGGCTGCCAGTCTATTCAATCAACTTCTGCAACATTTCCCCCGAACGGAGTTTGGCTCCCTGGTCAAGAAGCACCAGGCCGAACGCGCCGCCAAGGGCTTCACCTGCTGGACTCAGTTCGTGTCCATGACATTCTGCCAGTTGGCGCACGCCGATTCGCTGCGCGAGATCTGCAACGGGTTGGCTTGCAGTGAAGGTAAACTCGTGCATCTCGGCATTGCCAACGCACCCAACAAATCCACCTTGTCCTACGCCAACGAACACCGCCCGGCGGCGCTCTTCGAAGACCTGTTCTACACCGCACTGAACCGCTTCCGAAGCCAAGAGGGCATGGGAGCCCGCAAGGCCAAGTTCCGTTTCAAAAATAAACTCATGTCGATGGACTCCACCACAATCTCGCTGTGCCTGGACCTGTTCCCCTGGGCCAAGTTCCGCCGGGCCAAAGGTGGTGTGAAGGCGCATGTGCTTTTGGACCACGACGACTACCTTCCTTCCTACGTGCTGATCACCGAAGCCAAGAAGAGCGATGTCCGCATCGCGCAGTCCCTAGAACTCAACGCTGGTTCCATCGTGGCCATCGATAGGGGCTATTGCGACTACGCGCTATTCGGCAAGTGGGACGGTCGCGGGGTGTTCTTCGTGACCCGCCTGAAGGACAATGCCGCCTATGAGGTGGTGGACTCCGCCATCGGACCGTTGCCGCGCAACATCTTGGCCGATGAACTGATCCGCTTTACCGGCGCCAAAGCCGTCAAGAACTATCCCCATCCCGTACGGCGCGTGGTGGTTTGGGATCCCATCAACGAGCGGGAGATCGTCCTGTTGACCAATCTCCTGCAATTCGGGCCCACCACTATCGCCGCCATCTACAAGGACCGCTGGGAGATTGAGCTGTTTTTCAAGGCGCTCAAACAGAATTTGAAGGTGAAGAGTTTTGTGGGTACCAGCCGGAATGCACTGCTGATTCAGATTTGGACGGCGCTGATCGCCATGCTGTTGTTGAAATGGATGCACCATCTCTCCAAGGCGAAGTGGTCGTTCTCCAACCTAGCTTCCATGCTGCGTTTGAATCTGTTCACCTACCGGGATCTCCGCCGCTGGCTGGAGAATCCCTTCGGCACGCCCCCGCTTGTCCCACTGACAGAACAGCTTAGCCTGGAGCTGAGTTGATTGGGACAGGCGGTTCAAGGCTTGTTGAGAACAAGTTCGCGCGCTTGAATTGCCGCCGGCCCGCAACACAATGACACCAGAATCAACTCAGTCCTTACTCGGACCGTAGCGCTCTTGGACAGGAGGCTGATAACTCGAAGCGGCAGACCTCGATCTCAGAATTCCAGTTCCGGGCACGCAAAGCGCCCGTTTGCAACACGGGTCGCTAGATTTCTGTCTGTCTTGGACAGCAGGGACGAAGAGTCCATCAAGGGATGAACGCCGACTCGCTTGGAGTCCCGGCGGCATCCTGCTGCGCTTACTTCCCCACAAAGTCGGGCTACCCGGCTAGCCCGCGGCCAGTTCGGCAGGATCTGTGGCAACCGCGGCGCCGAGAGCCCGCAGGGAAACGCTCTTCGCGCGATCGCGACGCGCGGCCGGCCTCGTCGAATAATGGTCGGGGGATTACGGTTTACTTACATTCTCCTCGTGGCGGAAATCCTATTTCAGAATCGTGGCCACGCCTGATTTCACATCGAGACTCCAGGGCTTTGGCTCGGGGAGCCACAGTTTGCCGTCGCCGATTTCGAGCGGCATCCAAAGATATCGCGAGTCCCACTGAGCCTGCGGCTTCCAGATATCGCCCATGAAAATCACGGTGGTGGCCTTCTTGCCGGCAATCTTTAACAGCATGGTGGATTGCGACCCGTACGTTTTCGTCTCCGGCGGAGCTATGTCTTTGAATTCGGACCACGGCCCGGCCAGAGACTTCGCCGTCGCGTACTTATTGGGGTTCGGGCTCCACCCCGTCAGTGCCGACCCGATAGCATAGTACAGACCGCCCAAGTGCACTACTGCGCCACCTTCCAGGTGGAGAGGAATGAGGCACACTTCCTTCTCGACGTTCAGATAATCGTCCGATAGCGTGGCGATCCGGAAACCGAAAGGCCGGTCTTCGAAGATCAGGTATGGTGTTCCATCGTCATCGATGAACTGCCCGATGTCACGGCTCTCGTGATCCAGCGGGCGGAAACTACGCAGATACCGGTAGTCTCCGTCCACCGTGTCCGAGACCGCCACGCCCACGCGCGCCAGGTCGTACCCGCGAGTATGCCCGGGTGACGGCCCGTCGATGTGCATGTACATGACATACTTCTTGGTTTTCGCGTTGTAGAACACCTTGGGCCGCTCCAGCACCCACGTTGGCCCGAAATTCTCCGGGTCGCTGATTTGATCACCTGGTTGCGAAAAGTCCAGTGGGCTAGATCTTTAGAGGAATAGCAAGCCACGAAGCGCTTCGAACGGTCCAGCCCCCGGGAGCGGTCCTCGCCGAACCAGTAGTAGGTGCCGTGTACCAGGATGATCCCGCCGCCGTGCGCCTGGATATGTTCGCCACGGTTGTCCGGCCACACTTCCCCGGGACGGATGACTGGCGTCTCCGCGAACAGGGGAACGGCGAGAAGCATCAGCATTGCACCGCTAGAAGCAATCTTTACCATGGCCGGTATGTTCTCATCCATCGCCTCTGGAGACAAGCGTTGCCCGTGCGCCTGGAGCGGCATCGTGCTATAAATCGCCTGTTGAGCGAAACCAGCGTCTCGTCGCGGGACAGGCTGCGCATTGCCCTGAGTCACCGCGAGCCGGATCGCATTCCGCTGGATTTCGGAAGCACCACGGTGACCGGTGGAAGACGACTTGCGCGCAGCCATGGGGATCGACGTTACGGGTGTGTTCCCGCGCAGTAGCAAATTCGGCATTCCCGCCGCGCGATTGGAAAGAGTGGAACTTCCGCGGCCTCCCTTTGCTGGTACCCGGCAACTTCCGGACCAGGACGGAACCGAATGGCGACATCCTGGTGTTTCCGCAGGGCGACACCGCGGCGCCTCCGAGCGGGCGCATGGCGGTGGGCAGCGCGTTCTTCGACGTGATTGTCCGCCAGTCGGAAATCGACAAGAAACTTGACCCTGCGGACAATCTCGAGGAGTTCGGCCCCGTCTCCGTGGCGGACTTGGAGCATCTCGACCGGTCCGCGCGGGCGGCGTGCGGCTACTGTGCTCCAGCCGGACATGTGCCACGCCGGAGGGATCACCGAAGTCCGCCTGATTGCGGGCATGGCTGAGGCTTATTACGCTTCCATCGCTCCGCACAATCCGCTGGGTCCCATTTCCCTGGCCGCGGGTGTGCAGTTGGCCGCGGCCATTCCCAACTTTCTCTGCCAGGAGCAGGTTTCGCTCGGGGAGGGTTACATCAAGAAGCCATTCACCGTCCGGGACGGCTACCTGGATCTTCCGACGGGTCCGGGCCTGGGAATCGAACTCGACGAAAATGCGCTCGCCGGCAAGTTGAATCACGACTGGCGCAACCAGGAAAGTTACGATCCCGACGACGGTTCCGTTGTGGATTGGTAGTCTCTACCGGTTGCGACAGCGTGATCCCCTGGTCCGGCCGAAGCTTCAGCAGTTTGACGGAATCCTTATAATAGTGGCCTGCCATGAATGTCTCCGCACATTGGTGGGCCCTCGGCTTGGCCTTACTCGCGTTCTCCGGGTGCCTCCGCGGCGCTCAGCTTCCGCTCCGTCATTACACTACGGCCGACGGCCTGGCGAACAACGCCGTCCTCAGCATTGCGCCGGATTCGCGCGGCTTCCTGTGGTTCGCTACTGCGGAGGGGCTCTCGCGCTTTGACGGCTACGGATTCGCGAATCAGACCAAGGGCACGGGCTTACCGCACCGCATCGTCAGCCAGGTACTGATCGGCCGTCATGGCAATTACTGGCTCGCTACACCCGCGGGCCTCGTGCGGTTCCGGCCGGACCTTCCAGCAACGAGCGCCGGCCGGATGCTCGTGGTCCGGCCAGACGGAAAGCCGGAGGCCGCTCACATCGAGGCGCTTCTGGAAGATCGCAGTGGCACGCTCTGGTGTGGTACCGAAGCGGGCCTATATGCAATCGACGACACGGCCGGCCCCGCGCCACGGCTCACCCAAATACGGATTGGTCTGCCCGGGGTGAACTGGGGCGATGCGGACGTGACTGCCCTGGCGGAAGATGCGGAGGGCGGTGTGTGGATCGGAGTGGCCGATGGAACCTTATACCGCCGCCTGCCTGACGGGCGCGTGGAGCGCTACGCCGCCATCGAACCGCCACCTTTCGGTGCGATTACCCATCTTCTCGCGGACCGAAAGGGCCGCATATGGGTGGGCACGGCTCATGGCCTCTACCGCTCCATGCCGGCGCCGCACCCGGGCGGGAATGGATTCGAACACCTCTTCGGACAGAATATCGGACTGCCGCGAAGCCACATCTTTGACATATTCGAATCGCGGGAAGGCGACATCTGGGTGAGCATGTACCGCTGCCTGGCTCAGTTTCCCGCGGACGGAGCGCCAGCCCGCGGCTGGACCAAGGACAACGGACTGCCCAGCCGGGGTGTAGGGGCATTGGGGCAGGACCGGGCCGGAAACCTGTGGCTGGGAACCGGCGACGAAGGCGCGTTCAAACTGGCGGCGGGCCGCATCCTGACTTATTCGGCCGCGGACGGGATCGGGATGGACGCGGTAATCTCGATTGCCGAGACCCTCCGCGGCCAGTTGTACATCGCAGGCCGCCTGGAGTCGGGCGGATTTCGCATCGGGTTCCGCTCGGGTGATGGTTTTCGTGCCATCGCGCCCCGCGTTCCCAAGGGAATCGAGAGCTTTGGCTGGCAGCCGGCACGAGTGATTCTGCAAGACCACTCCGGCGAATGGTGGCTGGCGAGTAGTCAGGGAGGGCTATGCCGGTATCCCCGTCTGGAGAGCCCGTCGCAGCTTGCCGAAACCGCACCCAAGGCGGTCTACACCACGCGCGATGGCCTGCCCAGCGACGTTGTGATCCGCCTTTTTGAGGACCGCGGCGGGAATATCTGGGTGGGGACCGAAACGTCGAAATTCGTCTACTGGAGCAGGAACGGGCAGAAATTCATCGGGGTTGCAGCCGCTGGGGTGCCCGGCTTCGCGTCCGCGTTTGGCGAAGACAGCGCCGGGCACGCGTGGATCGGCGATTCCGAGGGCCAGTTGTGGCGGGTGTTGCAGGGACGGGCTTTGCCGATGGCCGCGCCGCCCAGCCGAGCGCCGATCCGCGGTTTTCTGCTGGACCACGCTGGACGTCTCTGGGTGGCCACAGCCAACGAGGGAGTGCTGCGCTTCGACCTGCCGGCGGGGCCCAACCCTCAGTTCCGGCAATACGGCTACGCCGATGGGCTCTCCAGCCTCAGCGTGTACAGCCTCGCCGAGGACCGCAACGGCTCCATCTATATTGGAACCGGGGGCGGCGTAGACCGGTTGGATCCGGATCTGGCGCACATGCGCCACTATACTTCGTCGGATGGCATCGCACCGGGCGAGGTGAATGCGTCGTATTGCGACCGCAACGGCGCCATCTGGTTCGGCACCAATCACGGGCTCACGAACCTCATCCCGCGGGGCGGTCCGGCCGCCGATCCTCCCCCCGTGTGGATTACCGGATTCTCCATAGCCGGGCGCCCGGTGCCGGTTTCGGAGGCTGGCGAATCCAGCCTCGGGCAGGTCGAGGTGCCGGCGGGGCAACAGCACCTTCAGTTTGATTTTGTGGGGCTGAACTACTCTTCGGGCAACGTGTTGCGCTATCAATACCGGCTGGGAAACGGCGCATGGAGCGAGCCAATCGGCTCGCGCTCCGTGCATTACGGCTCCATGGCGCCCGGACGCTACCGGTTCGAAGTGCGTGCCATCAACTCGGACGGCGAAGCCAGCCCTGTGCCGGCGACCGTGGAATTCCGGGTGGCGCCGCCATTGTGGCAGCGGGTGTGGTTCCAGGGAATTCTGCTGGCCGTGGCGCTCGCCGGCTCCGTCTGGGTCCATCGCGCTCGCGTGGCCCGGCTGCTCGAAATCGAGCGTGTCCGTTCCGACATTGCCCTTGACCTGCACGACGATATCGCCTCGAACCTTTCGCAGATCACCATCTTCAGCGAAATCGCCATGCGCGAGGCGGAACCGGATTCCCGGGCCGGAGCTGCCTTGGCCCGCATCGCCGAAACCGCCCGTGAGACTGTGGATTCGATCGGCGACATCGTGTGGAGTATCCGGCCACAGAAGGAAGGCAGCCTCTTGCAGCGCATCCGCCGCGCCGGGAGCGATGCCCTCACCTCGCGGCAGATCGACGTATCCTTCCACTTTTCCGAAGAGACCCGGCATATCACACTGGACCCGAACACCCGCTGGCAGGCGTACCTGATTTTCAAAGAGTCGGTTCACAACATTGTCCGGCATGCACAGGCAACGGCGGTCCAGATCTCCGTGGGCGTGGCCGGGGGCGACCTGGTGGTGAAGATCGTGGACAACGGAAGGGGGATGGCGGGCCGGGAGGAAGGCAACGGCCTGCCTGGAATGCGAGGGCGCGCGCGGTCTCTGGGAGGGCGCCTCGAGATTCACTCCTCGCCCAGCGAGGGCACCCAGGTTGAACTCCGGGCGCCCTTGAAGCCGAAATGGCGCAGCCGCATCCTACGCGGATAGGTAGGGTCCCCGGGCGCGGAAACTGATACGGTTGATTTATCGGGTTACCGAAACTCCCCATGCCGGAGCCTAACGTTCGGATCGTCATTATTGAGGACCGCCGCGAAATTCGCGAGGGTCTCAGGACTCTGATCGCCTTTACCGGCGGCTACGAATGCGCGGCGGTCTATCGATCGATGGAAGAGGCGCTGCCCGAAATCGAGCGGACGCGGGCGGATGTCGCATTGGTCGATATTGGGCTCCCGGGCATGTCGGGAATTGAGGGCATCCAGCGCTTGCGCCAGGCTGCTCCCAAGATGCACTCGCTGGTCCTGTCCGTTTACGACGACGATGAGCGCGTCTTCCAGGCCATCTGCGCCGGAGCCTGCGGCTATCTGCTAAAGACCACCCCCCCTGCTGAATTGCTGGCGGCGATTCGTGAGGCAGCCTCCGGAGGCTCGCCCATCTCGCCCAAGATCGCCAGCAAAGTGCTCGCGATCTTCCGGCAGATTCTTCCTCAGGAACTATCGCCGGCGGCCCTCACGCCGCACGAACTGCGCCTGCTGCACCTGCTGGCGGATGGGCATAACTTCAAAACCGCCGCTGCCGAGATGGACGTTTCGGTACACGGCATCTCCTTCCACACGCGGAACATTTACGAGAAGCTGCAAGTGCACTCCAAATCCCAAGCCGTGGCCAAGGCCTTGCGGCTCGGATTGGTGCGCTGATTCCTACGCCAACAGGCAGGTTGAGTCCGGCGCTTTCCCCGGTAACGTTTACGTAGTTCAGCGCGGTGAACAAATACCGCCTGGCGTCATGCAGCGGTTTCGGGGATTCGGCTGGCAACAACCTACCCCAGGCGGCTGCCGTGGAGGGGAGAAAAGAAATGAAACACTTCGCAACAATGGCACTGATGCTCAACCTGGGTGTCGCAGGCGTCTACGCGCAAGCGGGTCGCGTGAACATGACGATGTCGGGTACCACCGCGAACAGCACAATTAGTGTGCAAGGCACAACTGCTGGTGAGTATGATCTCGCCGGCAACGGCGCGCTAGGCCAGGTCACCCTTCGTCTCATGAGTACGAGCTCGGCTTCTCCGCAGCCGTCCCTCACTTGCGCGGGCCCCACGAAGGCTTTCTTCGCGACTGTGGCCGGCGCGGGCGTATTCCGCTCGCAGAACGGAGATCTATTGGTCGTCAATCTCACCGGGGGAAGCGATTGCATAGATTTCGCGGCTGGGCAAGCTCTTTGTACCAGGATTCTTCAAATCATGAGTGGAACCGGCCATTTCAAAAATGCGTCCGGCACCGTCACCTTGACCATGACGGTGACGCCGGTGTTGGCAGATGGTCCTACTAAACCCGTATTCTTTACTGCTGCAGGGCTGCTTACGGGAACAGTTTCTGGAGGGACCATGGAGCAGGAACTTCAAGACGTGCTGCGATAAGGGCAAATGCGCGCGCTCCCATTCACGGTTCTGTCGTGGATTGGTAGTCTCTACCGGCTGTACGCCGGATAGCCTACCGTCTGCGACAGCGTGATCCTCTGTTCAGGCCGAAGCTTCAACAGCTTGCCCAGCGCGCCTCGGTCGATCATGGCCCGGACCACTGTGGCCAGCCCCTCGGAGGCGCAGAACAGGTAGACGTTCTGCCCCACGAACCCTGTCTCGGCTCCCGAGTAAAGCATCTTGTCTTCCATCGACGCATCGGCCAGTTTGGCGAAGTCGGCCACGTACACCAGGTTCAAAGCCGCCTTCGCCACGAAATCCTGTTGCCCCGCCGCGGCCCGCAAATCTCCGGCCGCCACCAGGTCCAGGCGATGCTCCTTGGGCCGGTACAGATACGCTCCATCGGGCAAAGTGATGTAGATGTCCACCGTTTGCAGGTTCCTCGCCGAGGGCGCCGTACGCCGGCCATCCGGCCGGTTCACGCCGTAGGCCGCCCACAGCAGATTCGAAAGCATCTGCGAGGGCAGTTTTTCCGTGCTGAACTCGCGCGTGCTCTTGCGTTCGTTCAGCGCCTGCATCAGCGGCATGCCTCCGGTGGTGCCCGGTTTGGGCAGTTGAATGTTCGCTGCGACTTCGCCCGCCGCCGCCGCTCCGCACACCACCAGAAGCAGGCCCATGGCTTTGCGCATAACAGAGTCCTCCCTCCGAATTCTACAGCCGGATCGGATAATTGGGTAGTAAATAGATGTTTGGATGCGCATCGGTTGGGACGCGTGCTCCGCTGACGCCGGTAAGTTAGCATTTCCGATTGCAGTTCATTCCTGAGGCAACATGGCATGATCGTATCGTGCCGTAAGTGCGCCGCCATGTCAACGCAAAGTAGAAATGTCCTATTCCCTGCAAAGTAGAAATGTCCGGTTTTGACCGGGCTGGGTGAGGGTGCGTGGTAGTCTGGGCGTGCCGGTGAAGCGGAGACGGGCAATGCTGGCGAGCAACCCGATCGAGGAATAGCCGGTCGGAACTCATCTGCGGACGATGAGAAGGAGCGTGATCCTCCCGGCGCGTTCTTTTACCTGGGCCTGGGGCCGACCAACGGGAGGCGGTCGGTTCCCATCCCAGGGTTTGGTTTTGTTTTGAAAACCCCATCGGACCAGAAAGATTCCGCCATGCCTTGAAAACGCATACTGAGCGCTCAGTATATTTGTTAGCGGAACGAAGAAAGTGGCGGGGAAGGGATCGTCGCAAACTCTCCTTGGCGATTAAGAAATCACCCGGCTTACCGGCCGGTCGTGCGGAGGGTTTCCCGGTATAGGGCGAACTTTCGCCTTCGCGCCACTTCTGCCGCCTCATGGTCACTACGATTCCTCGCGTTTGGCTTCGGACTGTTGCGCCGCCTGCCAGACCTTCGGCCCCTTCTTCAAATCGAAATTCTGGTTCCACGTGCTTTTCTGCGCCGGCTGACGAGGGGTTTTCTTCGGCGATGGTTTGGCAGGCGCTCCTTCGGCTGCTGCTCGCATCTCTCCACTCGGAGATACCATCCGTTAAAGCGGGCCGCCACCGAACCGTCCCGCCGTTGCTCCACGCGTATGTAGGCTCCCCGGAGTCCTGTGCAAATATCCTGGCGTAGAATGCGATAGGTTTTGGCCTCCAAAGGAAACGTGTAGTCGGCGTTCACCCTCCGCTTCTCTACGTGGCTGAGGATGGCCGCCAGATCGTGCTGCTTCTCCAATGGCCGGTGAGCATCGTCGGCATTGGCGGGCACCACCGCGATTGTTGGTTGACCCAAGGCAGAAACTCGGTTTCCAAGTAGTGGTTGGCAGCTTCTAACGTGGTCACGCCCGCTACCCGAAGTCCCTTCACCAGCCGGTCCTGCGCCGTCAAAAATCCACGCTCTACTCGACCTTTGGCCTGAGGGCTGTGAGCCGCAATCCACGGGATTCCCAACTCTTGGAGAGCGCGTCCGATCTGCGTCGGCGGCAACTCCTCCCGGCTTTTCCCCAATCGGCTGCCATCGCGCTTGGTCTTCTCCGCAGTCTGAAAAATTGCCGCTTTGTCGGTGTAGTAGCCCAACGGCCGTCCGTGCTTTTTCAGGTATCGCTCCAGGTGGTTCATGTTCTCCACCGTTGAGTCACTACTCACAAAGCGAGCGAACCAACGGCTGGTCGCGTCGTCGATCATGTTGATCAACAGGATGTCTTCCCCACGACCTTCCAGCCAGTCGTGATCGCTGGTATCCCACTGCACCAGTTCTCCGAAGCGGCTGCGTCGCGGTCGCCATTCATGCACCTTGTCGAGGCGCTGCTTCCGTGGCCGCCACAACTTTGCTCCGATCATCCACTGCCGCACCGTTTCCCGGCTCACGTCGATCTTGTGCTTCTTCGCCAGGTACTCCGCCGCCAGTGTGGGCCCGAACCCACGGTACACCGGCTGCGAGAGAATGTTCACCGCCTCTCGCTCTGTGTCGGCGCTGAGCTTGCGGTTCGATGGGAGGCCGCGCAGGCCGTGAGCCACGACCTTGTCTCCGCGCCGCTTCAACTCCCGCAGCAATCGTCTCACGTGCCGTTCTGTTATCCCCAGCTCTTCCGCTGCCTGCTTCTGGGTGATCAGCTTCTTTTTCGCCTTCTTCAGGGCCACCAGGCGGTCCCGTTCGGCTTGCGTCATCAGTAGTTGTCCTTCTGCCACCTCCCCAGCCTGGAGGACGTCAATAGGACATTTCTACTTTGCGCAAATAGGACATTATCATTTTGCGGCGGCACGTAAGTGCGCCGCCATTCCTTTCGCGCCGTTTTTCAGGTATCATTTTACCGGCGAGACGAGTGAGTGCTTTGGGGCGCTCCTCCCCACTGCCTCACGCAGCGCGGCTCTGCGCCGCAACCCTGCCGCCGGAATCCCGGTTCATCAGGAGGGTCACATGCCTGCTGCAGAACGGTTCGAGATTCGCATTCCCGCCTCCAGGCTCCTGATCGCGATGTTGCTCATTATCATCCCGATCTGTCTCGCGGCGCTGTTCAGCCTTGTGCAGACGGATGAAGCGCTGGAGCGGTCCGCGGGCGCCCACTTCAAAACCGTCGCCCAATTGAGCGCCGCCCAGATAGCCAACTTCATTCACGAACGCGTTACCGAAGTCCGCAATCTGTCTATCACCAACGTTGTGGTGGACGCCGTCGCGGCCGCCAACAGTAAGTATCAGGCCCGAAGCGACGCCGAGATTGCCGCCGCGGCCGCCAGGATCGACAAAACCTGGAGAACCTCCGCGGCCGACCCGCTCGTTGCCGCGATCCTTTCCACGCCGGCCTCCCAGTTCCTGCGCAAACACTTACAGTACGATCCCCTCCTGTTGCGCATTACCGTCACCGATATTCGCGGTGCGGTGGTCGCATCCACTCACAAAACCATGAACTACTTCCAGGCCGACGAACAGTACTGGCAGGACATCTACGCCGAGGGCCGGGGAGCGGTAAGCATTACGGACATCCTTTATGACGACGTGACCAAGTCCACTTACATCGGTGTCGGTATGCCGATCCTGGAGGAAGGCACCAATCGCTTTGTAGGTACATTGAATGCGCTGGTGGACGTCTCCACCTTCTTCCCCATCGTCCGGCAGGTACAACTCGGAAGTACCGGCCGCCAGATGCTCGTCAAGGACGACGGTACCGTAGTGGCGGCGCCCGGCGTCTCCGCCGCCGCCAAAATGAAATCGGATGAGTTCGCCGCCATCCGCGACGCGCTCGGCACCGTCTCGGGGCGCCAGACCGGGTACATTGTGGCAACCTTGAGTTCCGGCAGGCAGATCATCGGCTTCGCCGACACCGGCCTTAAGGACGATTACCCAAGACTCAACTGGGTGGTGCTGGCCGTCCAGGAAACGCGTGAAGCGTTCGCTTCCATTCGCAGTGCCGACCTTATCCTGGCGCTCATGTCGGTGCTGGGCCTGCTGGGCGTGATTTTCTTCGGCGTTTACGTATATCTGCACCGCCAGCCCAATTACGAGGATATTGCGCAGGTGGCGGGGCATTAGAAGGAGGTGCATCGTGTGTCTTTCGATAAGAGTGCCGCTGATCGCGGCGCTGCTGGGAGCAAGCCTGGCATGCGGCACTTCGCGCGATCCGGCCAAGGGCTTTCGCCTGGCCACGAACGGCGATCCCCATCGCGGCAAAGCGGCGATGGTGGAATTTGGCTGTAACACCTGTCATGAGGTTCGCGGATCGAACCTCCCGCGGCCCAAGATTCAGACGGTCGCTCTGGGTGGATCGGTGATGGCTGTGCCCAGCGACGGCTACCTGGTCACCGCTATCATTAATCCCGTGTATCATGCCGCCCGCTACACCGGCGCCACCGGACAGCCGCGCATGCCGGAATACGCCAGCCGCATGACCGTGCAGCAACTCACCGATATCGTCGCGTATCTGCAATCGCGATATGCCCTGAGTCCCATGCAGGTGCCCGCTGAATACCCATAGAACCAAAAGGACCTAAAATAGCAAGCGGTCGGTGCCCTACGCTCTGGAACAGGATCCGGCGAAGATTGGGTTCCATCACCCGCGGTCTTGGCAGCCTGCCTCGCGTCTTCGCCAAGCCTGATAGCAATCCTCCCGGGGCTCGCAACCAGCGCTGCGAAGACGCCGCGCACAAACGGATGAATCGCGAATGCGCCGCTCTACGGAACTGCGAAATAGTCAGCGCGGCCCAATCAGGCGATTTCGCAAAAGTGAGCCGGATCACGCATTGCGTGCCCGGTACCCCAGCCGGCGCGCCCATTCGATAAGCTGAAAGTAAGTACGGTTGCCCAGAGGAGCGCGACGATGCCGCAGCAGGGAATCACGGGATCGCGAACGACGGCCTGGCTGTTGTCGCGGTCAGGTGTGCTTGCCGGCACGCGATTTCAAATTGCGGACGGCACCACTCGCATTGGGCGCGCCCCGGATAACGACGTGATCATCCACGGCGTGGATTGTGCCACGGTCTCGCTCAATCACCTCGAGATCTCGCGAAATGGAGATTCCTTCCGATTGCGCGATCTCGACAGCACAAACGGCACGTGGGTGAACGGGGAGCGCATCACCGAGTCTGAAATATCCTTTCCCTCGGTGATTCAACTGGGCAGCCAGGGACCGGAATTCGAATTGGTTTTGGAAGAGGCGGCATCCGCCGAATTGGGCCGGACCATCGAGGTGCCGCGTTCCTCCGTACCGCTACTGCCGGTTACGCCTCCGGCGCCGGGCGCGGAGCACGAAGCGCTGCTATCCAGCGCGGTCAACCGTGCCCGGCGCATGAGAGCGCGCGGCGTGGGTGGCCACACCATGGCCATCATGCGCGGCGTGATCGACGAGGCGCTGCACCGCACCCGGCGCCGTTTCCGGATCATCGGCTATTCGCTACTGGCGGCGCTAGTGGCAGTCTCTTCGGTGGCCGTCTGGAAAATCGTTACGCTGAAAAACGAGAAACGCGCGATCGACACCCACATCCAACAGCTCGAAGCCGAATTGCAGAAGCCAATCGATCAGAAGGACGTGGACCGCCTGCTCTCGCAACTCGGCGATTATCAGGACGAAGCCGAATCTCTCCAGCGCACCCTGCTCTATCGATTGGGCGGGTCACGCGACAGCGGCGACTACGTCACGCAGGAGCTCCACGCGGTGATGGCGGAATTCGGCGCCGAGGTCTACAGCATTCCGCCGGATTTCGTGGCACGCGTGAATCACTACATCGAGCACGATCAGGGGCCCGATCATCCGGTGATTGCGCGCGCCCTCAGCCAGGCCTCCGGCCAGATCCAGACTATCAAGAATATTCTTCGCGAGGACCAGTTGCCCGAGGACCTGGCGTATATTCCGCTGGTCGAGAGCGCCTTGGGGTCGGGACCGGCAAGCGCCGCGGGCGCGGTGGGCCCATGGCAGTTCACACAGGCCACGGCCAAGGCATACGGCCTTCGCGTGGAGGGGCAGGTGGATGAGCGCAAGAACCTGGTGAAATCGACGCGCGCAAGCTGCAAATACCTGCGTGACCTTATCCTGGACTTTGGTACCGGAAGTTCGGTGATGCTGGCTCTGGCGGCCTACGACAGCGGTCCGACCCAGGTAAAACAGGCGGTTGCGAGGACTGTGCGCGATCCCATCAAGCAGCGCAATTTCTGGTACCTCTACCGCGCACGGGCTCTGCCGCTCGAGACCCGCGAATATGTGCCCAAGGTATTTGCCGCCATCCTGATCGGACGGAATCCGCACCATTTCGGATTTTGACGCTATATTCTTTGATGTGATTCTGGCCATCGATATAGGCGGCACCAAGTTCACCCTGGCGGCCTTCGACGGCGCTCGCATGGTGCGGCGCGAGTCGCGCGCCACCGATGCCGCGGGCGGCCGCGAGTGGATGCTGGCGCAGATTACGGACGTGGTGCGCTCCTGGCGAGACCTTCGCTTCGAACGCTGCGGCATTGGATTTGGCGGGCCGGTGGATTTCGTCCGGCAGCGCGTGGTGCTCTCGACGCACGTGGGCGGCTGGCAGGGTTTCGACCTGGTGGAATTCGTCGCGCGAGCTGACCGGAGTACCGGTAGTCATGGACAATGACGCCAACGTGGGGGCCATCGGCGAGGCCGAATACGGGGCGGGGAAGGGCTGCTCCCCGCTGTTTTACATGACGCTTTCCACGGGAATCGGCGGGGGCATTTATCAAGGCGGCCAGGTGTGGCGAGGCGCGGATTCGTATGGCGGGGAGATTGGCCACCTGACCATTCGCCCGGACGGTCCCGAATGCCTGTGCGGGGCTCGCGGCTGTTTCGAACGGATGTGCTGCGGTTTGTGGCTGGCAGCGCGATCACGGAAAAACGGCTCGCGAGCTGATGCAGGACGGCGATTTTGTGCAGCGCTACGTGGTGGACCTCGCGCTGGGTCTCAAGGCCGCCATCATGCTGCTCAATCCCCAGCGCATTGTGATCGGCGGCGGAATCAGCAAAGCGGGCGACCGCTTGTTTGTGCCGCTTCGCACGGAGCTGCGGCGGCAGATTACCGCCTGGTCCGGTGCTCGCATCGATGTCCAGCCTGCCGCGCTGGGCGACGACAGCGTTCTTTGGGGTGCCTGCAGCCTCGCGCAGCCCTGAGGATGTGTTCTAACGAACACGGTTCGATGCCATCGGATTGAGTCTGTGGCCCTCTATTTGTATGCTTGAGCTGGGGACACATGGAGGCAAAACGGAGGCCGAAGACCAGCGATCGTAAGCTCCGTTTGCTGTTTGAGGAACATCCGGTGGCGATGTGGATCCTCGACCCCGAGACCCAGGAAATTCTGGAGGCAAACCGCGCCGCCGAAAAGCTCTCGGGCTACACGGCCGCGGAGCTTCGGCAGTTGTCGCTTGCCGATCCGCAGGGCGTGTGGCGCACTCGCACACGAAGCGGCCGGCTCCTGGATATTCAGGCGGCGATGGACCCGGTGGAGTACGGCGCGCAGGAAGCCGAGCTGGTGGTGCTGGTGGATGTGACGGAGCGGGTACGCCTGGAAGAGCAGCTCCGCCAGGCGCAAAAGATGGAAGCTGTGGGCATGCTGGCGGGCGGCGTGGCGCACGACTTCAACAACCTGCTCACCATCATCACCGGCTACAGCCAACTGGTGCTGAACCGGCTGCAGCCGGAAGATCCCAATCGCCTCTCCATTGAACAGATCATTCAGGCAAGCGAGCGCGCGGCGGCTCTCACGCAGCAATTGCTGGCTTTCAGCCGGCGGCAGGTGCTGCAGCCGAAAGTGCTGGACCTGAACGGGCTGGTGGCCAGCCTGAGCACCATGCTGCGCCGGTTGATCGGCGAGGATATCGACCTGCGTCTGCTCGCTTGGCGCGGACCTGGGCCGAGTGCATGCCGACCCCGGACGCCTGGAGCAGATTCTGATGAACCTGGCCGTGAATGCGCGCGACGCGATGCCCAAGGGCGGCACGCTGACGCTGGAGACCGCGAATGTGTATCTGGACGAGACTTACTCCAGCCGTCATCTTTCCGCAAAGACAGGACCGTACATTCTGCTGGCGGTCAGCGATACCGGCACCGGAATGGATGCAGATACGCAGGCGCGCTTGTTCGAACCCTTTTTCACCACCAAGGGCGCGGGCAAGGGGACGGGCCTGGGGCTTTCCACGGTATTCGGCATTGTGAAGCAGAGCGGCGGCAGTGTGCAGGTCTACAGCGAACCGGGCCGCGGCACTTCGGTGAAGGTATACCTGCCGCGGATCGATCAGCCGGTGGCGGTGGAAGCCGCCGGCATCCCCAGGATAACGCCCTCGGGGACGGAGACGCTTCTGCTGGTGGAAGACGACGATATGGTTCGCCACCTGATGCGCGAGACGCTGCAGCGCGAGGGGTACCAGGTGCAGGACACGGCCGACCCTAACGAAGCTCTGCGAATCTCCGGTGACCACAGGGGGACCATTCACCTGCTGATCACCGATGTGATCATGCCGAAATTGAGCGGTACGGAAATGGCCGCGATGCTGGTGCGGGAGCGTCCCGATATGAAGGTGCTATACATTTCCGGATATACGGACAATGCCGTGGTGAACAGCGGCCTGCTGCACCAGGAAGTGGCGTTTCTGCAAAAGCCCTTCACGCCGGCGGCGCTGGTCGAGAAGGTCCACGAGGTGCTACTGAGCAACGGCAAACAGTTCCACGCCGGGGAATAAGCGAGCGGCCCCGCGCTTACTCTTCGCGCAGGGCGGCGGTGGGGTTCATGTTGGCCGCGCGCCGGGCGGGGAGCCAGGCGGCAGCGGCAGCCACGGCGGCCAGCAGCGCCGTGCTGAACGCAAACGTGGCGGGGTCGCGCGGCTTCAAACCGAATAGCAGGGCCGCGGCGGCCTGCGCCGCCAGCAAGGCGAGGATGCACCCCGCGGCTAGTCCGATGCCGAGCAATAGGGCGGCCTCGCGGAGCACCATGCGGATTACCTGCGCGCGCGCGGCCCCCAACGCGAGGCGGATGCCGATTTCATTTTTGCGGCGCGCCACCATGTATGACATCACGCCGTACAGGCCGATCGTGGCCAGCAGAGCCGCCAGCACTCCGAAAAAGCCGGAGAGCGTGGCCATCAACTGCTCGCGCTGGAGGGTCTGGCGGACCTCATCGCGGAAGACGTGGAACTCATAGCCGACGAGCGGGTTCATCTCGGCGAAGGTACGTTTGAGCGCCGGAATCAGCGCGGATGGCGAGACCGTGGAGTGAATCACCAGGGGCTGGTAGGCCTCGGGTTCGGGATCCTGTTCGATGGGAAGAAAGACCTCCGGCGAGAAGGTTTCGCGGAGGTTCAGGTATTTGGAATCGCGGGTTACTCCCACTATTTCATACGTGACGAGCTCGTCTTTGGCGCCGGTGGGCGTGCGAAAGGTTCTGCCCACGGGGTTGCCCGAGGGATAAAACTGGCGGACGAAAGCCTGGTTGACGATGGCGACCTTGGGAGCTGTGGCGGAATCGCGATCATCGAAGTCGCGCCCGGCTACGATGGCCGTTTGCATGGTGCCGAAGAAGTGCGGGGTTATTTCAGCGAAACGGGCCGATGTCTTGCTGCTGCCCACCGTTACGTCCTTGGCCCAAGCCGAACCGCTCAAAGGCATGATGGTAATGCCGGCGGCGTTGCGGACGCCGGGAATGGCCTGCACGCGGCGCAGCAGGCCGGCTTCGGATTCGCGGATGGCGGGAGCGGAGAGTTTCAGGCGGCTGAAATCCACGTCGGCTTCGAGGATGCCGCCCTGGCGAAAGCCTGGATCGATACTCACCAGATTGCGGAAACTGCGCACGAACAGGAGCGCGCCTACCAGCAGGACCAGGGACAGGGCTACCTGCATGACCACCAGGAAACGGCGCAATCCGAAGCGCTCGCGACCCGCCGTGATGCCGCGGGATGAGACCTTCATGGCAGATCCAGGCGCCGTGCGAGTGGCGCGCAGAGCCGGCGCCAGTCCAAAGAAGATGCTGGTCAGAATGGCCAGGGCGGCGGTGAATCCCAGGATGCGCCAATCGGGAGCCAGGTCCAGATATGCGGCGCCATAGCGATTTCCGAAGAAGGAGACCAGCCGGCCGTTCAACGCGGTGGCGATCCAGATACCGGCCAGGGCTCCGGCTCCGGAGAGCAGCAGGCTTTCGGCCAGCAACTGGCGGATGAGGCGGAAACGGGAAGCACCGACAGCCAGACGTATGGCAATTTCACGCTCCCGGGCGCTGGCCCGGGCAAGCATCAGGTTGGCCAGATTGGCGCAGGCGATGAGCAGCACCAGGGCGGTGATGGCCAGCAGGATGCGAAGTGCGTCCCCCACATCCGTACGCAGTTCGGAATAGCCCTGGGCGCCGGCCAGCGCGGTCAGAATCTGGGCGCGGTACGCCTTGGCCAGTTGGCCATCGAAGCGCGTGGGCAGAGTCTCCTCAAAAATACCGGCGGAGAGAGCCCGCAAGTGTGCGGATGCGCGCTCCATGGTCCACCCCGGTTTGAGGCGGCCCACCGCGGCCAGCCACCAGCCCCATGGCTTGTCGATCAGAGAGTCGGACCCCTGCACGCAGCGGTTCCGCGCACAGGGGGATAGCGACATCGAAATTGCGTCCCACTTCCAGGCCGAAGAAACGGGGCGGAGTCACGCCGACAATCTCGAACGTATGGCCTTCCAGAGTGAGTGTCTGGCCGATGGCGCCGGGTTGGCCGCCGTAGCGGCGCTGCCAGAAGGCATCGCTGAGAACGGCATTGGGGACGGAACAGCCACGCTGATCGTCGGCGGCGGTGAGGAGGCGGCCCTGCGCGGGAGGCACGCCGAGCAGCGGGAAGAAATTGCCGCTCACCATGAGAGTCTGGGCCAGGTGCAGCTCGCCGCCTACCGATAGATTGAACAGATAATTGCCCCACGCGGCCATGCCCGAGAAGGCCTGCTGGCGGTCGCGGATGTGTTCCCACAGAGTGGTTGTCAGGTGCGCGTAGCGGGTGCTGAAAACACAACAGCTTGTCTGTGCGATTGGCGATCTGAACGATGGCCAGTTGCCCGGGGTTCCGGACCGGGAGCGTGCGCAGGCCCAGGGTATCCAGCAATTGGAACATGGCGGTATTGGCGCCGATGCCCAGGGCCAGAGAGAGCGATGGCCACCAGGGTGAACCCGGGATTCAAGCGCAGCAGGCGAGTGGCGTATCGCAAATCCTGCCAGAGAGTTTCCAGAAAACCGAGGGTGTTCATGCTGATAGATTTCCTCTCGAATGGACGTTGGGTTGCCCAGTTTGCGGAAAGCGGCGGCGCGGGCGGCTTCGGGTGTCATGCCGCGTGCGAGATTATCGTCGGTCTCCATCTGGAGGTAGGAATCGAGTTCGCGCGAACGTTCCCGGTCCCAGCGGCGGCGCCGAAAATAACGGGTCCAGCTCATATCGACGATCTACTGTTCGGACGGTCTCAGGATGCGTCCGATGGCCCGCACGAGCTCCTCCCAGCGAGTGGTCTGCTCGGAAAGCTGTTCCCGTCCGCTCTTGGTGAGGCGGTAGTAGCGGGCTTTGCGATTGTTGTCCGAAGTGCCCCAGAAGGAAGCAATCCATCCCCGGTCTTCCAGTCGATGCAACGCCGGATAAAGCGATCCATGTTCCACCTGGAGCACATCGTCGGATCCGCGTTCGATGGCATGAGCGATGGTGTGGCCGTGCGCTGGCGCGGCGGAGAGGGTGCGGAGAATCAGCAGGTCCAGGGTTCCCTGGAGCATTTCGCCCTGCAGCGGGGGTTGGTTTCTACGTGCCATTGAGGTCCAGTATACTCCACTAGACGATCGACCTGGAAAAACGTCTTGCATGTACATCGCCGATATATATATACTCGCTACATATGTCCAGCGAGATGCGGGATTTGCAGAAGGGAAGCGCTGAGATGATTCTCCTGGCGCTGCTCGAAGAAAGGTCGCGTCACGGGTATGAGCTGGCCAAGCTGATCGAATCGCAATCGGACAGCAAATTGCAATTCCAGGTGGCATCGCTCTACCCCATGCTGTACCGCCTGGAGCGCAAGAAACTGGTGGAAGGCCGCTGGGTGGAAAAGGCGGGAGAGCGGCGGCGCAGGTTTTATAAGATCACGCCGGCCGGGCGGGAGGCGCTGGCGCATCACCGCCGCGCCTGGCGGGAATTCGTGGCCGTGCTGAACGGGCTCACGGGGTTCAGCCATGCCTGACTGGCGCGCATACGTACGACAGCACCTGCCGCCCTTGCACGTGACACCCGAGCGCGAAAGCGAAATCGTGGCCGAACTGGCCCTGCAACTGGAGCAGGCAGCCGGCGATGCCGAAGCAGCCGGCGCGTCCCCGGCGGATGCGCTGCGCCAGGCGGAATTGCAACTGGGGAGTTGGGAAAAGCTGGGACGCGAGATCAATGCCGCCGAGCGTACCGCGCCGCCCGAAAATGGCGCGGGCTGGCTCGCCGGATGGGGCGGCGATCTTCGCTATGCACTGCGCTTTCTGCGCCGGAATCCGGGATTCGCTGCGATCGCCACGTTAACTCTGGCATTCGGAATCGGCGGGAATACCGCCATCTTCACCATGGTGGATGCGATTGCCCTGCGCAGCCTGCCGTACCGCCAGCCGGACCGGTTGATGGCCATTGAAACCCGCAAGTCCGAGCAACCCGAAGTGGAGCCGTGGACTTCCGCGCCGGATTTTGCCGACATCCGCACCAACGCACGTTCCTTCTCCGCGATGGCCGGGGTGAGCCCCATCTGGAGCGTGGTCTTGACAGGCCACGGCTCGGCGGAACGGCTGGAGACGTTGTATGTTTCGGCGAGTTTTTTTCCGCTGCTCGGAATGAAACCGGTCTTGGGCCGCTCCTTTACTCCGCGGGAGGACGCGGGCGCACCGGTTCCCGTGGCGGTGCTCTCCTATGCGCTGTGGCAGCGCCAGTTCGGCGGCAGAAGCGACGTGCTGGGTCAAGTGCTGACGCTGGATGTGGGGGCGTACACCGTGATCGGCGTGATGCCGAAGGATTTCCGCTATGCCGGTGAGCCGGTAGCGGGCACAGCGGCGCGGATCGATTTGTGGCTGCCGCTATCGAGCAATCAGCTTGCCCGCTCATTCCGTGGATTGCGATTCCTGAAGGTGGTGGGACGGCTGAACGCCGGGGGTTCGCCTTCCCAGGCACGCGAAGAGATTGGCCGCCTGGGTGCGGCACTGAGCGAGCGGTATCCGGCCACCAATCGCGGGTTCACCTACAGTGTGCAGTCGCTGGGCGAGCAGGCGTCGGGCCGATATCGCGTGGCCATGCTGCTGCTACTGGGCACGGTCGGGTTCGTGGTGCTGATGGCCTGCGCCAACGTGGCCAATCTGCTGCTGGGCAGGGCGGCCGCGCGGCAAAGGGAGATTGGCGTGCGCGTCGCGCTGGGCGCCTCGCGATTCCGCCTGTTGCGCCAACTGCTCACCGAAGGCGCGGTGCTGGCGGTGACGGGCGGGGCACTCGGACTCGGGATCGCGCAACTGGCCCTGCGATTCCTGATTGCGCGCGGCCCCGAAGCACTCGTGCGAACCCGCCCCATCCACCTGGATGCGCGCGCCCTGGCGTGGACCTGCGCCACGGTGCTGTTGTGCGCTCTGCTGGCGGGACTGCCTCCGGCGTGGCGCGTGGTGCGCGGCGAAATCGGGAACACTCTGCGAGAGGCTGGCCGTGGAATGACGTCGCGCCATCGCACGCTGCGCTCCCTGCTGGTCGTCGTGCAGATGTCGGCGGCGTTGGTTCTGCTGGTCGGCGCAGGTCTGCTGATTCGCAGCTTTCAGCGCCTCCTTGAGGTGGACCCGGGGTTCGATCCCCATCACCTGATTACGGTCACTACCATGCTGCCGGCGACCGCCCAGACGCCCGCGCAGCGTACCGTCATGTGGCGGCGTATTGCAGAGAGCGTGGCAAGCACGCCCGGCGTGTCATCGGTCGCGGCTGTCAGCCGGCTTCCCCTGATGGGGTCGAACCTGGGTACCTGGCTCTATCGTGAAGGCCATATCGTACCGGGCGAGCCGGGCTTCGATACGGAATACCGCGTCGCCACGCCGGGTTATTTCGCCACCATGCGCATTCCCC
The DNA here is from genome assembly GCA_963853855.1 of uncultured Solibacteraceae bacterium. Taxonomy (GTDB): domain Bacteria; phylum Acidobacteriota; class Terriglobia; order Bryobacterales; family Bryobacteraceae; genus Sulfopaludibacter. The sequence continues at coordinate 44,107 of CAWKYG010000038.1, read as the reverse complement.
TGCGTTCCGGCCGCCTGTTCGACGAGCACGACGACGCGAACCCGGCATGTTGCGCGCTGATCAACGAAGCGGCGGCGCGGCGCATTTTTATAGGCGAGGACCCGGTGGGCCGGCGCATCAAGCTGGGCTCCCCGGCCGCGAACGCGCCTTGGATAACCGTTGTTGGAGTGATCGGCAACGTGCGGCACGTGGGTCTGGATGTGGATCCACGCCCGGAAGTGTACCGCCCTTACGCATTCAGCCCGCTGGGGAATCCGGTGCTGGTGATCCGCACCGCTGTGGACCCCGAAGGGTTGGCTGCGGTCCTGGCGGCGAAGGTGAGGGTGGACCCCACGATGCCTGCCTACAACATCTATCCGATGCAAGCGCTGGTGGACCGCTCCACCGTGGAGCGCCGGTTCGTGATGCTTCTGCTGAGCGGTTTTGCACTAGCGGCGATGCTGCTGGCCGCCGTGGGAGTGTACGGAGCGGTGGCGCAGGCGGTGACGCAGCGCACCAGGGAGATTGGCCTGCGCATCGCTCTGGGCGCGTCGCCGGCGTCCGCGCTAATGCTGGTGTTTCGCGACGGCATATGGCTGACCGCGGCAGGCCTGGCATTTGGCACAATCGCCGCTGCGGCGCTTACACGATTGATGCGCAACTTACTGTTTGAGGTGCGGCCGCTGGATGCAGCGTCGTTCCTGGCGGCAGCCCTGGTGCTGGCGGGCATCGCGATGCTGGCATGTTACATCCCGGCGCGCCGCGCAACACGCGTGGACCCGCTGGACGCCCTGCGACAAGAGTAATTGGCAACTGAAGTGCACTTCTTCCGCAAGAGGAAGGAGAAGCACAGATGAAGGTCCTTGGGCCTGGAATCATTGCCCTTGCCGCACTGACGGCGGGCGGGGCAATCGCGCAAAATGTTCCACTTTATCGCGTCACTGTGATCGAGCGCACGGTAAAAGCTGTCAATTACCAATACCGCAGCGGAATGCCGACGCAGATCGATTTTCGCGGCACGGTACTTCTGCCGGAGGGAAAGGGCGATGCGACGGTAGAGTCGAAGGCCGGCCGTACCGATATTGATGCCCATTTCGAACACGTGACGCCGCCCAGCCGGTACGGCAAAGAGTACCTGACTTACGTCTTGTGGGCGATTACGCCGGAGGGCCGCGCGAAGAATCTGGGCGAGGTGCTGGCCGGAAGCTCAGACAAAGCCAAGCTGCATGTGACCACGGACCTGCAGGCGTTCGGCATGATCGTGACGGCGGAACCCTACGCCGCCGTGCGGCAGCCCAGCGATGTAGTGGTAATGGAAAACGAGGTCCGCCCCGACACCGTCGGCACGATTGAACCGATCAACGTGAAGTACGACCTGTTGCCGCGCGGGCAGTATACCTACGATGTGCCCGCCAGCCTAGCGGCAGCCGAAGGCAATGGCCAACTGGTGGGGATGAAACAGTACGAAGAGCTGCTGGAGATCTACCAGGCGCAGAACGCCGTGCAGATTGCACGCGCTCAGGGAGCCGACAAGTATGCGGCGGACACTCTGGCCAAAGCGCAGCAATTGCTGACTACGGCGCAGAACCTCGAGGCCAGCCACTCCGACCGGAGTTCCATTGTGCAAAACGCCCGCGAGGCGGCACAGACCGCGGAAGACGCCCGCGCCATCACGATGAAGCGCAAGCAAAGCGACGAAGTCGCGGCCGCCAAAGCGGAAGCCGAGCGGGAACGGGAACAGAGGCTGAAGGCGGAAGCCGACGCGCAAACGGCAAGGGCGCAGGCTTCGGCGGATCGCGCCGAACTGGAGCAGGAGCGCGCGCGCGTGCAGTCAACAGCCGCCGTCACCACACAGCCGGCCCTGCCGCCGCAGCCTCCGCCGGCGCCGGCCACAGTGATGGTGGAATCGCCTCAGCAGGCTGCCAACCAGCAAAAGCGTGCGTTGCGTATTAACATCTATGACCAGTTGGGAGCTTCTTCGCTGGAAACTACGGATACGCCGCGCGGCTTGCTGGTGACCATCCCGGCGGGAGACTTCAACGGGCATTCGCTCCAGCCCATGCTGTCCGGGCAACTGGCGCGAGTGGCTGCCGTGATCCGGGCACATCCGGGACTCTCCGTGGAAGTGGACGATAACGGCGAGGGTAGCAACACCGAGAGGGCGGAAGCCGTGCGCGACGCCTTACAGGCGAGTGGTGTGCCGGCAAGCGCGATCTCGGTGCAGGCGGCAGGCAACAGCCGGCCGGTGGCGTCCACCGCCACACCCGGCGGGCGGGAGTTAAACCGGAGAGTGGAGATTGCGATTTCCGGCTATGCCATCGGCAACATGCCGTACTGGGACCGGACGTATTCGCTGCTTGCCGAGGTAGCGCTACCACACGTGTGCGGCCACGACCTCGGGTTGCGCCGGGGTGTTCCCGATCACGCGGGAGTGCAGGACCACTTGCAGGTTCCTGCTCTCCCACCCCTTGGGCAGTTTGCGAAGGATCACGGCGAGTTGGTCCGGATCGGTGAGCAGGTGGCCGGCGGCTTCGGTACCGAACTGCTTTAGGCCGGCCGCCACCATCAGCATTCCGCCGGTCGCGGAATTATGGATGCGCGATGCCAGAATATAATCATCCGGGGACGATCCGTCTTCCTTTGACGACACCGACCACTGTTCGCCGGTCTGCATGTCCTGGATGGCCGGCCGCATCTCCGGCGTGCGGACAAAGCGAAAGCGCCATGCGGGCTGGAGTTCCATAGTCCACCGATTGGTAACCGCGCCGATGAGCAGGGTAGGCGATTTGCGCATATCGGCGAATTCCACGCCGCTGGCCATGCGCAGTCTGACGCTCCTGTTTTTGCGCGCCAGCATGGCGGTGACCTCGTTGGCCACCACCATGTCCCCGAATCCCACGTACTGATTCTGCACCGGGATCATATCGGAACCGTCCAGGAGATTGGGCGCCACCTGGATAGGCTCCTGTCCGAGCACGCCTGGCGGTTGGTTTTCCGCGCTCAAACGTAACGCCCGGCGCGAAGGGTGGTACACAATCGGATGAGCCACCGCCAACAGCAACGGTTCCGCCGACTGCATCACCGGAGCCCAGAACCTCTGGAACTGCTCCACGTTGGGATTTGCACTGGACAATTTGACAGCGGCAAATAATGCCAGCGCGACCGCCAAAGAGCAAGCGCCCACGATGATGCCGCGCCGCGTTCGCCGCGCCCGGGACGGCACCACGATCACCGCGGAAGGCGGCAGCACCGGCTCCGGTTCGGGAATCGCGCGGTTGTAGCGGAATTCCGGGGAATACGCACCTGAAGGCAGATCGATGCGTATTTCGGTGGTGGTGCCTTCCTCGGTAACGTAATATTGAGCCAGGCGTTTGCGCACCTCGCGCGCGCCCACCCGCACGATGGTGTCTTCACCCAATTCGGATTGCGGACTGCGGCCGAACACTTCTATGGCAATGGTGCGCTCTTTCAGCGCGCCGGACTCTCCCGTAAGGGATTTCTCGCACACGTATTCCAGAAATTGCTGGCATCGCTTGCTACCGTGAAAAGCGGGGCTGGCGAGCAGGCGCTGTAGTTGGCTGCGGATCTCCTCCGGCGTGGGAGCGCTTCGCTCCTGCGTCACGCTTGCCGCAAAATCTGCTGCCGCGGGTTTCGACATGGAAAACGGGACTCCCTCGCTGTTTCCCTGATTCTGCGCCTTCGCAGGCCGGAATGCAAGCGGCCCCTACTGTGCGGCCTGCGTGAGCGCGGTGGTGGCGCCCTGAATCGCTTCTCCCGCGTTTTCCAGCACTTTTCCCACGCGCACAATCTGTTCTTCGGCCAGCTTCCAGTCCTTCTGCTCCAGGCTTTCCCGCACCGCCGGCAGCGTCTTTACGCCATATCCGGTATAGAAACCGGGCGCGTAGATCTGGTGCTTGAACCACTCGCGCTGGGGCAGGCCATCCTGCAACGTCAGCGCGCGTTCCACCAGGATGAGCCGCTGATTGACGTCGCGCAGGGACGCCCGCGCCAGTGCCGCCGCGCCGTTATCGCCGGCGTGCGCCAGCGCTTTTTCGTACAGATCCGTCACCCGCTGCAGCGCGGCAAATCCGTTTTCGAGCGGGGCGAAATTCAGAATCGGCGGCACGTTTTCTTTCTTGGGCGGCTCTTGCGGATGCTTTGGATCGTTGACGGCGGCGAACACTCCGTCGTCGATCTGGCGGTTCGTCTCGATAATCTGGTCGCGTTTATCGCGCGCCAGTTTTTCCACCTCCTGCACGTACCGGCCGATGGTCTCGCTGAAGTCCTGAAAATCCAGCGGGAGCAGTTCCGCATCGGCCAACCGCAGAACGCTGGTCCCGGCGAGCTGCGCCAGTGCGCGGCCATACACAAAATTGGTATCCGAGAAGTGCGTGTACCAGTAGAAATCGTCGTAAATCGAGTGGTAAATGCCCCCGCGATCCTCACCGCCGAAGCCGATGTTCAGCGAAGCGATACCCAGGTGGTCGAGGAATGCCGTGTAATCGGAACCCGAACCCAGCGCGGCGATGCGCAGGTCCTGGCGGCCGCGGATCTCCTGCATCGAAGTGCCGGGAGGCAGATGGGTCAAGCGGAAATCACGCAACCGCGTCTCCACCGGGAGCTTGGATTCCGGATCCTGAACGTCCTTCGCCACGGTATCGATGAAACGCTCCAGCGAGTGCGAACCTTCGGCGCCGAATTCTCCGCGGCCGTTGCCGTCCGAATTGATATACACGGCGGCATTGCGCGCCAGCTCGGCGGCGTGCTCCTCGGCCCACTCGGTGGAACCCAGCAGGCCCGGCTCTTCGCCGTCCCAGAAGCACAGCACGATGGTACGCTTGGGGCGCCATCCCTGCTTGAGCAGTGTGCCGAACGCACGGGCTTCTTCGATTTCTGCCACCGCGCCCGAGAGCGGATCCTCGGCGCCGTTGACCCATGCGTCGTGGTGGTTGCCGCGAATGATCCACTCGTCAGGATAGGTCGCGCCGGGAATCCGGACGATCACGTCGTAAAGCGGCTTCAGGTCCCAATTAAAAGCCAGCTTCAGGTGCACGCGCGCGGGACCGGGTCCCACATGGTAGGTGATGGGCAGCCCCCCGTGCCAGGTGTCCGGCGCCACCACGCCCTCAATCGCCGCCAGCAGCGGCTGCGCGTCGGCGTACGAAATGGGCATCACCGGAATCTTGGTGAGCGTGGGCGCGCCTTTCACGGGCAGGCGCTTCGCGTCTTTGGTGGCGCCGACCCCGGGCGTCAGCGGGTCGCCCGGATAGAGCGGCATATCCATCACGCTGCCGCGCTGCACGCCGTCCTTGGGCCGCATGGGACCGGCCGGGAATACGTCTCCGCCGTTGTATCCGTCATCGCGCGGATCGGAATAAATCAGGCAGCCCACAGCGCCGTGTTCCGCCGCCACCTTGGGCTTGATGCCGCGCCAGGTCTGGCCGTAACGCGCAATCACGATGGCGCCCTTCACCGAAATGCCGAGCCGGTCCAGTTGCTCATAATCGGCCGGAGCGCCGTAGTTCACGTAGACCAGGGGCCCGGTCACATCGCCATCGATGGAGTAGGCGTTGTAAGTGGGAAGCTGCTCCTCATGCTGGCTTGACGTGGGATCCACGGCCACCGTGGGCTCCTGCAACTTGGCCGTAAATCTGGTGGGCGCCACCAGTTCCAGGGCACGCTCCTTCGGGGTAGGGAAGAGCACGTCGAAGCTTTCGATGTGCGCGTCCAGTCCGAATTCCTTCATCTTGGCGAGGAGCCACTCGGCGTTGTCCTTGTCGTAGGGCGAGCCGACATGGTGCGGCCGCGCCGACATGCGCTGCATGTAGGCCCGCAGGTTGGCCGGATCGGGAATGGCGCGGAACTTCGCCTCCCAATCCCGTTCGGTTTGGGCCGATTTTGCCGAAAATCCGGCCAGAGGGGCATCCGCCGGCAGGGCGGGCGGCGCCATCAGAAAAAAGCAGAGAGCGTAGATCGCGAACGGTTTCATAAAAAGATGACTATTCTACCGCGCCCGGGCCGCAGGCTACCGGAGCACGCGCACCCCACCGGAAGTTGCCCCTGGCATCCCAGGCCGCGTAGACTAAAAGATGGAGTGCAGGAACGTGCAAAACTACGTCGAGGAACGTGACGGCGGCTACTACATCGCTGGTTCCCGCATTTCGCTCGATAGCATCGTTCATGCATTCCAAGACGGCGAATCGCCCGAAGGAATTCTTCGATCCTTCCCCATGGCCGGTCCACTCGTACGGATTTACGGGGCCATCACGTTCTACCTTGAAAACACTGAAAAGGTCGAGGCGTACCTGAGAGAACAAGATCGGCGGTGGGACGACGTTGCGCAGCTTCAGGCGAAGTCCGACTCGCCGCTGGCTAAGCGGTTCCGTGAGGCCAAACAGGATGCCACTACAGGGCGACGTTGAAGGTCCGTTTCCTCGCTGACGCCAATTTCAAGCAGAAGATCGTCCGAGGCAGTGATTCCTGAAAAGACGCCGGACCCGCAGGTCCTTGATCTCGCGGCATCGCTCGGTCGCGTCCTTGTTACGCACGATGTAAGTACAATGCCCGGATGGTTTCAGCAGAGTGTTGGAGAGCGTCCTTGCGCTGGGCTGATCCTCGTCCCCGACAAGTTGCCGATTCGCGATGTCATCGAAGATCTCCTGCTGATCTGGCATCTCACCGAGGCACAGGAATGGATTAACCACATGCAGCGACTGCCGCTGTGAATTCGCGAGGGGAGAACTTTGGCGAATCCGACCTGGACCCGCGCGAGGTGCGGAGGACTCACTCGCAAATTCGTGGCGGGTGCCGCACTCAAACTCTCGAATCCTGCTGAACGAGCGGTCTAATGCGAATCTTCACCTCGACACGCGAACCGAGGCGGTTGAGGATTGATACGAGCCGATCGGCCGTGAACCTGCCGAGATCGGCGTTTCGAATACGCGAGAAATCGGCCGCGGCGAAGCCGGTCCGACTCTGAGCCGCTCGCAACGTCAGCTCATCACGATCCAATGCCTTTATGATTTCCGCCGCAAGGAGCGCCTTCAATTGCTCGACATCGGCATTCTCGCGACCGAGGTCGCGGAAAACGTTCCCGCTACCGCGAGCCAGTTCCAGTCTTTCACCTTTCATCTAAGTGCCTCCTTCAAGTTTCTTCAACCGATCCTTCACCAGCGTAAACGACGCGAAACGCGTCGCCACGAAGACACCAGAACCGAGGCCGTGCAGGGGCTTCACGATGTCTGGCTTGCCGCCCTCGGCTGCAATGGTCAATGCTGTAAGGAAGATCGGCTGGGCGCCCGCTGGAAATGTTCCGAAGTCCTTGAAAGCCGGCTTAATCCACGATATTGGACGAGTCCTTCCGGTCTCGGCCATGTGTTTTCATGTTGTAAATTCTGACAACAGACTGTCAAGTTTGCGCTTCCGATTCTGAACAAATCGCTTTGGGAGGCTCAGTTCCCGATGTACGCGCGGTCAAGAAAGAGCCTCATCTCGGCAGCGGGCGGTAAAGTGATCGATCCTTTCAACGAGGCCGCGGGCTACCGGAGCACGTACGGTTTCGATGGCGATGGCACCGGCGGCGGCACCTTCGGCCCGTCGATCGATTCTGCGCCTTCCACGCCCTTGCCGGTGACGTCGTGGATTCCCAGCACCGGCCCGGTGTATCCGGTGACGTGGATCCCGCTGATATCGGCGTGGCGGATGTTCGCCAGGCGAATGCCTTTGGCGCAGGTCCCCGTGATGTTCGCCAGCACCAGACCGTCCAGCGGCTTTTCGGGATGCACGTTCACCCCGTCCACCAGCAGCGGGCAGTCGCTGACCCGGATATGGGAGAAGCGGAAATTGCGAGCCGTGGGTATGCCCTCGGTGCCCGGTACCGGCTCCGGATCCTGTATCCCGCTGGAGACCAGGTTGAAGCGCAGAAACCCGCCGGTCACGCCGGAAACATCCAGATCGTCTGCCACAATGTCCTCGATGAAGGCGCCACGCCCGGGGCGGCTCTTGATGTACAAAGCGAAAGTCCGCGCGCCGGTGAACTTGCAGTGCTCGATCCGCACGTTGCGAATGCCGCCGGAGGTTTCACTGCCGATTCCGATGCAGGCGAAAATGGAATCGGCCATCGTGCAGTTGGTAATCCGCACATCTTCGGTGGTCTGCATCAGGGCATAGCCTTCGGCGCCGCGGCCGGACTTCAGGGAAATGCAGTCGTCGCCAGTCGAGATATCGCAGCCTTCAATTACGACGTGTTTGCAGGAATCGATATCGATGCCATCGCCGTTGCCGCCGGTGCTGCGGATGGTGAGATCGCGGATGGTGATGTTCCGGCAATTGGTGGGATGGATCGACCACATCAGCCGGTATTCGGTGGCGAAGCCGTCCAACCGGATGCCGTCGCAGCCGATGGGCTCGATCAGCGCCGGACGGCGCAGCGGATTCTGCGCATTGGGCCGCCCGCCCAGGGCCACATTGCCGGAGATTTTTCCCGGCCCCACGATGCCGATATCGGTCGCATCGAGAGCGTAGATCAGGCCCACCCGGCCGGGAATCCACTTGCCCTCCCAGCGCACCTGGGACACGGGATAGTCGGCAAAATCCGGGCTGCCGAGAATGACCGCGTCCTTTTCGAGCCGCAGGGTGGTGTGGCTGCGCAACGCGATGGCCCCGGTGAGATAACTGCCGGCCGGGACCACGACGTCGCCGCCGCCCAATACCGAGCAGCGGTCGATGGCCTGTTGGAAGGCCGCCGTGCCTTTGGTGACGCCGTCGCCCGCGGCGCCAAAATCCCGAACGCTCAGCGCGAGTTTCCTGCCGGCGGCGGACGGAGCCGATTGCGGACTGGCGGCATCCACCAGAGAGGCCGCGGCGAGGCCCTGGCCCGCCCTCCGCAGGAAATCGCGACGTGGGATTTTCATGGGCTGCACCTTCCGATGGACCGATTCTCTCATACGGCGCCAGGCCCTTCTGGCGTAGAATGAGTCATGCTCCGGGTTGGTTTTCTGCTTTCGCTGGCCGCACTCCTGGGCGCGCAGACGCCTCCGGCCCCGGTTAAGCCCGTCCCGCCGACGCCCGACTCGCCTCAAACTACCGCACCGCAGAACGCGCCGGAAATGTCCCAGCACGACGAGCAGGCCTCTTTCCGCACCAAGGTCAACCTGGTGATGGTGCCGGTGGTGGTGCGCAACGTCCACGGCGATGCGGTGGGAAATCTGGCCAAAGAAAACTTCCTGCTCTTCGACAAAGGCAAGCCGCAGAACATCGAGCGCTTCAGTGTGGAGAAGACCAAGGTCCCGGCGAATCTCACCGACAGCCAGACCCCTGCAACGGGAGAGGGCGAGCCTGCGATCGTGATCCCGGATCGTTTTGTGGCCCTGGTATTTGACGATATTCATCTTGCGCCCGAATACCTCACGAAAGTCCGTGAAGCCGCGGACCGTTTCATCGAGGCTCTCGCGCCCACTGAGCGCATCGCCGTGTATGCCATGTCCGGCGAGATCAGCCAGGATTTCACCGGCGACCGCCCGAAACTGCATGAGGCGCTGGCGCGCATTCGCCCGAACCTGATGGTTCGCGTGGGCGCCCTCAATGATGTCGACCAGAGGACGCTCATCTCGCTGGACAACCTGAAAGCCGTCGTCAAACGCCTGGGCGTCACGCCGGGGCAGCGGACAATGATCTTCATATCGCCCGGCTTCAATACGTTGGACCCCCTGTATATCGATTCCAAAATCGCCATCATCGAGCAGGCCATTCGCTCCAAGGTCATTATTAGTGCGCTGGACGCGCGCGGCCTGTACACCGATCCGGCGTTCAATGTGGCGCCGGGCGGACCGCGCACCCTGATCCAGATGCAACTCAACTCCGACGTGATGGCCGAACTTGCTTCGGGCACCGGCGGGTCTTTTTTTGAGAACAGTAACAGCTACGACGAAGGGTTCCGCCGCATCGCGGCTGCGCCCGAATACCTCTATCTGCTGGGCTTTTCACCGCAGAATCTGAAGTCGGACGGCAGTTTCCATGGCTTGAAGGTGTCCTTGAAGAACGCGCCCAACCTGACGCTGACTGCGCGGCACGGGTACTATGCGCCGAAGAAGACCGAGGATGCGGCCGAGGCGGCGCGCCAGGAAATCGAATCGGCTCTGTTCTCGCACGACGAGATGTCCGAACTGCCGATCGAAATGCACACCCAGTTCTTCAAGGCCACCGATCAGGAGGCCAAGCTTTCCGTAATGGCTCACCTGGATCTGAAGCAGTTCAAATTCCACAAGGCCGATGGGCGCAACGTCAACAACGTCACTGTAGTCTCGGGAGTCTTTGACAGCAATGGCAACTACCTGCAAGGCATCCGCAAGGTTGTGGAGTTGCACTTGAAGGATGAAACCCTGGCGCGCCTGGCGAGCGGCGTCACCGTGAAGACCACTTTCGATCTGAAGCCGGGAACCTACCTGGTGCGGCTGGTGGTGCGGGACACCGAAGGCCAGGCTCTTTCGGCCACCAATAACGCGGTGGAAATCAAGTAGTTTTACCTACCTCGGGTACTGCGTTATCGTCTCGCGACGTAGCAGCAGGTCGATGTGGTGCTGCATGTGAATCACGTAGTCTTCAATCAGGTAGCCCAGCGTGACCGGTGCACCGGCGCCGATAACACAGGGTGTCTCCAGGCGGGCAGCCGGGATAGCGGCGATCAGTTGCACCAGCAGCCGGTTGTACTGGAACCAGAAAGCCACAACCTCTTCCCACGGCATCGTCCGATAGCCGTGAATCCGCACCCATTCGTCCTGCGCGTAACCGGGGCCGCGAAATTCCGGCAACGTCGCGCCTCCCACAAAGCGCAGATGATTGTTGGCGGCCGAATCGATCAGGTGGCCCAATTCTTCTTTCGGTGTCCATTTGCCCGCGCCGCGCGGAACCGAGGCCCGCTCCTCACTAACGCCGCGCAGATTCGGCAGTTCGCGTACGATGGCCGCGCGAAGCAGTTCGGAAAGTTCCATGGGTCTATTGCTGCTTTTCGCTGGACGGCGGAACAATCTTCTTGATCCGCATGTAGGTGACCAGGTTGCCGTAGTGCTCCATGGTGTGGGCCGTGTTGAAATCCATGATCCCCACGCGCGCGGCCTTCCGGCCAAAGAAATCCACCAGTTGCCCCGCGTTGGCGTCCGTCATCTTCGCGAAGGCGGAGTCGCAATAGGCGAAGGCGGTCTTCAGCGCCGCCACGATCTCAGCCTTGGATTTGGCGGTCTTCTCGATGTCCTTCGGCGCCATCTTGTCCTCGGCGGCCGCGGTACAGAATTCGTATTGGCCGTCAGCGATGTGGGCGAACAATTGGCCGATGGTTCGCACGTCCGGCGTAGGCTGGAAGGACCACAGCGCCTCCGGAATCTTGTCGGCGGATTTCAATACGTCATTCTTGGCGATACCGAATACCATTTTCGACGTGTCCACAATGGGGTTCTTGGTCGTGCCCTGCGCGGCGAGCATGGTGGCGGACACAAGTAGCGTAGCGGCGAGTCTCATGTTGGAACCTCAATTGATTCTAGCGCGCCCACTTTACCGCGGGACTGGAATTCCAAAAGGCCGGGTTGCACCGGACCCAATCCGCGTCGGGCATGCTCCAGCCGGGGCGGACGGCAAAAACGCATGCGCCCGGACCCGCCGCGTCGGCCCGGCTTTGGGCCCCCTTGCGGGTTCGCGCCGCCGCAACTCCGTACTGCGCGCCGTCAGAGGCCTGGTACCGGGCTCCCTGCGGTTCCGCGCCTCCGCTCACCGGGGCAATCACCAGGTACTGGCCGCGCCCCATCGGCCATTTTTGGCCCGGTCCGAAGCCGCCGACATACTCGGCAATCCACGTTAAGGGCGGCCCGACGAGCACCTGGATCTGGCTCTCGATCCGTTCCAGGTCGCGCCGTAGAGCGGGCATCATATCCATGCTCTGTGCCGCTCTGCGTAGCTCCACCGCCGTTTGGTAGCCCGTCAGCCGCCAGATTTCCGCCGGTCCGGTGACCGATTCGACCGCCAGGTAGGGATGCGGACACCCCCCCTGCGCCATGGCCACGGCTACCCGTTGTTGCAGATGTTGCAACGGCACGAGCGTGCCCGGCGTCAGGCGATACCGGTCGACGCGCAGGATCTGCGGCGTCGCCAGTCGTCCCACCACCCGGAGTGCAGGTACCGGTCTTTCCCCTACTGCGAGCTGTTGCTGGATTGCAGATGACATAAAAATCCCCTGTACTTCTATAAGCGAAAACGGCGGGAAAAACTGGCACACTATTCGCGCCGGAGTGCAAAAAAGATGAGGATAATCTAAAAGTATGAACATCCGGAGAGTACTACCGGGGATGTTACTGGCCGCTTTGTGTTACGGACAGGCCCGGGACGCCGAATTCGCCAGGCTCGCCGACCGCTATTTTGACGAGGCAGTGTACCGCTACGACCCGGTGTCCGGCACGGCCGCGGGATTCCACCAATATGACAGCCTGCTGCCGGATGGATCGAAGGCGGAAGTGGACGCCCAGATCGCCATCCTCAAGAAATACCTGGCGGAAGTGCAGGCATTCGGCGGCCACGGGCTTTCTTCCACCGCCGCCGCGGACCGCGAACTGGTGCAGTCGCAGATTCAAGGCACGCTGCTGGAACTGGAAACCATTCGTCCGTGGGAAAAAAACCCGGACGTTTACTCTTCCGGCGCCTCCAATGCCATCTTCGTGATCATGAGTCGCAACTTCGCGCCGCCCGGCGTGCGCCTGAAAGCGGCCATCGCCCGTGAACGGCTGATTCCGCGCACGTTCCAGTCGGCCCGAGCTAACCTCCGGAATCCACCCCATATCTATACCGAAATCGCGCTGGAGCAACTCCCCGATATCGTCAGCTTCTTTCAGAACGATGTCCCTTCGGCCTTCAAACAGGTGACCGACCCGGCGCTGCTGGCGCAGTTCCAAACCTCGAACCGGGCGGTCATCGAAGCGCTGAATTCCTACCAGCAGTTTCTGAAAGACAAGGTGCTGCCCGTTTCCAAAGGGGATTTCCGGCTGGGAGCGGAGACCTATGCGCGCAAACTTCGGTATGACGAGATGGTGGATACACCGCTCGACCGTCTGCTGGCCCTCGGGTTCGAGAATCTTCGCCAGAACCAGGCGCAGTTCCAGCGCGTGGCCGCGCGAATCAACCCCAAGCAAACCCCCGCCGAGGTTTTGCAGGCACTGGAAAGAGATCATCCCGCGCCGGACCAGCTTCTGAGCACGTTTCGCGGAGTGCTGGGCGGGCTCAGAGATTTTATTGAGCAGCACCGCATCATCACCATTCCCTCCCAGGTGCTGCCGATTGTCGAGGAAACGCCGCCGTTCATGAGAGCGTTGACGTCCGCCTCCATGGACACGCCCGGTCCATTCGAAAACGTGGCCAAGGAAGCGTTTTTCAATGTCACCCTGCCGGAGCCGGGTTGGCCCCGTCAGCAGGTGGAAGAGCACATGGAAGGCTTCAACCGCGGTACTGTCATCTCTACCGCAGTGCATGAAGTGTATCCAGGCCACTACACGCAGTTTCTGTGGCTGAAGCAGGCTCCCACCAAGGTTCGCAAGCTGATTGGATGCAGTACCAATGCCGAGGGCTGGGCGCACTATTCCGAGCAGATGATGCTGGACGAAGGCTACGGCAACGGCGACCCCAAACTACGGCTCGGCCAGTTGCAGGACGCGCTGCTGCGCAATGCGAGATACATTGTGGGAATCGAAATGCACACCGGCAGGATGACCTATGAGCAGGGCATCGATTTCTTCGTCAAGGAGGGCTACCAGACCCGCGCCAATGCCGAGCGCGAAACAAAGCGCGGCACCAGTGACCCGACTTATCTGTACTACACGCTCGGCAAGCTTCAGATTCTGAAGTTACGGCAGGATTACAAACAGATGAAGGGGGCGAAATACAGCCTCGAGGAATTCCACAATAGCTTCATGAAGCAGGGATATCCGCCGATCCGGATTGTGCGCCGCGCCCTGCTGGGCAACGATTCGCCGGTGCTGTAGCGCGTCCCCCTAGCGCCTAGGGGAAGAGCGCCGCGGCATGAACGGCCGCGAAGGCCAGCAGGCTGCCGATCGCGGCCCCCGCCAGAACGTCGCTCAGGAAGTGCATACCCATCAGGATCCGCGATGCGGCGATGCTGACCGCGCAGAATATCAGCCCCACCGCCAGCGAGGGGTAGAAATGACTCAACGTCAGGGCCACGGAGAACGCCGTGATGGTGTGGCCCGAGGGGAAGGAAAACTGGTCCGGAGGCAGTAGCGTGGCCCAACAGTGCGGCTCAATGGCGCAGGGCCGCTTTCGGCCAGTGACCTTTTTCAATTTGAGGAAGACCATGATTCCCGTGCCCGCGGCAGCGGCAGCGGAGCCCGCGGCCAGAAACCGCTGCTCGCCGCCGAAAAGCAGAATCATCAGCCCCATGGCGTACCACAGCCAGCCGTCCCCGCCCCGCGTGGCGCACAGGGCCCAGATGCGGACCCAACGCGGCGCCGGCCAGTGGTTCACGCGGCGCATCAATTTGTGGTCGCGATGAGAGATGAAACCCAGCATCGCAGTCACGGCTGCCATAGCTCATTTGTACGCCGCGGCCGGCTACAAATGCGTGACACAGCCAAAAAACATTCGTGAATCGGATTGTTTCCGGCCCCGAAGTGTGCCCCGCATGCCACAATCTCTACAGGGTGAAGAAACTCGACCTCATCTTCTTCGATGCCGGCGGCGGCCATCGTGCCGCGGCCAATGCCTTGAAGTCGGTGATGGACCGGCAGGCGCGGCCCTTCGAACTGAGCCTGGTGAATCTCCAGGAAGCGTTGGACGCGATTGATATCTTCCGCAAACTGACCGGCGTCCGGCTCCAGGATATCTACAACATGATGCTGAAACGGGGCTGGACCCTGGGTTCGCCGCAACTTACCACGGGCATGCACCTGGTGATCCGGCTTTTCCATTCGCAGCAGGTGAAGGTGCTCGGGGATCTCTGGCGCAAGCGCCGCCCGGACGTGGTAGTCTCTCTGGTCCCCAACCTCAACCGCGCCCTGTTCGATAGCCTGCATCGCGAACTGCCCGGCACCCCTCTGGTTACAATCTTAACCGACATCGCCGATTACCCGCCGCACTTCTGGATGGAGCGGCAGCAGCAGCATTTCATCGTGGGGTCGGAAAAAGCACAGGAGCAAGCCGCGGCCATGGGTCACCTGCCGCAATACGTGCATCGGGTCTCGGGCATGATTCTCAACCCGTCGTTCTATGACGTGGCGCCGCTGGAACCACGGGATCGGGCCGAGGCGCGGCGCCGGTTGGGGTTCGACCCCGAAAAACCCGTGGGGTTGGTGCTGTTCGGCGGCCAGGGCGCCGCCGTCATGCTGGTAATCGCACGCCGGATTCCCGGCCGGCAGTTGATTCTGGTCTGCGGCCACAATGAGAAGCTGGCCGCGGAATTGCGGCGGTCGGCGGCGGAACGCGGCGCGCCGGTCTTCGTCGAAGGTTTCACCAAAGAGGTGCCGCGCTACATGCAACTGGCCGATTATTTCATCGGCAAGCCCGGTCCCGGCAGTTTGAGCGAAGCAGCCGCCATGCGATTGCCGGTCATCGTGGAGCGCAACGCCTGGACGCTCCCGCAGGAGCGGTATAACGCCGAATGGGTGCAGGGGCAGGGAATCGGCGTCGTGCTGCCGGGTTTCCGCGGCATTGCCCGCGCGGTTGACGAACTGCTGGATCCCGCTGCCTACGCGCGCTTTCGCGCCGCCACCGAACGCATGCAAAATCGCGCCGTCTTTGAGATCCCGGACATTCTCGAGAAGATCAGCACTCAATCCCATTGACGGCCACTCCTCCTTGGTCGAGCGACCGCGCGTATCTCCAGGGCCATGTGCGGCCGCCAATCGGGTCGTCTGGCGGCATTAACTGGCCTTCTTTTTCGAGGGCTTCGATGCGGCGTTTGAGGTCGGCTAGTTCGCGCTGTTGGTGGAAGTAGTGCGTACGTCGTCGAAGTGGGTGCTCATCTCGGCATGGAGTGTGGAGAGTTCACCGGCGATGGTTTCGACGGCGCGGTCCAGGCGGGTGGCGATGAGTTGGTCGAGCTGGTGAAGATCTTCGGGCGTCATGGCAGTTTATCGGCGTTCTTCCAGGTGCTTGAGCCGGGCGTCTATGACTTACTCGACCCTGCGGAGCTCGGCGCGCCACCTTACGGCCTGGGGCCTTATCGTGCTGGTGCGTTACTGGCTTGGTAGGCGGTTCAGGTACGCCTGCCATGTAGGCCACGGACATTTTGGGGTTATCTGCCGCGGTGCCACGGGCGCCAGCTCCGCGCGCTCCTGGCGTTCCTGCCATCGCGGTGGCTCTTTTTTGCTTCCGATAACAGATATTATGTCAAATTTGTCGTATGCCCGAAAAAACGGCCCGGCCCCCGCTGATCGGGACCGGGCCTATGGGAAGAAACTGTGCTGCTTTCCTGACTAGGAAACTCTTAACGGCGTCCTCTGTTGCCACCCCCGGACGAACGACCGCCGCCTCCCGACGGCCGCGAGCCCCCGCTGCTACCGCCCCGAGGGGCGCTATAACTGGGAGCGCTCCGCTGTGCCGGAGCGTTGTAATTCCGCTGCGCCGGCGCGTTGTAGCGCGGCGAATTGCCCGTAGGCGCGTTGCGCGACGCGTTGGGCGTACCGAAACGCTGCCAGGCCGTGCCACCCGACTGCGACGGCCGCGTATTTTCCACCGACGGGTTGCGGAATCCATTCGTGCCGTTGCCCGATGCGGGTTCCCCGAAGCGTCTCCAACCGCCGCCCGAGGCGCCGTTCTGACCTGGGCGCGCAGCCTGTACCGCCCCGCCGCGAACTCCACCCGTCGAGGCATTCCCACCCTGCGGCCGGCTCCCGTTCGCTTGCGGGCGGTTGGCCATTTCCGTGGCCCGCCCCGATTCCGTTCCCCCGCCCATGGCCCTCTCCTGCTGGCTAAACGATACGCGCTGGTTCGCAGCGGGCGCCTGGTGCGCAAAGAAGTGCGTGTTCTCCGCCGTACGGGGAGTAAACGAAGCAGCGCGATTGCCGAAACTCAGGTTTCGATTGGTGGGCGCGATCGGCATCTGCCCCCGGACCAGTCCGGCGGACCGCATCTGCTCTCCCGAAACTCGCCCGACGGAGTTGTAACGGCCCGCGCGGAAATCGCCTGCGGCCATGCCTGACACGCCATTCCCGATGCGAGCATTACGGTATGAATTACTTATGTTTACATTGGTAATATTGATGTTTCGCCCGAAGTTTCTACCACCGTAGAATCCACGGCCCCACCAGGGATGGAATGTTTCGAAAGGCGCCAGCGGCACCCAACCCACGTTCCCAAATCCAAACCCGAAGCCGACTCCGCCGCCGTATCCGAACCAGCCCACCAGCGCCGGCGACCAGAAATGCCGGTAGCCCCGCGCGCCCGGATACCAGCACCATCCAAACCCGGCGTCGAAGAACCACCGTCCGTAATGGTATGGGGCCCAACCCCATGGATCGTAGCTGACCCAGGTCCAGCCATACCAGTCTTCCCATACCCAGCGCCCTGCGCGATACGGAGCCCAGTCCACTCCCACCGTGGGACGCCACACCGGGCCATAGTTGGGAACTTCCGACCACACGCCATAAGAATCCAGATCCTCCGTCCCATAAATGCCGGAATCTCCAGGATCTACATATTGATAGCTCGGGGATTGCATGAAGTGTTGATCGCGCTGCTCGTTCCAGTGGTCCCAGTCATCGGCCGGACGGGCGCCCACGATCTGAAATTCCGGATCCGCCGACGTGCCGCGCGCCACCATCATCTGGCCCGCACTGATCCACTGCGAGCCACGCGGTGTAAAGATCTCCAGATCCCCTGCCCTGGAGATCACCTCGGTCTCACCGTTTTCATTCACTGAGATCCGATAGGTGCCTGCTTTAGAAGGTCTTACAGAAACAGAAGGAGTATCCACTTCCATGTTGGCGCCGGATGCCCGAAGCACCCTAAACGTCATCGTGCCCTTAGCCAGCTCGGTTTGATACCGGTTATATTCAAGGTCCGCCAGGTGAATCTCGGCATTCCCGCCGAGGCGCATCATATTGCTCGAATCGAACTGGACTTCGGCCCGGGAATTGGCACCCGTCGCGATGCGATCGTCAGTCAATAGCGGCGCATTGATCACACCCGCTACCCAATCGCCCGAATCGCCCCGGCGTACCGATACCTCTCCGTTCATCAGGCTGATGCGTGCCACACCCCGCTTTTGGTCGTCCGGATCCTGCGCGCGTGCCGGCAGGAAGAGTCCGGCGCCAAACAGCGCCACACCCATCACCGCGAACCGCCGAAGATGTCTCCGTCCCATGGCAAGAGCCTCCACTACTTCGCCGTGGTGGTTTGCAAGCCTCCTGCCATTCCGTATCTTTAATAAAATCAATGATTTATGATTATCCTTGCCTCCCGGTTGGTGGCTGAAAACCACCACTCTGGCTGAGTTGCATCAGAATGGCCCCAAAAACATCCGATCACCTGGAAAGAATATCAAGAGCGCAATGCAACATCACTATAATAAACGATTTATAATTAATACATAAAGTAATACATGAATGGCAGAATTTATCGACTTAATTCTGCGTTACACTTTCTGGGGATTTCCCTTAGACTAAACCTCACTACGACGCTATAATGCTTTAAAGCAGACACCTACGGATGACTTCGGGGATACTCGCTGATTTTAACTACGGCCTGCGGGCGTTAGCTAAAAATCGCGGCTTCGCGTTGGTCGCTATTCTCTCACTGGCGCTCGGGATAGGCGCCAATACTACTGTCTTCACCTTGCTCAACGCGATCCTGCTGCGCCCGCTTCCGGTTGCCCAACCCGATCGGTTGGCGGCGGTAAATACCCTGGATTCGTCCGATCCCGGCTTTCTCCTGTGTTCGTATCCCAACTACAAGGATTACCGGGACCGCAACCAGGTCTTCAGTTCCCTCATCCTGTATTCCCCCATATTGATCAATCTGACCGAACACGGCGATCCGCAATCCGTCATGGGCCAGCTCGTCTCCGGTAACTACTTCAGCGGCTTGGGAATTCACCCGGCTCTCGGCCGCGGATTCCTGCCCGAAGAAGATGCCAGCCTGGGCGCCACTCCCGTCGCCGTTATCAGCTTCGGCCTGTGGAGGCGGATCTTCGCCGGGGATCCCGCCGTCACCTCACGCTCTCTCCGGCTGAACGGTCGCAACTACATGATCGTCGGCGTCGCCCCTCAGGGTTTTCAGGGCATCAACAGTATCTACGCGGCCGATGTATGGGTACCCATGGCGATGTACGAGCAGATCTATCCCAATCCTGCCTGGGTGAACCAACGCCGAGCGCTGATTTTCTCGGTGGCGGGCAGGCTGAAGCCCGGACTTGGAATGTCACAGGCGGAAGCGGGCCTGCAAGGGTTGGCTCAGGAACTGGAGCGGCAGTATCCCGCCGAGAACCGCGGCCGCGGTATCAAGCTGACCCCCATTGACGAAGCTGCCGTTACACCCACGACCCGCGATTTGGTGCGGAATGCGGGTACCGTGCTGATCATTGTCTCGGCGCTGGTCCTCCTGATTGCCTGCGCCAACGTGGCCAACCTGCAACTGGCGCGAGCCACCGGCCGCGGCCGCGAGATCACCGTTCGCCTGGCCCTCGGTGCCGGCCGCTGGCAGTTGATCCGGCAGCTCCTGGTGGAAAGCGTAATCCTTTCGGTCGCCGGCGGCGCCGTCGGCCTGCTGTTCGCCCGCTCGGCGCGCGATGTTCTTTGGTCTATCCGGCCCCCCACGTTTAAGCACGCCGGCTTCAGCCTGGATCTGGATTCCCGGGTGCTCCTCTACACGCTCGCAGTCTCCCTCGGCACGGGCATCCTGTTCGGTCTGATTCCCGGCCTGCGCGCCACGCGTAAGAACCTGGCCAGCGATCTGAAAGAGCGCAGCGGCGAGGCGGCATCCACCGGCGGCTGGAACCCGCGATCCATCCTGGTCATGGTCCAGATGGCATTGTCCCTGATAGCGCTGGTGGGTGCGGGACTGTTCATTCGCAGCCTGCTCAACGCCAATCGGATCGACCCCGGTTTTGACGCCGGCCACCTGGCTGTCATCTCTTTCAATCTGTCGGACCAGGGATACCACAACGAGGAGCGCGGCCGGGAGTTCCATCGCATGGCACTGGAGCGGGCGGCTTCGCTTCCGGGCGTGGATTCGGTGGCGATCGCCAAAGATGTGCCGTTCAGTGTGGGAAGCGCCCGAACCCTGGTGTTGCAAGGGCAGGACAGCAGCCGGGGCCATGTGACGCTCACTTCGGTCGTCTCGCCGGGTTACTTTCAGACGGTCGGTATGCGCCTTCTGCGCGGCCGCGATTTCAGCCCCACGGACGTCAAAGCCAGCCCCCGGGTGGCTATCGTAAATGAGGCCGCCGCGGAATACTTCTGGCCGGGACAGAATCCGGTTGGCCAGGTGATTTCGTTCTTTCCGGAGAATCTGCCCGTCTCCGTCATCGCCTTGGCGCGCAACGCCAATTACCTGAGCATCGGCGAGCCGCCCCAGCCCATGTGTTACCTTTCGTTCCGCCAGTATTACTTTCCTTACGGCGCCATTTACCTGCATACCCGGGGCGATCCCGACGCCGTCCTGCCCGGCGCGCGGCGTCAACTGCGGATGCTCGATCCCAACCTGGTGCTGGATTCCGAATCGGCCTCCCGAACCATCGGCGAGTCTCTCTGGGCTCAGCGCCTTTCGGCGGACCTGCTGGCGGTGTTTGGCCTGTTGGCACTGGTGCTGGCGACAATCGGCATTTACGGCGTGATCTCCTACTCGGTGCAGCAACGCACGCGCGAACTGGGCGTCCGCATGGCGCTTGGCGCTACCCAGAGCGACATTCAGGTGATGATCATGCGTGAAGGCGTCCGCATGGTCGCCATCGGGGTGGTGGTGGGAACCCTGGTCGCGCTGGCAGCCTCGCGCGCGGTCTCCAGCCTGCTGTTCGTGATTAGCGCCCAGGACGCCACCACCTTCGTGCTGGTGCCTTCCATCCTGACTCTGGTGGCGATTTTTGCTTGCTGGCTTCCCGCCCACCGCGCCACGCGCGTCGATCCCTCTATCGCCCTTCGGGACGAGTAAATGATACTGTCGGAAGGGAGCGAAAATGAATCGGCGAACCTTCTGCGAAACGCTGACCACCGGCGCCGCCCTTGCCCCATTGCCTCTCCGAGCCGCGCCGGAGCGGCCCAATATCGTTTACGTTCTGGCCGATGACCTGGGTTGGGGCGACCTGCAATGCTACAATCCACTCTCCGCCATTCACACCCCCAATGCCAACCGCCTGGCATCGGAAGGCATGCGCTTCGCGGACATGCACTCCTCCTCGGCCGTCTGCACTCCCAGCCGCTACAGCATTCTGACCGGCCGCTACTGCTGGCGGAGCCGTCTGAAAAAAGGCGTACTCAACGGCGATTCCCCTAACCTGATCGAGCCCGGCCGGCTGACCGTGCCCGCCATGCTGCAAGCCGCCGGCTATCGCACGGCCGGGTTCGGAAAGTGGCATCTGGGACTGCGCAACGACCCATCCACTGATTTCACCAAACCGCTCCGCCCCGGCCCTCTGGACCACGGCTTCCACCATTACTTCGGGATTCCCGCGTCGCTCGATATGGCGCCGTATCTCTATTTCGAAGACGACCATGCCGTGGAGCAGCCCACGTCCACCACCCCCGGCAGCAAAGATCCGCGCGGCGTCTTCTGGCGTGCGGGCGCGTGCGCGCCGCATTTCAAGCATGAGGAAGTACTGCCTGCGATCACCGGGAAGGCGGTTGAATATATTCACCAGCGGGCCCGGCAGGCCGCGCAGCCCTTCTTCCTCTACCTGCCGTTCACCGCTCCGCACACCCCGTGGCTGCCCTTGCCGAAATACCGCAATCAGTCGAAAGCCGGCACGTACGGCGACTTTGTGACCCAGGTGGACGATATGCTCGGGAATGTGATGCGCGCCCTGGACGAAACCGGCCAGACCCGAAACACCCTCTTCCTCTTCGCCAGCGACAACGGCGCGGACTGGAAGCCCGAGGACATCGCGCGCTACGGCCACCGCGCCAATGCCGACTGGCGCGGCGAGAAGGCCGATATCTGGGAAGCCGGCCATCGCATTCCCTTCGTGGTCCGATGGCCCGGCCGCGTGCGGGCCAACGCGCTCAGCCAGGAGTTGGGCAGTCTGGCCGATTTGATGGCTACGGTCGCGGCCGTCACCGGTACCGCCCTTCCGGCGAATGCCGCCGAAGACAGCTTCAACCTTCTGCCCGCGTTTTTCGAGCAGAATCAGCGGCCCATTCGCGACCACATCATCATGCACTCCAACGGCGGCATGTTTTCCCTCCGCCAGGGCAATTGGAAACTGGAGGAAGGGCTCGGCTCCGGAGGTTTCAGCGCGCCGCAAACCGTGGAACCCGCCGAAGGGGGACCCAAGGGCCAGCTTTATGACCTCCAGAGCGACCCCGGCGAACTGCACAATCTCTACCAGGTTCGCCCGGAAGTCGTGGACAGGCTCGCGACACTTCTGGATCGTTACCGGCAGCAGGGACACACGCGGCCGATGTGAAGGGAAAGCGCAAGGGAAAGCGCAAGGAGCAAGCATGGGCGCCGAACATATCGAGAAACTCCGGGCATGGCGGGCTCACCGTCAGGGGCTGGACGGGCGGCTGGCGGGAAAGACGGCGGCCGAGGTCCTGCGGCAAACCGGGTGGGCGCGGTCGGTAGGCGGCGTAGGCCCGTATCTGACGCTTTTCGCGCGCGCGGGCACCTCGCGGGCGGTAGCCGATGCCGCCGTGGCGGCGCTGGAAATTCACGAACTGCCGGCGGCACGGGGCTGCACCTACGTGGTGCCGGCCTGCGACTTCGCCCTCGCCCTGCAGGCCGGAAGCTGTTTCGGGGACGCCGAGAGGAAGGTCGCCGCCAGTCTCGGCGTGACCGATAAAGAAATCGACAAGCTATGCGACGCCGTTCGCAAGGCCGTAGAGAAAGCGCCGATAGACCCCGAGGAGATTCGCGCGGCGGTGGGAATTGCGGCGCGGAGCCTGGGCGAAGAAGGCAAAAAGAAGGGCCTCTCGACTACCCTGCCCCTGGCTCTGGGCAGCTTACAATCGGCGGGCGAGATCCGCCGCGTACCGGTGAATGGCCGCCTGGACCAGCAGCGGTTTGCCTACACCCGGTGGAACCCCAATCCGGTTGCCGGCCGTCAACTCGCCCCTGAAGAAGTGAATACCGAACTGGCACGGCGGTATTTCTCGTGGATCGGTCCGGCCACCGCTGCGGAGTTCCAATGGTTTTCCGCACTCGGCGTGAAGGCCTGTAAAGCCGCCATGGAGCCGCTCAAACTGGAGCCCGCTGGCGACGCAGGTTTTCTGTTGCCCGAGGACCGCCAACAGTTCGAGGCGTACCAGTCGCCCCCGTCCGCCCGGTATGTCCTGGCATCCAGGCTGGACGGGCTCAGCCTGCTGCGGCGGGATCTCAAAGGTTTGCTGGAGGCGCGGGACCTGGAGCGCAAGGTGTATGGCGACCGCGGATTGGTGCCGCTGTCGGGCGTCGCCGACCTTCCCAGCCATCCGATTTTCGATCGCGGCCGCGTGGTCGGGCTATGGGAGTACGATCCGGCGGCGGAATCGATCGCGTGGCTGCCGTTCATTCCGAAGAACGCGGAGTTGCAGAAGGCGGTAGCCGTCATGGAGCAGTACATTCGCACCGATTTGGGAGACGCGCGTTCCTTCAGCCTGGATAGCCCCAAGAGCCGCGCGCCGCGAATCGAAGCCTTGCGCACAGGTTCTAGCGCTCGGAAAGCAGCGCGTTAATATTGGTCTCCGCGTCGTCTTTGTCCACCAGGCCCGCGATGTAAGCTGCCGCCACTCTCCCCCGCCGGTCTATGAGGAAGGTGTCCGGCATATTTTGAGTTCCGTACCACGTGGCCCAGAAATCCAATAGCACGACTTTGCCGCGATACTTCTTGAGTTTCGCCGTCTTTCCGGCAGCGTCGCGGAGGGCGGACCCGGAGGCGGGCTTGCGCTCCGGAGCGGGTTGCAGTGCGGCACGGACCGTGGTTTGACCGATGGCGCTCGCCGCAGCCATATCGTGAACATGACAATTCGAATAGGCACAGCGTTCATGTGGTTTCCCCCTCCCCAATGTGTTGCCTGTAAGCCGTAGCGAAAATGTAGGCGGCCGGCCAACTTACTAATAGAAATGGCAGCAGCCGCATTGGCCATGACGGCCCGAGCCACACTCCACCGCTCCAGACCCTGTGCGCAGTCTCATACCAGCCGCTCATCCATGCCGTGAGAATCGTGAGGATGGCGATCACGGAGGCCAGCAGACATGCGGGGCGCAGCGTCAGCACCCGCCGCCGCACGCCCACAAACGCTCCCCAGAAAACAGGGAACAGGAACAGAAGGGCGGCGATGCTGAGCGGAAGTGTGGTGACCATCAAGAGCTGCAAAGGTCGTGGGTTGCGCAGGATGATATTGCCGGCCAGTACGAATCGTGCCCATGCCGAATTCAGAACTACGAGGTAAAACACCGGCCACGTGAGCCACACAGCGCGGCCGGAAAGCGAACCCAGTACGAACCCGCACGTCCATGACCAGCCCATCAATGCCCCCGCAAGGCATAGCAAAAACGCCAGGTCCTGACCGGCACTCAAGCCAGTCTCGAAGTGCACTCCGTATTTGTGGTATGCCATCAGTTGTTGTCCAAGGTCGACGTTGAAGCGGAATGCGATGCGGCTCAACGGCACCCCTGCCAGGCCACTGACGCCCAACAGGGCCAGCCATGGCCGCCAAAAAGTCCACAAGAGGGCCTGCCGGCGAACAATCAAACCCACAACATCACGCGTTGCCGCGACGATGCCCTCGCCGGATTCCGCGATGTCCCCCAGTACCACGGCGCGTTCAGCGGGTTGCAGGCCGTGGGCCAGGAAGCCGGGTAGCCACCAGCCGAAGCGCGTCATGACCGGCCTCCGGCGCGATCGTCCGCCCAGGAAACGCCGCGGCTGGCACGCTTCACTGCGTTGTAAAAACCCCTCGCCTCCTGTACACCCTTCCCCGTCACACGGACCATGCGCTTGGGACGGCCGCCCCGCTGCGGCGTGGGATCCCCCATCCAGGTTTTTAGGAGGCCCTTCGCCTCCAGCCGATCCAGGGTCGTGTAGAGCGCTCCGATCGAGCATCGGCTTTCGGTTGCGCCTTCTATCTCCTGCCGGATGGCAGCACCGTAAGCATTGTCGCCCAACCGCGCCGCGGCGCTGAGCAGCAGGTATTCGAACTCGCCGAGCATGATTACTACTACATTGTGATTCTAATTGCCGTAGGTGTCAACTATTGATTCCTCGCCCGCGTCACAAGGTCGGGAACCCGGCCCGAAGGGCGGCACCATTCCCCACCCCCAACCCCTATCCCCATCCCTAACCCCCTTCGGCTGGTCTTCCATGTACGATTTTAATCGTTGACATACGACTCCACTCGTAGTATGCTCCGGACATGGTCCCCCCTCCTCTGCCCACCGGCGCCGAATTGGACATTCTCGCCGTCCTGTGGCGCACCGGCCCCGCCACGGTCCGCGAAGTGCACCAGGCGCTCGGTAAAGACAGCGGCTATACCACCACGCTCAAGCAGATGCAGTTGATGACCGAAAAGGGGCTGCTCACCCGTAGCGAACGGTTTCG
The DNA here is from genome assembly GCA_963853855.1 of uncultured Solibacteraceae bacterium. Lineage (GTDB taxonomy): Bacteria > Acidobacteriota > Terriglobia > Bryobacterales > Bryobacteraceae > Sulfopaludibacter. The sequence continues at coordinate 18,411 of CAWKYG010000038.1, read as the reverse complement.
TGCCCATGTCTACGAGGCGGGCATCCCAAAAGAACAAACCCAGCGCCAGATTGCCACCGACCTGCTGCGCCGCGCCTTCGAAGGGTCGGCCGCCAGCCTGGTGATGGGCGCACTCTCGGCGCAACCCGCCTCTCGGGAAGAATTGCAGGAGATCCGGCAGATGCTGGACGAACTGGAAAGAAGGAAAGGAGCATCGCGATGAGTCCGTTACAAGTGTTATTTCATCAACCCTGGGTGGCCCGGCTGGGCTGGACCCTACTTCATTTCCTGTGGCAGGGCGCACTGGTTGCCGCACTGCTCCTGATGGTGCGCGGGCGGGTCTCGGGCGCGTCATTCCGGTACGCCGCCGCCTGCCTCGCGCTGGCGGTCATGGCGGCGGCGCCCGTGGCCACCTTCCTGCTGCTGGGGAATGGCGGCGGCGGCGCCACGGTGGGCAGTCCGCCGTTCATGCGGCTCTCGCCTCCGGGCAGCGGGGCATCCTCTTCCCTGCCCCTGGAGAACGCATGGGAGCGCATCTCGCCGTGGCTCGGCCTGGCCTGGCTGGTTGGTGTGGCGGGCGGTTCCCTCACGGCTCCTGGGCGGATGGCTCCTCACGGCTCGCCTGCGGAGCGCGAATGCCGGGCTCGCGCCCGTGGGATGGCAAGCCAGACTCGCACCCCTGATGAACCGCATGGGCGTGCTCCGGCGGGTGAGCCTGCGGGCTTCCACGCTGATCGAAGCGCCGATGGCGATGGGCTGGCTGCGCCCCGTCATCCTGGTTCCCGTGGGCGCGCTCGCCGGACTCTCCACCGCCCAGATAGAAGGCCTGCTGGCGCACGAACTGGCGCACATTCGCCGCCACGATTACCTGGTCAACCTGCTGCAGAGCCTGGCCGAGGCGGTGCTGTTCTACCACCCCGCCGTCTGGTGGGTCTCGCGCCAGATCCGCATCGAACGTGAGCACTGCTGCGACGATCTTGCCGTCGCCGCCACCGGTGGCGACGTGCTCACCTACGCGCGCGCTTTGGCCGAGCTGGAATTCTGCCGCGAGGCGCACGCGCACGCAATGGCCGCCACCGGTGGCTCGCTGCGCAATCGCATTTTCCGGCTGGCGAACCCGTCCCGGGCGGCGGCACGCACCGTGTCCGGCGGAGCGGCTTTGGCTCTCGTCGCCGCTCTGCTGATCGCCGCCGGCGGCGTTCTGGTCCGGGGCGCGGAGAGCCCCACGCCCGCACAGGAGCCGCTGTTGAATCTCAACACCGTCTGGCCCGATACCGTCAAACAGGGCGACATCAAAATCGAAGTGCGCGGACTGGGCACGCTCACTTCGTCCACACTGGCCGAGGCGAAGTTCGCGGAGACCCAGGTGAAGGATGTGCACGCCGGCCAAATGGCCGCGATCCAGTTCTTGCGGCCAGACGCAATAATAGCCGCGCAGGTGCAGACTGTCCATCCCGGTGTAACTAAAGGCACCGTCACCGTGGACCTCGCCCTGCTCGCTCCGCCCCCGGCCGGCGCCCCTCTGGGCAGCCAGATCGATTCCACCGTCACCATCGGCAATGTGAGCAACGTAGTCTACGTGGGAAGGCCGGTCTTCGCGAAAGCCAACAGCGACGCCACCCTCTTCAAGCTCGATCCCGACGGCCGGCACGCTACCCGCGTGAAAGTACAATTCGGCCGCTGCTCGGTCAACGTGATCGAAATCAAAAGCGGCCTCGAACCCGGCGACCGCGTCATTCTCAGCGATATGTCCGCTTACGGGCAGTACGACCGCATCGCCGTCCAATAGCCGCGATGATCCTCTCCAGCGCGGCCCGCGCCCTGTGGCGCAATCCGGGATTCGCGGTCACCGCGCTGGCCACTCTCGCGCTCGGCATCGCCACGGTTTCCGCGCTGTTCTCCGTAGTCGATAAGGTACTCCTGGAGCCGCTGCCCTATCCCGACCCAGATCGCCTGGTGCAGTTGATCACAACCTCCAACGTCGGCGAACAGAAGCTCTCGTCCATCCCCCAGTTTCTCTTCTGGCGCGACACCACGTCGTCGTTCGAATCGCTGGCGGCCTCTGACGTCGATGCGCCGGAAACCAGTCTCTCGCTAGACCAGCTATCCATACCGCTCAAAACCGCGCGCGTATCCTCGGAGTACTTTCCTCTGTTCGGCGCGCGGTTCGCGCTGGGCCGCACCTTCTCTCCTCTCGAAGACAGTCCGCAAGGTCCCAAAGTTGCGATCCTGAGCGCCGGCGTGTGGCGGCGTTTCTTCCGCTCCGATTCCTCGATTGTCGGCCGCCTCCTCATACTGGACGACGCACCGTACCAGGTGGCCGGCGTTCTCGCGCCCGGAGCGCGTCTCGAGTCCGCCGCCGATCTCTGGCTGCCGCTCCGCGCCGACCGCCGCTCCGTGGATCACCTTGCCCGAGTGCGCGTCATCGGCCGTCTGCGCCGCGGCGTAACTCTCGCGGAAGCGCAACACGAAGTTGGCGAAAGCCTGGGCGCATTCCTGCGGCGATACCCTCCCTATTCGCAATTCGGCGCGCCGGTGCTGCACGGAGAAGCGTTCCAGGCAATCCCGCTGCGCGATGCCGTCGTGGGCGATGTGCGGCCCGCGCTCTACCTGCTCATGGGAGCGGTCGGCTTTGTGCTGGCCATCTCCGCCACCAACACCGCCACCCTGCTGCTGGCGCGCGCCGGCCGGCGTTCGAGCGAAATGGCCATCCGCATCGCGGTGGGCGCGGCGCGCCACCAGGTGCTGCTCCAGTACATGGCCGAAAGCCTGCTCCTGGCGCTCGCCGCGGGAGCGTTGGGACTGCTTCTGGGATACCTCGGCGTGCGGGCATTCCTGGCTCTAAGCCCCGCGGACCTGCCGCGCGTCGGCGCCAACGGTTCGGCCATCGCACTGGATGGCCGGGTGATTCTGTTTACGGTGGCGGTATCGGCCCTGCTGGCCGTGCTGTGCAGCCTGGTCCCGGCGCTGCACCTGGCCAAGAGCGGTATTGCCCAGTCCAGCCGGGGCTCCCGCGGCCAACGCTGGCGCGCCACGCTCACCGCCGCCGAAATGGCCGTCTCGCTGGTGCTGCTCACCGGCGCCGGCATGATGATCCGGACCCTGGTTGCCCAACGCGCCATCGATCGTGGATTCGACGAACGCAACGTGCTCACCGTGGAGATGGCGCTGAACCATCCGCGATTTCAAACCGCCGCGGCGGTGGCTGACCTGGTCCGCCACGGCGAGCGCCGGCTGTCCGCCGTTCCAGGCGTCGCGGCGGTAGCCGTCACCAGCGCCCTGCCCCTGGTGGCGGGTCTGCCCATGCCCTTCACCATTCTGAAGAACGATCACTTTCTGCTGGGCCGCTACGACGGTACCGCCACGTGGCGCAGCGTCTCGCCCGGGTACTTCCGCACCTTTCAGATCCGCCTGCTGCGCGGCCGCGTGTTTTCCCAAGATGACGACGAAAATGCCGCCGGCGTAGTCGTGCTGAACCGCGCCATGGTGAAGCAATACTGGCAGGAAGTGGACGCCAATCCCATCGGCGAATTCATCACCATCGGCAAGGGTCTGGACCCGCAGTCGGGCGATACGCCGCGCCAGGTGATCGGTGTGGTGGCCGATATTCGCGATGCCGGAATGGACCGGGATCCCTCGCTCTACGTTCCCGTGGCGCAGGTGTCGGATTGGATGAACGCCCGCAACAATCGCCTCCAGCCTCTGATCTGGACCGTGCGCACAGACGGGTTCCAGCCCGCGGTCCTGGCCCGTATCCCGCGCGAGCTGGCCGCCTTGAGCGGAGGCCAGGCGGTAGGCCCCGTGCGCACCATGCATGAAGCCATTGCCGCTTCTTCGGCGCGCACGCAGTTCTACATGACGCTGCTGAGCGTCTTCGCCGCGGTCGCCGTACTGTTGACCGCCGCCGGCCTCTACGGCCTGATGGCCTTCTCCGTGCAACAGCGCCGGCGCGAACTGGCCATTCGCGCCGCCCTGGGAGCCACGCCCCTCGACGTGCAGAGGATGGTGGTGATGCAGGCGTTGCGCCTCACGCTGCTGGGAACGCTCTCGGGAGTCCCCCTGGCAGTGGCGCTGAATCGCGTCACCATCGGCCTGATCTTCGGCATCCGCTCCTGGGATCCGCTGGTGTTCGCGCTGGTGCCGCTGGTGCTCGGCGCGGTCTCTCTGCTGGCGGCGTATGCGCCCTCGGTCAGCGCCAGCCGCGTCAATCCCGCCGGCGCTCTTCGCGCCGAGGGCTGATTGCGCGTCATTAGTATCGGGCTCGCCAGCGCCCGAGGTAGTTTCCGATATCGCCACTCTTCGTCCACAACTCCAAATCGCGGCCACACAAAAAGCTCACGCACACAACTCCCGCGGTGAACGACGCCACCACATTCCACTACACCCGCGCCAACCGCTCGTCTGCATCCGAATCGTGGTTACCCCCGCTATACGAGAAAGGTTTTCCAATAATTGTCGAGCATGGCGCGGATGCGGGGCGCGTCGAATACGTCTGTAGTCCTTTCCAAAACGCGTATCAGGACTCGTGCTATGCACCTTTTCTGCGGCTCAGTGAGCAGCGGCATCCGCTCTTCCCATCGCAGCCGTAGATAAGAGGTGTCCGGGTTTAGGTAATCGTGGCCGGTAATTTCCTTCAAATAGGCCAATCTCCGCGCATTACTGACCCGCGTTTCCGCTGCGGCCTTCCTTTCCTGGGGCGTAAGATGTGGCATCTGGATCTCAATTTCCCGCAGCGTCTCATCCACCCCCTTCCTGGGATCAAAATGGTCCCGAATTAAGCTTCTGTCGTCGAGAGGCGGACAACGCTCGAACCACAGTGAGTCGAGGACTCCATTCAGGTAGAACACCTCAGCCGATTCATCGACCAAAGCGACCAAATATGCTGGGATGTAGTATTGATATGCTCGAGCGGAGAACAGCACGATTTCGCTTCCGTCGCCGATGTAGTCACGCAAGGGACGCAATTGCTGCCAAGTCCTTGATCCGACCCCATCAATGAATGACTCATCGACATAGGTATCAGGGGCAGCCATCTCTTCGAGCGACGGCAGACCAAGCCCCCCAAACGCTTCTTCGATGCACGTTACTAGCTCTTCAGGGTCCATGGTGGCTGCTACCATGATGGCACCTCATTGCCTCGCAACGGGGATGACCAAAGGACGATGAGGTCGCGGACGATACACGAGCTTCTTTCCGATAACTCCAGAAAAACGCCGTTATCGTACATTGACCGGCCCGAAGCGGAGGGCCGTCATCTGTACGCTTGACGTACAACGTAGTACGCGATACCATTGATATTATGGTCCGGAGCTTCCGATGCAAGAAGACTGAGCGTCTTTTTCCGTCGGGAACGCGTCAAGGAGTTCGCTAATATCGCGTCAGTCGCCTTACGCCGCCTGGCTGCGTTGGATGCTGCCCAAGCAGTCACAGATTTGCTAATCCCTCCGAGCAACAGCCTGGAAGCGTGGAGCGGCGACCGCAAGGGGCAGTACAGTATCCGCATCAACGACCAGTACCGCATTTGCTTTACCTTTCACGAAGGACACGCCGAAGATGCCGAAATCACGAAGCACTACCGCTAAGCTCCCGCCCGTTCATCCGGGCGAAATCCTTAGGGAGACCCTGGACGACCTGAGCCTGAGCATGAACCAACTCGCTCACGAGCTTCACGTCCCCGCAAATCGCATTAGCGCGATTGTGGCGGGCAAGCGCTCCATCACCGGGGAGACCGCCTTGCGCCTGGCGCGCTACTTCTCCACGACGCCTGGTTACTGGATGAACCTGCAGGCTCGCTTTGATCTCGAATCTGCCCGCGACGCGTGGCAAGCGAAGGTAGAAGCCGAGATTCGGCCACGAACGGCGGCCTGACGCGAGCTGCTTTTACCCTCATTCCTCGGCAGCCGGAATCGCGGGAAGGATCCCCAATTCCTCATAGATCGGACGGATCACCCGGCGAATGGCCGGGAGTTGTGCGGAAAACCATGCGGCGCCCGTCAGACACAGCGCCCCTCCCCCAATAATGGTCCACGGCGCGCCCACCTTGGCGGCAATGGCGCCCGCGGCCAGGCTGCCGAAGGGCGCCAGTCCCTGAAACGACATCGAGTAATACGCCATCACCCGGCCGCGCTTGTCCTCTTCCACGATGGTCTGCAGAATGGTGTTGCTCGACGCCATGTGCCGCATCATGCCGAATCCCGCCACTGCCACTGCCAACAGGGACAGCGGCAGAGCGTGCGACAGTCCGAAGCCAATCAGCCCCACGCCGAACAGGCTCGACGACCATACAATCACTCTTCCCAGCCCCAGTACGCTACGCCGCATGGCCAGCGAGACGGCGCCCGCCAGCGCGCCCACTCCCGCGGCCGACATCAGAAATCCCAGTGTATGGGGGCCGCCGCCCAGAACCACCCGCGCGAAGATGGGCATCAGCACCGTATACGGCATACCCACCAGGCTCACCAGCGTGAGAAACAGCAGCACCGAGCGGATGGGCGCCGATTCGCGAACGTACCGCCAGCCCTCTTTGAGATCCGTGCCGACGCCCCGCCGTTGCGCGCGCGCGGCGGCGGGCGCCACCCGCATCGCCAGCAGCGAAGCGATCACGGCCATGTAACTGATGCCGTCAATCAGGAAGCAGTACCCTTCCCCCACCGCGGCGATGAGCACGCCGGCCACGGCCGGCCCGATCAGCCGCGCGCCATTGACCATCGAGGAGTTGAGCGCGATGGCGTTGCCCAGGTCGTCGCGCCGTTCGATCATTTGCACCAGAAAGGACTGGCGCGCCGGCATGTCGAACGAATTGATCATGCCCTGCATCAGCACCAGCGCCAGAATCTCCCAGACAGTGATCGTGTGCGTGAGCGCCAGGGCCGCCAGCGCGAAGGATTGCAGCATCGATAGGATCTGAGTGACCACCAGGGTGCGGTGACGGTTCCAGCGGTCCACCCACACGCCCGCGAACGGCGCCAGAAAAAGGATCGGAATCTGGCTTGCGAAACTGGTCAGGCCCAGCAGAAAGGCGGAATTGGTCAGCCGGTAGACCAGCCAGCTCGTGGCCACGCGAGTCATCCAGGTGCCGATCAGGGAGACGGTCTGGCCCTCAAAAAACAGCCGGTAATTGCGCGCCCGCAACGCCCGAAGCAGCAGGCGCCAGCGCGCGGGAGTGTTGGTCACCATGCAGTATCCCGCTCTCGACGAGCGTAGCATGATCGCCACAAAGAGCTATTTTTCGCGACGCCCGTCCGGGCTTAGAATCAGGGCGTGAAGATACTCACTCTGACCGTTGCCTGTATGCTGGCAACCGCGCTGCACGCCCAGGATGTGGAGTGGGCGCGGGATCTATACGTTCACGGGCTGAAGGGCCGTGCCATGGAAGTGTACATCGGAATCCTGCACACCACGTCTTCGCCGCCGGAAGAGAAGGCCGAAGCCCTGTACTACATGGGCCAGATGTCGTTCGAAGACGGCTCCTTCGCCACCGCCATGGATGACTGGCAAAGGCTTGTGGCGGAGTATCCGCAATCGCGCGGAGCGGCAAGGTCGCCGGCCCGCTGATCGATTCGGTGGTCGCGCGGTCGTATAAACCGAACAGCATCCTGATGTTTCAGTGAACAGATATAAGGACGGGTTGGCTGAACGCCACATCCGTATCGGTACCGCCCCCGGTACATGTGGTGATGAAATGTGCGGTACATGTCGACCTTCTTAGCTGAATAGAAGCGTTTCCTGAAGGAACGCCTGCGGGAAATACGAAGTTGATCTGAAACAGTCCAACCGTCCCGGGAGCTAATCCCATAAAAGGAATTGGTAATTCACCCGTTGTGTTTCCCGATCCAGGTACGGCATCTTGCAGGTAGACCGGGGCCTGAGAGTTCTGACCATTGATCACCAGGGCCATGGTGTCTATCTTTTGGGCCGAATTTACTTGCGGCACATATGACAGAGGTAATGAAGGCGCCGGCTGGCCGGTTGGAACTTGAGGATCAGGAATAGGGAGGCCCGTCCCATATGCAATGATCGTTTCCCCTGCTGTCGCGGGATTGTCAGGTGTGACCAAAGACCAATCGGCGGCGTGTTGAAAGATGCCAAACTGGGTGCCCGGCAGTACGAAGAAATCCCCGCCAAAATCAGGATTAGGATAAACAACGACGGACCCTTGGAATCCGCTCTGACTCACAACGATTAGGTCTCCTCCCCCTCCGCCTATTAAAGGTACCTGAAAATTGACTTGCTGGTAGGTGCCGAGGTTGGCCACGGCAAACAGCGGCGCTGGCAATCCATCCATCGTTACGGTCACGTCTGCAAGGTTGAAGGGGAGAGGCAAGCCTTGGGCATTCATTGTTCCTTGGATGTTCAGGCCCGTGCAGAAAATCGTTGCTATGGATCCAGGGAGGGGCAGGCCTACCTGAAAGCTGGCGGCATTGGTTACCACGATATTCCCGATCTGACACCTGGCAATTGGGGGCAACAGGATCCCCACGCTCAGGAGGGCACAGCACTATTTGTTTCATTCCGTTCTCCTCTACAGCTCCGACGCACCCAGCGCTGGTTCTAGACAAGAACCTAGCTTTCACTTAAGTATATAATAAGATCTGAAATATTTAATACGCGCGCATATCTGCTGGCTCCATGTCCTATGCGTTAGTGACCAGCCAGCTCGTGGCCACGCGAGTCATCCAGGTGCCGATCAGAGAGACGGTCTGGCCCTCAAAAAACAGCCGGTAATTGCGCGCCCGCAACGCCCGAAGCAGCAGGCGCCAGCGCGCGGGAGTGTTGGTCACCATGCAGTATCCTGCTGTGCACGAGCGTAGCATGATCGCCACAAAGAGCTATTTTTCGCGACGCCCGTCCGGGCTTAGAATCAGGGCGTGAAGATACTCACTCTGACCGTTGCCTGTATGCTGGCAACCGCGCTGCACGCCCAGGATGTGGAGTGGGCGCGGGATCTATACGTTCACGGGCTGAAGGGCCGTGCCATGGAAGTGTACATCGGAATCCTGCACACCGCCTCTTCGCCGCCGGAAGAGAAAGCCGAAGCCCTGTACTACATGGGCCAGATGTCGTTCGAAGACGGCTCGTTCGCCACCGCCATGGATGACTGGCAAAGGCTCGTGGCGGAGTATCCGCAATCGCCCGGAGCCGCGGAATTGAAAGACCGGTTCACGCAGCTTCAGGAAGTCTACAGCAAGGTCGCCGACCCGCCCATCGATTCGGTCGTGGCCCGCTCGTACATCAAAAATGGCGACTTTTGGGTCGGCGGCGAAAGGAAATTCTCCGTCGAGACCCGGTTGCTGCCGAACATCGATCTGGGTCTTGCCTGGTACGATCGCGTGATTCAGGAGTTTCCCGGAACCGAAGCCGCGGACGTGGCCATGCAGCGCAAGGTGTTTCTCTGGCTCGCGTCGGTGGACGTGGATTACCCCAGAAACGTCGCCGGATTGCTCGCTGCCTTCAACGACTACGAGAAGGCGTTTCCGAAAGACGAGAACCTGCAGGCCTTCCGCTACCAGATCTCGCAGGTGTACTGGCGCCACGGCGACTGGCTGACCACCACCGACTGGCTGAAGAAAGTGATCGCCGCCGCCGGAGACAAAAACACCTTCTACAGCGACATGGCTCGCGCCCGCATCGATAACATGCACCGCTAAAAAGGTGTATACTGCCCGGAAAGTCCGGATGCTATGAACCAGCCCAAACGCCGCATCGCCCGGTCCGCCATCGTCAGCGGAGTCTTTTATGCAGGCATGATCCTGCTGGCGGCCGTCATGTGGAAATACACCGGCTATATCAATTCCAAGCCGTACGCCATCACACCGCCCAGCGACCCGGTGGCGCTGAGCAAGGCGCAGGACGCCTATGCGTCTGTGAATAATCTGCTCACCACGCTCGGCACCGGTCTGCTGGCGGCGCTGGGACTGTTCCTGACCAGAGAGGATAAGCGCCGTTATACCGGCCCGCGCATCTGGCTCGCGGTCCTCAGCGCCATTTGTGTCTGCATATCGCTGTATTGGGGATACATCTCGTCGCAGAACGTGGAGTGGGCCATTGAGACCTCCATCGGATCGCTGGAATTCGATATGTTCCAGGTGCCCCGGCAACTGCAGTTTCACACCATGTTACTGGGGGTGTTTTTCTTCGCGGACTTTGTGCGGAGGGATCTGATTCGGACGGATTGATATGAGGATATTGTGCTGCGTCCTGATGTTCGTACCGCCGTTGTCTTCGCAGCGGCCTCAAATGCCGGGCAGACTTTCGGTCACGTCCGATCCGCCGGGCGCGGCAATTACCATCGATAAACAGCGCATGAACCAGTCCACGAACTATACATTCGTCGTATCGCCAGGCAGCCATGCGGTCACGGTAGTGGCCGCGGGGTTACCGAAATGCGCCACGCCGGTCACCGTGGCGGTCCGTTCCAACATCGTGGCGCTGATTCATTGCACTGCTGCCGGGTGGAGCGGCCCCACTTACAAGTAAGTGACTGCTACATGCCACTCAGGACTTTGTGTCCGGCCATGGCGATGAGCAATCCCGCCGCGCCCAGAAAGGTGCCGAACGGAAGTTCGTAAGTGGCGGTATCTTTTCCCGCCAGCTTGATAAAGCCGTACCCCAAAATCGAGCCCGGCGATCGAGCCCAGGATCAGCGTCAACAGCGCGCCTTCCAGACCCAGAAAAGCGCCGGCCATGGCCACCAGTTTGACGTCCCCGAACCCCAGCCCTTCGCGGTGGCGGATTTTGAAGTACAGCCAGCCGCCGCCCCACAGCACAAAGGCCGGCAGCGCCGCTCCCAGCAGTGACTCGGCAATCGACTGCACCCGGCCTGTGACCGTAAAGCCGAACAGCCAGAGCAGCATCTGCGCGGTATGGTCCGGAATCATTACGAAGGCCGAGAAAATGACGCCGATCACCACTCCGCCCAGGGTGAACTCATCGGGCAGAATCCGCTTCTCCAGGTCGCTGAACAGCAGTCCCACCAGCATGGCTGAAAAGACGCACATCTTGAGTGCCGCCACCGTCAGGCCCAGATACAGGACGAAGTAGAAGAACAGCAGGCCGGTGATCAGTTCCACCAGCGGATACCGCAGCGAAATCCGGCGCCCGCAGTGCCGGCACTTGCCGCCCAGCACCACGTAGCTGACCACCGGGATATTGTCATACCAGGCGATCATTTTGCGGCAGCGCACGCAATGCGAACGGGGCCGCACCACGCTACGCCCGCGCGGCCAGCGGTGCACACAGACGTTCAAAAAACTGCCGATCAGGAGGCCGAATACAAAGGCGATAATAGCTTCTATCAAGAGATCACCCGCCGGTACACTTCCATAGTATGGCGAACCATGCGGTCCACCGTGAAGCGTTCGATAACTGTTTGACGCCCCGCGTGGCCGTAAAGACGTGCCCGCCCCGGGTCGCGGGTCAACGCGCCGATGGCCTCGGCAATCGCTTCCGCCGAATTCTCCACCAGCAATCCATTCTCGCCGTGCCGGATCACTTCCGGTAGACCGCCTACCCGGCTGGCGATCACCGGCACCCCCGCCGACATGGCCAGCAGCACGCCCGACCCCAGCCCTTCGCTGTGCGTGATGTAGACGAAGATGCCGGCCTGCCGCAGATCCTGTTCCAGGTCGGTGGAGCGCAGCAGTTCCACTCCCGCCAGGCGCGCCGCTTCTACCGCCAGGGGGGCGCCTTTCAGGGCGTCGGCAGTCGCTGGAGAGACCACGCTCGCGCCGCGCGCTTCTTCCAGCAGCGGCACGCCGTCGTACACCACGCTGATTTTCTCCTCCGCCACGCCGCCCTGCACCAGCACTCCCTTCACGAACTCCGATACCGCCAGGTAGTGGCGCGCGCGGCCATATTTCCACCGCGAGCCCACCGCGAATGCCACCCGCCGCGACACCACCAGCGGCGCTCCGCGCACAATCGCTCCCAGCGTATGGCCGTGCGCGTCGTGCGCATGCATCAGGTCGTGCTGCCGCGAGAAGCGCACCGCGCTGGTCAGTCCGATCGCTTCCACCCGCCACCCCAGCCGTCTGGCCTCGCGATACAAAGGCGCATTCGCGCGCGCCAGCAGCGTGCTCTCCACGCCCTCCGCCGCGAGCCCTTCGATCAGACGCAGTACCTGCCACTGGCCGCCGCGCATTTCCTTCCCCGCGTCCAGGTGCAGAACGCGCATCAGCTCATGATTCTCGCTTTCGAGTATTTGAGAAACGTGTAGTAGGCCGCCATATAGGCGATGATCAGCCCTTCCACACCATCCAGGAATCCCCGCTGGATAAAATAAGTCTTCAGGAACGTCCACGCCGGGTCAATGATCATTTTCGATAGCGGCACGGGTAGTTTACGCGCCGCCAGTTCCTGCGCCGCCAGCGTCGTGTAGCGGTCCATGGTCTTCACGTGCTCGGAAAGCGATTCGCAGGTGAAGTGCAGAATGTTGCCCTCCAGGTGCCCCAGTCTGCCCTGCGGCACGCACGCTCTCGTGCACGAAATCGCCCACCCACCGGGCCTTGCCGGCGGTCGTAGAGCCGCACTTTGCGGTCGGGATACCAGCCGGAATGCAGAATCCAGCGGCCCAGATAGCGCGCCAGGCGCGGCATGGTGTAGGCATCGAAGCGCGGGCCGGTTTTTTTGAGATGCCAGATCTCGGCTTCCAGCGCCTCGCTCAGCGCCTCGTCGGCATCGAGCGAGAGAATCCAGTCGTGGCTCGCCTGCTCGGCCGCCCAGTTCTTTTGCGCGGCATACCCGCGCCAGCCGGCTTCGATCACGCGCACGCCCAGTTTTTCCGCCAGTTCCACGGTGCGGTCGACCGAGCCGCTGTCCACAATCAGGATTTCGTCGCAGCAGCGCAGGCTCTCGATGGCCCGCGCGATGTTGCGCTCCTCGTTGAGGGTGATGATGGTCGCGGTGATCTTCATGGCCGGCTTACAGTCCGCCGGCGATGATGGGCGCGAGGTGAAGCAAAGGATGAAAACGGCCAGGGCAATCCAGCCCAGCTTCTTGCGGCCTGTCGTCAGCTCCGAAGTGTCGTACACCATGGGATGCCGGCGTCCCAGGAAGAACAGGATCGACGGCCCAGACAATCCAGCCATACCACGCCGCACCCATGAGCAGCAGGGCCACCCCCAGCGGAAGCAGAGCGCCGCACATGATCACCGAGATGCGCTTGTGCCAGTTGGGAAAGAACGCGTACAGGATATGGCCGCCATCCAGTTGCCCGATGGGCAGCAGGTTCAGCGCGGTCGCGAACATGCCGACCCACGCCGCGCGCGCCACCGGGTGCAGATAAATATCCGCCGCCGGGGTGCCCGGGAAGATGGCGGCTTGCAGCAGCCACTGCAAGCGCGGGAACGCCGAACTGAATGCTGCCCTGATGGACGATCCCGGGAATCACCTTGGAAAACGCCAGGCCCACCGAAAGCGCGGCAGCAGAAATACAAAGCCTGCCAGCGGTCCCGCCACGCCGATATCGAAAAGCACCCGCTTGGAATAGATCGGCCGAGCGCACCCGGATGAACGCGCCGAACGTGCCCAGAAACGGCGAGGGCATGAAATACGGCAGGCTGGCGTCCACCCGGTGGTACACGGCGGCCAGGTAATGGCCGAACTCGTGCGCCATCAGGATGGCCAGCAGCGTCAGCGAAAAAGGCAGTCCTTGCAGCAGATCGCAGCGGATGGCGCCACAGCAGCGACGTAGAGATCCAGGCTGTGCTCGATATCGAAGGGCAGATTGCGGTCGAAATCCATCTGCATGGCCGCGCCCACCACGGTCGTGGTCAGCAGCGTGAGCACAAACAGCAGAATATGCAGCCAATACCGCTCGCGGGTGCGCAGCCTGCGGCAGCGCAGGGATCTCCGCCGTGCTCGCTTTCGGCGTAGAAAGGGTAAGGCGCAGGAGAGAAATCCTGGGGTGACACAATAAACCGCTGCCGGCAGCGCGGGCTACTGCAGCGTCTGTAACTCCTTGCCGGGCTTGAAGCGCACGGCCTTTCCGGGCGGAATGGAAACCTCCGCGCCGGTGCGCGGATTGCGCCCGATGCCGGTCTTGCGCGGCTTCACGTTGAACACGCCGAATCCGCGCAGCTCGATGCGGTCGCCCTGTTCGAGGGCTTTCTTCATGGATTCGAAGACGGTCTCGACCGCCATTTCGGCTTTGGTCTTGGTGATGCCGGTCCGGTTCACAACTTCGTTGATGATGTCCAGCTTGATCAAAACTGCCTCCTTCGGATCCATGGCACGGTGGGCGAGCTTTGGTTCCCGCATCAGTCAACCACATGATAGGATTGAATTTATTCTCATGTCAAGCGAGGGAGTGCCGGTCACGGACGCGCCGGTGACGAGCGAGGAATTCCGGCGGGCCTGCGGGCGCTTCGCCACCGGCGTCACAATTGCCAGCGTGCTTGACGCAAACGGCGCGCCGCACGGGCTCACCGTGAGCTCCTTCACATCGCGTCTCGCTCGATCCGCCGCTGATTCTCATCTGCCTTGGCCACGCGGTCACCATCATCGATGCCTTCCGCGCGTCTCAGCATTTCGGAATCAATGTCTTAGCGGAAGATCAGGAAGCCCTCTCGGAACGCTTCGCCCGCAAGGGCGAGGACCGCTTCGATGGCCTCGATTGGTACCGCGGAGAAAGCGGCGTCCCGCTGCTGCCCGGCGTTCTGGCGGCCATCGAATGCGCGCGTGGAGCAGCGCTTCACCGGCGGGCGATCACGATATCTTTGTCGGCGAGATGGTGCAACGCGCAGTCGCCGAAGGCGAGCCCCTGCTCCACTTCGCCAGCCGCTACCGGCGCGCTGGCGCTAGACTGAAACTGCATGAGCAATCCTCTCTCCTATCTGCACGATCAACTCGAACAGTGGCGCCGCGAAGGCACTTACCAGCGCCTGCGCATCCTGGAATCGGAGAGCGCCGCGGAATCGCGCTTCGACGGCAAAGAAGTCATCAACCTCGCATCCAACAATTACCTGGGCCTCACCACGCATCCCAAACTGCGCGAGGCGGCCATCGAAGCCGTGCGGAAATACGGCGTCGGCTCGGGCGCGGTCCGCACCATTTCGCGGCACCATGCGCCTGCACATGCAGCTCGAAGAGCGCATCGCGGCGTTCAAACAGGTGGAAGCCTGCGTGGTGTTCCAATCCGGATTCGCCGCCAACGCCGGCACGGTCTCGGCGATTCTGACGCCCGGAAGACCACATCGTCTCCGACGAGTTGAACCACGCCAGCATCATCGACGGCTGCCGGCTGTCGCGGGCCAAAATCCACGTGTTCCCGCACAAGGACGTGGCCGCCGCGGAAAAGATCCTGGCCGACCTGGACGGCCAGCCCGGCCGCAAGCTGCTGATCTCCGACGGCGTGTTCTCCATGGATGGCGATATCGGCCCGCTGCCCGGCCTGGTGGAAGCGGCCGAAAAGCACGGCGCCATCATGATGGTGGACGACGCGCATTCTTCCGGCGTGCTGGGCCGCAACGGGCGCGGCACCATCGATCATTTCGATCTGCACGGCCGCGTGCACGTGCAGGTGGGAACGCTGTCGAAAGCCATCGGCGTGCTGGGCGGATATGTCTGCGGCAGCCGCGACCTGATCGAGTTTCTGTACCATCGGGCGCGGCCGTTTCTGTTTTCGACCTCGCATCCGCCCGGCCGTGGCCGCCGCCTGCCTGGCCGCGTTCGACGTGCTCGAGCAGGAGCCCGAGCGCATCGCCAGCCTCTGGGACAACACGCGCTACTTCAAGGCGGGACTCCAGGCCGCGGGATTCAACACCGGCATCAGCGAAACGCCCATCACGCCGGTGATTGTGGGCGAAGCGGCGCTGGCGCACCAGCTTTCGCGCGAGCTGTTCGCGGAAGGCGTGCTGGCGACCGGCATCGGCTTCCCCACGGTGCCGAAAGGCAAGGCGCGCGTGCGCACCATCGTCACCGCCACGCACACCAAGCGGAGTTGGACCGCGCGCTGGAGGTCTTTCAGAAGGTGGGCAAGAAGCTGGGAATTATCGGGTGACCGTGTCGTACAACTCGCGGAGCTGGAGCGTGCAGCCAATCGACGCAAGTTCGATGGAGGCGTCGATGCCCGAGGCGTTAAGTAAATTCCAGGTTCCATCCTCCTTACGCCGGTACAAATCGACGTCGCAGCGGTCCTGAGAGATCAGGAGCAGTTCCTGAAGCGAAGAGATTTCCCGATCGAGCTTGGCTTTGTTACCTCGGTCGTAGTTCTCCGTAGAAGGCGAGAGGATTTCGGCAACCAGGGTTGGGTTAGTGAGCGTGTCGAGGTGGGTGTCGGCTAGGTGCGGATCTCCACATACGACGGACAGATCCGGGTACGTGTATAAGCCGTTTGGTACGAGCAGGCGCATGTCGGACGGAAACCAGCGGCACTTCCTACTCTGCAGGTGCCGGGCGATCAGGAAATACAATTGTCCGGCAATTGCGTTATGGTTGATGCTCGCGCCGGACATGGCGAACATCTCGCCATTGTAGTACTCGCTTTTGTACTCGGCCTTGCGCTCGAGTTCGAGATACTCTTCCGGGGTGACGAAATGCTTAGGCTGTGTCGACATATGCCATCACTCCTCGGAGACGTTCTCGTACAACTCGCCAAGCTGGAGAGTGCAACCGATCGACAACAGCTCGATGGAGGCTTCCAGCCCCACGGCATTGAGCAACATCCAGGTGCCATCCTCCCGGCGCCGGTGCAATTCCACTTCATACTGATCCTGCGCGATCAGCAGCAGTTCCTTGAGCGACGGCATCGACCGGTACAGCCGCGCCTTCCTGCCGCGATCGTACGCTTCGGTGCTGGGCGAGAGAATCTCCACGATCAGGGCCGGGTTGACCAACGTATCCAGTTTGGTATCCGTGTACCGCGGTTCCTCGCAAGTCGCCGAAAGGTCGGGATAGGTGTACAGGCCACCGGGCGCCAGAACCCGCATATCCGACGGATACCCGTGACATTTCCGGGCGCGGAGGTGCCGGTCCATGATGCCGTACAGATGCATGGCAATGGCGTTGTGCCTCCGGCTCGCACCCGACATGGCGAAAATCTCGCCGTTGTAATATTCGCTCTTGTACTCGGCCTTGCGCTCGAGTTCCAGGTACTCTTCCGGCGTCACGAACGTCTTTGGCAGCGTCGACATGCTTCCACCACCCAATATCGCACAACAGGCCCGTTTGCAATTCTACAAGAGTATGTCATTCTGATCATAGGATGTCAGTCGCAGGCGCGCTCGATAAGAACTCCCCGGTGCCGCTGTACCACCAGCTCCAGGGCGTCCTGAAAGCCGAGATTGAATCCGGCAAATGGCGGCCGGGCGAACAACTCCCCAACGAAACCAAATTGACCGAATTGTATCAGGTCAGCAAAATCACCGTGCGCCAGGCGCTCCACGAACTGGCCGAACTCGGCTACATCCGCCGCGAGCACGGACGCGGCACTTTTGTGGAACGCCGCAAGTTCGGCGAAGGCCCGCGGGAATTGACCAGTTTCACCGAAGAAATGCGCCGGCACGACCTGGAAGCCACCTCGCGCCTGCTCTCGCAGCGGCGGGTGGAAGCGGATGCCAAGGTCGCCGACGCCCTCCGCCTGCCCGTGAAAACCAGCATCCTGGAACTGAAGCGTTTGCGCTTGGCATCCCGCGAGCCGATGAGCATCCAGACCGCGCATATTCCGGCGGCATTGGTCCCTGGCCTGCACGTTACCGAAGGCGTATCGCTCTACGAGGTGCTGCAAAGCCGGTATCACCTCTATGCCGCGCGGGCGCGCGAAACTTACTTTGCGGCCCTGGCCGATGCCGCCTCGGCCGAATTGCTGGCCATTCCCGTGGGTGCGCCGGTGTTTACCGTGGAACGCGTCACCATGCTGCCCAACGAGAAGCCCTTCGAGTATGTGCAGTCGATTGTACGCGGCGATCGCTACTCCATCGTGCTGGACCTGGTAAAAGCGCGAAGGCGCGCGAGCGCGTCCTAAGGTTGAGGTCGGCCGGCCGCACCCGCAACGGTCAGCCCTTAGGAGTGTAGCCTGCTGGGATCACTGGAGCTTCGGCGAGTTCGACCTTTTCATACAGGTCCGCCAACCGCAAATCGAAGTCGATCGACTCGAGATGGATAGTATCCTCCAGTTTATTGGCTGAGGTGAGGAGCCACTGGTCCGGTGGGCTGACGCGTGATACTTCTCTACCCGCGCATGTTCCGACGAGACCAGTACATATTCGCGGATTGATTCCACCGAGCGAGTACAATTCGAATTTGAGGCCGCGATCATATGCTTCCGTTGAAGGTGACAAGACCTCAATAATGAGAGTGGGATTCAACAAAGTGTCGCGACGGCCCTCCAAGGAACTGCGCTTCGCCGCAGACCACGACAATATCCGGATAAGCGTACAAGGTCATCTCCGACTTTGACGCGCATATCGGCAGAATATCCCTTGCATGGTTTCGAGT
>CAWKYG010000037.1:0-77473 GCA_963853855.1 uncultured Solibacteraceae bacterium | reverse complement strand
CCCTTCGCTCCCAACAAATTCTGGGCCTGCCCCATCCTGGTCCGCATGTACCGGAAACGCAGACCAATCAGCGCAGCGCCCGGCAAAGGCGGAAAACTGGAGCGCGCAAGCAAACCGGCCAGGCCACCGCCAAGCAATATCGCACCCGTCCCGAACTGGCCTTGGAAACGATCGGATCGTGGCCAGTTGGATTCCCGATCGCTTGTTGCGCGTCCTCGGAGATAGCGAGTATGCCGGCCGATCCATCAGCCGTCACCTGCCGGCCAAGGCTTAGCGTCTGTAAGAAAATAAGTGTAGCAATGAAATCATTTTCGGCCTAGAATGTTTTTGTGGCCAGCGAGGCTGAGATCAAGAAGCGTTTCTCCCAGTTAGAGGCGTGGCTGGATGAACACGCGCGACGTTTGTGGGCGGCAGCGGAAAGCGCGGCCCACGGGCGGGGTGGCATCTCGCTTGTGTCCCGCGCCAGCGGTGTTTCCAGGCGCGCCATCGCAGTGGGATTGGCGGAATTGCGGAAAAAGCCGGACCGCTCACAGCGAAAGCATCTGCCGATTCGACAAAAGGGCGGCGGTCGGAAGAAGGCATCGTTCAAGGATCCAGACCTGCTGCTCGACCTAGAGAAACTGCTGGAACCGGTAACCCGTGGAGATCCGCAGTCCCCACTACGGTGGACATGCAAAAGCGTGCGGAATCTCGCCGACGAGTTGCGAGCCCAAGGACACAAGGTAAGCCACGTGCTGGTTGCCGAACTGTTGCACGAACAGAAGTACAGTTTGCAGGCGAACCGCAAGACGAAGGAGGGCTCCTCGCACCCGGACCGGAATGCGCAGTTTGAATACATCAGTGCCAAGGCGACGGAATTCCTGAACAGTGGCCAGCCAGCCATTTCAGTAGACACGAAGAAGAAGGAACAGGTAGGGGACTACAAGAATGGAGGCCGCGAGTGGCGGCCGAAGGGTCAGCCCGAACCGGTGCAGGTGCATGATTTCGCCAAGCAGAAGGATGCTCCCTACGGAGTTTACGATCTGGGGCAGAATGCTGGTTGGGTCAGTGTCGGTACCGATCATGACACGTCCGCGTTCGCCGTGGAGAGTATCCGGCGTTGGTGGAACATGATGGGTCGAGAGACTTACCCCGGCGCCAGTCAGCTATTGATAACGGCGGACAGTGGAGGCAGCAACGGATCGCGCGTGCGGCTGTGGAAGTTGGAGTTGCAGAAACTGGCCGATGAAACCGGGCTGCAAATCTCGGTCTGCCACTTCCCGCCGGGCACCAGCAAGTGGAACAAAATTGAGCACCGCCTCTTCTCCTACATTACGAAGAACTGGCGCGGCAAACCGCTGGTCAGCCATGAAGTCATCGTCAACCTGATTGCAGCCACCACCACAAGAACCGGCCTTCGCGTTCAAAGCCAGTTGGATACAGGCAAGTACCCGAAAGGGATCAAGGTGGGTAAGTCGGAGTTTGCCGCCATCCAACTCCGCACCGACACTTTCCACGGCGAATGGAACTATACGATCTTGCCCCATTAAAAATGCTATGGTTATTTATTTACAGTTCCTTAGAATGCCACGGCTTGACGAGTTTGTCCAGCCCCTATCCTCGAACACTCGTGTCCAAAACAGCTTTGCTGTGAGCGGCCGTACCCGTTAGTCCTGAGTTAGGTTGCCGCGATAGGCAGCCGTGTCGTGCACGGTGCCATGCCTCTTTTGCCGCATTGCGGTTGGGTATGCCCTCCTGTCAACGTAGTGAGTGAATCGCCACACTATGTCGGTTCCATCACTCGCCTCAAGGAGGGCACTATCATGCTACAGGCTGCCAGTCTATTCAATCAACTTCTGCAACATTTCCCCCGAACGGAGTTTGGCTCCCTGGTCAAGAAGCACCAGGCCGAACGCGCCGCCAAGGGCTTCACCTGCTGGACTCAGTTCGTGTCCATGACATTCTGCCAGTTGGCGCACGCCGATTCGCTGCGCGAGATCTGCAACGGGTTGGCTTGCAGTGAAGGTAAACTCGTGCATCTCGGCATTGCCAACGCACCCAACAAATCCACCTTGTCCTACGCCAACGAACACCGCCCGGCGGCGCTCTTCGAAGACCTGTTCTACACCGCACTGAACCGCTTCCGAAGCCAAGAGGGCATGGGAGCCCGCAAGGCCAAGTTCCGTTTCAAAAATAAACTCATGTCGATGGACTCCACCACAATCTCGCTGTGCCTGGACCTGTTCCCCTGGGCCAAGTTCCGCCGGGCCAAAGGTGGTGTGAAGGCGCATGTGCTTTTGGACCACGACGACTACCTTCCTTCCTACGTGCTGATCACCGAAGCCAAGAAGAGCGATGTCCGCATCGCGCAGTCCCTAGAACTCAACGCTGGTTCCATCGTGGCCATCGATAGGGGCTATTGCGACTACGCGCTATTCGGCAAGTGGGACGGTCGCGGGGTGTTCTTCGTGACCCGCCTGAAGGACAATGCCGCCTATGAGGTGGTGGACTCCGCCATCGGACCGTTGCCGCGCAACATCTTGGCCGATGAACTGATCCGCTTTACCGGCGCCAAAGCCGTCAAGAACTATCCCCATCCCGTACGGCGCGTGGTGGTTTGGGATCCCATCAACGAGCGGGAGATCGTCCTGTTGACCAATCTCCTGCAATTCGGGCCCACCACTATCGCCGCCATCTACAAGGACCGCTGGGAGATTGAGCTGTTTTTCAAGGCGCTCAAACAGAATTTGAAGGTGAAGAGTTTTGTGGGTACCAGCCGGAATGCACTGCTGATTCAGATTTGGACGGCGCTGATCGCCATGCTGTTGTTGAAATGGATGCACCATCTCTCCAAGGCGAAGTGGTCGTTCTCCAACCTAGCTTCCATGCTGCGTTTGAATCTGTTCACCTACCGGGATCTCCGCCGCTGGCTGGAGAATCCCTTCGGCACGCCCCCGCTTGTCCCACTGACAGAACAGCTTAGCCTGGAGCTGAGTTGATTGGGACAGGCGGTTCAAGGCTTGTTGAGAACAAGTTCGCGCGCTTGAATTGCCGCCGGCCCGCAACACAATGACACCAGAATCAACTCAGTCCTTACTCGGACCGTAGCGCTCTTGGACAGGAGGCTGATAACTCGAAGCGGCAGACCTCGATCTCAGAATTCCAGTTCCGGGCACGCAAAGCGCCCGTTTGCAACACGGGTCGCTAGATTTCTGTCTGTCTTGGACAGCAGTGACGGCGAATGGAACTATACGATCTTGCCCCATTAAAAATGCTATGGTTATTTATTTACAGTTCCTTATCTGGCCCCGAAGACCAAGAGCCATGTCCGAAGTCTGATGCACACGATTTTTCAGTGTGCGGAGCGGTGGGAGCTGATCGACAAAAATCCGATCAAGCTGGTTCGGGTTAAGGGTGGGACCAAGCGTCTCAAAACGCCTCGGGTCCTGACTCCTGAGCAGTTCCATTCGTTGCTGCCGCTGATCCGGGAACCGTACCGGACGATGGTGCTGATCGCTGGGTGCCTTGGCCTGCGGGTCAGCGAGATCGTTGCACTTCAGTGGGCGGATTTCGATTTCCCTGGACTTACGCTGCTGATCCAAACGGAGCATGGTTCACGGCAGGGTAGGGGACGTGAAGACCGAGTATTCGCGGGATAGCGTTCCGCTCGACCCGGCGGTCGTCGAAGCCCTGATGCTGCACAAGGAACGATCGTTCTCAACGCCGGAAGGTTGGCTGTTCGCCAATCCGGTAACGGGCAAACCATACCACCAGGAGGAGATCCAGAAGACGCACATCCGCAAAGCTGGAATCGCAACCGGAGATCGGCGGCGATATCGGATGGCACACGTTCCGGCACAGCTATCGTTCGTGGCTGGATGAAACCGGAGCGCCTCTCACCGTCCAAAAGGAGTTGATGCGTCACGCCAGCATCCAGACCACGATGAACATCTACGGGAAGGCCATGACAGACAGCAAGCGTCAGGCCCACAGCAAGGTTGTAGAAATGGTCTTGAAGCCCAGCAAAACAGAGGAAACCACCGGCCAGAAGAAGCCGGTGACGGCTATTGGGAGTTAATGGGAGTTTTTTGGCGCGCTCTGAATCCGCGCAACCGATTGAAAGGATTGGTTGCGGGGGAAGGATTTGAACCTTCGACCTTTGGGTTATGAGCCCAACGAGCTACCAGACTGCTCCACCCCGCATCTCTATCCTAACCCACCCCTCACTCCTGGTCAATCCATTGTCCGAATTTCTGCATGCTCCCTCCCCCGCGATTACAATGAAGGATGTGCCTCGCCTTTCCCTGCCTGCCCTCCTCGCGCTCGCTATCCCCCTCCTCGCCCAAACACCCGCCCCCTTCTTCCACCTCAAGGACATCCGTCCCGGCATGCGCGGCATCGGCAGCACCGTCTTCTCCGGTAACAGCGTTGAAGAATTTCAGGTCGAAATCCTCGGCATCCTCGATAATATCGGCCCCAAGGAATCCCTCATCCTGGCGCGCCTCTCCGGCGGCCCCCTGGAACATACCGGCGTCATGCAGGGCATGAGCGGCAGCCCGGTCTACATCGACGGCAAACTCGTCGGCGCGGTCGCCATGGCGTTCCCCTTCGCCAAAGACCCCATCGCCGGCATCCGTCCCATCGAGGATATGGTCCGTCGCTCCGCCACTGCCGCCGCCACGCCGCCCCCGTCCGCAACCGCGCCTGGCCCTCGCCCTCGCCGACGCGCGATCTCACCCGCGCTCTCGCCGCCGCCGCAGCCCGCCATGCTCCGGCGAGTCGACCGCATGATCGATATCGCCACCCCGCTCTCCTTCGGCGGATTCACCCGCGCCACGCTCGACGCCTTCGCGCCCCAGCTGCGCGCCCTCGGCCTCGAACCGCGGCAGGGCATCACCGCCGGGTTCCGACATCGCAGCCTCGCATGGGCAACCCCGCCGACCTCAAGCCCGGCTCCATGATCAGCGTCCAACTCATGGCCGGCGATCTCAGCGTCGGCGCCGACGGCACCGTCACCTATATCGACGGCGCCCGCATCTACGCCTTCGGCCATCGCTTCCTGGATGTCGGCGCCACGGCCCTGCCCTTCGCGCGCGCCGAAGTGATCACCCTGCTGCCCAACGTCAACACTTCCTTCAAGCTCTCCACCGCCAAAGAATGGATGGGCACCATTTACCAGGACCGCGACACCGCCATCGCCGGCGAACTCGGCAAGCGCGCCCGCCATGGTGCCCGTCTCCGTCAGCATCTCGCGCGGCGACACGCCGGATCGAATCTTACCAGCATGCAGATGGTCAACGATCCGCTGCTCTCGCCGCTGCTGCTGCAGATGGCCGTCTTCTCCGCCATCGATGCCACCGAGCGCACCGTGGGCGCCGCCACCCTCCGCGTCAGCGGCGAGATCGAATTTCAGAACGCGCCCGCGCCGGTCCGGCTCAACAATTTGTTCGCCGCCGATAACGGCGCCGCCATGCAGGTCTCGCTCACCACCGCCATCCCCGTCGCCTACGTGATGCAGAGCGGCTTTGCGTCGCTCAAACTGAAGAAGGTGGCGCTCGAGATCGAAGCCTTCGATCAGAAGAAGCAGCTCACCATCGATTCGGTGATCGGCTTCCCGCCGCGAGGTGCGCCCCGGCGAAAAGGTGCAGCTCAAGCGTTCTGCTGACCGGCGATAACGGCGCCGAAACCGTACGCGCACGCTGGAATACCAGGTGCCCATCGGCGCCGAACCCGGCCCGCTGTATTTCACCGTCTCCGACGCCACCACCGCCAACCTCAGCCGACTTCCGCCAGATCCTCACCGCCAGCCCGCGCAGCCCCGGCCAGTTGATCACCACCGTCAACGATCTGCATCCCAATACCAAGGCCTACGTCCGCGTCTGGCGCGCCGATCCGGCTTTCCAACTGGAAGGCGCCGACCTGCCCGCCCCGCCCGCCTCCGTCGCCGCTGATCCTGGAAGGCTCGCAAACCAGTCAGGCGGGCATCACCCAGTTGCGCAACTCCAAGATCGCGGAAATGGAAATCGATGCGGGCGACATGGTCGATCTCCGGCGTCAAAACCATTCAGGTGGAAGTAAAGGAATGATTGCCCTCATGCGCTCGACTCGTGGCCGCGCCGCTGTCTCGCGGCAATGCTCACTGTTACGTCGCCCGGAGCCTTCGCCAGCGGCACCACCGCCTGGGAGATGAACTCCTACACCGATTTCATCCGCGGCCGCTTCGCACGGCATCTCGCTCAGCCGCGAAGGCCGCCTCTCGCTCGCGCCCAAACTCGACACCGTCTTCTCCTCCGATCAGCCGGTCATCTGGAGCGTGGCCGAAGCGCCGGATGGCACGCTCTACGCCGCCACCGGCAACCGCGGCCGCGTCTATCGCATCGATCCGGCCGGCAAGTCCTCGCTCCTGTGGACCGCCGAGCAGCCGGAAGTCTTCGCCATCGCCGTGGACCAGGCCGGGCGTCGTCTACGCCGGCACCTCGCCCGATGGCAAGGTCTACCGCATCGAAAACGGCACGGCCACGGAATACTTCGCGCCGCAAGCGCGCTACATCTGGTCGCTCGCCGTCGGTCCCGATGGCGTCCTCTATGTCGGCACCGGCGACCAGGGCAAGGTTTTCCGCGTCGAAGGCCCGGGCAAGGGCGAGCTCTACTACGAGACCGGCCAGTCGCACATCACCGGCCTGGCCGTGGATTCGCAGGGCCGCCTGCTGGCCGGCACCGAACCCAACGGCATCCTCTACCGCATCACCGCCAAAGACAAGGCTTTCGTGCTGTACGACGCCAACCTGCCGGAAATCCGTGCCATCGTTCCCATGCCCGATGGCACGGTCTACGCGGCCGCCCTCGGAGGCTCCGTCGCCAAACAGGCCCAGAGCCGCCGCGCAGGCCTCGCAGAACGTTACGTCGCAACCGCCGCCGCCGCCACCACCACCATTACGGTGGAAGCGCAGAGCAACACGCCCCGGCGGTGAGATCAAGCCGCCCGACTGCCGACTCCCGCACAGCCATCGCCGCGGCCGCCGCCCAGACCACCGGCCAATCCAGCCCGGCCGTGGACGTGAGCGGCGTCGAAAAATCCGCGGTCTACCGCATCAATCCCGATAACACCGTCGAGACGCTGTGGAGTTCCAAAGAAGAAAACGTGTACGACGTGCTGGCGCTGGAAAAGCAGATCCTCTTCTCCACCGACCAGAACGGGCGCATCTACGGCCTGGCGCCCGATCGCCGCGTCACCCTGGTGACGCAGACCAACGAAGGCGAAACCACGCGCCTGCTGCCTGCCGATCATTCCATACTCGCCGCCACCGGCAACATGGGCCGCATTTTCCGCCTGGGCGAAGGCGCCGGGACCGAGCGGCTCCTACGAAGCGCCGGTGCACGATTCCGGCACCGCCTCGCGATGGGGCAGCATCAGTTGGCGCGTCGATCTGCCCGCCGGCTGCACACTGGCCTTCCGCACGCGCTCCGGCAACTCCGCCAAGCCGGACCGCACCTGGAGCGAATGGTCCGAGCCGCTCACGGACCCCACCGGCTCGCGCATCTCCAGCCCCAACGCCCGCTTCATCGAATGGAAGGCCGAGATGACCGGCACCAACGGCGCCACGCCGCTCCTGAACAGTGTGACTCTGGCCTACCTGCCGCAGAACTCACCGCCGGTGATCCAGAGCATCAACGTGATTACCCAGGCCGTGCCCAGTTCGCAGGCGGCCCGCACCGCCACCGCGGCCTCCATCCGCCGCTTACAGCGTGACCGTCACGCGATTCCGGAGACGCCGGCCCGTCTACCTCCGCCGGCACCCCCACGCAGACCCTTGCCGCGCGCCTCCACCCAGCAGATCACCGTGACCTGGCAGGCCGAAGATCCCGATGGCGATCGCCTGGTCTACGCCGTATACTTCCGGGGCGAAGACGAAACCCAGTGGAAGCTGCTCAAATCCGCCTCCCACGACAACACCCTTACCTTCGATGCCGACGTGCTGGCCGATGGCAAATACTATTTCCGCGTGACCGCTTCCGACCGCGAGTCCAATCCGCCTTCTTCCGCGCGCGACGCGCAACTGGTCAGTGCGCCGGTGATGATCGATAACACCCCTCCCACCATCGCACTCGGCGCCGCGCGCTACTCCGCCGGCGCGGCCCACATCGAATGGCAAGCCTCCGACGCCGCCTCGCCGTTGCGCCACTGCGAATACTCGCTGGATGCCGCAGGCCTGGGTCCCCGTGGAAGCGGCCGACGGCGTCATCGATTCGCTCCATGAAAAGTTTGCCCTGGACCTGACCGCCCTTCCCCCCGGCGAGCACCTGGTAGTGATTCGAGTGGCCGATAGCGCCAACAACACCGGCACCGCCAAAGTCGTCCTCAAGTAACCATGACTCTGTCCCGGCGTCATTTTCTAGCCGCCGCGCCCGTCGCTCTGGCGGCACAATCCGCGCCGCGTATCGACCGGCGCGCGGTCGTCTCCCGCCACAACCCCACCCTCACCGCCATCGATCCGCGTTCCCCGCTCTCGGTCGGCAACGGCGAATTCGCATTCACCGCCGACGTCACCGGCCTCCAGACCTTCCCCCAGCTCTACGACAATCGCATGCCCCTCTGCACCATGTCGCAATGGGGCTGGCATACCATTCCCAATCCCTCCGGCCAGACATTTGCCGATTTCCACCTGACTGAGTTCGACACCTTCGGCCGCCAGGTGGGCTATCCCACCAGTTCCACCGGCCAGAAGCAGTTGTACGACTGGCTCCGCGAAAATCCCCACCGCCTCCACCTGGGAAAAATCGGCTTCCTGATCGACGACCCCGCATCGATCGGCAACATCAGGCAGACACTCGACCTCTGGACCGGCATCCTGCGCAGCCAGTTCCGCTATCAGGGCCGTGAAGTCGTGGTCGAGACCTGCTGTCATCCCACGCGCGACCTGCTGGCCGTCACCGTGAACGCCCCCCTCGCTGTCGCGTTCGAGTTTCCTTATGGCTCCGGCAACATGAACGCCGCCGATTGGACGCACCCGGAGCGTCACCAGACCACCGAGACCGCCCCCGCGCCGCAGCGCATCGATCTCTCCCGCGAACTGGATCGCGACCGCTATTCCGTCGCTATTGCCTGGCAGACGCCCGCCGTAATCAAACGTGAAGGCCCGCACCGTTTTGTGCTGCGTCCCACCGGCGAAAGACTGGCATTCGTTTGCGGCTTTCAAGGCGCGCCGGTGGACGCCTCCGAAGCATTCGCCGCCAGCCGGTCCTATTGGCCCGAATTCTGGAACAGCGGCGGCGCCATCGATCTGGCGGCGTCCCCCGAACTCGAACGCCGCGTCGTGCTTTCGCAATACCAGACCCGCATCCAGTGCGCCGGGTCGCTGCCGCCCCAGGAAACCGGCCTCACCTGCAACAGTTGGTACGGCAAGTTCCACCTGGAAATGCACTACTGGCATGCCGCCCACTTCGCTGCCTGGGGCCGCGCGCCGCTCCTGGAGCGCAGTCTCGGCTGGTATGCCAGAATTCTCCCCGCCGCCCAGGCCTGGGCCAAACAGCAGGGCTACGCCGGCGCGCGCTGGCCCAAGATGACCGCGCCCGATGGCCGCGACAGCCCCTCGCCCATCGGCCCGTTGCTCATCTGGCAGCAGCCCCATCCCATCCATATGGCCGAGTGGTGCTATCGCGCCCGCCCGTCGCCGCAAACCCTGGCCCGTTACCGCGATATCGTCTTCGCCTCTGCAGATTTCATGGCCTCGTTCGCGCACTACGATTCCGCAACTAACCGCTACGTTCTGGGCCCGCCGGTGATCCCCGCGCAGGAAAACCATCCGCCGCGCGAAACCTGGAACCCCACCTTCGAGCTCGAATACTGGGCCGATGCCCTGGAAGTGGCCCAACGCTGGCGCGCGCGCCTCGGCATGCCCCGCCATGCCGCGTGGGACAAAGTGCGCACCAGGCTCGCCGCGCTCCCGGTGAAAGACGGCGTCTACCTGGCTCACGAAAACTGCCCGCAGACTTTCACCGAACGCAATCGCGATCACCCCTCCATGCTCGGGGCGCTGGGCGTGCTCCCCGGCACCAGGGTCGATCGCGAAACCATGCGCCGCACGCTCAAGAAAGTCTTCGCCGAATGGAAGTGGCCGGACACCTGGGGCTGGGACTTCCCCATGGTCGCCATGACCGCCGCCAGTCTCGGCGAACGCTCTCTCGCCATCGACGCGCTTATGATGAATACACCTAAAAATACCTGGCTGCCCAACGGTCACAACTGGCAGCGCGCCAACCTGCCGCTCTATCTGCCCGGCAACGGCGGCCTGCTGCTGGCCGTCGCCCACATGGCTCACCATTCCGCCTTCCCCCAGGCCTGGAACGTCCGCGCGGAAGGGCTGCTTTCCAGCCCGCTATACTGAGCCTGTGGCCACTTCGACGGGCCGTTCGCTACTCAGGAATCCCCGCACCCTCGGTTGGCTGCTCCGCCGTTGCGTACTTGCGGCCGCCGATGACAACTGCTTCTCCATCGCCAAGGGCGCCGCCTACTCCGCGCTGCTCTCGTTCTTTCCCGTGCTCACCTCCGCCGCCACCATTCTGGTGCAGACCCGCGCCGAGTTCGTCTCCAACACCCTGGAAGATGCCCTCTCGCAGATTGTTCCCCCCGGCACCGAAGATCTCGTCATGCACCAGTTCCGCGTCACCGGCGCGCGGCCTCTCTACCTGCTCATCCTCGCCGGCCTGATCTCCCTTTGGGCCGCATCCAGCGTCATCAAGAGCCTCATTGAGGGCTTCCAGGCGGCCTACAAGGTCCCGCGCGATCGCAGCTTTCTGCATGGCAGCGGAGTGGCCATTGCCCTGGTGCTGCTCGCTACCGTGCCCCTGGTCTTCGCCTCTGTCCTCATCCTGTTCGGCGGGCAGATCG
Source organism: uncultured Solibacteraceae bacterium (assembly GCA_963853855.1). GTDB lineage: Bacteria > Acidobacteriota > Terriglobia > Bryobacterales > Bryobacteraceae > Sulfopaludibacter. The sequence goes on along the minus strand of CAWKYG010000037.1, from coordinate 66,606 downwards.
AACACGTGGTACTGAATATCATGAAGGTAGATCCTATCTTCACTCCATTTGCGTGGGTTTGGCAGTTAGTCAGCCGCATCGCGCGCTATCGTGCTCAGCTTCGCGACCACGGTAATGGTGACCTCGCTGCTCTATTACTTCGGACCGTATCGCCGGCAGCGCTGGCATTTTGTGTGGCCCGGAGCCGTGCTGGCCACCATTCTCTGGTTGCTGGCCACGTCGGGCTTCGGCTGGTACGTCACCCACATCGCCCACTACAACGTGCTCTACGGTTCGGTAGGCGCGGCCCTCGCCCTACTGGTGTGGATGTATGTGATGGCAGTGATCGCCCTGATCGGCTGCGAATTCAACGCCGAATACGAGCGCCACTCGTAACTGCCGCGCCGCCACCCTTGATGTCCCCGAGCGTTGCCGCTCTCCGCGCTGGTAGCAAGTTGGCTAACCTGCCCGCAGCGCGGTCATAGGGCTGACGCGCGTCGCTCGCAATGCGGGCAGAATACAGGCCGCAGCCGCGGCGGCGATTCCCACCAGCGATGCCAGGCAGAACGTCAGCGGATCGGCGGCGCTAACCTGATACAGCAGGCTCCCCAGAAAGCGCGAGAATGCAAAACCCAGCACTAGCCCGGAGACGGTCCCCCAAAAAGCGAGTTTCATGCCACTGCGCACAATACCCCTCACCACGTCCTGCGGTTTGGCCCCGAGGGCCATTCGGATCCCGAATTCAAGCCTGCGCTGTCCCACCGAGTACGCGATGACTCCATAAACACCCATCGCCGACAGAAGCAATGCGAGTGCCGCGAAGAGGCCAATCAGAACCAGCGTGAAACGAGAGGTCGCATACGATCGATCTGCGATCCGCTCCATGCTGCGCATCTCCGCCACCGGCAGGCTGCTATCGAGTTCGCGTACGGCGCGGCGTAGACCATCCGCGAGCAACGCGCTATCGCGGTCGGAGCGAATGGTAATGGAAAGATCCCTGAAGGGAAACGGCTGCTGCGGCTGCGGCCACCAGAAGGCCGGTCGAGCTGAGCTGCTCGATGGCGTATCTTTTATGTCCCGGACAATACCAACCACGGTCATCCAGTCACTCTCTTTGGGGTGATCGTTGAAGCTGACCTGTCCTCCAAGCGCGTCCTGATTCTGCCAAAATCGGGCCATTGCCTGATTGATGATCAGCACCTTCGGAGCAGCAGCGGTATCGCGTTCATCAAACTCGCGGCCGCGCGTCACGGGGATGCCGAGCGAGGTGAAATAGCCGCTGCTCGCCATGTGATAACGGGCCTGGAAAGAATCGTGAGGCGGCGGGGTTTCGCCGCGAATGCCAAACCCGCCGGCGTTGTCATCCCATCCGGTCCAGGGCAGGTCAGAACCGATTCCTGCCTGCCTGACGCCGGGCAGGCTTCGAAGTTTAGCCAGTAGACTGTTGGAAAATTGCGTAATCGCAGCCGTATCCTTGTAAGCCGCTTGAGGCAGCGAAATGGTGGCGCTCAGCACTTTGTCGGGGCGGAATCCCGGATCGGTTCGCAATAGGTTGAGGAAGCTGCGCAGCATCAGACCCGCACCGATCAATAAGGCGCAGGCCAGCGTAATTTCGCTGATGACCAGCGCGTTGCGCAATCGGAGCGTCGTCCGGCTGTTGGTTGTGCCGCGTCCACTTTCGTGCAGCGACCCGCGGAGATCGGCCCAGGATGCGTGGAGCGCGGGGGCCAGGCCGAAGAGCAAGCCGGTGAACGCAGCCGCTGCGAAGGTGAACAGGAATACCGGCGCATCCACGCGGATATCGGACGTTCGTGGAAAGTCGGCCGGCAGCAAACTCACCAGCAGCTTCGTGCCGGGTATCGCAATAGCGCCGCCCAGAACTCCGCCCGCAAGTGCCAGTACGAGGCTCTCAGTCAGCATCTGGCGAATCAGTCGGGCCCGCCCCGCGCCGACTGCCGCCCTCACAGCCATTTCGCGCTGACGTGCGGTAGCCTGCGCGAGCAGTAAATTGGCGGCATTCACGCACGCCAGAATCAGAACCAGCGCCACCGCGCCGAGCAGGGCGAACAATAGCGGCCTCGTCTGGCCGACAATTTCGGTTTCGAGCGGACTGAGCAGGGTCGCGACGCCGTCGCTGTTGCCAAACTGCTCGCGCGCGATCTGCTGCATAGTCGCAAGAAACTCGCCTTGCGCCTGCCCCAGTGTTACACCCGGACGAAGCCGGGCGATGGCGTCAAGATAATGGGAACCGCGATCTTTGGGCGAGTTGAAGGTGAAGGGAATCCAGACGTCTACCGTATCGCCGTAAAGAACCGCATGATAGGCATTGCCGGGATGCTGCACCCCGGGCGGCATCACGCCCGACAATCGTGTAAGGCGTGCGGTCCAGCCGGATGGTTTTGCCCAATACATCCGGCGCGCCATCCATCGTGTTTCGCCACGTTCGATCGCTGATCACCACCACGTTGCCACGGCCCGGCAGTTCATCGCCCTGATTGAATTCGCGGCCCATGGCGGGCTTCAGGCCCAAGACGTGAAAGTATCCGGCGGTGACGGCAAAGCCGGAGAGACGTACGGGTTCCCCTGCACCGGACAGTTGCAAATCGCTGTGCACATAAGCGGCGAACGATTCGAAAGAGTGCATACGGGAGCGTGCATCCCGGAAATCGTTGGGATTGATGGGAAACTTGGGATGGGTGTCGGTGCGCGTATAAGCGCGCACGAGGCGGGCGGCATCGCGGAACGGCAACGGCCGGAGCAGCACGCCTTCCACGACGCTGACGATGGCGGTGGTCGCGCCGATGCTGAGTGCCAGCGTCAGAATCAGGATTGCTGTGAAACCCGGCGTTCTGAACAGGGTGCGAACAGCGTACTTCAAATCCTGCACGATCGTCTCGAACATGACAGTCCGCCGCATATCGCGGCACTCCTCCTCAATTTGCGTGATTCCGCCCAGTTTTTTCAGCGCCGCCGAGCGGGCATCCTCACAAGAAAGACCCTTCGCGCGAGCCACTTCGATTTCCGCTTCAAGGTGAAATCGCAACTCTTTCGCGAGTTCGCGTTCGACTGCAGTGCGCGCGAATAGTGACCGGAAGCGCAAGCGCAAAATGTTCCATTGCCGCCCGTACATTGTTTCTCAGACCATCTGAATCACTAAGCCGATGGCGTGCGACAGCCGCTGCCAGTCAGCGAGTTCTTTTTCGAGTTGCCGCCGGCCGGCTTTGGTCATCTGATAGAACTTGGCTTCGCGGCCGGTCTCGGTTTTCATCCATTTCGAAGAGATCCAGCCCTGTTGTTCCAGGCGGTGGAGAGCCGGATAGAGCGCCCCTTGGGTTACTTGGAGCACGTCTTCACTGGCCTGCTCAATGCGTTTGGCGATCGCCCAGCCATGTTTCGGCTCGATAGAGATCGTCTTGAGGATGAGGAGGTCAAGTGTGCCTTGAATGAGATCGGAAGGGCGGCTCATGAGCGTACACCTAAGTTACCGGCAATCGATGCCTAAATAATTTATACATGGGCCGGTCCGCCAAGTCAAATACTCCTGCTGGAGCGCAGAGGCAATCCTTCCTGAAGACCGCGGACGGGTGGCGGCGCATCCGGCACGATATGCTGGCGCCAAACGACATGGTGCTGGTTGTGGACGGCGCGGCGCGGATTGTGCCACCGCTGGATGAGGAGCACTCTCCAGGACGAACGGGTCTCTCACGTGCGCGTCGGCAGGCGGTGTTTCGTCCTTAGCCGCGACGAGTTTGCGAACCGGCCGCCTGACAATGCGTCACGTTCGTAGTACTCGCGCCTTTGCATCCGTCACCGCCCGCGAATTCAATTCGGGCCGGGCGCAGCTCTGCACTTTCGATTACTTGAGGATGCTGCACCGTGTCGCCGGGTCGCGCGCATCGGCAGTATCGATCTTCCCGCGCAATCTAGGTTGCCGGCAAAGATGCTTTCCGTGCGATCTCCCGTTCCTTCGAGGGCTGGCTCTCCGCCATCGCCGGGGTCGTGTGTCCATTGCCCTCGTCAATGATCAACCGCATACGTCCAACCAGCGCTTTGCCGCGCGCTACCTCTTCCGGACTGCCTTTGTAGCCGGGCATTCTCGGATCGATGAACTGTCTCCGAAATAACTGGTCCGATGCCAGGCTGGCTAACAGACTGAGTTCTTCAAGCGTAAGTGGAAAGTTTATGCGTTTCATAAGTTTTGCTCGGACAGGCAAGGGTTCGAATCCATTTACAATTACTGGCTTCCGGAAAGTCGACGTAAGTGAGGAAGTGGGTTTTCATACACGCATTTTAGACGGACATGCGCCGGCGACCCGCTGGCATTCCGGCGGCTGTTTTGCTGTCCGACCCTTTCACGTGCATTCAACCTCCCCGGTTGGACCCGGTCGCTAAGGAAGAGAAGCAGAAAACCTGACTTAGTTCAGATCGCCTGCGAGTGGGCAAGAGCGCTCAGACATTAACCATTATCGGTTAAGTGGCTTTACTTGTCAATCGAACTATGGCACATTGAAGCCAGCAGCTTTACTCGTAATAGTTAAGCAGGCACTGGAGGCCCGCCCCTTGGATGTGTCTTTGGTGATCAGGCACCGCCTGAAAGAACTCGGTTTGGAGCAAAGGGACCTCGCGGCCGCAGCCCAGGTCACCGAATCCTACATTTCGCAGTTGCTTGCCCGTAAGAAGGCTCCCCCCACATCAGGCCGCACGGAGATCTACGAAAAGATCGAGATTTGCCTCAAGCTTCCAAAAGGGGAGCTTTCGAAGCTGGCCGACCTGCAGCGCAGGGAAGACCTGAAGAAGAGGGTGGCCGATCCTCCACAACCGCTCTTCCAGGCTGTCCGTGAGCTGATCCTTCGCAAATGCGAATCCGCCCGCGAATTGCAGATGCGGGAGACCTTCGAGAAAGAGCCTTTCGGGGCACTCGAGCGCCTCGTGACACAAAAGCTGTTGGATGCCGCGAAAAGGGTCGTGAAAGAAAATGGAGAAACCGGGCAATGGCTGCAATTGTTGCCCGGGCGCAACGGGCAAGGTCCTGCGCCCATGCGCGCCATAATTCTCGAGTTCCTGGATGCGGACGTCTTCCACGTTTCCGCCCGGAATTGCATGGCGCTTCTGGATTCGCTGGTCCACTCGTGGGACATCGACCTGGAGACGTTCGGCATAGAGATCGTTTTGAATCGCGATCTCGCCCTCAGACACCGGAAGAGGTTCGATTTTGTCGAACGGGAACCGGAAAGCCCCTTCGCCATAGAGCCCGGCCTGGAGGAGTTCCTCCGAGACCCTCTGCTCAGCGGCGATGCTACCGACGAAGAGATCGAATTTCTCAAACGCCTGCGCTTCAAAGACCGGCGGCCCCTCCCGCTCTATTACTACCGCGTTTTGCAGACCACGAGGGACCCGCTCCACTTCCGCATTTCTCCCGGGCCATTGGAGCGAATCTAGTCGTGCAGAACCACGTTCAATAACGAGCTGTGTACTTCCAGCTTGCCGTTGTACTCGATGAAGCCCAATTTGCGGAACCGGTTCATAAAAAAACTGACCCGGGAGCGAGTGGTGCCGATGATTTCGGCCAGGGTCTCCTGGCTGATCTTCGGAATCACCGTCTGCGGTCCTCCAGCCTTGCCGAAATTGGCCAGCAGGAGAAGAACCCGCGCCAGCCTCTTCTCACTGGAATTGAAAAGCTGATCCACCAGGTCCGCCTCAAACCTGATGTTTCGCGAGAGCACGTGCATCAGGAACATTTCGGAAAAGCCCGAATCTTCGCGAAGGACGCGAATCAGGGCCGCCCTCTCCAGCCGCACGATCGAGCAGTCCGACATGGCTGCGGCGCTGGCCATGCGCGCCGTTTGCCCCGCCAGGCATCCTTCGCCGAAGAAATCCCCGGCGCCCAGAATTGCGATCACCGCTTCCTTCCCCTGCCGCGACACCACTGTCAGCTTGACGCGCCCTTCCTGAATGTAGAAGACCGCATTTCCCGGGTCTCCCTGCGCGAAGATGCTACTGCCCTCGGGGTACGGTGCCACCGTCCGTCCGGCGCCGAACCTGGCCAGGAAACGCTTTGGATCGAGTCCCTTGGGACGCTGTGGTTTTTCGGTTGTTTTTCGTCGCGCCATCGGATCGCCAGTCAACGTACAACTTAGCATTCCACAAAAATGCGTGCAAAAGCCAAGACCTGCCGGATTCCGGGTGAGCAATATTGCTCAGTCGCGAAGGCGGAATGGTGCCATGATAAAAGGATAAGCACTCTCGGAAGCCGGAATCCGTTCCTGGTTCGAATATGCAAAAACTCCAGATTGGCATCATCGATATCGTCTCCAAGGGCCCCACGCGAGGCGCTATACGCTCGCGTCATGAATGCCAACCTGGCCAGCATCATGCCTCAGGTGATTGGCGTTTGGTGCCGGCAACTGGGGCACGACGTCACCCTGGTCTGCTATACCGGCTTTGAAAATCTGCTCGAAGAGTTGCCGGATACTCTCGACCTGCTGTTCATCGGCGCCTTCACCGAAGCCGCCCACACCGCTTATGCCCTCAGTAACCTCTTCCGCGCACGGGGGGCGATTACCGTTCTCGGAGGACCTCACGCGCGATGCTACCCCGAAGACGCGCAGCAGTACTTCGATTACGTGCTCGGCTTTACCGACCGGGAGACCTTGCTCGACGTCTTGCAGGACTGCTCGCAACATCGGCCGGTTGGCGTGCAGGTCTCGGCGCCGCGCCAGCCGCCAGCGCTTCCCGGGTGTCCGCGAGCGTTGGGAGTTTATCGAGCCGACTCTCAGGAAAACGCCGTTGCTGAAAATGGTTCCGATGATCGGCAGCCTGGGGTGTCCCTACACTTGCAGCTTTCTGTATCGACGCCGACGTTCCCTATCAGCCCATGGATTTCGACGTGCTGCGGGAGGATCTGAGATTCCTGCGGAAGCAGTTCCGGCGGCCGCTGGTGGCGTGGCACGATCCTAATTTCGGCGTCCGGTTCGACGACTATCTCAACATGATTGAGGAGGCTGTGCCTCCGGGCTCCATCGATTTCGCCGCGGAGAGCAGCTTGTCCCTGCTTTCCGAACCGCACCTGAAGAGGCTCCAGCACAATGGCTTCAAAGCCCTGTTGCCGGGCATCGAGTCATGGTTCGATTTGGGCAGGCAAGTCCAAGACCGGCGCCTTGCAGGGCATCGACAAAGTCCGCCAGGTATCCGAGCACGTGAACCTGATTCTGAAATACATTCCCGTACGTGCAGACCAATTTCGTCCTTGGGCTCGATTCCGACGAGGGCGAAGAGCCGTTCGAACTGACCAAGCGGTTTCTGGACCTGACGCCCGGCGCGTTTCCCGGATATTCCCTGCTGACCGCGTTTGGCCGCGCCGCGGCGCTCAACCTGGATTACCAACGCGCAAACCGCGTACTGCCTTTCCCGTTTCACTTCCTGAACAACAACCAGGCGATGAACGTAAGACCACTGAATTATGAGTGGAGAACTTTCTACGATCACGTGATCGGCCTGACGCGGTATTCGTTCAACGCGCGCGCTATTGTCCGCCGCTTTCGCCGCAACCCGGGGATTCACTTCGCGCTGGATGAACTTGGTGAGGGCGGTTTCCACGGAAGGATTTGGCAGGCTGCGATACTACCAGGAAATCCGCGCACGTCTGGATACCGACCGGCATTCTCACCGTACTTCGAACAGGAATCCGACGACTTCCGGAATTCTACGTGGATCTGGTGCGCAGGGATCTGGGGCCGCTTTGGGAGTGCCTGCCGGAGGGCGGGCTGAACCACGATCCGTACGGCTATCTGAAATCCGAGCGGAGCGCCAACTTGGTCAGCGCCCCGCTAAGTCCAGCCGTGCCCCTGTAAACGCTACAAGACAACTTACCAGCGATTGTTCTGCCGGCCGCCACCGCCGCCGCCGCCGCGATATCCGCCGCCACCACCGCCGCCGCGATTCTCTTTGGGCCGGGCTTCGTTCACGTTTAACGCCCTGCCGTCCATGTCGCGTCCGTTCAGGCCGGCAATCGCGTTGAGTCCCTCGCTATCGTTGCTCATCTCCACGAATCCGAAGCCACGCGCCCGTCCAGTGTCCCGGTCGGTCACGATGTTAACGCGATCCACCGTGCCGTACTGCTCGAACAACGAACGGACGGCATTTTCGGTGGCATCGAAACTGAGGTTTCCTACGAAAATATTCTTCACTCAAATCTTCTTTCTGAAATTTGCAGAGCAGCGAATGCGGGCAGGATATCCGGAATATTCCGGACTATACGAGAGGCCGAATCAGCGGACTGTCAAACTACACCTCCATCCTTGCACGAAACCGTGGCCATTACAAGAGCGAACTGCCACACCCGGACTGCTATACTTCGGTCAGTGCCAAGCCGCGTATCGGGAGGAGAATGATCGGCCAATCGTTTACGTTTATCGATCCGGGGGGAAATCAGGCGCAGTATACCGTATACGAAGCCGACCGCCACAACGAATATCACTGGTCCACCGATCACGGCGATAGGGGTTTCGACGGTTCCTACGAGCTGGCTCAGAGCCGGGCCAGAACCGCCCTAAAGACCAGCATGGCGGCGCGGAGAAAGCTCGGTCATCAGTATTAGCACCCCCCGCACGTTACGTCGCGCGGTGCCGTTGGTAGGCCTTCCAGATCTCCGTCGCTGCCGCCTCGTAGCGCTCCTTACTGCCGCAATTCCCTTCACCGAAATCATCCAGGAATATTTCAAACAGCAGATCTTGCAGCCCGGTTGTGTGTTCCACCTCGCGGATGCGCGAGAGTAGCGCGTCCACCTCGGGATTGTACTCGCCGGTGTTGTGCTTGCCGTCCAGATCGACAGGATTGTGCCGGAACAGGATGTCACTCACGGCTCGGTAGAAACTGCCGTATTCTTTCTGCAGCATGCGACGTTGCTGTCGTTCTTCGGTTTCCGGCGGCATACCTAACTCTACCAGAGCGGCCCGTTCCGCGCCGGTTTCCGTCAGCCCGCGGCCCCGCCTTGTGCTGCTGTAACCAGCCGCCGGATAATGAATCATAAGTAGTGATGAGCGCATTGCCGAAGCCTCTCTGGCAACGGGACGGTGTCCAACTCGCGGGAGTCCTCGCCGTTGGAGTTGTTCTGACGTTGCTTTTCCGGATGGACAGCGGCTCGGCGGTGGCCGCCAGGCTGCGAGATCCCGCCGCTCGCAAGGCCATGCCGGACATCGCCTCCACAGACCTTCAAGGGCGTCCATGGCGCCTCAGCGACCATCTGGGTCAAGCCATCCTGATCAACGTCTGGGCTTCCTGGTGCCCTCCCTGTCGTGAGGAAACTCCCGGCTTCGTTCGCGTAGCCAGGGATTACGATGGCAAGGGGTTTGACGTGGTCGGCGTCTCGGCGGATGAAGGTCCGGCTCCAGTGCGAAGGTTCGTGGACCGGTTCCATGTCCCGTACCCCGTCATACTCCCGGGTGCCGATTCCCCTCTGATCGCCGCGGTCGAATCCCTACCCACTTCATTTCTGATCGATCGCAAAGGCCGCGTCGCCGCCGTCTACGTGGGCGCCGTCAGCGAGCGGCTACTTCGGGGCGACATCGATCGCTTGCTCAAAGAGCCTTAGCGTCGGCCCGATGCGCGTCCAGAGGCGCGACCGTAAGGGAGCGCTCAGAGCCAATTGATCTAATAGTTTTCTGACGGCCACTTAGCTGCTTGCTCCTTCAGTCCTGACGGCCGGCACGTAACCATTTCCCTCCGGCGGAGTATAACACTTGAGGGCCCCATGGATCGCTACTCCGCCGACATCCGTTACGGTCTCCGCCAGCTTCGCCTCAACCCCATGTTCACCCTGGTCGCCGTGCTCTCTCTCGCGCTCGGCATCGGCGCCAACACCGCCATCTTCCAGCTCATCAACGCCATCCGGCTCCGTTCCTTGCCCGTCGCGAATCCCCAGGAACTGGCCTATCTCGACTATGCCCCGCATTCACGCCGCGGCGGCTGGTGGTCCACCCGCAGCGCCAACTTCACCTCTGCCAATTGGGAAAGTATCCGCCAGCACCAGCAGGCGTTTTCCGGCGTCGTCGCCTGGAGTGCCTACTCGTTTAATCTCGTCGCCGAAGGCAAGGCCCGATACGCCGAAGGCCTCTTCGTCAGCGGAGACTTCTTCCGCGTCCTGGGCGCCCGCGCCGCCGTGGGCCGCGTCTTCACGGCCGCCGACGATCGCCCCGGCTGCGGCTCGCCCGCCGCCGTCATCGGTTATTCCTTCTGGCAATCCGAGTTCGCCCAGGATCCCGCGATTACCAGCCGCACCGTCCGCCTCGACGGCCATGTCTTCCCCATCATCGGCGTCACCGCGCCCGAGTTCTTCGGCGTCGAAATCGGCCACCGCTTCGAGGTCGCCCTCCCCCTCTGCTCCGACCCCATGTTCTGGCAGCCCGGCAAGAACCACATCGTCTCGCGCACGGCCTGGTGGCTCTCCATCATGGGGCGCCTCAAACCCGGGTGGTCCGTCGCCCGCGCCAATGCCCAGATCCAGGCCGTCTCCCCCGCCATCATGCGCGAAACCCTGCCCGATGAGTACCGCTCAGACATGGCCAAAGGCTTCCTGGCCAACAAGCTCACCGTCACCGCGGGCGCCACCGGCGTCTCCCAATTGCGCCGCCAGTATCAGGACCCCCTTTGGATCCTCCTCGCCACCACCGGCCTGGTCCTGCTGATCGCCTGCGCGAATCTCGCCAATCTCCTGTTAGCCCGCGCCAGCGCCCGCGAGCGCGAAATCGCCATTCGCCAGGCCATGGGCGCTTCCCGCTCGCGCATCGTTTTGCAACTCCTTTCCGAAAGCATGCTTCTCGCCCTCCTCGGCGCCGCCATGGGCATGGGCCTCGCCGCCCTGCTCAGCCGCGGCCTGGTCGCCTTCCTCACCACCGAACGCAACCGCATGTTCGTTGGCCTCGGGCTCGATTGGCGCGTCCTCGGTTTCACCGCCGGCACCGCCATCCTCACCTGCGTCCTGTTCGGTCTCGCCCCCGCGCTGCGCGCCACGCGCATCGCCCCCGCCGCCGTCATCCGCTCCGCCGGACGCGGCCTCACCGCCGGCCGTGAGAAATTCAGCCTCCGCCGCCTCCTGGTCGTCGCGCAGGTCGCCATGTCCCTGGTCCTCCTCGTGGGCGCGCTCCTCTTCGTCCGCAGCCTGCGCAACCTCCTCGCTATCGATCCCGGATTCCGCCCCGAGGGAATCGTCGCCGTCCAGGTCGACTATCGCGCCGCCCACCTCCCCAAGGACCGCATGACCGAGATCCGTCGCCAGACGCTGGAAAAACTCTGGCAGCGCACCGGCGCCATCTCCGCCGCCGAGGTCGACATGACCCCCGTGGGCGGAGGCGGTTGGGATCAGAATGCCTGGGAGCCAGGCTATGGCGGCCCTAAACTCGACGTCCTCTTCAACCGCACCGGCCCCGGCTACTTCCGCACCATGGGCATCCCTTTCGTCGCCGGCCGCGATTTCGATCCGCATGACGATCTCGCCGCGCCCAAAGTGGCCATCGTCAACGAGCAGTTCGCGCGCAAGATCTTCCAAGGCAAAAATCCCATCGGCCGTACCTTCCGCCGCGAGGAGTTCGGCGATACCCCCGATTCCCAGTTCCTCGTCGTCGGTCTGGTCCGCAACACCAAATATTACGATCTCCGCGAAGATTTCCAACCCATCGCCTATGTTCCCGAGGCGCAGAACGAGCAACCCGGCCCCGGCGCCACGTTTGTCCTCCGCACCAATGCCCCGCTCGGCGAGTTCTACCACAACGCCACCGCCGCCGCTGCCGAAATTCATCCCGATATCGGTGTCGATTTCACCGTGCTCACCGCCCAGATCCAGAACTCCCTGATGCGCGACCGCCTGATGGCGGCTCTCGCCGGAGCCTTCGGCCTGTTAGCGGGTGTGCTCGCCGTCCTCGGATTGTATGGCGTCATTGCCTACATGGTGGCGCGTCGCCGCAATGAAATCGGCGTCCGCATCGCCCTCGGCGCCACCCGGACCCGTGTCGTCGGCCTGGTCCTCCGCGAGGCGACTCTGCTCCTTGCCGTCGGCCTCACCATCGGCGTCGGTTTCGCCGTCTGGGCCGGCCGCACCGCAGCCTCCCTCGTCTACGGCATGAAGCCCGGCGACCCCCTGACCCTGCGCGCTGCCGTCGCCCTCCTCGCCTTGGTCGCGCTCGCCGCCAGTTACGCCCCCGCCTCCCGCGCCTCCCGCCTCCAACCCATGGACGCCCTCCGCGAGGAGTAACCGCCCCCCACCAAGGGGATGCCCGCTTCCAGCAGGTTTCACCTTTGTGTAGGGCGGACGCCCCCGTCCGCGCGGGTCCCCCTGGACCCGCAACTCGCGCCGGTCGGTCCGCCCGGTGCACGGTATATTAGGAATTTAGAGTCCTTATGCCTGTTAACCACTCCGAGTGGCTCCAGGGTGTGCGGCGCCGCTGGCACGCACGGCTCAACCTTGACGGTCTCGACCCGGCAAAAGAGCAGTACCGCGACGCGCCCGCCGCGGCGAACCTTCAGGGTGCCCTGCGCGACATCCGCTACGCCGTCCGGGCACTTCGCAAAAGTCCCGGCTTTGTCATCGTGGCCATTCTCTCTCTGGCCCTCGGCATCGGCGTGAACACAGCCATCTTTTCCGCGGTGGATGCGGCCATGCTCCGCGCTCTCCCGTATGGCCATCCCGATCGGCTGGTCATGCTATGGGAGGACGGAAGCCGCATCGGGTTGGGCAGGAACTGGCCGTCTCCAGCGAACTATCGCGAATGGAACGAGCGCAATCGCGTGTTCGCCGCCATGGCCGCCCTCGTCAGTGTCTCTGCCAACCTGACCGTGGATGGTCCGCCGGAGCAGGTTTTCGGGCGCAGGGTCACCGCCAACTTCTTCTCCGTGATGGCTGTGCGTCCCGTCCTCGGTCGGCTCTTCACAGAGGAGGAGGAACGTCTGAAGACTCCGGTGGCGGTCGTCTCCTACGGGTTGTGGCAACAGAGATACGGCGGGGATCCCAATCTCGTAGGCAGGCAGATCGTCATGGATGGCAGCAAGGTCACCATGATCGGAGTCCTGCCGCGTGACTTCGCACTGCTGCGGCGGGACGTATCGTTTTGGATGCCGGCTTCGTTTAGCGCGGGCGATCTGGAGAACCGCCGCGGGCACTATCTGTATGTGGTCGGGCGTCTGAAACCAGGCGTGACGGTCGGGCATGCACAAGAAGACATGCGCGCCCTTGCCGCTGAGATGGCCGCAAAATATCCCGAAAACCGGCGCGTCGGAGTGTCGGTCGTCGCCTTAAAGGACGAATTGCTCGGCAAGGCCCGAACCGGTCTGCTGGTGCTGTTGGTAGCGTCGGTATGTGTACTCCTGATTGCATGCGCTAATCTGGCGGGCCTGCTTTTGGCACGCACCCTGGCGCGGCAGCGGGAAATTGCCGTCCGCGTGGCGCTGGGAGCCGGACGCGGAAGATTAGTACGCCTGGTCGTCACCGAGGGTCTCCTGCTCGCGGCAGCGGGCGGTCTTCTCGGGGTCGCGGTCGCCACACCTGGAATCCACGTCTTGACGAAACTGGTGCCGGAGACGCTCCCGCCAGGCGCGGTACCCCAAGTGGACGCGAGGCTGATTGCCTTTGCGACCCTGCTGTCGCTGGTGACAGGCATTCTGTTCAGCTTGATTCCCGCCCTTCAAATTGCACGGAGATCCCCCAATGACGCGCTGAAGCAGGACAGACGAACTGGCGCGGGCACGCGTGGGAATAAGATTCGAGACGCCCTCGTGGCGATTGAGGTTGCCATGGCCCTGGTGCTGCTGGTTGGCGCGGGCCTTCTGCTCCGGACGCTGGCCAATATGAACGCCCTCACCCTCGGGTTTCAATCCACCCATCTGTTGACCATGCGCACTGTGCTGCCTCCGAAATATCGCGACGTGGCGGAAAGATTATCTTTCGCCGGCCGCGTGATGGACGGCGTGCGTGCACTCCCCGGTGTATCGGGGGCCGGCTATGCGTCCACCCTTCCGTTCGAAAGCCGCGGCGATACTGCACCGTATCGGGTAGAGGGCCGTCCGATGGATGTCAACGATCCTGGCGAAGCAGTCTACCGGGTGATTACCAGCGACTACCTCCAGGTTCTGGGTGCACGGTTGAGCCAGGGGAGGTTCTTAGATCGTATGGACGGTCCGGCAACACCTCCCGTCGTTGTCGTGAATGAAACCTTCGCGCGAAAATACTGGCCCGGCGAGAGCGCCGTGGGCCGCCGCATTGCCCTCACTGGCAATCATCCCAATGTGTGGCTCACCGTCGTTGGCGTGGTGAAAGATCTCCGCGAATGCGGGTACGAGGTGCCGGTGAAGCCGGGCATCTATCAGCCCGCTGCCCAGGCCGCTCGACAGACCAGGGAATTGATCGTGCGCACGGTCGGAGATCCCCTCGCCCTCTCGCAGGCCGTGCGGCGCGTCATTGCGGCGGTGGATCCCGAGCAGCCTGTATCGTGGGTCCGTACCATGGACGGGATTATCGATCTGAATGTGGAAGATCGCCGGCAGGTCCTGACGCTGCTTGCGACGTTTGCCGCCCTGGCGCTGGTCCTTTCGTGCATCGGTTTGTACGGCGTCCTGTCCTCGGCGGTCTCCCAGCGCCGCCGTGAGTTGGCCCTGCGTATGGCTCTGGGCGCAACCGGTGCCAGTGTGCAACGCATGGTGGTGGGCCGGGGGCTGCTGTTGACAGCGTCCGGACTGGCGATCGGCCTGGGCGCATCGTGGGCGCTCACGGGCCTGATGAAAAACCTCCTATACGGTGTAGATGCCGTAGACCCGGCAACGTTTGTGGGGGTCGCCGCACTTCTCGGGGTTGTGGCGATGATCGCCTGCTGGATTCCGGCTCGCCGCGCGTCCCGGCTGGATCCTATGGTCGTCCTCAGAGACGAATAGACCTCCCCGCCATCATCATTCACACCCTTACCACATTTGTTTGTTACTGATCGCAAACCACTTACCCCCGCTAACGTCCCGGAATCCATAACTCGGCATGATCCAATGAAGCTGAGGCAGAGCTATGGAAGATCAACTTACAACAGTCAAACCGCGCGACCCCCGCGCCCTGAACGCATACCGTCACGGACTCACAGGCCAGGTCCTCATCCTCACTCCTGAAGATGAAGCCGCCTACAAGGCCCACTGCCACAACCTCCACGAATTCTGGGCCCCCGTCGGAGGCATGGAAGTCGAACTCGTCCAGGAGATCGCCGATGATCGCTGGCGCCTCAAGCACGCCGCCGCCCTCATCAACAACGGCTTCGCTCTCGGCATGACCCGCCCCGATACCATCACCGCGCATCACCCGGAAATCGACGCCGCCTTCGCCCAAACCCGCACCTGGCACGACGACCAGAAAAGCCTCGCCCTCCTCAGCCTCTACCAGCAGCGCATCAAGAACAAGGAAACCAAAACCACCACCCTGCTCCGCCAACTGCAGAAGGAGCGCCGCGAAGCCCTGAAGCAAGCCGTAGAAGAAGCCGCGCTACTCTCTCAACTAGCCGCAAGCAAAGCAGAATCCTTCGATATCCAACGCGATCTCCCCCACTTAACCAGCTACCCGCAATTTGATTTTTCAGCCCCCGGACTCGCCAGCCTGATCCTCCACGCCCAACGCCTCGCCGAAGCCCGAAAGCTCTTCCTCAAGCCCCAAAAGCCCCAACGTATGGCCGCCTGACTCACTAAACGACTACCGGCTGAAGGCCGCTAGGTTCAGGTTGCAACTGAAAGTCGCCTGGAGTGTGCAGCAGCACGTGTTGGTGGGGCGGACCCCCCGGTCCGCGGCCGACGCCCTCGTCGGCCTCCCCGTTTTCAGGAGGCCTTACCGGCCAACGCGAGCACGAAGCTGTTCGCCTGAAAGGCGAAGGGTTTAAGACCTGGAGATGGGAACCCCGTCCCATTTCGCGGGCGATCGCTTCGGTGATTTTGCGCAGTGGCGTCCCGCCGTCGTAGTTTGCGCGATTTCTCTTCATACACGAGCGCCTGTTCCAGGCCATCGAAAAGTCGCCATTGGCCGGATGTCTTGCACGGGGCGAGGATGGCCAGCACGGTTCGAAGCCAGCAAGCCAAATCTCCGCTCGGACTATGACCAGCCGGACATGACGAGCCGGCGCATCCGCGGAATTATGACCGGCGCTACACGCCGGCGGCGACGTGCAGCACCAGGTAGGAGCAAAAAGCGATGATGGCGCTGGCGGGAATGGTGAGGACCCAGGCCCAGACGATGTTGGTGGCGATGCCCCAGCGCACCGCCTTCATGCGCTGGATGCTGCCGACTCCGGTGATGGCCCCGGCGATGGCGTGTGTGGTGGAGACCGGCAGACCCAGGTGCGTGGCCAGCAGGACCGCGGCGGCCGCTCCGGTTTCGGCGCAGAAGCCGCTGCGCGGGCGCAGGCGCGTGAGCCGTCCGCCCATGGTGTGGACAATGCGCCAGCCGCCGCTCAAAGTGCCCATCGCAATGGCGGCGTGGGCGGACAGAATCACCCACATGTGAATCTCGAATCCCTTTTGGAATCCCGAGGCAACCAACACGCCGGTGATGATTCCCATGGTCTTCTGCGCGTCGTTCGCTCCGTGCGACAGGCTGAAGGTGGCGGCGGAAAGAAGTTGCAGCTTGCGGAACCATTTGTCCATTTTCGATGGACTGAAATTCCGGAACAGCCAGTAAACGGCAATCATCAGGATGTACGCCGAGACCAGTCCGATAAGCGGTGCGGCGAAAATGAAGGTGATGGTGAGCGGCCATTGTCCCAGGATCAGCCCCTGGAGCGAATGCGCTGCGCCGCGCACCAGGCCGGCATGAGCCACCGCCGCGCCGGCATAGCCGCCGATGAGCGCATGGGAACTGCTGGTCGGCAGGCCCAGCCACCAGGTAATCAGGTCCCACGCGATGGCGCCTGCAAGACCCGCCAGAAGCACATAGGGCGTGACCAGGTGGAGATTGACGAACCCGTTTCCCACGGTCTTGGCTACCGCGGTGCCAAACACGAATGCCGCCACGAAATTAAAAAACGCCGCCCACGCCACCGCCTGCAATGGCGTGAGGACGCGCGTGGCCACGATGGTGGCGATGGAGTTGGCCGCGTCGTGGAACCCGTTGATGTAATCGAAAATCAGGGCGATGCCGATGATGAGGACTGCCAGGGTAAGAGGCGTCATCGGCTAGCTGTTTTTGACCACAACGTTCTGCAGCACGTCCGCCACGTCTTCGCAGCTATCGATGGTGGCTTCGATAAACTCGTAGACCTCTTTGAGCTTGATCAGCGTGATGGGGTTCTTTTCCTTTTCAAACAACTCCACCACGGCGCTGCGCCCGATCCGGTCGGCCTCATTTTCCAGGCGGTTGACTTCGATGCAGTACTCCATGATGTTGCCGTTCTTCTGCAGAGCTTCAAAGGCCTTCTTCAGGGCCCCCGCGCAACTGGCGATGATCTCGGCCAGAAGCACCATGTTGGGCGGAATCGGATCGATTTTGTACGAGACCAGACGGTGCGCGGTGTCCTCCAGCCCGTCCAGGACGTTGTCCAGGGCGGCTGACAGATTGTGGATGTCTTCTGGATCGATGGGGGTGATGAAGGTCTGGTTCAGGCGGGTGTAGATTTCGTGGATGACCTCATCGCCGCGGTGCTCCATAATGCTGATGTCGGTGGCGCAGGCGGCCATGCGTGCGCGGCCGGAGCGGAGTCCGTCCAGCAGCAGGCGGGCGGTCTCCGAGATGATTTCCACCTGTTTGAAAAACAGGACGTAGAACTTCTCATCGCGTGGCAGGAGTCTCATAGATTGAGCAATGAAGAACCTCATGGTAATCGCATTGCAACAGTCGGGTCAATTTTCGATTACGAAATGATGACACCGGTCGCGAAGGCGATTTCGAGCTACACTTGCGGCATGGACAAGTTCGATCGCGTGTTCGAGCAGTTCAAAGTGACGGGCCAGGAACTGGTGGACAAGGTCCGGGACCTGATCCACGAAGGCAACGTGCGGCGCATCATCGTGAAAGACGAGCGCGGCCACACGTTCATGGAGATCCCGCTGACGGTGGCGGCGGTGGGCGCTGTGGCGGCCCCGATTCTGGCCGCGCTGGGCGCCATTGCGACGCTGGTCAGCAAGTTCGATATATCCGTGGAACGTTCCGGGCCGGCGCCGGGTTCCGGGTCAGGGCCGCAGACCACTTCCAACGTGAGTGACAGCAACGTCGGCGCCCGGGAAGACCAGATGAACATGGCCGGCACCGTGGCGGAGCATTCGGACAATCAAGGCACCAAACTGGAAGATCTCGGGGGGACCGGCGAGCACGACTCGATGGGCGGGTGACCCTCCGGAGTGCGCTACGCCGCGGCTTTGGCCATGGGCAGTTGTTTTACCTTGGCGAGGCCGCAGGCTTCCAGCGCCCGGATGATGGGCCACGCGAGATCGATCTCGCGCGGGAAGTGGGCGAAGCGGGCCGACGTGGGGTACTGGTGATGGTTGTTGTGCAGTCCCTCGCCCGCGGTCAACAGGGCGATGGATTGCAGATTGGTGGCCTTGTTGTCGAAATTGCGGTAGCCCACCATGTGGCACACGCTGTTGATGGAGGAGTTCAGGAAAATATACAGCACCACGTGGGCGAACCATGCCGCCAGGCCCCACCACACGCCGAACATCAGCATGAAGATCGCCATGCCGGCAAGCGGTGCGAAGGAAATGCCCGGAAGCCGGTCGAGCATGTCGTTCTTCCAATCCGGTGTGTACTTGGCCACCATCTGTTTGTTCCGCGCCTCCTTGCGATACATGAAGTAGTTGCCGAACAGCACGGTCCACATGCCGTAAAGGTAGGGGCTGTGCGGGTCGCCTACCTCGTCGGAAAAGTGGTGATGTTTGCGGTGCACCGCGGCCCACTGGCGCGGGATGATTCCGGTGAACAGCGCGAGCTCCAGGTGCATCGCGAGGCCCACCGCGGGGTTCAGTTCGAGTCCGCGATGCGTCTTCGAGCGATGCAGGTAAATGGTCGTGAAAAACACCGAGGCCTGGAGAATCAGCAGGGTGATAACAGACATCCAGAGAATACTCATTCGGTCTCCAACAATTTTGATCGGTGAGAGCCCGGTGGCCGGCTTGCTTGCCCCGTGGCGGCAACTCGGTGCGTCGTTTTCCGATGATAGCAGATGATGCGGTGATAGAATTAGCCTGTTGAGACTTCTAACGATTGTGCGCGATGGCCGTGCCGAGCCGGCCGTTCAATTTGACGACCAGACAGTGGGCCTGCACGGATCGGGATTCGACAGCGTGATTTCGCTGATTACCGGCGGCGCCGACGCCCGCGACGGACTGATGCGCTGGGTGGAAAGACATCCCGGGAACGCCGACGTGGATCTGAAAACAGTGACCTACCGTGCGCCCATTCCACGACCGCCGAAGATCATTTGCATCGGGCTGAACTACCGCGATCATGCCGAAGAATCCAAGCTGCCGATTCCCGAAGTGCCCACGGTGTTTTGCAAATTTGCGACGGCGGTGACCGGTCACAATCAACCGGTCGTGCTGCCGAAGAATTCGGTGAAGCCGGATTACGAAGCGGAGTTCGCCGTCGTGATCGGGCCCGGCGGGCGCCACATCGCCGAGCAGGACTGGCAGAAGCACGTCTTCGGCTACACCATTCTGAACGACGTGAGTGCGCGCGATTACCAGATGGCGACCTCGCAGTGGATGATCGGCAAGACCTTCGATACCTTCGCGCCCTTCGGACCGGCGGTGGTGACTGCCGATGAAATCGAAGATCCGCACAATTTGAATATCTCGCTCACCCTGAACGGCGAGGTGATGCAGAATTCCAATACGCGGAATCTGATCTTCCGGATTCCACAATTGATCGCGCACCTTTCCAGCGTATTCACGCTGGAGCCGGGCGACATCATCGCTACCGGTACGCCGGCGGGAGTGGGCTTCGCCCGCAAACCGCCTCGCTGGCTCCGTCCCGGCGACGACATGCTCACCACGATTGAAGGCCTGGGCGAATTGCACAATCCGATCGTGGCGGAAGTTTAAGGTAAGATCGTAGCAAGCGGGCGCGTAGCTCAACGGATAGAGCATCGGTCTTCGGAACCGAGGGTTGGAGGTTCGATTCCTCTCGCGCCTACCAGTTTCTCTATACCATCCCCTATTAACTCTAGCCATATCCGTTTATGAACCTTTTTGGTAATAGACAGTAGCTTGCTATCGGCGGTAGAAGAGGGGAGTCATGGTATTGCGCCCTCGTGTCTCTGCCGTTCTCCTTCTCTGCCTGTTTGCCACGCCGCTGGCAGCCCAGCCGGATCGCATCGCCGGATCCATCGACGCGCGCCGTTCGGTAGTCGTGCGCGGGAGCGTACCTCGCCAGGCGCAGGCGGGGATTGACCAGGGCCCGGTGAGCGCCGATTTTCCGCTCGGCAATATGACATTGATGCTGCGGCCGTCGGATGCGCAGCAGGCGGAACTCGAGCAGTTGCTGGCGGAGCAGCAGGATCCCGGTTCGCCCAACTATCACCAATGGCTGACGCCGGAGCAGTATGCCGAGCGCTTCGGAGCCAGCCCGGCCGATCTGGACAAGATCGGCGCGTGGCTCCGTTCGCAGGGCTTCGAAGTAAGGTACACGGCCCGCGGACGCGACTTCATCAGCTTTCGAGGCACGGCGGGGCAGGTGCAGGCGGCGCTGCGCACCGAGATCCACCGCTACCGGGTGGGCGCGGAAACGCATTTTGCCAATGCCCGGGACCTGGTGCTGCCCGAGGCGATCGAGCCGGTCGTGGCCGGTGTTCTGGGACTTCACGACTTTCATCCCAAGGCGCCGCGCCGGCAAGCGGTAGCGAACTTCACCGCATCCGATGGGACCCACTACGTGTTGCCGGACGATTTCGCGGCCATTTACGATTTGAGCTCCTTGTACGGTTTCGGTTATGGCGGGGCGGGGCAGCGCATCGCGATTGTGGGCCAGAGCGACATCGATCCGGACGATATCGCGGCCTTCCGCAGCAGCTTTGGGCTGGCGCCTACCACCATCCAGATGGTTCCCACCGGCAACTACCCGGGTGTGACCGGCGATGAAGTGGAAGCGGACCTGGACCTGGAATGGGCCGGCGCGGTGGCGCGCGATGCCACGCTGATTTACGTCTACAGCGACGACGCGGGATATTCGTCTTACTACGCCATCGATAACAATCTGGCGCCGGTGCTGAGCGAGAGCTTCGGGCTGTGCGAATACCAGGCGGGGGCCAATCACCTGGGCCTTTACTACTTTCAGGTAGAGGCGCAGAAAGGCAACGCCCTCGGGATCACGTGGCTGGCTTCGTCGGGCGATTCGGGCGCGGCGGGATGCGATAACGGCGCGGCTGTTGCCACCCAGGGTCTGGCGGTGAGCCTGCCGGCCAGCGTGCCGGAGATCACGGCGGTGGGCGGCACGGAATTCGCCGAAGGCGGGGGCAGTTATTGGAACAGCGGCAATGGGCCTTACTTCGGATCGGCGATCTCTTATATCCCGGAGACGTCGTGGAACGATACCGTCGCGAGCGGAAGCCTGGCATCCAGCGGCGGCGGCTTGAGCTCGATTTATAAGAAGCCTTCGTGGCAGGCCGGCCCGGGCGTTCCCGGCGACGGAGTGCGCGACGTGCCCGACGTTGCGTTGAACGCGGCGAACGGCCACGATCCGTACCTGGTGGTTACGGAGGGCCTGGCGGTCGGGGTGGGCGGCACATCGGCTTCGGCGCCCGCGTTCGCTGGAATCCTGGCCGTGTTGAACCAATATCTGGTCCAGAATAAGGTGCAGTCCAAACCGGGCCTGGGGAATATCAATCCGAAGCTCTACAGCATGGCCGCTGCCAACGCCCCGGGTGTTTTTCACGACGTGAACACCGGAGACAACATAGTTCCGTGTCAGACGGGAACTCCCGATTGCACCACCGGCCAGTTCGGCTTCACGGCGGGCAGCGGTTACGATCTGGTGACGGGGCTGGGTTCAGTCGATGCGTACCACCTGATCACGGCATGGAGCGGGCTTGGGGTTTCCTCCACGGCGACCACGGTGACGGCCAACCCGAATACCATCCTGCCCGGAGGATCTTCGGTCCTGACGGCAACGGTGCGGGCAGTCAATAGCACCACTTCGCCCACCGGGACGGTGTCCTTCTCGCTGGGCGCCAACTCGCTGGGCACGGCGGCGCTGTCCGGATCGGGCGGAACCGCGACAGCCTCGCTGACGGTATTCGGCGGCCAGTTGACGGCGGCGGCGAGTACGGTCGAGGCGTCCTATGGCGGGAGTCCCACCTTCACAGCTTCATCGGGGACGGCGATGCTCAGCCTCGGGACACCCGCGACCACTTCGAAAGTCGTGCTATCGGCAACGCCGAACCCGGTGCACCAGCAGGCGCCGGACGCGAGCGGCGCTACCTTGATCTTCACCGTTCAGTTGAAGGAAACCGCGGGCGTGGGAACCACGTTGACCGGGTTCAGCTTTGGCGGCGTGAGCTACACGTCATCCATCGTCAGGTATTTCGGCGGCACGGCACTGCCTGCGAACGGCACGCTTTCCACGACTTTGAGGTCGGCGAGCATTCCGGTGCCCTCCACGCAGTTGATGCTGTTCACCGGCAAGGATGCCAGCGGAGCGTCGTGGTCACAGCAGGTGACGGTGCAGTTTCTGCCATAGCCGTTCTGGTCCCTCCTGTTGGGACTGGCAGGACTATCATTTGAGGTCCGCTTTCGCGAATCATGAGGACATGATGGGGCAATCTCGTGCTTCTCAGCGCGGCCATGTAGTGACGATTCTGGCGGCTTCCCTGCCGCTGATGTTCGGCGTGCTGGGCCTCACGGTTCATGAGGGTTGGACCTATTGGCGCGCGGAGCGCTGTAAGACCGCCGCGCAGGCCGCGGCATTCGCCGCCGCGCGGCAGGCGCAACTGGCACCCAATCTCAAGTGCGGCGATGGCGTGATCTGCCAGAGCCAGCCGGCGGACTGCCCGGCGAATCTGCCGCCAGTCCCGGAGAACAATCTGATGGCCGGCTGCAATTATGCCAGGGCCAACGGCTTCGCCAGTGGTCCGGAACGATCGGTCCAGTACCGCGCCGGCATAAGCAACGCTCCGGTGAGTGGGCCATCACCTTCGTACTGGGTGCGCTTCACGATTTCAGATCGCGGCCCGTCCTTTCTATCGAACGTACTAGGAGAGAAGTTTGCAAATGCACGTGCGAGTTCTACCGCGGCCGTCTTCTCCGGTACTGCGGGAGAAGGCTCGCGCGCTTTCCTGATCGAGTAGCGGCCAGCATGAGCCTTGCGGGAAGCCGACCCGGTACCGGATAATAGTTTCAATCCGTTAACGAACGATCGGACTCCGCCATGGTGTGCCCGAGTTGTGGTACCGCCAATCCCGAAGCTGTCCGCTTTTGCGGTCAATGCGGGAGGGCTTTGTCGGAATCGGATCGGACGGTAAGCATCTTCGGAGGATCGGTCGCAGGCGCCGCTGCGGCATCGGCCGCGCCGCAACCGCAAGTTAGCGCCGGATTGATGTCGCCGCCTCCGGATGTGACCACGGGCGGCGCCACATGGGCCGGAGCGGGCACGGGTCTCTCCGGCGTTCTGGCGCCGGGCAGCCCGTTTGGATCGCGATACCGCATTGAAAAGCTGCTGGGCGAAGGCGGCATGGGTGCGGTGTACAAAGCGTACGACGTGGAACTAGGCCGCACGGTGGCGGTGAAGCTGGTGCGTCCGGAGCTTTCGTCGTCACCGATGGTGATGCAGCGGTTCAAGCAGGAACTGCTGCTGGCCAGCAAAATTTCTCACAAGAACATTCTGCGCATCCACGATATTGCCGAATGGAATGGCGTCAAGTTCATCACCATGGCGTTCGTGGAGGGTTCCGATCTGGCCGGGTTGATGGAGCAGACCGGCCGGCTTCCGCTGGACCGCGCGCTCAAATTCACCAGGCAGCTTTGCCTGGCGATGGAAGCCGCGCACGAAGCGGGTGTGGTACACCGCGATTTGAAGCCGCAGAACATTCTTATCGATAAAGACGATAATACCTATATCTCCGATTTCGGACTGGCCAAGAGCCTGGAGACCGAAGCCACGCAGATGACGCGGACCGGCCAGATTCTGGGCACGCCGCGCTACATGTCTCCGGAACAGGTAGAGGCCGGCGATACGGACCATCGCAGCGATTTGTACTCGCTGGGGCTGATCATCTACGAGATGTTCACGGCCGAACTTCCGTTCCGCGGCGATTCGGCGATGCAGTTGATGTATCAGCGGGTGGCGGCGGAACCAAAGGATCCCCGGTCCATTGTTCCCGGCCTGCCCGATTACATCGCCAACGTGATTCTGAAGTGCCTGCAGAAGGATCCGGCCAAACGGTACCAGAACGCGCGCGAAATCCTGACCGATCTGGACTCGCAGCAGGCTCCGGTGATTCCGCCTTCGCGGCCGGCGGCGGGGAATGCGACCATCAGCATCCAGTTGCCGCGCCCTTCGCGCCGCGGGACGTTCCTGACCATCGGGGCGTTGGTACTGTTGCTGGGGATTCCGCTGGCCATTCCCGGTATCCGGCATCGCATCTTTCCCGGGGGAACGGCGGCGCCGGCGATTCAGTACCGTATGGCGGTGCTTCCGCTGCGCAATCTGGGCGACGATTCCATGAAGTTTGTGGCGGACGGCATCGGAGATGCCCTTTCCGCAAAACTGGCGGGATTGCAGAACGTGTACGTCGCTTCGGGGAACATGGTGGCATCGGCGATGGCGCTGCATAAAGACCAGAAGGAGCTGGCGGCGGCGCTCGGCGTCAGCGTCCTGGTGCAGGGGCAGGTAGAGAGTTCCGACCAGGACGTGCAGGTGGTGATCAGCGCCGATGACGTCAAGACCAATGCCGCTCTCCTGCACAAACCGTTCAACGGGAAGCGCAAAGACCTGCTCTCGCTGGAGGATGAAATTTTTGGCGGCCTGACCAATGCGCTCACCATTAAACTGAGCAGCGACGACCAGGCGCGAACCATGCGGCCCACTGAAAAGGTGGATGCCTATGAAACCTATCTGCGCGGGCGGGACCTGTTGAAGGGCCAGCAGACCGTCGCCAATTTCCAGAACGCGCTACAGCTCTTTCAGCAGGCGACCGCTGCCGATCCGCGTTTTGCGCTGGCGTTTTCAGGTATCGCCGATAGTGACAGCCGCCTGTACAATCTCACCAAGGACGCCAAGTATCTCGATCAGGCCGAACCCGCGGCGGAACGCGCCAAATTGCTGAACCCGGAACTGCTGGAGGCGCACGTGGCGATGGGAGCGATTGACCTGTACCGCGGCCGCACCGAAGAGTCGTTGGGGGAGCTGCAACTGGCGCAGAAGATGGCGCCGCACTCCGACGAGGCGCTGCGCAATCTGGGCAGGGCTTATTTGCAGGCGGGGAAGGCCAAAGAGGCGATCGACACGCTGACTGAAGCAACCCGGGTGAATCCGTACTACTGGAACAATTTCAACCAGTTGGGCTACGCCTATTTTCAGTTGGGGCGCAATGATGAGGCCATTGCGCAGTTCAACCAGGTGATCGGCCTGGAGCCGAATCGCCCCAGCGGGTATGCTTTCAAGGGTGCGGTGCTGCTGCGGCAAGGCAAATTCGACGAAGCCATACCGCTTTTGCAGAAGGCCAACGATCTGCAGCCTTCGGCGCAGGCCGTTTCCAACGTGGGATTCGCGTATTACCACGCCGGAAAGTACGGCGAGGCGCAGAAGAAGTTCGAGCAGGCCGTGAAGATGGCGCCCAAAGAGGCAATCTACCGCGGCAACCTGGCGGATGCCTATCGCGCCAGCAATCAGCGGGATAAGGCGATGGCGGCATACGATGAGGCCATCAAGATCGCCTTTGCCAGCTACCAGGTGAATCCGCGGGATGCGGCGACCATCGGGAATCTGGCCATCTATTACGCCAAGAAGGGCGATACTCAGCGTGCCACGGACTTCATCCAGAGAGCCCGCGCCATCGACTCGAAGGCCAACGCCTTGATGTACAAGGAAGCTACCATCGACGCCATAGCCGGCCACACGGCAGACGCGCTGAAGATACTGGGTGACGCTTTGCGGAACGGTTTCTCCCTCCAGGAAGCCAACAGCGATCCGGAACTGGTGAACCTTAGAAAAGCACCTGAATACGCGCGGCTGCAGCAAGAGATTGCCGCGCAGCCCCAGAAGTAATGGTTCGTTTTTCCTAGGACTAATGCGTCAAGGTACCATTGTGCCTTGTCCAGAAGGTGGTTTACAGTGTTGAAGATGCGCATGCCGGTCGGCCGCCTGTTGTCAGGAATCGCACTGTTAGTGATGTTCACAGTTGCCGGCGCCGCCAGCGTGATTCCCGGCGATCCGGATATTGCTCTCGACCCTGGAGCGGCGAGCATGCCGCTGCGGCAAGGAACCAATTTCGCGCAGAACCAGCCGACCGACTACTACAACCCGTTTTCGGAGATCATCACGGCCCTGACCTTTGACGTTACGATGAACTCCGGGCTCACTTGCAGTAGCGGACCGGGCTCGCTCGATTGCGGCAGCGCCGGGGCGTTCCATTGCGAGAGCGGGTATTTCCTGACCTGCGGCTTCACTTACACCTCCGGCAACGGAAGTCTGGCGATCGATTTCTCTGGTGTCACCCGTTGGGACGGGGATCCCACCGACTCGCTGGTGAACAAGATGGAAGGGATTCCGCCACTACTTCCCGGTTGCCTGCCCACAACGGCGAATCCGGACCAGCAGGACACCAAAGGATGCAGCGTGGTGGGTCATTTCAACATCGATCTGATGGGCTGGTCGAGTACAGAGAGCCCACAACTCTTCACGGGAACGCCCATGTTCCAGGTGGCGGACGTCTCTCTCTCTCCCGAGCCGGCGAGCGAAATTCTGATCGGGTCGGTACTGCTGCTTGCGGCGGGCTTGGCGGGAACCCGCAGGCGGCGGCGGCCGGTTCGTTAGAGCTGGTGCTACCGGTCGCGGGCCTGGCGGTTCAGGGCGGCGGCCAGGGTGGCGGCCTGATCCGGTTTGAAGTCCGCGGCGAGGTAGAGGAATCGGGAAGCAGCCGCTACCACCGGCGCCGACACCACTCGCCCATTCAAGACAATTGCCACGGGATGGCCAATATTTTTGCGGGTAATCTGCAGTTCCCGCATGGCGGCATCGTTGTGGAAAGTGACAAAGATGATGGGGTTGCCTTTGGAGTTCTTTTGCAGTTCGGCGGACTCGACATCCTGCTGAGTGAGGAAGGGTTTGGGGTCGAGACAGCGGGTACCGCCGGCTGTTTTGACTTTTACGGTGGCGGCTCCGGAGCAGGGCATCACCAGGTGGACCGAAAGGGTCACGGTGGTACGGGATGTGCTTTGAGCGAATGCGGGTGCCAGGAAAGCGGTTAAAGCCAACACATGGGTCAGGCTGGTCATATTTCCCGACACTATTAAAGCACGGAAGGGGAGGGGCCTAAAAAAGTTGTGGCCCCGAGCTGGGTATCTCGGGGCCTGCACTCAGAGAGTGGCGACGGGAGGGGACTCGTCGCCAGGGATGCTGTCTGTATTGATTTGATATTACCAGTTTCAGACCCTCTTGTCCAGTATTTTCTAAAATTTATTTTTGGGGATGGAAAACCGGGTCTAAAAAGTAAAAGGCCCCGAGTTGAATAACTCGGGGCCTTGCACTCAGAGGGGTTGGTGGCGGGAGGGGACTCGCCACCAGGGATGCTGTCTGTGTTGAACCCATAGTAGCAATTTGAGACCCTCTTGTCCAGTATTATTTTGTACTTTTTTTGGACAGGGCCCGGCTCCTCTCCCGGGGGCCGCAAAATATTTCACTCTGGCGGCACCTTTTTTGGCGAGCGCGAAGGCCTTCCGAGGGGTAAATATTAACTTTGTCAACCCCCGTATCTGGCTGACACTGCGTGGGTTGGTGGGTCGGCCGGGTATGGGGGCCGAAACGCGGATAACGCCGCCCAAATAACCAAAGAGATATTGAGCAGCCCCTAGGCCGATTGTAATCATACGCTTAGGAAGGTGGTGCGCAAGTGATCGAGATGCAAGTGGACCATATGATGACCAGCAGTGACCGGGAGAGGCGCACAAAGCGGCGCTTCCAGATTGAGCAGGAAGTGCGCTACAAGATGCTGTACGGGCAGCGCATTGCCGAAACCGGCGTGGGCAAGACGCAGAATATTTCGAGCGGAGGCGTCTGGTTCAGCACGGAAAACATGCTCACCACGGGTATGCCCGTGGAACTTTCCATGAACTGGCCGGTGCTTCTGAACGACTCCTGCCCCATGAAACTGATGATTTACGGCTGCGTGGTGCGCAGCAACGAGCGTGGGGCGGCGGTGGCCATCGAACGGTACGAGTTCCGCACGCAGGGCCGCGGATTGCAGCACCCCACGATTCCGGCGCCAGTCGAATTCCGGCTGCGCAGTTAAGCCACCGGTACGATCTTTATCCTGCGAGGACCCTTCCGGAGCCGCGCGCAGCCAGCCACTGCGCGCGGCTTTTTGTGTTTTGGAACCCACTGGTATGCCATCTGCCTTCATTCTTCCCGGAGGCAGAAGATGCTTTGGACGATTTTCGTGATTTTGCTGGTGTTATGGCTGCTGGGGCTGGTGACCTCCTATACGCTGGGCGGCTTTATTCACATTCTGCTGGTGGTCGCGGTGGCCGTGCTACTGATCCAGTTGATATCCGGTCGCCGGGCAGTCTAGCGGGTGAAAGAACAAACAAATACGTGTTCAGAGGGCGCGCAGCAGCCGGGCGGGCAGCGTCACCAGAGCCCAAACCAGGCCCAACGCGCCCTCCACCGCGATTCCCACGATGCGGAACGGCAGCAGCAGCAGCCATACGATGGGGTATAGCACCAGGGCCACCAGCGCCAGGGGCCAGCAGAAAAACAACAAAATGCACCAAAGAAGGAACTTCACCACGCCGCAACCTGCCTTTCTCTCACCATCCTAATACGAACAAACACAAGCAATTGTTCCAATCTGCTACGATAAAACTTTCCTATTTAAATGTTGCGATTTGAGACCGCCGGAGAGTCCCACGGCGAGTGCCTGGTGGCGACGCTCACCGGACTCCCGGCCGGCATACCCATTTCGCTGGAAGCAATCAACCGGGAACTGTGGCGCCGCCAGCAGGGCTACGGCCGCGGCGGGCGCATGAAGATCGAGACCGACCGCGCCGAAATTGTGGCCGGAGTGCGCCATTCGCATACCATCGGCTCGCCGGTCGCCATTCTGATCCGCAATAAGGACTGGGAGAACTGGACCGAGGCGCTGCCGGTGGAGGATATCGCCGGCGGCGAGGACAAGCGCAAACCGGTGACGCGGCCGCGGCCCGGGCATGCCGACCTGGCGGGCGCCATCAAGTACAATTTTCACGATGCCCGGTATATTCTGGAGCGCGCCAGCGCCCGCGAAACCACGGCGCGGGTGGCGGTGGGCGCGATGGCCAAGGCGCTGCTGGGCGAATTCGGCATCCAGGTGCTGAGCCACGTGATCGCGGTGGGCACGGTGCGGCTGGAGCGGCCGGCGGAGTGGGAAGAACTGGTGGCGCTGAGCCGGAAGCGACGGAAGTGCTGCTGGGCTGCGTGGACGCCGCCGCGGAAGCGCGCATGAAAGAAGTGGTGGACGAGGCCTATCGCACCGGCGATACGGTGGGCGGAGTATTCGAAGTGGTGGCGCGCGGAGTGCCCGCCGGGCCTGGGCTCGCACATCACCTGGGATTCGCGGCTGGACGGGCGGCTGGCGCAGGCGATCGTCTCCATGCAGGCGGTGAAGGGCGTGGAAGTGGGATTTGCCGCGGAAGGCGCGGCCAGCTTCGGATCGAAGGTGCAGGACACGATTCACTATGACCGGGAAGGGCGCCGATTTCACGCGCGGCGCCAATCGCGCGGGGGGCCTCGAAGGCGGCATCACCAACGGGCAGGACGTGCTGGTGCGCGGCCTGCTGAAGCCGATCTCGACGCTGCGCCGGCCGCTGGAATCGGTGGACCTGGAGACGCGCGAGCCGGCGCTGGCCGCCTATGAGCGCTCGCGATGTGGCGTGGTTCCGGCGGCGGGAGTGATCGGCGAGGCCATGGTGGCGATCGTGCTGGCGCAGGCGTTTCTGGAAAAGTTCGGCGGCGATTCGCTGGCGGAAACGCGCCGGCAATTATCGAGGGTATCTGCGGAACAGGTGAAGGATTTTGAGGCTGACAGTCTGAAGATTGATTATGGTTTATCCGATCGTGAAATTCGGCGATCCGGTGCTGGAGCGCGAAGCCGAGACGGTGACGGAGTTCGATACGCCGGAACTGCACCAGTTCCTGGACGACATGTTCGAATCGATGTATGCGGCCAAGGGCGTGGGTCTGGCGGCGCCGCAGATCGGCTTTTCGCGGAAGATCGCCGTGATCGATGTCTCCAACGGCGAGAATCCGGAGGAGAAGCTGGTGCTGATCAATCCGCAGATTCTGAAGGTGGAAGGCAAGCAGGAGGGCGAGGAAGGCTGCCTGAGCATTCCCGGCTTCCGCGAGCAGGTGCGGCGCGCCAAGCGCGTGACGGTGCGCGCGCAGAATGCCAAAGGCGAGGAGTTCGAAATGACCGGCGAAGATCTGCTGGCGCGCGCCTTGCTGCACGAGACCGATCACCTGCTACGGCAGGCTCTACATCACCCACATCAGCGCCCTGAAGCGCGACCTGATGAAGCGCAAAATCAAGAAGAATGCAGCGCGCCGGGGATTGGGACTGAGGCGCCATGCGCCTGGTCTTCCTGGGAACGCCGGCGTTCGCCGTGCCCACGCTGGAGCGGATCGTGGAGGCCGGCCACGAGGTGCTGGCGGTGGTGACGCAGCCCGACCGTCCGCGCGGGCGCGGGCAGCAACTGGCGGCGCCGCCGGTGAAAGAAGCGGCGCTGCGGCTGGGGCTGCCGGTGTATCAGCCGGAGCGGGTGCGGCGTCCGGAAGCGGTGGAGTATCTGCGCGCGCTGGCGCCGGACGCCATGGTGGTGGTGGGCTACGGGCAGATCATTCCGCAGAGCGTCATCGATCTGGCGCCGCTGGGCATCATCAACGTGCACGCTTCGCTGCTGCCGAAGTACCGCGGCGCGGGGCCCATCCAGTGGGCCATCGCTCAACGGCGAAACGCGCACCGGCGTCACCACCATGCGGATCGACGCGGGCCTCGATACCGGCGACATGCTGCTGAAGGCGGAAACGGAAATCGGGCCGGAGGAGAACGCCGTGGAACTGGGCCGCGCGCCTGGCGGCGATGGGCGCGGATCTGCTGGTGCGAGACGCTGGAGGGGCTGGCGGCCGGCAGCATCGTGCCGCGAGAAGCAGGACACGGCGCAGGCGACCTACGCGCCGCTGCTGAAGAAGGAAGACGGCGCGCATCGACTGGAGCCGGCCGGCGCAGGCGATCCACAACCGGGTGCGCGGGCTGCAGCCGTGGCCGGGCGCGTCCACCGCTTTCCGCGGGCAGACGCTGCACGTCTGGCGATCGCGCGGTGGCGAGGCGCGGCGCTCGGGCGCTACGCCGGGAGCGGTGCGTGAGCGTGAAGCCGCCGGTGGTGGCCTGCGGCGAGGGCGCGCTGGAACTGGTGGAAGTGCAGCTGGAAGGCCGCAAGCGCATTCCGGCGGCCGATTTCGCCAACGGGCAGCGATTGACCGAAAATGAAATCTTAGGAGAGACGCACGCGTGAATCTGCCGCTGGGATACGCCTACTCCGCCACTTACGCCGGCATCCGCGCAGGTGGAGAAGGACGATCTGGCCCTGATCGTCACCGGGCATGCCGGCCAATGCCGCCGGCGGTGTTCACGCAGAATCGCGTGCAGGCGGCGCCGGTGACGCTTGAGCCGCCGCCACCTGAAGCTCTCCAAGGGCCTGGCGGGCGCCATCGCTGGTGAACGCCGGGCAACGCCAACTGCGCCACGCGCACCGGCGACGCGGTGGCGCTGGCCACCTGCAAGGCCGCGGCGAAACTGCTGCGACTGCCGGTGGCGCAGGTGCTGCCGGCCTCCACGGGCGTGATCGGCGTGGAACTGGACGCGCGAAAGATCATCGATGCGCTGCCGCGGCTGGTGGACGGCCTGCGGCCCGGACGCGTTTCGACGACGCGGCGCACGCCATCATGACCACCGACCTGGTGCCCAAGACCGCTTTCGCCGAAGTGAAACTGCGGCGCGGCACGGTGCGCATGGCGGGCATGACCAAAGGATCGGGCATGATCCAGCCGCTGATGGCCACCACGCTGGGCTTCGTGCTGACCGACGCGCAGATTCCGCGGCCGCTGCTGCGCGCCATGCTGAAGCGCGCGGTGGAGCGCAGCTACAACCGGCTCTCGGTGGATGGCGACACTTCCACCAACGACACGCTGCTGCTGCTGGCCAACGGCGCTTCCGGCGTGCGGCCCGACCCGAAGGAGATGCCGAAGGTGGAAGAGGCGGTCGCGGGCGTGATGGAGTCGCTGGCGCAGGCCATCGCGCGCGACGGCGAGGGCGCGCAGAAATTCGATCACCATCGTGGTGACGGGCGCGCCGAGCGACGAGGGCGCGGCGCGCATGGCCCGCGCCATCGCCAATTCGCCGCTGGTGAAGACGGCGATGGCGGGCTCGGACCCCAATTGGGGCCGCATCCTTTCCGCCGCCGGGAATGCCGGGGTGGCCTTCGACCCGGCGCAAGACCGACATCCACATGCAAGGCGTGCTGGTGTGCCGCGGGGCCTGGCGGCGCCGTTTTCCGAAGCGGAACTGAAGGCCAGAAGCTGGACGCGCCGGAGTGCGAGATCCGCGTGAACATCCGCGGCAAGGGCAAGGGCGCGGCGCGCTTCTGGACGTGCGATCTGACCGAAGGCTACATCCGCATCAACGCCAGCTACCGGACCTGATGCGATGAGTGCGAGAGGAATGGCGCCGATTCTCACGCTTTGCCTGGCTTGCGGTTTGCGGGCCGATTCGGCGCTGGACGTTCACGCGATGTTCGAGAAGGCCGCGGCGGCGATGGCCGACCGCAAGGCGGCGGCGTTCGTGGAGGCGTTCGACACGGGCATGCCCGGCTTCGGCAGACTGCGCTCCCAGGTGGAAGCGCTGCTGAAGACCAACGATGCCGAATCCACAATCGAGTGGCGGAAGAATGAAGGGGACGACCAGACTCGCACGGTGCAATTGAACTGGCGCCTCGAGATCACGGAGCGGAACGGCGCGGCGGCGGTGACGCATCGCCGGGCGGAGGTGGCATGCAAGCTGGCGAAGAAATCGGGAAAGTGGCGCATTGTCTCCTTTACGCCGCAGGATTTCTTTGCGCCTCCGCAGGCGGAGCAGGCGTGGCAGGTGGTGATGACGGCGGCCCAGGGGCTGACCGAAGCGGCCACCGACACGTCCGCCAACAGCGGCGATGTTCCGGCCGCCAACACCAATAAATTCATGCAGGCTTTCGACCCGGCGCTGCCCGGATACGCGCAACTGAAGGACAACGTGCTGGCGCTGGAACAGGCGGCGGACATCGAATCCTCCGTGGACCTGGTGCAGAACGACGGCAATGACGAGGCGCGCACGATTGTGGTGGACTGGTTGATGAGCCTGGTGGCGCATGACACCAGCGTGACCGACGTGCAGCGCAGCGAGACACTGACCTGCCGCCTGGAAAAGCGCGGCAAAAGCTGGCGGATTACAAGCCTGGAGCCGCGGTCGTTCTTCGCGCCGCCGGGGGCAGGGAAATCGCCGCCTTACTGAGAGTGGACTTCGCGCACGATGGCGTACACCGCGTCGGTCTGGGCGACGGGGTTCTGAAAGGACGTGCTGGCGCCGGGCGGCAGCCGCTTGAACTTACAACTGACGGCGCCTACGCCTGAGCCTCTGGCGTCGGCGAGATCGAAGATCACCTCGGCATCCTCGATGGAGTGTGCCGTGGTGTTTTTGACGGAACCGGAGATGCGGCCGTGGCCGACCGCCACGTCGACCACCTGAACGTCCTGGTTGGTCTCGACGTGGATATCCTTGTTCAGCCCGGGCAGCATTTGGGCGGCAATTTCCGCGTTGGACAATGGCTTGGCGGGTGGGGGCAATTGCGAACTCTTGTTGAAGTAACCCAGTGCCGCCAGAGAAACTCCACCCAGGACCACCAGACAGGGAACGGCGATCAGACCCGCCAGCCGGATTCGCTGACCGGTGGTGCGGTTGGAAAGATAGAAGGGATCGCGCGGCTTGAGTCCGGCATAGACGATGGATTCGAAGATCTGGCGCAGGCGCTTCATGTGAGAAACTATACAGATTATAACCTGCCGGCTATCCGGTACGCTTAGTACCCGCGAGTAACTCTTCGAGAGTGCGCAGATTTTCCTGGCGGCCCATGACGATCAAGTGATCGCCGCCGCAAACGGCGGTATCGGCGGGCGGATTGAATAACATGTGGCCGTCGCGGTTGCGGATGGCCATGACGATGACGCCGAGGTCGCGGCCCAATTGCATATCGCGGAGGCTCTTGGAAACCATCTGGCTGGATTCGGAGACGCGCACCTGTTCGATGGAGATATCTTCGCCGATGGTCTTGGTGGTGAAATCGAGGAACTGGACCACGTGGGGGCGCAGCATGGATTGCGCCAGGCGATGGCCGGTGATGGCGTAAGGAGCGAAGACGGCGTCGGCTCCGGCGCGGCGCATTTTCTCTTCGGCGCCCTCTTCGGCGGCGCGGGCGGAGACGTAGATGCGCGGATTGAGTCCTTTGGCGGAGAGCAGGACGAACAGGTTATCGGCGTCGGTGGCGAGGGCGGCGACGAGGCCGCGGGCGTGTTCGATGCCGACCTGATGGAGGGTTTCGTCGCGGGTGGAATCGGCAGCCACGGCGAGCATGCCGGCGAGCATGGCGCGCTCGGCGCGCTCGGGGCTGATGTCGACGACGACGAAGGGCACGCCGGCGTGTTGCAGTTCGGCGGCGGCGCCGCGGCCGACGCGTCCATAGCCGCAGATGATGAAGTGATTCTTGAGTTTGTCGATCATGCGTTTATTCCGCCGCTGGCCGATGACCTCGCCGAACTCGAGTTCGATGATGCGTTTGGGTCATGGCGCCGATGGCGATGAGGATGGTGGTGACGCCGAAGATGATGAGGAAGGAATTGAAGACCCGGCCGGCGTGAGAGAGCGGATGGATTTCGCCGTACCCCACCGTGGTCATGGTGGTGAGGGTCATGTAGAAGGCGTCGAAGGGTGGGTACTGGTCGATGAGGGTGAAACCCACGGTGCCGATGGCGAGCGTCGTGGCAATCGACAGCACGGTGAGAAGAAGTCGGCGGGCGAGCCGGTTCATTGCGATCTTGTTCGTAAGGACCAAGTATAACGAGGCGCGCGAAGAATTAGGGAGGGCGGGGGAGGTTTGGTAAACTGGACGTTAAGTCCCCCAGCGAACAAGCAGCGGGCCGGTAGCTCAATGGTAGAGCATCGCCCTTTTAAGGCGGTGGTTGCGGGTTCGAGTCCCGCCCGGCTCACCAAATGTTTTCCTCTTAGAATCAATCACTTCAAATCGTGCGAATTGACCTGTACCCGATTTTGCTTCGATAGCCGGTTGGAGGCTTTTATGCTGACCGTGTACGCCGCCACAGCTCTTACTGCAAGGTCAAGGACGACAGGAAAAAGGCACGTTTGAAGGCGAACCGAGACAAGACCGACCGCTGGCTCAAATCGGAGGTGATGGGCGGCTTGGACGCGCGGAAGGGTAAAATCGTTGTCATCGGCAACCTGCTCCACATGGACGCACTCTTGCCACGTTTACGAACGCCCGGCTCCGGATTCAAGCCGCTGGAGTTTCCTCTCGTTTCGTGATGGCGACGGTCCTCGGTGCGCTCGCCACCATCTTCCACACGAGCGACGTAAACGCCGCAGTTGGCGCGATGGCGAAGCCGCCAGTCCAGCAGTAGCCCATTCGAGAACCTTTGCGGTCCTCCATTCCCATGCCCAGCCGAGGCACCCATTCGGCGCTCAACGCGGCCTGTCCCCCAAATGGATCGGCCGCTTCTTCTGACGTAAAATATGAAAGGAGTCCAAATGGAAAACGACCGCAACGCCGCGGCGACCAAGGGCGATATCAAAGAGGTCCGCGCCGCCATGAAGGCGATGGAAGAGCGGCTCGTAGAAACGTTCCGTGACGCCCAAACCGAGTTACTCAAGGCGTTCTACAGCTTCGGCGAATCTAACCGCCAGCGCGTCGCCCAGCTCGAAGGAAACCAGTCCGCGCTCATCGCCAGAATCGGCACGCTCGAAGACCGCATGATGGAGCTTGAGCGGAAGATCAATTTCCCAAACCAACCGCCCCAGTAGTTCTTTGATACCCCGCCTGTATTGTGGCGGTGTTTCTTCCTGGGGATAGCGGACTCTGGACTATCTTCACCGACTCGTCATCATTAAAGGGCGGTAGAGGAGATTCGGTAGTCTCATGAGTTTCATACGCTCGGAAACGTTTCCGCACAAGAGGTAATGCCGGGTGAGGCCGGGCATCCGCCATGCGTTGCGCCTCAACGGCGTTCGCATACAGGATGCCCGTGTTACTCAGGGTGCGCGTCAATCAGGCAAGGTCGTAGCGATCGAGGTTCATCACTTTGCTCCATGCCGCTGCGAAGTCCTTCACGAACGCCTCTTTCGAGTCGTCACATGCATAGGCTTCGGCGATGGCCCGGAGCTGGGAGTTGGAACCGAAGACAAGGTCGACGCGGGTGCCGGTCCACTTGAGTTCGCCCGTCGCGCGATCGCGCCCCTCATACACGCCTTCGGATGTAGAGGAAGGCTGCCACTTCGTTTTCATATCGAGCAGGTTGACGAAGAAATCATTCGTCAGCGTCTCGGGCCGGTTGGTGAAGACGCCGGTCTTGGATTGCCCGAAGTTGGCATTCAGAGCGCGCATGCCGCCGACGAGGACGGTCATTTCGGGGGCAGTCAGCGTCAATAGCTGCGCCCGGTCCACCAGCAGTTCCTCCGCCGGTCTTTGGTGCCCGTTCGGGAGGTAGTTACGGAACCCGTCCGCGGCCGGTTCGAGAACGGCGAACGATTCGATATCGGTCTGCTCCTGCGACGCGTCCGTGCGCCCCGGGGAGAAGGGGACCTTCACCTTGTGGCCGGCCCTTCTGGCGGCTTCCTCGACGGCTGCGCAGCCGCCCAGAACGATCAGGTCGGCGAGCGAGACCTTCTTACCGCCGGATTGCGAGCCGTTGAAATCCTTCTGGATCGCCTCCAGCTTCTGAAGAACCGCGGCCAATTCGGCGGGTTGGTTCACCGCCCAATCTTTTTGCGGGGAGAGGCGAATGCGTGCACCGTTAGCCCCGCCGCGTTTGTCGCCGCCGCGGAACGTTGCCGCCGACGCCCAAGCCGTCGCCACCAGTTGTGAGATGGAAACTCCGGATGCGAGGATTTTGGCCTTCAGGGAAGCAATGTCCTGTTCGCCGATGAGTTCATGATCCACCGGAGGAATGGGGTCCTGCCAAAGCAGCCTCTCCGCGGGCACAAGCGGGCCAAGGTAGCGTGAAAGCGGCCCCATGTCGCGGTGCGTCAGTTTGAACCAGGCCTTGGCGAAGGCGTCTGCGAATGCCTCCGGGTTCTCGTGGAAATACTTAGAAATTTTCGCGTAGCCCGGGTCCATCTTCAGTGCGAGGTCCGTCGTGAACATCATGGGCGGATGTTTCTTCGACGGATCGTGGGCATCCGGCACGGTGCCCGCGGCAGATCCGTTCTTGGGCGTCCATTGCTGCGCACCGGCGGGACTCTTCGTGAGTTCCCATTCATAGCTGAACAGGTTGTCGAAGTAGTTGTTGTCCCACTTGATCGGGTTGGTGGTCCAAGCGCCCTCCAACCCGCTGCCGATCGAATCGCACGCCTTTGCCGCTGCCAAAGCTGTTTTTCCAGCCGAGGCCCTGCTCTTCGATGGCGGCGCCCTCTGGTTCGGGACCGACATACTTGTCCGGCTCGGCAGCGCCGTGGGCTTTGCCGAAAGTGTGTCCGCCGGCGATCAGGGCGACCGTCTCCTCGTCATTCATCGCCATGCGGGCGAACGTCTCCCGGATATCCCGCACCGCAGCGGCCGGATCCGGTTTTCCATTGGGCCCTTCCGGATTCACGTAGATCAGGCCCATCTGAACAGCGCCGAGAGGATTCTCGAGCTGACGATCGCCGCTGTAGCGCTCGTCAGCCAGCCACTTGCCCTCAGGACCCCAGTAAATGTCCTCTTCGGGCTCCCAGACGTCGGGGCGCCCGCCGCCGAAACCGAAGGTCTTGAAACCCATCGACTCCAAGGCGACGTTACCGGCGAGAATCATGAGATCGGCCCACGAGATTTTGCGGCCATACTTCTGCTTGATGGGCCACAGTAACCGGCGCGCCTTATCGAGGCTCACGTTGTCCGGCCAACTGTTGAGGGGCGCAAATCGCTGTGCTCCCGAACCAGCGCCGCCGCGGCCATCGGAGATACGGTACGTGCCGGCGCTATGCCAGGCCATACGGATAAAGAACGGCCCATAGTGGCCGTAGTCCGCGGGCCACCATTCCTGCGAATCGGTCATCAGGGCATGGAGGTCCTTGATCACGGCATCGAGATCGAGGCTCTTGAATTCTTCCGCATAATTGAACTCCTTGTCCATGGGATCGGACAGGGGGGAGTGCTGGTGCAGAATTTTCAGGTTCAGTTGATTCGGCCACCAGGCCGCATTTGCCGAGCCTCCAGCCGTGTGTCTGCGAGCGGCGCCCGCTACCGGGCATTTGGATTCCGTTGACGCGGTTTGCTCGTGAGTATCGGGGACAGGCTCCCCGACCGCGGTCGTGAATTGCTTCTCCTTCTCCATGTTGTTCCTCTCCTTCGAATTAGCCCTCAAGAAACTGCTATGAAATAAGAACCCGTCCGCGCCACCTAACGGGAAGCGTGCCGCGGAGCGCACCTGGTACAGAGCCCCCGGAAAATCAGTTCGCATTCGCGAAGAGTCCGCTTACCGAGGGAGCCCGAGGCAGGCCTGGGCACGTCGTACCACTCCATGTCTTCCACATTGCCGCAGCGGTCGCAGATGAAGTGGTGATGCCGCACGCCTTTTGCATCGAACCGCGCGGCGCGGCCCTCGACGGCGACTTCACGCACTAAACCTGCCTGCACCAGGTCCCGCAGATTGTTATAAGTAGTGGCCCGTGAAGAGCGCGGATCCACGCGATTGACGCCTTCGAAGATCTCCGCGGCCGTGGGATGCCCGGTGTGCTGCATCAGAAATGCCATCACGGCGTAGCGCTGGGGAGTGCAGCGCAACCCGCTGCCTTCCAGGAAACGCTTCACCGC
The DNA here is from genome assembly GCA_963853855.1 of uncultured Solibacteraceae bacterium. Lineage (GTDB taxonomy): Bacteria > Acidobacteriota > Terriglobia > Bryobacterales > Bryobacteraceae > Sulfopaludibacter. Next base: position 27,339 of record CAWKYG010000037.1, on the reverse strand, counting down.
CTCAGCATCCATTCGCTTTTTAGACTATATCTAATGTGATATTTTGTCAAGACGTTTTGGCGGGGTGGTGCTCGCCCGTTTCGGCCTATTCCGCCGTCGGCATGTGAATGTACATGGACTGGATCCCGACCCGTCCCGGGCCGGTGAAGCGGTTGCACACGATTTGGCCGGCGCTGGCGAACAGGCCGGTTGAAAAGCGCTGAAATTGCGTTTCCATCTGGACGGAGCGGTCCTTGTAGATCCAGCCGCCGGGTTCGACGTCGATCTGCTCGCCGGCTCCCAGGGTCACCTCGAAAACGTTGCCGTATCCGTGCACCCACACAATGCCGTCGCTTTGCGGCGCGAGGAAATGGTCGATGAAGAAGCCACTTCCGCCCATCAGCATGTTAGAGATCCCTTTGACCCGCGTGAAGGTATACTCGACGCTGCCGGTGGCGGCGAGAAACTGGTGTTCCCGCATCTCGATGCCTTCCCCACGGTTCAGATGAATGGCGAAAACATGCCCCGCGCCATCGCGGCTGAACGCGATCTGTCCGGGTCCGCCGGCTTCGGTCATCATGATCGGCATGCCCGCCATTACGCGCTTAAAACCGCCCTTCAAGGGCTTGATGCCTATCTGTACGGCGGGCTCCTTCCACAGAAGAATATGGTGCTCGAAGTAGACGGGGACACTCCCCAGCTCGATGCGCAAGACGGGAACGAGCTCGCCTTCGATGTGATAAGTCACACCGGCGAACTGTTCGTCACGCGCCGCGGTAGGTTTCAGGATGGGAATCGGCAATGTGGTGGCTACCCTTCTTTCATCCAGACGATGGAACTGAGTGGCGCGGTCCGCGCCCGAAGCCTTGCGGGGCGGCTGTGGCTGGGCCGTCGCGATTGGTACGGGCGTAGTTCGGGATGGCGAGCAGATCGCTGCCATCGGCGAACTTGCCCTTGATCGCCATGACGCCGCCTAACAGGTCGGGCCGCCATTCGGCGGTCAGGGGAGCCGTCTTACTGATCGGTTTGGCGATGTCCTGATCGACTCTCTCGATGTTGTAGATCAGCGGACCATACTTCAGCGCGACCTTTCCCTGATCGGGATGCGACACTTCGCCGCCGCGGCTGCGGGCGATGATCCGTTCGTCGGGATAGACGCGCTGCACCGTCATCGGCAGCACCACCTCGACCTTGTCGCCGGCCTTCCAGTTGCGTGTGATCACCGCGTAGCCGTTCTCGATGGCCGGCTTCACGGCCGCACCGTTGACGTGGATGGAGGTAACTCCGTTGGCCTCGGGCTTGGGAGTGTACAGCTTGCTCACTCCGCGATCGGGCACGCGGATTCGAAGGCTGAAGTTCTTGGCGGTCTTGGGATTCACGGTGATCGCCACGTTCCCCTTCCAGGGATATTCCGTGGCCTGCACCATTTCGACGTCGGTTCCGCCCACGTTCTCGACGGTGATGGTGCTGCCGACGAACAGATTGACGTAGACGCCGTCGGGGCTCTTGGTATAGACCCAGGTGGGCATCATCAGCAGTGTGCGCGGAATGTTGCCGACGCAGCAGGGGCAGGTGTGCCAGGCATACCGCACCTTATTCTCGTCGAGCGGATTATCGTAGTAGAAATTCTTGCCCTCGAGATCGGTAGCGCCCAGCAGCGCGTTGTACATGGTCTCTTCGATGAGGTCGGCGTACTTGGCCTGGTGATAGGCCAGATGCATCTTCCAATGGAAGAAGATGCCGCCGCAGCTCGAACAGGCCTCGCAATACGCCTGGTTGCTGAGCGCGTAGTTGACGCCGAAGCCCTCCGCGGTATCGCCGCTGCCGACTCCGCCGGTGACGTAAATCTTCTTGTTCACCAGGTTGTCCCAGAGCGATTTGACGGCGCTGTGGTACTCCAGGTCGTGGGTTTCTACGGCGACGTCGGCCATACCGGAATCCAGGTACATGGCGCGCACCGCGTGGCCCACCACTTCGTACTGCTGGACCACCGGCAGATGGCTCTGATCGTATTCCGAGCGTTCGTCTGGTGACGGTGCCGTCCGGCCGGGTCCTCTGCACCGCGGTGGTGGAGCGGCAATCCAGAAGCCACTTGGCCAGCTCGATGTATTTCTGGCCCTTGCCGCCGCCCTCCATATCGTTGACGAAGCGGCCGAAGCGGACGAGCGCCTTGCTCCATTTCCTCGTGGCCGTCGTACCAGGGCTTCTTGGGAGCGGGACCCAGGTTGTTGTACCAGCAGTCCGCCAGTTTTTTGGCGGCGTTGTACAGGCGGGCGTCCTGCTTCTTGGTCATCAGGTAATGGTTGATGGCCGATTCCAGAAAGTAGCCCGCGGTGTAGCCTTCGTGATTGCCGCGAGTCGCCGGATCCCAGTGCTTCAGATTGGCGGGCTGGGACGGAGGGACCTCAATGGTGGTATCGGGCTTGCCGTCGGGATTGGCGCCGGTGATCTTCGTGGCGGTGATGGGAACGACATTCGGCGCCGCCCCCTCTACGGCCGCCGGCCGCCGGCGTTCCCTCGATGAGGGCAATGCGGATGGGGGTGATGGTGCTGTCCTGATTCAGCACCGGGAAAAGGATGGTGGTGGAGGTCTTGCCGTCAAACGGCTGTTCCGCGTTGGACTGACCCTGCCGCTGACCGCCGCGGCCGCCGCCGTGATTGGCGTGCAGCGTGCCATCGGGATCCTGCGAGACCATGACTCGCGCCAGCACCACAGTACCGTCCGGCTTGGTGACCGGAACGGGGGGCAGTGGGCCTCGCCGGGGCGCTGCCGCGGTGAAGGCAGTCTGCAAGTACCCGTCGGGTTCCTGCGCGGCCAGAATAATCGGGATCCAGGTGTCCAGCGTCTTGTGGAACTTCTCGTGAGCCTTGAGGATGTCGGGATCGCCCTGCGGATCGATCATCAGCGCGATGCTCATCGCCTCCACGGTCTGGTGGACCCAGGCGTTGGAGAAGACGTAGCCTTTGTGATACCCGTGCGGCTCGCCGCGCAGCGCTTTGCCGGCGTTGATGAAGTTGTCGATGCCGCCGGGGCCGAGGGTCAGGTCGCTGCGGTTGATCTGGTCGATGCAATGAGGAATCCAATTGACGATCAGCGACTTCGCGCGGGCATTCCAGAACGGGCTCGAGATCTTGAAGTTCTTGGTGTAGACGGCTTCGAGTTGCTTGGCGGGCGGCGGCGCTTCCACCGAGACACGCAGGGTGGAAGAGTGCGTGCTCTCGCCGTTGGTCACGGTCAGTTTCAATACATAAGGCCCAAGCGCGGAGAACGTGGCGGTGGTGATCAGCGCTTTGGGATCGGCGAAGGTGACGGTACCCGGTCCGGATTCCTTGCTCCAGACGCCGGTCGGCGCGGGTCCGTCCGGCGGCGCCTGCGGGGGCCGCGCTGTCTGGCCGGCGGACGTCCCAGTACGGGAGCCTCGCCATATCCGGCCCATCCATGCAGATAAGTCTTGCTGCCCAGGACGGTGATGCGGTCCACTCCGGCGCTGCCGTCGACTGGCGCATCCATGGCTTCGGTTTCGCCATAGCCCACGATCGCGCTTTTCACCAGGGGAGAAAGCACCACCGACGCGGCGGCCGCCTTTCCTACTGTTCCGAACAGGCCGCGGCGACTCAACTGGCCTTTATTCCAATGCTGCTTCAATGGGTTTTCCCCTTCAGCTACACAATAGCATTTTGGGAATGTTCAGTGTAAGCGCTGACAATCGCGCTTATTCCGCGTGAGTCAGAAGGCCGATCAGGCACTCCTCAAACGTATCGAGATCGGTGCCCAGGTCCCGGGTGGCGCCGGTGTAGACCAGCCTGCCACGGGCAATCACGCTGAGTTCGTCGCAGAGGCTGCGGATCTCATGCGAGTCGTGGCTGCTCAGAAAGGTTGTGACGTTCTCTTCGGCCGCCAGGCGGCGGAGAAGGGCCCACATCTCGCGCTTCGCCGGCAAGTCGAGACCCCGCGTCGGTTCGTCGAGGAACAGCACCTTCGGATGGCCCATCAGGGCACGCGCTATCTCGACGCGCCGGTTCATGCCGGTGCTGTAGGTGCCCATAAGTTTGCCGCGAAACGCAACTTCCAGGCCGACTTGATCCAGCAGGCGCTCCACCTGTTCGCCGGGATCTTCCAGGTGACGGATGCGGGCGAAGTAGGAAAGATATTCGCGCGCGGTCCATGTGGATTGGCTTTCGCTGGTCTCGTCGCTCACCAGCCCCACCAGCCGCCGCACCGCCAGGGGTTCTTTGACAACGTCATGTCCCCACAGCCTGGCGCTGCCCGCGGTGGGCGGCAGCAGTGTAGTGAGGACTCGAATGGTGGTGGTCTTGCCGGCTCCGTTGAGGCCCAGAAAACCGTACAACCGCCCCTTGGGGATCTTGAGCGTAAGCTGGTCTACGGCCACGAAGTCGCCGAACCGGCGGGTGAGAGCGTCCGTCTCTACGGCGTACGCGGTTGCGGCGCTCATCGTGTCCGCCTCCAACGCGTCACGGCGGCGCCGATACAAATCATGGGCAGAATGAGCGCGGCGACGCCCATCTCCCAGATGGCGCTGGCCACTTCGGCGTCCACGGCGGCACGGGCGCTGAACGTGCGCGGTTGGCTCTCCCCGGCCACCTGGTAGGTGGCAGTGACGGCCAGTGGATAACGGTCGCCGCCGATATCCCAAGGCTTCGTCGGGTTCAAGATGACGGGGATTCGCACGATCCACCCGGTGACCACGTGATGGCCATCGGCGGCGGCCGGTCCCGAGTCGTTCGCGTATGTGCGGGTCTCCAGGTTCGGCTCCGCCTGCACCAATTCGGCGGCGTCCGCGGTCACGTGCAGGCCGGCCTCTCCGGTTACCTTGGTGCGAAGATCGGTGACGCGGTTGGTGGTTTCGACAGGGAGGAGCAGCAGCAGGTCTCGCGGCGTGCGTTCATCGGTACCCATGGGCCACTCATCGCGGTTGAGGATGGTGCTGCAGCACCGGGCCGGGGGCCTGCCGCCCGGCGGGACGAGGGCCATACTCGTTCCGGCGCGGGAGAACAGCGCCCGGATCGCCGGAGCGGCGTTTTGGCGCGGCGCGGGTTTGTCGTAATTCGTGTCCGCGAACATTACTGGAAGGAGGAACATGGCGGCGATGGCCAGTGCGATGGTCCATTTCTGCCGGCGTGTGGCCTCCCATGTTTCGACGCCCTGGGCGCGCAGAAACACCCAGAAGGCGAGGGCGAGCGCGCCGGTGACGATGGCCAGCAGGCTGATCCAGGTCAGCTTGGTGGTAGCGGGGATGCTACTCGCCGCGAGCGTGAATCCGAGGGCATTCTTGAGTAGTACGGCGGGGCTGGCGAGCGTGAGATGGCCGGTCCTGGTGGCGCCGTTGCCCTGCGCCACCATCAGTTCCTGCAATGGGAGGAGACCGGCATAGGCGAGGAGGACGCCCATGCCGGCGCCGGCGGGCGCTGCCAGACTGCGACCGATGAAAAGGACGCCGACCAGCGCGCCGACCGATACGCTTGCGAGGAGCAGGCCGGCCATCCAAATGTGAAACTCCCGCAGCAGCGGCGGGAGGCCGACGTGCCAGGTGTATACCAGCATCATGGGCGCCAGCGCCACGTAATAGGCGGCGGCGAGCGTAAGCAGCACCAGATACTTCGCGGCGAGCCAGTCCCGGCGGCTCACGGGCGCGGTAAAGACGCACTCGACAAATCGATTGGCGCGCGGGCTCGCAATCATTGCGGCGGCAATCGGAATGAAGGCCAGCGGGACAAGGCCGTAGGCAATGATGCCGTACCCATCGAGCCACGTATCCTGTGTACCGGCCGTTGCCAGTCCGCCGACGGCCAGCAGCATCACCGCGGCGCCCAGCCAGGCGAAGCGCCCGCGCATGGTCGCCTTCAGTTCCTCGATATAGAGTGTCGCCGTTGAAAGAGCCATGTGGACGTGCCGGCGCGGATGCCGGAAGTTCATTGAAAACTGCAATCCTATCACTTCCGGCTCCAACCGCAGACAGATTTGCCGGGCCAGCAATATTGCCTGAATTATCTTTTTGCCATTCCGGCAAGTTTAGGTTATTATGACCGGTATGAACGTCGAGGGTGCGGATGGCGCGGGCCTGAGGCAGCGCAAGCGGCGCGAGACGCGGGCCGCCCTGAGCCGCGCCGCCATTCGGTTGAGCATGCAGCGGGGGTGGGAGAACGTGACAGTGGACGATATCGCCGCGGCGGCCGACGTTTCCCCGCGGACCTTTCGGAATTATTTTTCCACCAAAGCGGAAGCGGTCGCCGCCGGACACCTGGAGCGCATGCTGCGGATCGCCGACGAGTTGCGCGCCCGACCTGCCGGAGAACCGTTCTGGACGGCGGTCACAAATTCCGTGGCTGCGCAGTTCGCTCCGCCGGAGCGGAAGGGTGAAGAAATCCCCACCGCGGATGCCAGCCGCTGGATGGAGCGAATTCGCTTCCTCTTCACGGAACCGGCGATTCACGCAGAGGTCCTGAAGGCGTCCGCGGCGGCGCAGGGTGAGCTGGCCAAAGCCATCGCCGAACGCACCGGCGCCAGGCGCGGGAATGAGTTGTACCCGCAAGTGGCGGCGGCGGTAGTAAGCGCCGTTGTCAGCGTGGTTGTGGAGCGCTGGCTGCGTGAAGGCCCATCAGGCTCGGTGGTCCCGCTGTTGCGCAAGGCATTCGAATTGATTGCTGCCGGACTTCCGGATAAGAGAACGAGGAGGGTCAGATCATGAAGAGGGCGCTCTTTTGTGTGGTGCTGGCAGCCGTTACGGCGTTGGGACAACGGATGCTTGAGTTTGAAGTGGCGTCAATCAAACCTGCGGCGGCACCGGACCCTGCGAGGATGCTGGCAGCGCTTCAAGCGGGCGGGCAGATGCCAGTGGGACCGCACCTCGGCCCCCACCGCGCCGAGTACCTCTACATGAACCTGAAGAGCCTCATTGTGTATGCGTACCAGGTGAAGCCGTATCAGGTCTCAGGGCCGGATTGGCTGGAGCAGCAGCGATTTGACATTGTCGCGAAGTACCCGGTGAGCGCTGCCAAGGCGGATGCCCCACAAATGCTTCAGTCTCTTCTTGAAGAGCGTTTCAAGCTGAAGGTGCACAAGAGCACGGAAGAACGGCCGGTTTTCGGCCTTGTGCCCGGCAGGGGTGGACCGAAGCTCAAGGCTTCGGAGGGGAAACCGGTGCCGATCGATGACAACGCACCGCTCAAGCCGGGTGAAAGAAAGGTGGACGGGCCTGGAGGCAAGCCGATGCTGGTCCGTACGGACCTTACCAGCGGCGCCGTCATAGTGGACATGGGCGAAGAGGGGAGGATGAGTTACAGGATCAACCGGGCAACGGCTCCTCCGGTCATCCACATTGAGCTCAGCATGGTGACGATGACCGGATTCGCGAGCATGATGACCCAGATCCTCACGCAGGTGGCCGGCGGCGCCTCGCGTCAGATCGTGGATATGACGCACATCGAGGGCAACTACGAAGCGTCGCTGGACCTCTCCATCGAGGACATGATCGCGATGGTGCGGAACGCCGGAGTGGATATTCCAGCGGGTGCTCCGGGCATGGTGAGCGAGACCGGTGCTCCCAGCGCTTCGGACCCCGGCGCCGCCGGATTGCCGCTGGCCGACGCCGTTCGCTCTATGGGATTAAGGCTGGAATCGCGCAAAGCCCCGATCGAGGAATTGATTGTGGATCACGCGGAAAAGAAACCGATCGAGAACTGACTTATCAGAAGTACGCTAACGTATTCCCTTCCGAACGCTCCCTAACGGTCGCGTCTCTGATCGGAGCCGCGCGCGCCAGCAAGCGGTCTGCTTGATGGGTGATCCGGGCGGGGAGAAACTTAGTAGCGGACCGGCTTCCACGGGTGCGTTGTTATAGAACAATCCGATGGGAACGCCCGTGCTGCCTGGAGCGATTCACCGCACGGCGCGAATGACGCGGGCAGGCTATGGCAGCCAGAAGAATGGGAGAACGCGGCGAATTCATCCTGGCAGGAGCGGCGATGCCATCCTGTAAATTTGCAATCGGGTTATACTGCCCACGATGCCTAATCATCGTCTTTCCGGATCTATCATGAAGGATCCGGTGACCTGGCTCTACCCTCCGATCGAACCGTATAACACGGGCCGGCTTCAGGTGTCGCCCGTCCACGAGATTTACTTTGAGGAAAGCGGAAACCCTTCCGGCACGCCGGTGATCTTTTTGCATGGCGGTCCCGGTGGCGGCTCCGATCCGAAACAACGCCGCTTTTTCCATCCGGAGAAGTACCGGATTGTAAACTTTGACCAGCGCGGCTGCGGCAGGAGCACACCTTACGCATCCCTGGAGGCCAATACCACCTGGGACCTGGTGGGCGATATCGAAAAGATCCGCCGGCACCTGGGTATCGAGCGGTGGCAGGTGTTTGGCGGATCCTGGGGCTCCACGCTGGCGCTGGCTTATTCGCAAACGCATCCGGAGCGGGTTACCGGGATCGTGCTTCGCGGCATCTTCCTGCTGCGGAGGCAGGAGATCGAGTGGTTTTACCAGAGGGGCGCGTCGGTGCTTTACCCGGATGCGTGGGAGCCGTACCTGGCCCACATTCCCGAAGGCGAGCGCGGCGATATGCTCACCGCGTACCATCGCCGCCTGACCAGCGACGACCCGGCGGTGCGGCTTGCCGCGGCGAAGATCTGGAGCGGGTGGGAGGGCGCCACATCCAAGCTGCTTCCGGACTCCGACTTTGCGGGGCATTACGAAGAGGACGAATTCGCGCTCGCCTTCGCGCGGATCGAAGTCCACTACTTTATCAACAGGGGTTTCCTGGAGACAGACGACCAGTTGCTGCGTGACGTCTCGCGGATTCGCCACATTCCGGGGGTGATCGTGCAGGGGCGTTACGACGTGGTCTGCCCCATGGAGAGTGCCTGGGCTCTTCACCGTGCGTGGCCCGAAGCCGAACTCATCATCACTCCCGATAGTGGCCACAGTGCGTTCGAACCGCCGAACAGCCGCGCGCTGGTGGCGGCGACAGACCGGCTGGCTTTTCGTTGAACCGCTAATCGGCCGGTCCTGCCGGCACGTGATTCTGTTTACGAGGCGAACGTCACCGGGAATCGCTCTGTGGTGGCAAACGAGGGCACCTGGTCGAGCCGCGACCGGAGGTCGCTCAAGCGCGATTCGATGCGTGCCCGGTCGCCGTCGCTCAGACCGGAGATTTTGGATAGCAGGGCGTTGGCAGTTGCGTGCGCTTTTTCGGCCAGGGCGAAGTAGGGAGAAGTCCTGGCGGTCAACAGGTTGCCGAGGGCAATTCCACGATCGAGTTCACGGTTGACGAGCACCAGCAGATCCTGATCGGTCCGGCGCCGGATTGACACGAGTTTTTGAGTGCGTTCGGACATGGGTAGCCCCTTAATATCGCAAAATCCTTACGGGTGGTTGACCGCGGTAAATTCGTTGACCGTCGCAATTAAAGACGCAAACATGAACGCTTTTGTTCAACGAGATCCCGGGCAAACCGTCGGAACCGTCTGGCTTTGGCTCCTTACCCTCTAAGACGGAACAGAGCGGCTACGGTTAGCGGGAGATGACAATATCGACGTTATGGTCTCCGGAATATACCTTCGCACAACGCGGGCAGCGTTCCACGTGAGCGAGCAGAACATCGTCGTCCACCGGTCTCAAACGGGCGAGTCGAACGATCCACTCCGGCGGGCACGGACTGGCCGTTGCCGCGGATTCGATCGGCCTGATCGGTGCACGTCCAGCCATTTAGATTCCATCTCCAGCTTTCAGGCGAACCGGGTCCCCCTGGACCCGCTGCTCGCGCCGGTCGTAATGCCTCCAGAAAACGGGGAGGCCGACGAGGGCGTCGGCCGCGGACCGGGGGTCCGCCTACAAACACATGCTGCAGGTAGTCGTTTAGGTGAATGAACACGAAATTCGGGAGCTAGTTGCGGCACGAGTAATCGACTTACTAAGAATCCACCCGGCACTCATTGGCGGTTGTCGTCGACTTGGACCGTCTAACTACTATCTTGACTAGTTTTGTAACAAGATAGATCGGGTATAAGACGCAAACTGCAACACCACTGGCGATAGCGGCTATCGCCACGTCAAGAGTGTCGTGCGCCGAGGGCAAGCTCCGGGTCCTCACACTTACCGGTTCCATCGAGCCCGGCGGGAAGTTCCAAAAGTTCGACGGGAGCCGCCTCAAAAGGGCTATTCCGTACGACGGGCCGGAATTTAGCGCTAAACTAAAGCGTTGATGAGGCACTCCAACGATCCTGTATCAAGACGCAACTGGCTGGGGCTGGCATCGGCGGCCTCGGTTTCGGCCGGTTTTCTGGAGGCGCAGCCTGCGGCCCCAAGCGGGACGGCGGGCACGCGCGTCTACAACATTGTTGATTTTGGCGCCAAAGGCGACGGCAAAACTCTCGATACACAGGCGGTGCAGGCGGCCATCGATGCGTGCGCCAGGGACCAGGGCGGGACCGTGCTGGTGCCGGCAGGTGTATTCGTCATCGGAACCGTCGAGATGAAGAGCAACGTGACCCTGCACATTGTGGCGCAGGGAAAACTGCTGGGAAGCGCCGACGGAAAGCAGTATCACGCGGCGGACGCGATTCCGCTGCGCGGCGATTCGACGCTGGGAGACGGCAATGTCGGGCTGATATTTGGCGTGAATGCCGACAACGTGACGATTGAAGGTCCGGGAACCATTGACGGACAGGGCGCGCAATTCCGCAGTCCCAGCCGCGGTGTTCCCCCGCCTTCCGGACGGGGCGGAGCCGATCGGCCCTACCACCTGCTGTTTCATCGCTGCAAAAATCTGCGGGTGCGCGATCTCAACCTGGTGGAGAGCGCGTTTCATTCGGTCCGGGTGATCCAGAGCAGCTACGTGTGGATGGAGAGGCTGCGCATTCACAACCGGGTGAACGGCAATAATGACGGATTCCACTTCATCAGCAGCGAGTATGTGCATGTCACCGGCTGCGATGTGCAGTCGCAGGACGATGCGTGCGCGCTGTTTGGGAGTTGCCGGTTTGTGACGGTGGCCGACAGCACTTTCAGCACGCGATGGTCGGTGTTCCGCTTTGGCGGGGGAAATCCGGAGAACGTGACCATTTCCAACTGCATCATTTATGAGACCTACGGCTGCCCCATCAAAATGCATTTCGGTCCGGAATCGAAGGTGCAGAATATTTTGTTTTCCAACCTGGTGCTGCAGGACGTGACCGGGCCGATTTCGATCGATCTGAACAATCGCGGCCGCGGAAACACGCCGGCGCCGGAGCCGGGGCAGAAGGGATTTTTCCGCAATGTCAGCTTTCAGGGGATCCGGGCGCACGTGGTTTCGGAAGGCAGGCAATTCCCCGATATGTCTTTCTCCCAGAATTACCGGCCGGGAGAGACCCGGCAGTGCATCGTGCTCAACGCGATTGGCGATGCGTTTCTGGAAGACATCGCGCTCAGCGACATCCGGGTGACGTACGGCGGAGGCGGCACCGCGGAGGAGGCGCAGCGCGAAGTGCCGCAAGTAGCCGGGGAATATTTCGAAATCGGGACTCCGCCGGCATACGGCCTGTATGCTCGCAATGTGCGGGGGTTGAGCCTGAACAACGTGCGGTTCGAGGTGGAGAAGCCCGACCTGCGGCCGGCGGTAGTGTTCGACCACGTCACTGATGCGAGTATCGGCGGCCTAAGCGCACAAGGGAACACGAAGGCGAAATCGCTGTTGCGATTCGTAGAGAGCGAGGACGCGTTGCTGACGGGGTGCCGCGTGCTGACGCCGGCCACGGTGTTCCTGGAGGTGGCCGGGGCAGGGAGCCGCGGCATCACCATCGAAGGCGGCGATTTGTCGAAGGCGGCGGCTCCCGTGGCCTTCGAAGGAGGAGCGGGCAAGGGCGCGGCGAAGGTGCGTGCGTGAGTCGAACCGCAGGCTGCCTTCTGCTGGTGCTCGCCGCGCTGACGGTGAACGCCCAGGACGTGGCGGTGTCGCATGCCGGAGGCTTATGGACGATCCATGGCCGAAAGAACACAGTCGAGCTAAACGAGCGCGACCTGGCGGTGACCATTCACGCCGGACCGGTGACCTGGAAAATGGTGCCATCGTCCAACCAGGACATGCTCGTGGGGGCGGGCGGCGACCGGTTTTGGGTGCGCCTGGCGGACGCGGGCCGCGTGCAGATCGCTCCTTACCGGACGGGATATGCCACCGGTGTCCGGATGATTCTCGATGGGTTCCGCGGCACGGGCCAAAAGTCGCCGGGAGCGCCCCTGGACGTGCGTGTGGTCCTGACAATGTGCCTGCAGGGGGCGGACGAAGAGCTGGTCTCCGAAGCCATGGTCAACGAAGGCAGCGCCGTGGTGAAGGAACTCCACTGGCCCACCGCGATGGATGGCCGGGATGTGGATTACACGGTCCTCTCCAGCGACAACGGCACGCTGCTGCCGCGCGACTGGCCCAAACCCTACCATCCCATCCAGAGAGCGGCGGGCGATCATAGCATCATCCAGAGTCACTTGATCGAGAGCTGGTCCATGTCGTGGTGGGGATTCGAGAAGGGCGATTCGGCCATGATCGTGATCGTGGATACGCCGGACGACGCGGCGTACACGTTCCACCACCCGGCAGGCGGGCCAACGTCGATCGGGCCGAGCTGGCGCGCGCAACTGGGGCGGTTCGGCTATCTGCGCAGCGTGCGCATGGGGTTCCTTCCGAAGGGCAACTATGTGGAGCTGGCCAAGCGATATCGCAGATATGTGCAGGATTCGGGGCTGTTCGTTTCGCTGCGGGAGAAGATTGCCCGGCAGCCGCTGGTCAAGAGCCTGATGGGGAATCCGTTTATCGGGGCCAGCGTCCTGCGGAATAAGCGGCCGGGCGCGGCGACTTACGATGCGGCCCATCCGGAGAACAATCGCCGCCTGACCACATTCGAACAGAATATCGAGCGGCTGCGCGAGATGAAGGCGCAGGGGTGGGAACACCTGAATGTGAGCCTCTCGGGCTGGCTGACTCACGGGTACGACCGGCAAACACCCGATGCGGTACCGCCTCCGGCGGAAGCCGGGGGATGGGCCGGCATGAAAGCGTTCTTCGATGCCTGCCGCGAACTCGGCTACACCTGCTGGCTGCACGATCAGTATCGCGATTATTATACGGACGCACCCTCGTGGAATCCCGATTTTGCGGTTCATGCAGAGGACAGTGTGAGCCCTCCGGACGCCTTTCCAGGCACGCGTTTCAAGGACGATTGGAAGGATGGCTACATCCCGATGATGGACCATTGGGACGGCGGCGCCCAGGGGTATCTGGACAACCGGTTCATGCTGGGACACCTGGTGAAGAACTACCAGGCGATTTTCGAGCACGGGATTCATCCGCAGGGGAGTTACCAGGACGTGTTCGGGTACATTCCGCCGGATGAGGATTTCAATCCCAACCACCCGAGCACGCGAACCGATTCGATGAAGGCACGGGCGGCGGTGCTGGAGTGGGTGCGGAATAACCTGGGCATTGTGGGAACGGAAGCCGGGTCGGACTGGCTGGTGCCGTATGTGGATTATACGACGTCGCGATTCAATCGCGGCGCCAATACCGGGACCGACCCGGACCACCAGGATGCCATTCCGATTCCGCTATACGAGCTGGTCTATCACGATGCGGTGGTGACCGCGGCGACGCCGAACAATCTGCGGTCGTTCCTGCATGGCAACGCCCCACAGATGGGGTATGGAAGAACGGACGCCGACGCCGCGCAGGTGCGGCGCATGGCCGCGCTGCACGCGCGCGTAGGCCTGCTGGAGATGACCCGGCACGAATTTCTGGACTCCTCGCGCCAGAAGGAGAGGACCACATTTGCCGACGGCACGACGGTGACCGTGGACTGGGCAGCGAAGACGGTGACGATCGTGCCGGACGTGGCGGCGAAGTGACTGGCTGCGCACCGGAGCCGCGCGCTTCAGCAAGCGATCCGGCCCAACTGCACTTTGCCGTATGTGCATGCCGGCGGCATCCCGTCCACTTCGCGGAGTATCGAGACGGTCCGCCGGTCGGGAAGCTCGCGGCGTTCGTTCGGCCGGTCAGGTGCGTCTGCTCAAACCTGCCGTTGGAGAGCAGGCCGGCAAGCACCGGTGGTGCCAGCATCAGGAAACGAAAGCCGCGAACTTTAGAATCGTCATCCTCCTGATGGGGCAAGCGCAGGAAAGAGCGAAATATTTCACGGCCGTCGTCCGGACCAGTACTGGCCGTGCTGAACAGTACGGTGCTATAACCTCCCGCGCACGCGCACACTCCAGAATGTATACTGCCTGTTAGCTGTGGAGATGCTGGGGATGACGAGCGAGGATCAAGGGCAGATCACGCAACTGCTGGTCCGATGGACCGAAGGCGACCCGGCCGCGCTCGATCTGCTGACCCAGGTGGTCTACAGAGAAATGCGCAAGATCGCCGAAGGGTATCTCCGGCGCGAACGTTTTGGCCACACGCTCCAGCCCACCGCTCTTGTGAATGAGGCGTGGTTGCGGATTGCCAAGCCTTCCGGCCTGAGTTTCGACAGCCGCAAACAGTTTTTCGGGCTGGCTGCGCAAGTCATGCGGCAGGTTCTGGTGGATTACGCCCGGTCCGCGCGCGCTGGTAAACGGGGTGGAGGCGAGCGCGCCGTCTCGCTGACCAACCTGGAAGTGGGCTCGGCCGCCGATCTGGACGACTTTCTGGCGCTGGACGAAGCGCTCAACCGGCTGGCTGCTTTCAGCCCGCGGCAGGCCCGCGTGATTGAACTGCGCTATTTCGGCGGCCTGAATGTGGAAGAGACGGCGGAACTGCTAGAGGTTTCCCCTGCCACCATCAGCCGCGAACAGAAATCGGCGGAAGCCTGGCTGAGCCGCGCCATGGAATCGCCGGAGGGCTGAAAGATCGACCGGGTTTCTTCGCTGGTATGAGTGAGACACTACCCTTGCAACTGACCGCCGACCGTTGGCGACGCCTGGAGGCACTCTTTCACGACGCCCTCGGTGTGTCCGGCGAAGCGCGCGAGGCGTTCATCGAGCGGGAAACGGGCAGCGACGCCGCGTTGCAGGGCGAACTGCGGGCCATGCTGCGGCACGACGAGGGAGCCGGCAGGCGGATCGCCGTAACCATCGAGCGCGTCGCCGGAAGGGCCACCGGGGGGTACGATTGGCTCGGCCGGCATTTCGGCCCTTACCGGTTGGTACGCGAAATCGGGCGAGGCGGAATGGGGCTGGTCTTCGAGGCCCGGCGCGACGATGCGGAGTATGACAAACGGGTGGCGCTGAAGATAGCGCCCGACTGGCGCGACCTGGACGGACTCCGCGAGCGGTTTCGTGCCGAGCGGCAGATCCTGGCGCGCCTCGAACATCCCAACATCGCTCGATTTCTGGATGGCGGCACCGAAAACGGCTTTCCGTATTTTGCGATGGAATATGTCGATGGCAAGCCAATCACGGTGTGGGCGCAGGAGCGCGACCTGGGACTGCGCGAACGAATCGTCTTATTCCGGCAGGTCTGCATTGCCGTGGGCTACGCACACGAAAACCTGATCGTCCATCGCGATCTGAAGCCGTCGAATATTCTGGTCGACCGGAACGAAACGCCCAAGCTGCTGGACTTCGGGATCGCCACGCTGCTGAGTCCCCTGGAAGAAGCCACGGCGGCGACAACGGGGGTGCGCCTCTGGACCCCGGACTATACCAGCCCGGAGCAGGTGCGGGGAGGGGTGGTCACCGTCCGCGCCGACATATATTCGCTCGGCCTGATCCTTTACGAATTGTTGTGCGGCGAGCGGGCGCAAGTGGTAGATACGTCTTCACCCCTGGCGCTGGACCGGTCCATTTGCGAGACCGAACCGGCGCCACCGAGCGCCCGCGCCGCCGCTCGCGGGGAAATGAATTTGAGCCGCCAGTTGAAGGGCGATCTCGACACCATCGTAGCGATGGCGATTCGGAAGGAGCCGGAACGGCGTTACCCCTCGGTTGCGGCGCTGGATGCCGATCTGGCCCGTTTCCTCGACGGCCTGCCGGTGGAAGCCCGCAGGAACACCCCGTCGTACCGGTTTTCGAAGTTCATTCGCCGCCACAGGCTGGCCAGCGTCGCTGTGGCCGTCACCACGATAAGCGTGGTGGGCGGTCTGGGGTCGACACTCTACCAGGCGCGGAGAGCCGAACGGCGGTTCGAGCAGCTACGCAGTCTGGCCAATGCCTTCGTCTTTGACGTTCACGATCGCATTCAGTATCTGCCCGGCGCCACCGAAGCGCGGCGGATCATCGTCACCACCGCCCTTCGCTACCTGGAGAATCTGCGGCAGGATGCCGGAAACGATGCTGGTTTGCTGCGCGAACTGGCCGCGGCGTACGAAAAGATCGGCGATGTGCAGGGCAATCCCACGGTCAGCAATCTGGGCGAGTCGCAGGGCGCGCTGGCGAGTTATCATCGCGCGGAGTCGATTCTGGCTCCGCTCGCGGGGCGCGGCGATGCAGCGGCGCAGTTCGCGCTCGCTTCGACCATTTACAAGATGGGGAGCCTGCAGCACGTTCTGGGAGATCCGGCGGGTCTGACCCAACTCGAACGCGCCCGGGTGATGGCTCGACAACTGCTTGTCAGGCAAGGCAATGATATCCGGGTGCTGGAGCTCGCCGGAAACATCGACGCCGATCTCACCCGCCTGGCTTCGGACGCGCATACCCCCGAGCGGGCTCGCGAAATGGCTCAGGAGACCGCGAAAATCGCGCAACGGATGGTGGCACTCCAACCCTCCAGCCAGGAGAGCCTGGATTATCTGGCTTTGTCGGAGAATAGCCTGGCCTCGGCGTACCGGGCGTCCGGCGATCTCGAACTTTCCGCCCAGACGTATCGCGCGGCGCTGAAGATCCGCGAACAACTGGTGCGAGACCATCCCGAGAATGCCTCGCTCCGCCGCCTGCTGTTGATCACGTACGGTCATCTGGGGGACGTTCTGGGGCCGCCGGCATCCAATGGACTGGGTCAGTTGGCCGACTCTGTGGAGGCTTTCGAAAAAGCGGCGGCCATCGCGGAATCGATTTCTCAAAGCGATCCGCACGACAGGCAGGCGTCGTTCGATCTGGCCACGGCGAATATGAGAGCGGCCGCCTCCCTGATCGAGGAGCCGGACGGCGCTGCGAAGGCGCTGATTCCGCTCCACAAGGGAGAAGCGATCCTTTCGCGGCTGATTAAGGCGGACCCCACCAATCAGCGTTACCGCTATTACGCGCTGACTCTGGATTGCGACACGGGAAAGGCTCTGGCGGCATTGGGGCGTGACGCGGAGGCGGCCCGGAGGTTCGAGCTTGCGCGTTCGGCGGTCGGGACGTTTCGCGGCGGGCCCAATGAAGCGGGCGCAATCTTGTGGGGAATCCGCGCTTCCCTCATGCTGGCGCAATTGCAGGCGAAAGCCGGCAATCCCGCGGCTCTTTCGCATGCCAATGAGAGCGGCAGCCGCTCTTTCGCATGCCAGTGCAAAGGTCCTTGTCACTCGCTGGAGTGAAGCTAGTCTATACGCCCGGTTAGGGTCGGTGTACCTGCAGTTGAAGCAGGGAAAGGCGGCGGGGGAGTGGCTCGAAAAGAGCGCCGCCGTCTGGCGCGCCATGACCGTGCCCGCGGCGCTGGAAGCGCGGCGCAGAAAGGCGATGGCCGCAGTGGAACACGATCTGGCTCAGCGGTAAGCCACCCACTGCACCCAGGCCGCGTAACCGAAGGCCCACACTACCCAGAAGGCTGCGACGCCCAGGTTGGCGGCGGTTGTAGAAAGCCGCGAGGCCGCTTTCAGGCCCAGCGCCATCAGGGACAACTCCCAGAAGAAGACGCAATCCACCGAACCAGCCAGGGCATACACAAATCGCGAAGTGTTGGCGCGGTCCAGGAAGACAGCCAGGTTTGTGAGCAGGGGGTTGAAAGAAGGACCTGCGGCCAAACCGGAGGCGCGGCGCATCAGAATCAAAACGATGGCGAGCGCGGTGAAGAGGACTCCGGGCATGCGGGAGTAGCACACCACGGCGAACACCTGCTGAAAACTGACGTGCGCGCGCGAAACCATGGCAGCGAACGCGGTGAGCAGGGCGGCGATCACCAGGGTGCGTACGATGACACTGGCCGCCATGCCGGCAATCGTCAGGATGGATTCGTTTCGACTCAAGACGAGCTGCGGCCGGGCTACCGTCATATACGCCATGGCGGCGAGCGCGGAGAGAGCGAGGGGAACGATGGCGGACGGCCTGGCCACGATGTCGCGCATCGCGGCTTCGGGCTGTCTGAATCCGAAGAGCCGGGTGAACTCGCTCATTTCGTCGAATCCGCCGGCAGCAGGAGCGGGTTGCATTCTGTCTGGACTAGCGGAATCCGGCTGCGTTTCTTTCAGGGCTTTTAATCCGCATAAGATGGGAGGTGATGAGACGCCGCAACTTCGTTGGCAATCTGCTGGCCGCGGGCGCTGCCCGGGTGCTGGCTCCAGGCGGTGCGCCTGCTTTCCAGGGTTCCGGCCCGCTGCCGCAGGATACGGATGTAAAGCGCGTCCTGGTGATGTTCAAGTGCCACCTGGACGTGGGGTTCATCGATACGCAGGCGAACGTCGTGCGGAAGTATTTCGACCACTATTTTCCCCATGGCCATCCAAACCGCGGCCGCCATGCGGCGGCGAGGGAAACGGATCGTTATGTCTGGACCACCGGCTCCTGGCTGCTCTACGAATATCTCGAAAAGGCCGCGGCGCCGCAGCGGCAAGCAGATGGAGCAGGCCATTCGCGGCCGGGGACATTGCCTGGCACGCGCTTCCGTTCACCTGGCAGACCGAACTGATGGACCGCTCCGCTGATCGCCGGCGGGCTCGGCTTCTCGCACTCGCTCGACCGGCGCTTCGGGCGCACCACCACCGGCGCCAAGATGACCGACGTGCCGGGCCACACGCGCGGACATCATCGGCCCGCTGGCCGAGCACGGAGTGACGTTTCTCGATATCGGCGTCAATTCGGCGAGCACCCCGCCGGATGTTCCGCCGATCTTCGTTGGAAAGATCCCGGCGGCACATCGCTGATCATGATGTACCATCTCCACGCTACGGCGGCGTGGTCAAGATTCCCGGATCGGACCTGGCCGTGGATGTTGAAGTGCGCGACGATAACGCGGGTCCGCACACCCTCGAGGAGATTCACCGGATCTACGCGGGCTTGCGGAAGCAGTTCCCGCGACGCCCAAGTGACGGCCGCGAATCTGACCGATATCGCCAATGCCGTTGAACCGTATCGCGAGCGGCTGCCGGTGGTGACCCAGGAAATCGGCGACACCTGGATTTACGGCGTGCCGAGCGATCCCCTGAAAGTCGCGCGCTATCGCGAAGTCGCGCGGCTGCGCGAGCGAATGGATCGCGGACCGGCAAATTGCAGGCGGGCGATGCCACGGACCTGCGCCTTCCTGAGCAGCTTCCTGCTGGAAGTGGAGCACACCTGGGGCACCGACACCAAGACCTGGCTGGATTTCGACCACTACACGCCGCGACGATCTGGCGCCCATGCTCGACACAGCCGAAGTACAAAGTGGTGCTGTCCAGTTGGGCGGAAAAGCGCGCAGGACCTGATGGAGGCGATCGCCACGCTGCCGGCAGCCGCTGCGCGACCGAAGCCACCGCGCGCATGCGCAGCCTTCAGCCCGCCGAGCCGGACACCGCCGGATCGCGGCCGCACAACGCCGCCGAGCCGATCGAAACCACGCATTTCATCATCGCGCTCGATCCCCAGACCGGCGCCATTTCGCCGCCTGCACAGCAAAAAGACCGGGCACGACTGGGCCTCCACCGAGTCAGCCGCTGGCCTTGTTTTCCTACCAGACGCTCTCGAAGCCCGATTACGACCGCTTCTTTGCGGCCTACCTGAAAAGCCACGCGGACTGGGCGCCGAAGGATTTCGGCAAGCCCAATATCGAACGTTTCGGCGCCGGAGCCGCACCTGGACTGCCGGCGCTCGCCGGACTGCCGGCGGAGCAGCGACGCGAAGGGGCACCGGATTGTGGCCCAGCTCAAGATCGACGATGCCGAGTCGGCGAAAGCCGGCCGGACCGCATGGCCGGAGAAGATGTATTTGGAATTGCTGCTGCCCGATGCCGAGCCGGTGGTCGAGATTCAGCTTCTCCTGGTTTGGCAAGGCTGCGAACCGCATGCCCGAAGCGCTTTGGCTCAGCTTCCAGCCGGCCGCTTCCGATCCTCGCGGCTGGCTGCTGGACAAGTCCGGCAGTTCCATTTCTCCGTTCGATGTGGTGCCGGGCGGCAACCGGGCCATGCACGCGGTGCTGGGCGGACTGCGCTACCAGGGTCCGGAAGGCGCGCTGGCGCATCGAGACGCTGGACGCGCCGGTAGTTGCCCTGGGCGAGAAGCTGCCCGTCCACTTTTCGCGGGACCAGCCCGACCTGGCGAACGGGTTCCATTTCAGCCTGTTCAACAACGGATGGGGGACCAACTATATCCAGTGGTTTGGCGAAGACATGCGGTTCCGCTTCCGCATCCGCGCCTGAGCCTCCGCGATTCCCGGTCTGTGACCGAAAGAACAATCCAACTGCCATACGGAAATCCTAGCTATTGCCATCCAATAGGAGTTCCGTTAGTATAGGTATTGGAAACCAATAGGAGTGGCGGCCATGAGCGCAAAGAAGGACGTGCGGCAAGGGACCCTGGCGCTGATGATTTTGAAGACGCTGGAGGGCATGGGGCCTCTGCACGCCTACGGTATCGCCCGCCGCATTGAGCAGATCAGCGGGGACACGCTTACCGTGCAGTACGGCACCATCTACCCGGCGTTATTGAAGCTGGAGCAGGAAGGATATGTGGCGTCGGAGTGGACATCATCCGAAAGCAACCGGCGGGCAAAATATTACCGGCTGACGCCAACCGGAGGCAGGCAACTCGAAACAGAAGCGAGTGAGTGGCAGGAAACGGCGGCCGTGATGGCCAGGTTCCTATCTATCGGTAAAGAGGTTGGGTAAATGTACAGGATCTTTCGCCGCATTGCCGGCATGTTCCACCAGGACCGGAGCGACCGCGAACTGGCGGAGGAGATCGAAAGCAATCTTCAGATGCACATCGCCGATAACCTGCGCGCTGGAATGAGTCATGGGGAAGCGCGGCGGCAGGCACTGATTAAGCTGGGCGGGCTGGAAGCCACCAAGGAAGCATTTCGAGAGCAACGAGGTTTACCTATTTTAGACACGCTGGTTCAGGACATGCGATATGGGATGCGCGGGCTGCGGCGCAGTCCGGGTTTCGCGCTCACGGCGCTGGTGACTTTGGCGATAGGGATCGGGGCGACTACCGCAATCTTCTCCGCTGTGTATGCCCTGCTGATTCGCCCGCTGCCCTATCGGGATCCCAGCCGGCTGGTATGGGTAGCCGAACATGGCGCCGTGGCCGCACCGGATATGGCGGCCTGGCGCGAACGCGGACGGCCCTTCGAGGCGGTGGCCGGCTATGCTCCTAACGAATACACGTTGAGCGGCGCTGGGCCAGCCATGCGCATTCCCGGCGTCATGGTTTCTGCAAATTTCCTCTCCGTTCTGGGAGTGGTGCCGCAAATCGGCCGCGATTTCGTTCCAGCCGATGGCCGCTCCGGCAGTGCCGCAGTGGCGCTCCTCTCCGATGCCCTATGGCGAGAGCGCTTCAACGCCGATCCGCGCATGGTGGAAACGGCCATAGACCTGGATGGCCGGCCGTACAACGTGGTTGGGGTGCTACCGCCGCAGTTCCGCTTCCCCGATATCGCGCTCGCGCCGCAGGTGCTGCTGGCGCTGCACACTTCCGGCTCAACGGCCTTCCACGCAGCGGAGCCGCTACTGTTTTTGCATGTGCTCGCTAGGTTGCGTCCCGGAGACTCCCTGGCGAGTGCGCGGACGGAGTTGCAGACGTTCCAGCAGAGCAGGATTCGTGAGTATCCAGCAGCTTTGGCGCGCGAGGCCAAGGGATGGAGACTCGAAGTGGTTCCCTTGCAGCGCCACCTCGCGGGGGATTCGTCAAAGCCGCTCATGGTTTTACTGGTGGCGGTTGGCCTGGTGCTGTTGATCGCCTGCGCCAACATCGCCAACTTGCAGCTAGTCCGCGCCTCGGCGCGGCGTCACGAAGTGGCGGTGCGCGGCGCTTTGGGCGCGGCGCGCCTGCGGCTGGCGCGGCAGTTTCTGGCTGAGAGCGTGGTGATTTGCGTATTGGCGGCTGGCGGGGGGTTGGCCGTCGCCTCTCTCTCCATTGACGCCATTCGCGGCTGGCAATCGCCGGCGCTGCCCTGGCTGGCAAGCGTCAGCCTCGATCCATATGTTTTCGGGTTCGCCATGGGCGTCACCCTCCTGGCTGCGGTGTTGTTTGGAGCGGCGCCGGCCGTCACCGGCTCGCGGGCACACCTTATGGACGCGCTAAGAACGTCGTCACTCGTGGTACCGGGCGCGCGCGATCATCGGCGGCTACGGAATACGTTCGTGACCGGAGAAATCGCTCTGGCACTGGTGCTGTTGATTGCGTCCAGCCTTCTGATCCGAAGCTTCCGCGGCCTGGTGCGGACCGATCCGGGCTACGACCCGCACAACGTACTCACTGCAAGAGTGGAGTTGCCGCTCGACGATCGCCGGCCGATTGTGGCCTTCGCGTCCGAGGTGTTGCCGGAGTTGCGGGCGTTACCTGGGATAAAGTACGCCGCACTGACCGGCAGGCTGCCTCTGCAGCAGAATCACACGGTCACCATGGTTTGGTTCGGACGGGCCATGCCGGCGCGGGAAACCTGGGGAAATCTACGAATGCCGCTGATCGCCGCTACGCCGGATTTCTTTCGCGCGATGGGTACCCCGATCGTCCAAGGCCGGCACTTTACCCGGGACGACAACGAAGACTCTCCCGGAGTTGCGATCGTCAATCGCGCTTTTGCTCGCCAGTTCTGTCCCGGCGGGGCGTTGGGCAAGCGATTCCATTCGATGGTTTCTGAATCTTGTGCCGACTGCGCGCCTGGCAAGCCCGCCGAGCTCGAGATAGTGGGAGTCGCCGCCGACGTGCACCAACAGGGCCTCGACCATCCGGCCGAACCGGAGATTTATGTACCATTCGCCCAGGCGCCGCAGTCCGGCTTCCATGTCGTACTGGCAGCCGGCAGCAACCCGGGTGCTCTTGCTGCTCCCTTGCGATCGATGATTTTTGCACGGAACCATCTGGCGCCTGTGTATGACGTGGCAACCCTTGACCAGAGGTTGTCGGAATATTTGGCGCAGAGGCGGCTGACTATGTTTTTGTTGAGCGCATTCGCCGGCCTGGCGCTGATGCTGGCGGCTACCGGAGTATACGGCGTTGTCTCCTATTCCGTGTTGCAGCAAACCCAGGAGATCGGCATTCGTATGGCGCTGGGAGCGACGCGGGAAAATGTGATGCGCCTGATCCTGGAGCAAATGGCGCGCATCATCCTGTTGGGAAGCGGTGCCGGTCTGGCTCTGGCGGCGGTCCTCAGCGGGGTGTTGTCGGGGCTCCTGTACGGTGTGAAGCCCCGCGATTTCGTCACTTTCGCGTTGAGTTGGTTGGTATTGACGGCGGTCGCGCTGCTGGCCGGTGCGGCACCTGCGTTGCGAGCGACGCGCGCCGATCCGTGCACAGCATTGCGCTACGAGTAAGGAGGTTACATATGACTCGGCGAACCATGAGCCTGCTGCTGCTGGCTTTCTGCGTCACCAAGGCCCAGACCGCCAACCAGCGGCTGACGTTCGAGGCGGCATCTATCAAGCCGGCCGCGTTGGCGTCACCCGGTAAAGTTATGATGGCAGCGCCCGGTGGAGGGCCTGATACCCGGGATCCCGGCCGAATTCACTATCCATTCATCACCCTGAAGGTCCTTGTGCAGAATGCCTATGACGTGAAGGCATATCAGATCCAGGGTCCGCCATGGCTGGACATGGAACGGTTCGAAGTAAACGCCACCATGCCGCCGGAAACGACGAGGGAGCAATTCCGCGCGATGCTTCAGAACCTGCTTGCGGAACGGTTCCAATTGACAATCCATCGGGAAACCAGGCAGCTTCCGGGGTACTCGCTGGTGGTAGCGAAGAATGGACCGAAGATGACGGAGTCCCATCCTTCACCGGCCGCGGATAACTCCGGTCCGGCGTTGCCAACTCCCTTCGCCGCGCCCAAGATCGGGCCGGACGGTTTTCCCGCGCTCCCTGCGTCGGATGCCGGGCGCCCCGGCCTTTTCCTGATGATGATGCCCGGACGCGCCCGCCTGGTCGGCCAGCAGCAGGCGATGTTGGATCTCGCCAACCGGCTCACAGGCCTGATGAGCCGCCCGGTCACGGATGAGACTGGCCTCACGGCGAAATACGATTTTGTGCTGACCTTCTCACCGGATGGAATGAGTGCGCCCATGGGTGCTCCGAGCGGCGCCGTGGGCATGATGATTCCCGCTCCACCGCCAGCGCCTTCGGGCGCAGCCGCCGGAGCGGCTTCGGTAGGCCCACCCGAAGGAGACAATCTCCCCGATGTCTTCCGGGCCGTGAAGGAGCAACTCGGCCTCGCATTGGAGGCGAAAAAGGGACCGGTGGAGCTGATCGTTATCGACCACGTCGAAAAGATGCCCACCGGGAACTAAATTCAGGCGGCGTCAGGAGAGCCCCAACGCGTCTCGTAGAGCCTGCTTCATTACCGGCTCCGGCGCCTTCCGCCCGGTCCACAGTTCGAAGCCGATCGCGCCCTGGTAGACGAGCATGCTCAGGCCATCGAGGACCGGCAAGCCGCGTTTGCGGGCCGCCTGAAGCAACCGCGTCTCCGGCGGGTTGAAGACCACGTCGCAAACCAGCATGCCCTGGTGCGCGCCGCCCAGATCCGCGGGCGGCATGGAGTCCACATCCGGGTACAGGCCGATGGAGGTCGCGTTGACCAGGATATCGGTGTCGCCTGGCACAGCGTAGGTACCGTGCCATGGCTCGAACCGGATGGGCGCTTTGGTTTTGGATGCGAGATCCGCCGCCATCTGTTCGCCGCGAGCGACGGAGCGGTTTACCACCAGCACCTGCGACGCCCCGGCCAGCGCGAGTTCCGTGACAATGGCTCGCGCCGCGCCGCCCGCTCCGAGTACGACCACCCGCTTGCCCGCCGGGTCCACTCCGGCGTCTGTGCGCACTCCGCGCAGGAATCCCTTACCGTCGGTGTTCTCGCCGATCAGCCGGCCGCCTTCGCATCTGACAGTGTTGACGGCGCCGATGATAGCGGCATCCGGGGCGATTTCGTCGAGATATTCCAGAACGGCAACCTTGTGGGGAATCGTCAGATTCACGCCCTGCATGCCGAACGCCCGCATGCCCGCCATGGCGTCGCGCAATCCGGCCGCCGGCACCTCGACGGTAAGATATCGCCAGTTGAGTCCCAGCGCCCGGAAAGCGGCTTCCTGCATGGCGCCGGTGGGATTCTCCGCGACGGGTTGTCCAAAGCAGCCGACCAACCCGGCTTTGAAGTTTGCGGGCACAGCAGCCAACATAACATGGGATGTTTCGCGGAGGTACACTCAATCCTATGTACAAGATCCTTGTGGCGCTGCTGTTCACCCTTCAGATGGGATTTACGGCCGGCGATGCCGGCTTCACGTCGCTGTTCGATGGCAAGACCCTGAACGGATGGAAACTGGTGGGCGGCCACGGGCCCGGCTACGTCGTGCAGGACAACAAGATCGTGTGTCCGGCTGACGGGGGCGGCAATCTCTTTACGGAAAAGGAATACGGGAATTTTGTCTTTCGCTTCGAGTTTCTGCTCACGCATGGGCGCCAACAACGGCATAGGCATTCGCGCGCCGTACCAGGGGGACGCCGCGTACCAGGGGATGGAGATTCAAATTCTCGATGATGGCGACCCGGTATATACGGGCAAGATCCGGCCGGAACAGTATCACGGCTCGGTCTACGATGTGATTCCGGCGCGCACCGGCTTCCGCAAACCGGTCGG
This sequence comes from uncultured Solibacteraceae bacterium, assembly GCA_963853855.1. Lineage (GTDB taxonomy): Bacteria > Acidobacteriota > Terriglobia > Bryobacterales > Bryobacteraceae > Sulfopaludibacter. The sequence continues at coordinate 1,432 of CAWKYG010000037.1, read as the reverse complement.
CGAGTGGAACGAGGAGGAAATCATGGCTGACGGCCGGCGCATCAAGGTGACGCTGAACGGCGTGATCATTCTCGACGCCAACCTCGATATCGTGAAAGAGCCCAAGGTGCTGGCCCACCATCCCGGACTGGCTCGCACCAGCGGCCATATCGGCTTTCTGGGCCACGGTTCCCTGGTGCAGTTCCGCAACATCCGCGTCAAGCAGTTGCCCTGAGGCTGCAGGGCTGGATGGCTGCCGCCGGCCGGGAGTAACTGCACAGCTCCTAAAGCGACGACGTCAGCACGATCGTCACAGAACCGGTCTGGCTGCTCAGCATAGCCTCGAGTCTGAAAACATGCGCAGTGTCAGGTCGAAGTAAATCGATGGCGTCGCAGCGGCCGCGGACGCCTTCCTCGCCTGAGAGCCTGCAGCGGATGTCTGCTGTGGATATGCTGTAACGCGATCCGACCGGAGAGGTCGCGCGTAGACTTCGGAGATTGGTGACAAAGAAAGTGAGGTTCTCTGAGGCAGAGGCTGACGCGCTGGTTGAGCGGTTCAGGGTGGTCTGGATGCTACTACTGCCGCCAGGATGCTGCGATGGCTTTCCGGGGCAAGCGCCTCGCTTTCCGGTGGGGGCGGCGTGCGGTGTTCCCATGCCGTGGCCCGCGCTAATGCTAATACTCCGTCAATGTCCCCTCTTTCCGGCCTTTGCGCACCGCTCCGGCAAATAGCATAATGCTGGCCGGGAGTAGAATCGCCGTCATAATGGCGAGAATGCTTACCGGTTTGGCAACCATGGCGATGGAACAGTTTCGCAGCATGGTCAGGCGAAGTGCGTCGAGGGAATACGTGATGGGAAGGAGAAAGATATCTTTTGGACCCATGGCGGCATTACCTGGACGGGGAAATAAGCTCCTCCCAGAATGGCGCTCGCGCCGCTCAAGGTCCAGGCGATCGGGTCGCCCTTCCTGAGCCACACCACCATTGCGGCCGACAGGACGCCGAAACTCACGAAAATCAGGATCGTACAGAATGAAGACCACAAACGTGGCCGGGATATTGATGCCGAAATGAATACCGAACGCCACTCCGGCCACGAGAATGATAACGAGTTGCACTCCGCCGGAAATCAGGCTGTAAAGCGAAGACATGAGAACGATCGGCACGCAGCCGCTTTGGCTGCTGAGCATGGCATCGAGACAACCGGTCACCTGCGCCTGACGCATCGATTCGGAGAACATCCTCAGCGTCAGATCGAAATAGCGGGCGAAGGCTACGCCGATGATCACGAAGGGCAGATAGTGGTCGCCGTAGCGGGCCAGCGCCGGCGTGCCGTTGGGAACAATCAGCGCGCTCAGAAAGTAAAAACAGCCCCAACAGCATGACCGACTCCACCACGCGCATCAGGAAGCTGGTTTTATAGCCCGATTCGATCCGGAAGTCGCGTAGTAG
>CAWKYG010000036.1:0-80372 GCA_963853855.1 uncultured Solibacteraceae bacterium | reverse complement strand
CTTGGCCAGCGGCCAAGGCGCGTCGCGTTTTCGGCGCGCTGAAGCGGATCGGATGGCGCCACGGCGGACTATCCGTTTTCGTTCCACGCTTCCGAGGAACTTGGTCCCGCCATCCTGGCGAAAGACGGCAAGAAGACGGGCCTTCAACCTCACGACTTATAGTCGGCGTCCGCCCGGGCATCTCCTCCGCTCACTGCTGCCAGCCGCCGCCGAGCGCCTTGTAGAGCTGCACCACGCTCAGCAGTTCGCTGAAGCGGATCTGCGCCAGCGTCAGCTGCGCCTGGAACAGGTCGCGGTCGGCGTCCAGCGCATTGAGCTGCGTATCCACGCCGCCGCGATAGCGCACGTAGGCGAGGCGCGTGCGGTCCTGGAGCGCGGTCACCAGCGCTCCTGCTCCAGGCGGCTCTCGCGCGTTCGCTGATGCGCGATCAGCGCGTTCGGAGACTTCGGTGAACGCCGTCTGAATGGTCTTCTCATACTGGACCAGCGCGCTGTCGCGCTCGGCCTCGCGCCAGCCTCACGTTGGATTTGAGCCGGCCGGCGGTGAAGATCGGCTGCGTGACCTGCGGCACGAAGCTCCAGGCGCTGTGCGGCCCGCTGAAAACAGGCTCGACAGTTGCGTGCTCTGGCCGCCCAGAAATCCGCTCAGGCTGATTGCGGGAAATAGGCCGCCTTGGCCACGCCGATGTTGGCGTTGGCGGCGATCAGCGTCCTGCTCGGCGGCGCGAATATCGGGCCGGCGTTCCAGCAGCGCGGACGGCAAGCCCGGCGGGCACTTCCGGCGGCATCTCCTGTTCCATGAACTTGCGCCCGCGCGACAATGCCGTCCGGGATTCCTGCCCAGCAGCAGGCTGATCTGGTTTTCGGTCTGCTCGATCTGCTGCTGCAGCGCCGGGATCGTCTCTGCGCCGCGGTGCTCACCAGTTGCTCGGCCTGGCGCAGATCCAGCAGCGTGGCCACGCCGCCGCCCTGCCGCTCCTGCACCAGGCGCAGCGATTCGCGGCGCGTGGCCAGCGTGCGCTGCGAGATCTCCAGTTCGTAGTCCAGTTGCAGCAGGTTGAAATAGCGGCGGCGACATCGCTCACCAGGGTGGTGACCACGGCCTTGCGATTCTCTTCCGCGCTCAGCAGGTTGGCGCGCGCCGCTTCGGTGGCGCGGCGCAGCCGGCCCCAGATGTCCACTTCGAACGACAGCAGGTTGAGCGCCGCCTGCCCCCAGTTGCGATTCTGCGACGGCACGAAGGTTGCGGGCAACGGCAGTTGGCCGTCGCGCGACAGGCGCGTGACTTCCAGAGCGCCGCTGGCGCCGACCTGCGGAAACTGGTTCGAGCGCGTGATGCCGAGATTGGCGCGCGCCTCCTCGACGCGCGCCACCGCGTCGCGCAGATCGTAGTTCTGTTCCAGCGCGGTGCGGATCAGCTCCTGCAGTTGTTCGTCCTTGAAGACCTCGAACCACTTGAGGTCGGCCAGCGAAGCCGCCTGCGGTGGCGGCAGCGGCTCCGGCGCGCGAAAGTTCGCGGGCACGGGCACCGCGGGCCGCGAGTAGTTCGGCCCCACGGCGCAGCCCGCCAGCACAGCCGCGGCGGCGAGTGACGCAATCAGCGAGTATCGCATGCTCAGTCTCCCTGCGCCGGCGCCGGCGACATGCCGGGTTCGCGGCCTGCTGCGCGCCCGACAGCTTCTCCACCACGTAGAAGATCGCCGGAATCAGGAAGATGCCGATGGCGCTGGCGGCCAGCATGCCGCCGATCACCGTGGTGCCCATGATCTGGCGTCCCACCGAGCCGGCGCCGGTCGCCGTCCACAGCGGCACGCAGCCCAGGATGAACGCGAACGACGTCATCAGGATCGGCCGCAGGCGCAGCCGGGCGCCTTCCAGCGCGGCTTCGGCCAGGCCCATGCCGCTGCTCGTATTCGTCCTTGGCGAACTCGACGATCAGGATCGCGTTCTTGGCCGCCAGGCCGATCAGCATCACCAGGCCGATCTGCGAGTACACGTCGTTTTCGATCTGCACCATGTATGCCGGCAGGTACAGACCCATCAGCCACGCGCCGCAGCCACAGAACCGCAAACGCGCCGAAGACCGCCACCGGCGTGCTCAGCAGCACGCTGAACGGCAGCGTCCAGCTTTCATACAGCGCCGCCAGAATCAGGAACACGAACAGCAGCGAGAACGCCGAAGATCGCCCACGTCGGCACGCCCTCCTGCGCCTTCTTCTCCTGGAACGACATGCCCATGTAGTCGTAGCCCATTTCGCGCGGCATGGTTTGCTCGAACGTCTCTTCCAGCGCCTTCATCGCCTGCGCCGAACTGTAGCCCGGCGCGGCGCTGCCGTTGATCTGCGCCGAGCGGTACAGGTTGTAGCGCATGGTGAACTCCGGGCCCGGCGCGCGACTCGAATTTGGTCAGCGCCGAAAGCGGCACCATGTCGCCCTGCGCAGTTGCGCACATAGAACTGGCCGAGGTTGTCCGGGTTCGTTGCGATAGTCGCCTTCGGCTTCGACATAGACCTGCCACTGGCGGCCGAAGCGATTGAAGTAGTTCACGAACAGCCCGCCCATGTAGGCCTGCATGGTCCGGTAGACGTCGCTGAGCGCGACGCCCTGCTTGAGCACCTTGTCGCGATCCACGTCGAGAACTGCTGCGGCACGCTCGGCAGGAACGTGCTGACCATGCCGGGCGCGATCTCCGGCCGTTTGCGACGCGGCCGCCATGAACTTCTGCAGATTGTCGGCGAGGAACTGCACGTCTTTGCCCGGCGCGGTCTTCCAGCACGAACGTGAATCCGCCGGAGGTGCCGACGCCGGGAATCGCGGGCGGCGGGAAGCTGAAGGCGAACCCGTCCGGCAGCTTGGCCAGTTCCTGATTCACGTGCTGCACGATCTCCTGATACTGCGTCTCGCGGCTGGTGCGGTCGTTCCAATCGTCCAGCGTGACGAAGAAGAACCCGTTGTAGCTGGTGCTGCACGAAGCTCAGCAGGCTGAAGCCGCAACGCGCGGTGGTGTATTTCACGCCCGGAGTGTGCAGCAGAATCTTTTCGACCTTCGCGGCAGGCGGCCTCGGTGCGCTCGAGCGAGGCCGCATTCGGGAAGCTGCAGGTGCATGAACATGTAGCCCTGGTCCTCGTCCGGCAGGAAGCTGGTGGGAACGCGTGCCGCTGAAGAACGCGGCGCCCGCGCCGGCCACCACCAGCAGCACCAGCGCCACCGCGCTCTTGCGGATCAGCGCGCCGGACCAGCGGATGTAGCCGTTGGTGGCGCGGCCGAACACGCGGTTGAACCAGTCGAAGAATCGGCGCAGCAGGCCGTGGCTCTCCTGTCTTCGGCCGGAGCAGCAGCGCGGACAGCGCGGGGCTCAGCGTCAGCGCGTTGAAGGCCGAAAGGATCACCGAAATCGCGATGGTGACGGCGAACTGCTGATACAGGCGTCCGGTGATTCCGGGAATGAAGACGGTGGGCACGAACACCGCGGAGAGCACCAGCGCGATGCCGATGACCGGGCCGGAGATCTCTTCCATGGCCTTCAGCGCCGCGGCCTTCGGAGCCAGGCCCTCTTCGATGTGACGCTCCACCGCCTCCACCACCACGATCGCGTCGTCCACCACCAGTCCGATCGCCAGCACCAGTCCGAACAGCGAAAGCGTGTTGATGGAAAAGCCGAACACCGGAAAGATGATGAACGTGCCGATCAGCGAAACCGGCACGGCCAGCAGCGGAATCAGGTGGCGCGCCAGCCCTGCAGGAACAGATAGACCACCATGATGACCAGCACGATAGCGATCAGCAGGGTGATCGACGATTTCCTTGATGCCTTCGGTGACCGATTCGGTGGTGTCCAGCGAGACGACGTAATCCATTCCTGCGGGAAGCGCTTCTTGCCTCTTCCATCAGCTTGCGGACGCCTTTGGCGGCCTCCACCGCGTTGGTGCCGGGCAACTGGTAGACCGCGATGATGGCGCCGGGCTTGCCGTTGATGCGCCCGGACGAGCGTATAATCCTGCGCGCCCAGCTCGATGCGCGCCACGTCGCGCACGCGCACGATGCCGCCATCGGGCAGTTCGCGGACGATGATGTCGCCGAACTCTTCCGGCGAGGTCAGGCGGCCCTGCGCGCGCACCGAGTAGGTGTACTCCTGGCCCTTCGGGAGCAGGCGCGCCGCCGACCTGCCCCGCGGGATTCACGGTGTTCTGCGCCTGAATCGCGGAGACGATTTCGGGCACCGTGATGCCGAGCTTGGCGAGCTGGTCCGGCTTCACCCACAGCCGCATGGCATACTGGCCCGCGCCGAACACCTGCACGTTGCCGATGCCGGGAACGCGCGTCAGCTGATCGTTCAGATTGATGTAGGCGTAGTTCGCCAGGAATTTGCCGTCGTAGGTGCCGTTCGGCGAATAGAGGCCCATCACCATCAGCGGCGCCGTGACCGACTTCTGCACCGTCACGCCGAAGTTGGTCACATCCTGCGGGAAGCTGCGATGCGGCCTGCGTTTCGCGCATCTGCGTCAGCATCAGGTCGGTGTTGGGATCGGTCTTCACGTCGAAGTCCACGATCATGGTCATCTGCCCGTTGCCTGCGGCGTTGAGCGAGTACATGTAGTTCAGGTTGTCGACGCCGCTCATCTGCTGCTCGATGGGCGTGGCCACGGATCTGCTCGATGGTCTGCGCATCGGCGCCCACGTAGTTCGCGCGAATCTGCACTTCCGGCGGCGCGATGGCCGGAAACTGCGCGATGGGCAGCGTGCGCGATGGTGACTGCCCCGACGATCACCATCAGGATGGAGATCACCATCGCGACGATGGGCCGGTTGATGAAGAATTTCGACATTACTTCGCTCTCCTTCGGACGTCACCGGCGCACCCGGACGGATCTTGAACAGTCCATCGGTCACCACGCGCTCGCCGGGCTTCAGACCGTCTTCAATCGACCCAGTCCGAGCCGATGCGGTCGCCGACTTTGACCGGCGTGAAGCGGATCGTGTTGTTCGGATCGACCACCGCCACCATGTAACTGCCCTGCATTTCGGTGACGGCTCCGCTGCGGCACCAGCAGCGCGCCCAGCCGCAGCGCCGATGGTGGCCCGCACCTTGGCGTACTGGCCGGGGCGCAGGCGTATTGCCGGGGTTGGGAAACAGGCCCGTCATTTGAATCGCGCCGGTGCTCGCGTCCACCTCGCGATCGGCGAAAGAGAAGTGCCCCTTCTGCGGATGACGGTGCCATCGGCGAGAATCAGTTCCAGCGGCATGTTGCGGAGCTGCGAGCCGATTCCGGTGAGCCGCAGATACTCCTGCTCGCTCACCGTGAAGTTGGCCTTGATCGGGTCGAGTGTCGAGACCGTGGTGACGGCGTTGCTCGCCGGGCTGACCAGGTTGCCCACCTGCACGCTGGCCACGCCCGCGATGCCGTCGATCGGCGAGGTGAGTTTGGTGAAGCCCAGATTCACCTTCGCGGTTTCCACCGCCGCGGCAGCCGCCGTCACTCCGGCCTGGGCCGCCTCGATCTGCGCCTTTGCAGTCTCCACCTGTGCCTTCGAAGCCGCCACCTGCGCCTGCAGCGAACGGTTGCTCTGCCGGGCGTTGTCCAGATCCTGCTGCGTGATGGCTTGCTGCTGGGCGAGCGGAACGTAGCGGTCCTCGTCCAGTTGCGCCTTGCTTCTGGTTGGCTTCGGCGCTCAGAAGCTGCGCCTGCGCCTGCAACAGCCCTGTTTTGGCCTGCGCCAGTTGGGCCCTGCGCCTGCGCCAGTTGCCCCATGGCCTGATCGTACGCCGCCTGCAAAGGCCGCGGGTCGATTTCAAACAGCAATTGTCCCTTGTGCACAAACGAACCCTCGGCGTAGTTCTGCGTCAGCAGGTAGCCGGTCACCTGAGCCTTGATGGCGGCATTCACCATCCCGTCCAGCGTGCCGATCCATTCGCGGACGGTCGGAAGATCCTTTTGTGCAACCACCGCTACTTCCACCTCGGGCGGTGCAGGGTTCCCCGCCGCCTTGGTCTTGGCACAGCCGATCATGGTTAACAGCCCTGCAACGGCAACAACTGCCGCCAGCCCATTTTTCAAACGAGTTGTCATTTTTGCCCCTCTCTTACACCAGCCGCCGCAGCGTTTTTTCGGCCTTGCTCTTCAGATTCTCAATCAGGTGTTTGGTTTCGATTCCGGTAGCGACGAATTTCACTCCGGCGTGCCGCATCTCCGAAAGCAGCTCCTCTCCGCTTTCGTCGATGAACGTGACGTCGCTCAGGTCCACCAGCGCGTCGCGCCTGGGAGCCTTGCGGGAATGTTCCCAACACGAGCGCAGTTCGTGTACCCAGGCTCCCGCCAGTTGGCCGCAGAGCGTCCAGCGATCCAGATGATTCATCCGCGAGTAGGAAATCCGTAACATAGCCGTCTCAGTTTCTGTGACTGAGTGGAGGGCATGCCGGTGGCCAATTCCGCTGGAACGCTATGTGATTGATTGCGCTTACAGTGCCCGGCCGTGAAGCACGAACTGCTGACGGGAACACAGCCGGGTGCCGGATTCCCGGCACTTGCGGGATCAGGCGCTGGTGCGGGCGATGCGGATGCCCAGCTTCTGCATGCGCGATTGCAGGGTGGAGCGCTTCATGTCCAGACGCGCCGCCGCGCCGTTGGGCCCGGCGACGGTCCAGTCGGACTGCTCCAGCGCGGCGAGAATCTGCTGCCGCTCGGCATCGTCCAACATCGAACGCATGTTCCGTTTCGCACCGTTCCAGGCAGGCTCCGCCTCAGCCGCCGCACTCGCCGCCATGGTCATAGCCTGCGAGTTCGACGTGGCGCGCAACTGGTCGCTCGGCACCGTGAGAACCGGACCCCTGCTCAGAATCGCCGCCCGCTCGATGACGTTCTGTAATTCGCGGATGTTGCCAGGCCACGGATATCTGACCAACGTGGTCATGGTGTCCGAAGGAATCGTGTCGATGGTTTTGCCGAGCTGCCGGCTGAACTGCTGCACGAAATGCCGGACCAGCAGCGGAATGTCTTCCGGCCGCTCCCGCAGGGAAGGCACGCGAACGGGAAACACGTTGAGCCGGTAGTACAGGTCGGAGCGGAATTTCTGCTCGTCGACCATTGCCTCCAGGTCGCGGTTGGTGGCGGCGATCAGGCGGGCGTCGGTGCGCAGGGTGCGCGTCGACCCGAGCCGCTCAAACTCGCGCTCCTGCAGCACGCGCAGCAGCTTGGGCTGCAGTTCCAGCGGCACTTCGCCGATTTCGTCCAGGAACATGGTGCCGTGGTTGCGCCAGTTCGAAGCGGCCGACGCGCTGCGAAATCGCGCCCGTGAACGCGCCGCGCTCGTGCCCGAACAGTTCGCTTTCCAGCAGCCCGGTGGGAATCGCCGCGCAGTTCAGCTTCACGAAAGACGCGCGACTGCCGCGAACTCAGGTTATGCACCGCGCGCGCAATCAACTCCTTGCCTGTGCCCGTCTCGCCGTAGATCAGCACCGTGGAATCGGTAGGCGCCACGGTCTCCACCTGGTGCAGAACGCGGCGCAATGCCTCGCTCTTGCCGACAATCTCTTCGAACTTCAGCTCGCTGCGAATCTCGTCTTCCAGGTACAGCTTTTCGAGTGTGAGCTTGTTCTTCAGGTCGGAAACTTCTTCGAACGCCACGGCGTTTTCCACCGCGATGGCTACCTGGCGCGCCACCTGCGTGAGAAATGGAAGGTCGTCCGCCGAAAACGCATCTTCCCGGTGCGCGCCGAGCGACAGCACGCCCGCCGTGCCGCTCCGCCCCTTCAAGGGAGCGTTGGCCAGCGATTGCAATTCCAGCTCCGGAGGTAGCGACTCGCGCCGCACTTCCTCGGTGGTGAGAATCATCGCTTCGCCGCTTTGAAATACGTGGAGCGCGCTCGCCTTCTCCTGAACCTGCGGCTCTGAACCATGTTCAATATGTTCCGGGCTGCCGGGAAAATCCAGCGCGTAGATGCGCAGCTTTCCGTCCTCGGGACTCGGCAGCATAATGGCGGCGCCGTCGCACTCCATTACCCGGCGGATGCTCGCCGAAATCTCGTTCAGCACATCGCGCAGACTCAGGTTCGAAACCACCCGGTTGGTCAGATCCAGTAGTAGTTGCAGGCGTTCCTGCGATTGCTGCGAAGCACGGAAGTTGATGGCGTCGTCCATGGCCAGCGCGATCTGGCCGGCCACCATATTGCAAAATCGAACCTCTTCCGGTGTATAGGCGTCGCGATGCACGCTGGCAATCACCAGGCTGCCCAGCCGGCGGTGCGCCGTGGTTAGCGGAAACGCACACACCGATTGCAGCCCGGCCTTCTGCATGATGTGCGTCGACTGCGGGAAAACGCCTCTCGCCATCGAGCGTGCCCAGCACCAGCGTCTCCTGGTGCTCGTACACCCAGGCTGCCACTGTCTCCTCTTTGGCGATCTCTCCTGGACAGTGTTCCGTATCAAGGCAACCGGGACCCAGATGAATGGCGACTTTGGCGGACCATTCGTCAAACTGCGCGATGGCGTCAAATTGCAGCACCTGGCCCAGTTCGTGGACCAGAACACCGAACAATTCGCCGGGGTCCCTCTGCGCTCGGATCGACGTGGCGATCCGAATCAAAGATTCATAGCGCTCCGCAGTGGAGTGATCTGTTTCGGGTATTGCGATTGCCGAACTATACATGACCTGAAGACCATTCACCCAACTAACTTGTTAGGTTTGGATGCGGCAAATTGTGTTGAGGATTCCTACGGGTGCAAAAAACTCTTGACAGTATAGTGATATGTAGTTATATATCACATAGGTGCATTTGCTAATCAATCCCGCGGACGAGCTTCCGATCTACCGCCAGATCATGCGGCAGATTACCGAAGCCATCGCCGGCGGCAAGCTCAAGAGCGGAGACAAGCTGTTGTCGCACCGGGAGTTAAGCGAGCAACTGGTGATTGCCCCCCTGACGGTAAAGAAGGCTTACGACGAACTGGAGTCGCTGGGCTTCATCGAAACCGCCCGGGGGCGGGGAACGTTCGTGGCGGCGAAACTCCCCGTGCCAGACCTGGAAGGCGACCTGGAAAGGGTACGGCAGACTGCCCGCCGGTTTCTGGCCCAGGCTTACCTGGCCGGCCTGAATTTCGAACACGCGCTGGAGATCCTGGTAGAGGCGCACGAGCATCTTACGGAGAGCCCCGAATCGGAAAAGGAGAAAGCATGACTCCCGTCCTGGAATTTGAGAACATCGCCCGGTCTTATACCAGGGGCGTGCCGGTGCTGGACGGCGTCAGTTTCGCCCTGGCGCCGGGTGAAGTGGTGGGGCTGTTGGGCCGCAACGGCGCCGGTAAAACCACGCTGATCCGCATCGCTATGGGGATGTTGTACCCGCACGCCGGTGCCGTCCGCGTCTTCGGGCTATCGCCTCTGAAGAACGCCGTGGCGGTGAAAAAACGCCTTGGGTACGTGGCCGAAGACCAGGTGCTGCCTCCGGGTTCGTCGATCGCCGAACTGACCGCGTTGCATCATTATCTGTTTCCGCGCTGGGACCACGGGCTGGAGGCGGAACTGCTGGAACGTTTCGGACTCAAGCCGGAGGCGCGTATCAAGTCTCTGAGCAAGGGGCAGGCGCGCCAGGTGGCGCTGCTGTGCGCGGTCTGCCACCGGCCCGAGTTGCTGATCCTGGACGAACCGGCGGGCGGCCTGGACCCGGCCGCGCGACGCGAATTTCTGGAGACTTCCATTCAATTACTGAACCGCGAGGGCAGCTCTATCTTGTTCTCGTCGCACCACATGGGCGATGTGGAGCGGATCGGCGGCCGGGTGGTCCTGCTGGATGGTGGCAAGGTCCGGCTGGACCGCGATCTGGACCGTTTGCGGGAAGAGGTGTGCGTGGCCATGCTACCGCGCGGCTCGGCTCCGGATGCCCAGACGCTGGAGCGCCTCCCTGGGTGCCTGCACGCGCGCCCCGTCTTCGACGATTGGCATGCCGTATTCGAAGGCACGCCGGATGCCGTCGAGCGGCGGCTGAAGGAATCGCTCGGCGTCAACGGCACACGTTGCGTGCGCGTGCCGCTGGAGGAATTGTTCATCGAAATGGTCGGGAGCGACCGGTAAGGAGCGCGCATGATTCTGCAACTGATCAAACGCGATCCCGCATGGAAGTTCACGCCCTGGCTGACTGCCGCCGCGGCCATCGCGGCTCTCATTTCTTCCCGGTACGGAAGCTCGATTCTGGGCGCAATGGGCGGCCTGATCCTGGTTCTATTCATGCGCGCTCAACCCCATCGGCGGGTTACCTTTTTCGAAGCGGCGCTGCCAATAGCGGCCCGCGATTTGCTTCTGGCGCGATTTCTGTCCCTGATGGCCCTGATCTGGCTGCCTGCCGTTGCCGTGGCGGCGGTTTCGGGTTTCGCTATCGCCGGCTTCGCCGCCATCGTGCTGACGCTGGGCGTGATTTTGATTCTATCTACGCGCATCGAGGAATTCGCCGCCCCGGTTTGGGCGACAATGGCATGCCCGGCCGCCGCCGTCCTTGTCCTGGTGCTCACCCTTGTGTGGAAGCATTCCGTTCCGATATCTGCCATGTGCGCGGCGGCAGCCATTGCGCTGGGGGTGCTCACCTGGAAGCGCGTACCCGAGGCGTTCCAGTGCGCTCCCATGGACGTCTCGACGCCGCGGAAAAGTGCCGGAAGGGCTGCACCGTCGAGTCCCTGGTGGCCCGTCATCCGGTCACTGCTTCCCTGGCAGTCGGCCATCATTGTTCCGATCAGTTTGTGGTGGGTGGGAACCGGCATGTGGCTTTTCGCGCCGATGTATATGATGATGGCATACGCCCAGTCCCAGTTGACCACCCGCTGGACGCTGGCGCTGCCCCTCTCGCGCCGAACCATGCTCGCCATGGCGATTGTCCCGATCCTGCTCCTGCTGGCCGGGAGCGCCGAAATCGGCATGTTGACCGGGTACACGCGACAGGGCCGGGACCTGGTCCGCCAGGGTGACCCCCGCAACTTCCGCCCTACGGGAACCCCGGATATCATGGTAAATCCGGCCTTTTGGAAGATCGCGCCGGGTGGGCGCGTGCCGGTGATGCAAGCACCATGGGGGGAAGAATCTCAGCCGGAGCCGGTGCGCATCCTGAGCCTGACTTTCTACAATCCGTACGCCACCGCAAAAGGGAACAGCCGACGCTTCGGAGAATGGCAATTCGCTCGCGCCACCTCCGATATTTACGGCCGGCCGATGACGCCCCGTGAACTGGCGCACGCCAAACGCGCCGATCTGACGCCTGTTACCCTGCGGCCGCGCATGCAGATTCTCAGCATCGGCGCCGTCCTGGTAGTCGCGCTGGTCTGGGCCTGGCTCATCGAGTTGCTTTCGTGGCACCGGTTGGGCAGGCTCTCCGCAGCGGCACGCAAGGCGCTGACGTACGGGGCCACACTCCTTATCGTCGTCACTATTCTGGGAGACTTTTTGGTGAGCAAGGTGCCCGGGCCCGTCAGCCAGGCGGCACTCGAAGGCGGACTGCTCTTCGTATCCCGCCACCTGCCGCCGAACCTGGCCGTTGTGGCAGGGGTTGCCCTGCTTCCGTCGGTGGTGCTGTGGTGCATTCTCGACCGGCAGGCGGCAGGATCGGAAATCTCCGGCGCCGTCCAACCGGCCCAAAGCCTCTTCGACCGTAGCGGAGCTTAATAGCGATATACTACGGGTGCACGCAGTACGATGAGGATTCCCCGATGAGCGCCACCCAGGCCACCCGTCCGGAGACCACGGCCGCCCGAGAACAAGCCGAATTGGCGCAGAAGTGTTTGTACTACATGTCGTTGATGCGCGAAGTGGAAGACCGCATCGAGCGCAAGCTGTACCGCCAGGGCAAGATTGTCGGCGGCGTGTACGTAGGGCGCGGGCAGGAGGCGATTCCGGTCGGCACGGCATTGCTATCCGAACCGGACGACGTCCTGTTTCCGTCCCACCGCGACATGGCCGTGTTCTTCATTCGCGGCGTGCCCCTGGGCCGCATCCTCGCCCAATACATGGGACGGGTAGACGGACTGACGCGCGGACGCGACGGCAACATGCACATGGGCGACATGAGCCGGAACATCGTATCCATCATCAGCGCGCTGGCCGCCACCGTCCCGGTCGCGGCGGGTGCGGCCATGGCCCTGCGCTACCAGGGCAAGAACGGCGTTGCCTTCAGCTATTTCGGCGACGGCGCCACCAGCCGCGGCGACTGGCACGAGGGCGTCAACCTGGCCACCGTCCAGAAGCTGCCCGTCGTCTTCATCTGCAACAACAACCAGTACGCCTACTCCACGCCGCTGAGCGCGCAAATGGCCTGCGCCAACGTGGCCGATCGCGGCCCCGCCTACAACATGCCGGCTGAAATCGTGGACGGCAACGACGTGCTGGCAGTACACGACGCCACCCGGCGCGCGCTCGCCCACGCCCGTTCCGGCAAGGGCCCGTACCTGCTGGAGTGCAAGACCTTCCGCATGACCGGCCACTCCGCTCACGACGCCGCGCACTACGTGCCGCAGGGCCTGTTCGACGAGTGGGGCAAACTCGACCCCATCACCCAGCTCGAAGCCAGGATGGTAAAGAACGGCTGGGCGGAGCAGGGCGAATTGGACCGGGTCCGCTCGCGCGTGCGTGCGGAGGTGGACGAGGCCGTGGCATGGGCCGAGCAGAGCCCGTACCCCGACCCCTCGACCCTGCTCGACGGCGTCTACGAGAACCAGTAAACATGTCGACTACGTATCTGGAAGCCATCCGCGAAGGCCTCTGGGAGGAGATGGAGCGCGACCCGAACGTATTCCTGCTCGGCGAAGACATCGGCATTTACGGCGGCGCCTTTAAGGTCACGGCCGGATTTTTCGAGCACTTCGGCGAGAAGCGCGTGGTGGATACGCCGATTTCCGAAGCGGCCATCGCCGGCGCGGCCATCGGCGCGGGACTGATGGGTCTGCGGCCGGTGGCGGAGATGCAATTCGCCGATTTCATCTCCTGCGGCTTCGACCAGATCGTGAACTTCGCCGCCAAGTGCCGCTATCGCTGGAACGCGGCCGTGCCCATGGTGGTTCGTGCGCCATCCGGCGGCGGCATTCACGGCGGACCGTTCCACTCGCAGAATCCCGAGATGTGGTTCGTCAAGACGCCGGGCCTCAAAGTGGTCGCTCCGGCCACCGCGTACGACGCCAAGGGGCTGATCAAGTCCGCCATCCGCGACAACGACCCGGTGATCTTCTTCGAGCACAAGGCCCTCTACCGCCGCATCAAGGAGGACCTGCCGGCTGGAGATTACACCGTGCCGATCGGCAAGGCCAAGGTCGTGCGCGAAGGGAAGGACCTGACCATCGTCACCTATGGCGCCATGGTTTGGGTGGCGCTGGAAGCGGCCGATACCCTGGCCGCGGGAGGGCGTGTCGGTGGAGGTGGTGGACCTGCGCACGCTGCTGCCGCTGGATCGCGAAACCGTCTGCGAGAGCGTGAAGAAGACTTCCAAGGTCCTGCTGCTGCACGAAGACACGCGGACCGGCGGGAATCGCCGGCGAACTCGCCGTCAGCATCACCGAGAGCGTCTTCGAATACCTCGACGGCCCCATCGTGCGGGTCACCGCGCCCGATACTCCGGTCCCTTATAGCCCGCCCCTGGAAGACGGCCTTCCTGCCCAATGCCGAAAAGGTAATCGAGAAGGCCCGCTGGCTGTTCCGGTATTGACAACATCTTGGCGCGCGGCAAGATTCTGCCGCGGCGTTCCCCGATGAGTGCTTGATTCCAAACCCCTTCCTCATGGTCCCCGCCGTGCATGAACCACGGCGTGATGCTCGATGCCGTCGCCGGACAGTTGGAACGCTACATGGATCTGCTGGGAGCGCGGCAGAAGCTGGTGGCTACCAATATCGCCAATGCCGATACTCCGGGCTATCAAACCCGCGATATCGATTTTCAGGCCGAATTCCGCAATGCCACCGGCGGCGCTCCACTCGTGCAGGAAGTCGAAGGCCTCACCACCAAGAACGACGGCAATAATGTAAGTCTCGATCGCGAAGCACGCCTGCTGGCCGAAAACGCGCTGCGCTTCAGCCTGGCTTCCTCGTTACTTCGTTCCCAGCTCCAACTGGTACGGTCGGCCATCAAGGAGGGCCAAAGCTCATGAGTTTGTTTTCGGTGCTTTCCATCGGCTCGTCGGGAATGCAGGCGCAGCGCACGCGCGCGGAGATGCTGGTGGAAAATCTGGCCAACGCCGAAACGACCCGCACTCCGGAAGGCGGCCCTTACCGGCGTAAGGATGTGGTTTTTGAAACCAGCGACGTGTCGACACCCTTCTCCAGCGTTTTCAATACCCACGTCGAAGGAACCGGCGTCGCGGTCTCGGAAGTGGTAACCGATGCCAGCGACCCGGAAAAGCGTTACATGCCCGGCCACCCGGACGCCGACCAGGACGGATATGTAGCATTTCCCAACGTGAAACCCGCCGAGGACATGGTGGATTTGATGGGAGCGGCACGGGGCTACGAAGCCAATGTGGCAGCAATCGGGGCCGTCAAAGACATGATCCAGCGCTCCATCGACCTGCTGCATTAAAGGTGAACTATGCCAGCACCCATTCTGCCGGTATCGCCCGCCTCCTTAGTCAACACCATCCAACCGGCCGGCGCCGCGGCCACTCCCGGAGCATTCCAGAACGTGTTCGCCAGCGCCGTGCAGCAAGTGGAGTCGCTGGGAAAGACGGCAGCGACTTCGGTAGAGCATTTCCTTGCCGGCGATGGAGAGGAACTGCACACCGCGGTGATGGCCACGAACCGCGCCGAGTTAGCATTCGACCTGTTTCTGCAGACCCGCAACAAGGTGGTCAGCGCCTATCAGGAAGTTATGAAAATGCAACTCTGAGGCTCAGGTTTCCGGCGCAATCCGCCGATAGAATCCACAGGCGAAAGTACCGGATCGAAACGCCATGAAAAAGGCCCTGGCCAACCTCTCGATCGCGCAGCGAATCACCATTGCCTTGGTGGCGCTGATCGCTTTCGGGGGGATTTACTCCCTGGTGCACTGGCAGAAGGAAGCCGATTTCAAGCCGCTCTTCACCGGTTTGGCCCCTGAGGACGCCGCCGGCATCGTGCAGAAGCTCAAGGAAGGCGGGGTGGAGTACCGCCTGCCGGATGCCGGCGGCGCGGTGCTGGTGCCGTCAGGCCGGTTGGCCGAATTGCGTCTCAGCATGGCTGCGGCCGGGCTGCCCAAGACCGGCCGCATCGGGTTTGAACTGTTCGACAAGACCAATCTGGGTGCCACCGAATTTACCGAACACGTGAACTATCGCCGCGCGCTGGAAGGCGAGCTGGAGCGATCGATCATGTCTCTGGCAGAGGTGGAACAGGCCCGCGTTCATCTCACATTTCCGAAGGATTCCGTCTTCCTGGACGCACAGCAGCCGGCCAAGGCCAGCGTGCTGGTAGGAACCAAACCGGGCGCGCGGCTGTCACCGCAAAACGTCATGGCCGTCAATCACCTGGTCGCCAGTGCGGTGGAAGGCCTCTCGCCGGACGCCGTCTCGGTGCTCGATATGAACGGCAACCTGCTCGGAAAGCCGCGACCGGCGGGCGGTCCGGACGGAGCCGAGCCATCGGAAGCCGCCCTGGACTACCGTCACAAAGTGGAGCAGGACCTGCTGGCCAAGGTAAACGCCACGCTCGAGCCGCTGCTGGGAGCCGAAAAGTTCCGCGCCGGGGTCTCAGTGGAATGCGACTTTTCGGGCCTGGACCAGAGCGAGGAAATCTTCGACCCCGCGCGTTCGGTGATGAGCAGCTCCGAGCGCACCGAAGACACCTCCGGAAGCGCGGGTGCCGCCGGCGTGCCGGGAACCCCTTCCGCGTTACCACGGCCCACATCGCGCCCGGCCGGCAGCAACAATCGCACCTCCCGGGTCACCGAGAACATCACCTACCAGACCAGCCGTACGATCAAAAAGACGCGCGTGCCCGCCGGAGGGGTGCGCAAGATGTCTCTTTCCGTGCTGGTGGACCAGGAAGTTCAGTGGCAACCGGACAAGAACGGGTTCCAGAGAGTGCTGGTGCCGCCCAGTGCCGATAAACTCAAGGTGATTCACGATCTGGTGGCGGGCATCACAGGCTTCAATGCCGAGCGGGGGGACCAGCTCATTATCGAGACCCTGCCGTTCGAAAGCACCCTGCAACTGGAACCGCCCCTTTCGCCCAAACCGGCAGCGCCGGGCGCCCCATCCAAATTCGCCGCCCCGCAATTCTGGCCCATCAAGTGGAATCGCAATACGATTTTCATCGCCTCCGGCGCAGCCGTATTCGTGCTGCTGCTGGCCTTCGCCTCCTGGCGGTTCCTGAAGCGCAAAAAGAAAGCATCGTTAATTAGCCTGCCGACGGCCTTGCCGGCCGGGGAAGCCGGCGCCGCTGCAAAGTCCGTCGCTTCAAACGCCATCCAGCAGGAACTCGAAGCCAAGCTGGCGGAGCGGGACGCTTTGCAGCAGAAGGCGGAAACCGAGGCGCTGAATGCTCTCAAGCTCGCGCCGGTCATCACCAAGGCCGCCGAAGTACTGGCGAAACATCTGCGGGAAAAGATCACCAAGGAGCCGGATGTTTCGGCGCAGATCCTGCGCACCTGGATCCGCGAAGAGGAGGAGGGCTGAGCGGGGTAACCCGGGCCGCACTG
Source organism: uncultured Solibacteraceae bacterium (assembly GCA_963853855.1). Taxonomy (GTDB): domain Bacteria; phylum Acidobacteriota; class Terriglobia; order Bryobacterales; family Bryobacteraceae; genus Sulfopaludibacter. The sequence goes on along the minus strand of CAWKYG010000036.1, from coordinate 63,741 downwards.
CATGATCCTCAACACCACCAAAGAAGAGAACCTGCCGGGCCTGCGTAAAGCGGCCATGCTGCTGATCGTGCTGGGCGAACAAGCCAGCGCCGCGCTGCTGCAACAACTGAACGAAGAGGAAGTGCAGAGGGTCAGCCGCGAAGTGGCCAAGCTCACGGCCATTTCCGGAGAGCAGGCCGAGAGCGTCCTCAACGAATTCCACCACCTCTCCACGGCGGGCGATTACGTGGCCCGCGGCGGCATCGATTACGCCCGCAAGCTGCTCATGCGCGCCTTTTCTCCGGATCAGGCCAAGCGCCTGCTGGACCGCCTGACCAAAGCGCTGGGCGCGGACGCGGCCTCCTTCGACGCGATTCAGAAGGCCGATCCGCAGCAACTGGCCAAGTTCATTCACAACGAGCACCCGCAGACCATCGCGCTGGTTCTTTCGCATCTCAATTCCGACGCAGGCGGCGGCGCTGCTGACCTCGCTGCCCGCAGGCTGCGGGCGGACGTGGCGCAGCGCATGGCCAGCCTGGACCAGATCTCGCCGGAGATCATCCTCAAGATCGCCGGCGTGATCGGTTCGAAACTGAAAGCACTGGGCGAATTCAGCCGCGAATCCTACGGCGGCGTGCGCGCCGTGGCGGAAATGCTGAATCGGCTGGATTCGGCCTCCAGCCGCGAGATTCTGGATCACATCGACAGGAGAGACACCAACCTCGCGGAGACCATTCGCCACCTGATGTTCGTTTTCGAAGACCTGCTGCTGATCGACCCCATGGGTCTGAAGGAAGTGCTGGCGAAGGTGGACCGCAAGATCCTGACGGTGGCTCTGAAAGGCACCAGCGAACAGTTGCGCAACCAGATGCTGGGCTGCATGTCGCAGCGCGGCGCGGAAATGCTGCGCGAAGACATGGACGCTCTGGGCCCGGTAAAGATCAAGGAAGTGGAGGCCGCGCAGCAGCAGATCATCGCCGTTGTGCGGCAACTGGAAGCAGAAGGCGTGGTCAGCCTGAAGGGCACGGTCGGAGAGCAGTATGTCGTCTAAGGTGTTCCTGTCGGATGACCCGCCGGCCTCCGGACCCGATGGTGTGGAAGCGGGTCAGCGTGGAGAGCGGTTCGTCCAGAGCCTGCGCGAGGCGCCCGCGCCGGACGAGGCAACGATTCGGGCCCTACTGCAGCAGGAGTGTGACCGGAAGATCCGGGAGGCTCATGCCGCCGGCCTCCGCGAAGGCGAAGCCGCGGGCAGGAACCTCGCGGCGGCGGAAATCCAGCCGGTCCTCGAACGCCTGGCGCGCTTCCATCGAGGAAATGGGCCAGTTGCGGGCGCGTTTGCGGCGGGAGGCCGAAGGCGGACATGGTGCGCCTGGCGCTGGCGATCGCCCGCCGGGTCCTGCGGCGCGAACTGGCAGTCGACCCAGACGCGATGCACGGCCTGGTGCTGGGCGCGCTCGAGAAACTCCAGTCGCAGGAGATCTCGCGTGTCCGTGTCCATCCGTCGCACGCCGCCCAGATCACCGCCTATCTGCAAGAAGGCAGTTCCCGGCGCCTGCCATCGAAGTGATCGCCGATCCCGGCGCGCGAACCGGGAGCGGTGATTTTCGAAACCGACCGCGGCAACCTGGATGCCTCCGTGGATTCCCAACTGCAGGAGATCGAGCGGGGTCTGACCGACCGCCTGCGCAAACAGTCATGAACGAGCGTATGTCGCTGGCCCCCTATTTCGAGGAACTCGACCGGGCGTCACCCTTGCGCTGGACCGGACAGGTCACCGCAGGTGATCGGCCTGCTGATCGAATCGCGCGGACCCAGCGCGGCGATCGGCGATTTCTGCGAAGTGCTGGCTTCCAGCGGCCGCCGCATCCGCACCCAGGTGATCGGATTTCGCAACGGACGCGTGCTCTCCATGCCGCTCGAGGAAATCGACGGTCTTCAGCTGGGCGACGCGATGTTGCGCGCGCAGCCAGGAGGCCGGAGTCGAAGTGGGCCCTGGATTGCTGGGCCGCGTGATCGACGGTTTCGGCAAGCCCATCGACGACGGCCCGCCCATTGCAGTCGAGGACACCTACGGTCTGTACGGCAAGGCCACCAACCCGCTGGACCGCGAGCACATCACCCAGCCGCTGGTCACCGGCATCCGCGCCATCGACGGCCTGCTGCCGTGCGGCAAAGGGCAGCGCATCGGGATCTTCGGCGGCAGCGGCGTGGGCAAGAGCACGCTGCTCGGGTCCATGGCGCGCCACAATTCGGCCGACGTGACCGTGATCGCCATGATCGGCGAGCGCAACCGCGAAGTGCGCGGCTTTCTCGAAAACGAGCTGGGGCCGGAGGGCCGCAGGCGGTCGGTGGTGGTGTGCGCCACGTCGCGATCGGCCCGCGCCGCTGCGCGTGCGCGCCTGTTTTGTGGCGCTGGCGGTCGCCGAATATTTCCGCGACCAGGGCGCCAGCGTGCTGCTGGTGATGGATTCGGTCACGCGCCTGGCCATGGCGCAGCGCGAAATCGGCCTGGCCGCCGGCGAGCCGCCCAGCCAGAAAGGCTATACGCCTTCGGTTTTCAACCTGCTGCCCAAAGTTCTGGAGCGCGCCGGCAATTTCCAGCGCGGCTCCATCACCGGTTTCTTCACGGTGCTGGTGGAGGGCGACGATTTCAACGAGCCGATCTGCGACGCGGTGCGCGCCATCCTGGACGGCCACATCATTCTCTCGCGCCAGCTGGCCGCGCAGGGCCACTATCCGGCGATCGATATTCTGCATTCGGTGAGCCGGCTGACCTCGGCCATCGCCACGCCCCCGCAGAAGGAGGCGCGCGCGCAACATCCGGCGGCGCCCTCTCGGCGTACCGCGATGCCGAGGATCTGATCCAACTTGGCGCCTACGTGGCGGGCTCGAACCCGGTGCTCGACGCCAGCATCCGGCTGCGTCCCGAACTGCTGGAGTTTCTGCGCCAGGATCACAGCGAGCGATGCCCCGGCGGCGGAGACGCTCTCCCGCCTGGAGGAGCTGGCCGGACGCCTCGATAGCGAAGCGCAGCAGATTGCGTGCGCGCGCCCCAGGGAGGCCGATGAACACTTTCCGCTTCAAGCTGCAAAAGGTTCTCGATTGGCGGCGGACCCAGCTCGACCTGGAAGAAGCCCGGTTCAAACAGCAACTGGCGGCGCGTCGCGGAGCTGGACCGCGCACGCGCCGAACTGGAGGCCGCCGGCATCCACGCGGAGGTCCAGGTGCGCCAGTGGAGGCCGGTGGCGGGCCGCGATGTGACCGCACTCGGCGGCTTCCGCCTGCACGTCAAGGCGCAGGAACAGGAGATCTGCCGTCACGCCGGGCCAAGAGCCAGACGGCGCTCGACGCGCAGGAGGCCGCCATGCTGGAGGCGCGGCGCCGCTGCCGCCTGCTGGAACGGCTTAAGGAGCGCCGCCGTAGCGGAGTGGCAGGCGGCCGGCGACCGGGAACTGGAAGAACTGGCGGCGGAATCCTACCTGGCGCGGTGGGTGCGCGGCGAGCGGTGAGGTTTCTGTCACATAATGGTCTTCATGACGCCCGAAACGTTTGCCGAAACCGCCCTGCCTCCCGTCCCGCTGACGGTGGAAGGCGCCAGCGTGCTGCACCAGATGATGCGCTTCCGCTGGACCGCCTGGCGAGCGCTGGCCCCCGAACAACGCGGCGAAATTCTCGCCGAGGCGGTGGCCACGCTCGCCGCCATGGAACAGCCCGCCGATGGCCGGCAGAGCGCCGTCTATTCCCTGCTGGGCCACAAAGGCGATCTGATGCTGCTCCATTTCCGGCGCAGTTTCGAGGAGCTGAACCAGGCGCGAACTCGCGCTCGCGCGTCTGCGCCTCAGCGATTATCTGGAGCCGGTCAACAGCTACCTCTCCATGATCGAGCTGGGCCTGTACGAATCCACGTCCAAGATTTATGCCGATCTCGCCTCCAAGGGCGTCCAGCCGCAACTCCGACGAATGGAAGGCGGAGATCGAAGCGGTGCTGCAGCGCCAGCGCCAGGCCATGGCGCCGCGCCTATGGCCCGAGATTCCCTCCGGCAAAGTACATCTGCTTTTACCCCATGGACCGCCGCCGCGGCGAATCCGTCAACTGGTATCCGGAGCCCATGGCCGACCGCCAGCGCATGATGCACGAGCACGGCATGGTGGGCCGCCGCTATGCGGGCGAAGTGAAGCAGATCATCACCGGCTCCATCGGCTTCGACGATTGGGAATGGGGCGTGGACCTGTTTGCCGAAGATCCGCTGGTCTTCAAGAAGCTGATCTACGAAATGCGCTTCGACGACGTGAGCGCCGTCTACGCACTGTTCGGAGCATTCATGGTAGGGCTCCGGATCCCCGCCGCGCACCTCCCGGGCTTGCTCGCGGTATAGTTACTCGCTGCGCAGCACCGTCATCGGGTCGACTTCGCCGGCCTTTCTCGCCGGCAGATAACACGCGGCCATGCCGATCGCCGCCAGCAGTACGGCCGCAGCCGCAAACGTCGGCAGGTCGATGGGCTGCACACCAAACAACACGCTCTTGAGCACGCGCGTGAGCACCAGCGACGCGCCCACTCCAAGCAGCAGGCCGCCGGCGATCAGGACCGCGCCTCGGCGGAGCACCAGCGCCACCACGTCGTCCGAGGTGGCACCCAGCGCCACCCGCACGCCGAACTCGCGCAGCCTCTGCTTCACTACGTAAACGATCAGCCCGTAAATCCCGATCGCCGCCAGCACCAGGCCGAAACCGGCAAACCACGTCAGTCCGATGGCGCTCAGGCGCTCGCGAAAGCCCTGCTGGTCCAGATCGCCCTCCAGCGACCCTACATAGGTAATGGGCTGACCCGGCCGGATCTGCCAGACCGTTCTCTCCGCGGCTGGCGCCAGATCGAGCGGCGGCCCCTCGGAGCGGATCACGAATCCCATAGCGCCGGGCGCGTCCTGTGTAAACGGGCGATACATGGTCGGCTGAGGAGCCTGCAGAAGCATGGGGCGGACGTCTCCGGCGATGCCCGCCACCCGCAGCCACGAATCGGGCGCCTGGCCGCCGATCCGTACCCGCCTCCCGATGGCATTGCCGCTGCCAAACAGTTTGCGCGCCAGTCCCGCGCTCAGGATCGCCACCTGCGGCGCGTCCGCAGTGTCCTGCTCCGAAAAGCTCCGCCCCGCCAGAATCGGAATGTCCAGGGCGCGGAAGAATTCGCCGCTTACCTGGTTGACCACGGTCTGTTCGGCATCCTTCGGATCCGTGCTGCCGCCTTCGGCAAACAGCGCGCTCCGCCCATTGCTCCCTCCGCCCGGCAGACCGTATGCCGCCGCCGCTGCGCGCACCCCCGGCAGAATGCGCAGCCCGCCGATCACATCCTGGTAGAAACGCACCAGCCGCTGTGGCGGCAATCCAGAGGTGGGCGTGCGAAACGTGAGAATGTGGTCAACGCGAAAACCGGTTCCGTGATACAGCGAATACACGCTGCGCATGCCCAGTCCCGCACCGGTCAGTAAGAGCACCGCCAGCGCCAGTTCGGCCACCACGACGGCATCCAGAAAGCGCCGCTGTGTCACTCCCGGAGTGGTGCTCCGCGCGCCTAAGGCCGCCGTCGCGGAACGCAGCGCCGGAGCCAGCCCGAACAACAGTACCGTTACCACCGAAACCGCCGACGAGAACAGCAGGACCGGCGTGCTGATGGCGATCCGATCCACCCCGGGTAGAGGAATCGGCAACTTCATCGGTAGCAAGGTGCGGGCCAGAGGCACCAGGAAAAGCGCCGCCGCCACGCCGGTCACTCCGGCGAAAACGGCCAGGGCGAGGCTCTCCGCCAGAAGTTGGCGCACCATCTGCCAGCGAGTCGCACCCAGCGCCGCCCGGATGGCCATCTCCCGGTCGCGCTCAGTGGCGCGCGCCAGCAGCAGACTCGCCACATTGGCGCAGGCAATCAGCAGCAGGAAGCCCACCGACGCCAGCAGCACACCCAGCATCGGCCGGTAAAACCGCGAATACTGCTCCCGCACACTGGTGACCCGCGCCCCGCGGTTTCGATTTGTGGCCGGCGACTGGCTCTCCAGCCGGCTCGCGATGGCGTCGAATTCCGCCTGCGCCTCTGGCTCGGTGACGCCGGGCCGCAACAGCCCGACGCCCATCACGGGACGCAGGCCGCCCCCCGCCCGGCCGCAAAGACAGCGGCGTCCACAACGCGAATTCGCGCATGTAAAAGAAGAATTGCGGAGGCAGCACCCCGAGCACCGTGTATCGCCCGTCGTCCAGCAGGATCTGCCGACCCACGATGGCGCGATCGCCGCCATATTGCGTTTGCCAGAGGTCGTAGCCCAGGACCACAACGTCATCCGGATCTCCTGGCGCGAAGGCGCGGCCGATCAGGGGCTGCACGCCAATGGTCCGGAAGAAGCCCGGCGTCACGCGTCCGCCAATCACCTCCGTCGGGCTGGCGCCTTGTGTGATCGAGAAGAACCCGAACGTCAGCGCGTCCAGCGATTCCATGGTCCGTGTCTGCTGCTGCCAGGCCAGCAGATCCTGCGGCGGAACGGTGGTCACCGGGCCCATCGCCGAGCCGGGATCGCTTCGCGCCGTGCGGTCGAACTCCCAAAGCAGCATGAGGCGGCTGGTATTGGAGTACGGCAGCGGACTCAGCAGCACACCATACGCAAAGGTGAAAACTACGGTAGTCGCGGCAATGCCCAGGGCCAGTGTGAGTGTCGCCAGAACGGAAAATCCCGGACGGCGGGCCAGCATCCGAAGCGTCGTGCGCACGTCGGCCTCCTGGCCGTCATTTTACACGCGCTGCCACGGGGATCACGAACTTCAAGCCGGTATAGGTAGTCGAGAAGCCGCAGACCTTGACGTCCTTCAATCCCGCGGCGCGTCCGGAATCGATCACTTCGATCTCGCGGATGGCTGTGACTCCCTTGGGGTAGATTACCCACAAAGCGCCGGCCAGTTTCAATTCGCCGGCCAGTGCGCGCAATTTCCGCAAGTCGGCACGCTTCTCCGCGGCGAAGAAGACCAGGTCCTGCTTCCCCTTGTCCCCAACATGCACACTGCGCTGCCGCAGTTCCGCCAGAAACGCTTCCTCGAACTCGCCCACGATCAGGGCCGCCAGACCATCCTTGACTCCCAGTTTGTCCAGCCGGGATGGCGGATGCAGAATCTTCCGCGCCCACTTCTCCGCGGCGGCGCCCAGTTCGAATTCGGCCGGCCCGCTCGGAAACTCCAGCTTCAGGACTCCGCCTTCCGCGCGTACACCGGACAACTCCCGGAACGGCACCTTAAGCCGCTCCTCGCCGCGAAACAGCAGGTGATCGGTTTCCAGAAGCGCGCGTCCAGTCAACCAGCGCTTCTGGAATCGAATCCGGCAGTCCAACTCCTGTCCCATCTCAAGCCTCAATCGCTACGGTATCGTCGAACTTCACGGACAGGTCGCGCAGGTAGCCTTCAATGCTCGCCGTGTATCCGAAAAAGTATCGCGCCAGGAACCGGAAGACCACATTGTAGATTTCGCCGTCTTCGGTGATCCGCAGTTCGGCTCCGCCGCCGGGCGCGGGCGTTATGTCGAAACTCCAGGTGCCGCCAAAGGGCAATTTTGGATCGGCCATCCGGATAGCCAGCCGCCGCGCGGGCACATCCTCCACAAGTTCATAGGTGATCTTCTGCCGGTGCGTGTCTTCTTCCCACCATTGCCTACGTCCGTCCTTGTCGGGCAGAATGCCGAAGCTCTGGACACCGGTGCGCCAGTCCGGCGGCCCCGCGATCACGGCGTATAACGCCTCGGGCGAAGCGTGGTACCGGGCCTTCCGCGTGGCGCGATGCTTCACCGGCAGAATCGCCCCGATCAGCGCCGCCAGGCCTACGATCACTACCGCGGCCGCGATCGCCAGCAAAACCCATTTCATTTTGAACCTCCTCTCAAGAACCGGTTCAGCTTTCCCGACGCCATCATCCCGCGCGATGCCTCGGCCAGCAACTCCAGGCCGGCCAGCGCCTGCCTCCGGCGCTTCGGATCCAGACGCGCCAGCACCGCCCCCACCAGTTCCGGCTCCAGCACATTCTGCTGCCGCTTCACTCGCACGCCCGCCTTGGTCAGGTGAAGATCCACGCGCCGGCCGTCCTGCCGGCTGCGCTCCCGCCGTACATATCCGCCGTGCTCCAACCGGTCCACCATCAGCGACATGGTGGACGCGGTAACGCCCATGTGGCGCGAGAGTTCCAGCAGTGAAGTGCCCTCCTCATCGTCCAGATGGTCCAACACGCTGGCCTGATGCGCGCTCAGCACCGCCTTGGTCTTCGGGTCCCGAACGTGCCGACGGTGACAGGCGAAGTAGATTTGCGGATAACACCGGAGCACCGTCTCGACCTCACCCTTGGACACTGAACAGGAGTATCGGACAAATACTTTGATTTGTCAAATCAAATGACCAAAACAAAAAAAGGCGAGCTTGCGCTCGCCTTGGGAACCACCAGGCCAGAAACGAAGCTAGCGCCAGTGGCCTTCCACAAACGCGTACCCGCCCCGGCGATGAGCCCAGTAGGGCCGCACCCAACGGGCATGCGCCCGGGGAGGCCTCACCCACGCGCCCGGAGCCCAGACGTACGCCCGGCCATCCCAGCGATGGTAGCCGGGAGTCCACACATAACCGGGGCCGGGAGCCGGAATGGCGCGCTCCACGATGGGACGGGGCGGCGCCACCCGCACGAAAACCTCGGCTGCCATGGACGGGAAAGCCGCCAGGGCTCCTGCGAAAACACAGGCGATTAAACTTTTGCGGAACATTTTTCTCACCTCCGCTACATAGAGATGCATGCACGCCGCCGCGGTTCCTTAACGCGCAGTTAAATACCTTTAATCGGCGCGTTACTCCTCGTCGTGCTGTGCGGAAAGGCGAGTCACCACCGAGAGATCCTCCAGAGTGGTCACATCTCCGGTGACTGAGTTAGAAGTCACAATCTCGCGCAACAGCCGCCGCATGATCTTGCCGCTGCGCGTTTTGGGAAGCGCATCGGTGAAGCGGATCTGCTCCGGCTTGGCGAAACTGCCGATCTCGTGCGCCACCCACTTGCGCAGTTCTTCGCCCAGTTCGTCGTGATTCCAGTTGCCTTTCTTCAGCGTCACGAAACAGGCCACGGCCTGCCCGGTGATTTCGTGGGGCTTGCCCACCACCGCCGCTTCCGCCACCGCCGGATGCTTCACCAGGGCGGATTCGATTTCCATGGTGCTGAGCCGGTGTCCGCTCACATTCATCACATCGTCCACGCGGCCCAGAATCCAGAAGTAGCCGTCTTCATCGCGCCGCGCGGCGTCGCCCGCCAGGTAGACGCCGTCGATTCGCTCCCAGTATGCCTGCCGGTAGCGGTCGGGATCCTTCCAGAGCGTCCGCGCGATGCCGGGCCACGGCCGCTTCACAATCAGAAAGCCCTCGCGATTCGTCTCCACCGGCTTGCCCTGCAGATCCACTACGTCGGCCAGGACCCCCGGGATGGGCAGCGTGCCCGAGCCCGGTTTCAGCGGCACCGCCCCGGGCATCGGCGCGATCATGATGCCCCCGGTCTCCGTCTGCCACCAGGTATCCACGATGGGGCAACGCTCTTTGCCGATCAGCTTGTAATACCACTCCCACGCCGCCGGATTGATGGGCTCGCCCACCGACCCGAGCAGCCTCAGGCTGGACATATCGCGCCCGTTGGGCCACTGATCGCCTTGCCTGATGAACGCGCGGATGGCGGTGGGCGACGTATAGAAAATGTTCACGCGGTACTTTTCGATCAGGCGCCAGAAGCGGTCGGGTTGCGGATAGTCCGGCGCGCCCTCGTACATCATGCTGGTAGCTCCCGCGGAGAGCGGCCCGTACACGATATAGCTGTGGCCGGTCACCCAGCCGATATCGGCGGTGCACCAGAAGGTGTCCTCGTCGCGCAGGTCGAAGACCCACTTCATGGTCATGTGCGCGTGCAACAGGTACCCGCCCGTGGTGTGCACAATGCCCTTGGGCTTGCCGGTGGTTCCGGACGTGTACAGCACGAACAGGGGATGCTCGCTATCCAGTTCCTCGGCCGGGCACACCTCGCTGACGCCTTCCTCCAGGTCGTGCCACCAATGGTCGCGCCCTTCCTGCATGGCGACCGCGCCGCCGGTCCGGCGGTAGACGATCACGTCGCGCACGCTGTCACAGCCGGAGAGCGATTCATCCACCGCGTCCTTCAGGCGTACTTCCTTGCCGCGCCGCCAGGCGCCATCGGCGGTGATCACCACCTGCGCTTCCAGGTCCTGGATGCGAGCGCGCAGAGCTTCGGCGGAGAATCCGCCGAACACCACACTGTGGGTCACGCCGAGCCGCGCGCACGCCAGCAGCGCTATCGCCAACTCCGGCACCATTCCCATATAGATGATGGCGCGGTCGCCCGCCTTCAGCCCGCGGCCCTTCAGTACATTGGCAAAGCGGCACACCAGCCGGTGCAGTTCCTGGTAGGAGATCTGCCGCTGCTCGCCCGATTCGCCTTCCCACAGGATGGCCACTTTGTTTTTGCGATGAGTGGCCAGGTGACGGTCCACGCAGTTGTAACTGGCATTGATGAGACCGCCGGCAAACCATTTCGCAAAGGGCGGGTTCCATTCGAACACGTGCGACCATTTCCGGAACCACGCCAGCTCCTTCTCCGCCAGTTCGCCCCAAAACTCCTCGGGCTGTTCCGCGGCCTTCTGGTAGAGCGCGCGATACCCTTCCATGCCCTGCACGCGCGCGCGCTTCACGAACTCCGGATTCGGAGGATAGACATTGGCCATGCTGACGATGTTATCACCAGCCGATCACGGCCCGGCCCAGTAACTCGCCGCGCCGCAGCCGTTCCAGCACCGCAGGCGTTTCGTCGAGCGCATGCACCTCCACGTGAGCCCGGATGAGACCGGCGGCGGCCAGGTCGAATACTTCCACCAGGTCCTGCGGCGTGCCCAGGTAGCTGCCGCGCACCGTGATGCCCTTGAGCACGGTGTCTACCAGCGGCAGTTCGTACTGGCTCATCGCCAGCCCCACCAGCACCAGCGTTCCGGTCCGTTTGAGAGCGCGGAAAGCCTGATGGATCGCGGACGCCGAAGGGGTCAGCACCAGCGCGGCATCCACTCCACCATACTCTTTCTGCAAGGTGCGGCCGGCGTTTTCCCCGTGGACCGCCACTTCCGCGCCCCACTCGCGCGCCATTTGCAGCTTATCGTCGGATACGTCCACGCCCGCGACGCGCAGTCCGCGCGCCTTCGCCAACTGCAGCGCCATGTGGCCCAGTCCCCCCAGTCCGAACAGCGCTACGCCGTCGCCGCGCTTGAGGCCCGCCTCGCGCAACGCGCCGAACGCGGTCCATCCCGCGCAGCACAGCGGCGCGGCCTCGACAGCCGGCAGAGCCTCCGGCACGCGCACCAGCGCGGCCGCCGGTACAATGGCGTACTCGGTGAGCGCGCCGTGCAGGGTGTAGCCGAAATTCGTCTGGCTGGGGGCAGAAACGCTCGCGTCCGGAACTGCACCATTCGCAACTGCCGCAGGTGGTGCCCAGGAACGTAATCCCCGCGCGGTCGCCCGGCGCCCAGCCGCTCACTCCCGGGCCCACGGCTTCCACCCGCGCGATTCCCTCGTGCCCCAGCGTGAGCGGCGCCAGCGGCAGTTTTTCCAGACCGGCCACGAACAGGTCCGAATGGCACACGCCGCACGCTTCCATGCGGAGCAGCACCTCGCCCGCTCCCGGCTCGCCGAGGTAGACCGATTCAATCGCCACCCGCCCGCGTGCCTGCGCCAGCACGGCCGACCGTGTACGCGTGGTACGCATGGTTACAGCCCCCGCAGAAACGGGTTGAACTGCTTCTCCTGGCCGATGGTGGTGTTTTCACCGTGCCCCGGAATCACCACCGTCTGCGTCCGGAAGCGGCAGCAGTTTGGTCATGAATCGAGCGCTGGATCTGCTCGAAATCGCCGCCCGGCAGGTCCGTTCGCCCGATGCTGCCCAGGAACAGCGTATCGCCCGCCACCAGCTTCTCCTCCGCCGGAATGCACAGGCTGATGCTGCCCTGCGTGTGTCCCGGAGTATGCAGCACGTGGAACTCGGTAGCGCCCACCACCAGCCGGTCGCCGTCTTTCGCCGCCACGTCGATTTCCACCGGGTCGGGCGTTCGGCATGCCCAGCCATTGCGCCTGCACGTCCATCATCTTCTGCAGCTCCCGATCGTTCGCATTCATGTAGACCGGCGCGCCGGTGGCCTGTTTCAGTTTCTGCGCGCCGCCGATATGATCGATGTGCGCGTGAGTGATTACGATGGCCTTCACCGTCAGGCCGTGCCGCCGGATCACTGTCCAGCACCAGCGAATCTCGTCGCCGGGATCCACCACCAGGGCCTCGCGCGTCGCCTCGTCGCCGAAGACCGAGCAGTTGCACTGCAACGTGCCCACCGGCAGGATCTCATGGATCATACGCCGATTGTATACTCTAAGGCTATGTCCGACGTATTGACGATCATCATGCGGTGGCTCCACATCTCTTCCATGGCGACGCTTGTGGGCGGGATTCTGTACGCGCGCCTGGTCGATGGCGCCCGCCATCGCCGAGCTTTCGCCGGAATCCGGCAAGGCACTGGGCAACCGGGCCGCGGCGGCCTATCGCCCGCTGGTCATCGCGGCCATGGTCGGCCTGATCATGTCCGGCATTTACAAGCTCCTGATCACTCCGGGACACACCGTGCTGTATCACATCGCTGCTCGGCATCAAGCTGCTGCTGGTGCTGCACGTGTTCGCCGTGGCGCTTCTGATCTGCAAGCCGGACAACCCGCGGCGCACGCGCATGATGACCGGCGTGGTGATTTCCGGCCTCGCCATCATCGCGATCTCCGCCTGGCTCACCCGCATCTTCTAAACTGGAATTATGAGCGAGGGTTACGAAGCACTGCGCCGCGGCGCAGCCTTTCTGGACGTTTCGGCGCGCGGGCGCATTGTGGCGCGCGGGCGCGACCGGGCCCGCCTGCTGCACAATCTCACCACCAATGAAGTAAAGAAGATGACGCCGGGCTCCGGCTGCTATGCCTTTCTGCTGAGCCCGCAAGGCCGCATCCAGGCCGATCTGCACCTGCTCTGCTTCGACGACCATTTCCTTATCGAAACCGAACCCGAGCTGCGCGAGAAGGTATTCCAGCACATCCGCCGCTACATTATCGCCGACCAGGTGGAGTTGGAAGATGTGACCGCGCAAACCGCGGAGATCGCCCTCGAGGGTCCGGCCGCGGCCGCGCTGCTCGCCGCCGCTGAACGCGCCCGATCCCCGGGGAGCCATACGCGCACCTGCCGTGGGACGGCGCTACCGTCGCCGCCATGAGCCTGACCGGGCAGCCCGGCTTCCGCATCTTCGCCGCGACGGCGACCTGTTGACGCAAGATCGATTCCGCCGGCGCGGCGCGCGCCACCGCGGACGATTTCCGCCAGGTGCGCATCGAAAACGGCAAGCCCCGCTACGGCGAAGACATCCGCGAAACTTCGCTGCCGCAGGAGACCCAGCAGATGCACGCCATCAGCTTCACCAAGGGCTGCTACATGGGACAGGAAATCGTGGAGCGCATCCGCGCCCAGGGCCACGTGAACAAGAAACTGGTGCGCATCGAACTCGAATGCGGCGGAAGCGCCGGCGGCGGGCACGAAACTCACCGCTGACGGCGCCGAGGCCGGCGAGATCACCTCCGCCGTCTACTCGCCGGATGCGGGCAAAGTCCTCGGGCTGGCTTACGTACGCACGCCGCACGCCAACTCCGGCACCGAATTGCACGCAGGCGACGCCAGGGCGATCGTAGGGTAGGCCTTCCTCCAGCCTCCGGAGCGGTGCCAATTTCCGGATCAGGGACGAATTGACCAGAGCGCGAACTGCCGCTTCCCGGAACGCCGTATCTGGCAAGTTGACTGAGTTCCGGGGACAACCTTTCGCAGCGGCGGCGTTGCCTCGTATTCCCGCTACGCAAACAGAGCAAATGCAGCAGCCGCCATAGGAGGCGCGGCGCGGATGGTAGAGTACAGATATGTCGGACACTGCCTCAGTCGGGTCGGCTGCCCCAGACGTCGCTCCTGCCCCAATTCCCGCAGCCGGGATCTTGCTCTCAGACTTCAAGACTCGTTTGGCTGACATTGCTCGGTCTCTCAAGGCCGGCGAACTTGTGCCGCCTATCACCGTCCGGGCGTTCCTGAGCTGGTTCTGGGGCACTCAACGGCGGGGCCGTTGGATCGTATCCTACATAAGGGAATGCCTTGATCAGGCAGGCTTGAGAACAGTCCCGGACTTTGAGTCAACCTATCTCGATGCTGAGATAGCCTTCGAGCTGGTCCCTGATACCAAAGGTAGCGCCGGAAGCCCAACGGGCCCTGCTGACGCCCTTGTCATCACCGACCACGCGGAGATTAAGATATCGGCGGCCGCATTTACCGACCCAACGTACCGCATTAGCAAATTGGCGGCAGCGAACCGGCGACCCGTTACGGTAACGCCGGACTCGAGCCTTTCGGAGGCAATCACCCTAATGATGGCGAACGACTTCTCGCAATTGCCTGTGATGGCCAATGAGCGGGATGTGAAGGGGGTAGTTAGCTGGAAGTCTATTGGCAGCAGGCTTGCTCTGCGCCAATCGCCACGCTTCGCTCGCGAGGCCATGGACCCGCACGCCGAAGTCAGTTCGGACGCGTCCCTATTTACTGCCATTCCAGTGATCGTGGAAAACGAGTACGCTCTTGTGCGGGGTCCTGACAAGCGCATTGTGGGTGTCATTACCACCAGCGACCTAAGCTTGCAGTTCCAACAGTTATCGGAACCCTTTCTTCTGTTGGGTGAAATCGAGAACCATATTCGCAGAATTATTGGGGCTCGATTCACTCCAACTCAGCTATCGGAGGTAAAGGACCCCGCGGATGCCGCCCGATCAGTAGAATCCGCTTCTGACCTGACGTTTGGTGAATACAGGCGGCTGCTCGAAGACCCGGCGCGGTGGAGCGTTCTTGGCTTGGAGTTGGACCGAGTGGTCTTCAGCAAATTACTCGACAAGGTTCGGGAAACGAGGAACGATGTGATGCACTTCGATCCCGACGGTATTGAGGACCAGGCTCTGACTGTACTGAGGGAATTTGCAAAGTTTCTCCGCACACTTCAAACACTCGGCGCCACATGAACCGACGGCCATTGGCAGGATACGGGCCGACACTCCCGCGAAGTCCCGTTGGGGGAAGCGTCGGAACCGGCATTGATGGCAGACACCGAGTTCCCCGAACGCATTTCGGGCCGTTCGCAGCATAGGCGAATTCAAAGTTGAAGGGATCCGCTGAGCAGTGGTGTGGACCGGCGTTATTTGTCGACGACTTCTACCTCGGGCCAGCCTGATTTCCAGGTAAGCGGCATGATGGCGAGGGTTGCTTTCCCTCCCATCCGGGTATCGCCCTCAAAATCGCAGGTGAACCAGCTCTTTCCGTTATCCACAAGAATGCCGGCGTGGCCGGGTCCAAATAGCGGTCCTTTGTTGGAGAGCAGGAGAGTGCCGCCGCCTTTCAGCATGTCGACGCCATCCTTATCGATGTACGGACCGGTAATGTTACGGCTTCGTCCCACGCGGATGTTGTAAGTGCTGTTTACGCCGCGGCAGCATGAGCCCCAATTGACGAAGAGATAGTAGTAGCCGCCGTGCTTGTAAAGGCATGACGCCTCGATGGACTTGTTGTACGCCAGCGATGCGAACGGCGCGTCGGGGTTCAAGGGCTTCCCGGTATTCGGGTCGAGTTGCGCGAGCTTGATTCCGCTCCAGTAGGAGCCGAATGCAAGCCACAAAGTCCGGTGGTCATCGGAAAACACGGATGGATCGATTGTGTTGAAGTCGCCGCCCTCCCGCGATTGCACGACAATTCCATGATCGGTCCAGCGATAGGCGGGATCGGCTGGATCGAGAGTGGGGGTGGTTGCGAGCCCGATTGCTGACGTCATTTTGCCGAGGCTGGAGACGGAGTAGTAGAGCAGATATCGATCGCCGAGGTGGATGATGTCGGGAGCCCAGTAGCTCATGTTCCGGTTCCCGGGAACAGCATCGGCAATCCACTCGGGAGCTGTCCGGAACACCGGCGGGCCGGGTTCCCACTTCACCAGATCTTTGGAATGGAACGAAGGAATGCCGCGTCCGGTATAGAAGACCCAGAACTCGTCTTTGCATTTCACGATCGTCGACGGATCGCGAGTAGTGATTCCCCGGCTTGCGGTTTGCTCCAGCGGCAGCCCGGCTCGCGATGCCAGGCCGGTGTCATCCGCGAGGGCGGTTGCCGGCAGAGATCCAACCAGCAGGAGTGTGGAGACGACGCAATACGAAAAGAGTTTCATTGATCCAGACTCTACCGCTATTCTCCTATGCTCGCCATCAATCTGCCCGCCTGTTTGTGATGAAATGGTCGGACGATGGCTCCCCGCCATGACCCCCTTCGCCCGGCTGTCGTCTGGACCCTGGCCACTCTCGCGGCATTCCTCCTGGTGGAAGGGCTGCTCTTCCGCACCGGTTGGTACAACCGTTGGCTGGAGCCCAACTCCTCCGCCGGCCTGGTCGAAAGCTATCTCTCGTGGCTCGCGCAGCGCCCGCACACCTCCACCGCCGAGGTTGTAGTGTTGGGCGATTCGCGCATCGCGCACGGGCTCTCGGCCCCAGCCGCGTCTGCCGCCGCCGGAAACAAACTGTACTTCTGGAACCTCGGCATCGCCGGAACCCTGCCGCGCGACTGGTATTACATGCTGCGCGACGCCGACCCGGACCATCGACGATTCGCGGCGATCGTTCTGGCGCTCGACCAGTATTCCGATGAGGATTACGAAGATGTGTATGCCGACCGCATCATCGACCTGAACTTCGTGATCGCCAGGCTGCGCCTCTCGGATTGCTGGGAGTTCGCCGCGTCCATGAGATCGCGCGAGAACCGCGCGCATGCCCTGATGGGATGCCTGCTCAAGGGAATCGCGTTGCGGCGCGACGTTCGCGACCTGCTGGCCACCTGGCCTGCCCGCTTCGAGCGCGCCGGAGAGTGGCGCGCACATGGACTCGCGGACGTGAATGCCTTCCCCGGCATCGATCGCGACCTGCGCGGGCTGCGCGCCGATTGGGATCGCCGCATCCTCACCTTTCCACCCGGTATCGATGCCGCTACCCGCGCCTCCATTCAGGCCACCGTGATGCCTCACTGGCCGCCTCACACCGGCGAGACCACGCGCTACCGGCTGCGCTGGCTGCCCCGGATTTTCGACCTCTACCGGAACTCTCCCACGCGCGTGATCCTGCTGCAACTGCCGCGCGCTCCCCTGCCCAAGCCGGAGAGCGCCACGCCGCCTGTCTTCCTGAGCACCGCGCTTCCGCGCGCCGGCGTGGTCGCGCTCCCGGCATCCACATTCGGCGATCTGGAACGCCCGGAGTTCTTCTTCGATGGCCTGCATCTGAATCGCGCCGGCCGCGCCATCTTCTCCGAACGGCTCGGCCGGAGTATCTGCCGCCCTCACGGGAGTCCGATAGTCCGTGCTGTTCACCACGTGGCCCTTCGCCGGATTCCTGGCCGCGGTCCTGCTCCTTTTCTATCTGCTGCCCCGCCCGCAGCGCCGCTATCTGCTGCTGGCCGCGAGCCTTCTGTTTTACATGGCGTGGAAGGCCCGCTTCGTGTTCCTCATCCTCGCCCTGATCGCGATCGACTACACGGCCGCGCGGGTCATTCACGCGCAATCCGGCCGCCGCAGAAAAGTGGCGCTGCTGGTGAGCCTGGCGGCCAACTTCGGATTGCTCGGCTGGTTTAAATACGCAAACCTCTTCCGCGCGACCTGGTGGCAACTCTTTCATCCGGGCGCGGCCGTCTCTCCGCTTCACATCATTCTGCCGCTCGGCATCAGCTTTCACACCTTCCAGAGCGTCTCTTACGTCATCGATGTTTATCGCGGCGAACAGGAAGTGGTCACCAGCTTCCTGGACTACGCGCTCTTTGTATCTTTCTTCCCGCAACTGGTGGCCGGACCCATCGTACGTGCGCGCGAGTTCTTTGTGGACCTGTGGAACTGGCGCCCGCCTACCGGCAGGGAGTGGCTGCGCGGCATAGACATGATCCTGACCGGACTGGCCAAGAAACTTGTCTTCGCCGACCAGTTCGCCTTCATCGCCGACCGCTACTTCGGCCATCCAGCGGCCCTGCCCGGATGGGTGCCGGCCTGGACGGCGGCCATCGCCTTCGCACTCCAGATCTTTTTTGATTTTTCCGGCTATTCCGACATCGCCATCGGGGTCGCGCTTCTGTTCGGTTTCCACTTCCCGCTGAACTTCCGCCGGCCCTATTTTTCGGCCAGCATCACCGAGTTCTGGCGGCGCTGGCACATGACGCTATCGCGCTGGCTGCGCGACTACCTCTATATCCCGCTGGGCGGGAACCGCCGCGGACGCTTACGAACCTATGGCAACCTCATGATCACGATGCTGCTGGGCGGCCTGTGGCACGGCGCCAGTTGGACCTTCGTTGCCTGGGGCGGCTACCACGGCGCCCTGCTGGCTCTGGAACGGCTGGTCCGGGGACGCCGCGAGCCCACCGGCCCGGTTCGCATCCCGCTAGCCATTCTGACGTTCCTGCTGGTCACCCTCGGCTGGGTCCTGTTTCGCGCCGGAACGATGGAGCGCGCTGCTTTCATCTTCGGCCAGATGTTCTCGCACTCTTCGGGCGAAATGATATGGACCGCCTGGCAAATGCGTCTTGGCTTGCTGGCTCTGCTGCTCGGCCTCGCGGAGGAATATGGGAATGCGCTCACCCGCCTGGGCGAAGCGCCTGCCTGGGTTCGCGCCGCCGCCGCGGTTCTGGTGCTTCTCGCCATCGAGTTGTTCACCGCGTCGGAGTCGGCCATTCCCTTCGTGTATTTTCAATTCTGAATTGGCCGGGTGGCCGATAATATCTTTGTGCAGTGGTGTCGAACTCCCCTGGGCCCCTGGCTTGCCGCTTGCTTCGCTCTCACTGCTTACGCGCGTTCGCCCCGCCCCCAAACGCTCACTCCCGTGGCGCAGGGGCCGATCCACGTGGAAGGCAATCGCCTGGTGGATAGCGCCGGCCATCCCTTCCTCATTCGCGGCACCGCCCTGACGGAGTTTCGAACGCGCGGCGCGGAAACTCCGCCGGGATTCAGCCCGTATTCCTCGACTGTGTTCGGCACCATCCGGCAGCGCTGGAATGTGAATGCCGTCCGCATCCCTTTGAGCCTCGCGGATTATGCCGCCGATCCGGAATACCTGCAGGCCCTCGGAGACGCGATCCGGCGCGCGAATGTGCTGGAATTGACGGTGATCCTCTCCGCCCCCACCGCCGATCCCGCGTTTTGGCGTGAGTGCTCCGCCTTCCTGCGCGACTACCCCGATTTGATTTTTCAACTGGACGCAGGCGGGGCCGCTGGTACGCAGGAACTCATCCATGCGATTCGCACCGCCGGCGCGCAGCAGCCTGTCCTGGTCAACTGGCAGGGCGAGCGGTTGGTGGACGATCGTAACGCGATCTACCTGGTATCTCCGCGCTACGCCACTACGCGCACCGGCCAGGACCGGGACCGCCTGTTCGCGGCTCTGGTGCAGCGAGTGCCGGTTCTCGCCGGCGGCCTCGACCCGGAATTGGACGCAACTTCCAGCGAGTGCCTCTCGCTCCCCACCGATCCCAGCGACGCCGAAGCCGTAGTGGAAGCGAACCTGGAGTATTTCGACGCCCACGGCATCTCCTGGGTGGCGTCGGAATTCCGTCCCGGCAAGCTGATCGGCGATTACCAGCGTCTGCTTCCCACCTCGCTCGAGAACGGGTGGACCTGCGGGCAGCCGGATCGTGTCGGATTCGGTATCGGCCAGGTAGTGCAGTTCCACCTTTGGGGCGCCGGCATGCGGGGGCTCTTCGCGGTGAACGCCGCGGGCAATTTCACGCTCGCGCGCGGCAGCGTCGCCATCGTCTATGGCGCTATCTTTGCCGAGCAGGACATGCATTCACGGCGCAACCCGCCCCCCGCGGAGTTGGGCAAGGTCTCCGTCCGGATCACGGACGGTACCGGAGTGCCGCGCAAGGCGGAACTGCTGTACGTTTCGTCCGGCTGGGGCCAGGCCAATTTCGTCGTCCCCGCCCGGTGCGTGCCCGGTCCCGCGCTCGTCACCGTACAACACAGCGATGGAACTACCGGATCGGCTCGCGTCACAATCGCCGACGTGGCCCCGGGATTCTGGACCGCCCCGGCCGACGGGCGCGGGCCGGTCATCGCCGTGGTGCGCCGAGCTGTTTCCGGCAAACCGCCGCGGGACGTGCAACTCTATGAATGCCATTCGGGGAAATGCTCTTCCGTCGCCGTTCCTTTTGCGCGAAACAGCTCCCCTGTAGTCCGGCTGTTCGGTACCGGTTTCCGCTACGCCGCGGACCTCTCG
The DNA here is from genome assembly GCA_963853855.1 of uncultured Solibacteraceae bacterium. GTDB lineage: Bacteria > Acidobacteriota > Terriglobia > Bryobacterales > Bryobacteraceae > Sulfopaludibacter. The sequence continues at coordinate 43,336 of CAWKYG010000036.1, read as the reverse complement.
GATATTCAGGTGACCATTGCCGGCATTCGCGTCCCCGTGCTCGCTTTCGGACCCGCCAGCGATGCCGGAGTGGACCAGTTGACCGTGCGCATCCCATCGACCCTGCGCGGCGCGGGAGAAGTGGATCTGATCTGCTCCATCCGCGGACGGCTTTCCAACGTGGTCCGCATCAACCTCGGACTCGCCGCCAGTGCGCAATACCGCTGGGATCTGCCGCCGGGCTTTCCGGTGCCGCGTGTCCCCGCGGATAATCCCATGTCCCTCGTCAAGGTGCAACTGGGCCGCTACCTGTTCTACGACAAACGCATTTCGGTCAATCAGACTATCTCCTGCGCCACTTGTCATCGCCAGGAGTTGGCGTTTACCGACGGTAAGCTCAGACCGCAGGGCGCCACCGGAAAAACGCTGCCGCGGAGTTCCATGAGCCTGGTGAATGTGGCCTATAGCGCCGTCCTCACCTGGAGCCGGCCGCACCTGCATTCGCTGGAACAGCAGGCGCTGGTCCCTTTACTTGCGGAGGAGCCGCCGGAACTCGGCATGAGCGGCAGAGCGCGGGAGTTCCTCGGCCTCCTGCGCGGCGATGACGCGTACCGGATCCTGTTTCGCCGGGCATTTCCGGGGGAGCCGGACCCTTTCACCATGGCCAACGTCTGCAAGGCCATTGCCTGCTTCGAGCGCAGCATCATTTCCGCCCGGTCGCCTTACGACCGTTATCACTACGGCGGCGACCCGAACGCCATTTCGGATGCGGCGAAGCGCGGCGAGGTTTTGTTTTTCACCGACACTCTGGCCGGCTGCTATCGCTGCCATGGCGGGTTCAACTTCAGCGATGCGGTGGACTACGCCGGGCGCGCCTCCGGGCCCGCCCCTTTCCACAATAACGGCTTGTATAACCTGCCAGGGCCGTTCTCCTATCCAGCGCCGAACCTGGGAATCTACGAATTCACGCACCGGCCGGACGATGTCGGCAAATTCAAAGCGCCGACCTTGCGGAATATCGCCCTGACCGGCCCTTATATGCACGATGGGAGTATTCCGACCCTGGAGGCTGTGATTGGCCATTACGCCTCCGGAGGCCGCAAAAATCCGAACCAGGACAAGCACGTGAGGCCTTTGCCGTTGACCCCTCAGAATCGCCGGGATCTGCTGGCATTCCTGGAATCGCTCACCGACCAGGAACTCCTCCACGATCCGCGCTTCGCCGCTCCAAAAAAGGGGACAGACGCATTTTAAAAATGCGTCTGTCCCCTTTTCTGGCGCCTCGCCGACTTGGCGTTCCCCGGTTGAAAGCCGTTTGAATTGAAAGTGTTGCCGTGTGAAAGGCCCGGAGGCCCGGTCGAAGCTCGCATACGCCCGCTTCCGGAAACTGCGCAAAAAGGGGTGAGCAAAAAAAGGGGACAGACGCATTTTAAAAATGCGTCTGTCCCCTTTTTAGACGCTCCAGCAGGTCCGCGGGAATCTGCAGATTGCCGTCGCACCCGTGCCCAGCTTCACGCCCGGCTTGACTTCGCCGTGAAAGTCCGATCCGCCCGTCACGAGCAGACCGTACTGCTTCGCCAGCCCCAGGTACAGTGCGGTGTCCGCGGGAGTGTGGTCGCTGTGATACGCCTCGATGGCGTTCAGTCCCGCAGTCGCACAGCTCCGGCATCAGCGCCGGCACATCGCCGTTCACGCGCACGGGATGCGCCAGCGACGCGATCCCGCCCGCGTCGCCGAATCTGCTCCACGCCTTCGGCGAATTGCGGCTCGCGGCGGTACACGTACCCCTTCGCCGATTCGTCCAGGTAATCGTCGAACGCCTGCGCGAAAATTGGCCACGTATCCTTTTTCCACCATGATCCGGGCGAAGTGCGGCCGGCCGGTCATGCCGCGGCCGCGCGCCTCGGCCTCTTCCAGGTGATGTCGAAGCCCAGTTCCCGCAGCCGCGCCGCCAGCCGGACGTTGCGCTCGCGCCGCGAAGCCTGCAGCTCCAGCACCCATTCGCGAAATCGCGCCGAGCCCGTCGCGGCCCGAAGAAATATCCCAGCAGGTGCACCGAATGGCCGTGCAGCTTGGTGGAAAGCTCGATGCCGCACACCAGTTCGACCCGGCCGATTCGCGCGCCGCGGCGAGCGCCTGGTCGTAGCCCGCGAAGGTATCGTGGTCGGTGATCCCGAGAATCGTCACGCCCGCGCGCACCGCCTCTTCGATCAATTGCGCGGGCGAGCAGGTGCCGTCAGATTCGTTGGTGTGCGAGTGCAGATCGATCAAAGGAAACCAGACCCAAACGTTCCAGTGTAGCCCAGATCCGGTCGGCACTTTGCTCGGGCGTTTCCTGGGCGCCGAATGCACCGTCACCTCGGGCGCGAGCGGCGGCTCGTAGGGATCGGACACTCCCGTGAAGTGCGGCGATCTCGCCGGCCAGCGCCTTCTGTACAAGCCCTTTCACGTCGCGCTCGGCCAGCACCTCGAGCGGGCACTCGACGTACACTTCCACGAAGTTCGGAATGCGCGCCCGCACTTCCTCGCGCACCGCGCGGTAGGGCGAAATGGCCGCGGCGATCGCGATCACGCCGTTGCGCGACAGCAGCTCGCAGACGAATCCGATGCGGCGGATGTTCTCGTCGCGATCTTCCTTGCTGAAGCCCAGCCCCTTCGAAAGATGCGTCCGCACTACGTCGCCGTCCAGCACTTCGACCCTCGCGCCCGCGCTCGCGCAGCCGCTCGTCCAGCAGGTCTCGAGATAGTGCTCTTGCCGGCGCCGGAAAGGCCCGTGAACCACAGCGCGAAGCCCTTATGCACGCGCGCACCAGCCCGTTGGCGGCGAAATGGATGCCGCACTCTTTGCGAGTCGTCCTGCTCCCACCACCAGCGCCCGGCGCGCTCGCCCTCGCCCGGCTCCACGCGCCCGCGTGCAAGGCGCGCAGCCGATGCTGGTGTACCCCCGCGCAGTATAAAGGATGCACGGGCACGCCGTGTTCGCCGAATGTACCGGTCCACCTCTGCGGCGGTCCAGTCCGCCAGCGGACTGATCTGCGAATCCGCCCATCCACCTTCTCGACTTTGGCGCATGGCGGCGCGCGTCTCCGGACTGCTCCCGGCGCAGGCCCGTCGCCCACGCCTTCAACTCGCGCAGCTTCCGCTCCAGCGGCCGAACCTTGCGCACCTCGCAGCACAGCTCGCGCGCCTCCGGACTGTCGTAGAAGAGATTCGGCCCGTGCTGCGACACCATCGCGCTTACATCTGCGCGGATCGGGAAACACGACCTCGACAGCGATCCCGTATCGCTCGCGTACCGTCTCCATCGATCATATAGTGAGTCTCTTCCGGGAGCCGGCCGGTGTCCAAAGTGAAAACGCGAACCGGGTTGGCCAATGCGCGAGGCCATATCTACGATCACCATCCCTTCCTTCTGGAAGCTGGTGGCAATCGCGAACGCTTTACCGAAGTGGTGGCGTGCTCCAGGCCAGAATCTCGGGCGCCGAGGCCATTCGAAACTGCGATAGTCTACCCAATCTCTATCAAGATTATGGTGAATGCCCTGTGGCCCTCAAACGGGCACTGTCCCAACGTATTCGAGACCGACCCGCCTATCCGCGTGAGCGACCCCCTCGGTGCCTCAGATCGTCTCTTCGCCCCGGCGCCGGTTAGCGGCGCGGTAGTTGAACTCGGCCCGGTCCTCGCGAGTTTCTCCAGATCCAGTTCTCCGCAGCGAGAGATCCAGCACGCGCACGCGCTGCCCCTCGCGCAGTTCCTGCAAGCGGACTTCCCGGCCGTTGGCGAAGCGCACCGCATCGCGATAACTGTTCGCCGCGGCGGAGATCTGGGTGAAGGTCACCTCTTCCACCGCGCCCACTCCGAATTCATGCTGCAGCCTGCACGGGGATGTCCTGCAATTCCAGCCGCGCGCCCGGCGGGATACAGACGGCCGGTACCGGATCGGTGCGCAGCGGATTGAAAAATTCCTTCACCGCGCACCAGAAGCCCCGGTGAGCCGCGAGCCAGGTTCGAGAATCGACGCTTGAGATCGCCGGGCGAAGCCAGCCCCAGCGATCCGGTCGGGAACCGGTGAGCCACCAGATCTTCACCTTCCTGAGCCAGGCGGTTGGGTACAGCCATCAAAGAGTAATCACACATTTTCTCGATCCTCCTAGTGCGGAACTTCCTAATTTGAGTTTCGGTTTGGCCGCACGAGATTGGCAAGCCACAAACAGCACGGAAGCACGGTACCAGGCGGTCTACGGTGCGATACAGCACCGTGTTAACGGCACACCGCTCTCTACCCTGATAAGATGTGATGGTGGATCCCGAGGAAAAGACTGTGACGCCGGAAGAAACGCCGCGCGGAACGTCGATCCGGCATGGCGGCGGGTTCTTGCTGGCGCGCCATCCCAAACGCCCCCACTCCCTGGACTACATCCAACGCCTTTGCACCGATTTCCAGGAGATCCACGGCGACCGGCTGTTTGGCGACGATCCAGCCATCGTCGCCGGCTTCGGCCAGTTCGAAGGCCGCGCGGTCCTCTTCGTGGTGGAGCAGAAAGGCCGCGACACCAAAGCAGAAGCTCCACCGCAATTTCGGCATGCCCAAGCCGGAAGGCTACCGCAAGGCCCTGCGCGCCATGCAGATTGGCCGCCAAGTTCGGCCGCCCGATTGTCACTTTTCTGGATACCCCCGGCGCATACCCGGGAATCGATGCCGAAGAGCGCGGCCAGGCCGAAGCCATCGCCCGCAACCTGCGGGAAATGGCGCGGCTGACCGTCCCTGTAGTGGTGGTCTGCATCAGCGAGGGCGGCAGCGGCGGGGCGCTTGCCCTGGGCGTGGGCAACGTGATCCTGATGATGGAGAACGCGGTCTACAGCGTGATTTCGCCGGAGAACTGCGCCAACATCATCTATTCCGCGACACCGGCAGCGCCGAGCAGGCCGCGGCCGCACTGAAGCTGACGGCCGAGGATTTGAATGCCCTGGGACTGATCGACGGCATCATCCCCGAGCCGCCCGGCGGCGCTCAAGACGATTGGGATGCCGCCGCAGCCAATCTCCGCCAGCACCTGGCCGGCCGGTTGCGACGAGTTCTGCCATTATGAGCGCCGATCAACTGGTGGAGCATCGCTACGCCAAGTTTCGCAAGATGGGGAACTTCTTCGCGTGAAGAAGACCACCTGGCTGGGCATTGCCTTCGCCGTGCTGGTGCTGGGCTACATCCTGTTACTCGAGTTTCCGGCCCCAGGGCTTTCGCTGCCGGGTATGCATGAGTTTCAAAGGCAATCGCGATTGCCGTACCGCTTCCGCCGCCACCCGGCAGGAAGCGCTGCGCACCGCCGTCACCAACGCCTGCGCGCAGCTCTCCGGCGGGGTGATCGAATCCAACCAGTGCGAGAACACCCCACCGGAGTCGATCGACTGGCTGAAGTAACGAATCTCGTCCGCTAATATTCCTGCGCGCGACTCGTCAATCTTTCGGGTACGCCCGTGTCTTATCCGCGTGCAATAGAACCCGAAGTGTAAAATAAGATTGAACTACCGACTGGCTATCAGCGTCTAAATGGGTGATACCACAGGATGGGAGATTTTTTGTCGTGAAGCGTAAGTGGAAGATTCTCATAACTTTGGTCGCTCTACTGATCGCGGCGATCGGCGTTTATGCCAGCACGGTTTACACCAAGCGCGGCGTCGTCACCGTGCAGACCGGGCAAGTGGTCGCGCCAGGACCTCACCAGCGTGGTGACTGCTTCGGGCGAAATCAAGCCCAAGAATTATCATCAACATCGGCGCCAATGCCTCGGGCGATCTGACCGAACTTCTGGTCAAGGAAGGCGATCGTGTACAGCAAGGGCCAGTTGCTGGCCAAGCATCGAAGACACTCAGCCGGAAGCCGACGTCAACGCCCAAAAGGCCACCTTGAGCTTCCGCGGAAGCCGAATTCCGCCGCCGCCGAGGCCGGCCTGAAAGCCGCCGACGATAACACCGCCACCATGCAGGCCGCGTTGGAGAAGGACCAGGCCGACCTGGAGCGCATGAAGGCGCGATTTCGACCGCAGCCAGGAGCTGTACAACGAGAAGCTTCTCGCCAAGCAGGATTTCGAACTCAAGAAGTTCACCTACGAAGCGCAGAAGGCCGCCATTCGCGAATCCGAAGCCCGCGTCGTCCAGGCCAAGGTGCAGCGCGAGCAGTACGCCGCGCAACTGGCCGCCGCGCAGAAGGGCATCGCGCAGGCGAAGGCCGTTCTGGTGCGCTTCGACGATATCCTGCGCAAGCACAATTCCTACTCGCCCATCGATGGCGTGGTCACCAACCTCCCGGTGCGCGCTCGGCGAATCGGTGGTGCCGGGCATCCAGAATTCCGCCGGCAGCACCATCATGACCATCGCCGATATGTCGCTGATCACCGCCGAAGTCAAGGTGGATGAGACCGACATCGTCAACATCAAGCTTGAACCAGGTTGCCGATATCACCATCGACGCCATTCCCAACAAGACTTTCAAAGGCCACGTGACCGAGATCGGCAACACCGCCATTCTGCGCTCCACCGGCGTGGCGGCTTCCCAAAGCGCCGTTTCCAGCCAGGAAGCCAAGGATTTCAAGGTGGTGATCGCCATGGATAATCCGCCCGGACGAGGTCCGGCCGGGTCTTTCCTGCACGGCCAAGATCACCACCGCCACCCGCCAGAACGCGCTGACCATTCCGATTCAGGCGCTCACGGTGCGCCAGAAGGGCGATCTGGAACCGCAGCCCGCCAACGGCAAGGCTCCCATTACTCCAGTGAAGCTGACCCCGGCCGAGGAGAAGGCGCGCAAAGAAGAGGTGCAGGGCGTTTTCGTGGTGGCGAACGGCAAAGCCGAGTTCCGCAAAGTCGATACCGGCATTACCGGCGCGACCGATATCGAAGTCCTGAGCGGCCTCAAAGAGGGCGACCAGATCATCACCGGAACCTACCAGGTGATCCGCACCGTCAAGAACGAGGCCCAGGTGAAGGTCGATAACAAGGCCCCGGTTGTGGAACAGAAGTCTTAGAAACGAGAGTTCATCCGATGTCAGCGGTGGCAGAAAAAGCACTCATCGAGCGCGGCGCACAACTGAAGCGCGACGGCATTGTCATCCGCACTTACGATCTCTGGAAGACCTATGTCATGGGCGACCAGGAGATTCACGCCGTTTCCGGCGTCGATCTCGAGATCAAGAAGGGCGAGTACGTCGCCATCATGGGGCCCTCGGGCTCCGGCAAATCGACCCTGATGAACCTGATCGGCTGCCTGGACACGCCCACCAAGGGGCAGTATTACATCAACGGCAACCTGGTCAGCGACATGAGCGACGATGAGCTGGCCCGCATCCGCAACAAGGAAATCGGATTCGTTTTCCAGACCTTCAATCTGCTGCCCCGCGCCACTTCGCTGCACAATGTGGAGCTGCCGCTGATCTACTCCGGGATGCCCGCCAAGGAGCGCATCGAAAGGGCCAAGCTGGCCATGCGCCAGGTGGATCTGGAAAAGCGCATGGACCACAAGCCCAACGAGCTCTCCGGCGGCCAGCGCCAGCGCGTGGCCGTAGCGCGCGCGCTGGTCAACAACCCGTCCATTCTGCTGGCCGACGAGCCCACCGGCAACCTGGACACCGCCACCGGCAACGAAATCATGGCGCTGTTCGAGAGGCTTCACTCGGAAGGAAACACCATCGTGCTGGTGACTCACGAGCACGATATCGCTTTGCATGCCCATCGCGTGGTCCACGTGCGCGACGGCAAAGTGGAAAAAGACGAGAAGGTAAGGTAAGACAGGCGTCCTCGCCTGTCTTTCTTCTTACTGCACCAGCCGCGCCGTCAGCACCAGAAACAGCGCCTGTTCGCGATTGATCCCCATCCGGCCCATCACTACCTTCTGCCCTTCTTTGATATCCAGATCCGTGTTCAAGGTAAGCTCCTGGAAGCTGAAGTTTCCCGGCTGCGTCTCCACGGGAATCCTGGTGTTGGAACGGATCTGATCGAGCCGTACGGTGGTGCCATCGGCTCCCACGCTGCTCGAATTGAGCGAAAACGACGTGACCACGGGCTTGGTGACGGTACCGAACTGCATGGAGCCCCCGGAGCTTTCCGTCCCCGCGCGCTGACCGGTGCGCGTGCGCAAGGTCATCACGTCGAGCTGGCGATAATTTTTGAACGGAAAGGTGTTTCTGAGCTGGGTGACCACCGATTCCAGATCCTTGGGCGCGGGCCCGCCGATATTGGCCTCGCTGTCGCTCCCGACCAGCAGGTGAATCGTCAAATCGATATCTTTCGGCGCCGCCGATGGCGTATCCAGCCGGGCGACTGCCTCCTCAATCGCTTGCATGGTCTGCGGTGAGGCTCTCACGGCCAAGGCATGCATCTCAGTGTTGGAGATGATGCTCCCTTCAAAAATCCGCAGCAGGTCTCCCACCGTGCGCGGATCGGCATATTTCAGCGGGATCAGCTTTTGGATCACCGCCGGCGCGGGCTTGGGCGAGTTTACTAAAGGCTCCACCTGCGCCGCCAGCGGCAGCGCGAGCAGCACGAATGCCATCAACTGTCGTTTCATCTTCACTCTCCTGAGTTATCGGTAATCCAATAAATAACCACGTCCGGGTCGGCGGTCAGCAGCTTCACCACAATCGGCTGACTAGGCGCGGGCGGTGCCGTTGCCGGCCGCCGAACCCTCGGTCGCCGGACGTGATGCGCCCTGGTCACCCGCGGTGCCAACGGCGCGGCCGGTGCAACTTCCACCTGCGGCGGCGGCAGCGGAGCCTGTACCGCGATCCGCTTCGGATGTAGCGGCACCGCCGGACGCAACGCCAGCATCAGGAACAGAGCCACCGCTGCGGCCGCGGCCAGGCCATACAACCACAAGCTTGCGCCACCACGGCTGCAGGGAGCCTTCCAATCGCGCCATCACCCGCGCCCGCACCGCGGCGAAATGCGCCGGCGCAATCTCTTCCTGGTGAATCCCCTGCAGCAGTTGCAGGCTCTCCTTCAATCCCGAAGCGAAAAGCTGGCAGCCCGGGCAATCGCCCAAATGCCGCTCCACCTCGGCCGCCTCCGCCGCCGGCAGATCGCCACCCGCGTACAGCGCAATCCGTTCCTCCCAATGTGCGCAATTCATATCCGCCTCCGGAAGTAGCGCTCTACGAAACCCTTCACCTTGACCCGCGCCTTGGAAATCTGCGAGCGCACCGTCGCCTCGCTGGAACCCAGCACGCGCGCCACTTCTTCCGTGGACAGCCCTTCGAGATCGCGCAGCACCAGCGCCGACCGTTCCTTTTCGCTCAACAGCCGCAGGCTCATTTCCAGTACGCGCCGCCGTTCCGCCTGCGACGTGCTCTGTTGCGGATCCAGTCCGGCGGCGGGCACATGCGCGGCATACTCCATCGGGTCCGCCGCCGGCCTCTTGCGCAGCACATCGTGGCTGGCGTTCACCGTGACGCGATAAAGCCATCCCGGCAGGTTCCTGGCATCCTCGACCTTACTCCAAATTCCGGTATAGCCGCAGGAATACTTCCTGCGATACGTCCTGGGCATCCGCCATGTTCCCCACCAGCCGGAGCGCGGTCACCAGCACCAGGCGCTCATGCCGCCGCATCAGAGCTTCGAACGCCGCCAGGTCGCCCACTTGAGCGGATGGCATCGCCCGCTGCTCCGGGCCTTCGATCGGTATGGCCGCCAGAAACGCCAGGACTTTCATCCTTCCTACTAACAAATACAGCGATTCCCGCCAAAGCGTGTACGCTATTTTGGACTAGTGGACAAATTGCTCCTTCCGCCCGAGGAGATCCGGTCTCTGGGGCGCGCCGCCGTGGAACAAATCGCGGCCTATTACGACACCCTGGACGAACGGCCCGTACTGATTCCCACCACATCGCGAGCCTTGCGCGATCTGCTGGAAGAGCCGCTGCCGCAGGACGGCGCTGGATTTCGATACGCTCCTGAAGACTCTGGACGAGGTAATCGCCCGCTACAGCCGCCACAGCGCCCACCCGCGCTTCTTCGGCTACGTCTCCTCCCCCGGAACGCCGGTCACCTCCGTGGGAGCCATGCTCGCCGCGGCCCTCAATATCAACGTCACCTGCTGGCGATCCGGCCCCGCGGCCACGGACCTGGAGCACGTCACCATCGACTGGATGAAGCAGATCCTGGGCTATCCCGCGACGGCCGGCGGCCTGCTGGTGAGCGGAGGCTCCATGGCCAACTTCGCGGCCCTGGCCGCGGCCCGCAGCGCCAAAGCTCCCGGCAACGTGGTGCGCGATGGCATGGCGGCCGCCGGACGCGATGTGCGCCTACGTTTCCTCCGAGGGCCACTTTTCCATCAGCAAAGCGGCCGGGATGCTCGGCATCGGCGAGGCCAACGTGCGCAGCGTTCCCACCAACGCGCAGATGCAAATCGATCTCGCCGCCCTCGATCGGCTGGTGCGAACAGGACCGTGGCCGCCGGCTATCGTCCGTTTTGCGTGGTGGCCAATGCCGGCACCACCGCTACCGGCGCCTTCGACCCCATCGGCGAGTTGGCCGCCTTTGCCCGCCGCTACGATCTCTGGCTGCACGTCGACGCCGCCTATGGAGGCTTCGCCGCCCTGGCGCCCGCTGCCCGCCCGCTCTTCGCGCACATCGCCGAAGCCGATTCGGTGGCCCTGGATCCGCACAAGTGGCTCTATCTGCCCGTAGGTTGCGGCTGCGTCCTGTATCGCGACCCCGCCACCGCGTACGCCGCCTTCAGCCACGCCGCCGATTACACCCGCGCCATCGGCCTGGAACGCGACGAGGCCTTCGCCTTCTGGGATTACGGTCCGGAACTGTCACGCCCGTTTCGCGCGCTGGATCTCTGGCTGCTCGTCAAATATGTGGGCGCCGCGCGGCTGGCGCAAGCCGTGGAACAGAATCTGGACTGCGCCCGCTACTTCGGCGAACTGGTCGAAGCCAGCGGCGATTGCGAACTGCTGGCGCCCGTCGGCCTGTCCATCTTCTGCTTCCGCTACACTCCACCCGGCTACGCGGGCGATCTGAACGCGCTCAACGAGCGCATTCTGGTGAAGCTGCAGCGCGCCGGCAGCAGTTATCTTTCCAACGCCATGGTCCACGGAAAATTCGCCCTGCGTGGCTGCGTCCTGAACTACCGCACCACCCGCCGCGATATGGAGGTCCTGCTGGAAGATGTCCGCCGCGCTTACCGGGATTTGACCTGACGCGCCGCCCAGTCGCTGAGCAGCTTGGCTATTTCCGGACGGAGCCATTGCGGATTGCGGCCGATGTCCTGAAGAAACAGGATCGCCGGCATCCCCGCCTTCCAGTACCCGATGCCCAGGCACTCATCGTCTCCGCCGTTGGCCGTTTTTGCCGGGGTGAAGTTGTAAGAGGTTTTATAGTCGCAGCCGCGGCCGGTGCCCGCCGCAGCCAATAACTCCCCGGCGTCGTTCACCGAGACGGGGTCGCTCATGGTTTCATGCTGCACGCATTCCGCGTGGCCCGGAGGCGCGGCCACACAGAGCGGCCGGACGTCGTTAAACCAGGCGATCCTGCTGCCGTCCGGGCTCACGTTGAAATACAGATCGTGAACATCCCCCGAGGCGGCGATTTTCGTGGCTGGCGGCACTCCCGCCCACAGTTCGTGCTGTGCGATGCCTGCCACCACGCGCCGGTCCGAACTGCACCGGAAGCGGAAATAAGGCGCGAAGGTCAACTCCGCGCCGGTCACCAGTTCCTGAATGCTGCCTGTCGCGCCCAGAGGAATCGGCAGAATTCCGCCGCAGGTGCTGACCACGCCGTCCACGCTTTCCACCCGTTTGGTGGCGCCGGTCTTGAGATTCACCACGGTGGCCGTGGAGGGTTGGCCGGTGACGAAAGCGAGGCTGGCCTGTTCGTCGCTCACGGCGAAACTCTGGACATTGCCGCGATGCGTGAGCTGCGTCGTCTTGCCCTGGCAAACCATGCTGATATCGCCCCTGGCTTCGAACGCAAAGCAGGGATCTTTGGGCTGCGCCGAGCAGGCGCCGGCAATCGTTAGAAGAGCCAGAAGGCAGCGCACGCTATTCCTGGAAGATCTCCGCGCGCGTCAGTTCCAGGCACGGATCGGCAGTGGCGATCGCGTCGCTATCCACTTCCTGTAACGTGTTGCCGTGAAACGTGAACATCTTTTTCAAGCGCGGATCGATCACCCAGATATTCGGTGTGCCGATCGCGGCAAACTCCAGAAGCCGTTCGATCACCCGCGACATCCGGTCGTCTTCCGAAAGAATTTCGATGGCCACGAAGGGCGGATCAAGAAGCACGCTCGTGGTGAGGGCCTGCAAAAGGACAGAAACGTCCGGCAGCCGGAAGCGGGTATTCGCGATCTGGTACCGCAACTCGGGCAGGGCATAGATGTGCGGATACCGGCGGCTCAAAGCGATGATAATGTTACGTTGCACCAGCGAATGTAGCCAATCTCCCACGTTGCGCTCCACCAGTTCGCCATCGATATACTCCACGTCCGGAGAGTACGATGTGCGCAGATACTCCTCGACTGGGATCAGCGTCTCAACCGCCATAGCCATACCATACCAGAATCAAATGTTGCCTCGTCCGCCTGAGGCCAAGCTGTTTCTGAATAGCGCCCATCAAACCGAGTCCCGATTGAGCTTGCAGATCGGGCTCCCGTGCTCCTCCTTCGCCGGCTGGAGTGGAAGGAATAGGACTACCGACCCACGAAAGAATGAAGTCGTACCTTCCAGCCACCCGTAGCGTTTATCACGGGCTTGTCAACCTGAAACGCCAGAAAATTGACAAACTGCTCCATGGTTTCCTGGGTCGCTCTCATGCGAGCATGTCCGTCGGGGCCGTTCCCCGCTCTCCCTCGGGCTTCTTCGCCTCCGTCAAGAACGTCGGGCCGTTCTTGCCAACTACCAACTGGTACAGAGCGGTCTCCTTCGACTCGCGATGGGTCGGATCGCTCGATCCCGGTCCGCCACTTTGCGACGGACGCACACGAACTACGGTGGCTTGCGCCACTGGCTTAACCGAGGCGGCTTCAAATGTCTGAGCCGTGGCAGAGCCGAAATCAGCAAAGCAGAACCACAAATAAGCAAAAAGTATTGACGGTCGTCTGTGCTGCATCGAAGCGTCCATTCAGTTGCTTGTTGGCACCTTCTGCGCCTTGTCGATGCGTCTTCGCTCCACCTGTGACCCGTACTTCGGCCGCTTCGCGCGCCTCGCGCACTACGTCTTCGATGGACAGCGGATCCACTCTTCCCGCCATCACTCCACCGTGAACGCGTGCTTGATTTGATAATTCTGATTGCCCACCGCGTCCTTCACCTCCACCTGAATGGCGTACTCACCCGGTTTTACGTTCGGCTGGATCGGCACGCTGAACTCGCCGGTGACATACATCTTTGGATAAAACGATTCGGTCTGATCGCCCGCGGCTTCCGGATTGGTGTACAGGACTTTGTCGCCGCTCAGAATCTTGAAAATGTAACTGACATCGATCTTATTGGCCGGACCAAACTTGTATCCGGTCATATCGAATTTCACCCAAATCGTGCTCCCGGCCTTGTAGACCGCCTTGGCGACGGGCTGGGTGTCTTCTTCGTTGCGGAAGAAACGGAGATTGCGCACAATCAGCGCATCGCTGGGCGCCACTTCATGGCCGCGCACCTGGAAGGGAACCGAGAGTTCGGCCGTAGTGTGACCGAACACATCCTCCACCTTGACCACGATCTTGTAATTGCCGGACATCACCAGCGGCGGGATGGCGACTTCCGTAGCGATACGAGGCATCCACTCCTTGTCCTGCGGGCTGATTTCATCGGTCAGTTCATTCTTGTAAACTTCCGACAGCGGCACGCCCTTCGGGTCAAAGGGCTGCACCGAATATGCCAGGTGAATCTTCTCTTCCGGAGACTTGGCGAAATTGGCAACCCGGCAGGTGAAGAAGAGAATCTCACCCGGTACGTGCGTCGTGCCGGGCGCATCGGCCACGCCGCCTTCAGACTGGCTGATGATCGGTTGCACAATCTGCAGCGGCACCGCGCCGCAGAGAAACGGAGCCAGGACGGCCAGAAGCAAAACGGATCGCATTGCGGACCTCCCAGTTCGATTCTAACTGAGCGCTCTGCGCAAGTATTGCCCCGTGTAGGAGGCGGCCACCTGGGCAATCTCTTCGGGCGTGCCTTCGGCGACGATGGAACCGCCCGCGTCGCCGCCTTCCGGCCCCAGGTCGATCACCCAATCGGCTGCTTTTATCACATCCAGATTGTGCTCGATGATGATCAGGCTTCCGCCGTTTTCGATCAGCCGCTGAAAACTGGCCAGCAGCTTGGCGATATCGTCGAAATGCAGGCCTGTGGTGGGCTCATCGAAAATGAACAGCGTCCCCGCGCAACTGGCAGTGGTCAGGTGCGCCGCCAGTTTCACGCGCTGCGCCTCGCCGCCGGAAAGCGTCGTGGCCGATTGCCCCAGCCGCAGATAGCCCAGCCCCACGTCGTCCAGCACTTTCAGCTTCTGCACCAGCCTGGGCGTGTCGTGGAAGAATGTCATGGCTTCGCGCACGGTCAGTTGCAGCACCTCGTGCACGTTCAGGTCGTTGTACTTGATTTCCAGAATTCCGGTCTTATATCGCGTACCCTTGCATTCGTCGCAGATCAGTTCCACGTCCGCCAGGAACTGCATCTCCACCGTCACCGTGCCATCGCCCTGACAGGTTTCGCAGCGCCCGCCGGGAATGTTGAACGAGAAATGGCCCGCGGTGTACCCGCGCTTTTCGGCCTCGCGGGTGGAGGCGAACAGCGCGCGAATGGTGTCGAACGCCTTGATGTAAGTGACCGGGTTGGAGCGCGGCGTCCGGCCGATGGGCGATTGATCGATCATCACCGTATTGGTGATCCGGTCCGCGCCTTCCACCTTCTTGCAAGTCATTTTGGGGCCGCTGTCGAGCGCCCCCGCCGCTTCCTCGAACGCCGCGTCCCCGGCCGATTCGCGCGATTTGTGCAGCGCCTCCAGCGACCGGAAGATGACGTCGTGCACCAGCGTGGATTTGCCCGAGCCGGAAACGCCCGTGATCGCCACCATCATGCCCAGGGGCACATCCACTTGAATGTTCTTGAGGTTGTGCAGCCGCGCGCCGCTGAAGCGCATGACCCGCTTCGGATTGACCGGCCGGCGCTCCCGCGGAGCCGCCACCCGCCGCTCGCCGCGCAGATATCCGGCGGTGAGGGAGCTGTTGCCGTCGGCGGTGAGCTGGGCCAGCGTGCCTTCGAATACGATCTCGCCGCCATGCTCGCCGGCGCCGGGGCCGAGGTCCACAATGTGGTCGGCCGCCTGCATCACGTCCGGATCGTGCTCCACCACCACGATAGTGTTGCCCAGTTCGCGCAATTCCCGCAGGATGCGGATCAGGCGTCCGGTGTCGCGGCTGTGCAGACCGATGGATGGCTCATCCAGCACGTAGCAGGCGCCCACCAGGCGCGACCCCAGGCAGGTAGCCAGTTGGATGCGCTGCGCCTCGCCGCCGGAAAGCGTGGCGGAAAGGCGATCCAGGGTCAGGTAATCCAGCCCGACGTCGTTCAGGAATTTCAGGCGCTGGCGGATTTCCACCAGAATCTTATCGGCGATCCCGCTTTCCTCGGGGCTCAACTCCAGGCGGCTGAAAAAATCGTGAGCCTCGGCGATGTTCATGCGTGTGATATCGGCCACGTTCTTTCCGCCCACGCGCACGTACAACGCCTCCTTGCGAAGGCGCGCTCCCTTGCATTCCGGACATAGCGCGTATCCACGGTACCGGCTCAGAAAGACCCGCACGTGGAGCTTATACTTCTTGGTTTCCAGGTGGTCGAAGAAGCGGCGGATGAAATCGTAAGTGGCATCCCGCTCGGCATCGCTCAGGTCGCAGAAGGGAACGTCGAAGCGCACTTTGCGCCCGGCCGATTTGCGGAAGTTGCCCAGCCACGAGCGGTGCTTGGGCTTGGTCCACGGGTCCACCGCGCCCTCATCGAGCGAAAGGCTCTTATCCGGAATGACCCGGTCCATGTCGAAATCGATGGTGTTGCCGAAACCCTGGCAGCGCGGGCAGGCGCCGTACGGCGAGTTGAAGCTGAACAGAATCGGCTCCGGCACGCTGAACTCGGTCAGGCAGGTCTTGCACTGAAACTTCTCATTGAAGCGCAGCGCCTGGTCGCCGGCGGCGCTCTGGAAAATCACTTCGCCCGTTTCGCGATAGCAGATCTCGATGGTGTCCACCAACCTCTGGTGGAGGTCGGGGCCGATCACCAGGCGATCCACCAGAACGAACACCGGGTGGCTGAAGTCGATATCGAGCAGCGATTCCGGAGTCGAGAACTCGAACAGCCGGCCGTTCTGAAACAGGCGCGTGAAACCCTTTTTGCGCAACTCGAACAGGTGATCGCGCAGGGCTTGGGTGGAGGCATGATCGCCGCAGGGAAACAGCGCGTACCAGCGGGATCCCGCGGGCAGAGTCAGCAGGCGCGCGGCAATTTCGTCCACCGTATCGCGCCGCACGCGCGTGCCGCAGTGGGGACACATGGTATGGCCGATGCGGGCAAACAGCAGGCGGAGAAAATCGTAGGATTCGGTCGAAGTGGCCACCGTGGAGCGTGGATTGCGCGTGGTGTTTTTCTGGCGAATGGCCACCGCGGGAGCAATCCCGTCGATATCTTCCACTTCCGGTTTTTCCATGCGCTCCAGAAACTGGCGCGCATAGGCCGAAAGCGATTCCACATAACGGCGCTGGCCTTCGGCGTAAATCGTGTCGAACGCGAGGGAGGATTTTCCGGAACCCGAGACACCGGTCATCACGGTGATTTGGTTATGGGGAATAGAAAGCGAAATGTTCTTCAGGTTGTGGACCCGCGCACCACGAATCCGAATGTAGTCTGGCACAGGGAACTTTCATTATACCAGCGGGTTGTAGGGCGATATGCTAGGGAACATGCGTCGCATCCTGCTGTTGGCTCTGCTGCTGGCGAATCTCTGCTTCGCCGCCCGCCCGGTGATCTTCGATACCGACATGGGCAACGATATCGACGATGCCCTGGCGCTGGCGATGCTGCACGCGCTGACCGACCGCGGCGAGTGCCAACTCATCGGCGTCACCCTCACCAATGCCAATCCGGCGGCGGTCCCGTACGTTCGCATGATCAATCGATTTTATGGCCGCGCCGACCTGCCCGTGGGCGCCGCAATCGAAACGCTCAAAGGCGGCGCCGGGGATGGCTATATGGCCGCCGCCTTGCGCAGTGCCACAACAGCCGAGGACAAAACCGCCGAACCCGCGCCCACCGTGCTGCGCCGCCTGTTGCGCGCCTCGGCCCAAAAAGTGATCATCGTGCAGACCGGTTTCAGCACCAACCTGGCCGCCCTGCTGAGTTCTCCGGGTGGCGCCGCGCTGGCCAAGGAAAAGGTCGCGCTGGTGGTCGCCATGGCGGGTAACTTCACTGGAGGAGAACCCGAGTACAACGTCCGCATCGATATCGAATCGGCCAAAGCAGTGTTTGAGCGCTGGCCTACTCCCATCGTCTTCAGCGGATTCGAAATCGGGCGGGAGCTTCTCTATCCGGCCGCCAGCATCGAGCACGATTTCGCCTACGCGCGCCCGCACCCTATCGCGGAATCGTATCGTGCCTATCACCAGATGCCCTACGACCGGCCTACCTGGGATCTCACCGCCGCCCTGGAAGCCGTGCGGCCGGAGCATGGATACTTCACCCGCTCAGAGCCCGGCACGGTCCAGGTAGATCCCAACGGCGGAACCCATTTCATCCCTGGACAGGGCGACCGCCGCTATCTCGAGTTCGATCCCTCCACCCGAACGGAAATTCTGGAAGTGCTCTCGCTTCTGGCAAGCCAGCCGCCGGTGCGAAGGTAAATCCGCATCCCCAAGGGTTGGGGGTGGGGTTGGGGGTGGGGGTTGGGGATAGGGGAATAGCGGGGGCTTCGCCCCGGCCCCCGGCCCCCTGGCCCCCGGCCCCTGGCCCCTAATCGCGAGCGAAGCGAGCGACACAACCCCCATCCCTAACCCCCATCCCCAGCCCCCGTTCCATGTTCCGCGCTACTCAGAGTCCGCCGCATCGCCCGGCACGCTGCCGGCATGAGCCAGTTCCTGATCCTTGTACTGGAGCTGGTACAGCTTCCAGTAAATGCCGCGCTGCGCCAGGAGTTGCTGGTGGGTGCCGGATTCCCGCAGCCTGGCTTTGTGCATCACCAGGATGCGGTCGGCGCGCTGGATGGTGGAAAGACGGTGCGCAATGATGATGGAGGTGCGCCCTTCCACCATGCGGTTCAAGGCGTCACTGACGCGCATCTCTGTTTCGGTATCGACGCTGGAAGTAGCTTCGTCCAGAATCAGGTAGCGCGGATCGTGCGCCAGTGCGCGGGCAAAGCTGATGAGCTGCTTCTGGCCGGTGGAAAGTCCGCTGCCCCGCTCGCGAATGGGTTGGGCGAAGCCTTCGGGCAGGCTGCGGATAAAATCCAGCAGGTTGACCTGTTCCGCGGCCGCCTCCACCTGTTCCTGCTGGATGCTCTCCGTGCCCAGCCGGATGTTTTCGGCCAGCGTGCCGGTGAACAGGTACGGATCCTGCAGCACCACGCCGAATTGCCGGCGCAGTTCCAGGGGATCCATCCGGCGGATTTCCGTTCCGCCAATGCGGATGCTGCCGCGCTGGATATCGTAGAAGCGCAGCAGCAGGCTGATCAGCGTGGTCTTGCCGGCGCCGGTGTGGCCTACCACCGCGATGGTTTCACCGGGTTCGATCGTGAAGCTGACGTCCTGCAGGACCCAGTCTTCGCCATGATAGGCGAACCACACGTGGTCGAATTCGATGGCCGCAATGGCTGCGGCCGCCGGGACCGGCTGGGACGGCGGAAGAATGGCAGCCTCGGTATCCAGCAGCGTGAAAATGCGCTCGGAGGACGCCATGGCGCCTTGCAGAATGTTGTACTTCTCGCTGAGGTCCTGAATTGGCCGGAAGAATCGCAGCCCGTACTGCAGGAACGCCGCCACCACTCCCAGGGTGAGGCCGCCCGCCTGGACCCGGAACCCGCCGTAGGTAAGGATTCCGGCCAGTGCCACCATGGAGATGAACTCGATCACCGGATAGAACCAGCCATATGCGGTAATGGCGTCTTTGTATGCCTCCATATGCTGGCGGTTCACCACCTCGAACTCCGCCGTGCTCCGGCGCTCCCGATTGAAAAGCTGAAGCACCACAATGCCCGTGATGTGCTCCTGAATGTACGCGTTGATACGGGCGATGGCCACGCGGATGCGGCGGTAACTCTGGGTCACGCTGCGGCGGAATATCACGGTCACCAGAATCACCAGCGGCATGGCGCCCAGCATAATGCAGGCCAGCAGGGGGCTTAGCCGGAACATGATGGCCAGAATGAATCCCAGCACCAGCACATCGCCCAGGATGGTAACCAGGCCGGACGCGAACAGGTCGTTGAGCACATCCACATCGGTGGTCACGCGGGTGACCAGGCGGCCCACCGGATTGCGATCGTAAAACGCCAGGTCCAGCCGTTGCAGATGCTCCATGAGTTGCTTCCGCAGGTCGAACATGGCCAACTGGCCGGTGTACTGCATCAGGTAGGTCTGAGCGAACTCGGTGACAAAAACGCCCGCCAGAACAGCCAGGTAGAGCAGTCCGATCCGGGAGAGACCGGCCCAGGCGTCGGCAGGCAGCATCGAATCGAGAAAGGAGGGGCGCGCCTTCGGGACGAAGATACTTATCGATCGGCGGTCTTAGTCAGCAGGGGGCCCATCACCTGGAACACGGATTGAGCCAGCAGGAACACCAGGGAAAGGGCCACGCGACCCCGGTAAGGCCGCATATAACCCATAAGCCGGCGCATCAACCGGGCGTCGTAAGCTTTTCCTAGTACCTCTTCTTCCACTTAATTCAGTTTAGTACGCCTATTGTCAGTCCCTGGAAGCGCCATTGGATTGGTATGATATGCGAGTAGTGTCGAGTACTGACCATCGTTGCACATACCCCGGTGCGCCCCATTGCCTTGGGTTAAGCTTGCCTGGTTCGGCGGGCTGATCGTTCTGTGTTACGCCCCCATTCTCTACGCTCTCGTACGAGCAGTGGGCCACTAATGACGATATGGGCCACGGTTTCTTCGTGCCCGTCATTTCCGGCTTTCATCGTCTGGCAGCGGCGGGAGGAGTTGCTGGCCCTGAAGCCGTGGCCGAACTGGTGGGGTCTTGCTGGTGGTTATTCTGGGCTGCCTGCAACTGCTGGTGGCGACTCTTGGGGCGGAACTTTCCACGGCGCGAGCCTCGTTCGTCATTACATTGATCGGCGTCGGTGTGGCTGCTGGGCGGCACTGCAGATGCTTAAGAAAGTGGCGTTTCCGCTGTTTCTGCTGTTCTTCATGATTCCGATCCCGGCTGTGATTTATAACCAGATCACGTTTCCGCTGCAGATACTGGCCAGCCATCTGGCGGCGTCGGCGCTTTCCGTGCTGGGCATTCCGGTTTTACGCGACGGGAAACATTCTGGATCTGCCCAGCGGTCCGCTGGCTGTGGTGGAGGCGTGCAGCGGCATCCGCTCGCTGCTCTCACTGACGTTTCTGTCGCTGGTTTACGGCTACTTCTTTGAAAAGAAGCGGTGGATCCGCGTGGTGCTGTTCCTGGCCACGATTCCGATTGCGATCGTGGCCAACGGCAGCCGCGTGGCAGTCACCGGCATTCTGGCGCAGTGGAAACCCGAACTGGCGGAAGGCTTTTTTCACGAATCCACAGGCTGGGTGATTTTCATGATCGCGCTGGCTTTCCTGATTATTTTTCATCAACTCCTGGTGCGCACCATGAACGTCATAGACAAAAGGAGGGCCCGGCATGGGGTTTTTGAGTAATAAGTATGCGCGTGTTTTGACGCTGGTGCTGCTGTTGCAGGCAATCGCCTTTTACGCCGTCGCCCGGCGGTCGGACATCGTCCCCGCGGTCGGGCCTTTGGCGAATTTCCCTGCCCATTCGGCGACTGGCAGATGATTCAGGACATGCCGGTCGAAAAAGAAGTACGAGGATGTGCTGAGAGCCGATGACACGCTGAACCGCGCTATGTGAATGCCGCGGGTACCCGGGATCTGTACTTTTTCATCGCCTATTTCAAGACGCAGCGCAACGGACAATCGCCGCATTCACCGAAGAACTGCCTGCCCGGCTCCGGTTGGACTGAGGTCACGGCCGACCGGCCGCTGGTCACGGTTCCCGATTGGCCGGCCCCGATCCGCATCAACCGCTACGTGGTCGAGCACGGCATGGAAAAAGACGTGGTGCTGTATTGGTACCAGAGCCATAACCGCGTGATCGCCAATGAGTTCGCCGCGAAATTCTGGCTGGTGGCCGACTCCATGCGATACCACCGCAGCGATACGGCGCTGGTGAGGGTCGTGGTTCCGGTTCGCGAAGACAATATCGCTGCCGCTACCGCAACCGGCATCTCATTCGTGAAGCAGGTTTTTCCGCCGCTACTTCAACAACTTCCGCTGTAAAGTATGTCATTTCGTACCGGATAAATATCCGTTAGTTAATGCACCGGGAATTACTCTTTGGGGCTTACCCTGGAAGGTGCGATCGTTTACTCTAAGGGATCAGAACGATGTCTCAGCCGATTCGGGTCTTATTTATCGGTGAATTGGGCGTCGACGCGATAAGCGCCGAGCTGGAGCGGGGAGGATATCAACCTACGTTCGGCCGGGCGACCACGCAGGCGGACCTGAATCAAGCCCTGACAGGCAGTTGGGATATTGCCATCAGCGATTTCGCGCTGGCGGATTTTGGCGCGCTGCAAGCCCTGCGCACCATCCAGGAAAAGGCCATCGATCTTACCGCTGATCGTGGTTTCCGGGAAGATCAAGGATTCGGACGTCCTGTCCGCTTTGAAGGCCGGGGCGGCCGACCACATGACGCGCAGCAACCTGATGCGGCTCAATGCGGCGGTAGAGCGGGAAATCCGCGCGGCCAAATCCCGCCGCGACCGCATCCGTCTGGAAGAGCAGTTCCGCCAGGCCCAGAAGATGGAAGCCGTGGGCCGGCTGGCGGGCGGCGTGGCTCACGATTTCAACAACCTGCTGACCGTCATCACCGGCTATAGCGATCTGCTGCTGACCAGCCGCGACCTGAAGGATAACCAGCGGACCGCGCTGGAAGAAATCCGCCGCTCCGCGGAGCGGGGAGGCGCGCTCACTCACCAGTTGCTGGCGTTCAGCCGGCGGCAGCCTCTGGTCTCGCGCGTCGTGCATGTTAACGATCTCATCATCCAGATCGAGAAGATGCTGCGCCGGCTCATCGGCGAAGATATCGACCTGGTAACCATCCCCGCCGCCGCCCAGGACGCCGTGAACGGCCGATCCCGGGCCGGCTGGAACAGGTGATCATGAACCTGGTGGTGAATGCGCGCGACGCCATGCCCCACGGGCGGCAAGCTGACCATCGAAACGGCCACCGTTCACCTGGGCGAAAGCTTCTCCGCCAAGCATCTGGGAGTGCCCGCGGGTCCGCACGTCACCGTCTCGATCACCGATACCGGAGTCGGCATGGACGAAGAAACCCAGAGCCACCTCTTCGAGCCGTTCTTTACCACCAAGAGCCCGGGGCAGCGGCACCGGTCTGGGACTGGCGACGGCGTACGGAATCATCCGGCAGAGCGGCGGCGCCATCGGCATGTTCAGCGAACTTGGCTCCGGCACCACCGCCCGTATTTACCTGCCGCTGGCGGAAACCAAGGCGCAGACTGCCACCGAGAAGGCGCCTTCTGAGAATGCCCTCAACGGCGTGGAGACCATCCTGGTGGTGGAAGACGAAGCGCGCGTGCGCAAACTGATCGTGGATGTCCTGACGGCCCGCGGCTACCACGTGATGGAAGCCACCCGCGGCGAAGAGGCCATTCGCCTTTGCAAGCAACTGCAAGGCAAGATCGATCTGGCCGTGATCGACGTGGTCATGCCCGAGATGAGCGGGCCCGACCTGGTGAAGCAGGTGGCGCCGGTCTGTCCCTCGATGCGCGTGCTGTACATTTCCGGCTATACCGACGAAGCCATTGTGCACCACGGGATTCCGCAATCCGGCGCGGCATTCCTGCAGAAGCCCTTCATGCCGGATTCCCTGGCGCGCAAAGTGCGGGAAGTGCTGGACATGCGCAGCAACTCGGCCTGCTGAAGGAAGCAGCCCCTACCTGGGGTGCTCGAATTCGTTGGCGTGAGGAATCAGCTCGAAATAAACCCTTTCCGGGAGATCGGTACGCCAGTTGTGGGTCAGCCGGGCATAGGTGGTAACGCCCAGGAACAGCCCGGCAATCCCGGCGGCCAGGGCCCAGGCCGGTACGCGGCGCCGGCGTGGCGCGGAGAGGAATCAGCGCTCCGGCAGCGGGACAGGAGGCCACGCATTGCAGGCAGCCGGTGCATTCCACCGAGGCGATGGTGATCAGGTGGTCCACCGGCAGCGCCGAAGGGCACGACTTGCTGCATTTGCCGCAATCGATACACAGCGAGGTATCGCGGCGGATGCGCACCGGGCTGGCCAGGGCCGCCAATCCCATAAGGGCGCCGTACGGGCACAGGAACCGGCACCAGAAGTTCTGCACGAAGACCGAAGCAACCGCCAGCAGCGCCACGACGATACCGCCCGTGAGTCCCAGGAACCGGAAGAAGTTCAGCATTTTGACATCGTCCACCACGCCATAGGGACCCTCAAGGAAGGCGTGGATGGCCGGTACGCTCATGGAGCCGACCGCGTAGAAGAATAGCGCCAGCAACAGGTATTTCAGGCTGCGCAGGCCGGTATCGAGCTTGCGCGGCAGGCGGAAATTGCGTCCGAATGTCTGCCGGCCCAGCCGCCAGAGGTACTCGGAGATGGTGCCGATGGGACAAAGCCATCCGCAAAAGCTTTTGCGGAAGATCCAGGAGATGGCCAGAAATGCCAGCAGCAGAAACATGCCGGCGGGATGCAGCGCGGGCATCCGGCCGGAAGCCAGCAGCACCTTGAGATTCATCAGGGAGGCGATAGGCAGCCAGCCCTCCACACCGGGGGGACGGCTGGCGTGGATTCCCGAGCCGCCGGTCTCGTAATAACGGACAAACAGGTAAAATTGGGCGCAAATCCACACGTTCAGGAGTAGAAACGCCAACTGCATTCCGCGGCGGAGCGCTTGCGACCGGTCGGGAAGGGCCCGTTTCAGAAGTCTTTTTCGCGTCGCCGGCATCATGCCACCTCCCAAACCGCAGAGTAAAGCCTGGCTGGACGGCGGGCAGTGACTCAGGTCACAAGGGCTTTGCGCCACTCGGAGTGGAGCGCCTGGCGTTCGGCGGCATTGAGCGGAGTGGCATCGGGACTGGGCTGGTCTTCCAGGCAGCGATTGTTTACGTAGCAATCCAGTTTCTGGCGCATGGCCTGACGGCCGCGATGCAGCCTGGTTTTGATCACATCCTGGCTTACGTCCAGGATATGCGCGGTTTCCTCGGTGGAGAGTCCCTCCATGTCACGCAAGAGAACCACGGGGCGCAGGGAGGGCGGAAGTTCCAGGATGACGCGGTCCAGAACGGCGCGGAGTTCCCGCTGGAGAAGGGAGAAATCGGGCAGCGCGCCGGAATCCGGCGCCTCGTGGGGGGTATCGTCCAGGGAGATTTCTTCCGAAGGCGCGAAGACGCTCTTGCGGCGCTGCATCAGGCAGGCGTTGCGAGCGATCCGGAAGACCCATGGCCGGATGCGCTCGGGATCGCGCAGTTGGTCCAGGTTTTGGAAAACGCGCAGCAGCGTTTCCTGCGCCACTTCTTCGGCATCGTCGGCATGCCCGCAAACCAGCCAGCTATAGCGAAATACCTTGGAGCGGAAATGCTGGACGAAGCGTTCAAAGGCGTCCGGTTCGCCGGCGAGCAGCGAACGAGCCAGATCGATTTCTTCCTGAGACGTCAAGCCCGATTGTAACGTGATTCAGCGGCCGCGCGAAAAAGCAGTGGATCAGTTTCGAATTTTTGGACTTCTTTTTGGGTTGGCCTGCAGCAAGATATTTCACTCCGACTTTTAGCTTGTCCATCTTTTCGATCATCTCCCTCCGGCCATCCTTCTTGCCTTGCTCGTAGAAAGCCTCGATCACTTCCCTGCATCGGACGCCGTGGTATAAACCACCGCACCTATCGTAGACCTCGGCAAATGCCCGCTTTCACCTTGGCCCCAGTATAAACCGTAATCTTGTGACCATTGGCGTTGACCGCGTTTTTGTAACCCTTTCTTAGCTGGCATGGTTATGCCATGATCGTACCATGCCTACCCGTTCAAGCAAATGAGAAGATCACGACTTCGCGACCATCGCGCGAAATGTCGTAGAGCAGACCTCCGGAGAGAAACTGGATGGCTCCCCACTGCCCGATCCGAACGCAGGCAAGAACCCAGCGGCGGTTGCGCTGGGCAAGTTGGGCGGCGCGAAGGGGGCGCAGCCAGGGCGGCGGCACTTTCACCACGCGAGCGAAAGGCTATCGCCAAGAAAGCAGCGCAGGCCAGGTGGGGCACAAAGGCTACCTAGGAGAACAATCCTTCGTCCTCTGGAACTGTCGGACGCGGAGGATAGAACAGACCAACAATAATCCAGGCGCTCGGATGCTGGTGAACGGTGCCAACATAGAAGTGGGTATCGTTCCTTTGGATCATTTCAACTTCGTATCGCTGCCTGAACTTCTCCTCCCACCGATCGCCATACTTCGTTCTCCACGACCGCCAGGACTCTCCCATTTCCCAGTCCGTGCAAGACATTGTGTGGCCATTGCACCCTTCATGGTCGCAGTGAAATTCATATTTGAAAACGTAGGGGATTTTCTCTAACTCCTCTGGTGGTGCACCGTCGAACAGATCACTCTGCCTAAGTATTTGAAGTTGCGAGTCGGTCCAGGTTAGTGAATCCGGTTCGATCAATAGGCGCTTAATAGCCTTGGGCCGAAACACGCCGAGCGTCGGATGCCCGTTCAAATCGCGTTCCCTCCGGAGGCAGCACATGCAATGCGCACGCAGCGGCAACACATATTCTTTGCGGAGCCGCCATTCGTTAGCCGTGGAAATCTCTGAGACGATCCGAATAGACTCGCCCCGTATCTTATAGCTCTCCGGTCTGGCGTCGCTAGCCTTAGTTACTTCAACATCGATCCATTGGTATTTTCTGAAACTTCCATATCTACCTGTTAAGATGCTTTTCCACGTCAAAGGTGACACCCGGGGCGGAAAGCGCTCCTTGACTTTCGCACGGCTGGTAATTTATTCTGACGATTCGCTTTGGCCGCGCATCCGGCCGTCTTTTGTATGCGTGAAAATATGCGCCACACTCCGGAAACGGTCGAACGGTTTCTGGAATCGTCGCTGGAAAGCGTGGATAGCGCGGAGGAACTCGCTACGGGTATGGCGGAGCGGGCAGGCTTCCAGGATGAAGACCTGATGAAGATCGGAATGGCCGTGCGGGAATCGATGGTGAACGCGGTGGTTCACGGCAACCGGTATAACGCGAATAAAAAGGTGCGGTTGTCGGTTTCCCATACTCCGGATCGCTTCGTCATCCGGATATCGGACGAAGGGGAAGGCTTCGATTTGGCCAGCCTGCCCGATCCGCTGGCTCCGGAGAATCTGCTCCGGACTTCGGGACGAGGGATTTTTCTGATCCGCTCTTTTATGGATGAGTTCGACATCCGGCGGGGCGAAGCAGGCGGCATGGACGTAACTTTAGTCAAGTACCTGGTGTCAAAGTAGAGCGGGTTTCTGTAAGGAGGCATATTCAGTGAGCGTAAAGTTGAGTTCCCGGCAGGTGGGAGACGTGACGGTGTTGGATGTGGCTGGACGGATCACGCTAGGTGAAGGTTCCAGCGCGATGCGCGATGCCTTGCGCGACCTGGTTACGAAGGGTCAGAAGAAGATCCTTTTGAACCTGGGAGAAGTATCGTATATCGACAGCTCGGGCATCGGCGAGCTTGTTTCGGGATTCACCACAGTGACCAATAGCGGCGGGCAACTCCGGCTGCTCAACCTGACCAAGCGCGTCAAGGACCTGCTGCAGATCACCAAACTCTATACCGTCTTCGACGTGCATGAAGACGAAGCTGCCGCGATCCGAGCCTTCGCGTAAGCATTCCTTTTGGGCCGCAGATGGACGCAGATGAACGCGGATGAACGATCCGCGCCGTCTGCGTACGTCTGGGGCACATTCCTTCTCCTACCCTCCGCCGACGAACTGCACGATTTCCAGCCGGGCTCCCGGCGCCAAAATAGTTTCAGACCATTTTGGCTGTTTCACAATGCGCCGGTCCAATTCCACGGCCACGCGGGCGGGGTCGAGGTTCAGTTGCCGCAGCAGACCGAGCACCGTTTGGCCTTCGTGCGTGGAGCTGGATTCGCCGTTTATGACGATTTCGATATTCATGCTCGGTTGACACCCCCGTTTTGCAACCATTATAGTCAAATTTGAGTCTTCTTCTCCCTCAAACGAATGCCTAACTCTTACACGGAGTTGTATTTTCCTGTCCTTGTGCAGGCGCTCCTCGCGATGGCCCTCGCGGGCGGGCTCCTCACCGTGTCGTATCTGTTGGGAAAGAAAGTCCGCAACAGAGTGAAGGACATGCCGTACGAAAGCGGCATCACGCCCACGGGCGATGCCCGTTCCCGTTTCAGCGTGAAGTTTTACCTGGTGGGGATGCTATTCATTTTGTTCGACATTGAAGCAATCTTCCTGTATCCGTGGGTGGTTGTTTATCGCGAACTGAAGATGTTTGCGTTCGTCGAGATGCTGGTATTCGTTATTTTGATTCTTTCCGGATTTTTCTACATCTGGAAAAAGGGCGCGCTGGATTGGGCCACGAGCGAGATCGCCAGCCGCAAGCACTGAAACGTAGTACAACTCGAGATGCTACCCGACAATTTGCGAGAGCACGCCGTTGCTCTGGCGGTGGAAGCGTTCGACGCGGAAGCTGTCAAAGGCGGCAAATACGACCGGAACGAACTGACCCTGGAGATCGCGCCAGGCAAGATCGCCAGCGTGTGCGGATTCCTGAAATTCGACCAGGCGTTTGTTCGTTTGAGCACCGTCACCGCGGTAGACCGGTATCCGGCCGAACCACGGTTCGAGGTGGTCTATCACCTGCACTCGGTGGAGCACAATGCCCGGGTGCGGCTTAAGTGCCTGGTGCGCGGCGAAGATCCGGTCATCGAATCGGTGACCGGTGTCTGGCGCGGCGCCAACTGGTACGAGCGGGAAGTTTTCGACCTTTTCGGCATCAAATTCATCGGGCACCCCGATCTGCGCCGGATTATGCTGCCCGACGATTGGGAAGGGCATCCGCTGCGCAAGGATTACCCGATAACGGGGTCGAGGGTTTAGAAATGAGCGACACCGGACAAATCGCGGCAGAAGGCGAGGTACAGGCGGGGCCGCGCCGCATGGTCCTCAACATGGGTCCGCAGCATCCGTCCACTCACGGCGTGCTGCGCCTGATGCTGGAACTGGATGGCGAGACCGTGGTCAAGTGCGCGCCCGACATCGGGTTTCTGCACACCGGCATCGAAAAGGAATTCGAAGTCAAGACGTACCAGCAGGGCGTGACGCTGACCGATCGCGTGGATTACCTGGCGCCCCTTTCCAACAACCTGGGGTATTGCCTGGCGGCGGAGAAACTGCTGGGGCTGGAAATCCCGCCGCAGGCACAGTGGATGCGCGTGATGCTCACCGAGTTGACGCGCCTCAACAGCCACCTGGTCTGGCTGGGCACACATGCGCTGGATATCGGCGCCATGAGCGTGTTTTTGTACTGTTTCCGCGAGCGCGAAGATATTCTGCGCATCTTCGAAATGTTCAGCGGGCAGCGCATGATGACCAGCTATTTCCGCATCGGCGGCCTGGCGCTGGAGCCTCCGCGGGGCTGGTACGCGCGCGTCAAGAAGTTTATGGACGTGTTCCCCAGCCGCATTGAGGAATACGAAAATCTGCTGACCAACAATCCCATCTGGATCGG
The DNA here is from genome assembly GCA_963853855.1 of uncultured Solibacteraceae bacterium. Taxonomy (GTDB): domain Bacteria; phylum Acidobacteriota; class Terriglobia; order Bryobacterales; family Bryobacteraceae; genus Sulfopaludibacter. The sequence goes on along the minus strand of CAWKYG010000036.1, from coordinate 14,369 downwards.
CCGCACGCAGGGCGTCGGCTACATTTCCCTGGAAGACATGCTGGACCTCGGTGTGACCGGCCCCATGTTGCGCGCCGCTGGCCTGAAGATCGGATGCGCGCAAGGACGAGCCGTATTCCAGCTACGAGAAGTTCGATTTCGAAGTGCCCACCACCGATCGCAACGATGTGTTCGGGCGTTACCAGGTGCGTGTAGAAGAGATGCGGCAGAGCACGCGCATCGTCAAGCAGGCCATGGACGGGATGCCCGCCGGGCCGTGGAAGGCCGATGCCCCGCATGTGGTGCTACCCGACCGCGAAAAAATGAAAACCCAGATGGAGGCGCTGATCTATCACTTCAAGATCGTGACCGAAGGGTTCCGCGTCCCTGAAGGCGAGGTCTACCAGGTGGTGGAATCGCCGCGCGGCGAACTGGGATTCTACATGGTGAGCGATGGCACCACGCATCCCTACCGCGTGCACATGCGGACCCCCAGCTTCGGCAATTTGCAAGCGACCGGGAAGATGACGGAGGGTTCACTGATCGCCGATGTGATCGCCTCCATCGGCAGTATGGATTTCGTGTTGGGCGATACGGACAGGTAATGACTTTTTCACCGGAACTGGAAGAAAGGTTTGCCAAATTCCTGACGAGCTATCCGCCGGGGCGCCAGCGCTCGGCCATGATTCCCATGCTGCTCTACGCGCAGGACGAGTTGGGCTCTATTTCCGACGAAGTGATTGACGAAGTGGCCCGCCGCGTAGGCGTGACTCCGCTGCAGGTGAACGAGGTGCTTTCGTACTACTCGATGCTGCATAAGAAGCCGCTCGGGAAGTACCACGTACAGGTCTGCACCAACATCAGTTGCCTGCTGATGGATGGCGACAAGTTGTGGGACCACGCCTGCAAGAAGCTGGGCATCGGTCACAAGGAAGTGACGGCGGACGGAGAGATTTCGCTGGAAGAAGTGGAATGCATGGGCGCCTGCTCGTGGGCTCCCGCCATTCAGGTGAATTACGATTTCCACCACAAAGTGACGCCCGAAAAACTGGACCAGCTTCTGGACAGCCTGAGGAAGAAGCAATAACGAATGCTGTACAACGAACCCAGCCCGCTTGAAACCAGGGTGCTGACGCGCCGCTTCGGTCTGCCGAATTCCGAGACGCTCCAGGTGTATCTGGAGACCGACGGCTACCAGGCATTCCTCAAGGCGGCGAAGATGACGCCGGAAAAAATCATCGAGGAAGTCAAGACGTCCAACCTGCGCGGGCGCGGCGGCGCCGGTTTCCCTACCGGCATGAAGTGGAGTTTCGTGCCGCGCAACTCACCCAAGCCCAAATACATTGTGGTGAACGCCGATGAAAGCGAGCCCGGCACCTGCAAGGACCGCCTGCTGATGGAAAACGATCCGCACCAGTTGATTGAAGGCGTGCTGATCGCCGGCCTTTCGGTGGATGCGCACAAGGGATACGTCTACATTCGCGGCGAGTATCGCTACCTGATCGACATCATGGATAAAGCCCTCGCCGAAGCGTACGCCGCGGGATGGCTCGGCAAGAACATTCAGGGCACGGGTTTCGACTTCGACCTGTACACCCACACCGGCGCGGGCGCTTACGAGTGCGGCGAGGAATCCGCGCTGCTGGAATCGCTCGAGGGCAAGCGCGGTATTCCGCGCATCCGGCCGCCCTTCCCAGCGGTATCGGGCGCATTCCAATCGCCCACGATTCTGAATAATGTCGAGACCTTCTGCGCCGTACCCGCGATTCTCCGCGACGGCGGCGCGGCCTTCGCGGCGCTGGGAATTCCCAAGGCGGGCGGCACCAAGCTGACCTGCCTGACCGGCCACGTCAACAAACCCGGCGTGTACGAACTGAAGCTGGGCTTCCCGGTGAAGCAGATGATCGAAGAAGTGGGCGGCGGCATGCGCAACGGGAAGAAGTTGAAGGCGTTCATCCCGGGCGGGTCGTCATGCCCGGTGCTGACGGCGGCGGAACTGGAAGGCGCCACCATGGATTACGATTCCATGGCGCAGCGCAAGAGCATGCTCGGGTCCGGCGGCGTGATCATCATGGACGAGGACACGTGCATGGTGAAGGCGGCGCTCCGCATCATGAAGTTTTACGCCCACGAAAGCTGCGGCTGGTGCATTCCGTGCCGCGAAGGCACCACCTGGCTGCGAAAGATCCTGGACCGCTTCCATCAGGGTCAGGGCACGAAAAGCGACATCCCCCTGATTGGCGAACTGGCCAAGAACATGTTGGGCCGCACCTTCTGCCCGCTGGGCGATGCGGCGGCCATGCCCACGATTTCGATTGTGGAGAAGTTCCGGCACGAATTCGAAGAGCATCTCGATGGCAAGCCGTGCCCCTACGAGCACGCGAATCACATGGTAACGGTGTAATGGCAGACCTGGTAAAACTGACGATTGACGGCCGCGAGGTGCAGGCAGCCCCGGGGACCCTGGTAATCGACGCCGCCAAAACGGTAGGGATTGAGATTCCGGCATTCTGCTACTACGAGGGCCTTTCGCTGGCGGCCGCCTGCCGCATGTGCCTGGTGGAAGTGGAAAAGATGCCGAAGATGATGACGGCATGCACCCTTCCGGTTGCCGAGGGCATGGTGGTGAGGACCGAGACGCCGCAGGTGAAGGCGGCGCGCAAGGGCACGCTGGAATTCCTGCTCACCAACCATCCGCTGGATTGCCCGGTCTGCGACAAGGGCGGCGAGTGCGAACTGCAGGACATGGTGTTCCGCTACGGCGCGGGGGAAAGCCGTTACAACGAGACCAAAATTCACGTTCCGGAAAAACAGTATTCGCCGGTGGTGTTTTTCGATGCGCCGCGCTGCATCCTGTGTTTCCGGTGCATCCGCGTATGCAATGAAGGCATGGGCGTGGGCGCGCTGGGCGTGATCAATCGCGGCGCGGTTTCCGAGATCGCTCCCAGTTCGGGCGACCACCTGGAGTGCGACGAGTGCGGCGCCTGCATCGATATCTGCCCGGTGGGCGCGCTGACCAGCGGCGCCTACCGCTACCAGACGCGGCCCTGGGAGATGACTCACGTGGGCACCATCTGCACGCACTGCGCCGATGGCTGCAAGACCACGCTGGGTACGCGCAATGACCGCATCATCCGCGGCAACAATCGCGATCATTCGGGCATCAACGGCGAGTTCCTGTGCATCAAGGGCCGCTATGCGTTTGATTTTTACGACGCCGGAGAGCGGCTGCAGGCTCCCCTGGCGCGGGTCAACGGCAAGCTGGAAGAAGTTTCCTGGAGCGAGGCGCTGGCCCGGGTGGCGAAGCAGTTCAACCAAGTGCTGGCCGATGGCGGCAGTTTCGGCGTGATCGGCAGCAACCACACCAGCAACGAAGAGAATTACTATCTGCAGAAGTTCGCGCGTGAAGTGCTGCGCACCAACCATATCGATCACCATCGCACCGGCGACGTGGTGGCGCTGGTGGACGCGCTGAGCGGCAAGACCGGCAAGCTGGCCACCGTGGCCGACCTGTACGAGCGCAAGGCCGTGGTGGTGCTGGGCGCCGATCTTTCCACCGAGCACCCCCTGCTCTCGAACCAGATTCGCGCCAACTGGCGGCATCATCAGGCGCACGTGTATGCCGTTACAGCAGGCACGGTGCGGGAAGACAAGTATGCCGTGGCGAGCATCCGCGCCGGGGCCGCGGCCGAAAACAGCGACCCCTCGCGATTCGTCCATCCGCAGGGCACGGCTTCGGCGGCGGACTACCTGGCGGCGCTGGAACAACTGCGCGACAAGCTGAAAGCCGAGCCGGAGCTGGTGATTCTGTTCGACGATTCCTTCAAGGGCGGAGACGTCCACAAGCTGGTGGAGTTCGGCGAATCGCTGGGCATCCCGGTGAAGTATATCGCGCTGGTGGATTATTCCAATTCGCGCGGCGCCATCGACATGGGGCTGACTCCGGAACTCCTCCCGGGTTACAAAGCTTCGGGGCAGCCGGGCATGCACCTGGAAGAGATGCTGGCGGCGGAATTGAGCGCATTGTGGGTGGTGGGAGCCAACCCGTTCAAGGGCGGTGCGGCGCGCAAGTCCGGGTTCCTGGTGGTTCAGGACATGTTCCTGACCGAGACCGCGGCGCTGGCCGACGTGGTGCTGCCGGCGGCTTCCGCATACGAAAAGAACGGCACCGTAACGAACGTGACCGGCGAAGTGCAGAAGCTCAAGCGCGCCATCAACACCATGGGCGCCAAGCCGGACCTGGAAATCATGGGCTTCATCGCGCGCGAAATGGGCGTGGCCGGGGCGCTGGGGCCGTGGATTCCCGACGCGGTATTCGCAGAGATTCGCAAAAATGTGCGAGGGTATGAAGTTCCGACGCCGGTGATTGCCACCGGCGGCGCTGCACAGACGGCCCCGGTAAACGGGCGCGTGCCCGTGGAACTCCGGCCCGATCTGGTGCATTCCGACCACAATGGGCTATTCGCGTCCGGCACGCTCGGGCGTTATTCTAAGGTTCTGCACACAGTTTTGGAAAGCCGTTTGAGCCGCTAATGATAGATTCGTTCGTGGTCATCACCCTGATCAAGGTGCTGGTGGTCTTTGCCGTTCTCATGACCACCCTGGCGTACCTCCAGTGGGTCGAGCGCAAAGTGATCGCCCACATCCAGGTGCGGCCGGGGCCTTACCGCGTGGGCCCGCACGGATTGCTGCAGCCGCTGGCGGACGTGATCAAGCTGGTCACCAAGGAAGACCTGGTGCCGCCCTACGTCAATAAACCGTTGTACCTGGCTGCGCCTTTTCTGGCCATCACCATGGCGCTGCTTTCGATTTCGGTAATTCCGTTCGGCCCGGAGATCTCCGTGGCCGGCCACTCCACACTCATGCAGCTCACCGATTTGAATATCGGGGTGGTTTTCGTGCTGGCGGTTTCTTCCATGGGTGTGTACGGCATTGCGCTGGCCGGCTGGGCGTCCAACAACAAATACGCGCTGCTGGGCGGGCTGCGCAGTTCGGCGCAGATGATCAGCTACGAACTGCCCCTTTCGCTGGCCATCGCGGCGCCGCTGTTGATCTCCAACACTTTGAGCCTGCGGACGCTGGTGGAAAAGCAGTCGGGAAGCATCTTGCATTGGAACGTGCTGCACGGACCCTTTCCGCAGATCTTCAGCTTTATCATTTTCCTGATCGCCGCGTTTGCCGAAACCAATCGCGTGCCGTTCGATCTGCCGGAAGCCGAAAACGAGCTGGTAGCGGGCTTCCACACCGAATACAGCAGCATGAAGTTCGCGTCTTTTTTCATGGCGGAATACGCCAACATGATCACGGTGAGCTGCATGGCCACGCTGCTGTTTCTGGGCGGCTGGATGGCGCCGTGGCCGGCCGCATACGGCTCGTCGCTGGTGCCGCCGGCGATCTTCGCCATCGCCGGATTGATCGCGCTGTATCACGGAGTGAATTATTCCCGCAAACGCGATAAATACACGCTCCCCGTGTTCGGCGTGATCTTCCTGATCATGGCCGGGATCTTTCTGTTGCCGATCGTGCAGGCATGGCTGCTGCCGCTGTTCTGGTTCTGCGCCAAGACGGGCGCGATTCTGTTTGCATTTATGTGGATTCGCGGAACGCTGCCGCGCTTCCGCTACGACCAACTGATGGGCTTCACCTGGAAATTCCTTTTCCCGGTAGCCATGTTGAATCTGCTGGTGACCGGCTTCCTGGTTGCCTGGTTTTCATGAAATGGACGTCATTCTTTTTCTGGTTTTCGCGATTATCGCCGTGGTCTGCGCCATTAACGTGGTAGTGCAGACGCATCCGATTTCGAGCGCTGTCTCGCTGATCGGCGTCATGGGCTCGCTGGCGATTTTGTACCTGCTGCTGGGCGCGGAGTTCATCGCTGCCGCACAGGTGATTGTGTATGCCGGCGCGGTCATGGTGCTGTTCATTTTCGTGATCATGCTGCTGAATGCCGGAACCGAGGTGCGCAAGGGCCGCTCGCTGATGGTGCAGGCCCTGGGAGTGCCGCTGTTGATCGCGCTGCTCGGGGTGCTGGCGTTCTTTGTGCAGCGGCTGTACCCGCAGAGCACGGTGCATTTCGGCGGTTTTCGCGGCGGCACCGCCCTGGCTATCGGACGGGCGCTGTTCACCACCTACCTGCTGCCGTTCGAGATTACTTCCATCCTGATTCTGATCGCCATTGTGGGCGCCGTTGTACTGGCGCGAAAGGAGCTGGACTAGATGGCTGAGGTTCCGGTTTCGTGGTTCCTGACGTTGAGCGCCGTGCTGTTCGTGCTCGGCGTGAGTGGTTTTCTGTTCCGGCGTAACATCATCACGGTGTTCATGTCCATCGAGCTGATGCTGAATGCCGTCAACCTGACCTTCATCACCTTCGCCTATCAACTGAAGCAGGTGAACGGACACCTGTTCGCCTTTTTCGTGATGGTGGTGGCGGCGGCGGAAGCGACCGTAGGGCTCGCGATCATCCTGACGGTGTACAAGAACCGCGCCACGCTGAATATCGACGATGTCAATTCGATGAAGAACTAAGACTCACCGCGGAGCCGCGGAGGCGCGGAGGAAGAACGCGGAGAGAGACGGAGAGGGAGAGAGTTTCGGTTTGAGAATGGCTACGAGAACGGTGAAATGCAACCCTGGCCCCTGGCCCCTGGCCCCTGGCCCCTGGACACACTAGATGCAACTCTGGCTCATTCCTATATTGCCGCTGGCAGGCTTCTTTATCAACGGCGTGTTTGGACGCCGCTTTTCCAAAGGCCTGGTCAGCACCGTTGCCATTGGCAGCGTGGTGCTTGCGTTCGCCTGGGCGCTGAAGACCATTCTGGCGCTGGGCGATTTGAACACCGCCTACACCGAGCATTATTTCACCTGGATCCAGAGCGGCTTCGTCAATATCGCCTGCGACATGGCAGTGGACCGCCTGACCGTGGTCATGCTCATGGTCGTCACCGGAATCGGGTCGCTGATCCACATCTATGCCATCGGCTACATGGCGCACGAGCACGGTCCGAATTTCGGCGGGTACTACCGCTTCTTCGCCTATCTCAACCTGTTCATGTTCTTCATGCTCACGCTGGTGCTGGCGGCGAATTTCCTGCTGCTCTTCGTGGGGTGGGAAGGCGTGGGCCTGTGCAGCTACCTGCTGATCGGCTTTTACTTCGATAAGAAATTCGCCACCAACGCCGGAAACAAGGCGTTCATCGTCAACCGCATCGGCGATTTCGGCTTTTCGCTGGCGATCTTTCTCATCATGGTGACCTTCCATTCCGCTGGATTTCGCCACCGTGTTCCAGCAGGCGCCGGGGGCGAGTGAAGCCACGCTCACCACCATCGGATTTCTGCTGCTGGTAGGCGCCTGCGGAAAATCGGCGCAGCTTCCCCTGTACGTCTGGCTGCCCGACGCCATGGCCGGCCCGACGCCGGTCTCGGCGCTGATCCACGCCGCCACCATGGTCACCGCCGGCGTCTACATGTGCGCCCGCTCGTGGCCCATCTACGTGCACGCGCCAGCGGCCATGCACGCGATCGCGCTGATCGGAATCGCCACCGCGTTTTTCGCCGCGACCATCGGCCTGGCGCAGAACGATATCAAGAAAGTGTTCGCCTACTCCACCGTGTCCCAGCTTGGCTACATGTTCGTGGGCGTGGGCTGCGGCGCGTTTTCGGCGGGCATCTACCACCTGATGACGCACGCGTTCTTCAAGGCGCTGCTGTTCCTCGGTTCCGGCAGCGTGATTCACGCGCTTTCCGGCGAGCAGGACATGCGCAACATGGGCGGCCTGCGAACCAAAATCCCGTGGACCTTCTGGACGATGCTGTGCGCGGCCCTGGCCATTTCGGGCTTTCCGCCACTTCCGGCTTCTTCAGCAAGGACGCCATCCTGGTTGCCGCGCACGGCTATGCCCCCTGGATGTACTGGCTGGGCGTGGTGACGGCCGGCATGACGGCGTTTTACGTATTCCGCGCCATGTTCATGACGTTCTTCGGGAACCTATCGCGGCCACGAGCATCCGCACGAATCGCCTCCGGTGATGTATCTGCCGCTGGTGGTGCTGGCGGCGCTCTCGCTGGCCGGCGGATTCATCAAGATCCCGGCGTTTCTGGAGAAATTCTTCCCGGGGCGGCGAAGTGCCCGAGGATTCCACCCTGATGGCCGTCTCGGTGGCGTTCGGCCTCGGCGGGATCGCGCTGGCGTACCTCATGTACGTGCTCAAGCCGTCCATGGCGGAGTCCTTCGCGGATAGCGTAAAAGGTCTCTACACCCTGGTCTACAACAAGTATTTCGTGGACGAGATTTACGATGCCGCGGTAGTCGCCCCGTAGTGAACGGGTCGCGCGTGGTGCTGTGGAAGACCCTGGACGCCGGACTCATCGATGGCATGGTAAATGGCGTGGGGACGCTATCGCGCGGCGTGGGCGGCGTTCTGCGGCGGATGCAATCGGGCAATATCCGCAGCTATGCCAGTTGGGTGCTGCTGGGGTCGGTGACGGTGATCGGCGCGGTCCTGTTCTTCCTGGGAGGCGTGCGATGAACCTGCTAACCCTGGTTCTGGCGCTGCCCCTGGCAAGTTTCCTGATCGCGCTGCTGTTGCCCCGCTCTTCGCCGCAGGCCAGCCGGATGTGGGCGCTAGTGAGTTCGCTGGCTACCTTCGCCGCGTCGCTGGGCCTGCTGGCCTGGTTTGACCGCGGATCGTCCGCCGAGCAGTTCCTGGTCGACGTGCCGTGGATCGCCTCGCCCAACATCCACTTCGCCATTTCCGCCAACGGGATCAGCCTGTGGCTGGTGATTCTGTCCACCTTCCTGACGCCGCTCTGCGTGCTGATCTCGTGGAACTCCATTCAGACGCGCGTGAAGGAGTTCTTCGCGTTTCTGCTGCTCCTGGAGTTCGGCCTCGATCGGCGTGTTCATCGCGCAGGACCTGTTCCTGTTCTTCGTGTTCTGGGAATTCTCCCTGGTGCCCATGTATTTCCTGATTGGCATCTGGGGACACGAGCGGCGCATCTATGCCGCGGTGAAATTCTTCCTGTACACCATGGCCGGCAGCATGCTCATGCTGACGGCCATCATCTATCTCTACAATCGCACCGGAACATTCAGCTATCCCGCCATTCTGGAAATGCTGCTGAGCGGCCAACTGCGGCTGGCTCCGGTGGAGCAGATGCTGCTCTTCCTGGCCTTTTTCGTGGCCTTTGCCATCAAGGTGCCGTTGTTCCCGCTGCACACCTGGCTGCCGGATGCGCACGTGGAGGCACCCACGGCCGGTTCGGTGATGCTGGCTTCGGTCATGCTGAAGATGGGTTGCTACGGACTTTTGCACTTCTGCCTCCCGCTGTTCCCGGCCGCGGCCCGCACCTGCGCTCCCTGGATTGTGGTGCTGGCCATCATCGGAATCATCTACGGCGCGCTGGTGGCCATGGTGCAGCCCAATTTGAAGAAGCTGGTGGCCTACTCTTCGGTGAGCCATCTGGGCTTCGTGGTGCTCGGCATCTTCACGTTCACGCAGATGGGCCTGGATGGCGCGGTCTACCAGATGTTGAATCACGGCATTTCCACGGGCGCCCTGTTCATCGGCGTAGGCCTGCTGTACGAGCGCCGGCATTCCCTCGAAATCAAAGATTTTGGCGGTGTGGCCACGGCCGCGCCCTGGCTTTCGACCATGTTCCTGATCACCACGCTGGCCAGTATCGGGCTCCCGATGCTGAACAATTTCGTGGGTGAATTCCTGGTGCTTCAGGGAACCGCCGCGGCCAATTATACGTGGACCGTCTACGCATCCATCGGCGTGATTCTCTCCGCCTGCTACATGCTGTGGATGTACCAGCGGGTGTTTTACGGCGAGCTGGGCCCGGAGGTGCGGGCCCACGTGCCCGACCTGAAACTGCGCGAATGGGCCGCCGTGGTGCCGCTGATCGTGATGATGTTCTGGATGGGAATCTATTCGCAATCGTTCCTGCCGCCGGTGGGCAAGGTGGACGCGCGGGTGCTGGCGCAAACCCAGGTGAATGTGCCGTTCCGGGTGAGTCTGCCGCCCGTGAAGCGCGCGGAGGTGGCCCGTGCCCGTTAGTTCTTTCGCCGGCAGCATGGACCTGGCGCGCTTCCTGCCGGTACTGATCCTCACCATTGCCGGCACGCTGCTGATGGTGCTGGATCCGGTGATCCACAAACGCTCGTCGAGCCTCTTCGGGCATCTCAGCATTCTGGCCTTGCTGGCGGGCATTGGCGGCGCGCTGTATGGCTACGCGCACCAGGGCCCGGCGTTCGGCGGCCTGCTGGTGGTGGATGGGTTCGCCACATTTTTCAGTGTGCTGGTAATGGTGGTGGGCATTCTGACGGTTCTGCCCGCGTACAAGTTCCTGGAGCGGGAAGATGCGGAAACCAGCGAATTCCACGCCCTCCTCCTTTTCTCCGTAGCCGGCCAGTGCATCATGGCGTCGGCCAACGAGCTCATCATCATTTTCATCGGCCTGGAGATTTCCTCGATCGCCAGCTACGTGATGGCCGGATATCTGCGTGACGATAAGCGCGCCAACGAAGCCGCGCTCAAATATTTTCTGCTGGGTTCGTTCGCCACGGCGTTCTTCCTGTATGGCGTGGCGCTGATTTATGGCGCGACCGGCACCATCAATCTCTCCGCGGTGCACAGCGTAATCCTGGGGCCGAACGCGCCTTCGCCGGTGTTTATCGGGGTGGCGGCGGCCATCATGTTCGTCGGGCTGGCCTTCAAGGTTTCCGCGGCGCCCTTCCAGATCTGGGCGCCGGACGTATATCAGGGCGCGCCCACACCGGTCAGCGCGTTTCTCTCCGCCGGACCCAAGGCCGCCGCCTTCGCCGTCTTCCTGCGCATCTTCATGACGGCCTTCGAGCCGATCGCCGGCGGTTGGGTGCCGCTGGTGTGGATCTGCGCGCTGCTTTCCATGACGGTTGGCAATTTCGCCGCACTCCTGCAGACCAACGTGAAGCGCATGCTGGCCTACAGTTCCATCGCGCATGCCGGATACGTGCTGGTGGCGCTCACGGCGCAAAGCGATGTGGGTACCGCCGCCGCCATGTTCTACCTGGCCGGCTATGCCTTCATGAACGTGGGAGCGTTTGCCGTGGTCAGCCACCTTTCAGGACGCGGCGAGAAGTACCAGGACATCGAAAGCTTCAAGGGGCTCGCGCAGAAGCAGCCGTTGACCGCCGCCATGCTGACCATTTTCCTGCTATCGCTGATCGGCGTGCCGCTCACCGGCGGCTTCTTCGGCAAGTTCTACATCTTCAAAGCGGCGCTGGAATCGCACCTGGTGTGGTTGACCGTGCTGGGCCTGTTGAACAGCGCCGTGGCTGCGTATTACTACCTGCGGATTCTGGTGATGATGTACATGCACGAGCCCGGCGAGGCCGTGAACGACATCGAGCCGCTGACTCCGTCGCTACGCCTGGCGATGATTTTGCCCGCCCTCGGCACCCTGTTCCTGGGCATCTTTCCGGGATGGGTGCTGGACTTCGCCGGCAAATCGTCAAATCTGTTGAAGTAAACTCACAGTACAATTGACGCATGACGTGCGGAGGGGCGCGGATCCTCGCAATTCTTGTGTCGGTGTGCGTGTTCTCCGCGTTGCGCGCCGATGACCGCGCCGATGCCGTCAATGACCTGCTGGCCCCGTTGCGCGTGAAGGATGGTCCGGGCTGCGTGGTGGGTGTGGTGCAGAGGGGCAAGCTCCTGTACAGTGCGGCGTTCGGGCTGGCCAACCTGGAGGCACGCCAGCCCATCACCGTCGATACGCAGTTCGATGTGGCGTCCATGAGCAAGCAGTTCACCGCCGCCTCGCTCTACTTCCTGGTGGAGAGCGGCAAGCTGGCACTGGAGGACCCGGTACGGCGCTTCGTCCCCGAGTTGCCTGAATATGCCGGCGGCATCACGTTGAGCGACCTGCTGCATCACACCAGCGGATTGCGCGACTTGAATCCGTTACTGGAAGTGGCAGGCCGGCTGCGCCAGTCGCTGGATGCCGCCGCGAGCCTGCAATTGCTGCGTTCGCAGAGCGCGCTCAATTTTCCACCCGGCACGGACTACGAGTACACCAATACCGATTACTTCCTGCTGGGACTGATTGTGGAGCGCACCAGCGGCGAATCGCTGGCCGCCTTCGCGGAGGAGCATCTCTTTCTCCCGCTGGGCATGACACATACGTCGTTTCAGGGGGAAGTGGCGGCCGCCGGTGTTCGCGCGCTGGGCTATACCGTGCAAGGCGAACAGTTTCGCAAAACGGATCCCCCGCCGCTGACGAACGGAGACGGCGGCGTGTGCACCACGCTGGAAGACTTGCGGCTCTGGGATCAAAATCTGTATACCGGCAAGGTGGGCGGCAGCCGCTTCATCGCCTTTATGGAGACCAGCGGACGCCTGCGCTCGGGCGAACCGGTGGGATACGCCGCGGGGCTTTCGGTGGGGCGTTACCGCGGCGCGCGCGTGGTCAGCCACGACGGCCTGCTCCCTGGCTATCGCGCCGATTTTACCCAGTTTCCCGGCTACCAGCTCTCCAGCATCTTCCTCTGCAATCGCGGGGACGCCGACGCCCCGGCCTGAACCGGCGCATCGCCGCCATCTATATGACCGGCCACCTCAGGCCGCGCAAAGGAGCCGCCGACGTGGACTATCCCACCACGCCGTTCCCCGAACTGGATGGCGTTTGGGAGTCCCGGCAGGGCTGGATTCTTCGCGCCTGGAGCGGCATCGACGGCATGACGATCGACACCGCGGAGGAACGGTACAAGCTGTACCCGCTCAATCGCCGGCAGCTTTTCACCGACGATGGCGGGTTCCGGCTGACGCTCACCATGCTCTCTACCGATCGCATGTCCCTGCAATGGGACGGCGCTCTCCCGGTGGCCTACCAGCGGCTGGAACCCGTTTCGATGCACGCGGACCAGCTCGCCGCGCTGGCGGGCGAATATCGATGCCCCGACGCCGGAGCGGACTGGACGCTGGTGCTCCGTCAGGGCAGCCTCGTGATCACCACCAGCGCCGGTTGGAAGATCCCGCTGGATGCCATAGGGTCGGACCGCTTCGTAGTGGGACCGTGGTCGCTGCACTTCCTCCGCGATTCCGAAGGCCGTCCGCAGGGGATTCAATTGCATCGCGCGCGCTTGTGGAACTTGTGGTTTGCGCGGGTGCCGTAGGTCCAGCCAGCTTTTAGCTTTGGTTGCTCGCCCTTCTGTCCAAGCTGCGATGAGCCTTCGACTCATGGAGTCCTGCAACTACAAGTCGAACTGCTTCAGTTGTTTGACTATTTCGGTACTGCGTTCTCGCTCTTTTTGAATTTCCCTAAGGGCCTGCAAGAGTTCATCTCTGTCGGGCAAGCCCTCAACCGCTTCGATTGCGGCTCGAATCCTCTCGCTGGCTTCCGGTAAAAGAAAACCGTCGAATCTCTTGGCCGTTGCAGCCAGGACCTCTCCTGCCTCTTTGAGGTTGGCGTCCAGGGCAGCAAGATTCCGCCGGCACTCCCGATCCTGCCGGGTGAGGCGTCCTAAGGTCTGATCCTGTTCTTCAGTGCTCATTGCATTCATCATGACGCAAACTAATCGAGAACCGCTACCTGGGCGACAATAAAAGGGAGCCGCCTAGCTTAGCTAAGCTAGCTCTGGCCTGATCGGTCAGAGCGAGAGTAGGAAAATTGACCTGCGGGCGGATTTCACCCTCAAGGAATCGCGATAAGGAACGATGCTATGTGGAAGGAACATGCGCCTGCTTGGATGGAGCTCGGCTTAACCGCTCTTTTTCTGTTACTCCAGGTCTCGGTCTGGAAAAAACAGGGATTCGACATGAGTCTGGAAGCGCTGAGCATTCTCTGCACTGGTGCCCTGTGGGTCGTGCTGATCAGAACGATATTCAAGTATCGGAAGGACTCCAGGCATGCCGAAGACTTGAGGGCTGCTATTCAGACACTCAGAGACGATCACAAAACCCAGATGGGTGCCTTGAACTGCTCCCACGCTAAACAGCTCGCCAATTCCCTTGAGAGCGAGAGAAGGCAAGCCGACAGGCGGCTTGCCCAGGAACGCGCGGGGTGGCGAGAACGCGCGGCTGATGCAGTTGGCAGAAAAGACGAAGAGATTAAGCTGCTCCGCCTCGAACTGATGCAGGAGCGGCAGAAGTTTCACGGATAGCGTTCACCTGATGGTCTTCGCCCTGAGAGAACCTTCACTCCTTTGGTTTCGGCCCATGCCGGTTCAGATTCCGAACTGCTTCTTTGCGGTGCTCTTCAGATCTTGGCCTGGACCTCGGCATGTGACTTGGTGATTATCTGGCGCATGGAATTCTCGAAATTCTCCGATGCTGTCGGACCTTCGATCATCTTCGGCGGGGGCTTCGTTGCTCATATTATCGGAATAAATCAGCGTGGTATGATCGACC
>CAWKYG010000035.1:0-91580 GCA_963853855.1 uncultured Solibacteraceae bacterium | reverse complement strand
TGCCAATGTTTACCATCTTCGGCAAAATCACCACTCAGCGGGGAATAGTGAGTCCGCACAGTGTTATGGTTGGGGCGGTGGAGAGTGTCGCGGAGCAAGGCGGGTTAGGGAGATAGGGAAGCTGGAACGAGATCGAGCACCATTGGCCGCGGAGAATGTAATAGAGTAACCAGCTGTTGGAAAGCGTCTTTGCCCTGTTGCCAACAACTTCGCAAGACGCTCGTCAATATCTGTTGGGTTCGGGCGCCGTTCCAGGTTCGGTTCCCGCCCCAGGTTTTGCGAGCCACCACCATCAGCCGAATCGCTGCCTCGATGAAGTTGTTGGTGGCCGGAAGGCCCGGACAGTACAGAAATGTGAACAGGTGGGGCTGCTCATGTTGTAGGTGGCGCGCTAAACGCCGATTGGCGGCATGGCACTGTGGGGTTGCCAACAGCCGGTCCAACCGGGCCTTCAAGCGGCCCGTGGCCACTGCTAATCCATGTTCGCTGACCAGTCCCTGTTGGTGGCGATCCCGCAAGTCGAGACTGTCCAGCAACACATCCAGGACCGCCTGCGGGAACTGTCGCGCTCCCCCGGTCAGCAACTGCAGCAGGTCCCGGCAGCGCAGGATGAGATGCGCCAGGCAGGTTTGGTGAAAAGCCTGCAAAAAACCGTACCAGGTCCGGGCCCCGTCATGCACCAGAAAGCCATCGTATTCAGCCCCCAATACTGCCGCCGCTTCGGCGAAGCCGCGATGCGGCTCGATCAGGTATACGGTGACCGATTCATTGCCGATCACCCGACAATTCTGTAACCGGCCGCCTACACGCCAACCAGTATCGTCCATCCCATTGAATGGACTACGCGCCAACGAGGCCTTCAATTGATGGTAGGTGGGAGCGGCCAAATTGCCCAACCGTTCCAGCGCCCGGCAGATCCCGCTGCGGCTCACCGTCAAGCCGTAACCCAATTGCAGCGACCGGGCCACTCGCTCATGCGATAGGCCCATCTCTTTGTTCCACAGCGCCGCCAGCGACAATGCTTCCGGCCCGATCTGTACCGTCCCGACGTGCAACGCATCGGAGGTCTGCAGCGGATGCCTTCCTTGCACACTGCGTCCACAGCCCGAGCACACCCCCACCTCCACATTAAACCGCCGCACCAGGGTCACGCGCACTATGTCTTCCTGATACTGAGCCTTGGTGTCCCGCAGAACCACATCGCTCTGGCAATGTGGGCAGGAGGGCGGCAACGGCACAGCGATCTGCTCATCCACCCGCAGCGGTGTCCCACGCGTGGCCTGCTGACCGTATTGATCCCCCGGTTTGCGTCCCGCTGTTTTGGGATTTGTTTTGGGATTGTCGCGGGAGAACGGAGCTGTGTTGCGCTTCCTTTTGCGCACTGCCTCTTCTAGCAGTTTCTGCACTCGTGCGATCTCTTGCTCCAGGCGCTCGTTCTCCGCCAACGACCGGTCCAGGCGTCGCTGTAAGGATGCCACTTCCTGCTCCAACTGTTCGGCGCGACCGACCGGATCACTCGCACTCATCCAGCTTAGAATGCCACGGCTTGACGAGTTGTCCAGCCCCTATCCTCGAACGCCTCTTTTTACGGTGGTTCCGAATGGTAAACATTGGCAACACACTCTCTATCTGGGTCAGTTGCACATAGCGCGTCCATAACACCGCAGGATCTTCGCCAGTGAGGTTGCTGCGCAGCAGATAATGGCCGTCACGTTGTTCGGCGGCTTTCAGCTTGACCTTGTCCACCTCAAAGGAAATGTCTCCCGAGTGACCGCCTGGTCCGCCGCCGGCCTCTGCATCTTCACGAACCCAAAAGCCCGCCCGGCTTCCTTCTTGGCGGCCCCGATGCGCAGCAACAGTTGATCGCGCTTCGGCAGGCTCTTGCGCATTGTCCGCAGTTTACGCAGCAAGCGAGCCAGTCGCTTGCGCCGCATGGCGTTCTCTTTGGCCTGCCGCCCACCGCTCTTGGCCAGCACATAGAGTTCGCCTTCATGCTCATACAACTTCACCTCCACCGAGTCGCGAACCTTTTGCCACGGCAGATCCAGCCACTTCTTTTCATGCTGGTTGATCTTGCTTTTCGGCGTGCCTACCAAATAGAACGTCTGCCCTTCCGGCGAGCGCATGTCTTGCAGAATGTCTTCGCTGGGAACCCCGCGATCCATCACCCATACGCGC
The DNA here is from genome assembly GCA_963853855.1 of uncultured Solibacteraceae bacterium. GTDB lineage: Bacteria > Acidobacteriota > Terriglobia > Bryobacterales > Bryobacteraceae > Sulfopaludibacter. Next base: position 89,402 of record CAWKYG010000035.1, on the reverse strand, counting down.
CGCGCTTTGCCGTAGGTGTCCTCGATCTTCTTGAGAAAGCCCGGCAGGGTGGTGCGATCTGACGTGTTCCCCTTCATCACCTCATAGGCCAACGGCAACCCATCGGTGGTCACCACCAGCGCAATCACCAATTGCAGACAGTCCGGTCTTTTATCTCTGCTGTAACCACGCTTGGCTTTTGGGTTCTGCTCCATCTCGCCTTCGAAGTACGTGCTGGTTAGATCGTAGAGCAATACTTCAAAGTCCGCCTGGAACAAGTCGGTCCACTTCTGTTTCAACCAGACAAACAACTCCTGTTTGTGCGGCAGCACCCGGTCCAGACAGCGATACAGCCGGTCCTTGGCGGCCACGGCAAAGTCCGTTTCCAATAGCTCGTCCATCGCCGTATCCACGTACCACTGCCGGTGCAAGCGATAATCACTGCCCGGGTCGAGCAGGCAGTTCACTACCTGCAACTGCAGCACCTTCTCCCAACTCACCGCTTCGCGCGCTTCCGGTAAACGCTGGTGCCAAAACTCATCCAATCCGAGTTGGTGCCACAACTCGCACCCCAGCCAACAAGCGCCGAAGGAGCGCGGACGCCGCAATTCCAGGCCGCTAAGTTTTACCTGGATGCTGTCCAGGGCATCGGCGGGAACCTCCCGGTCGTCCGGAAACAGGCTCATGGTTCGATAGTCTTGCTGGTCTTCGTCGAAGACTTCCAGCGTCTTGCGCCACGCAGCCTGCTGTTGGTCGTTGATCTCGCCTAGATACAGCACGGTGCGCTGCACCGTTTTGGCGCCGGGCAAGCGGCGATTCTCGACCACGCTGAAGTAGCGGTGAGTCTTGCCGTCCTTCTTTCGTGGGGTGCTGCGCAGAAACATAGGAAGCAGCAGCATGCCAGAAACCGAGGTAAAAGGAAAGAGAGTAGGTCTTCACTCAGGCCCTTTTCGAGGCGGCATTGTTGCAGCCAAACCAAATATAGTTCGGTCGAGCCGATAAAACCCTCCGAAGTGCGAAAGTCGGGCTAAGGCGGTCAGCATCTTCGCCGCCATCAGGATGTGGTTCAGACGCGAGCGGATCTCGGCATCTTCCAGGAAGGCAGGATTTTCATGAAGCGTTTTCCAGTGCGCCCCATCGGCCCAGAGCTGATGCCGGGCCAGGTCGTGTAACATTTCCGAAGTCACGGCGCCTCCTCCAAAGGTCCAATTCTAATACTGTTTCAGCAGACCGGCTGGTAGCGCGAAGCAAGCAGTCCGGTAGCCGCGGCGATATCGATGTCCGCCACCAGCAGCCCCTCCGTCCCGTACGGCTGGTAGCAAAGCAGCGTCCCGTCGGGCCGCACTACGGCGGAAGTGGTCGGCGAGCCGGGGCTGGCGCAATTCACCGTGGCGAAATAGCAGGTGTTCTCGGCGGCGCGGCATAGGGCGGCTTTCTCGTGGAACGAGTTCGCCGGGTCGGCGAACGTCGCGGGCTGATAACTACCGGGCTCGGCGGCGTGGTAATGCGGATGGAAGACAATCTGCGCGCCGTGTCTTGCCGGCCATCGTACGGTTTCCGGGTAGCGCCAGCCTTCGTGACAGATGGCAATGCCGAATGTCAGCGGACCCGCCTGGAAGATCCGCCTGCCCGAGCCGGGGGAGTAGGTGCCCTCCTCGGAAGGGTCGAGCTGAACCTTGTCCTGAAAGCCGGCGAGCGAGCCATCCGCATGGACCACCAATGCGGTGATCCGCAGTGAGCCATCGACGATCCGTTCGGTACCGAGGATCACGGCCAGGTTTGCCCTTGCCGCGGCCGCGGCGATGGTGGAGTGCGCGCGTTCAAGAAAACCGGGGTCTGCGGGCGGGATGGGCCTCCCCATTCCGCGGTAGCCGGGTACGTAACACTCCGGAAAGCAGAGGATGCCGGCCTGCTCCGCCGCCGCCTGCGCGATTGCCTGTTCGGCCAGCGCCACGGACTCCCAGGGCGTCGCCGGGAACCGGAGGTTGGCGAGTGCAATGCGGAACGGGTTCATTGCGCTCTGCCAATTCTAGCGGATCCGGGGCGTTAGTGAGTCGTCACGGTCAGCACAACCTGGTCGTTGATCGCAATGGTATAAGTATCGGCAAAGGATAGGTCCTCGAAGAAGCTCAGGACTCCGTCGCTGGTCGCGACGTCTCACCGTCGATGGGCGAACCGCCAACGATCGGCTGGTGGTTCAAATCTCGGGTTTCTCCTACCAGACGCTCTCCCCCTACCTGGCTGGCACCTACCGCGGAACACCGGTCAGCGTGCCGGTTCCGCTTGGTGCTACAGGTCTATACAGACATATTGACGGCCATTTTACTGGTTCTGCTGTTATCGGCTTTTCAGACACGGCGCCAGCGCTTTGAAGAGATCGACGTCCAGCGGATCAACATCGTCGAACCGGATGGCAAGCTGCGCATGACCGTCTGGAATCGGGAGCGGGTCCCCGATCCGGTCATTAACGGCAAGACGTATACCGGCGCGCGCAAAGGGTCTAAGAGCGCCGGGGTGATCTTCTTCAACGACGAAGGCGACGAGTGCGGCGGCCTAAGGCCTCCGGCGGACAAGGCCAGGCGAGCGGCGAGCGGGACCGGCCGCTCACGCCCGCGTCCGTGTACGTGGACCGGATGCAGGCGATCGACCGCATGACGGACGGGCCGGAGAAGCAGAAAGCTCTGGACCAGATCCGGAAGGAGGCGGCGCGCGGCGAACTGGGCATGCACCGGCTGTTCGTGGGCAATAACGCCGACGGCTCCACCGGCCTCACCATCGCCGACCGACTGGGCAAGCAGCGCATCGCCCTGCTGGTGGACCAGAAGAACGCGGCGCACCAGCAGTTCCTGGAGGAAGCCGCCCAGGAGTACGCGCAGGCCGATTTCGAAAGTCCGCAGGCGTCTTGGGACGCCATCAACTTTTCCTGCGTCAGCGCCCTGCTGCTTGCTGGTTACTTTCCTGCGGGCGCAGTAGACATTTTTCTCCGAATATCGGACCTTGGAGGTATGGATAACGAGACGCCGCATCGCAAGGCGGTGATTCTGGCTGCTGGCAAGGATGCCCTCGATGCGGAAGGCCGTTCCATCATGCTGAGCCCCCTGGGGGACTGCAGCGTTTTGGATTGCGTGCTCCAGAACGCGCGGGAAGTGGTGCCGGCCAAAGATATCACCATTGTGGTGGGCTACCGGAAGGATGATGTCCGCGCTCACCTGGGCGCCGCTTATCATTATGTGATTCAGGAAAGCCAACTGGGCACCGGTCATGCCGCGTTGCAGGCGTCGCGCGAGCTTGCGGATTTCGAGGGCGACCTGCTCATCCTCTACGGCGACACGCCGCTGTTCCGGCCCGGGTCCATTCGCGGCCTGCTGAACCGGCACGAGTTGAAGAAGGCACACCTGACCCTGCTTACCGCGGTAATGGAGCGGCCCGAGCCGTACGGGCGGATCATTCGCAACGCCGATGGGCGCATCATGGACATCATCGAAGACAGCCAGGCATCGCCCGAAGTGCGGCAGATTCGCGAGTGCAACGTGGGCGCCTACGTGGTAAATGCCAAGACGATTTTCTCCGCTTTGGAAAGGCTTTCGCCGTCACCCGAAGATGGCGATTACCGCCTCACTGACTGCGTTCACCAACTGATCCGCGCGGGCTTGAGCGTGGAAAGCTATCGTATCTACGATCCGGACGAAGTGCAGGGCATCAACGGCGTCGAGGACCTGGCCCGCGCGGAGTTCATTCTGCAGAAGCGCCTGTTTCGTCCGCGGCGGCAGGAGGAACGGAACCTGGTCACCTTCGGCACCGGCGGATGGCGCGCCATTATCGGCGAAGGATTCACCATGCACAATGTGCGCCGGTTGAGCCAGGCGCTGGCCAATGAAATCACGCGGCAGGGCGGTGAGGAGCGCGGCGTGGTGATCGGGTATGACCGCCGTTTTCTTTCCAGGCAGGCGGCGGAAGCCTCGGCCGAGGTGTTCGGCGGCAACAACGTGCAGACCGTCCTGCTGAACGAGGACGCGCCCACGCCGCTGATCACGTATGCCACGGCGGCACGCCGCGCCGCCTACGGGCTGGTCTTTACGGCCAGCCACAATCCGCCGGAGTGGAACGGGCTTAAAGTATTCCAAAGCGACGGCGCGCTGCTGCTGGACGAGGAAACGCGGCGGATCGAAGCCGAAACCAATGCGCTGACTCCGGAAGACGTCATCAAGCTGGAACTGGACCTGGCACTCGATTCCGGCATTGTGCAGCGCGGCGATTTCACCAACGAATATGTGGACGCGGTCGAAAAGCTGATCGACCTGCAAACCATCCGCAACGCCGGCCTGAAAGTGATCGTGGACCCCATGTACGGCGTGGGACAACTCACCCTGGGCACCGTCCTCACCGAAGCCCGCTGCCGCGTCACCTTCATTCACGAGCGGCACAATCCGCTGTTCGGCGGAAGATCCCCCGCGCCCAATGCGGAAGCCCTGCGCCTGCTCACCTCCACGATGCGCGACGATGGCTACGACCTGGGGCTGGCCATGGATGGCGACGCCGACCGCATCGCGATTGTGGATGAGTTGGGCGAGTATATCCCGGTAAATGATGTTCTGCTTTTGCTCTATTGGTACCTGCACGAGGTGCGCGGCGAGCGCGGCGGCGTGGTGAGGAATCTGGCCACGACGCATTTGCTGGATCGCCTGGCGCATCGACTGGGCGAGGAATGCTACGAGATGCCCGTGGGCTTCAAGCACATCGTCTCGTCCATGGTGGAGCACGATGCCCTGCTGGGGGGCGAATCTTCCGGAGGGTTGACCATTCGCGGCCACATCCTGGGCAAAGACGGGATCTTTGCCGCCGCGCTGATCGTGGAAATGCGCGCCCGTACCGGCAAGAAAATCTCGCAACTGCGCTCCACGGTCTACGATCTGACCGGCCGCCTGTATGAGTTGGAGGAATCCTTTCCTGCGACGCCGGAGATGCGGATTGCCATCCCGCGGAAACTGCGGGACGCGCCCTGTGCTCACATCGGGGCTTACCCGGTGGTTCGAATTTCGCACCTGGACGGAATCAAGCTGTACCTGGAAAACGATAACTGGGCTCTGCTGCGGTTCTCCGGCACCGAACCGGTGCTGCGCCTGGTGGTGGAGGCGGACACTCCTCAGAAGGCGGCCGAACTCATGACGTGGCTCAAGCAGTTTGTCGAGGCGCAGTAGCCGTGACCGAGCCAGCCCTCACCGCGATGACGGCGGGTCACATTGCTGGTGGCCTGCGGCTGTGCCGCGCGTGCGGCTGGAATCAACTGGAAGAAGATTGGCGCCTTTTCCTGGATACCCCCGGCAGCGGCGGCGTGGTGATCGTGCGGCCCGGCTCCGTTTTAGGGACCGCGACATGGATCCGCTACGGCTCCCTGGCCTGGATCGCGATGATGCTGGTGGACCCTGCCGCGCGCGGCGCGGGACGGGGCGCCAAGCTTCTGGCCGAGGCGCTTTCGAATGTGGCCCACGCGCCCTGCGTCGGTCTGGACGCGACCCCGGCCGGAGAGCCGCTCTACCGCCAGTTCGGTTTCGAGTCACATTCCAGCCTGGTGCGGACGACGGCAGTGATCGATAGCGCCCTTCTTCCTGCGCCCGCGCCAGCCGCACGCCGCATGGTGGAAGGCGATTTGCCCGCGATTTACCGCTGGGACCGCGAGGTTTTCGGCGCCGATCGCAGCCACCTGCTGGCGGCGCTGTTTGCGCGGGCGCCCGAGTGCGCCTGGGTGGTCAGCGGCGCGGCCGGCCTTGGCGGCTACACCTTTGGACGCCCGGGGCATCTCTACTTCCAGTTGGGACCGGTGGTGGCCGTGGACGTCGACGCGGCACGGAGTCTGGCTGCCGGTTGTTTCTCCGGCCTTCAAGGCCGCAAGGTGGCCATCGATGCGAGCGCGGCCGCCGGCGAATGGCTCGGCTTCCTGCGATCGGCGGGCTTTGCGGAGGAGCGCCGGTTCGCGCGCATGTATCTGCGTGGGTACGTTCCCCCGGGCGTTCCTTCGGCGCAATATGCGATCGCCGGTCCCGAGTTTGGCTGACGGGCGGCTTTAGACTAGTCGGTCATTCGAGGTCATTGAACCGGGCGCCGCTCGACAACGACAAAACGCAAGACAATGCCGCCCCTTTTGCCTTTCCCGGTCGAGACGCGAACATCCTCGAAGCGGTCGGTATCCCGCAGCACAGCGACATCGAGACGCAGCATTTCCTCCTTGTAAACATCGCCGATTTTGCTGAAGATCACGGTGCGCATCTTATCCGCCGGAACTCGACGCAGACCACGGAATTCGACGCCTTCGATAATGTTCGGACCCACGGCAAGCTGCGGCGCTATGGGAACGTCCTCAAACGGATAGTTTCGGTCCCGCTGCGTCTGTGCAAATAGCAGCGCGCCGAATCCGCAGATGCAGACTGCGATAATCGGAACTCTGACCATAACGCAATCAGTATAACGCCGAGCAAAGTAAGTACGCTTTATCGCGCTTTGATGAACTTCGCCAGTGGGTCGTCCGGCAACTTCTGCAAGCCCGCGATCACCATATCGGCATTCAACTCCGCGCCCGCCCGGCTGGTGTGCGTGTGCGGATCGCCGAACAGCGGATCCACTTTTTCCGGCCCGAGTTCGTCGTACCGCCCGGCGATCATCTCGTTCAGGTCGATCAGTGGCACGTGCTCCTCCGCGGCCACCGCCTCGGCCCAACCCGCGTAGTCCTGCTTGTTCCGCGCGATCCTGCCGTCTTTCCAGATCTTGCGCGGAATCAGCGTACACATGATGGGCGTGGCGCCCTTCGCCCGCGTATCTGCGATGAACTTTTTCAGATACCAGCCGTAGGTGTGGACCACTTCGTGCTGTTCGGTGATCGGATTATCGATCTCGCGCGTTTCGTCACCCGTGCCCTTCAGCGTGCCTCGCGCGCGCGCCGCGTCGTCCAACGGCCCGGAGTCGTTGTGACCGAATTGCATCATCACAAAATCGCCCGGCTTGAGCATGGCCAGCACGCGCTCCCAGTGTCCGCCGGTCAGATACGTGCGGCTGCTCAATCCGCCCACGGCGCGGTTCACCACGTTGATTTTGGCGGTGTCGAAATGATCCACCAGCGGTTCGCCCCAGCCCCATTGGCCGTTGGCGCCATCGCCGCGCCCGTTGCGCACGGTGGAATCGCCAATCAGAAACAGAGTCGGCAGGTTGGGGTTCGCCGGCACCGGCAGCCGCAACGACGCAGGGCTGGTGTTCAGGGTCGCCGGATACGCCGCCACTCCCCTGCCCTTTTCCGAAAGGAACGCCACCAGAGGGGAACGCGCTCCCTTTAGTGTGGCCACCACGATGGAGGCATTCAGGTCGGCGCCTTCGGGGCTGGTGTGCGTGTGATCCTGCGGGAACAACTCCTTCACCTTTTCCGGCCCCATTTTCTCGTACTGGTCAGCGATGGCGTTGGATTCGTCCAGAAACACCAGGCCCTCGGCCTTCGCCACCTCCTGCGACCACTGCGCGAAGTGGCCCATCTGCCGCTCCACGCTGGCGCCCGTCCAGATGTTGCGCACCGTGGGCGATAGCATAATGGCGGTGGCGCCCCTGGCCTTGGTATCGTTCACTAATTGACGCAGATACCAACCGAACGTGTGGACCGTTTCCTGTTTGCCAGAGGGCGTGGTGATGACTTCAGTCTCTTCGCCGATGCCCGGCAGGTCGCCGCGCCCGGGAGGCCGGTCCGGTGGGCCGCCGTCATTGTGTCCGAACTGAATCAGCACATAATCGCCGGGCTTCAGGTTGTCCCGTACCGCGTCCCACAGGCCTTCGTTGAAGAATGTCCGCGCGCTGCGTCCGGCTCTCGCGCGGTTCACTACGTTGACCTTCGAGGGTTCGAAATAATCCGCGAACGGGTCGCCCCATCCACGATGGTTGGCATTGTTGGCGGTGGAATCGCCCACCACATAGATGGCCGGCTTGCTCTCCTGCGCGTGCGCCGCCATCCACGAGACACCGCACAGGGCAACCAGTTGAAGGGCGCGATTAGTGACCATAAGGCGTCTCCACTTTCCCACTGGGCTCGGCCGGGATATCGAATTTCTCAAACGGATCGGGATGTGCCGGGTCGAATGGCGGTGTATTTACCAGGAACCTGGCAATGGGCAGTTTGGCGTCTTTGATCCCCTGCACGATGCACTTGGCCAGTTCGTAGCTGCCATAGTCGCTGTGGTGCGTGGTGTCGCTGCCGGCGAAGGCGCGGTGCGCATCCACCGGACCCATCGCCTCGTAAAACGGCTTGCTCATGGCGTTCAGATCGATCAGCGCGACGTTCTCCTCGCGCGCCGCCTGCCGTACCGCCTCGGGATAATCGCCCAGGCTGTTGGTGATCCTGCCGTCCGCGTCGAAGGTCAGGCGATTCATCGGCGTGATCACCACTGGCGTCGCGCCATGCTGCCGCGTATCGGCGATGAAGCGCTTCAGCGTGTCCTTGTATGTGGTAAATGCGCCCACGCCCTCACCGCGCTCCTTCTGGTCGTTGTGGCCCATCTGAATGAATACCCAGTCGCCGGGCTTGATCATGCTCATCACCTTCGCCCACCGGTGCTCGCCCAGAAAACTACGCAGCGATTCGCCCGATTCGCCATTATTGGCCACCGCGATCTCCGGCGTGAAGAAGCGCGTCAGCATCTGGCCCCAACTGTTGAAGGGCTCCTTCGGCTGATCGGTAGACGTGGAATCCCCGGCAATGTACAGCGTCGGAACGTTGCCGGCCTTTTCCACCTCGATGTGCGTGAACGCCGGACTGCTGCCGGTGAACTCCAGGGTGAGTTTATCGTCCCACGCCCACGCCTCGGTGGTCTTCTCGCGCTCCTTCAGCCGCACTTCGCCATCGCCCGCGATTTGCGGACGCCGGATGTTCACCAGGAAAGTGCGCGTTTCAAACTTGTCCGGCTCGGTCACCACCTTTTCCACCATCAGCCGCCGCAACTCCGCCTTCTCCGTAGTGACCGACGCGGCGGTAGCGCTGCCGAAAGTCACCGTCACCCGGTAATTGCCCTCTTCCGGCACTTTGATCGAAAAGTATAGCGGCGCACGGCCCCCGGAATCGTCTTCGAACCCGTAGCCGCGTTCCGCCGTATAGCGCACCTCCGGCGTAATCTTCCCCGGGCCGAAATCGAATTGGAGTGGAGTCTGCGCACCTGCGAGAGCAGTGAAAAAAATCACGGAAATTAAAAACTGTCGCATGGGGTCCGAGTCTTTTTCGATGGTACGCCCGGCGGGCGATGCCCGGCAATATCGTTGCCTGCCGTTGCCACCGGCACGCGCCCCCGTCATAATCAAGGCCAAAGCATGATACGTAGAGCCGCCCTTGTCTTCGCGACCGTTCTCGGCCTGCAGGCCGCGACTGTCACATCCTTCGATCCCGGATGGCGCTTCCTCAAATCCGACGCTCCCGGCGCGGAAGCCCCGGGCTTTGTCGACGACACATGGCGCACCGTCAGCGTGCCGCACGATTGGGCCATCGAAGGCCCGTTCGATGAGAAGAATCCCGCGCGGCGGCGCCGGCGCATTCCTGCCCGGCGGCATCGGCTGGTATCGCAAGCCATTTCGTGCTGCCGCGATGCCGACGCCAATAAGCGCGTGTTCATCGATTTCGACGGCGTCATGGCCAATAGCGACGTGTGGATCAACGGCTTCCACCTGGGCAAGCGGCCCTACGGCTATGTGAGCTTCCGCTACGAACTCACCGGCCACCTGAAGTTCGGCGCAAACGCCGGCAATGTCCTGGCGGTGCGCGCCGATGATTCCGCAGCAGCCCGCATCGCGCTGGTATCCCGGCGCGGGCATCTACCGCCACGTGCGCCTCGTCGGTCACCGGCCCCATCCACTTCGACCACTGGGCCACGTTCGTCACCACTCCCAAAGCCGCGGCCGGCGGCGCTACCGTGCACATCCAAAGCCGCATCGTGAACCAGTCCGAAATGCCGCGCGCCGTCTCCCTGGAAGTCACCCTCCTCGCGCCCGACGGCCGCCCCGTGAAAACCTCTTCCACCGCGGCGCAAACCCTACTGCCCGGCAAGACCGCCGATGTGCAACTGGAATTCGCTGTCGCTTCTCCGGCGCTCTGGGACCTTGACCATCCCAACCTCTACCACGCCGTGGCGAAAGTGCGCGCCGGCACGCCACGCTCGACGAGGAGTCCGTTCCCTTCGGCATTCGCGATGCTCCACTTCGACGCCGCCACCGGCTTCTGGCTCAACGGCAGGAACTTCAAGATCAAGGGCGTCTGCCTGCACGGCGACGGCGGCGCGGCCTGGGCACCGCCGTCCCGCTGCGCGCCTGGGAGCGCCGCCTGGAGCAGTTGCGCCAGATCGGCGTCAACGCCATCCGCACCGCGCACAATCCGCCCGCGCCCGAATTCCTCGACCTCTGCGACCGCATGGGCTTCCTGGTGATGGACGAAATGTTCGACTGCTGGACCGTCGGCCAAGAATCCCTACGACTACCACCTCTACTTCCGCGACTGGTCGCTGCACCGATACGCGCGACACCGTGATGCGCGACCGCAATCACCCCAGCATCATCCTCTACAGCGCCGGCAACGAAATTCACGACACGCCCAAGGCGGAGCTGGCCAAGCACATTCTGCAAGGGCCTGGTCGATACGTTCCACGAGAACGATCCCACGCGGCCCGGTCACCCAGGCGCTCTTCCGCCCCAATGTGAGCCACGATTATGACGACGGCCTGGCCGACATGCTCGACGTGATCGGCCAGAACTATCGCGAAAACGAAATCCTGGCCGCCCACGCAGCCAAGCCCACGCGCAAGATCATCGGCACCGAAAACCAGCACGACCGCGAGGTCTGGCTGGCCCTGCGCGACAATCCGCCGTTACGCCGGGCAGTTCCTGTGGGCGGGCATCGATTACCTGGGCGAATCGCGCGCCTGGCCGCAGATCGCCAGCCCCGCCGGCCTGCTGGACCACACCGGCGCCATGAAGCCCATTGGCTACGAACGCCAGAGCTGGTGGTCCGAGAAGCCCATGGTGTACATCACGCGCCGCGTGGCCCCCACCGCGCCCGCCGTGGTCGATCCCGGCTACGAAGCGCAGGCGCGCCGCGCCGTGCAGACGCTCTACTCCGATTGGACCCCCGCCAACACCGCGCCCCACGACGAGACCGTGGAGGTGTACAGCAATTGCGAAGAGGTGGAACTGCTGCTCAACGGCAAATCGCTGGGCGCGAAGCCGCTCGCCGCCGATGCCGCGCCGCGTACCTGGCACGTGCCTTATGAACCCGGCACGCTGCGCGCCGTAGGGCGCAACAAAGGCGCCACCGCCGCCACCTACGAATTGCGCACCGCCGGAAAGCCGGCGAAGATCGTCCTCAAAGCCGATCGCTCACGCATCGCCCCGGAGTTTGACGACGTCTCCACCATCACCGCGACCGTGGTGGATGCGAACGGCGTGCAGGTGCCTGGCGCGGAACAGTTGATCCATTTCCAGATCGCCGGGCCCGGAGCCATCGCGGCCGTCGATAGCGCGGACAACGCCAGCCACGAATCGTTCCAGGCGCCCGAACGCCGCGCCTTTGAGGGGCGGTGCATCGCCATCGTCAGGGCCACGGCTATCGGTCGCATTCTCTTCTCCGCCTCCGCCGAAAGTCTCGGCCGGGCCGGCTTGACCGTCGAGGCCATGAAATGATTCGTCCCGCTTTGTTGCTCCTTGCCCTTACGGCGCCGGCCTGCGCCGCCGACTTCCGCGCCACCGATTACGGCGCCAAAGGCGACGCCGCCACCGTGAACACCGCCGCCATTCAAAAGGCCATCGACGCGGCTGCGAAATCCGGCGGCACGGTCGTGTTCGCGCCCGGCGTCTATCTTACTGGCGCCCTCTTTCTGAAATCCGGAATCCACTTCCGGATCGATGAAGGCGTGGAACTACGCGGCGTGCAGGACCTGGCAGCGTACCCCGTCATGCCCACGCGCGTCGCCGGAATCGAGATGGATTGGCCCGCCGCCCTGCTCAACGTGTACGAGCAACAGAACGTCCGCATCTCCGGCAAGGGCACGATCGATGGCAACGGCAAAATCTGGTGGGACAAATATTGGAAGATGCGCCGCGAGGAGTACGAGCCGAAGGGCCTTCGCTGGGCCGTCGATTATGACTGCCAGCGCCCGCGCCTCATCCAGATTTACAAATCATCCGACGTGCAACTCGAAGGCCTCACCCTAAAGCGCCCGGGCTTCTGGACGGTCCACATCTGCTACTCGCAGCAGGTCACCGTGGATGGCGTGACCATCCGCAACAACACCGAGGCCCGCGGCCCCAGCACCGACGGCATCGATATCGATTCCTCCTCCGGCGTCACCGTGCAGCACTGCGATATCGAATGCAATGACGATGCCATCTGCCTGAAGGCCGGGCGCGATGCCGACGGACTGCGCGTCAATCGCCCGTCGGAGAAAATCACCATTCGCGACAACACCGTGCGCGCAGGCGCCGCGGGAGTCACCTTCGGCAGCGAAACCTCCGGCGGCATCCGCGACGTGGAAGTCTCCGTCCTCCACGTGCTGGCCGGCGTCCCCGCGGGGATTCTGTTCAAATCCGCGAGCACGCGCGGCGGCACCATAGAGAACATCAATATCCACGACGTGGTCATGGAAGGAGTCAATTCCGCGATCAGCGTGTCCTTCAACTGGAACCCCAGCTACAGCTACGCGAAGATGCCGGAAGACGTGAAGAATCCGCCCGCGTACTGGCGCGTCCTCACCGAGCCGGTCCCCCCGGAAAAGGGACTTCCGCACCTGCGCAACGTCCGCATCGCCAATCTGAAAGCCACCGGAGTCCGCCAAGCCTTTTCTGTGTCCTCTTACAAGGACTCGCCGCTCCAGGACTTCCAGTTCAACAACGTCACCATCGAAGCCCGCTCCGCCGGCTCCATCCGGAACGCGCAAGGCTGGACTTTCAGCAACTGTCACATCACCCCGTCTATTCCGGAAATCCAGTAAGCAGGTTTCAGTTTTCCCCGGGCGAGCGCACGTAGTTTCCTGGTCTGACGGCCAAACAGCGCCTCGTCCCGTTGCTTATTTTGTTAACCCGGCAACCTGCACAGGCGTTACAGGAGTGGAGAAGAAAAAAATGCTAAACATCAACGTGGTCTTCGTGGGGACTTTGGTGCTGGTTCTGGCGCTCCTGACTATGATTCTGGCCTATATCATGCATCGTTCCGAAGAACGAATATCGGTCCGCAAAGCGCTCCTCGAGAAGTATGCTTCGGCGCACGACTTAAACGAACTGATGCAGACGCCCGCGGGACGGCGCCTGTTCGGGGAATTTTCCGCGGGTGGCAGTCCACTGCGGTCCGTACTGTTGTCCGTTCAGATGGGCATTCTTGCTATTCTGGCCGGCGCAGGCATTTGGGGAATCGGCGCTATGGTTCGGGACGACACAATCTTCGGCATTGCTGAACTGTCGGTGTGCATTGGACTCGGTTTTCTGATCTCGGCGGCCATCACATACCGACTGTCGAAATCCTGGGGACTCCTGGAGAAGAAGGACTGATTCGTGACCCACGTAACCGCCATGGATTCCGTTGCAAGCGGCGGGGCGGAGGCGCTTAGCCGCCAGCAATTCGAGGACTTTTACAAGCGCACGGCGCCGGCATTGCGTGCCTACATAACTCGCGTCGCGGGTAACGCCGCCGTGGCGGACGACCTGTTGCAGGAGAGCTACGTGCGCATGCTGAACGCACCTCCGCTCGCCGAACGGCTGCTGAAATCGTATCTTTACCGTACCGCCACGAATCTGATTACGGATTACCACCGCGCGCAATCGCGCCAGAAGCGCTGGCAGGAGGGCGCGTTCCGGCGGACAGAGGCAGTGAACTCCAGGGTGGAGTTGGGGCAGGATCTGGACCGGCTATTCCTACTGATTTCGGCGCAAGAACGGGCACTGCTGTGGCTGGCTTACGTGGAACAGGCAGAGCACCGCGAGATTGCGGCGATTCTCGGGCTGGCGGAAGGAAGCGTGAAGGTGCTTTTGCATCGCGCGCGTACGAAAATGGAAGCAATCCTGAAAGTACACGGATTCAAGGGGCCAGAATGAGCGTGGAACGGTTCATGCAGCAGATGGCGGCCGAAGAGGTTGGCGGGAGCGTGCCTGCAGCGTCGGCGGTTTGGTGGCGGGCGGAGTTTCGGCGGCGGTTTGAGGCCGAACAGCGGGCGATCCGTCCGATTCGAATTGCCGGGACACTGGCGTACGCGGCATGTGTGATCGCAGCCGCGGTGTTGTCGGCTGGACTCGGCCCGGCGGCCTGGATCGCCGTGGGAGGGTTTGCGGCATTGACCGCGGGCGGTGCGGCTATGGCCTCGCGGATCGCTTCGAGGTAAAGCGGATGGCGAGTAGGGGTCCGTCAGGGACGTCTATTGCTTATATGTGATCCGCGGGCTCCCCAAGCACGCCCGAGGAGAGCTCCGAAGAGCGTTGTGACGATAATGGCGGTTCCATGCGCGCCCAGGGTGTGAGCGAGCGTCGAAACCGGGCATACGATGCGCCAATCGGCGTTGACCGCAACGCCCGCGGCAGCGCCGTACAAGGCGCCCGCCAGAGTTGGCTGGGCCGCTATCGACTTCCGATATATCAAACTGAAGAGGAGCATCAGGATTCCCCCGGCTATGGTGCTGCCGAGGCCGCAGGCGAAACCCGCGATCCATGGTGAGATCCGCGTCCCGGTCTGCCCGGAGGACTCAGGGAGGCGGTCAGGAGGGTAATGCTCACAACGACAAGGAATGCCGCTGCCGCCACGGAACGGACGGTCCCCCTCGACAGCCGGCCGGCCGGTGTGCCTTCGTGCGCCGCGATCCAGACGAGCGCGATCGCCAAAAGGAACTGCGCGGAGGAGGCGCCCCAGGTGAGTAACGCTCCCAACGTCCCCGAGTCCCGGCGAATTCCCATAGCCAGAAAGATGAGCCACGAAAGCAGCAGAGCGAGAGGGACCATCTGCAATGCCAGCCGGTGCGGCGGTGGCGACGGTTTCACGGGTCCAAGATCCTGAGCGATCGCCCGCATCAGCGCTTCCGGGGGCTTCGGTGAACGATTCATCATGCACTAGCCTCGATTTCCACGCGTAATAATTTGTTAACGCGATTGGCGTGTTTGGCTACTAAGGCGCGGCTCAGGCGAATTGGATGGTTAGCTTCTTGTTGCCGAACCAGGGCAGCGGTGTCGGTTGGTCGGCCAGACCGGAAGCGACCAGATATGGGTTGTGGGCGCGCTTGTCTATCGTCACCACAACCGTGGTTGCCGTGACCTCGACCTTGCCGGACAGATCCAACAGATTGCGGAATACGGTTTTGGCCTGGGAGTGGATGTACTCCCGGCCGATGCGCTGGGCCATCGTGCGGTACAGCGAACTGGCCGCCAGCGTCAATTGCATGTCGAAATCCACCTTCATCCCGACCATGCTGGAGAGCGCGTCGATATGGAAGAACTGGACGGCTTCGGAGATTCCGTTTTCGATGAGCATGCGCTGCGCGTAGCGCGTCACCAGTTCGACCGGACCGAGTTTGCGATGGTTGGTCAGCAGCACGGTCGGCTCTTCGTGTCCCAGTTCCGTGACGGTCAACTGGCGGAGCTCGCCCTCGTAGCCGGGAAGGGTCACGCGCGTCTCCAGCACTTTGGGATTGCGGTAGATGCGGGTGAGGGCCGGCAGGCTGATCCGCTGCCAGGCGGAGTCCGGTTGACTGTAGATCTCGCGCAACATCTTAGCCGAACGCCGGCGCAGGGTGATGAAGCAGATGCCTTCCCGGTTCAACTCCGAGAGTTTTCGGTGGGTGGTCAGTTGCGAGTCGAAAACCAGTTCGGCGGGCACGTGGCCGGTGTGCTGCTTCCAGAACCGCACGAACCGAAGAACCTCGCCGGCCTGCTCGGCTTTGGTCACACCGGCGTTGGCATAGCGCAAAACCCGCTGTTCGGCATCGCGCGCGAGGAAGACCAGGATCCCCTTCTGTGAGCGGCTGCGGCTGGAGACATAGTGTTTTTCCAGGGGTTCCTGGGCGCTGTTGGCGGGCACGCTATGAAAGTCCAGATCGAAAGAGGAGCCATGGGGTAAGCCGGCCTGCTCGACCTGTTCCAGCCAAGCTTCCATGAAGCGCAGGCAGAGCTTGTGGTCGATGCGCGAGGAATAGGCTGCCAGGTAGGAGCGTTTGGGAACTACGTTGAGTCCGGCAAATAGCGCGATGGCCCGATCCGCTACCAGGTCCATGACGTGACTTTTGCGTTCGGCGCCGATCAGTTTCAAGGCCAGCAGAGTGCGGACTGCCTGGGCCGCGGGGATCATCTGCGAGGTGGGCAAACCGGCGGCGGCGACGACCGCCTGCAGATCGATGCGATCCAGCAGGGGCAAAAACAGGAACAGTCCGGCCAAAGGGGTACGAAAGGAAGCGGGGGACAGATCCAGGCGGCGCACATCGGCGACAGCGGCGATTTCCGGTTTCACCGTGACCGGGCGCTCGTCGTCGGCGCGTCGGGGAAGGCGCGAGAAGCCCTCCTCGCGGAGCAGGACGGTGAGGGAGTTGACGCTGATGGTGTGTCCGCCGGCGGCCAGTTCGCGCTGCATGTCATAGACCGAGAGATTGCGTTTGCGCATGGCCACCGCTAAATCGCGGACGCGGTCGCGGGCAGGGGAGGATTGGGGGCCGCGATGTGGCTGGCGGAAGAAGGAGGCGCGTTTTTGAGGGTCGTGGCGGAACTGATAACACAGGACGCGGAAGGCGCCGGCAGAGTAGCCGAAGCGGCGAGCGACGTCGCCGGAAGGCTCCTCATCGACGAGGTACGCGCGGAGGGCTTCGTACTGGCGCTGCAAGGGGAACTGGGGGGAGAGGAAGAAGTTCTGGTTGCCAGGCGTCGTTATCTGATTCGCAGTGCTGGACTCCATATCTCGATCATGCTATAGAAACATAGCCGAGTCAATATGTTTGGAGAAGGTGGAGGCTGCGAGGCATGAAACACTATAAGCGATGGCACGAACGAACATACAGGGACAACGCCGAGACCAGCAGGCATTTCGCAGGCCTGCTAGGATAGCACTCACATAATCTATTTATCAGTACTGTATATCTCTAACGACGCAAGTGAAAACACGCCAGTTCAGCGGGCTTTCTAACAAAGTCAGGGGCTCAGCGGGATAGCGTGGAAATCGAGGCTAGCCCTCTGAAGACGGTGTAGCGCGACGCGCATGTCCGCCATTCCCCGGCTGGCGCGCGCGCGAGCTGCCTGGGCGCTAATACCCAACATCCCGCCGATCTCATCGAAGGTGAAACCCCACTCGTGATGCAGCAACAAGGCTTCGGCCTGATCCGGGGCGAGACCCGCAATACATCTGCGGATCTCGTCCATGGAGCCAAGCTTGTCCACTTCCGGGAGCACCGCAAAGTCCGTCAGGTCCTCGCGCAGGTCATGAACTTCCGTCCGCCGACGGGCCGCTCGCCGATTCATCAGAAAAACATTTCGGGCCAAACCGAAGACCCAGGGTTTGACCGCGTACGCCGGGTTGTAAGCGGCTCTCGACCGGTGCATTTGAAGGAAGGTTTCCTGCAACAGATCATCAGCCACCTGGGAGCCGCACGTCAGATGCAGAAGATACCGGCGCACTCCAGGCGCGAGGTCAGCATAGATCTCCTGGAATGCCTCCAGTGATCCGCTCTGATACCGAATCATCAAGGCGCGAAGTTCCTGGTCTCCCTCGCTCACTACTGAACCCTTTGCCGAAGGCGGCCGGTTTGTGACCGGCATCGTGGAGTGAATCAATATTTGGCCATCCTGTCACAACACGGTGGCCGGGCACAAGGCCGCGGGCTGCCCGTTCATTTCGTTTCGGAAGACGGCGGAACAATACCTTTGAGGCGGAGGTAGACGGCGATGCTGCCGTACGTCTCGGCGTCGTGCTCCAGATTGAAGTTCAACACGCCCAACTTCGCTTTTTGCCCGAACGGGGTCTTCACGATCTCGGCGCCGTCCTGGTCGGTCATGGAGTTGTAGACAGAGTCACAGTAGTCGTTCGAAGCCTTCAACGCCGCCACCAGGTCCGCCTTCGCTGTGGTGGAAGCCAGGGAGCCGGGCTTCGGCGCGACTCCCTTTGCGAGGCCGCAAATGGCAGTCTGGGCTTCCGCGGCATGAGCGATCCATTGGCCGAAGGTTCTCACGTCCGGAGTGGGCTTGAAGCCGTATTCCGAATCCGGCATCTTCTCCGCCGCTTTCAGAAGGTTCAACTTGACAGGCTGGTATGCCGTTTTCGCTTCTTCGCTCATCCGGTTCTGGGCTGGTAGAACAGCAACGGCCATTGCCGCGCTGAGGAATAGATTCAGTGCAATTCGTTTCATGCGATCTCCGTGAGGGCGGATTTGAAATCGTCCGCTGCCTGTAATTTGCACCGGAGCCGAAATGTGTGACGGGCCATTTGGCTGTCCGTTCGACTACGGGTCGGGATTGGCCGTTCCCTCCCGCGCTCCTTGCCGCGCTTTAAGGTGACTTGCGGGTGAGATAGTACGTGCTCACGCCCGGGTCATCGCGAACATCGACGAGCACGAGACCATGCGCCGCGACCAGGGCTCGATAGCTTGGGACAGCGTAATAGTGGAAGGTCACGCCGTTCATCGCGCCTGTGATGCCGGCATCGTTACTGCCTGCGATTTCGGTAGCTGTGAAAAGAAACGGCGCACCCGGCTTAAGCACACGTGACACGCTCTGGAACACAGCAGACTGATCAACGCGTGGGAGATGAAACATCATCCCCCACGAGATCGCCGCGTCGAATTCGCCGACGGCGAACGGACACTCACGGGCGTCCCCGCGCACAACGAGCGTGTTCGGCAGATTTACCCGGAACAGGGCAAGCATTGCGGACGAACTGTCCAGGCCAACCACGCGATGCCCGGCGTTCACGAGCGCCTCTGTGATCGGCAGGCCGTTGCCGCAGCCGACGTCGAGTATCCGCGAGTGGGCGGGGAGTGTGGCGGCAACCGCAAGCGCTTCCGCGACGCCGATACGCCGACCCCGATCGGTCGCGTACCATTCGGCAATCAAGTCATACTCGTGCATGCCCGGCGCGTGTGATTATACCGAAACCGCGCGGTCCCGAACGGAACTCCTCCACCGCCGCGCCCGCTCTGCGATAATTCCGTCATGCGCATTTCGCTGCTGGTCTTCTTGCTGGCCGGTTCGGTGGCCGCCGCCCCGCGTTTCCAGGTGAAGCTGGACACGGGGTCCACCGCTCGCGACGGACGGCTCATCGTCGTGGTATCCAAAAACATGCAGGGCGAGCCGCGTTTCCAGGTGTCCTGGGGGCTTGAAACGCAGCAGATTTTCGGCAAGGACGTGGACGGCTGGAAGCCCGGCGGCACCGTCGAAATGGATGGCGCCACGCCCGGCGCGCCCTTGCACACTCTCGCCGATCTGCCTCCCGGTACGTACAACGTGCAGGCCGTCCTGAACGTGTATGAGACGTTCCACCGCGCCGATGGCCACACCCTGAAACTGCACGCCGATCACGGCGAGGGCCAGAGGTGGAACCACTCGCCCGGCAATTTGTACAGCAAGCCCGAGCGCGTGGAAGTGCGCGATGGCGCCGTTGTGGCGCTGGCGCTCACGGAAACCATCCCGCCCATCGATCCGCCCAAAGACACCAGATATGTACGGCACCTGCGCGTGCAAAGCAAGCTGCTCACCGAGTTCTGGGGCAGCCCCATTTACGTGGAGGCGACCGTCCTGGTGCCGCGCGACTTCGATACCGGCACCGAGCACTATCCCGTGGCATTTCTGCAGAGCCACTTCGGCGGCGACTTTTTCGGCTTCCGCGAGACCCCGCCGGACACGCCGAACCCGCGCGATGCACAAGCCTACCAGTTCTACCAGGATTGGACCAGCGGCCGCCTGCCCCGTATGCTGCTGGTGGTCACCAGCCACGCCACGCCGTATTACGACGATTCCTACGGCGTGAACACGGCCAACGCCGGGCCCTACGGCGACGCCCTCACCAAAGAACTGTATCCCGAGGTGGAACGGCAATTCCGCGGCATCGGCCAGCCGTGGGCGCGCGTGGTATTCGGCGGCTCCACCGGCGGATGGATGACGCTGGCGCAGCAGATCTTCTACCCCGATTATTTCGGCGGCGCCTGGGGATTCTGTCCCGACCCGGTGGATTTCCACGCCTTCCAAAGCATCGACGTCTATCACGATACCAACGCCTACTACGACCAGGGTCCCTTCGAGCGCTTCCCGAAACTCCTGGGCCGCCTGCCCAACGATCGCATCCTGGCCACCATGGAATCCTTCAGCCGCCAGGAGGCGGTGCTCGGCACGCGCGGTCGCTCCGGCGGCCAGATGGACGCCTTCCATGCCACTTTCGGCCCCACCGACGCCGATGGCTACCCCGCCAAACTGTGGGATCCCGAGACCGGCGCCATCCACCCCGACGTGGCCAAATACTGGCGCGAGCACTACGACCTGACCGCGCTCCTGCAGCGCGAGTGGGATCGCGTGGGTCTGCGGCTGGCGGGCAAGATCCACGTCACCATGGGCACCAAAGACACCTTCTACCTGGACGCCGCGGCGCACCGCCTGCAGGAATTTCTGGACACCACCAAACTGCCCGGAAAAGGCCCCTACTACGCCGGCAGCTTCGAATTCGGCAACAACAAGCCGCACTGTTATGTGGGCGATATTCCCGACGGCGTCCCGATGATGACCCACTTCGTGAACGTATTCGCCGCCTACATGCGCGAAACGGCCCCGAAGGGCGCGGATCTGATGAGCTGGAGATAACTCAGCTCCAGCCGGATTTCATTGGTACAGCCGCCGGTAGATGTCGGCGTTGCGCAGCACCGCCTGCACGTAGTCGCGCGTCTCGGTGAAGGGAATGGATTCCACAAACTCGGCCGGCTCGCGATAGCTGTTCCAGGTGAGCCATTCGCTCACCCGTGCGGGGCCGGCGTTATAAGAGGCCAGGGTCTGTTCCAGGTGGCCGCCATTCTGGTCCAGCATGGAGCGCAAAATCGAACAGCCGATCTTCAGATTCACCGCCGGCTGATACAGCATCCCGGCGCTGAAACTGGAGATGCCGGCGGAACGCGCGAACTGCCGTCCGGTGACTGGACGAACCTGCGTCAGGCCGTACGCCTTGGCGGACGAGAGGGCTCCCGGGTCGAATTCCGATTCCTGCCGGATGAGCCCCGCTACCAGGTAGGGATCGATTCCGCGCGCGTCCGCGTCCGCCGTCAGTTCTCTGCGGTACGGCAGCGGAAACAGCAGTTCCCAATACTTGCGCGGGCTGCTCTGCAGCGGCAGTTCCATGTACTCCGGCGACATGCCCTTCATGATGCGCATGGCCTGGTTCGGCGCGTCCGCGGCGGACGCCATTTCCATTCCCAGCAGGCCCGGCTGGCCGTCGGTGCGCGCGCCGAAGCGGAGTTCGGAATCGGCCAGGTCCCCGAGGCCCGCGGTGCGCAGCAGGCGCGAGCGCTCGATCCGCACCGTGGTGGCGCGCGTGGGAGCCGTGGCAATCGGCCTGGCAACGGGCAGGGCCAGAGTGGCGAGGAACTGCAGCGCCTTGGCCGATGGCGCGGCCCCCTGAATTTCCAGGCGTTGCAGGCGCTCGCGCGCCAGCATGGCGTAATAGTGATTCTCAAACGTCTTGCTGAGCCGGTCGTAATAGGCGCGCGCCTCGCCGAATTCGCGATGCTCTTCGGCATCCCGCGCCAGGAAGTAGAGCGCCGCGCCGGCCGTGGCATGGGTGGGATACCGGGTTAGATGTTCGCGCAGCAACGCCGCCGCATCGCCCTGGTTGTGCATCCAGGCGCTGAAGGTCACTTTCCAATGCGCGGTGGCAGCCGGGGCTTCAGTGCCGAAGGTCCGATAGGCCTCCTTGTAAAGGGGCACATAATCGTCCGGGCGGTTCACCAGCAAATAACGATTACCCGCCGACATCAGCGCCTTCAGGCGCCAGGGCGAATTGGGATGTTTCTCCGCCAGATGCTTGAGGCTCGCCTCCATTTCATGGTCGTCGCCCTCGCGGCGCTGGCATTCCGCAAGGTAGTAAATGCGCTCCGCATCGGCCTCGGATTCGCCCACATCCAGACTTTCCAGGTACGCGATCGCGGTGGAGGTTCTGCCGGCAAAGTAATCGACAGCCCCCATGCGCACGCGCGCCTGGTCGCGCTCGAGCGAAGGCGGACGGTCCAGCAGCGCCTGAAACTCAATGCGCGCGTGCGACAGATCGCGCAGATCCATCAGCCGGTCCGCGCGCCGCAGCAGCAGGCGCGCCGCAGGCTGCGGATATTGATCGGCCATGGCGTCTTTCAGGGCCAGCAAGGCGGCCGCCGCGCGCGTGGCCGCATCGCCCGCGGGATATTGATAGTAGACCCGCTGATAGGCATCGGCGGCCCCCGGCAGGTCGCCGGCCGCCTGCTCGCACTCGCCCAGCGCGAGATCGCCATCCGGCTGGGGCAGCTCGCCATAATGGTCGCGCAGCACGCGTACAGCGTCGGCGGGCTGCGTCATCTTGAGCGCCCGCGCTTCCACCATGCGCGATCTCCCGGCCAGCGGCGACCGCACCTCCGTCGCACGCAGAGGCTGAAGATCGCGCACCGCGCCTGTGCCGTCATTATTCTCCACTCGCGACGCCGCCGAATAGTAGGCCACATAGTCGGCGATTTGCGGAATCTTGCCGCTGACCTTCTGGAAGCTGGCAATGGCGCTCGCAAAATCCCTCTGCTCCCAGGCCGCCACGCCCAGCGCCAGATTTGCCAGTGGAGCTTCCTTGGGATGCGCCGCCGCATACCGCACTACCTCTGCTCGCCGCGCCGGAGTGGGCGCCTGCCGGTAGGCCCGTACCAGGCCGGCCAGTGTTACCGGTCCGGTAGGCACAGGCGCCGCCTTCTTGCGAGGCGCGGCCTTCTTCTTCTTCGCCGGCGTCGCGGCACTTGCCGAGGACAGCTCCGCGGCCCACACGATCAGGCCAAGGGCGCACAGGCTAAACCAAAGGGCCGGGATAATCTTTACCGAGCAAATCCGCGTCTTCATGAGCCAGGGTACGTAACATTTCCAGATGAAGGTAATCCACCATGCTGGGGCACGGGGTGAAAAAGGCCTTGCGATATTCTTCGCGAGCGTGATCGAGGGGCTCCCGCAGAGCCTCGTATACATTTCCTTTAGCGCGTGCCGCCTGCACTGCGGCACTTTGCCGCAGCCGCAATTCTGCCATGCGCACGCGTGCCCAGCGCTGCGCCCGCAGGTGAATCTGCTGTTCCTCCGTGCTCAGCCGGTCCCAGGGCGATACCGGAGGGGGCGATACCGGAGGGGGCGAGGCCGCCGGAGCGATGGTCACCAGGTCGCCGGCGTTCGCAGGCGCTTCCGCGGGCGGCGGGGGAGGCAACCATCGAATCCACGCCGCAGCGGCTACCTGCGCGAGCAACTCGAGCGCCGGACCCTGCACCGTTCCGCAGGCATACAGCAGAGCAGGCACTTTTTCCGCAGCCACCAGGGGAAACACGTAGGCACGATCTTCCGCCGAATGCGCCAGCAACTCCATCAGAGCGCCGGAAACCTCACCCGGCGTGGCAGCCGCAATTACCGGGTCGCGCGTTTGGATCGCACCCGCGAAAGCCGCCGCCGCGGAGAGCGGCACATCGATGCGGGGCGACCGCGCCACATCGCCTTCCAAGCGGAATACCAGCACCGTGGATGCATACCCGGCAGCCACCGACGTCAGAGTGGATGCCAGCTCTTCGGCGCCCTCGGCCTGAAACAACCGCCGGGCCGCCTGATTCAATTCATCGGCCAGCTCTCCGCGGGCACGCTGCCGCGCATCGGCGAACAGCAACTCGGTCTCGGCTACCAGTTGCGAAAGACGGTTTTCGAGTATCTGACGGAAGGGTGTCGGCGCTCCGGCCATTGATGTCCTTATTTTAACCGCTGGCGGCTGTTTTCCGCGCGCCCCGGATTAGAATGTCGAATATGGACAGACTGGCGGGAAAGATTGCGGTAGTTACCGGAGGCACCCGCGGGATCGGGCGCGCGATTGCCGAGCGTCTCCTGCGCTCTGGAATGGCAGTGGCGATCTGCGGACGTAAGGTGGATTCTGTATCCCGAGTCGTGGAGGAGATGAAATCCCTCGGCCGCGTCTTCGGGCAGGCCGCCGATGTCACGGATTTCACTCAGGTGCGCAACTTCTTCCGTGCGGTTGCCGAAGAGTTCGGCAGACTCGACATTCTTGTTAACAATGCCGGCGAAGGCGTCTTCCGCAAAGTAGGGGATATGACGGTGGACGAATGGCGGCGAAATATCGACCTAAACCTGAACGGCACGTTTTATTGCGCACACGAAGCACTGTCGCTTTTTGCGACTCGCGGTGGGTTCATCGTGAACATCTCGAGCCTGGCGGGCAAGAACGCCTTCAGCGGAGGCGCCGGATACAACGCAGCTAAAGCGGGCGTGAATATTTTCACGCAGGCCCTGATGCTGGACCACCGTCACGACAAGGTGCGCGTCTGCTCCATCATGCCGGGCAGCGTCGACACTGAATTCGGTGGAGATGCCGCCCATCGGGCCGGCGATACCGGTTGGATGATCGCGCCCGAAGACGTGGCTGACACGGTCGCCATGGTTCTTTCCATGCCTGAGCGGACCATGATCAGCGCCGTTGAAATGCGTCCTTCGCGCCCCAAAAAGTAACCCGTCGCGCCGTGGCATCACAGTTGCTCTTACAAGGCTGAGAGACGGAGGGAGCAGCCAATGGGGAGACTGAACAAGCAGTTAGATCCGACACAGACCGGAACCGAAGCGGAAAAGCTGGAGTCTGATCTCCACAAGCGAATTGTGGGACAAGAAGAGGCCATTCAGCAGATCCTTAACATTTATCAGACCAATCTAGCAGGCATGTCCAGCCCTGGCCGGCCCATTGGTAACTTCTTGTTCCTGGGCCCGACCGGATCCGGGAAAACCCGTATTGTGGAGGCCACCGCCGAAGCCCTGCTCGGCGATCCCGGCGCCGTAATTAAAATCGACTGCGCCGAGTTCCAGCATAGTCACGAAATTGCGAAACTGATCGGCTCGCCTCCCGGATACCTGGGCCATCGCGAAACGCATCCGCTGCTCAGCCAGGAAATGCTCAATCAGTATCACACCGAGCGGACCAAACTTAGCTTTGTGCTGTTCGACGAAATCGAGAAGGCCAGCGACGCATTGTGGAACCTGCTGCTGGGTATCCTCGATAAAGCCACTCTCACTCTGGGCGACAACCGGCGAGTGGATTTCTCGCGCGCCATGATCTTCATGACCAGCAACCTGGGCGCGGCCGAAATGAATGGCATTCTGCATCCTTCGCTTGGTTTCGCGGCGATTCATGCGAACCCCCGCCACGTCGACCTCAGCACCACTGGCAAGGTCAATCGCGCCGGAATCGAGGCCGCCCGCAAGAAGTTTTCGCCGGAGTTCATGAATCGTATCGATAAGACGGTGGTGTTCCGCCCGCTGGGCGAAGCCGAACTCCGCAAGATTCTCACCCTCGAGTTGAATATTGTGCAGCAGAGAATTTTCATTTCGGGCAAGGGCGCTCCCTTTGTTTTTTCGCTCACCGATGCGGCCCGGGAACACCTGCTCCGCGAGGGCACCGATATGAAGTACGGCGCACGGCACCTCAAGCGCGCCATCGATCGCAACCTGGTGCATCCGCTATCTAACCTGATCGCCACCGGCCAGATCCACGGCGGTGACCTGATTCGCGTGGACCACGATCCCGTCCTGCAACGCCTGACTTTCGTCACCGAGGCTGAGGATATGCCGGCTTATGCCATGGTGCAGATGGCCGATATCTCGCTGGCGCCGCCGCCGGGCACGCTCGCCGCAGTCACTTCGGTAGACCATGCGCGCGCTGCCAACGCCCGCGGTTCGCGAAGGTAGCCTTCTGTTACAATTTCGGCTTGCCCCCTGTTGAACAACGCAGTACCAAGCTGATGCGCTCGATGTTTTCCATCGTCGCGCCGCGATACGATTTCATCACGCGCGCCTTTTCCTATGGGATGGACAAACGGTGGAAGCGGCTGTTGGTGGATCGCGCCTCCCTGCCGGCGAAACCCGTGGTGCTCGATCTGGCGTCGGGCACCGGGGATTTCTCGCTCCTGGTGAACCAGCGCTATCCCGGAGGCCGCGCCGTGACCGCCGATTTGACCGAGCGCATGCTGCACTTGGCGCGCGCCCGCGGCTTGCAGCATCCCGTCTGCAGCGATGCCGGCCTTCTCCCCTTCGCCGACCATTCCTTCGATTGCGTTTTCATCGGCTATGGCCTGCGCAATTTTCCCGACCTTGCCGTGGCCGTGCGCGAGATCGAACGCGTCACGCGCCCTGGCGGCCTGCTGGTCAGCCTGGATTTTTTCCTGCCCGCGAATTCCCTCATCCGCCGCCTCTACCTGGCGTACCTGTACGCCCAAGGCGCGTTTTGGGGAACCGTTCTGCATGGGCGCCCGCGTGTTTACACCTACATCCCCGATTCCCTGCAAAGCTTTCTTTCCATCGATGAATTTTCCGGCCTGCTGCGGAAAACCGGATACGAAAAGGTAAATACACAGCGCTACATTCTGGGAGGCATCGGACTTCACTGGGCCTGTAAACAGTGAGCGACGCCGCCGACCATCGCGCCGCCCTGCTGGCCGGTTACCTGGGCTGGACGCTGGATGCATTCGACTTCTTTCTGGTGGTGTTCTGCCTCACTTCCATCGGCCGCCAGTTTCAAAAGAGTGACACCGAAATGGCGCTCACCCTCACGGCCACTCTGGCTTTCCGCCCTGTAGGCGCATTCCTGTTCGGCCTCATCGCCGACCGCTACGGACGCCGTCTGCCCCTGATGCTCGACCTGGTGTTTTACTCGATCATCGAAGTCGCTTCGGGCCTGGCGCCGAATTACACCGTATTCCTGGTGCTGCGCTGTCTGTTCGGTGTCGGAATGGGGGGCGAATGGGGCGTCGGAGCGTCACTGACCATGGAAAAAGTTCCCGTGCGCCTGCGCGGCGTGCTCTCCGGATTCCTGCAGCAGGGGTACGCCACGGGATATCTTCTGGCCGCCGTCTGTTACTTCTTCCTGTTTCCGCGCGTTGGCTGGCGGCCGCTGTTCTTCGTCGGCGGATTGCCCGCGCTCCTGGCGTTGTTCGTCCGCATGCGCGTGAAGGAATCCGAAGTGTGGCAAAGAACCCGGCACCAAAGCTGGAGCCACCTGGGCCGCGCCCTCATCGGCAACTGGAAGCTGTTCCTCTACATGGCCGTGCTCATGATGGCCATGAACCTGGTGGCGCATGGGAGCCAGGACATGTATCCCACCTTCCTCGAACGGCAGTGGGGATTCGGTGTCGGTACTCGGTCACTGGTGACCGGCATTTCGATGCTTGGCGCCATTGCCGGCGGTACGCTGTTCGGCCTGATGAGCGACCGCGTGGGGCGCCGCCGCGCCATGATTACCGCGCTCTCCGGCGCCCTGCTGGCGATTCCTCTTTGGGCCTTTGCGCCCTCGGTGCCGCTGCTGATTGCCGGAGCCTTCTGTATGCAGTTCCTGGTACAGGGCTCGTGGGGCGTGGTCCCCGCCCACCTGGCGGAACTCTCGCCCGATGCGGTCCGCGGCTTCCTCCCCGGATTCGGATATCAGACGGGAGTGCTGTTGGCCAGCGGAGTGAGCTACCTCGAAGCCGTGTTCGCCCGCCACACCAGCTACTCCTGGGCCATGGCCGGCACCGCGGCAATCGTCATCGTGATGGCAATCGTGGCAACAGCCCTCGGGAAACGAGCGCCGCGCCGTGGTGTTTGGCGCTTAGGAAAGTTGTTTTATCTGCGTTCATCTGCGTTCATCTGCGGCCTATTCTCTTCAGTGAGGCATACGAAAAACCAATAGGCCGCAGATGAACACAGATAAGAATGATTCATTGTTAGTCTGGCTAAGTACATCGTTTCAAAAGTTCACCGACGTATCAAGAAGACCGCTTGCTGACGCGCGCGGCTCCGATCAGAGACGCGACTGTTAGGGAGCGTTCGGAAGGGAATACGTTGGCGTACTTCTGAAGCGACCGGCTACCCTTCTTTCAGTAACCCCAATCCCGCGCCCCGCTCGTAACCCGGAAACACCTTCGACAGATCCTTCTGCCCCAGGTGCCCACTCACCAGTTCGCTCAGCACTTCGCGGAAATCCGTGGTCACTGCCAGGTCGCGGCCCTTCGTAGAGCTGCTCCGGTTCCAGCCCGGGCCATTCGCCCATAGATTTTGCCGCCACGCACCGGGCCGCCCATCACCATCATCACGCCACCGTGGCCGTGATCGGTGCCGGCGTTGCCGTTCTCCTGCGCCGTACGTCCGAATTCGCTCATGGTCACCAGCACCACGTCTTCCATGCGGTCGCCCAGATCCTTGCAGAACGCCGTCGATGGCCGCCCCGAACTGGCGCAGCACGCCGAATAGCTGCCCCACTTCGTTGCCGATGATGATCCCAGCCGCCGATTTCGGCGAACGCCGCCTCCACGCCGGCATCTGCCTTGATCAACCGCGCCAGTTGCTGCAGATTGCGCCCCAGTTCGCCCGCCTTGCCCATACGTGTTGTTGCGCGTCCCGTCGAATGGTTGCCGGCCGATCGACTGGATCATCCGCTTGGCCGCGAATGCATCCTTGCCGGTGGCCGCGAGCCGCGGGTCGGCCGACGCGGCATACATCCGTTCCAGCACCCCCGCCGTCGCGTCATTGCCCCCTTGCAGCGACTGCAAAGCGCTTAGCGACACCGCCGGCCGCGTACCCCGCAGCGTGCGCGGCATCCCGGTCCCAGCGCCACCGCCTGCAGCGGAGATGTCTCCGTCCCCGGAACCGGCAGCGCGCGATTCAGCCAGCCATCCGCGCACGGTCTTCCCCGGTGCGCCCGACTCCATGTAATCCTGCGCGTCGAAATGCGAGCGCGAAGGGTCAGGCGAACCCGCGGCGTGCACAATCGCCAGTTGCTGCTTCTCCCAGAGACCCTTTAGCGGTTGCAGCGAAGCGTGCAGCGCGAATTGCCCGTCCAGGTCCGACTGGGCCATTCGGGCCGTTGTATCCCGCCCGGCGCCTGAATCCCGATTGTCGGGCCGCAGCTCCTTGTACCGCGCTCTCCGAGAACGGCGCCACGATGTTCAACCCGTCCGCCGCGCCCCGCTGGAAAATCACCACCAGAGTTTTGTGTTTGCTTCTCGGCCGCGGAAGCCGCCCGTGCCAGCCATAGGGGCGCGCTTCCATAGCCAGCCATCACTACCGCCGGCCCGCGCAGGAAACATCGTCGCGTCAACATACCTTCACCTCCTCTGAAAATCCGGCGAACCCAGCACCACCGCCGCAATCGAGAGCGGCGCCGGGTCCTTCCCCTCGAATCCCGTATCCATGGCATCGCGCACCGCCGCCGAAGGCTCGGCATCCAGCAGTTCGCGTGCAATCGCCAGTTGGTCCTTACCCTCGAACCGGGCCTCGTCCACCTTCACGCCGCCCAGCTTTCCGGCCATCAGCTCCGAGGCGAAGCTGATGCGGCCTAAAAGGTTAGCCGTGCTCAACCAGCCCTCGGCCGTGTCTGGGATAACCGTTCGGTTCCACCTTGCCGTAAAGCGGCTCGCCCATGTCCCCAATCCGCTGCACCAGCATCCACGGATCGGTCGACCTCGGCGCCCGACGCCCGCACCGCGCTTACCACCATTTCGAGCGGCGATTTCACCTTCGCCAGCCGCGCGCCCTCTGGCTGAAGAATTCCGGAGCCGCGAACATCGCCGCCATCACCGCGCGCAGATCGCCATCCGTCTTCAGTGAACACCTGCGCCATGCGGTCCACCAGCGCCTGCGGCGGGTCGTCGGCTACGAATCGCTGCGCCAGTTCCCGCGAAATAAACTTCGCCGTCGAAGGATGCCGCGCCAGAATGTCGATCGCCTGCAGCCCGTCCTGCTCCCCGCCCCCCGCCGCAATCTTGTGGCCCAGCACCATCTTCTCGCCGCTATCGTGCATGAATGCCGCAAAAACAAATGCAGGGTCGCTCGCCGGCTGCCGCACGGTCCACCCGGTGAAGCAGCGCGCCACCGCAATCACGTCCTGCTGCGTGTACCCGCCTTTCACTCCCAGGGTGTGTAACTCCATCAGCTCGCGGCCGTAATTCTCGTTGATGCCGTGGGCCCGCCGCGACAAGCCCTGCACCGTAAAGTTGACCGGGTCGGCGAATGGCCCGATGGAAAAAATCTCCGGCGCGGTGGATTCGAAATTGTCCAGGTAGTACAGCATCGCCGGATGCCGCGCCGTGGCCAACAGCAGATCCTTGAAGTGACCCAGCACGTGCGGCCGGATGGCATCGCGCTCGAAGCTGGTCAGCAGGGGCCGGACGTTCATCTTGCCCTCGAACACGTTGAAGTGGTTCAGCCAGAAATCCACCAGCACCTCTTCCAACTGCCGCCTCGAATACACCGCGCGGAAGATCCTGCCCTCCTTCAGATCGGAGAAAACCACCTGCTGCGGGGACCGCTTCATCATGCCCCGCCGCCGCAATTCCGGAAATCCGGCCAGCGACTGCGGCGCCATCGCTGCCGCCACCTCCTGCCGCTTCGCCTCGTCCAGCGCGAGGAACAGTTCCTGGCGCTGCTCCGGTGTGCCGCGTGTCGCTATCGAGACTTGGTCGGGACTCAGCAAATCCTGCAGCGGCGGCATCATCTTGCGGAATTCCTGCTGCCGTTCCTCCTGATCCGCCATCCGCGCGGCTTCCGCTTCCTTCTTCAGCGCTGGTGAATAATCGAAATTCGCCGGCGGTATGTAGGTTAGTATCTGCCGCCGCTTCGTCGCGTCCAGCTTATTGAGCACGGCAAGCTGGTCCTCTTCCCTGCCCCGCAACAGCGCGCTGAACTGCTGCTGGGTGACGATTTCCGTGGCCATCGGGCGCAGCATCGGGCGCCGGGTGGTCACCGGATAATCTTTGAATATGGTCGCGGAATCCAGCCCCAGAGTGTCCAACTGCCGCAGCCGCGACTCCAGAACCGCGTCTTCGGGAATGGATTCGGGATGCAACTGCATATAGATCCATTTTTCGAGTCCGATCCGCCGCACTTCCTCCACATCTCCGGGCCGCGGTCCGAAAGTCAGCCGGTTCAGGGCATGCACGATGCGCTGGTCCGCAGGCAGTCTTATCTCAAAGGATTTCTGGGCGCTGGCGGGAACTACCGTAAGAAACGCTGTAACAATCCAAAGGCGCGTCATAACGCAACCCTCCGCTGGGACGTACCTGAGAGCCAGTTTATACTAACAACGGTAAACCAGGATATCCCCCTTTAGGGCCGTTCCGAAGGATAGCCAAGGGCGGCACCCCTGAAATCCTAAGGAAAAGATGGCGAGTTATTCCTCTTTGCGACTTTGCGACTTTGCGTGATCATCTTCTTCCAGCCCGCTGACGATTCGCGCGAACTAAGTGCCGAATCGTAAGCACGTAGCTATAATTGGTCATTGCAGACGAACGCATCCAGGCCTTCGGCCGACGTCCTCCGGCTGGTCGCCAAGAATCTCACCGAAATGGTGCTGGCTTTCGACATGAACCGGAGGCTTGTCTTCGTAAATCCCGCCGCCGAAACCTTGACCGGTTACTCCATGGAGGAACTGGAAAAGGCTAACTTCATCTGCTGGATCCACCCCGAAGACCAGGCCCGCATGATGGCGTTCTGGGATCCCCTATTCCAAGGTAAGTCCTTTCACGAGGAGGAGTATCGACTGGTCACCCGCGATGGCCGCGTCAAGTGGGTAGTCGCCTCCTGGATCCCCATTCTGGATGACGCCGGCACCCAGGTAGGCGTCCAGGGCCGCGAGTTCGATATCACCCAGCGCAAGCTGGCCGAAACCGCGCTCCGCCACTCCCAGGAACGCCTGCGCATCGACGAGGAACGTTACCGGGTCCTGTTCGAGAATTCGCCTTTCCCCATGTGGGAGGAGGACTTTTCCGCGATCAAAACATACTTCGAATCGCTGGATACCCCCGATATTCCAACTTATCTGCGGCAGAACCCCTCCGCCCTGGACGAATGCATTCGCCGTGTGCGGATTCTGGACGTCAACCAGGCGGCCCGCAATTTCTACGGTGCGGCGAGCAAGGAAGAGCTGCTGGCCGGCCTGGAACAGTTTTTCGACCAGTCAGCCCGCGAGAATTTCCGCGATGAGATGTCGGCTCTGGCCTCCGGCGACCACTCCTTTCAGGCCGAGTTCACCACGCGCACCCTGCGCGGCGAAGAGCGCCTGGTGGATATGATCGTTTCCATCGTCGATTCTGCCCGCGAGGATTGGTCGCGCGTGATCGTCTCGTTCTTCGATATCACCGATCGCAAACGCCTGGAAGAGCAGTTCTTTCAATCCCACAAGATGGAAAGCCTGGGGCGCCTCGCGGGGGGCATCGCGCATGACTTCAACAATCTGCTCACCGTGATCAACGGCTATACCGATTGGATTCTGCGCCAGATGGAGCCCGGCCATCCTTTCCGCTCCGAACTGGCGGAAGTGCGCGGCGCGGGCCAGCGCTGCGCCGAACTGACCCAGCAACTGCTGGCCTTCAGCCGCAAACAGATGGTGCGCACCGGCCCGCTCGATATCAATAGCCTGATTCGCGAATCCGAGCCCGCGCTCCGGCGCGTCCTGGGCGACGAAATCTCGATTGCCACCACCCTGGCGCCGGACCTGGGAACCGTTGAGGCCGATTCCAGCCAGTTGCACCAGGTGCTCCTCAACCTTGCCATCAATGCCCGCGAGGCCATGCCTTCCGGCGGTACGCTGACCATTGCTACCGCGAATTCGGCGACCTCCCAGGAAATCCTGCTGGAGATTCGCGACACCGGTCAGGGCATGGATGAAACCACGCGCCGCCACCTGTTCGAGCCGTTCTTCACCACCAAGAAGGGCTCCAAGAACGCCGGTCTGGGCCTCGCCATCGTCTTCGGGATCATCAGCCACGGAGGGGGGCGGATCGACGTCGCCAGCCAGCCCGGCGCCGGTTCCACCTTCCGCATTCACCTGCCGTGCGTACTTAATGAGCCGGCGCCTGCCCGCCAGATCGAGCCTGCCGAACCCCCGCGCCGCGGAGTGGGGCCGGTGCTGGTAGTGGAAGATCGCGAGGACGTCCGCGCCCTCACCTGCCGCATGTTGGAGGAACTGGGATACCAGACGCTCGCCGCCGCCAGCGGCTCCGAGGCCCTGGCCATGGCCCGCGGGCAGGGCCGCTTCATTCCGTACCTGCTCACCGACGTGATTATGCCCGGCATGAACGGCCGCGAACTGGCCGACCAGTTTCGCCGCCTCCATCCCAAAGTGAAAACCATCTTTATGTCGGGCTACTCCGACCGGGTGCTCAGCGGCAAACACACTCCGGATTCGGACACGTCTTACTTACAGAAGCCTTTTACCCTGGCGCAACTCGCCGAAGTGCTGCGCAAGGTAGAAGACAAGTGACGCCGTCACTCCGTAATCGTTCCGTAATACCGGCCCATCCAATACGGCAACAGGTAATCGATGCCGGCCGTTTCGATGGTCCCTTGCCCTCCCCCGGAAAGCGCAAACGGGTCGCGCTGCCACAGAAAGTCCGTCGTCACGCGGTCTTCCACCGGCAGCGGGTCGCAAGCCTCGTTGCCGCCGCAGGAAGCGAACTGTCCGCTGAAATCGCGATACACATCCGTCCGCGGCCGTAACAGCCACGCGTCCAGCAGCGACTGCGTCTGCGCGTCACGCTGCGCGTTCGCCCCGTTGACGGCGCGGTCCATCATGTTGAACTGCGCATTCTGGTGGCCCGACGTGGTGGCGCGCAGTTCGTCATAAGCCAGCCCGTACCAGAAGGAGG
This sequence comes from uncultured Solibacteraceae bacterium, assembly GCA_963853855.1. GTDB lineage: Bacteria > Acidobacteriota > Terriglobia > Bryobacterales > Bryobacteraceae > Sulfopaludibacter. Next base: position 55,560 of record CAWKYG010000035.1, on the reverse strand, counting down.
AATACCCGCTGCCCATCTTCTTGAGCGCGTACATCGCCAGGTAATCCAGGTTGAACTTGAAGTAAGAGCTGGTCTGGTCCGCGCAATCCACGCCGATCGGAACCGGCACCGTGGGAGATATCGCATCCGACAGCGCCGAGTATTTGTGCTCGAAAGCGCCGCCGTTCACATGCTTGCCCATCAACAGCAGCGCCAGTTGCTGATCCGGACGGATCAGAAACGTGGTGGGTACACTGCCGTCCGGCAATACCACGGTCCAGGCGTTGTTCAGCAGGTTCTGGAGCAGCCGCGTCATCAGGTACGAGCACCAGTTGCGCACTGTCTGGTCGCTAACCATGTCGTAAGTCACGGTCAAACCGAAAAATACCGCCACGTACTGGTCGCGCGACGTGTTACCCACCCAGATCCATGGCGCGCCGTACACGGAGCCGTTGTAAATCCCGTTGGCCGATTCCTGACTGGCAATGCTCGCCGCATACGGCGAATCCGCCGGCAGCGCGCAGCGCGACAGCACATTCCCGCCGGTCACGTTGATCAGGTCATAGATCGCGCCGATGGCATTGTTGATGTTGTTCATGGCGTCACCCGAGCCGGTAACTTTATAGCGGAAAGCTTCCGCCGCCAGGTAATGTCCCGTCCAAACGGCGGAATCCCCGCAGCGCGTGTAATCGGTGACCTCCGAAAGGTCGGGAGACAGGATCGGATCCAGAATCGTCCCATAAGGCAAATGCCGCGCCTGTATATTGGCATCAATAGCCAAAGCATCCGCCTCGGCCCCAAACGCCGTGGCCCCAAACAGACAAAGAGCTAAGAAAAGGAAACGGAGAGACACAAGAACTCCAGAAGGGCGCGGTATTTCAATCGTACCAAAATCCCACCCCCGGCCCCGCGAGCGAAGCGAGCACTATTCCCCACCCCCAACCCCCACCCCTAACCCCCAGTTCGCCGCCAGCATCGACCACACCACCAGGTCCACCCACCGGTCGTTGACCCATTCGGCCTCCCGCGCCACGCCTTCCCGCGTGAATCCCAGCCGCTGCGGGACCGCGCAACTCCGCGTATTGCCCACCCCGCACTGAATCACCACCCGGTGCAGGCCCATTTCCCCGAACAGATACTGCAGCAGCGCCTCGCAGCAGCGGGTGATCGCGCCGCGCCGCTGCCAGGCGGATTCGATCCAGTATCCGATGCTGCACGAGCGGTTGGCCCAGTCGATCCGGTGGCACCCGATCGAGCCCGCGAACCCGCCATCGATCCAGATTCCCGCATTCGGCCCCTCGTTGGCATGGAACTGGGCCAGCGAGCGCACAATGAAATCGCGTACCTGGTCCGCCCCGCGCGTGTGGTCCACCCACGGCAGCCACTCGCGCAGATACAGCCGATTGCGCTCGACCGCCGCGTATACCGCCGCGGTATCGGACAGTTCGAACTGCCGCATCTCGATCCCGTCACCCACCTGACGATGGAACTGCACTACACGCCGCCCGGCTTCTGTGGGTTCCGCGAGTTCGCCAGCGCCGGCGTTTCCTGTGTCTCCGGCTGCATGGCGTAGGTCATAAGCCCTTCCTTGAGGATCGCGAAAGCCGCTTCCGGATCGTCCGCGAACTGAAACAGGTTCAGGTCGCCGGCGGAAATTACCCCGTGTTTCACCAGCGCCTGGAAATTGATGATCTCGTTCCAATAACTCGAGCCGTACAGCACGATGGTCATCTTCTTCGCCAGTTTCTGGGTCTGGGTCAGCGTCAGAATCTCCATCAGTTCGTCCATGGTTCCGAATCCGCCCGGAAACACCACCAGCGCCTTGGCCATATACGCGAACCAGAACTTACGCATGAAAAAGTAATGGAATTCGAAGCTCAGCTCCGGCGTAATGTAAGGGTTTGGGAACTGCTCGAAAGGCAGCCCGATATTCAGCCCGATGGTCTTGCCGTGCGCATCCGCCGCCCCGCGATTGGCCGCCTCCATAATCCCCGGCCCACCGCCGGAGCAGATCACAAAGCGCCGCGCCGAATTGGTCAGCGTATCCGACCACTCCGTCAGCATCCGCGCCAGCGTGCGCGCGTCGCCGTAGTATTTGCCCAACGGGCCGTCTTCGACGGTACGCGCCGATCCGAAGAAGACCACCGTATCGCGGATCTTCTCCCGCCGGAAATGCGCCAGCGGTTCCAGGTATTCGGCCAGGATGCGCAAGGCCCGCGCATCGGCACTGTTCAAAAACTGTTCGTTCAGGTAGGCAACCGGCCTGCGGGTGCCGCGGGGAGGCGTTTGAGCGCTCATTTCTTTTCCAGTTCTTCCACTTTCTTCTTCAACTCTCGCACGGTTTTGAGTATTTCCGGCAGCTTGGGATACACCGTAATCGCGCGCAGCCAATCGCCCGCGGCGAAGGCGGGCGATCCCGAAATCCGCGTGTTCGGCGCCACGTCGCCGCCAATCCCGCTTTGCGCATACACTATGGCGCCTTCGTGCACCGTCAGGTGTCCCGAAGAGCCCACCTGCCCCGCCAATAGCACGTTCCGTTCCAGTACCGTGCTGCCCGCCAGGCCTGTCTGGGCGCAGATGATATTGTCCTCCCCCACGGTGCAGGCATGGCCGATTTGCACCAGGCTGTCGATCTTGGCGCCGCGGCGCACCCGCGTCTCCCCCACCGTGGCGCGGTCCACGCTGGTAAGGCTCTGGACCTCCACGTCGTCTTCCAGCACCGTCACCCCGCTCTGTACGATTTTGAAGTGGCTGCCGTCGGCGCGCTTGGCAAAACCAAAACCATCGCCGCCCACGACCACTCCATTTTGCAACGTGACGCGATTGCCGATGCGGCAAAATTCGCGCACGGCGGCGTGCGAATGCGCCAAAAAATCGTCACCGATCTCGACACCTTCGTAGATCACCACGTGAGGATGGATGACCGCATTGCGCCCTACCCGCACCTGCTCGCCCAGCACCGCGAACGGTCCGATCGAGCAGTTCTCGCCCACCCTGGCGGTGGCGGCGATCGAGGCCAGCGGATGAATGCCCGGCGCTGGCCGCGGCGGCTGATAGAACAGCGCCAGCGCCCGGGCGAAGTCCAGGTATGGGTTTGCAGAAATCAGGCAGGCCGGCGAGGGAGACGGCAGCGGCTCCGAGACCAGGATGGCCGACGCCCTGGTGTGCTTCACCTTGGGGGCATACTTGGGGTTCGCCAGGAACGTCAGGTGTCCCGCTTGGGCATGCTCCATGCCCAGCACGCCCGAGATTTCCAATTCCGGGTCGCCTTCCAGGCGGCATCCCAACGCCGCAGCGATATCGCGCAGTTTCATAGGAGGTAACCTCCAGGGTACCGCGGGCCCTTTCCCAGCGGATCTAAGGTGAAAGCCACTAACGAACATTTCAAAACCCGCCGATAAAGGTCTACAGCGCCTATGAAACTCACAATCCGCGCGGCGCTGGTGGCCGCTCTCTGTGCCGGTACCGCTCCGGCAGCGAATGTACTGACCGTTTCACCGGCCAGTGTCGCGCTAACCTGCAACACCGCAACCGGCCCCGGCACCCCAGGGACAATCGTCGTCAAACCCGTCGCCACCCTGACCACCAACACGCTTTCTGTCTCGGTATCCGCGTCCAATGGCGAGCTGGTCGTCACGCCGCCGGCATCCACGGTTCTGAATGCGGCCAGCCAGTCTCAAGGGCTTACCTACAGCGTCAACATGGCCCCCGGATGCGCCGGAGCCAGCACCGGCTCGGCCACCATTCGTTTCTATAGCAGCGGGGTTCCCGATGCCCAGGTGACCGTGACCACGGGCTTGACGGCTACGGCGTCCGCCCTGGTGGCCGCGCCGGTTACTGTCACCTGCGTCCGCCGCGCGGGGAGTCCGGTGACTTATACACCGGGACCATCGCAAACCATCACCGTCACTTCCGCGGCGGCAGGAGGCACTCCCTTTTCCCTGGATGCTTCGCAGGTTCCCGCCTGGCTCGCAGTTGGAGCGGCCAGCGGCATCGCCGGCGCGACCGGCATACCTCTGCTCGTATCGGCGGCCAGTCCCTGTGGCAATCTGGTGGCGGGAGGCAGCGCCACCGCGTCGCTGCACCTGCGCAACCTGCCTGCCCCCGATGCCTTGATCCCGGTGACTCTCCAGGTCCTCGGCCAAACGCCCCTTACGGCTACTCCGCCTGCGCCCGCGCTCTCCTATACCAAGGGCTCGGCGGCGCCCGCCTCCGTGGACGTGGCCCTGAGCGCGTCCGGCGGCGCGACGCCTTCCTTCACCGTGGATACCGCCAGCCTGCCGCCATGGCTCTCGGTGGACTTTGTCACCGGAACGGTTCCGGCCAGCCTCCACTTCACCACCACCAGTGTCGCCGACGCCATTGCCCAAGGCACGTATAACGCCACGGCGCACCTGCTGGTATCCGGTTCCGCCGATCTGGCGCTGCCCTTCCGGTTGAGCGTCACCAATCCGCCTCCCACCCTGATGGTGGTCGAGGGAACCACGCGGAACCTCTCCTGGACGGTGGGGCAGGCCCTGCCCATTCCCTACATCACCCTGGCTTCCAGCGGGGCGCCGATCTCGTATTCCATCGCCACCGCCGGCCCCCTCTCCCCCAGCATCGGCAGCAGCTACCTGAAGGGCCTCGCTTATAGTTACGATACGCCGATCCCGGTCACCTTCGATCAGAACGTCCTGTCCGCCGCGCAACCGGGTACCGTCGTTACCGGAACCGTCTCCATCACCTGGGGCAACCCGGCTGTTACCACGGTCGTCACCATTAACCTCTCGGTGCAGTCCGCCGCCGCCACCGTGCTCACGGTGAGCCCGCCCAGCGTGCCGACCGCCGCCCCCGGGCAGGTCTTTACAGTGGCACTCGCCGGTTCGGGATTCATTGCCGGCACCGACCCAGCGCTGCGCACCACTGTCGGCGTGGTGTCCGGCGGAGCGCTCGTGGTGGATGCCAATCTCGCCTCTCTGGTGGTCAATGCTTCGAACATCATCGTGACCCTGACCGTGCCGGCTCTGCCGGATTCGCTCCTGCCTTTCGACCCTGCCGGCCAGGGCGGAACCATTACCTTGGGTGTCTGCAACCCACTGGGCGCTGCATGCACTGTTCCCACCGGCACGGCTACTCTCACGCTCGGCGCCAAGCCCGTGATCCAATCGGTCACCAGCGCCTCTGCGTACCTGCAAGTGGCGCCACCCAACGTTCCCTCTGTGGCTCCCTACGACATGATCAGCGTGTTCGGATTCAACTTCTGCACCGCCGGCGGCACCGGATGCGGCAGGTCGATTCTGTACGGCTCGCTCGACCCCGCAACGCTACGCTACCCCTTCTCGCTCAGCCCGGATCCGGCCGGGCAGGACCGCCGCCTGGTCTCGGTCCTCTTCCAGACCCACGCCACGCCTCCGGTACCGGTCGCCAGCGCGCCCCTCTTGTTTGCCACCGACGGCCAGATCAACCTTCTGGTTCCCTCGGCGGTATCCCCATTCCTGGGCAAAACCTTGGACGTGGTCGTGAACTTTGGGGGCTCGTCCTCGGCGCCGTTCGCCCTCGCCATCGCTGCCTCCGATCCTGGCATCTTTGGGATGAGTGCCGACGGCCAGGGCGCGGGCGCCATTCTGGGCCTGGATGATAACCTTATCGGCACCGGCAACGAGGCCGCTATGCGGCAGGTTGCGGCCGATTCCGATTCGGTCCAGATTTTCGGTACCGGCCTCGGCTCGCCCGATGGAACCGCCGATAACGCCGTCTCCGGCGCCGGCCTCTGGCCCACCGACTGTGCCTCGACGGCCAGTTTTCTGACCTCTCTGAATACCTTGACCTCCAGTTCTGCCACCACGCTGGATGGCGCCTTAATTGCCAGCGCGGCCCTCGACGCGGGCCGTCTGGCTCCCTGCCTGCGGTCGGCGGCGGCACTTCCCACCGTCACTGTAGGCGGGCAACCCGCCACCGTGACCTATGCCGGATGGGTCGCGGATTCGGTTGCAGGGCTATACCAGGTCAACGTGAGGCTCCCCGGCTCGGCCGGTCCCTTCACCCTGGCATCGGGCGACACCCTCGCCGGCCCACTCGCTGCGGCTGTGGATTTGCCCGTTGTCATAACCTCCCGTGGCGTCGCCAGCCAAACCGGAATCACCATCCGGGTGGCTCCCCGGCTCAAAGTCACCGCTCCCGCCACCTTACGGGGCGTAGCAGGAGCCGCCTGGCCTGCCGCCGGCAGCGCGGTCGCCGCCGGGGAAGGGACAGCGCCCTACCGGTTCGTCCTGTCCGACGGCTCGTTACCACCCGGTATCACACTCGATGCGGCCACCGGGTCCATCTCGGGGACTCCATCCGCGCTCGCTGCCGGCGCGTATACCGTCACCGTGATGGCTACCGATTCGACCGCCGCACCGCTGACCGGTAGCGCCACCTTCACCCTCACGGTCGCGACGGTCCAGTAGCTGCTCCCAAGTTGACAGACGGCCGTTTTTGGCCGTCTGTCAACCACCCTTTCTTTGACACGAGTCCAACCGTAAGCCCTCCCCTTCCCTACGCGCACCGATCATGTCCTTAGTACGAAAGGTCCAATTCGACCTTACCCCGCCCGTATCCTGTTCTGGAATCGCCGCTCTGCCGATATGAAGATTGTGCCCAAGCAAAAGCGCGGGTAACCAAGGAAAGGAATATGCGTACCATTCGAACTCACTTCTTTAAGGTCCTCCTCGCAGTGCTCGCGCTGGCCATCTGCACGGGCGCAGTGCAAGCGGCGACTCTGGTAGGTCCAACCTCCGCAATCACGCTTTCATGCGATACGGTCACTGGCGCGGTCCCCACGCTGGTAGGAATCAAGCTGGCCGCAACCGGCAGTCTCACGGTTACGCCCTCCATCACCGCCGGCGCCACCGCCATGGCGAATGCTCCGTCGGCGGCAACGGTGGCCTCCACCACCAATGCTGTAAACTTCAGTTTCAGCGTGGCCGCCGGGTGTGCCAACGCCACCAACGGGCAACAGGTCACTCTTACTTTCACTCCCAATACCGGCACGGCGCTCTCCGTCAATGCAACAATCACCGTCACCGGCCCGGCGCTGGTGAGCAACGCCACCACCATTGCGCTCTCCTGCGACATGGTTGCCGGCCCCGGCACCGCGCAGTTAGTCGGGATTAAACTGAAATCCGCCAACAGCTATAGCGTCACGCCCACGGCGAGCCCCTCGGGCATTGTCGTCATGCCCGTGGCCCAGACCATCACCTCCACCAGCGCCTACACCAATTTCAGCTTCAATGTAGTCGGCGGGTGCGGAGGCGCTACCAACGGTCAATCGGTAACCATCACCTTCACACCCACCAACGCCACCGGCAGCGGCAGCAACCTTACGGTGACGGCAACCATTTCTCTCACGGTCCCGACCCTGGCCTCGGCGCAAGCCTCAGGAATCACCGTGGCTTGCGATACCGTCCTCGGCCCCGCCGCGAGCACCATCGGCCTCACGCTGTACACCGGCACCACTGCATACACAGTCACGTCATCCTCCGCGGCTGCAACGGTAGTCGTTGCGGCGGTCGGCTCCAACTCGGTCGGCTCGACTTCGAACGCCACCAACTGGACCGTTCATGGAGCGGCAGGCTGCAAGGGGATGGTCGATGGCGCAACGGTTGTCATTACGTTTACCCCTACCAGCCCCTCGGGTGGACAGGCGCTCCCCATCACCGCCACTCTGCACGTCACCAACAGTGGATCCGCCCTGGCCCTTTCTCCCTCCGCGGTCACCATTACCTGCACCAAGAGCGGCACCACTTACTCCAACATCTCGACGGCCAACGTGAAGGTTACTTCTCCAGCCAACTACGGCACTCCCTTCAATGTCGATACCACCTCCGTAAGTTATGGCATTACCAGTCTGTATCCTTATCTTTCCGTGAGCCAGACCGGCGCCAGTGCCGGCTCCACCGCGGCGCAGTTAGCCATCACCACCGATAGCACCTGCGGCCACCTGCCCGTGGGTAACACGGTCATCGGAGTGCATCTCCAGAATCCGCCCGCGGTCGACAAGGTTCTGCCCGTCACCATTCAGGTTGGCGGCTCCGCGCCCATCACCGCAACTGCCGTCTCTCTTTCCTACGCCAAAGGAAGTGGCACCTATACCTCGGCCAATTCCACCCTCACCGGAACCAACGGCACCTTCTTCCTGGTAGATACCAGCACCCTTCCGTTGTGGCTGACCACTACTGCTACCAGCGGCACCATATCGGGATCGACCGCGTTCGCGTTCAAGCCGAGCCCCGGCGCCGAAACCCTGGCCTTGGGCACTTACAGCGCCAGCGTCCACCTCAAGGTGTCCGGCTACCTCGACTCCATCGTCGCGGTCACCTTGCAGGTGAAGAGCGCATCGCAAACCATTGTGATTGCCGAACCCACCCCGCAGAAGCTGCAGTGGATTTTGGGAACACCCCTCCCCACGCTCTCGCTGACCCCCATTTCCACCAGCGATGCCCCCATCCCGTATACCATCGAGACGGCTGCCACGGCCAAAAACCTGGTTCCCCAGGTGGCATCCGACAGCGGGCTGGCCTACAGTTTCGGCCCCTCGGTGCCAGTTACCTTCCTGCAGGCGCCCTTCAGCGCGGCAGCACCCGGCGATACCCTGTCCGGCACCGTGACCTTTAGTTGGGACGCGGGCGGCGGCGGATCCAAAATTATTACCATTCAGATTCTGGTTGTGTCTCCGGCGGCAACCATCAACCTCGTCTCGCCGGCAGCCCTGCCGACTGCTTCCAGTGGAGCCTCTTTCACTGTCATCCTCACCGGCACCGGCTTTGTGAACAGCGTCGATTCCACGCTGAACACCACCGTGGGCGTCGTCAGCGGCCCGTCTCTGGTACCCGACGGCAATATCACGCCCACCGTGGTGAACGATACGACCATCGCTCTGCAAATCCATGTGCCTGCTACAGCCGATCCGTTCCTGCCGTTCTCCGGCGCCGGCGGCTCGCTCACCATCGGTGTCTGCAACCCCGGAGTGGGCGCTCCCTGCTACGCTCCCACGTCGCAGAAGGTCATCGCGATCGGAATCAACCCGATCGTCCAGGCGGTTACCAGCGCCTCCTCGTACATGCAGGCGGCGCCCCCGCTCCTGACCCCGGTGGCTCCCTACGACATCATCAGCGTCTTCGGAACCAACTTCTGCATCTCCAACGCGACCGGATGTGTCGACGCGAATCCCATCTTGTACGGCAGCATCGATCCTAACGTTCTCGGCTATCAGAACTGGCTCAGCCCGGATGCCTCCGGAGCCAGCCAGCGTAAGCTGACCGTTACGTTCCAGACCCACGGCTCTTCGCCCACACCTATCGCCAACGCTCCGCTGCTGTTCGCCACCAACAGCCAGATCAACCTGCTGGTTCCCGAAGCTGTCAAGGACTACTTCGGCAACACCGTGGATATCGTAATCAATTTCGGCTACAACTCCGGCAGCACCATGCTCAGCAGCGCCCCGTTCAGCGTTACCGTTGCCCCAACCAACCCCGGTATTTTCGCCATGGGGGGAACCGGCCAGGGCGACGCCGCGGCCTTGCTCGGCCAGGACTACAGCCTGGTCGGCCAGACCAATGCCGCCGGAGTGCAACTCGCCGGCGGAACCTCCGATACCGTTCTTCTCTACATCACCGGCCTCGGGGTGCCCGATAGCGATGCCAGCGGCAGCGGTTACTCCGCCACCTGCATAGCCCCCGGAACCTACTTTGCTGCCGTAAATACTGCCGCAGGCAACCAGGTCGCCGGATTCACTCCGCTCACTTCGGATGACGGCCTCGTGCTCCAACAGTCGCTGTATCCAGCAAACACCATGCAACCGTGCGTGAAAGCCGATTCGCCCAACGTTCCCACCGTCATGGTCGGCAGCGTTCAGGCGGAAGTCGATTTCGCCGGTTGGGTAACCGGATCCGTAGCGGGGTTGTATCAACTCAATGTCAAACTCCCCGCCGCGGACGCCAGCTATCTCGACGCCTCCGCCGGCGCAGTCACCGTTGGCGCCACCGCCGTCAAACTTCCCATTATCGTCACCGCCAATGGCGTGACCAGCCAGCCCACTGGTGTAAACCTCTGGATCGTGGCCAAGTTGACGGTCACCGCTACCGAGGTCGATATCGTCAAGTCCACTGTGATCGATACCGCCATCGCCAGCCCCTTCACGGTAACCGGCGGCACCGGCTCCGGCCAGCAGTTCACCGCTGCCGACTCCGCGCAAATGCCTGCCGGCCTGTCCCTCGAAACCGACGGCACGATCACCGGAACCGCTCCGTCCACCACCGGAACCTACGTCGTCAACGTCAATGTCGTCGATGATGGCGGTTTCAAGGGCACCGTGCCCCTGACCATTAAGATCACCAACTAGAGATTCCCCAAACCGGAATCATCGTCACCAACCTTGGCGGCGGGAGCCTCAAACTCCCGCCGCCGTTTTATTTTTCCCGCCACGCGACTCTTCCCGCCTTCCTCCGTCCAAGACTTCTCCGGGCTTTTAGGGTTCAATAAAAACATGCGCTTTGTCTGTGGGTCCATACTTCTCTCTTTCCTTGCGCCACTCTCCCTGCTCGCCCAGATCGATGGGCGAATTTCCGGCGCCGTCGTCGATGCTTCCGGAGCCTCGGTTCCGAATGCGGCAGTCGATCTACTCCTGGCCGGCGGCAAAAAGCCCCTCCTCACCACCAAAACCGCGCCCGACGGTACCTATCACCTGATCGGCGTCCGGCCCGGCTACTTCGACCTTACCGTAGAGGCCCAGGGATTCGTCAAAACCACCCTCCACAACCTTTCCGTCGACCCGGCCCGCGAAACCTCCGTACCCGAAATCAAGCTCGCGCTCGCCTCCGTAACCCAAACCGTCGACGTCAGCGCCGAAGTCCAGGGCGTCGAAACCACCAATGCGGAAGTCACCCAGACCATCAGCATGGAGGACGTCAAGAACCTCCCCCTGCTCGATCGCGACCCCCTCGGCCTCATCCAGTTCCAGCCGGGCGTCGTCTATAACGGCAATTCCAACACCGTCATCAACGGCCTCCGCACCTCTTACTCGGACATGACCCTCGACGGTATCAACATCCAGGACAATTACATTCGCGACAACGCGCTCGATTACTCCCCCAATAAGCTGCTGATGAGCCAGGTCCGCCAGATGACGCTTGTGACAGCCAACGGCAACTCGGCGCCCTCAGCGGCGGCGCCACCGAACTGGCCTTCTCCACTCCCTCCGGCACCAACCAGTTTCACGGCGAAGCCTTCTGGTAGCAACCGCAACAACGCCTTTTCCGCCAACGACTGGTTCAACAACCAGGCCGGCGTCCCGCTGCCGTTCCTCAACCAGAACCAGATGGGCGCCTCCATCGGCGGACCCATCAGGAAGGACAAGCTGTTCTTCTACGGCACCTACGAGGCCGTCCGCACCCACCAGCAAATCGCTCAGAATGACGTCATCCTGACGGCCCCGGCCGCGCCGGCATCTTCACCTACGCGAATCGCGGCGGCCAGACTGTCAGCCAGAATCTCCTGACCCTGCGCAATATCTCCATCGACCCCGCCATGGCCGCCCTCCTCGCCCAGGTCCCCGGCCCGCAGTTCATCAACAACAACGAAGTGGGCGACGGCCTGAACACCGGCGGCTACCGCTTCAACCAGCGCGATAACGAAACCCGCGACAACGTCACCGGCAAGATCGACTACAACATCACCACCCGGCACGCGGTCAGCGGATCGTTTTCCTGGAACCGCGACAACTCCGACCGCCCCGATATCGAGAACGATTACTTCGCCGATCCCCAAGGCCACCAACCCGACCAATGCCAAGTTGCTGGCCGCTCTCCTGGCGCTTGACGCCCACCGCGCGCCTCACCAATGAAGTCCGCGCCGGCTTCAATCTCAGCACCATCGCTTTCGATACCTCGCAGACCTTCGGCAGCGCCCTCATTACCGGAATGGCCTTCAGCGATCCGGTGAACGAATTCATGCCGCAGGGCCGCAACACCAACACCTACATGATCAGCGACGATGCCTCTTACCAGCGCGGCCAGCCATTACATCCAGTTCGGCTTCCACGGCCAGAAGGTCTTCATCCGCTCCTATGACGACTCCGGCGTTGTGCCCGTCTACGGTCTCGCCATGGGGACCGGCGAGCCCGGCCTCACCTCCCGCGATCTCTCCGGCATCAACACCAACGTGGACCTGCCGAACGCCAACGCCCTCCTGGCCACGCTGGGCGGCTATCTCGATAGCGACAGCCAGACCCTCAACGTCACCAGCCGCACCTCCGGCTTCGTCCCCGGCGCGCCCTTCCTGCGCCACTTCCGCATGGGCGATTATGCCTGGTATATCACCGATAAATGGCGCGTCCTGCCGCGTCTCACGGTGACCGCCGGAGTGCGCTACACCCTGCCGGGCGTTGTCGATGAACGGGACGGTCTCGAGATCGGTCCGGCCATTCAAAACGGCAGCCTGCCGCAGACCCTGCTCTCCAACGCCACCCTGGACTTCATCGGCTCCGGCGCCGGCCGCCCCTGGTACCACCGCGATACCAGGGACTTCGCCCCCAACCTGGGAGTCGCCTGGGACGTTTTCGGCAACGGCAAGACCGCCGTGCGCGGCGGCTATTCCATCTTCTACGTCAACGACGCCACCATCATCTCCGCCGAAAATATGCTCGAAGCCAACGGCGGCCTGCAGGGCTTCGGCGCCGATTCCGGTCTCTCCGGCCGCGTCTCCCATGGCCTGCCCGGCGTCTCCCTACCCGCCTACCAGATCCCCATCGACGAAGCCACCAACTACGCCACCAACCCCTTCTCCGTCATCGGCAGCGTCGATCCCAATCTCCGCAAACCCTACGTGCAGCAGTACTCTATCGGCATCGAACAGGACGTCAAAGGCACCGTCGTTGTAGCGCGCTATGTAGGCAACCACTCCGTCGCCCAGCTCCGCGCCTTCGATTTCAACCAGGTCAACATCAACGCAGGCGGCTTCCTGACCGATTTCAAGAAAGCCCAGAGCAACGGTTTCCTGGCCCTCGCCAAGAACGGCACCTTCAATCCCGCCTACAACGCCACCATTTCCGGAAGCCAGCCGCTCACCGTCTTTCCCAAGCTATTCGCCGGCGGCGCGCTGACCGATTCCGACGTCCGCAACCTCATCGAAACCGGCCAGGCCGGGGAGCTCGCCGCCGTCTACCAGGAGAACGGCTACAACCCCAACAACTCCGTCCCCTTCTTCGCCAACCCCGTGGCCCTGGCCGGCGACATGCTCACCAACTACTCCAGCTCCAGCTACAATTCCCTCCAGCTCGAAGCCCGCCACCGCATGCGCTCCGGCCTCAGCTTTCAAGCTAACTACACCTTCTCGAAGGTCCTCAGCGACGCCGACGGCGATGCGCAGACCCGCTTCCAGAATTTCCTGGACATCAACAACACCAAAATCGAACGCTCGCGCGCCAATTTCGATCTCACTCACATGATCAAGGCTTCGGGATTCTACGATCTGCCCTTCGGCAAAGGCCACCGCCTGGATGTCCGCCGCCTGAATCGCGTCATCGGCGGCTGGACCGTCGCCAGCGACATGACCTGGCAATCCGGCGCGCCCTTCTCCATCCTCTCCGGCTACGGAACCCTGAACCGCGCCGCCCGCTCCTACTACAACACCGCCGACACCAACCTGCAGGGCGTAGCGCTTCTCAACGTAGTCAAGTACCAGATGACCGGCAACGGCCCTATGATGATCGCTCCCGGCGCCATCAATACCGACGGCTCCGGCGTGGCCGCCGCCGGCGATCCCACTTTCAGCGGCGAAGCCTTCTTCAATCCCGGCGCGGGCGGCCTCGGCGCCCTCCAGCGCCGCATGTTCAGCGGTCCCTGGACCTTCGGCATGGACGCCAACCTCATCAAGAAGATCCCCATCAACGACCGCAACAAGCTGGAGCTCCGCATGTCCGCCTTCAACGTCTTGAACCATGCCACTTTCTGGTCGGGCGATCAGAACATCAACACCACCACATTCGGCGTGATGAACAGTATGTTTTTCCTGCCGCGCGTCGCCGAGTTCACGCTAACCTATCAGTTCTGATGAAGCTCTACGATCTCGCCCAACCTTACTTCGTGGGGATGCCCCACCACCCTTCGCATCCCCCCTTCCTTTTCAGCCTGGTCAAGCAGCACGGTGAGTATCTCGGCCCCGCCGGCAACAGTTCCGCCTCCGACGCCATCGCCCTCGGCAGCCACGTGGGCACCCACATCGATGCGCTCTGCCACTTCTCCTGCGGCGGCAAATTGTACGGCGGCGTGACCGCGGCCGAAGAGCAGTCCTACGCCGGCGGTCTCCGCAAATACTCCATCGACACCATCCCGCCCATTTACCGCCGCGGCGTTCTGTTCGATCTGGCGCCCGAGGGTCCGCTTCCGGCCGACTACGAAATCACCCCGAGCCATCTGGAAGACGCGGCCCATCGCCAGAAGGTCCAGGTGCAGCCCGGCGACGTCGTCCTCCTCCGCACCGGCTGGGCCGCCTTCTTCCACGACCCCGCCAAGTTTATCTCCGAAGTCCACGGCCCCGGTCCCGCACTTTCCGGCGCCCGCTGGCTCAGCGCCCAAGGCATCTTCGCCGCCGGCAGCGACACCGTTGCCTTCGAGAAGGTCCCCGACCCCGCCATGCCCGTTCACGTCCACCTGCTGGTGGAAAGCGGAATTCACATCATCGAATGCCTGAACCTTGAAGAACTCGCCGCCAACCGCGAATACGTGTTCACCTTCATCGCCGCCCCCCTGAAAATCCAAGGCGCCACCGGAGCCCCCGTCCGCCCCCTCGCCGTAGTCCCACTACGGTGAACTACACTCAAAGAAAGGCCCCGTGAACGCCAAAGACCAGCTCGCCCAACACACCAGCCAAATCAGCCGCCTCGAACAGGTAATGACCGCGCTCGCCGAAGCGCAGGTCAAAGGCGAAGAGCAAACCGCCGAACTCCGCCACGCCATGATTGCCCTCGCCAAGGCCCAATTGAAGACCCAATGGCAGGCGTACATCAACACTCTGCCCCGCAACTGAACTCTCCGGCCTGGGGTGAACCCCTTCGGTGAGACACGAGGGAAAAGACGCAGTTGCAGTTCGATGATAATCCGATTCTCCACCTGCCGTCCAGAGTTATTCTGGCATTGCCGGGGAAGCGGAGACGGGCAATGCTGGCGAGCAACCCGATCAAGGAATAGCCGGTGCGGAACTCATCGCGGACGATGAGAAGGGCGTGGTCCTCCCGACGCGTTCTTTTGCCTGGGCCCGGGGCCGACCAGCGGGAGGCGGTCGGCTCCGCCCCGGGATTTGGTTTTCGTTCTGAACCACATCGGACCGATAGATTCCGCCATGCCTTGAAAACGCATACTGAGCGCTCAGTATGATGTGAAGCTGCTAGAAGATGGTGGCGGGGAAGGGATCGTTGCAAACCCTCCTGAGCGATTAAGAAATCACCCGGACTTACCGGTCCGGTCGTGCGGAGCGTTTCCCGGTTATGGGCAACTTTCGCCTTCGCGCCACTTCCTTTCGATTGGTTTACCCCCGTCATGTCCCACCGCAATGATGGGGGGCGAGAAGAACTTTATGACAGCCGCATCGTGCAATTCGCCAGGCAGTGCAGGCGCCGCCGCTGCCTCGCGTTCAAATTCCTCCGGCGTACGGTATCCCAATGCCGAATGCAGCCGCAGGCGATTGTAGTACGCTCCCAGAAACTCTTCCAGATGTTCGGAAAGCTGGTCGAAATCCGCATACTGATTGCAGTAGATTTCCTCCTGTTTCAAGGTCTTCATAAAACTCTCACAAGCCGCGTTGTCGTAGGGATTGGCCGGACGGCTCATGCTCGGGACCATTTGGCTGGCTTTCAGCACTTCAGCGTATTCGGCGCTCGCATACTGAGTTCCCTGATCGGAGTGATGCACCACTCCCGGTGGTGGCTGACGCTGGCCGATGGCCTGTTGTAGCGCCCTCACCGCCACCCTGGCCGTCAAGCTTCGATCCAAGGCCCAACCAATGGCCTTGCGCGAGTACCGGTCGATCACCACCGCCAAAAAAACGAACTCGGTCCGCAGACGAATATATGTGATGTCCGCCACCCATAGCTGGTTGATGGCGGTCACCGTCATGCGCGCCGCAAGGTTCAGATACACCTGGCAGTCATGTTTCGAATCCGTCGTCAGAATGTACTTGCGGTAGCGAATAGCCAGCAGGTTGTCTTCGCGCATGATCCGCGAGACTCGTTTATGGTTGATGACCATCCCCTGGCGATGCAAATCCTCCGTGACGCGCCGGTAGCCGTAACGGCGGCGGTGCCTCAGGACCACCTCCTGGATGGATGCCCGCGCCGCCATTTCCGCTTCGTCTGGCGCTGCCGCCTCCCAATGTCGGTAATAGCTGGCCCGACTGACACCAGCCAAGTGACACATCCGTTCGACGCTCAGCGTGGGCTGGGCGTCTGCTGGCTTGCCTTGCTCTTGCGCCCACGACTGGATGGTGTCGTAGATGCTGTTTCGCCGCTGTCGATGGTCAGATGGCGATCCGCCTTGATCTTGAGCAAGGCACTTCGAAAAAAACTGTTTTCCAGGGTTTTGTCGGCCAGCGCCACCTTCAGCCTGGCGATTTCCTCGCGGTGTT
This sequence comes from uncultured Solibacteraceae bacterium, assembly GCA_963853855.1. Classification (GTDB taxonomy): domain Bacteria; phylum Acidobacteriota; class Terriglobia; order Bryobacterales; family Bryobacteraceae; genus Sulfopaludibacter. The sequence continues at coordinate 38,943 of CAWKYG010000035.1, read as the reverse complement.
TTTGCTCTTTGCGGTCTTCTGGGGCAATTCCCAGATTCGCATGCCGCGGCTCCGGCCGTCCCTCGAACTGATACTTCCAGGTGTAGAGCAGCTTGCGCTCGATGTTCAGCTCACGAGCCAGTTCATGAATGTTTTGGCAGGTTTTCATCCGTTCAACGGCCTGCCGCTTGAATTCCACGGTGTGACGACGCCACTTTGCCTTCTTCGCCATTTCTTCGCACTCCATTCAATGCAAAGTGCGTCTATTCGGAGTGTCTCACTTTTGGGGTTCAGTCCAGGCCCCGGCGAGCGAAGCGAGCCACAAACCCCCCATCCCCAACCCCCACCCCCGCCTTTCACGCCGTTTCCTGCCCAGCCACCTTTTCCAGCCCCCGTTCCCGAATCTCCTGCTCCCGCATCAGAAACTTCTGTACCTTCTTCGTCACCGTCTGCGGAAACCCGTCCACGAAGCGCACATATTGCGGCACCTTGAAATACGCGATCTTCGAGCGGCAGAAATCGCGGATCTCTTCCTCGGTCGCTTCTTCCCCTTCCCGCAACTGCACCCACGCCGATACCGTCTCCCCCAGCTTCGCGTCGGGAATTCCAATCACGTACACATCCGCGATCTTCGGATGCGTATGCAGAAAATCCTCCACCTCGCGCGGATAAATATTTTCTCCGCCACGGATAATCGTATCCTTGGCCCGACCCTTAAAACTGAAATAGCCGTCGGGACGCAGCACCGCCAGGTCGCCGGTGTACAGCCAGCCCTCCGCATCCACAGTCTCCGCCGTGGCAACCGGGTCCCCATCATACCCCTTCATCACCAGGTAGCCCCGCGCGCACAGCTCGCCGGTCTGTCCCAACGGCAGCCGGTTCCGCGTCTCCGGATCCACGATCTGCACCTCCGTGTTCGGCAGCACCTTCCCCACCGTCGTAACCCGAACCTCCAGAGGATCGTCCGCGCTCGACATGGTGATCCCCGGCGAGGCCTCCGTCTGCCCGTAAATGATGGTCAGCTCGGGAATGTGCATCCGCTCCACCACCTGCTTCATGATTTCGATCGGGCACGGCGCCCCCGCCATCACGCCCGTTCGCAGGCTCGTCAAGTCGAAACGCCCAAACTCCGCATGGCCCAGCTCCGCGATGAACATCGTCGGCACACCGTACAGTGCTGTGGCCCGCTCCCGGTGCACCGCCTCCAGCGTCGCCAGCGCGTCGAATTGCGTGCTCGGCAGAATCAGTGCCGCGCCCGACACCACCGACACCATCGACCCGATTACCGAACCGAAACAGTGATACAGCGGCACCGGCGCGCAGATGCGGTCCCGCTCCGTGGCATGCAGCCCCCGCCCCATCACCATGCCGTTGTTCAGGAGGTTGTGGTGCGACAGCATCACGCCCTTGGGCGAACCCGTGGTGCCGCTGGTGTATTGGATGTTCGCCACGTCGTGCGGTCCTGCCGCATCCGCCGCATAGTCACGCCCGCCGTCGAGCATCTCCTGCCACGATCCGTCGCCCAGCCAGACCACGTGTTCCAGCGGCGGCGCATCTCCATTGCGCGATTCCGCCAGTATCGCCCGGTAGTCGGCCCGCGCGTCCCGCGCACGCAGAAACAGCGCCCGCATCCGCGACTTGTGCAGTACGTACCTCAGCTCATGCGAGCGGTACGCCGGATTCACATTCACCAGCACCACGCCCGCGCGCGCCGCGGCATACTGCAGCAGCACCCACTCCGCGCAGTTGCTCGCCCAGATGCCTGCGCGGTCGCCCGGCCCGAGGCCGAGGCCCGCCAGGCCGCGCGCCACGCGCGTCGCCTCCCGGTCCAGCTTCGCCCACGTGTACCGCACATTCTGCTGCGATACGATCAACGCTTCGCGCTCCGGAAATTTCTCTGCAGTATCGGCCAGCGCCTGCGAAAGCGTCTTTTCGATCAGGGGCAGCTCGACCCCCCGGATATAACTGAATGAGTCCACGGAACCGCTAGTGTAACGCCATGTGCCACCATAAAAACACGTGCCCCTGCCCATCGATTCCCTTCTTCCCGAGGTCCTCGCGCATCTCCGGCGCGAGCCCAACCTAGTGCTCGAAGCGCCCCCCGGAGCCGGCAAAACCACCCGCGTCCCGCCCGCCCTGCTGGCTCTCGATCCCCGCGAGGTCCTGGTCCTCGAACCCCGCCGCCTCGCCGCCCGCCTCGCTGCCCGCTTCGTATCCGCCGAACGGAACGAGCCCGTCGGCGCCACAGTCGGCTACCAGGTCCGCTTCGAAGATGTTTCCAGCCCTGCCACGCGCCTGCGGTTTCTCACCGAAGGCGTCCTCACCCGCCGCCTCCTCTCTGACCCGCGCCTCGAGCGCACCGCCGCCGTCGTCCTCGATGAATTCCACGAGCGCCATCTCGAAGGCGATCTCGCCCTCGCTCTCCTCCGCCGCCTCCAGCGCACCAGCCGTCCCGATCTCCGCCTCGTTGTGATGTCCGCCACGCTCGATGCCGCCCCCGTCGCTGCTTACCTCGGCGACGCTGTCGTCCTGCGCTCCCAAGGCCGCCAGTATCCCCTCGAAATCGAGTACACCCCACACTCCGCCGCCCCGCTCGAGCAGCAGGTCGCCGCCGCTGTCGAGCGCGCCCTTGCCAAGGAAGCGCGCGGCCACATCCTCGTATTCCTGCCCGGCGCCGCGGAAATCCGCCGCGCGCAATCCGCCTGCTCCCCCGCCGCCCAGCGTGCCGGCCTGCTCGTCTTGCCCCTCCATGGCGATCAATCGCCGGAAGAGCAGGACCTCGCCGTCGCGCCCTGCGATCGTCGCAAAATCATCCTCGCCACCAACGTCGCCGAAAGCTCCATCACCATCGAAGGCGTCAGCGTGGTGATCGATAGCGGCCTCGCGCGAGTGGCCGGTCATTCGCCCTGGTCCGGGCTGCCCACTCTCTCCGTCGCCCGCGTCAGCCAGGCCTCCGCCAATCAACGCGCCGGGCGCGCCGGACGCACCGGCCCCGGACGCGCCATCCGCCTCTATCCCCTCGAAGATTTTGTCCGCCGCCCCGCCCAGGACACGCCGGAAATCGCGCGCGCCGATCTCGCCCCCGCCGCCCTGCTCCTTCAAGCCCTTTCGCTCCCTGGCCTCAGCGCCGTCGAGTGGCTCGACGCACCGCCCGCCGCCCACATCGCCCACGCCGAAGACTTGCTCCGCCAACTCGGCGCGTTCGGTGCCACCGGCCGCGAGATGGCCCGCTACCCGCTCCATCCGCGTCTCGCCCGCCTCATCGTCGAAGCCCGCCGCCGTCAAGTGGCCGAGGATGGCTGCACCATCGCCGCGCTCCTCAACACCGGCGAACGCCTGCCCGCGCGCCCTCTCCACGCCACTCGCAGCGACCTCCTCGCTCTCATGGAAAGCCCATGGGAACCGCGTACCTCTCAGGTGCTGCGCCAGATCCGCCGCATCGTCGATCCGCCGCGCCAATCCCGCAAGGACGAAGACGCCCTCCTCCTCTCCGTGCTCGCCGCCTTCCCCGACCGGGTCGCCAAACGCCGCGCCGGCGCCGAACTGCAGTTGGCCGCCGGAGGAGCCGCCCTGCTCGCCCCCTCCAGCACCGTCACCGAAGCGCCCTACCTGATCGCCGTCGAAGCCGAAGAGCGCAGCGACCAGAAAATGCCCCTCGTGCGCCTCGCCAGCACCATCCAGCCCGAGTGGTTGATCGACCTTTTTCCCGACCGCATCCGCGAACTCTCCCGCGTGCAGTGGAACCGCGCCTCCAGGCGTGTGGAAGCCTTCAGCGCCCTCATGTTCGGCGAAATCGCCATCGAAGAAAGCCGTGGCGAACCCGGCCCGGAAGCTGCCGCCGCCCTGCTTGCCGAAAAAGCGCACGAAGCCGGATTCACAAATACAGAGGAAGTCCAGGCGTTCCTGGCGCGCGCCCGTTTCGCCGAGCCCTACGGCGGTCCGCCCGCCGCCCACCTTCCCGAAGCAGCCCTGCGCGCCCTCTCGTACGGCCTCAAGAGCCTCGCCGAACTGGAAGCCGCGGTCAGAGATGGCGCCCTGCTCCGCGAGATGGAGCGCAACCTCCCCGCCCCGTCGCGCCGCGCCTTAGACGAGATCGCGCCAGACCGCCTCCGCCTTCCCGGCGGCCGCCAGGTCAAGGTGCATTACGAAGACAATCAACCCCCCTGGATCGCTTCCCGCCTCCAGGATTTTTTCGGTATGACCGAAACCCCGACGGTCGCGCGCGGTGCCGTCCCCGTAGTGGTGCGCCTGCTCGCTCCCAACCAGCGCCCCGTCCAGCTCACCACCGACCTGGCCGGATTCTGGCAGCGCCTCTACCCGCAAATCCGCAAAGAACTCTCCCGCCGCTACCCCAAACATAAGTGGCCGTAACCGCACTTACTCTGTGCGATCAGCAACCTACAAAACTCTCTCTAAGTGCGGATGGTGTTCGTAGGACAGGCCTCCAGGCCTGTCCATGCGAGCGCAGCTCGCGCCTTTAATGCCTTGATGACCGCTTTCGCGGACAGAAAAGGACGGCCCCCAACCCCCGGCGCTAAAATACCCTGCTCGGCCGGTATCCCGGCCGCACCTGCACGCGCAACTTCTTGCCCGGGTCGTTGACCAGTTCCACCGAGATCTTGCGGAAACCGTCATTCGGATTCGGCTGCGGGTAATAGGTAATGGTGTAGCTGTTGATCATATCCTCGCGGATATTCTCGAACGCTTCCACCTGCTTCTGCCAGGTGCGCGCCCAGTACGCCTTGCCGCCCGTGCGCTGCGCCAGCCGCCGGAATACCCCGCTCGAAATCGGGTCCTTATTGACTTCGGCCGTCGAGATCACGTAGATCGGAATGCCCTCGTCCTCCGCCACCGCGCGCACGTCGTCCGGCGCCACCATGCTGGCATTATCCGGCCCGTTGGAAAACACGATCACCACCTTGCGGCCGGGCACCTTCGCGGCATCCCGCAAGGTCAACAGCAGCGCGTTGTACAGCGCCGTATCGTCGCCCGCCACCGAAGAGCGCAGGCCGTTGATCGCCTCGGCGTGCTCGCGCGTCAGCGGCGCCGCGCGTGAGAGATTGCGGCTGAACGTGTAAACCGCCACCGAATCGGCATGATCCATACCGCGCACGAAATCCGCGATGGCGTCCTCCGCGTACACGAAGCCGCGGTACATAAAATTGCTGGTGTCGAAGAGTACGAAGACGTTGGTTCCGGTCAGCGCGTCTGGCTTGTCCACTCCCGGCACGGTTTCCTTCCCGGCTTCCAGCATGGGACGAGTCGTTCCGTCGGCGTTGACCGCCATCGGTGGGTTCGCGCCCTCGGCAAAGGTCGAGAGCTTCTGCAGAATCCCATCCTCGTAGATGCGAAAATCGGTCGGCTTCATACCGTTGATGTACCGATTCTTACTGTCGGTCACCTGAAAGTTCAGAACCACCATGTCCACTTTTACGCGGAAAATTGGCCGCTGACCGTCCTGGGCGCGCAGTAACAAGCCGCCTGCCGTGGCGCCAAAAAACCCTCGTCGCGTGATTGTCATGATCTCTTACCGGTCATTTAATATTGAAAACCCACCTTCTGCTCCGCTGCCATATCCGCCCGCGAGTGCTTGCGGACATCGTCCCCTACCAGCCGCAGCGATTTCAAAACAGCCGGCCAGTCCTCCAGATGGGAAGCGAAGATATGCTCCACCAGTTGTTGCGTCCACTCCGGAATCCGCACGTTGAGCTGAGCCGGCGAAATGCTCACTTCGTCCGCCAGACCCGCCCAATACAATGTGTTCGATTCCCAGCTCTCGGCCATGATCCGGCTGGAATAGCCCATCAGCGTCGGGAACGTCCGCAGGTTCAGCAACTCCGGTTCATACGAATTGGCCAACGTCGGCTTCGGCGTGCCGAACGCCCGCGAGATGGCGTTGTAGTTGACTTCCTTGGAATCGGCTTGGCCCATCTGACGCAACTCCGCCAGCACGCACGAAGAATCGCCTTTCCGTTTCGGGGCCACGTCACGCGCTATGTTGAACAGCTCCGACGGCGTTACCCGGTCCACCGCCTCCTTCACATTCCCGGCCTCCAGCAGGCGGCGTACCTGGTTGGTCCGCTCCGGAATGGCATGCTGGCCCAACGCCGCCAGCACCTCCTCCCGCAACTCCGCATCCATCGCGGATTCGGCCAGCAGTTCGCGCCCGTATTGCAGGTGCAGACCCACCCAGTGGATTTGCGCCGGCGAAACATTCCACCACCTGGGAATCTTGGCGCTCAGGATCATCTGCGGCACCAGGTCGCCCCAGATCAGCGCCTGCGTTTGCGTCGGTACCAGGAAATTCTGCTCCGCCTCGGCCAGCGCATACGGCAGCGTCGAAAGCGACCCTACCAGCCGTCCTCCGCCATTGGAAGGCCACCCGGTTCCGTACATCTCCGTCGGCGCCCACGTCCGCGATTGCCCTTCACCACCCACAAAGTCGTGGCCGCGTACAAACACCGGATTGGTGTACAGGATCTGTGCGCCCGGCGGCGCATAGTAGGCGTAGTTGAACGCCAGCAGCGTATCGCGCAGCAGCGGAGCCAGTTGTCCGGTGATCTCTTTCAACTTGGCCGCGTCCGCCCCGGTCCGCTGCACCGCCAGCCGGATGTTCACCCGGCGCTCCGCATCCAGGTGCTTTTCGGTCCAGTAGCCGAACCCCATCGCGTTCTTTTCGTTCGAAGTCAGGGGCGCGCGCGGAATCTGAATCTCGCTCAGGCGCGCGGACAGCTTATTCAAGTTTGCGGTGCTCAGCTTCTCGGTGCCCTCCAGATGTCCCGCCAGTTGGAACAGCGTATCCAGCGAAGGCAGCCGCTGCGCTTCCAGAATCCGATACATCTCCTGCTTGATCTGGTCGCGCGTTTCGGCATCCTGGCTCTGCGATGCGCCCGCCAGCACATCTACCATCTTCTCCTGCGCATTGGCCGTATCGCCCAGCAGCAGTTTGACGCCGGTGCGGCCGGCGTCGAACAGCTCGTGCTCGCTCACCACCTTCCCGAACGCGCCATTGATGCCCGCAAACACACTGTCCGCCTTACCATCGGCCAGCGTTCCCTGCCGCACCAGAATCGCCCACAGCCCCATTAGCGATTGGAAGCTTCCCGCCACATCGCTGCGCAGCAGCGGATCGTGAATCCGCGTGATCCCCTCGGCCACGTCCAGGAAACCGGTAATCGAGCTCTCGCTCAGCCGCCGGGTTTCGCTGAAGATCGAATACTGGCTGCCGTACTGCCGGTAATCGTGCGCCAGGCGCGCCGTGGTCGCCGCCGAAAGCGGCGCGGTGCGGTTGCGGTCCACGTCCGTCAGCGCCATGAAAATCTTCAGCGGTTCGTTCTCCACGCTCTTGCGGCACAACGCAAACAATGCTTCCAGCACATCGTCGGGATCTTTCCAGGTAGTCGCCAGGCGTGTCAGCTTGCCGTCGTAGCGGCCCTGTGGATTCTTGGTGAACAGCTCCTTCCACACTTCCAGGTCGCCCGGAATGTGCGGCTTTCCGTCCGCGTCCAGACGCAGGCGCGTGGTCAGCAGCATCATGTCCGTGTTACTCCGGAACACGGGCCGCGCGGGACCCGGACTGGTGATCCGCCCGCGCACCGCGGTGTAGAAGCGCTTCATGCGCGCCGGGTCGGTCAGGTAGTCTCGCAACGGCCCTTGAATGCGCGCAATCGCGTCATACAGGCTGCACAGCCACCCATCGTCTTTGCCCAGCAGCTTGTCAAAAAACTCCGCCCCCTTGTCCGTGGAAACGCCCACCAGGTCGCTCCACGCCCCGGCCGATTTCGCTCCGCCCGGCGTTACCGCCTTGCCGTCCCGTATTTCGAACATGCTGCCGAAAAAGTCCAGCACGTGCGCATAGGCCTTCAGATGCGTGAACGTAGTCGCCTTGCGCAACGCTTCGGCGGTCTCCGTATCCAGCTTGGAAAGGCCCAGGTACAGCCGGCACACGGCAGGGTCGCCAATGAAGTTCTCCAGGAAATCCGTGTTGTCCTTGGCGCCGCCCATCCAGTATTCCGCGCTCACGAGCACCGGAACTACAGCCGGATGGTAGTCATAAGAAAACGGCCGGTTGGTGCGCAGCGCCTCTTCCAGTTGATTCACCGGGAAACCCGAATCCGTCGTCAGAAACGCCCGCGCGGCGTTCACCGTCTCCAGCACCAGTTCCGACCCGCACCCGCCGCGCATCCGGAAACCCAATACGCGGAGCAGGTCGGCCACCTTCGGCGAATCGCAGGAGTCGATCTTGATCACCTTGTCGTCGCCGGCCAGCTTGTCCAGTTCCCGAGCCTGGGAAATATACCGGTGCACCAGCTTGAGGTATTCGGTCTGCTCCAGCGCCTCATTGCTGTGCGAGGCTTCGTAGCCGTTGGTCACTACGTTGCGCGCCAGTGCCGGCAGAACCTCTTCCGGCAGCGCGTCCGGCGAAATCGCCACCATGCGCGCGAACGGCCGCATCGGCCCCGGAATCCTGATGGTGGCGCCGGCAGTCTCGGGCTTGCGCGATCCGATGCTCTTGCCCAGCACCTTCTCCGCCGACTGCCTGTCGCCCGCCAGCAGGTCCAGCACCGCCAGCCGGTGGGCTGCCGAAGCCGCCGCCGCACTGTCGCCGGAACGCGTCAAGGCCGCCAGCAGCCGCCGGTATTCGTCCCGTGCGCCAGGGTCCGCGTGACGCTCTAAAAACGCCGCGTATTCGGTTAGAACCGGAATGCTGTCGGGCGAACTCTGCACCGCCCGCGCCAGGGCCACGCGCACACTCGCGCTGTCGCCTGAGCTTTCCAATTGTCTGATTTGCCCGAGGTTGGTCTGCCCCCTGGTAACGGAGGAACCGAATGTAACAATGAGTGCTGCGAAAACCGAGAACGCCTTCACCGTGGCCTCCCGCTACTGGTGCATTACTCTATCACGTCCGTACGTAGTCTGCCGATCATAAATCAAACAAAACATAGAGTGCAACCAAGGGGATGTAAAAACGTTCACGGAGGCTTCAAAAAAATGGAAGTGATGAGTTATTCAACTATATTCCGACAGCATTGATTTGTAGTTTCGCGTATCCCTGCTCACGCGCCCAAATGTCGAGCGCCACTGCCGCCAGTTCGTCCACTTCCGGCACCGCCAGTCCGTTCCGCGTCAGGTCCACCGCCTTCATATAAGTGCGACAGCTTTCGCACGCTTCCAGGCGCACGTGCGGAAACTGCTCCGCCGTGAACACCGCCAGCTTCAGCGAGTCTTCCTCGCCGCACTGCGGGCACAGCAGGCGGCGAAATTCCCACTCGACCGAGCACAGCGAGCAAAGCAGGAAGCGTTTGCCACCCTCGCCCTCGGGGCGCAGCACCGCCACCACCGGCTTCTCCCCGCAATACGGGCACAGCGGTTGCACCGCGGTACGCAAAGTACCGCTGCTCCGCGCCTGCTGTTCGGCATACGGTTGCAGCGCCAGGTGCCGCAGGAACGCTTCGTCGCGCGACGCTTCCGGCGCCGCGATGCGTTGCATCAGGCATACCAGCCGTTCGTAATGCGGCCGCAGCGCGTGCTCCAGTTCCGGAGAATCCAGCGCCATCGAGGGCAGCGCCGCCTGCGCTACCGAGTGCTGGAATCGCGCCACCTCCCGGTAGAAGCGCAGCAGTTCCGCCGCTGCCGGAACGCTCGCGGCCAGTTCCTCGGCGCGCTCGATCCGGCGGAGCCACGGCGAACCGCTCACTTGCCGGCGACCCGCTGGTACCACAGCCGGTGATGCATCTTCGCCCATGCCGGCGACACCTCGCCGCGGATGATCGAGGTGAACCCGCCGCGCACCATGGCCGTACCCATGTAGACGTGGATGATGAACGCGCCAATCGTGATCAGAGCGGCGGAAACATGCAGCAGCACGGCGGCGTAGCGCACGCCGCGCAGGCTCCACGGAAGCTTCTCCGGGAACCACAGCACGATGCCCGATGCCAGCAGCACCAACCCGGCCCACAACATCACCCAGAAGAAATATTTCTGGCCGAGATTGAAGCGGTCGATGGGCGGCAGGTCTTCGTCCTCGTTCTCGATGTACCGCTTCACTTGCCTTGCCCCAGGCGCGGTCCACGCCGGTGATGCGCATGTCGGCGGCCCATGCGCGCAGCATCCACATCAGCACGCCGAAGAACACCAGCGCGATCCACGGATGCCAGAAGCGCGAGGTCGGCGCGCCGCCCAGCACCGTCGCGATCCAGTACAGGTGCGGCGAATAGAACGCCAGGCCCGTCAGCAGCACGTAGACATAGGTCAGCGCGGCGATCCAGTGCATCACGCGTTCGACCAGGCGTGTAGCGCAGGATGCTATTACTTCCATGCTCTTCGCACTTGTCTTGGGACCGAAGCGCAGGTAGTGCAGCGTCACCCCGATCAGCCCTCCGATCATCGCCAGGTTGCCCAGCCACTTCAGCGGCCCCTTCCAAAGCCGCACAGCCCACGGCACGCGCGGATTCGCCGGCAACCCGCCGTACGCTTCCGGATTGGTGATATCGTGCAGCACGTAAATCACGCTCGGTGCCGCCCACGCCCGCCGGATCGTACACGCCGGCGTTGGCGTAGCGCCGTGTGCTCGCGCAGTTGCTGCGCGCGCGTTTGCGCCAGCGCCTTCATGTCGTCCTTCGTGCCGAAGTGCAGGCACCCGGTGGGGCAGGCCTTGATGCAGGCCGGCTCCAGCCCCTGCGAGACGCGGTCGGTGCACAGCGTGCACTTGAACATCTTCTTGGTCGCCGGATTGAACCGCGGAATGTTGAACGGGCAGCCGGTCACGCAATACTGGCAGCCGATGCAGTACTCCTGCTGGAAATCGACGATGCCGTTCTGGTATTGCACGATGGCGTTATCGGCGGGGCAGGCCGCCAGGCATCCGGGATCGGCGCAGTGCATGCACTGGTCCTTGCGCATGAGCCACTGGAAGCGTGCCGTCGTCGCGTTGGAGTGCTCGTTGAACTTGATCAGGTTCCAGTAATTCCACGCCGTTTCGGGCATGGTCTGGTAGGTGTTGTCGAATGCGGTCTCGCGGAACGGCAGGTCGTTCCACTCCAGGCACGCCACCTCGCAGGCTTTGCAGCCGATGCAGGTGGTGGTGTCGATCAGCTTGGCCACCTGCTCCTGCCGCTGCGTGCCGGCGCCGGGCGCCGCGCCGGCATGGCCGGAGATGTCTCTGGACGCGCAGATTTCGCCGGCATCTAAACCTTCTCCACTTTCACCAGGAAGCCCTTGAACTCGGGCGTATTGGCGTTGGGGTCGGTCACCGCCGGCGAAAGAAGATTGGCCAGCGTGAGCGCCGTCTCGTCCTGCGTCCTCGGCGATGCCGCGATAGCCCCAATGAATCGGAATGCCGATCTGGTACGTCTTCTTGCCGTCGATCTGTCATCGGCTTGATGCGCCGCGTCACCATGGCCTTGGCGATGTACTGGCCGCGCGCGCTGGTGACCTTGATCTTCTCGCCGCCGCGCAAGCCCAGGTCGTCGGCCAGTTCGGCGGGAATCTCGACGAACGGCTCCGGCACAAGCTGCACGTTCATGGGGTTGTTCTTGGTCCAGTAGTGGTAATGCTCGGTCAGGCGGTAAGTGGTGCAGATGATGTTGTATCCCTCGGCCGGCGTGCCGAGCTTGTCCATGTCGCGACTTGAACCGCTTGGCCATGGGATTGTTCGATTGCCTGGGATGCAGCGGATTCACCAGCGGGCTCTCGGTCGGCTCGTAGTGCTCGGGGAACGGCCCGTCGGCGAACGCCGCCACCGGCGCGAAGATGCGCCCGACGCCTTCGGGATTCATGATGAACGGCCCCATGTGGTCCTTGGGCGGCGAGTCGGCTTTGAAGTCGGGCACATCGACGCCCACCCATTTCTGCTGCGCCTTCGTTCCACCAGACCTGCCTGCGCGTCCGGCGTCCCATGGCTTGCCCGCCGGATCGCAGGAGGCGCGGTTGTACAGCACGCGCCGGTTGGCCGGCCACGACCACGCCCAGTTGGGATAGATGCCCAGCCCCGATGGATCTTCGGTGCCGCGCCGCTGCATCATGGCGCCGGCCTCGGTCCAGCGATCCGCAATACAGCCAGTTGCCGCGACGCGGTCGAGCCGTCGTCGCGCAGCCACGCGAATCCGGGAAGCTGCTGGCCGCGCTTGATCGTCTGGTTGAGCTTCGGGTCGGTCACATCGGCCACGGCGCGGCCGTTGATCTCTCGGGCCACTTCCGCCAGCGACGGATTCTGCGGATCGGTGTAGCTCCACGTGGCGTTCAGCATCGGGTCGGGGAACTTGCCGCCTTCCTTCTGGTACAGCTCGCGCACCTTGAGGAAAATGCGCGCCAGAATCTCCTGGTCGAGTTTCGCCTTGCCGGGCGGCGGCAGCGCGGCGTTCTTCCATTGCAGCCAGCGCGCCGAGTTGACGAAGGTGCCGTCCTTCTCGGCGAAGCCCGCGCCGGGCAGGCGGTAGACCGTGGTCGGGATCTGCTTCATCTCCGTCGGTGGTGATGCCCGGCGATTTCCAGAATTCGCTGGTCTCATCGGGATAGATCTCGCACACCACCAGCCAGTCGGCCTTCTTCAGCGCGTCGATATTCTTCTGCGAGTTCGGCCCGATGGCCACGCCGTTCATGCCGAAGGCCAGCAGGCCTTTGACGTGTACCGCGGTACATGTCGTCCCAGATCTCCGCCCAGGAATATTTGCGGTCGATCTTCGGCAGATAGTGGAAGGCCCAGTCGTTCTCCTTCTTGGCGGCATCGCCGTACATGGCCTTCAGGAGCGAGACGGCGAACTTCGGGCGTGTTGGACCAGTAGTTGAACGACTCCCACGGGCCGGGCTTGGACGACTTTGGGCGTGGTGCGCTCCAGGTAGGCCTTGAAATCCGTGTCGGCCGGGTTGGGCATTTTGAGATAGCCCGGCAGGATGTCGAAGATGCCGGCCATGTCGGTGGCGCCCTGAATATTGGAGTGGCCGCGCAGCGCATTGACGCCGCCGCCCGCGCGCCCCACGTTGCCCAGCAGCAGCTGCAGCATCGCCGCCGTCGCGGATGGTCTGCGTGCCGGAGCTGTGCTGCGTCCAGCCCACGGCGTAAATGAATGGTCCCGACCTTCTTCATGTCGCCGTCTTTGCGAATGGAGGTGAACAGGTCGGCGGCTTTCAGGAACTGGTCCTTGCGGAATGCCGGTGATGCGCTCCACCATCTCCGGCGTGTAGCGCGAGTAGTGCTTCTTCAGCAGCTGGAAGACGCAGCGCGGATGCTCCAGGGTCAAGATCGTGCGGCGCGCCTTGCGCCGCGGACCCGCGGCGTCTTCGTAATTCCACGTGGAGCGGTCGTAGGTGCCGGTGGCGGCATCGAAGCCCGAAAACAGGCCGTCTCGTCGGCCAGCTTGAATCCTTCCTTCACCAGGAACGCGGCGTTGGTGTAGTTGACCAGGTAATCGTGGGCGATGCGGCTGTTCTCGATGGCGTAGCGGATCATGCCGCCCAGAAATGCGATGTCCGAACCGGCGCGGATCTGCACGAACAGGTCGCGCGACCGCGGCGGTGCGCGTGAAGCGCGGATCCACCACGATCATCTTGGCGTTGCGCTGCCGCTTGGCCTCGATCGCCCACTTGAAGCCGCACGGATGGTTCTCGGCCGGATTGCCGCCCATGATCAACATCATGTCGGTGTTCTTGATGTCGATCCAACCATTTGTCATCGCACCGCGACCGAACGTGGGCCCCAAACTGGAGACCGTGGGGCCGTGTCAAACACGGGCCTGGTTTTCCAGGTAGCAGACCCCCAGGCTGCGCATGGTCTTGACCACCAGGTAATTGAACTCGTTGGTATCGGTGCAGCCGCCGTTCCAGGCGATGCCTTCGCAGCGGTTCACCGTGCGGCCCTGCGCGTCCTTCTCGACGAAGGTTTCGTCGCGCGTCTTCTTCACCAGGCGCGCGATCTCGTCGATGGCGGTATCCCAGGCGATGTCTTCCCAATGGTCCGACCCGGGACGGCGCACCTGCGGCTTCAGCAGGCGGCGCTCGTTGACGATGTCCTGCTGCAGCGAGGAGCCCTTGGGGCACAGCGTGCCGCGATTGATGGGATGGTCGGGATCGCCCTCGACGTGCACCACCTGGGGCGTGACGTTCTTGGCCTTGTCGCCCAGGGTGTGGATGATGACGCCGCAACTGACCGAACAGTACGGGCAGGTGGAGCGCGTTTCGGTGGTGCGCGAGATCTTCAGCTCGCGCGATTGTGCGTAAGCGGGTTTCAGGTCGAAGCCAAGGACGCAGGCTACCGCGCCGCCCGCGCTGATCTGCAGGAACGATCTTCTTGTATGCACGCTCTCAAGCCTTTCTGCCAAAGATCCCAGTTTCCCGTTTCGGTAGTTGGTCTACCATACTTCTGGAAATTCCAAAATTGTCTTCCACCAGGGACGTGGGGTTGCCGCCCAGCCAGCTCGCCAGTGAGATCTCCTGGTATTCTCCGCTGTTGAACAAGATTAGAATCTCGGTGGATTCGTCGCCGATCTGCTCCACGTAGTGGCCGTAACCCTGCTGGATGAAGGCCACCTGCCCCGGACCGAACTCGTCCGTGCGCGTTCGCCCATGCGAGCCGAACACGCGGACGCGCGCCTTGCCACGCACGTAATACTGCCACTCGTCGGCATTGGGATGCCAGTGCATTTCGCGCAGGGCGCCCGGCTGCAGGTCCATGCGCACCGCGGTCAGGCTGGTCTGGATGGGAAATTCGTGGGAGGATACCAGGTACTCGCGCCCGCCCGGGAACACGCGCGGCGGCTGTTGATCCAAGCGGTATTTGTGCGAGAACTGCGGCGTCTGCAAACGGCCATCGCGCAACTCTTCGAGCGCCTTGGTGGGGACTTTCCCCGGCCCGATATAGACTTCCTTCTTGGGGAACTGCGCGAACGCCGCGGCCGGCAAACCGAGGTTCCGGCTGAGCACTTCCGGAGGCGTGTTAGCGATCCAATCGGTAATGCTGAAGGTGCCGAACTCGGAGAAGTGGCCGTTATCGAAACCCAGCAGGAAATGGCAATCGTTGTCCATGGCCTGCAGAGCGTGGCCGTGCCCGCGCGGGAAATACCACGTGTCGCCCGGCACGAACTCCGCGATTTCACTCTGCCCGTTCGGCATCACCACGGTGGCGCGCATGCGCCCTTCCAGCACGTAAGCCCACTCCGCCGCCAGCGAATGCCAGTGCAGCTCGCGCATGGCTCCCGGCTTCAGCCGCATGGAAACTCCGGCGATGCTTTGCGAAACGGGGAACTCTTCGGCGGTGGCCTCCTTGGCCGACCCGGCCGGTCCCACCCAGCCCTTCTGGTCTTCGATATCGAACTTGAAATTGGCGATCGGTTCGGTTTTGCCATCCGCGGCCGGAGCAGCGTTGGCGGCGGCTAGCGCCAACCCAGCCCCTCCAAACAGACGTCTCCGGCTGAACCCAGCCCTCGCTTTTCCCATGTCGGCATGATACACGAAAAATTTCGGATGGGCGTGTCCCTGAGTTTCTAATTTGACGAATGTGACAAAACTCTCTTTAAGGAGTCATATAAGGGTAAAACGGTCTTGTAATCCTATTGAAGCCATGTTACTTCTGGGCGTGCGCCGCGTGGTCGTCCGCCGCCAGCGCGGCGCCCGCGGTCTTGGCGAACTATGGCAGCCGGCGGAGAAACCACGCCAGCAACACCCAACCTACGATGAAGCAGACTCCGCCGATAGGGGTGATGGCGCCGAGCGTACGATTGCCCGTGACCGCCAGCAGGTACAGGCTGCCGGAGAAGATCACGATTCCAGCCAGCAGCACGGCGCAGACCGTGCCGGCGCTGTTCGGCGAAAACGTCCCGGTTTTCGGTAGCACGGAGACAATCAGGATGCCCAGCGAGTGCACGAATTGATAGAACACCGCCTTTTCGTACACGCTCATGGAATACGCGTCCAGCCGGTCCTTCAGTCCGTGCGCTCCGAACGCGCCCAGAATCACGGATAGTGCCAGAAGTATCGCTCCTGCTGCGCTCCAGTTCATGCCGCTCCCTTTAATGCGTCATCGCATACACAATGTAGTTCACGCCGATACGAATGCCCAGATCGGAAAAGCGTGCGGGGTATTCGGGATTGTCGGCGTGTTCCCAGGAATCGCCCAAATCCATGTTGTGGCACATAGCCACCATGATGCGGCCGCGATCATCGTAAATGGCGCGCCAGTGCGGGGTCTTGCCGCTCTCACCCTTTTCGTAAGTGAGGCCGGTCTCCATGTAGAGCGCACCCGGCACCTGGTAGCGCTGGCCCAGGTCGTAGATGGTATGGAAAATGGCGTCTCCATTCGGGATCTCGACGATCGGCCGGTCGGGGAACACTTTGCGCATACTGGCGGCGAACATATCCCACTCCACATTGCCATGGAAATCGTCGCACATGAAGAAGCCGCCGCGCAGCAGATACTCGCGCAGGGTCCTGGCCTGCGCATCAGTGAGGCTCCAGTGGCCCACCTCGACCCCGTAGAGCCAGGGCCAGTCGTAGACATCGCCATCGTCGAGATCGATCGGCTCCTCCACCGAACGGGTGTGGATGCGGGTGAGACGCCGCACCGCCTGGGACAGGTGGCGGTCGCTACGCGGGTAATCCATGGTCCAGTTGGAAGCGCCTTCCTTCCAGGAGCCGGCGAATTCCACACCGCCATAGTATGGGGCCACGGGCGGATACATTAGGCGGGCGAAGACCCACTCGGTCTTTTCCTGGGCATCCGCGGGAACTGGGAATTTGGTGTATTCCAGCCCCGGATACTCCCGAAACGGCTTCTGAAACGCACACAGCGCACCGATCACCAGAAGGCCCCCGGCCACCATGCCAGCGACACGCCGAACTTGGATTCGCGGAATCGTCACCTACCCTCAGCATACCAGCGCACGAGCCGGCTTCGATTTTTGTCTTTTTTTCTTGCGCAGCCGATGCAAAGTTGGTATACACTACACACAATATATTCACAGTACGTAACGAACCAAGTAAGTTCCGACCGCTTCGGGGCATGTAATTTAAACCGTCTGAGTAGTGGGCCGGTGTGTGCCCATCAGAGGAAGGGATACATCTATGACTTCTCGAGGAACGATCCTTCGAGTGCTCCTGACCGCAGTCTTGCTGTCTCTTGCGCCGCTCGCATTCGGCCAAACGCTCACCACCGGTGATGTATCCGGCGTAATCACCGACTCTTCCGGCGCGGTCGTGCCCGGGGCCACCGTGACGATTACGAGCGTCGACACTAACGAAGCGCGGACCACAGTCAGCGGCGATTCGGGCCAGTACCGCTTTTCGTTGTTGAAGCCGGGCGGCTATACGATCGCGGCCCAGACTACCGCGCTGAAATCGAACACCTCCAGGTTCGCCGTATCGGTCGGGCAGGAGCAGAATCTCAATCTGACCGTGACCGTGCAATCCACTCAGGAAGTGGTGATGGTGACCGCCGAAGCGCCGGTCATCGAAACCGAAAACGCCAACCTCTCCACTTCGGTCAGCACCCGGCAGGTAGTGGACCTGCCGATGAACGGCGGAGATCTGACCACCGTGGCCTTCACGGTTCCCGGTATTCGTATGAACGTGGGCGGCGGGAACGGGAACTTCAACGCCAACGGTATTCCCATGACCGGAGTGCTGTTCACCATCAACGGCGCCGACGTGATGGACCCCTACAACAACCTGAACAATTCGGGAGCGAGCAATAACCTGCTGGGCGCGAATGAAGTTGCCGAAGCTGCCGTTGTGATCAATGCCTTCAGCCCGCAATACGGCCGCATGGCCGGCGGCCAGGTGAACCTGGTGGGCAAATCCGGATCCAACGCATTTCACGGGAATGCGGTTTACAACTACAATGACGCGCTATTCAACGCGGCGAGTTTCTTCGGAAACGCCACCAGAACACCCAAGGGCCGTTCGGTGGCAAACCTGTACGCGGCATCGGGCGGCGGGCCCATCCGCAAGAACAAGACCTTCTTCTTCGTGGATACAGAAGCGCTGCGCTACGCCCTGCCAAGCAGCGGCACCGTGACGGTGCCCACGCCGGAACTGCAAAACTACGTGCTGGCGCACGCGCTACCCTCCGCGCTGCCGCTGTACCAGGACGCCTTCAAACTGTGGAGCAGCGCGCCCGGCCTGAATCGCGCGCTTCCGATCACCAACGGCAGCGGCCCGTTGCAGGACGGCAATGGCCACCTGGGATGCGGCACCCACACGTTTGCCTTGACCAACCCGTACGTGAACGGCTCCAGCGGGCCGCGATTCGGCATCGATACGCCCTGTTCGCTTGTCTTCGGAACCAATACCTCCAGCGTCAACGTGGAGAACCTCTTTATCGCTCGAGTGGATCACACTCTCACCGAAAGGCAGAAGCTTTCCTTCCGCTACGAATACGATTGGGGCCTGCAAGCCACCAGCACCAGTCCCATCGCCCACATTTTCGATTCCAAGAGCAGCCAGCCGCAGCATGCCGGCCAGATGACTTACACCTACGTAGTGACACCCACGCTAGTGAACACCTTCACCGGCCAATCCAGTTGGTATACGGCCATATTCGGCGTCCAGGACTTTGCGGCCACGCAGGCAGCCATGCCGTTCCGCCTCGCTGTGGAAGGAATGACCAGCTTGGGCTCGGGTATTCCGACGGGCCGAAATGTGGGGCAGTTGCAGCTCATCGACGACCTGTCTTGGGTCAAGGGTGTACACACGATCAAGGCAGGCGTCAACCTCCGTTACAACAAGGTGACCGATACCAGCATTGCCAGCTCGTCCGTTGCCGGTCTTTACACATTGAGCGACATCGCGGATTTCGCCTCGGGAGTGGTGAACGGAACCAACCAGGGCAGTAAGTTCACGCAGTCCTATCCGCTGCTGCAAGCCGCCCATATTCGCGTGGCCTCGCTGGACTGGTATCTGACCGACGATTGGAACGTCTCGAGCAAATTGAAACTGCAATACGGTCTGCGATTTGAAAAGGATCGCAACCCGGCATGCGCGGATAACTGCTTCTCGCGCATGAGCACCGAGTTCCTGGCGCCGGGTTACCAGGCGGGAGCCAACGTGCCCTACAACAGCACGATTCAAACCGGCCTGGGCACCGCTTATGCGAAGTACGAAGGGTTGGTGGTGGAGCCGCGGCTGGGGATCGTTTTCACGCCGTTCCGTTCGAAGAAGACGGTGATTCGCGGAGGAGTCGGATTGTTCTCCAACCTGCCCTCGGCCAGCACCGTATCGAGCATCTTCAATAATGCTCCCGACAAGTTCAGCCCGAGCGTAACTTTCGGCAATGTGGGTCCGGCGACGGATGCCAGCTCTTCCGCCTATGCCGCCGCGGCGGCGTTCCAGATTTTCGAAAACTCGTTCGGCCAGGGCTTCACGCTCTCGCAGATTCAAACCGCGTTGGGCAAGATTCCGTACGGCGCGCCCAGCTACTATTCGCCGCCGGGTGATTTCATTCCCCCGAAGGTCACCGAATGGAGCCTGGCCATTGAGCATCCCTTGAACAACCGGAACGTTTTGTCGATCACGTACGCCGGCAACCATGGTTTCAACGAACCCGTGAGCAACGGCACACTCGACAATTTCATGCAGAATCCGAGTAAGTTCCCTGCCGGCTTCCTGGGCCTGCCCCTGGCGGCGCCGGATCCGCGGTTCTCGTCGGTCACTCAGGTCGAGCAGTACGGCTTCTCCAATTACAACGGACTTTCGGTGCAACTCCGGCATGCCTACAGCTACGGATTCGTAGGCCAGATTGGATACACGTGGAGTCATGGCCTGCAACTTGGGTCGGTTTACGATCCTAGAAATCTGGCCTACGGATACAGTAATACCGCTATCGACAACCGGCACCAGATGTCCGCGGACCTGGTGTGGAACATGCCGAAGCTGACCAATAACGTGCTCGAAAAGGCCGTCGGAGGTTGGACAGTGGGCGGCAAATTCTTCGTCTACAGCGGGCGGCCCTTCTCCGTGACCAACACCCAGATTGCCAGCCAGATTTCGTCGAATTTCAGTGGCACCTTCCTGGCGGACCTGGTAGATCCCTCAGCCTTGTACAAGAACTGCGGCCGCAATTCGGTGGACGTGAACTGCCTCTCGCAATCCCAGTTCGTGGTGGCCACCACCGCGAAACCCTCACTGCAACCCGACTATGGCAATATTCCGCCGAACAGCTTTTACGGGCCGGGGTATTTCGATATCGACGCCCAGGTTACGAAGGCGATCCGTTTCAAAGAGAAGGTGACTCTGGAAGTCGGCGCCAACGCATTCAACCTGATGAACCATCCCAACTTCGGCCTGCCGAGCGGCACGGTGACGTCGACGGCGCTGGGCAAGATCAGCAGCACGGTGAGCCCGCCGGTGAGTATTTACGGATCGGGCCAGGGGGCCATTGTTTCCGGGCGCGTGCTGGTGCTGACCGGCAAGATCAACTTCTAATAACGCCAACTGCGCGTATCCGCCCCCGCGGGCGCGGTCTTCAGCATGTGGTCTCGTATTACCGGCATCATTCGCTGTTGCATGGTGCCGCAAGCGACCGAGGCGGGCAGGAAAATATCGCCGCTGTAGCCATGCGGGCGCCCGGGACCGAAATCGAAAGTGGCATCGGCGTACGGACCTTTGCCCGGCTCGCGCGTGGAATCCAGAAACTGCTGCGTCAGGTGGACGGCGCGCTCCAGGTAATACGTATCCAGTTCGCCGACGGCGAAATGCAGTTTCCCGATCAGCTTGGGCCCGAGCGTTTTCCAATCGCGCTGCATGATGTAGTCCAGGTCGTAGTGCTCTTTCCAGTACGCCGCCACTTTGTGGTCGATGCCGCCGGTCCGCGGATCGATGATGAGCGCGGGGTAGCCGTCCTCGCCCACCGGACTGTAAACCGCCTGCCAGATATCGAACTGCTCGGCCGACCGGCCGCGGGTGCCCAGAACCAGTTCCAGTCGGAGCGCATCGTCCATATCGGAGGTAATGGTGCCGTCGGCCTCGCGCATCATGGGGATGGGCACGCGCTTCCACTGGCTCTTGGCGAAAAAAGCGTTGTCGTCCTTATACAGGTTGACCATGGCGTAGGCGTTGAAGTCGATCGGGTCCGGGCAGAACACCCAGGCGCCGTTGAAGAAATCGGGATACAGCACCTGCAAGGCCAGCGCCCGCCATCCGCCGGTGCTGCCGCCGTAAACAGCGCGCGCCCACGGTTCGCCGATGCCACGGAACTGCTTCTCCACGTATGGGTACAGTTCCTGAGTGAGGGCATCGCCATAGGGCCCGACATTGGCGGAGTTGACCGCGTAGGAATCGTCGTAAAACGGATTCGCATCCTGGGTGATCACGATCAGCATGCGCGGCAGGCGGCCGCTGGTCCAATCCTGGTAGAGCTTGTAAGCGTAATCGATTCCGTCCGCCGCGCCCGCCCCGGCCACCGCGCCCGCCGCCGCGCCCGCCCGTCTGCGGCGTCTCACGAAAGGCCGTGAAGGTCTGCTGGAAGTGGCCCTGGTAGTACAGCACGGGATAGTGCGCGTCGGGATGCGCGTCAAAGCCATCGGGCAGCAGAACGATGGCGCCCAGATACATCGGCCGTCCCCAGAACGCGCTCAGCAGCTTGCTCTGTATGCGCACGTGTTTGATGAATCTGGTATCGGCGGGAGCCTCGATGGCGGGGATGGTCTTGGTCAGCGTGACCTTCACCGCCGCGCCCGAGGCCGGATCGAAGTGGATCTTGACCGGCTCGCTGTACAGGTTGCCGGGCTTGCGATTCCAATGCTGCCCTTCGCCCTGGTCCATCGGGAGCTTCAAGGTACGGCCGTCAGAGCGGTGGAAAGTTTCGTAGATGTTGAGAACCGCCTGAATGTAATAATCGCCGGCCGGCACATCGGCGAGCGTGTCGCGAGGGTAGCCGGGCGTGGAGCCATCGATCACGCCACTGCGCGCGGCGGCGACGTCGGCCCCGAAAATCTGCTGCGTAGAGAGACCTTCGTTAATCGCCTGGCGCGGCTCCGGCGAGGCGGCCGTGGACAGCATCAGGAGCACCCGGCCATCCAGGGGCTTATCCCAGGAAATTTCAAAACGGGCGGGAGATTTGGCCTGCGCAGCAAGGGCGGCGGCCAGCAGAATCAGGGCGGAAATGCGCATGATTCAGAATACTCCGGCGGCGCGGGCGTTCCGGTTAGATCGCTCGCACATCTACCTCAAGCTAGCGCGAGTGCTCGCAACTCACCGACCATCGATTGGGCAAAACCACGATGACCGCTGACGTTTTGCCGCACGGGCAAAGTTCGGCTTAGAGCAACGACCTTTGGGTTATGAGTCTGCATCTCCGCCCTCCCTCCAATCGCATACCCCTCATGCCATCGGAATCCGCGGGCAGTGCGATCTGTTCGCCGCGTGCCTTAGACAAGGGCACGGCTGTTGTGTTCCACGGCATCGCTTCAGAACAGGCAATCGTTCTCGGATTTCGCTATCAGGTGACCGTATGGCGGGCCTTTTGAAGGGAGGCAAATGTTCTTCCATGAAGGCGGCGGGCCCGCCGAAAACGGTGACCAACCGGCAATGTACTTCGCTACTCCACGGGCGAACATGTACCGGGCGTCGATCGGTCGCCACGAGGAAGGCGGCGGCGGTCCTCTGTGACAAGTCGTCCGCCTCGACAGAAGACTGGCCAACTGTCCTGAAGCCCCATGCGAGTGGCGGCCGAACTAAACGATGACGCGGGCCGTATCACGAGACTCGCACCACTCGTGCCTTATCGTATTGACACCTTCCCGATTCAAAGGTCCGCGGAGTAAGGAATCTGATTCCGCAGGGTCGGCCGTCGAACCAGTCGGCGCGGCCCTAGACAGCGCCAACGCGCAACCATAGTCCCACCACCAGCTCCGGCCCGGCGCAGAGCCTGCACGCTCCCATGGCTCTAGCGATCAAAGTACGTGCTCCCCGTGGCACGCTCCGCAAAACTGACCATGAGTCAGTCTGCAAATCTGTGCCGCCACGACTTTAAGAGCCCTGAATCTCCAAACCTTCATCGCGGGACCGCCGGTACGGGGCAAACGGCAGTTCGAGGACACTTTAGGGAGCGTGCAGAAGTGCCAATCCCGTGTATCAGGCGAGAAGAATGTCTTCCCTTTCTCAGCGAGGTAGCTGTTGGGCTCTCGGATGAGTACCGACCTGAGACTATTATCAGTTCTGAACTTCTGAACTTCGCAGGCCTGAATTGATCTAAGATGCCTAAGGTCAAGCCAAATGTCTCCTGAGCTTTCCTCCGCCACGTTCGGAACTGCAGACGCTGACTGAGGGTCCGGGCGGTCACTGACGCCGAAGCTCCGAGAGGCAACTACCGCACGTAAGCGTATTCCCTGTCAGAACTGCCGTAACCGGCGCCCGCAGCACTGACCAAATGGTCTTCTGCGCTATCGGGTATCCAGCGTTCCTCACCGTCTGGAGCCGCTGGCCTTTCGCTCTGCGCTGCCGGGTACTTCGCGAGGCCTAGTCTTTGCATCCTGGCGATCAGCGTATGTTCTGGGCAGCCCGAGTCTGGCCGCCGCGCCACTCCGTCCGCCGACCACCCCATTGGTTTCCCGAAGCGTCGCCACGATATGCGCGCGTTCCGCATCCGCCAGAGTGCGGACCTCAGTGGAGACCGGTCTGCATCCGCAGTTCTGCCAGACGCGGCCGCAGTACCGAACCTGTCGTCATGATCACCGCGCGCTCAATGAAGTTTTGCAGTTCCCGGATATTGCCCGGCCAATCGTGGCTTTCGAGCGCTTCCATCACGTCCTCGGGGATGCAGTCGATCGTCTTGCCTAGCCGCTCGGCGAACTTTCGAACGAAGTGGCTTACCAGGAGGGGAATATCGCCGTCTCGTTCCCGCAACGGAGGCAGGTTGATGGGAAAAACATTCAGGCGGTAGTAGAGATCGGCGCGAAACTTCTTCTCCTGGACCATGCCCCACAGATCCTGATTGGTAGCGGCGATCACGCGCACGTTCACCGGGATCGTGCGGCTGCCGCCGAGGCGCTCGACCTGCTGCTCCTGCAGAACGCGCAGAAGCTTCGGCTGGAGTTCCAGGGGAAGATCGCCGATTTCATCGAGAAACAACGTGCCGCGATCCGCGGCCTGAAAGCGTCCTTCGCGCTGGGTAACGGCGCCCGTAAAAGCGCCTCGCTCGTACCCGAAGAGTTCGCTCTCCAGCAACGCCGCGGGAATCGCGGCGCAATTGATGGCCACGAACGGTTGCTGCCGGCGCGGACTGGCGGCGTGAATTGCCTGTGCCACCACTTCCTTCCCGGTGCCCGTCTCCCCGCGAACCAGGACGGCGCTATCCACCGGCGCCACCATGTTGATTTCCTCAAGTAAAGCCCGGAATTTAGGGCTGGAACCAATCAATTCGGACATAGCCATCGTTTTCCTCCTTGCTGAACAGCTCGGGAACCCCCAGGGTCAATCCTCTGGTGGTGTACGCAGGGCGAGCTCGATTGCGCCCAACAAATCCGCGGCGTCGAACGGCTTGTACAGGAAGCCGGCGGCGCCTTGACTGAGGGCTCGTTGTCGAATCTCATCGTCATAGTGGGCGGTAATAAAGATTACGGGTAACCGGGGATACTTGAGCCTGACGCGGCGCTGCAACTCGAGTCCGTCGATTCCCGGCATCCTCACATCCGTGATCAGGCAGACCGCCGACTCGGGCGCTCCCGACTGCAGAAACTCTTCCGCGGATGCGAAAACCAGGGGTGTATGCCCGGCCGACTCCACCAGGCTCTCTATCGATTCGCGAACCCTGAAATCATCGTCGACCGCCGCGACGATGTGCCTTGCAGAACCTGCATTCGAACTGGAATCTTCAACCACGATTCGATCATAACCGCAGGTGCAGGAGGCGCGCCATTATATGTTTATTTAGGCCTGTCCTGCGCCGCGCGTAAGCGCAAGTTTATCGGCCATACGGACGAGTTCGGCGAGCGATCGCGCACCCATCTTGCGCATGATCTGGCCGCGATGAACTCCGATGGTGATCTCGCTGGTGCCGAGTTCCGCGGCGGTCTGCTTATTCGCCAATCCCGAGACCACGAAGGGCAGAACTTCCCGTTCGCGAGGAGTGAGCAGCGCGTAGTGCTTCTGCAACTCCGCTAATTCAGCTCTCTGCCGCCGTCCTTTGCGATCGAGCGCCAGCGCCGCGTCGATCGCCGGCAGCAGTTCCTCGTCGCCGAACGGCTTCGGAAGGAACTCGATCGCCCCCGCCTTCATGGCGCGGACCGAAGATGGAATATCTCCGTGACCCGTAATGAAGATGATCGGCGGCCCGCTGCCGTCAGCCAGTTCGCGTTGCAGTTCCAGGCCGCTCGCCCCCGGGAGTTGCAGATCCAGCACCAGGCAGGCGGGCGCGTCGGGCTTTTCGGCCTCCAGAAACTCCGCCGCCGAACCATACGCGGTCACGCGAAGCCCCACCGATGCGATCAGGCTGGACAGAGCTTCGCGTACGCGATAGTCATCATCCACAACGAAGACAATGGGATTGTCGGAAGTCATGACACCGGACTCAATTGAAGAGGAAGAGTGAAGCAGAACGTGGCGCCCGGCCCTTCTCCGGAGCAGCCGCCCAAAGGCGCCCGTTGTGCGCCTGGACAATCGAGCGGCAAATCGCCAGCCCCATGCCCATGCCGTTCTCCTTGGTTGTGAAGAAGGCGTCGAAGACCGTGTCCGGATCTTTCAATCCGACTCCGGAATCCCGTATCTCCACCAGGACCGTATCGTCAGGCTCCTGGTATGGAACGAATGAACAGTCGCTTGGGGTGATCGGTCACCGGATCCATCGCCTCGATCCCGTTCAGGAGCAGGTTGAGTATCAGTTGCTGCAATTGTACGCGATCGCCGGTTACCGGCGGCAGGTTCTGCTCCAGGTCGGTCTCCACCATGACGCGCCTCTTCGCGGTCTCGCCGCGCAGGAGGCCGAGTACTTCGCCGATCACTTCGTTCAAGTCGAGCGGAACTTCCTCATGGGCGGCCCGTTTGAAAAGCGCGCGGATGCGGCGCACCACTTCGCCCGCATCTTTCCCATCGCGGACAATTCGTTCGGCGGCCTCCACCGCCTTGGCAAGGTTCGGCGGCCTGGCGGAAAGCCAGCGCAGGCAGGCGTTGCCGTTCGAGACCACGGCGGTGAGCGGCTGGTTCACTTCGTGCGCGATGGAAGCCGACAATTCGCCGACGGTCGCGATCTGCGACGCAATGGAAAGGCGCTCCTGGGTGCTTCGCAGCGCTTCCTCGATGCGTTTGCTGTCCTCCATGTCGATACAAATTCCGTACCACTGGACCACGCGCCCTTCGCTATCGCGCAACGGCTCGCCACGCACGTCGAACCAGCGATATGCGCCGTCCGCGCGGCGAAGCCGGTAAGTGACCTGGTGAGAATCCCCGGTCTGCGTGTTCTGCCGCCACAGGCGTATGGTGGAATCGACATCGTCCGGATGGAGAAGCTGCAGCCATCCGTCGTTTCCAAAGTGTTCGAGCGGCTTGCCGGTGTATTCCAGAACGCGCCGATTGACGTAGTCGATCTCGCCGTCCGGCGTGGTGCGCCACACCAGTGCGGGAATGGTTTCAGTGATCAGGCGGAGATGGTGCTCGCTTGCCCGCAAAGCTTGCTCAGCTTGCCTGCGATCTTCGATGTCGGTCCAGAGCAGGCACCAGCGGACGATATGGCCTTGCGCGTCGCGCATAGGCAGGCCTCGTACGTGGAACCATCGATACACGCCGTCGGCGCGGCGCACGCGCTCATCGGTTTCGTATGGATCGCTGGTTTCTAACGACCGCCGCCAGTGATCGGCTATGCCCGCGCGGTCGTCCGGATGTAGCTTCTCAGACCAGTTCTTCAGCTCCTCGGGGGTTTGGCCTGTATAAGCCACGAGTTGCTCATTTACTGTTTCGGTATCGCCCTCCGGAGTCATGGTGGTTACAAGGGCGGGGATACTGTCTAACATCAACCGTAGTTGATGCTCGCTGGCGCGCAGCGCTTCTTCGGCGCGCTTGCGGTCTTCGATGTCCACATACAGCGTGTGCCAACGGACGATCCGGCCCTCGGGATCGCGTAGGGGAAGAGCGCGGGCGTGAAACCAACGATACACTCCATCGGCACGCCTGGCACGGATTTCGGTATCTAACGGAACCCCGCTTTCAATGGCATACTTCCACTTGGCGATGATGTCCGCACGATCGTCCGGATGCATCACTTCGGCCCAGTTCTTCAACTGCTCCGCAGGCCAATGTTTACCATCTTCGGCAAAATCACCACTCAGCGGGGAATAGTGAGTCCGCACAGTGTTATGGTTGGGGCGGTGGAGAGTGTCGCGGAGCAAGGCGGGTTAGGGAGATAGGGAAGCTGGAACGAGATCGAGCACCATTGGCCGCGGAGAATGTAATAGAGTAACCAGCTGTTGGAAAGCGTCTTTGCCCTGTTGCCAACAACTTCGCAAGACGCTCGTCAATATCTGTTGGGTTCGGGCGCCGTTCCAGGTTCGGTTCCCGCCCCAGGTTTTGCGAGCCACCACCATCAGCCGAATCGCTGCCTCGATGAAGTTGTTGGTGGCCGGAAGGCCCGGACAGTACAGAAATGTGAACAGGTGGGGCTGCTCATGTTGTAGGTGGCGCGCTAAACGCCGATTGGCGGCATGGCACTGTGGGGTTGCCAACAGCCGGTCCAACCGGGCCTTCAAGCGGCCCGTGGCCACTGCTAATCCATGTTCGCTGACCAGTCCCTGTTGGTGGCGATCCCGCAAGTCGAGACTGTCCAGCAACACATCCAGGACCGCCTGCGGGAACTGTCGCGCTCCCCCGGTCAGCAACTGCAGCAGGTCCCGGCAGCGCAGGATGAGATGCGCCAGGCAGGTTTGGTGAAAAGCCTGCAAAAAACCGTACCAGGTCCGGGCCCCGTCATGCACCAGAAAGCCATCGTATTCAGCCCCCAATACTGCCGCCGCTTCGGCGAAGCCGCGATGCGGCTCGATCAGGTATACGGTGACCGATTCATTGCCGATCACCCGACAATTCTGTAACCGGCCGCCTACACGCCAACCAGTATCGTCCATCCCATTGAATGGACTACGCGCCAACGAGGCCTTCAATTGATGGTAGGTGGGAGCGGCCAAATTGCCCAACCGTTCCAGCGCCCGGCAGATCCCGCTGCGGCTCACCGTCAAGCCGTAACCCAATTGCAGCGACCGGGCCACTCGCTCATGCGATAGGCCCATCTCTTTGTTCCACAGCGCCGCCAGCGACAATGCTTCCGGCCCGATCTGTACCGTCCCGACGTGCAACGCATCGGAGGTCTGCAGCGGATGCCTTCCTTGCACACTGCGTCCACAGCCCGAGCACACCCCCACCTCCACATTAAACCGCCGCACCAGGGTCACGCGCACTATGTCTTCCTGATACTGAGCCTTGGTGTCCCGCAGAACCACATCGCTCTGGCAATGTGGGCAGGAGGGCGGCAACGGCACAGCGATCTGCTCATCCACCCGCAGCGGTGTCCCACGCGTGGCCTGCTGACCGTATTGATCCCCCGGTTTGCGTCCCGCTGTTTTGGGATTTGTTTTGGGATTGTCGCGGGAGAACGGAGCTGTGTTGCGCTTCCTTTTGCGCACTGCCTCTTCTAGCAGTTTCTGCACTCGTGCGATCTCTTGCTCCAGGCGCTCGTTCTCCGCCAACGACCGGTCCAGGCGTCGCTGTAAGGATGCCACTTCCTGCTCCAACTGTTCGGCGCGACCGACCGGATCACTCGCACTCATCCAGCTTAGAATGCCACGGCTTGACGAGTTTGTTCCAGCCCCTATCCTCGAACGCCTCTTTTTACGGTGGTTCCGAATGGTAAACATTGGCCTCCGCAGTCATGCCAGTGTAATCGAGGCACTGTCGATTTACCATCTCGACCTCGCCCGACGCCGTTCGAATACTGATCAGCGCCGGGATGCTGTCCACCATCAAGCGGAGCTGCTGTTCGCGGGACCGGAGGGATTCCTCAGTGCGCTTGCGATCTTCGATGTCGGTGAGCACGCAATACCAGCGGACCACTGCGCCCTCGGCGTCGCGCAGGGGCAAGCCTCGCACGTGGAACCAGCGGTACGCGCCATCTGCGCGGCGCATATGGTGCTCCACGTTATACTCTCGTCCGGTTTCCAACGACTTTTTCCACTCTGCGGCGACGCGCGGCAACTCATCTTCGGGCACGAGTCCGGTGCCCCACCAGTCCTTGAGCGCGTCAAACGCCAACCCGGTATAGTCCTGGACGGGCTGATTGACGAGTTCCAGGTCGCCTTTCGGTGTCATGGTGGCGACCAGGCCGGGAATGCTGTGGACGATCGTGCGAAATTTGATCTCGCTGGCGCGTACCGCATCCGCCGCCGTTTTTCGGTCTTCAATGTCGATACATGTGCCATAAAACTGGACGACCTTTCCTGATTCGTCCCGCAAAGGCGAGACGCGGAAGAGGAACCAACGATATGTTCCGTCGAAACGGCGCAGACGCGCTTCCAACTCGCGATCATTCTCGGGAGAAGCTAAAACCGATCGCCAGTACTCCATCGTCCGATCCACGTCGTCCGGATGACACACAACCTTCCAGCCCCAGCCCAGCGCCTCTTCCGCTGCGATTCCGGTATAGTCGAGCCAGCGCTGATTGATAAACTCGGCGGCGCCGTCTGCTCGACTGGACCATGCCGGTACGGGAATCGAGTCGATGATGAGGCGCAGGTGAGCTTCCGATTTCCGGGCTTCGGCAAGAGCGTCGGCCGTAGCCTGGCGGTATTTGGCCTCTGCCTCGCGGCGGGCCTCATCTGCGCGCCGTTTCGTCTCGATTAATACCGAGACTACGATAACGGCTCCCAGGAACACCGAAAATCGCAGGGATGAAAATGGCTGCATCGTGAATCTGTATTTCGGCGGAAGGAAAAAATAATCGAAAGCCAAGGAGGATAGCAGAACCGACAGGACGCCCGGCCCCTTCCCACCGTACAAGCTGCTCACCATGACGGCGAGGAAAAGAAACGAGGACGGAGAATCCAAGGGGATGGCCGCCGCAGTGGCGAGCGCGCACGAAATCACCGCCAGCCCATAGCGCCAAGCTGTGGAGAGAACCCTCATGAGTCACCAGTTCGCAGCCCAAGGTTCCAGTCGGTAAGCCGCACAGAACAGCGTCCTTTTCCATATAGTGCCAGATTCTTGCTGGCGCCCAACACGGCCACGAACACGGCGGCGGCGTGCACTTCACCGCTCGCAGGGTCGTGAATCGGAATCGTGGCTCCCGCGTAATCGACGAACATCTTCTCGCCGGCGCGGTGCTCCTGCCGCAGGACTAGGTCCAACTTCTTCAACCATCGCCGGTAGAGATCGCAGAACCGGCTATAGCCATAGCCATCCGGGTCAGCCTCGCGGCCTTCCTGCCAAATCAGTTGCAGTGTCAGGTTCTTGTGCGTCTGCAGTTCTTCGTGGACCTTGGCCCAATCTGGCTCCGGGTGTTTTCGCCAAACGGCAAGAGCAGGCCGCTGTGGAAATAGTGCCTGCTCGATCTGCTGCTCATCCCAGCTATCGGGCAACGGCCACTTCACGCCGACCCCTTGCGCGGCCGACACGTATTCATGGACAGTGCTTTGCGAAATGGAACAACTGCGGGCGATCTGATGCTGGCTCAGTCCGAGGGAATAGAGCCGCAGAACTTCCTTCAACTTCCGCATGGTCAGCCTCTTCTGTGGCAACTGGGAGTCTCCACTTACCAGTGGAGTCCAGTCGCCACGGCTGCCCTACGCCGCTATATTCCAATCCGATGCCGATCACCGTTCCGAACTACAACCGTAAAACTGATCGGCATCAGTTCGGAACACTGATCGCCATCACTTCGGAATGGTGATCGACATCAGATCGGAACGCTGATCGCCATCCCTCGGAATCCGCAACAGAGCGGCCACTGGTCGAAATGGCGCCGCTAACGACAGACACACCGTCGTCACACGTAGGTATTCTGAACCTCAATGCAAGGCGGCGAAGTGCTGCGCCCGCAATCAGGTCGGGGTTTCATAAGGCGCAGTAAATGGCCATGCCTTGATCGTGCGACGGTCACAGAGCCAAAACCAAGCGCTGTTACAGTAGTTGAAATCTCATTTAGCGTAGACTTCAGACACTACAATCGGCTGCCACGGGTGGTACCGCAGATTAGTAGGCCGCGCGAGCGATGCCGACCTGCTCTTCCGCTCAGCCTCCGCCGCTCCACTGCCGCTAGGTCCAGTTGTTCCGCCGGAACGCCTCCGGGAATTACAGGCGGTTGCAGTTCAGTGGATCGGAGGCCAGCCTGAATTCCGTGGAGGCTCTCCCGGCAGGGTGGCGACGGCGTGCTCGTACTGCGAGCGAAGCCACCGGCAGTCGCGGAACAGCAGAAGAAACCCAAGCTCAATACGAAGGCTCCAACAGAATCGGGGCGGCGCTCCGATCGCGGTTGGGCTCAAGCTTACGGGCGTGGAAGCAAGCGAGGCAAAGGCTCGCGAAAAAATCCCGCTGGCCAACGCGAGCGGCGATATAGAGACTTGGATGTCGAAATAAAGTCTTTCACCCCGCGGGTCTGAAACCGTGTGCTGTTCCCCTGAGCGATGGGAAATGTGGACCGCTGCTTGCAATTGTGCTTTCTCGAAAGGATCTTGATGTTCACGCTGACGGAAGCACTTACGATTATGGCTGCGCCGAAAGAGGCGATTGAAATCAAACAGCCCATAAACATTGCGGTGGTCGATTAAGACGGAAATCTTGTTTCTCACCCTCGCATGGATGGGGCCTGGATCGGTAGCATCCTCATTTTCAATTAACAAGGCTGTCAGTGCGGTCGCGTTCGGTACCTCGGACGAAGGATCTCGCGCTCCATTCAGAATCGGGTGGCTGTTTTTTCGGAATTCACGTATCCAATTCGTGGGTGCGTGATGGTTTGCGCCGGCGATGTCCCACAGAAGGGCAATCGAGAGGTCGTCGGTGCGGTCGGTGTCAGTGGCGGCTCCGGACAGCAGGATCATAATGTGGCGGAACCGGGGCCCGAGCATTCTAACAATTTGAATTGGAGAGAAAACTATATGGCAAGCAATCGTGGAGTTGTATACGTCGCACCGGGAAAGGTCGAGGTACGCTCGATCGATTTTCCGAAATTATCCCTGGGGTCACGCAAATGCGAGCATGGCGTGATCCTCAAACTGGTAAGCACCAATATCTGCGGCAGCGACCAGCACATGGTACGCGGCCGGACCACGGCTCCGGCCGGTATGGTCCTTGGTCACGAGATCACCGGCGAGATCGTCGAGAAAGGCCGGGATGTGGAATTCCTGAAAGTGGGAGACCTGGTTTCCGCACCGTTCAATATCGCGTGTGGACGGTGCAGGAACTGCCGGGAAGGTAAAACCGGCATCTGCCTGAACGTCAATGGAGATCGCGCGGGAGCCGCATTCGGGTACGTCGACATGGGGGGATGGATTGGCGGCCAAGCCGATTATGTGATGGCGCCTTATGCAGACTTCAACCTGCTCAAATTCCCGGACAAGGACCAGGCGCTGGAAAAGATCGAGGACCTGACGTTGCTCTCTGACATACTTCCGACCGGCTACGATGGTGCGGTGAAGGCAGGCGTAACGACGGGCTCTATAGTGTACGTTGCCGGTGCCGGTCCCGTGGGTCTTGCCTGTGCCGCCGCGTGCCAGTTGTTGGGAGCAGCGGTAGTGATCGTGGGAGATATGATTCCGGAGCGTCTCGCGCAGGCACGAAGTTTCGGATGCGAAACCATCGACCTGCGCGAGCGGGTTCCGCTGGGGGAGCGCATAGCCGAAATTGTCGGTGTCCCCGAAGTCGATTCGGCGGTTGACTGCGTAGGTTTCGAGGCGAAGGGTCAAGCGGAGCAGGCCGGAACAGAGCAACCCGCTACCGTGCTCAATTCGTTAATGGCATTGACCCGGGCGGGCGGAGCGATCGGCATTCCGGGGCTGTATGTCACGGACGATCCGGGCGCCAAAGACGCCAATGCGAAACTCGGCGTGCTGGGCCTGAGGATCGGACTTGGCTGGGCAAAATCCCATACCTTCGGTACCGGGCAATGCCCCGTTCTGCGATACAACCGTCAGCTCATGATGGCCATCCTGCACGACAAAATCGCTATTGCGAAGGCCGTAAATGTTACCGTGCTGCCGCTGGAGGAGGCACCGAGAGGCTACAGCGACTTTGATAAGGGTGCGGCAAGGAAGTTCGTTCTGGACCCGCATGGGATCGTAAGATCACGAAAGACCGCGGCCGAGTTAGTCGGAGCGAAGAGCTAAGTCCGGGATCTCTTCGGCGAGAGGGTGGCATCCTCGCAAGAGGCGCCGCCCTTTACACGATCGGCAGGATCCCCTTCCGCGCGCGGAGCATCGCGAACGCATTTCCGTTCCATTTCCCCGCCGTCTCAGGAAACGGAGAACTCTTCGGCGGCGCAGCGAGGGAGAACTTTCGGCCAGCCGATGAAGATCGGAGTAAGTTCGTCCGTGCGGCGGTCACTTAAAGGTCTTTTCGATCCGCAGCACCAGCTTATGACCGGTAGCACGACTTAGCGCCGCAAACTCCTGATACCCGTTGGCATAGAAATACCAGCTTCCACTGTTCCAGACCATTCCAGGCCCTATCGCACCCACCTGTTCAGGCGAGTCGTGAAGGGCCACACCGTCAATCTTTCCGTCGGTAATCTGCTTAAGGTAATAGCCGTTAGAACCGATCCACAATCCCTTCCACACCTTGTAAGCAGCAGTTGCGTTGAAGTGAATGGCCTGGCCGGCCTGGGTGGATTGTGCGCCCGTGCTTATTGGAGGATTATTGTTGGCCGAGTTCCAGAGATAATGAACTCGCCAACTGGTTTCAAGGCGCTTTAACGGAAATGGGGTGATCGCGTAATAGGGATGTACGGTGAATGAGTTCCCCCCGATATTAACGTTAGACGTTCGCGAATATTGCCCCGTAGGCAAGTCGAAATCCGCCACTACGCGCTGGTCGATTGCCACGCCTAGAATTCTATGTTCGGCCCATTGCAGAATGAACGGCGATACCGTCGTGGCGCCCAAACCTCCCGCCTCTCCCTGCGCTCCGGCATTGACGTGCGCTGCTGAGAGGACAACTTCCACGCCATACCAGCCGCCGAGAATCTGCCTAGCCTGAATTTTCGCGGCAAAGCGTGAGATAACGTTCCGTTTCCTCGAATCCCCAGCCACGGCATGGCCCACTACCAGATTCCGTTACTAATCTGGTGAATTTATCAACAGAATTGGAAGAGTCTCTTTAATCCTGCCCGAAATGGCCTTCGCAGGTCGCAAGTGTGTGGCTGATGGCACGGCGATCCCAGTTTCAGGCGATATTCTCATCTGCGGCTCCGATGGGGCGTGATTGCCGTTGACTCGCTAGAACATAAGTGTCATTAT
Organism: uncultured Solibacteraceae bacterium; assembly: GCA_963853855.1. Taxonomy (GTDB): domain Bacteria; phylum Acidobacteriota; class Terriglobia; order Bryobacterales; family Bryobacteraceae; genus Sulfopaludibacter. The sequence goes on along the minus strand of CAWKYG010000035.1, from coordinate 4,561 downwards.
TTGTTCTATGGAGAGTTCACCAGATTAGCTAACCTCCGAGTCCCGCTTCTTCCTCGAACCCGCTTCCTCCGCCCAACGCCAGTACGAGGCCCTCCGGGCCTACTTCGTCGAAGGTCTTTCCTCGGCCGACGTCTCCGGCCGCTTTGGCTACACTCCCGGCTCTTTTCGCGTCTTGTGCCATCATTTCCGCCGCTCCAAGCCCGACTTCTTCCGTGAACTCAAGCACGGCCCCCATTCCCAGCCCAAGAAAGACGCCGTCCGCGAACTGATCCTGGGGATGCGCAAGCAGAACCTCTCCATCTACGACATCGAAAGCGCCCTGAAGACCCAGCAGACTCCCTTGAGTACCACCGCCATCTGGGAGATCTTGCACGATGAAGGCTTTGCCCGCTTGCCTCGGCGCCAGGATGAAGAACGGCCGGCGACGCTCCTTCCCACGGCCGCTGCCGTCGCCGATTGCCGCGAGTTCTCTCTTGGCCCCGCGCCGCTTCACGACTCAACTCGGCGGCCTGTTCTTGTTTCTGCCCTTGCTGGTGGATTGCGACTTGCCCGGCCTGGTTCGGCAGGCCGGCTATCCCGGCAGCAAAATGATCCCGGCCGCTCAGGCATGGCTCTCCCTACTGGGACTGAAGCTCTCCAGCACCGAACGCAAAAGCCATGTCATGGATCTGGTTTTCGATGAAGGACTGGCTCTGTTTGCGGGGCTGAACGTGGTGCCCAAGACGACCTACCTGGAGACCTACTCGCATAGCTTTTCACCCAAAATGAACGAGAAGCTCCGCAAACTCTGGATCGGCGTCTTGCGGCAGAAGAAATTACTGAAGGGCGAGAGCTTCAATCTGGATTTCCACTCCATTCCGTTCTTCGGGGCCGACGAGTTTGTGGAGCGGCATTACCTCTCCAAACGCAGCCGCAGCCAGAAGTCGATTCTGGTTTTCCTGGCGCAGGATGCCGAAAGCCATGTGTTCTGTTACTCCAAGGCCGATTTGCTCAAACGGGACCAAGCCGATGCGGTCTTGGATTTCGTCAAGTTTTGGAAGACGGCCTATGGCGAGCTACCGCCCGAGTTGGTCTTCGACTCCAAGCTGACCACCTACGCCAAGCTGAACCGGCTGAACCAGATGGGCATCACCTTCATGACCCTGCGCCGCCGATCCCCGGCGATCTTGCGCGAGGTGGCCAACACGCCACGGTCGGCCTGGCGCACGGTACACCTGGATGTGCCGCACCGCATGTATCAGAATCCCAAGGTCGTCGACCAGCAGGTGAGGTTGCGCGATTATGAGGGTCCGATTCGGCAAATGTTGATCACCGACTTGGGACATGAGGAGCCCACGGTCCTGCTCACCAACGATCTGCGCACCTCGGCGGCCAAACGCATTACCCGCTACGCGCAACGCATGTTGATCGAGAACGGGCTGGCCGACGCCGTCCAGTTCTTTCATCTGGATGCGTTGAGTTCGGCGGTCCGCCTGAAGATCGATTTCGACGTTACTCTGACCGAAGTGGCCAGCGGACTATATCGAATGCTGGGCCGGCGGCTCGCCGGATATGAATCCGCCCAATCCCGCCAACTGTTCCGCCATTTCCTGAATACCCCAGCCGAGGTCGAGATCACCGACAAACGCATCGAAGTCACCCTACCCAAGCGAGCCCATAATCCCTTGTTGCTCGCAGCCGGCTTCGGTCAGGGATCCACGCCGATCCCTTGGTGGGACGGACGACCGCTGGTCTTAAAGTTCCGGTAGACGGAGCCCAAAACGTTAGCTGACTACTTGCCGCGAAAATTCAGGCTAGGGATAACCAAGGGCTGCGCCCTTGAAATCCCAAGGAGAGGGAGTTGAGCATCTGAGCGAGGGCACAGTTGATTCCACCGGCCGCCTGGACAGATGATTTTGGTATCCAGCCAAACCACTGAGGAGGCGACCGATGGAAACCTTCGCGAAGCTTTTCGAACGCTTCCTGGTTTTTGTATATCACTGTTTCGACCGCATCGTCATCCAGGGATACCTGCCGCTGTTGACCCGGCCGGAGCACATCGTTCATTTCTTCCGCGACGTGCACGGCCAGTATCCCATCACCCCGCAAATCCTGGCAAAGCGCACCTCAGAGTACCGGGGATGGGTGGAAGGCTATGCCCGTAACCACAACATCCCCATGCTGAGAGCCGAGAAGGGCGTAAGCAAAGAGGATGCAGTCCGGCCTCATCTGCAACGCATGGAGCGGCGGAATCAACATGGTGTCTACTGCATCTTCACCAGTATGGAAATGGGCAGCACGTTCACCTCGAAGATGCCCAAGTTCCCTACCGACGATCCGAATTACCGCATCATCCGGCGCGTCCCCTCACGATACCTGCATTACTACTTCTACATCCGCGATCCGGTGATCGGTCCATTGGCCATGTGCGTGGGCACGTACCTCCCTTTCCAGACCACCTATTATCTGAATGGCCACAACTTCATGGAGATCGAACTCCGCCGTCAGGGAGTGGCCTTTCGGAAGGACGATAATGCGTTCCTGGCGACCGCAGATCCGAAGGCTTTGCAAGCGGCTGCTGACAAGCTCAGCGCTGCCACCATCGAAAAACGATTGAACTATTGGAGTTGGCTGCTGGGGCCGAAGTTCTCCGAGAAGGATCGCAAGGCCGTGAACCTGGACCGCAAGTATTCTATCAACCAGATCGAATACTGCCGCAACTTCGTCTTCAAACGGCACTTCCCCATCCACAAGATATTTGAACAGTCCTGCGAGATGGGACTATTCCGTCTGGCCGCCGACAAGGTGGCCTACATCTTCGGGGTGCGCGTCACCAAACGGCTACGCGGCAAACTGTACAGCGTACTCGAAAAGCTCGACCACGGCCATCACGTGCTACGCATCTACTGCAAGAACCTGGTGGGCCGCATGTACGAGAAATTCAGCACCTTCCTGCGGGTCGAGGTCTGCGTCAACCGGATGAAAGACCTGGGCCTCAACAAAGGGTTAGAGAACCTGGGGCGCCTGCGCCAAACTCTCGTCGCGATTACCGACCGCTTCGCCGGTTTCGAAGCGCAATCCTTGAACGTCCACGTCGACTTTCCTTTGTTTCAACGGATGGCTCTGCCCATCATGGCCGGCAAAACCAAAATCGCCGGCATCAAGATTCACGATACCCGGATGATGCGGCTGATGGAGGTGCTGCTGCACGGCGGCACACAATTGAACGGATGGCGGTCAACCGACATCCACCAAGCCATCCTCACCACCTTTGGCCTGTCGGCCACCACCTACACCCTCTCCCAACTCCGATACGATCTTCGCAAACTGAAAGCCCACGGACTGCTCGAACGCATCGGAAGGGCCTACTCCTACCGCCTCACCGACAAGGGCGTCAAAGCGGCACTCATGTTTATTCTGTTTCACAAGCGCGTCTGTGGACCCTTGGCCAACTCCCTGTTTCATCATCGGCCCGACGAGACCCTCAAGCCTGCCAGCAAGGTCGAAACCGCCTACTACAAGGCTGATCATGCAATTCAACGGGTTCTCGATCTGCTCGCGGCGTGAGAATTGTGAGAGACGAATTCTCACTTTTGGCTATGCTAGAAACTAAGCCACGCAATGTGAGTCAGGCCGCTAATGCTGTTCACTGCGCGCCCGGCACGGCATTCCCGGTTGAATCCGTGATTGTTCCATCATGTGCCGCATCCCCGATCTGCTCGACGACGAATCCCCGGTCCCGCAAGACCATCAGAGAAAGCTGGTATCGCCAAGGTTGACTGCCGGCTCTGAAACGTCGGCGCTTATGCCCCAGCAAGGAAATGGACTGAACGCCGATCAGCATTGCTAGGCACAACAGTTTGATCATATGGAAACCGGGCCGTTTATGGTCCGCTGTGTCAACCATCGGTAGACCTTGCCCATTAGCGGGCTATGCGCGGTCCCGAACATCGCTATCGGTTCGATTGACACTCGGGAGCTCTCGTTTTCTGTACCTTAACGGAGAGTCCCCAAGTGCGCTGTGAGCTGCGCTCCTGTGCTCCCCGTTTGATGTAGCCGGGATCCTGAATCCACTGGCGGAGGTCGTCAGGCGTGTTGCTCGCCGCCCTGGGAAGCGGTCGTATCTCTGCTCATCATTGCCGGCTACGCCTGACAGCCTCTGGAAGACCATGCTCGGGCTTGTCCTGAAGACAACCTATCCTTGAGACCCAGCACCAAAGGCGACCGCGGGTGGATTTCAATTCATCGATTCGCGATTGCTACTCCGCCGGCGTCAGCGCGTGCCCACGTTGAGGTTCAGCAGGTCCCATTCCCATAGCAGGCCCTGTCCAAAGGCGCCGCCCCGCCGTGCAAACAATTTGGTGACCTGCTCGGCGGTTGCCGCACAAGTGCCCAGTCGCGCTGCAGTTCGGACACATAGGCCCAGGTCGTGATCGGGTATGCGCCCGCCTGCACCATGCGCTCCACCGCCATGTCGTGCGCTTCGCACGATGCACCGCCACAGGCATCTGTGACCACATAGACTTCATAGCCAGCTTCGAGCGCGGACAGGACAGGCATAGCGACGCACACCTCGGTCCAC
>CAWKYG010000034.1:0-19866 GCA_963853855.1 uncultured Solibacteraceae bacterium | reverse complement strand
CTCTGAGCAGGAATGCGACTGAACGTCCATTCTACGCGGCTTTCCTGCCTCGCTGAAGTTCAACGAATTCGGCATTGGTCACGGCCATCCGCTTGGCCTTCAGCAGTAGATAGCGGACATTCTGATAGCCGCGACCACGATTGATCAGCATGCGAATGTTTCCATTGAGGGCCTCGACCACGCCGAAGCGGACTTTGGTCCGGCAGTAGTTCAAGTATCCCCTCCAGGTGCTTCAACAGCATGTCGGCGAGTTCCTCGAAGGGCTTCAGCCGCTGCCACTTCAGTTGATCCATCCACTTCTGCAAGTAGTTCAACATGGCGCCCTCGTAGCGATAGTCCCAAAGCCTCTCCAGACTTTCCTTGAGCAGATAGGCCTTGAAGACACGCCGGTTGATTTGGAACAACCGGTTGAGTTCCCCACGTTGCGGAACGTCAGATTCTTCCACCGGCTCATCAGCAACCACTTCTTGCCTTTGATCAGGCCGCGCTTTTGCTTTCCCTGCCGGAAGAACTCCGCCTTCCGCACTTCGTCGATGGCATCGTTGGCATGCTGCATGATGTGGAACTTGTCGTAGACGATCTTGCACTGCGGAGCCCATTGCTCGATGCTCTGGCGAAACGGTTCCCACATGTCCACGCACACCGCCTCGATCCGCTTTCGTTGGTGTGGCCATAACTCGTCGCGGAAGAATTCATCCAAGGTCTCCTTCTTTCGCGTCCTGCCAAACCACAGCGGCTCGCCAGTTTCCAGATTGCACACCACCGTGAGAAACTTGTCCTTTTTGCCGCGGTATAACTCGTCCACGCCCATCTGCCGCAGCGGCGGCTTCCGCCGCTTGGCTTCCCATCGCTCCAGACACCGCAGGTCGATGGCGCGCACCGTGCTTTCGGCCATGCCCCATCGCCGCGCCAACTTGCCGCGCCGACGCACTCTCACACGCCTGCCCCACCGCTTCTTCGAATCGTTTGCTGAAAGGCGCTTTGCTCGGCAGCTGAGCCACTTTCTCCGCCCGGAATCCGCAGCGGGGACACTTCATCCGGTATGTCTCCACTACGATGGTCGTCGAGTACTCAAAGCACGGCAGGTCCCGCACCTCTCGCTGGCAGATCTCTTGGATTCTACTAGCCGGAACATGCTGTCCACAGCCGGAGCAAATCAATTTAAGCCCCGCTTTCTTCCGCCTCACCCACATCTTCAGCTTCTTGCCCGGCTCATCGATCTCTATCTGATACACCCGGTATCCCGGCCATCCCAGGACTTTCGTCCAGTCTCGCTCCTTCATGCCCTCAGGCTAACGCAGGGGTCTGCTCCGCGGCCCTGCCTAACGGTCGCCAGTCGCATTCCTGCTCAGAGCCAAATTTTGAAAGTCGTAGCAACAGAAAGCGACTCGCAGAAATAGCCTTCTAAGCCACTCCAGGCACATTCAATAGTGCCCGGTGGAGCCTCCGTTCCAATCGCATCGCCCGACGAGTGTGTGGAGTGGTCATCTCGCTGGTATGACGACGGGTTCCCGCTGCCTCGGCTCGGCTGGAAGTTAGGGGCGAATCGGAGGCGTGATTGCCCTTCTGAGGTGAGGAGCCTCTAATACTTACGAATAGGCTTTTGTTCGAAAAAGAAAATGAAGCGCAAGGTCAAACAATTCGGACCAGTCACGATTCGGAAACCCACCGAGTCCGTGAAGCCTTGCGCTACGCCGCCCGTTCCCGCAGCGAGCCCCGCCACAGATGGCAGTGAATTACAAGCCATGATTGACACTGATGTCCTAGCGGGCCGGGTCCTCACGGTTCAAGATGCAGCTAACCGGATGCGGTGCGGCACAGATGTGATCTACCGGGCAATAAAAAAGACGCCGGAATGTATTTGAGGTGTCGGCGATTCAATTCGAATCCCCCGCTGTGTGTTCTTGCGAATGGTTCGCAAGAACTAACCCCGCTACTTCAACAGACGGAGCTTTGCTCTGCGGCGCTCATCGAGCGTGTCATTGAATAATCGCAGGTTAAAGGTGCTTTCTTCCTGGTACGTCATTTCGCCTAAACAACCGACCCGTTGTATATGAGCCGATTTCTGCTATGGAGTCCCAGTCCACCTTCGCTATCCGCTCATGAATGATGTCAACGTACTTCGATTCAAGTTCGATTCCGACCGACCGACGCCCTACCATCCGGGCTACTAACATGGTGGTGCCGCTTCCAGCGAACGGGTCAAGCACCATGTCGCCTTTCGTCGAGAATGTCATTATTAATTTATCGACTAAGGACGGGGGAAATGCGGCTGGGTGCAAGATGCCTTTCGCATTGTCGGCAATCATCGCAGTGAACACGTCAGTGACCTTTGCAATCGCTGTCGTTCGCTGAATGGTTGTTCCACGAAACAAGTCCGGGTAGCGTTCCGTTTTCTTGGTTCGACCCATGCCGCTTTTGTTTGTCAGTCTTCCTATGGCCTTCAGGTTGATGAACGGATTCTTACAGGTGGAAAACCAAAGGATTTGTTCCCAAGTTCTTCGTGGACGCTGTAGACTGCCGAGCGGCGCTCCATCCGGCTTGAGCCAGATCAGCTCTTCGTTTTCGAACCAACCCGCTTCCCGCAATGCAAGCCGAGTTTTCAAGACGTAATCAGACACACAACCGTCCTTCACATGCGATCTGATGTTGACCAAGATTGACCCGTCCGCCTTGAGCTTGGGCCGGATCGCTTCAACACGGAAACCATCCATGCTGGGTAGTCCTTCTCAGGGATGCTGCTGTAGTGTTTCTTTTGCTTTTCAGCGTAGGGTGGTGATGTGATGACGGCTCTAATGGAGTCGTCTTTTAGCGTTGGGATTTGAGCAAGGCAATCGCCTTTGATAACGTCGATGGGTCTCAAGAATAGTTCGGCACAACCGGAGCTTTGATACCGTTTTTGTGGTGTTTTTGTGGGGTCGAGTCACGATTTGAAAACTCGGCAGGCGTGTTCATAAACTTTACCTTCCCCCCAGTGCCGCTGTGACCTGTGCCTTGTAGATGTCCTCAGGTAGCAACCCGCCTTCAAAGAGTTCCTTGAGTTCGGCCAGCTTGCCCTTCAGATCGGCTTTAGGCGCATCGTAACGGGTCGAAATCTTCCAGCGCGTAGCGAGCAGTTTTTCTCAGATTAGGTCCCGCCACGCCGGAGGAGATTGCGAGGCGGTGCGCGGAACCGAGCGCGCAAAACCCAACGGGATCGCTCTCCCGATTGCGTTATCCCTCCGCTGCCAGCGACCTTCTCGTGTGTATAGGATGTCGAAGTGAGCGGAAGAACTCCTCCCTGGACACCCATCCAAAAAGAGCTCTCCCGCCGCAGAACGAACCTTGGGAGTTCGCAGCCCCCAGAGGCAGATCCTATGCAGATCCTACACCCTTTCGCCGGCTCGGTACAGCAATATGCCGAGCAGCTCGCTAACCCCGATTGTTATCGCCCCGGCCACTGCCCGCAGTGTCAGGCCAAACATCCACTTACAGCGCACGGCTTCTACACGCGCACACTCATCGACACTGCTTTCGACGGCGTCATCCGCGTGCGTCGCTACTTATGCCAGATCTGCCAGCGCACTGTCTCCCTACTACCTGAGTTCGTCTTGCCCTATTTGCGTAGCAGCCTGACGGTGATTGCGCTGTTCCTCATCGCCCACCTGCTCGGCGGGCAAAGGCTGGCGGCCGCCGCTGGAACGGCGTCGCCGCCGATGCCTTATCAGCGCGGCCAGGTTCTGGATTCGCCGCTTCCGCGCGCAGGCCGAAGCGCTGTGCGCTGCGCTGGCTGCGTTGACTCAACCCGCTCCCGCGCCCGACTTCGTCCACCGCGCCCTGACTATGTTCGAATCCACCGGCTGGATTGCCGCTCACCGCTTCCTGTTTGCCGGCGTGCGCTACCACCTGTTGGGCTGGCCCCGCGGTCTGGCTCCCGACGGCCGCCGCGCCGCACTCTCCTCCGCCATCGCGCCCACCTGAGCCGCCACACACACCATTTGCATGGAATCGCGCGGCCTTTCTCCTTACGCTTTGAGACAGGAGGAAAACTCCATGGATGAGAAAGCCGAAAAAATCGCGCTGTTTCGTTACGGGCTCATCGCTCCCCTGGTTTTGGAAACGCTGCCGCGCGGGGAACTCACGCGCCGCGCGCAGGAACTCGCCGCCCGCCTCTATGACATCCCCCACTCCACCCGCCGCCAGGTCTCGGTGGACACGCTGCTGGATTGGACGCTACGCTATCGCCGCAACGGACTGGCTGCGCTCTCGCCCAAACCGCGTCAGGATCGCGGCCAGGCCCGCGCCGTCGCCCCGGAAACCGCCGCCCTCATTGAACGTCTCAAGCGCGAGAACCCGCATCGTACCGGGGCCGCTCTGCTGCGCGAACTGGCCGTGGCCAATGACGCAACAGCCTGGCCTGTCGGCCGCTACGCTGTATCGTTTCCTGCGTGCCCACGGTCTCACCGAACGCCAACTGTTGCTCGATAAAGCCACCGCGCACAAAAAGTACGAAGCTCAGTTTGCCAATCAGATCTGGCAGTCCGACATGTTGTTCGGCCCCTGGGTCGCACGCTCTGGCGGAGGCAAGCAGCAGGTCTTCCTCCAGGCCGCTCTCGACGACGCCAGCCGCCTCATCCCGCACGCCCAGTTCTATCCCAATCAGGGACTGGACGCCTTTCTGGACTGCCTGCGCCAAGCCATCGCGGCCCGCGGCCTCCCCATGCGCCTGTATATGGACAACGCCAAGATTTACCGCTCCCCGCAGTTGGCCCGCATTGCCGCTTCCATCGGTATCCTCATCGTGCACACGCCTCCCTATCAGCCCGAAGGCCGCGGCAAAATCGAACGCTTCTTCCGTTCCGTGAGGGAACAGTTTCTGGCCTCGCTCGATCCCAAGGTTCTGCTCTCGATTGAGCAACTCAACGAGCGCTTGTGGCACTGGCTCGACGCCGTCTATCATCGCCATGAGCACAGCTCCCTGCAGACCACGCCGCTGCTGCGTTGGCAGCGCGATATCGAACAGGTCCGCCAACTTCCGCCGGCCACCGATCTACGCCGTCTGTTCTTTCATCGCGTGGACCGGCTGGTGCGCCGCGATTCCACCTTCCTGTTGAAGAATCGTTTCTTCGAAGCGCCCTCGCATCTGGCCGGCAAACGCATCGAAGTGCGCTTTGATCCGCTCGATCTCACGCAACTGGAGATTTACTCCGACGGCAAGCCGGAAGGCATCGCGCGGCTGGTCGATGCGGTCGTCAATGGGCTGCTGCCGCCCCGGGAAACGGAGGAAAAGTAAGCATGTGGGAATCCTTTTTCGGCTTCAAGAAGACGCCCTTTTCCGACAGCCCCGACGCCAAACAACTCTTCGCCTCCCAGGCCTGGAACCAGGTCAAGGCGCGGCTGGAGTTTCTGACACAGCATCACGGCGTGGGCCTGATCACCGGCGAAGTGGGCGCCGGTAAATCTACCGCTGCGCGCGTGTTCACCGCTGCGCTCAATCCCAGCCTGTACAAGATTCTCTACGTGCACTTTTCTTCGGGTTCGGCGTTGGATCTGATGCGCCAGATTGCCTTGGAACTGGACCTGGAGCCGGCGCACTTCCGCGGCGACTTGGTACGCCAGATTGCCGGCGCCATCGTACGCCTGAACCAGAGCAAAAAGCAGCATCCCATTCTGATCTGCGATGAAGCGCACTTACTGCCGCATCCGGCCCTGGAACAACTTCCGCTGCTGTTGAACTTCGACATGGATTCCTCGCGGTATCTCACCTTGTTGTTAGTTGGCCAACCACTGCTGCGGCGGACGCTTTCTCTGCAGATGCATGAAGCGTTGCGGCAGCGCATTGGCGTGCAATATCACTTGGAGGGACTCACGCGCGAGGAACTCGACGCCTATCTGGCGCAGCAACTCAAAGCCGCCGGAGTGTCCCAGTCCCTGTTTGACGAGACTGCCCGGCAGGGGATGTATCAAGCCACCAAGGGCATTCCGCGCAAAGTCAATAAGCTGGCTATGACGGCGCTGCGGCTGGCGGCGGCGAGTAAGTCGCAGACTGTCAGTGAAGCCATCTTACTGGATGCCGCGGCGGAGGCAATGTTATGAAAGAATCCGCCGCCAAGGTTCCGCCGAAACCGGCAGTGGTATCGCTGGCGCAGTTACTCACCGAACAACCGGCCGCACCGCCGCCCGGCTGGATCGAGCCGGGACTGTTGCCGCCACAAGGCATCCTGTTTGTGGGCGGCGAGCCCAAGGTGGGCAAGAGTTTGTTGGTGGCCAATCTGGCCTTGGCGCTGGCCGCGGGCAAAGACCGCGCCGGATTCCGCATACCTGCGGCGCGCCGTGTTTTGGTCTGTCAGTTCGAACTGCCTACGCCGCAGTTTGTTGGGCGTCTGGCGGCGATGCGCCGATCCGTAGGATCCGCCGCCGATCAGAACCTGCTGGTGGACACGCGCGCGGTCGGCCATCTGCTCAGCGCGCCGCAGGGACTGAGTCACTTTCTCAACGCCGCGCATCAAGCTGCCGCCGAGGTGATCGTGCTTGACCCGTTGTACTCCACCCACGACCAGGACGAAAACGATACGCGCTCGATGGCGGCGCTGTGTCAGAGCCTGTTGCGGCTGCGCGATGCCTCCCAAGCGGCGCTGATCGTCGTGCATCACGTTCGCAAATCGATCGGCCGCGACGAGATTGGCAGCGCCTTCCGCGGCTCCTCGGCGCTGCACGCCGTCGGCGACTCCTACCTGCTGCTCACACGCCCTTCGGCCCATCTGCAGGCCACCGTCGAGTTACGCTTCCAGTTTCGCTACGCCGCCCCGCCGGAGCCCCGATTGCTCCAACTGGACCCGCAGACGTTGTGCTTTTCCGCCGCCGGCCTGGCGCCCTCCAAGGCGGCTGTCACGCGCAAAAAGGTGGAACAGGAGCAAGTGACCAAAGCTCTGACGGACCTCGGCCGGCAGGCTCGGTATAACCAACTCCGCCAGCAGGTCATGGATGAGACCGAGTGTTCCAAACGCACCGCGCAACTGGCCATTGCGGAGGCTTGCCGGCAAGGCTCCATCGTGCAGGCTGACGGGCAATATCGGCTGCCGCTTTAAAGTTCGCGCGACTTTGCGCCGGGTCGCGCCGGCGCAGACCCTGCCCCGCGGGGAGTCGGGGCCCGAGGCTGGCGACGGATCTGCAGCCCAGACCTGTTCCTCAGTCCACCCCCGCCGAAGCCTGGATCGGTTTCGGCGGGGTTTGTGTTTGTGTTTCAAAAACAGAACTACTGGGATCAGCTTCCGAGCTTGCCCTCGGAGTCAAAACGCGAAGACGCCACGGCGCGCCTTTTGCGCCGGGGCTTTCCTTATGGATTTTCTCGCGGGATACCCTGTTCTGCCTATACAGGAAGGTATCCTATCCCGGCTTCAAGGCTCCCCGCGCTAAGGCCGCCTACGCCATCAGACAGAAATGTGAGAAACACGCCGGAGAATATCGAGAGAATGGAGCCGGGGAAGATCGTGACCCATTACAACCCGGCGCTAACACTTCGCCCAGATTCCGTGCCTTCGCGTCCTCCAGATAGCCTCTCACGGCGTCCTGAACCGTGATCGGTCCACGCGGAGTCTCCGGATCGGTTGGGCCACCGCCTTCCCACAGTAGGATAGTCTTAAGTGCTTTTTCAAAGGTGGAGGTCTTCAGCGACTTCCGAATGAACTTGCCCCCAAGCATTCCGACAGCTCGGTAGTGGCATTTGCATCGGGTCGTCGTACTCCGATGCGCCGGGGTCCCTCTTCCGGCGCTGCCCTATGCAGTCCGCTGTGTGGCGTTTCTCTGCTTTTAGCATCCTCTCTACCCTTCCCCGGACCGATTCTATTGCACGTATATTGCACGTGGGCTCGGTCCGAAACGTAAGTGATAGAAAAGAGGAAGCTTATATTGGTGGAGGCGGCGGGAGTTGAACCCGCGTCCGAGAAAGTCTACCGCGAAAAGACTACGTGCGTTTCCGATTCGGTATTTTTCGTCCGCCCCATGCGGAACCGGCAAGAGAGAGGCGGCTTAGCCCGATTGATCTCGGCTTTCGGCTCCGAGCAGAAGCCTTGGACCTATCCTGCAAAATGACGCCCTTAAACCGCGTGCAGGCCCATGCGGCCCAGAACGGCTACTTAATTAATTAAGCAGCGTATGCAAACTGCTGATTGTTGGCAGTTGTTGTTTTCCGATCGTTTTACGGGAGCTCGGAACCCGGCACGACTTCCCACGACAGATGCAATCCCGTCGAATCCGTTGCGCCCCCTTTCCATTCATTCATCATTTACCATCTGGTAGAGCGCATAGATAACTAGCGTATGCACGCCGCCGACTGTCACGCCGGAAATCGAGACCGACGCGAGCAGCGACCGGCTCACGCCGCTGTTCAACGTGGTGCTGCTCGACGATGACGATCACACCTACGAATATGTGATCGAAATGCTCGGCGAAGATCTTTCTGCTGCCCGCGGAGGTGGCGTTCAAGCACGCCGTGGAGGTGGACACCACCGGCCGCACCATCGTCATGACCTGCGAGCGGGAGCAGGCCGAGTTCGGCCGCGATCAGATCCACGCCTATGGCGCCGATCCGCGCATGCCGCGGTCGAAAGGCTCGATGAGCGCGATCATTGAACCGGCTCCCGGTTAATGGTACGCGATAAAGAAGAGCCTTCGAAACGGAAACAAAACCTTCCCGTTAGGCCGCGGTGGATAAGACCGCTTGTACCGCTCGAGCAGCAACGCTTCGAACCGCTGCCGTTCTTCGTCCGAACGTAGGGCCTCAAGATATGGCCGAAACCCGGTCCCACGGAACCAGTCGAGCACCGCTGGGGTCCAGCAACGATGTGGTAGTAGATGGTCTCCCATAGATCGATTCTTGACGCGACAGGCCCGAGCAGGTCGTAATAGAACGAAGCGGGGTGTTTGGTCAGCGCGTTCCGCGCGCCTTCCATGCGATCGTTCCACGCCGGGTCGCGCGACACTTCGACGATCTCCCCGTGCAATGGCGATTCGTAATGCGCCGGCATCTGCACCGCCAACGCGCCACCCTCGGCGACTTGGTCGAAGATTTGTTTGCAGACCGTCTCGTGATCGGAAACCCACTGAAGCGTCGCGTTCGAAAAGATCAGATCGAACGGCTCTTCGGCTTTCCAGGAATGAACATCGCCGAGCACCCAAATTCGTTCGGGATAAGTCTTTCGAGCGACTTCGATCATCTCAGGCGACCGGTCCAGCCCGGCCACGGCGGCTCCCGGCCACTGCTTCCACAACGGTTCCGTGCTGTTACCGGGACCGCAGCCGATATCGATGATCCTTCGTGGATTCTCGATTTGAATACGGCGGATCAGATCAAGGCTCGGCTGAGTCCGCTGGCTCGCGAACTTGAGATAAAGCCCCGGATCCCAACGCATCTAGACCATTTCTTGATTTTTCGTCGACCAGTTTCGGACGGCTTGTAACGGTGCTTTCAACGGAGTGCGCTTCCTGAGACGGTCCACGTTATCCCCGAAACTGATCTACTCGGGCTTGCCCGCCAGATAGTATCCGTCGCGAGTCCGGACCTTCACATAGGGTTTGTCCACCGTCACAACAATCTGGTGAAAGCCGGCTTCGTCCTGAGTGGTCGGCTAATAGGTGAGGAAGTATTGGCTATGCAGCTCTTCGCCAAGCTGGAGATATCGCGCTCCAAGGTCTTCTGGGTCTTGAACGCGAATTCCTGTCCGCCAGTGTACTTTGTGTAGATTCCAGCGGATCAGGGATGAACACTCCTTTGGCCGCGAGGAAGATGTCTTTTAGCGCGGGAACCCAGTTGCCCATCTCGATCTGATCGTCGGTGGTCTGCGTGTTGATCGACGCCGGCAGGCAATGCTCGGCTCCCGGAGGAAGCGTGCTGGGGCGGTTCGGCTGCGCCTTCGAAGTGAGCGCGGCGACCAACTGCGAGATGTTCACCGAGTAAATGACGACGTTCGCGAACTCGGCCGCGGAGAGAACCTCGCGCACCTTCATCCCGCTGCCTTTGTCGCGATTTTCGGCGATCATCACCAGGACGCGCCTGCGGCTGGGCGGGCGGTTGCGCAGCATGTTGATGCCCTGCATGGTGGCGTCGTTGAGATTGCTCGAATAGCTGCCGACCCTGAGCTTTTGGAAGGCGGCGTCGATCTTGGCCGGATCCGACGTAAATCCGTCAGCGTCTGGATGCGATGATCGAAAGCGAGTACCGCCATTTCGCCGTTTCCCCCAGCACCAGCGTTTCGAAAACGCTGCTCAGTCTCTTGATCTGCGGGAGGATCTTTTCCACGTCGGCGTTGGCCTGAATCGCCACCACCATCGAAATGGGATGGGTGGTCACGTCTTCGGTGATGTTCTGGACTTGCCGTTGTCGGACAGATGAAAATCCAAGGAGTGAGGCCGGTGACAAATCTTCCATCGCGATCGGTTACCGTCACCGGCACCAGCACGAACTTGAAGGTGGTGCTAATGTCCGGCATGATCGTCGCTTGGATTCGGTTGATTTGGGCGGCTCCTGGGCTGCCAGAAGGCCCGCGACACACAGCAACGAAAGCAGTCTTTTCATGTGCACCTCGTTGGATGCCCGGTTGAGGACGCCGGTTTCGGATCATGCTCCGTCGTCCGTGTAACAAATCGACCACATGCGGGACCAGATCCGCCACCGCATTCAATGAATCTACCGCACCGCGGGGCGATCCGGGAAATTCACGATCAGCGTACCGCCCCGGTGAACCCGCCGCCGCGCGAAAGCGGCGCAAATTTCGTGACTTTTCAGCCCTTCGCTGCGCATCAGTTCGCCGAAATCCCGGGATCTCGCGATCCGCGATCGGGCGCACCGCTTCCGGCGTCACGTCGCGCGGCGCGACGCCGGTTCCGCCGGTCGTCAGGATCACGTCGATCGACGCCCGCATCGGCCAGCGTTCGTAATACCGTGGCGATCTCGTCGATGCTGTCGTCAACTAACTGCATTTCATTCACTTCCCAGCCCAGTTCGCCGATCGCGCTTCCAGCGCCGGCCCGGAACGGTCCTCGCGCGTGCCGGCGACCGCCGAATCGCTGACCGTCACGATCGCCACGCGGATCATCGCTTGTAATCTCCGCTCTTGCCACCGGTTTTCTCGAGCAAGTAGAGGTCCTGAATCTCGATCCCTTTATCCAGCGCCTTGGTCATGTCGTAAACCGTCAGCGCGGCGACCGCGGCGGCCGTCAGCGCCTCCATTTCGACGCCGGTCGGCCCGGTGGTCGCCACAGTGGCTTTGATGCGGACGCCGCGCGATTCGACTGACGTTTCGACATCGACATGCGAAAGCATCAGCGGATGGCACATCGGGATCAGATCGGAGGTCCGCTTGGCCGCGCGATGCCGGCGATGCGCGCCACCTCCAGCGGATCGCCCTTAGGATTCTCCGGCAGCTTTTTCAGCACGGACGGGCCGGATCCGCACGAATGCCGTGCGCGGTCGCGGTGCGCTTGGTCGCGGCCTTGGCGGACACGTCCACCATGCGCGCGCGGCCGCTCGTCGTAATGGGAGAGCGCATAGGCTTTTCTTCATTTGAGCGAGCACCCGAATATCTCGCCGGCCGCCCACGATTCGCGATCCGCATCCGCCACCAGAAACGCATTGGCGCGCGCCAGTGACGGCATGTCGCCCGATCCGTGCCACGGCTCGGGCGTGACGGTTGAGCCGTCCTCGCTCAGATCGCGCCGGCAGAAAACGCGTCAGACCCGGCTTGTGACGGAAATCGCGACGTGAGTCTTCGCGCGCAGCAGCGGCAGCGGAGCGACTCTGCGCTCCGCTCAAGCCGTTCGATCGCGGCGCGCGCGAACAGCTCGAAGGTCACCATGGTCGACGCCGGATTGCCCGGCAGCCCGAAAAAAAACTTGCCGCGCACGGCTCCGAATACCAGCGGCTGGCCGGGCTGGATCTGCACGCGATCGAAGAAGAACCGCGCGCCCAGATCGGCCAGCACCCGCTCGACGATATCGTATTTGCCGGCCGAAACGCCGCCGGAAAGCAGCAGCAGATCCGCCTCGAGTCCGCGCTCGATCGAGGCTGCGCGTGGATTCGTAGTTGTCGCGCGCGATCGGCAGAATCTCGGGCGATCCCGCCCGCGCGCCGCACCTGCACCGCCAGCGACCACGCGTTCGAATTGCGGATCTGAAATTCGCGCGGCTGCTCACCTGCCTCGACGATTTCATCGCCGGTGGGAAGAATCGCCACGCGCGGCTGCCGGTACACCGGAACGCACTGCGCGCCCGACCATCGCCAGCAGCGCGATCTCGCGAATCCGAGCCGCTGCCCCGGCCGGAGCACCGTATCGCCCCGCATGGCCTCAGCCCCGCGTGGATTGAAATTATCGCCGGGCTTCAGGGTGCGATCCGGTATTGACGCGATCGCCGTTCCAGTGCGCGTATGCTCGACCATCACCACGGCATCGGCGCCCGTCGGGCAGCGGCGCGCCCGTCATGATCTCCACCGCTTCGCCCGCGCCAACGGAGCCTTCGAAAACCTCCCCGGCGCGAACTTCGCCGATGACGCGCAGCTCGCCGGGCACATCGGCGGCGCGAACGGCGAATCCGTCGCGGGCCGAGCGGGCGAAACGGCGGATAATCGCGGTCGGCCATGATCTTCGGCGAGCACGCGGCCCGCGGCTATCGAGGACGGGAACCTGTTCTGCTCGCCTGCCAGCGGGCGCACTTCGCGCAAGACGCACTCGCGGGCTTGTTCGAAGATGAATGCCACGGTCAAGACAGTCAGTGTATCTGCCGGATCGCGGTCGCGCGCCCCGTGGATTCGTCCACTTCGACGATCACGGCGTGCAGTTCGGCTCCGTGCCGCGCGGCTTCCATGCGCACCGGCATCTGGGTCAGGAATTGCTGCAGGATGATGTCCTTGTCCACGCCGATCACGGAATTGATACGGACCGGTCATGCCGACGTCGGTCTGATACGCGGTGCCGTTGGGCAGGATGCGCGTGTCCGCGGTCGGGATATGCGTGTGCGTCCCGATCACCGCGGAGACGCGCCCGTCCAGATACCAGCCCATGGCCATTTTTTCGCTGGTCAGCTCGGCGTGAAAATCGACGAAGCGGACCTTCACCGCCGGAGGCAGCGCCGCCAGCAGCGCGTCGGCCTTGCGAAACGGGCAATCGGTCTGCGGCATGTAGGCGCGGCCCTGCAGATTCATGATGGCGCAATCGACTCCGTTGCGCGCCTCCACCACCACCACGCCTCGCCCGGGCAGCTCGTCGACGTAATTGGCGGGCCGCAGCAGCCGCGGCTGGCGGGCGAAATAATCGTAAATTTCGCGCTTATCCCAGATGTGATTGCCGCTGGTGAGCACGTCCAGGCCGTAGCCGAACAGCTCGTCGGCCAGCTGCGGCGTGATGCCGAAGCCTCCGGCGGAGTTTTCGCCGTTGGCGATGGTCAGATGGATTTTCTCGGCGGCGACGATCTCGCGCAGATGCCGGGCCACCATACTGCGGCCCGGGCGACGCAAAAATATCGCCGATAAAAAGAAGATTGGTCAAGCGAGACGAGCTTTCTAAAGGAGCGCACCACCACGCCGTCCTAGCCTCCGTCATTTGACCCCGAACCTAACAGGGGGGAGTCCTCCGCGCACCTTCAGGCTTCTCCATGGCGGTTTCCCGCCGGAGCTTGCACACCGGCACGTAATCGAGCCGGACCCCATGACATTGACTGTTGGATCAATTTTTGGAAGCCGCACACAAACGCAGCAGGAACGCTCCTTGTGATAATAACAGGCTTCCGGGCTTTCGGCGAGTACTTTGCGCAACTCATTTGACGTAGCCCGTTCGTTTCCAGGCGCTAATGTCCTGTGCCTAAAGTACTAAGACGTTTGCCTTATCGACCCGATCACGGCAACTCTTTCCGCCTTTTCTGGTCCAGCCGACTGACAAGCTCGTCGCTGGCGCGGCTACGCGGTCGAGGACCAGGAGCGTGTCCGGATTTCATCGGGGGCTGTTTCCTGTTGCCCGAAGGTTAGCGGGAAGTTCCCTCGACCCAGGCCCGGAGCAATCGGAGGGTCGCCCGTGCCCGGTGACGGTCCATCCCGAATGGAGAATCCAGATCCCTCGTAGCGATCCGTTTTGACCAGTTCGCCTACTTGTGGCGTGAGGCTCCTGGTCCGTGATCAGGAGCGCGTCCGCCGGTTCCGATGAAAACGTCGCTTTGCGTGTCCGCAGGCCATGCCAGGATTAATTAAGTCAAGAAAACTAGTGGAAGAGTGGCCGACCGCTCGGGCGCTGTCCGAACAACACCTTTCTAATGAATTGCTTACAAGGGAGTTCCGCCATTAGTGGCGTGTGACTCTATTTCCGGACGCTGCTATCCTCCCCACGAACTGCAAGCTCCAATGTAACCAAGCGTTCGCCGAGGATCTACGAGTTTGCTGCTCACTCACCACTCATCACTGGCCTCATTCCATCCGAGGAAAAGATTTGTCACGGCCACAGTCACATCGCGCGCTTCTTCGCGTTCTTCGAGCCCCGCGATTCCAGCATTCCCCAGCGTCGATGCGCGGAAGACCCGCCGTCATTCTTCTCCTCGCCACCATCCAGCATTGAAGAGGATCGCGATCATTGTATGCTAATGGCCCCCGCCTCTACCGTCGATACATACAGTGTCTGTTTCCCGAAGTGTTTGAAACGATGTCTCTTGCAGATTGAATTCGG
This sequence comes from uncultured Solibacteraceae bacterium, assembly GCA_963853855.1. GTDB lineage: Bacteria > Acidobacteriota > Terriglobia > Bryobacterales > Bryobacteraceae > Sulfopaludibacter. The sequence goes on along the minus strand of CAWKYG010000034.1, from coordinate 5,185 downwards.
GCCGTCGGATTCACCCCCGAACAAGCCCGATGGGCTGCCGGAACGGGAAAACCAGCGAACCATTTTCTACTCGTTCAATTTCGCGCGGAACCCGGCTCCCGCCCACTGATTCACATCCAAGACACGAATCACCCGCCGCGTCCCCGTGTCCCAAGCAGTATCGACTACCTCGACGATCTGATCTCCAATTATGTCCTGCATCCCAATTATTTCCATCGGTACGCGGAGCGCCTTTCCGCGATCCCAAGCCGCATCTGCCTCGTGCAGGTCGGAGATACAGCTGCTCAGGTGAGACCCAGTCTCGGGTTCTCCACTCGAGATGATGCCCAAGTGACGCTGATCCCCGACCTGCATTTCTGGTTGGACCGAGGCTATTTCGATCAGCGTGAGGAATTTCGCAAACGGTGGGTCCCCTGGACGGACCGCACCCCCGTGGCCTTCTGGCGCGGAACCTCTTCTTGGAAAGGTTCGTACGGTAGATGCCTTTCAGACCCTTCCCCGCTTCCGGTTGTGCGCTCTTTCGATCACCACCCGCGCCGCAGGCGATCTGCTCGATGCCAAGCTGACCGCAATTGTTCAGGCGCGCGATCCCGAGCAGGAGGGCCGCATCCGCCACTTCGCCGAGTCTCTGGGGCTCATCGCGCCCCATATCCCCCAGACGGACTTCCTGAAATATCGATATCTGGTCGATATTGACGGAAACTCGAATTCGTGGAGCTTGCTGCTCAAACTGTTGATGGGCTCGTGCGTCCTGAAGACCGCTACCGAATTGCGGCAGTGGTACTACGCTGATCTGCGGCCGTGGGTGCATTACATCCCAATAAGGCCGACCTTTCCGTCCTTTTGGAATGGATCGTCTGGTGTCGCGAACATGACCGGGATGCGCACCATATCGCCGAGACCGGGATGCGGTTCGCCAACCAAATCGTATTTGGCGTCGAAATGACACGCGCCGCGGAGCGGGTCGTAGAAGTCGTCCTGGCGCCGTCTCCGGATCCAATCCCGCCGTCTCCAGATCCAATCAGGATGCCTCAACCCGCGCCAATAGGCGATTCTGGTCTTACGGATGGCTTGCTGAAGACATAAGTCGAGCGACGATTCGCCATTCGGCTTCGTCCACTCTTCCATTACCCGAAGCGAGGGGATTAGACCAGTTTCGAAGATAACGTAGATCGTCTCATGATGCCCACTCCGTTGAAAGCACTGTTACAAGCCGTACGAAACCGGTCGACGCGAAATCAAGAAATGGTCTAGTGAATGCGCGACCTTGCGGTGGCGCCTCGAAAAGGTAGAAGGGACCTCTAATCACGTCAGTGGTTGGAGGCTTCTATTCCAGGCGGATGGGGCTCGAACCTGCGGTTCTAAAGGCCAGGCCCCAAAACTCCCCGGCGGCGTGGCAGATCGCGAGGAGCCGGATTGTGGGAAGCGCTCGGCGGAGAGCCTCTTCAACGCTGGATTTGCCGGCTAGGGGCTCGGTCACATTCCGCACGATGGCTCTGGGGAGCCGAAAACAGTCACGAAGACGTTGGCGGCGGCTCTCTGTTGAAAGCTGCGATGCGGCCAGCCCCGAAGTGGACCGGCCGTTGTGGAAGTGCTTGACGGCGGATTCGAACAAGCTTCGGGACTGGATGTGCGAGACGACGATGCGGTCGTCAACGCCGATCGATCTTTCCTTCTGAAGCTGCGGCTTGATAACGAACTCGATCTCGCCGGCCCGGGTCTCGCCCGGGGGAATCGCGCGGCGCTTAAAAGAGATGTTGGCGGGCGGCGGGACGCGGTCCGTCTTGGCGAAGTCAATTGGGGCAATAAAAGGAGCGAATGTTATCAGGAAATTCGCCCAATCTACAGTGGTAGTTGTTGAGCCATTTTCCACGGACCCGCCGATGGCCCCGAGCTCCGGGTGCGCGCCGTGGGCGTCGAGGATCCTCTCGCACCAATCGGCTGCGGGCCGGCAGTGATCCTCGGTCCAAGCGATGATTTTGCCGGTGGCGGCCGATGTTCCGATGGCTCTCAAATGGAACACTGACGCCCCCAGCGCTTTGATCCAACGCACGGATTTCAAGTGCTCCGGAACGGGCTCGGGTAGGCCGATTCCGCTCGAATCAGCGAGCAGGATTTCCGCATCGAGTCCGGCGATTTGGGGCAGCAGGACTTCGAGGCATTCCTGCGAGTTGGGCCAAGGGTGCGGGGTCGCGATGACAACCGATAGCTGGACTTCTGTGGGCACTTCGCTGTTAAGCTAGCTCGGATCAGGCTCTCAGCGCACAACGCCGTTTCTCCCCAAGTGCGCAATTTCTTGGCGCCGAGGGCTGGTCTCAACAGTTATTGGTAAACGCTGCGCGACTTCTCAGGGGGATCTGTCTGAACCCCTGCTCCCGGGACACTGATCGGCATCATTCTGCTGATCGGGATCGTGAAAAAAAATGCAGTCCTGATGATCGATTTTGCCATTTCGGCCGAACGCGGGGAGGGCTTGGCCCCGAAGAGGCGATCTTCAAGGCATGCCTTTTGCGCTTCCGGCCAATCGCGATAACCACCATGGCCGCGTTGCTCGCAGGCTTGCCGCTCGCTCTCGGGCAGGGGGAAGGCGCTGAAATGCGGCCCCACTGGGAATTGCGATCTCCGGCGGACTGGTGTTCAGCCAGGCGCTCACGCTGTTTACCACGCCGGTCGTCTATTTTTACTTGGACCGGATCCGGCGCCGTTGGCAAAGAATGCGCGGGTACCCCCGTCTCCAGATCCAGTAGCGACTTATGGCGTTACGACTATGTGGGGGTGCCTAAAAGCGGCTAAGACCTTGATCGTAGTTGCCCAAGCGCGTGCCGCCGGCTCGAAAACAACGGCCGGCGTCTTGGCTACAAGACATGATTCTGTATCCCAGGTTGCGGTCCCGGAAATCCTTCAATTGTGAACACTGATTAGACGGCCGAATTTTAAATTAATGTCGGTCACTTCGACACTACCGATAACCGTCCCGATTCCAGAGCGCTCCCCGTTAGCCCGAACTTGTTTGGATTAAGGGGATCTCCGCGCATTGCACTTGGCGTTTTCCGCCACGAGTTTCCGGACGGACGCCGTTACGTCCGCCAGCCTACCGTCGCCAGCGGCCAAGCCTATGGGGGCTCCGGATAGTCTGACATCTGAAACCCCGGCAACCTAATCCCGGATCCCGAAGCCTGGCGTGAGGTTCCGAAAGGCGCGTTCCGGCGCGCCGATTTCGAGCGACCCGCCATAGGACCAGTCCGAGTTAGGAAAGGGGACGAATCCAAGGGCGAGGGCAAGGCGCGGAGGTTCGGGCCAGCCGTCGGTCACGCCTTTCTCATAGGCTTGTGAAAGTCTCTTCAGAAATCCTTCGACCACTCTGGATTCCGCTGGTAACCTGTAAATCACAGACCGTAGCATCCCGAAGAATCTCACCGCAATGGGCTCTGCCACAATCCCGTACCTCCGGCGCGGGTCGTAACGTTGCAGCACCGAAATATAGTGTACGGACGGGATTGTCTCTGTCAGAATGAACTGTTGATTTCCTGAGTGCCGTCCACGGACTCTGTCGGACGGCCAATTCTTACGAGTACAGGAGAACTGGTGATGAAGAAGGTGCTATTTGCGCTGACGGTCGTGGTGTCGCTGACCGCAGTCAACTGTTTTGCCCAAACCATTCCCGCGAGCGCCTTGAGCGGATTTTACGTTTTCCAAGCCACTGGGTTTGACGCCAATGATTTCGGGAGCGGCACACCCAACACCGTTCACACTGGCGAAGTCGCCGTCCTGGGAGTCCTTCAGTTCGATGGCATCGGCCATTTCACAGGAACATTGAACTTCACCAGCGCCGACAGCGGAGGGGCTCTTGAAGCAACCCCGACCAGGCTGTTTGCTCGGAGAAACTCACAGGGACTGATGGCGCATTCAGTGTAACGCCGAGTAACGCCGCCTTCGGAGTGGACTCCGGTCCAGCTTTAGGCACGGTTAGCATCTCATTTGACAGTAGCTCCAAGACTTCCGCTGGCGCGATAAAGTTCAACAGCATCATCGCCAACGGTGGCCGATCGATTCTTGGTGCTGGAATCCGACGCTTCGATTTCAAACCTGATGATTTGTGGTGAACCCATTAGTAGCATGGCGCTCAAAGGAGTTCTTAACAGAACTTTCCTGGGTGTAGACACTCTATTTTGAAGCACAAACCTGCCACTTCGATGGCCGCGGACATCGCGACGCCCGTTGCCTGCTCTCACGGGACACCCAAAACCGGCCATGCGTGGACACCTGAAAACCGGCCAACGAGATAGCTGAATCGGGACATTGAACTGGCGGGGAGTTACGCTCCGTCACGTGAGTAATGTCTTGAGCGAAGAAAAGAAACAGCAAGTTATCGCGCTGGGACGGCTGGGATGGTCGTTGCGGCGCATCGAGAGAGCGGCGCATATTCGCCGCGAAACCGCCGGAGCATATCTCCGGGCTGCGGGAATCGCGGTGCGTCCGCCGGGTGGGTGGGGACGGAATGCGGCAAAACCGGCCATAGAGGTGTCCACCGACTCTGAGGCCCAAAAGCGCCCTCGGCAACCCCACGGCTGAGAGGTAGCTTGCGGCTGACGCACTCTCAAGTGTGTACCGAAAAGATCTCCTGAAATGCTCTTGCCGCCTGCTTCAAAACTAAGGCCGACGTCTCAGCTATATCGATTCCCGGCCAGCAACGCGGAATGCATTAATCAGGTTAGACGGCCGATGATCTTGATTAATGTCGGTCATTTCCACGCCGCAGCTACCCGTCTTGGTTCCAAAGCCTTCCCCGTTGCCCGACCTTGTCTGGATTAGGGGATCTCCGCGCGTTGCACCTGGCGTTTCCCGGACGAGTTTCCGGACGGGCGCCGTTACGTCCGCCAGCCTACCGGCGCCAGCGGCCAAGCCTATGGGGGCTCCGGACATAGTCTGACATCTGAAACCCCGGCAAACTTAATCCCGGATCGAGCTGGTGGGGCGAGGTTCCGGAAGGCGCGCTTATCTGGGTGCGACTCTCATGGCTTCCATCGTTCGATCGGCAGATTCTGCCCCAGTTGCGATCACCTTTTGTGTTGGTAACCGGAGATTCGATCTCCGCTGTACCGTCTCAGGTCCCCAGCGACGTTCTGTCCGCCCTGGAGCATCCGAACATTAGCAACTACTAAGTGTCCAAGCAATAATTACATAG
>CAWKYG010000033.1:0-288622 GCA_963853855.1 uncultured Solibacteraceae bacterium | reverse complement strand
TCCCTCTTTTCCAAACCGGGTGTGGCCGAAATCCTAAACCTCCAGCCGCGTGGTTCTCTGACGAAATCCTACCAGGTCAGGCAAGTTCGTTCTGTGATCGTCCGGTATAAACTAGCGGAAGGGACCGAATGATGAAATATGAGATCATCCTTTACTGGAGTGTTGACGATGACGCGTTCATCGCCGAAGTTCCCGAGTTGCCCGGTTGTGCGGCTGATGGTCCCACTCGGCAGGAGGCGCTGGCGAATGCCGAGACCGTGATTGGGGAATGGATCGAACCGCTCAGGAATTGGGGCGGCCGATACCTGAGCCAAAGGGGCGGCTCCTGTTCGCCTGATGCCATAGTAGCGAATCAGTTTTCCGCTGGCGTAGCTTCCAGATGTCTCCGGGTGCGAACTGCTATTATGAGCCGCCTACCGGACTTGAAGATCAGAATGGCAGACCACATTAGAAATAGAACTGCCCCTACTGGTGGGTCAAGTTCCTTTACCCGTCCAGGGCCTAGCTCAAATATTCCGGAAGCACCAAGAACGACTCCGTAAACCAGCAGCAATAGGCAGAGGACAAACGTCATTCGGCGATTTCGCCTAGTTGGTACTGAGGCCCGCCGATGATCCAAAGCTTGTCCCACGAAATACCACAACGCAATTACTCCGCACAGAAAGAAGAGATAGTCTGTGCCAGGTCCAAAGATCAATCGCTGCTTCCACGGGATTTCGTATTGCCAGCGCGCATCAAAAACTCTTGCCACAATTGCGCGAGCGTTGAGGAATGGAATGGCGGGAGCATTCAGTCCGAAACAGATTTCTAGCATCTGTGGTCCCAATGGAAAGGGTACCTTCTGGCTCTGACCCCAGTGCAGCAAGGTCGCGGCGAGCACGGACTGCGCAACGGGCAAAACTACAGCTAGTGCTAGTCTTCCGTGCGGCAAGTTCAAATATCCCTGGACCGACATCCCACGTTGAACGGGCCCCGTATCGATTCTAGCTTGATTGGCATCGTGTATACGCGCTATCGGAAACTGAATCCAAGGCCACTTGCCCGTTCAAACGCCCGATCCCTCGAAAAGCTTTGATCGCCGACTCGAAAATTGGCGCCGCTCCCGAGGATGCTGGACGTTCCGCGTTTCTTGACTGGACCGTATTGAAGGATTAGACAGAGGCCGCAAGGCCCGTCGTACGATACAATCCCCAGTATGGTTAAAGGCATCGAGCATACTGCTATCGCCTCACCCGATCCGCAGCGGCTGGCCCAATGGTATGTAGACTACCTGGACTTTGTGGTGAATTATCGCTCGGGATCCAGCAAGACGGTCTTCGTCAAAGCGGCCAATGGTTCCATGATCGAAATCATCGAAGCTCGAAATTCCGGCACCACCGCGGACATGCGCGATGCCGGCCTGCGCCATCTGGCTATTGACGTGGACGACTTCGGCGCGGCCTATACCCGCTTGAGCGCGGCGGGTGTGAAGTTTCTCACGGAACCGGAAACTAAGGGAGGGAACACCATCGCATTCTTCACCGATTGCGACGGCAACATTTTGCATCTGCTGCATCGGGAAGTGCCTTTGCCTTAACGGCGGGCTATCCTACGAGCATGGACAGGCGGGCGTTTCTGGCAATGGCGGCGGTGGCCGCGACGGGTCGCGCGGCGGAGCGCGGCATGCAGTTGCACTTAAGCTGCGGAGCTTTGGGAATCGCGGCGAACCAGCGGCAGGCGATCGACCTGGCGGCGAAGCACGGGTTCGACGTGGTGGATGCCGACGGCAAGTATCTGGGCGGGCTCGGCACGGGCGAACTGAGCGACCTGCTGGGATACATGAAGTCGAAGAGCGTAGGCTGGGCCATGTCGGGGCTGCCGGTGGATTTCCGGCGCGACGAGGCGACTTTCGCGACCGGCATCGCGGCCTTTCCGGGCTACGTACGCGGCGTGCGGAGCGCCGGCGTCCGCATGGTCACCACTTACGTGCTGCCCATGAGCAACGAGCACGCGTACATCGCCAACTTCAAACTGCATGCGGCGCGGCTGCGGCAGGTGGCGAGTGTACTGCACGACGCCGGAATGCGTCTGGGCGTGGAGTATGTGGCGCCCAAGACTCTGTGGGCATCGCAGCGCTACCCGTTCGCCCATACCATGGCGGAGATGCGCGAATTGCTGGCCGAAATCGGCCTGCCCAACACTGGCCTGGTGATCGATAGCTGGCACTGGTATCACGCCGGCGATCAGCCGGAGGATATTCTGGCGTTGCGCGCCGCGGACGTGGTCTCGGTGGATCTGAACGATGCGCCCCGAGGCGTTCCCAAGGATCAGATGGTGGACGGCAAACGGGAACTGCCGGCGGCCACGGGCGTCATCGATGTGAAGAGTTTCCTGGGCGCCCTGCAGAAGATCGGTTTTCAGGGTCCTGTGCGCGCCGAGCCTTTTAACGACGCGGTGCGGCACATGGCCCCGGACGACGCCGCGGAGGCGGCTCACAGCGGCCTGGAGAAGGCATTTTCGTAATGGAGGCAAGCGATGCTGAGCGGCGACCCATGGCCCCCTTTGCCCTACGCGGAGTGGCAGGATACCTGTAAGACGCTCCACATGTGGCTGCAAGTGGCCGGCAAGATTCGCATGACGCTGAGCCCGCCGTTGAACCACTGGTGGCATGTGACGCTTTACGTCACGGCGCGCGGGCTTTCTACCCCTCCGATACCCTATGGCGATGGCGTGTTCGAAATCCAGTTTAATTTCCTGGAGCACCAGTTGGAGATTGCGACCTGCGGCGGCGCGCGCGTGGTGCTGCCCCTGCAACCCGAATCCGTGGCCGCGTTCTACGCCAGGTTGATGGAAGCGCTGCGCGGCCTGGGCATCGAGGTTTCGATCAATACCAAACCGCAGGAGATTGCCGATCCGATTCCCTTCGAGCAGGATTTCACGCACGCATCCTACGACCGCGAGTATGCGCAGCGGTTCTTCCATGTTTTGGTGTCCACCGAAAAGGTGATGCAGCAGTTCCGCTCCAGCTACCTGGGCAAGAGCAGCCCGGTGCAGTTTTTCTGGGGCTCGATGGATCTTTCTTGCGTGCGATTTTCGGGCCGCCCGGCGGTGCCTCCACGCAAAGGCCGCATCACGGGCAATACACACGAAGAAGTGGCGGTGGGATTCTGGCCGGGCGCGGGACTGGGCGCTCCGGCATTTTACGCCTATGCCGCGCCGCACCCGGCGGGGCTCGAAGAGGCGCGGATTCAGCCCGCGGCGGCTGGATGGAACCAACAGATCGGCGAGTTCATCCTGTTATACGACGATGTGCGCAAGGCGCAGGATCCGGCCGCTGCGCTGCAGGCATTTTTTGATAGCGTGTATACGGCCGCGGCCGAACGCGGCCATTGGGACCGCGCCGCGCTGGAAGGGGCTTAGAGGGGACTTCATGGCGAAACAATGCACTCACCTGGACGAGATCCGTTTCAAGACAACCAACAAACATGTCTGTGAAGAATGCGTGAAACTGGGCGACCGATGGGTCCACCTGCGCCTGTGCCTGGAATGCGGGCACGTGGGCTGTTGCGACTCGTCGAAGAACAAACATGCCACGAAGCATTTCCATAGCAGCCATCATCCGCTGATCAGGTCCATCGAACCGGGCGAAAGCTGGGTTTGGTGCTACGTGGATAACGAGATGGTCGGCGAGTTGTGAGCCGGCTTACAACGGCCGCATCATCAGGTTCCGGAATTGCACCACGCTGCCTTTGTTGTGCTGTTGCAAGGCCAGGTAGCCTTTGGTGTAGGTGTTCTTCAGGTCCACAAAATCCGTGACCATTTTGTCATTCACCAGGATGACGATGTGGTTGCCGTGGACGATGGTCTGCTGGGTCCACCAGGTATCGTCGGGAACCAATTGCTCGAGAACCTTGGACATGCCGTAGAGGCTTCCGGTGCGCTGCGGGTCGGGGGACGTGTTTTCCACCTGGGATTCGTAGCCTTTGGGGAATCCGGGGCCGAATGCGGCGCGCGTGTACATACCGGAGTTGCCGCTGTGATTGAGCTTCACCTCGGCGCGGAACTCGCAATTGTCGCATTCGCGGACCATCCAGAACAGGTGGCTGCGCTCGCCGTCTCCGGTAATGGCGCCGTCCACCACTTTCCAGCTATCGGGATTGTCGCCCGCCTTCCAGCCGTCGAGGGTCTTGCCGTCGAACATGCTGATCCAGCCGTCCTTGCCGGCCACTGGCCCGGTTTGGTAGGCGTGCAAAGCGCCCAGCACGGCAGCCAGCGAGAGCGCACCCGCGATGAGGCATGACTTTTTCATGATTCTCTCCGTTTCCCCATACAGAGTAACGCCCTTACCCCCACTGTGGGGTAGTCGGGGGTAGCCCGCAAAAGACCATTTGGCCCTCGGCGCGTTTTCAGGTTATCTTTTTCTCAAATGACTCAGAAGCCTGTATGTCTTACCTGTAAGAACAAAGGCTGCGTGGCGAATTGCCGCTTCCGCACGCCCGCGCCGGCTCGATCCAAGCGTTTAATCCAGATCGGGAGATAAACGCATGGGTAACCTCTGCCAGATTCGTCGAGGGTACCGCGCCCAGTGGCGTGACTGGGCCTTCTTTGTCGAAGGCGAAACCGCCCGGTGGACCCTGCGTGTTCACCGGGCGTCAGATAGTCGACCCTTGTATGCGGCGGAGCGCAGCGGAATAGGGGCCGCGCGCGCCGCCGCGGTGGAGTTTGGCGTTTTCCTCGAACTGGGCCCGGCGAACTCCGTGGTTCCCTCCCAGCTTGCCGGCGAACTGAACTGGCAGGAATACTGGTAAGACCGGCCGCCGCCCTCCGCATTTTCAATCCGTAAGTGCACCGTTTCCCTGGGTAGAAGCATCTATCTGGGTGATCTCCGGATCGAAAGGCGGAGCACTGGCATGGGCAACCTCAGGTACACGAATCTACCTTCCGAAACACCAGAAGAAGACGCGTTGGCAGACCTTGCACTGGACGTCAGCGCCCATTGGAGCCGCTTCACAGACCCGCTGTGGAAACAATTGAACCCCGACCTGTGGGAGCGAACCGGCAACCCCTGGCTGGTGCTGCAAACCGTATCCAGTGAGAAGCTGACGGCCGTCACCTCGCGGCCGGAGTTTCGCTCCCTGCTCGGCGATTTGCTGCAGGCGCGCGCCGAGGATGCCCGGTCTCCGAGCTGGTTTCAACGGACCTATGGAAATACGGCTCTGAAGCGCGTGGCTTACTTCAGCATGGAATACATGTTGACGGAGGGCTTGCCGATTTATTCCGGCGGCCTCGGCAATGTGGCCGGCGATCAGCTCAAAGCGGCGGACGACCTGGGCGTGCCCGTGGTGGGCGTCGGCCTGCTCTACAGTCAGGGCTATTTCCGCCAGGTGATCGGACGCGACGGGGCGCAGCGCGCGCTGTACCCGTACAACGATCCCGGCCAGTTGCCTATCCGCCCCCTGCGCAATGCCGACGGAGACTGGCTCCGCCTCTCTATGACGTTCCCGGGCTGCGACCTGTGGGTCCGCGCGTGGGAGGCGCAGGTGGGGCGGACCAAGCTGTATCTGCTGGATACCAACGACCCGGCGAATTACCCCGAGTATCGCACCATCACCAGCGAACTCTACGGAGGCGGACCGGAGCTTCGCATCCGCCAGGAGATGGTGCTCGGAATCGGCGGCTGGCGCCTGCTGCGGGCTCTGGGGATCGATGCCGAGGTCTGTCATCTGAATGAAGGGCACGCCGCGTTTGCGGTGCTGGAGCGCGCGGCCACATTCATGGAAGAATCCGGCCAGCCTTTCGACGTCGCTCTCGCGGCCACACGTGCCGGCAATCTCTTCACCACGCATACTCCGGTGGAAGCCGGCTTCGACCGCTTTTCCGCCGACCTGATGCGCACCTGCTTCGCGCGTTACTGTGCCGAGCGGTTGCGGATTTCTTTCGATGAGCTGATGGCGCTGGGCCGGAGCAACCCCGGAGACGCCGGTGAACCTTTTAATATGGCGTTTCTGGCGCTGCACGGAAGCGGCGCGGTGAATGGCGTCAGCCGGCTGCACGGCGCAGTCAGCCGGCAGTTATTCCAACCGCTATTCCCGCGCTGGGACACCGATGAGGTGCCGGTCCGGCACGTGACCAACGGAGTCCACGCTCCCACCTGGGACTCCGAAGAGTCCTACAAGCTGTGGGCTGAAATATGCGGCTACAAATGCTGGCGGGGCGACCTGGAGGAGATGGAGGCCAATCTCCGGCAGACCTCCGACGGCTTGCTATGGGGTATGCGATCCCGGTCGAGAAAATCTCTGGTTGCGTATGTCCGCAAGCATTACGCGCGGCAGGTGGGCGTGCAGGGCGGATCGGCGGAAGAGCTTGCGGCGGCCGCCGCAGCGTTCCATCCCGACACCCTGACCCTGGGTTTCGCGCGGAGGTTCGCAACCTACAAGCGGCCCACCCTGCTGCTGCACGACCCGGAACGGCTTTTGCGGATTCTCTATAACCGCGAGCGCCCGGTGCAACTGGTGATTGCGGGCAAAGCGCACCCCAACGATGGTGCGGGGCAGGAGCTGATCCGCCAATGGACGAATTTCATTCGCGATCGGGGCGCGAATTCTCCGGTAGTCTTTCTAAGCGACTACGACATGCTGATGACCGAGCAACTGGTGGGCGGCGTGGACCTGTGGGTCAACACGCCGCGGAGGCCGTGGGAAGCCAGCGGCACCAGCGGCATGAAAGTATTGGTAAATGGCGGTCTGAACCTCTCGGAACTGGATGGGTGGTGGGTGGAAGCCTACGCTCCCGACGTGGGCTGGGCCATTGGCGACGGGCGCGAGCATGGCGACGATCCGGCATGGGACGCCGCCGAGGCGGATGCGCTTTACAACCTGCTGGAGCGCGAGATTGTCCCCGAGTTTTATCAGCGCGACGAGGCCGGGATTCCCCGCAAGTGGGTGGCGCGGATGCGCGAGAGCATGACCCGTCTGACGCCGCAGTATTCCGCCAACCGCACAGTCCGCGAATACACCACCAATCACTATGTGCCGGCCGCCGCCGCTTTCGCCACGCGCACCGCGCAAAATGGGAGCGCGGCTGCCGCCCTGGTGTCGTGGCGGCAGAAGATTGCCACCGCCTGGAGCGGCATCTCCATGGGGCCGTTTACGGTGAAGAGCAATGCCGGCCGGCTGGAGTTTGAGGTTCCGGTTCACCTGGGTGAACTCGATCCGGATGCCGTGCGGGTGGAACTGTTCGCCAATGGGCGGAATGGCGACGGACCCTTCCGCAAGGAAATGAATCGTAACGCACAATTGCCGGGGAATGGATATTTGTACTCGGCCAGCGTGGAGGACAATCGGAATGCGGCCGATTTCACGCCGCGCGTCATTCCCTATCACCCCGATGCGGCCGTGCCGCTGGAAGCCCGCCAGATCTTGTGGCAGAAATAAAAGGAGACGAGGAACCCATGTCGCTTCGCCCCGTAAAACGCGTGATTCAATCCAAGCCCACCATCGAAGGTGCCGGCGTGCATTTGCGCCGCGCGTTCGGCTTCGGCAATACCACCGACTTCGACCCCTTCCTGCTGCTGGACGATTTCCGCAATGACGTTCCTGCGGATTACGTGGCGGGCTTCCCGTGGCACCCGCATCGCGGCATCGAAACTATTACGTACGTTCTGGCGGGAACCGTGGAGCACGGCGACAGCATGGGTAACCGCGGAGCCATCGGCGCCGGCGACATTCAATGGATGACCGCGGGCAGCGGCATCATCCACCAGGAGATGCCCAAAGGCGACGACGCGGGCCGGATGCACGGGTTCCAACTGTGGGCCAACCTTCCCGCCGCCCTGAAAATGACCGCGCCGCGATATCAGGAGGTGAAGGCTCGCGATATTCCGGAGATCACCGATGACGATGGCACGCGCGTGCGCGTGGTGTGCGGCAGTTTCTGGAACGCCCGGGGCCCGGTGGATGGCATTGCCTCCGATCCGATCTACCTGGACGTCTCGGTACCGCCGGGGCAGAAGCGCAGCCTCCCCGTGGAGACGACGCGCCACTCGTTCGCCTACGTATTTGCCGGGGGCGGAAAGTTCTGCAACGCCTCAGGTCCGCTGGAAGTGCCGACCGAACCGGTGGGCTGGGCGGACACCAGGCCGCCTTCAGAGGCGGGCAACCGCTCGCTCATTCTGTTCGACCGCGGCGATGAGGTGATGGTGCACGCCGGCGAGGACGGCATCCGCTTTCTGCTGGTATCCGGGCAGCCTTTGCAGGAGCCGGTGGCGTGGTACGGTCCGATCGTGATGAACACGCAGGAAGAGCTCCGCAAGGCTTTCTCCGACCTGGAAAAGGGAACGTTCCTCCAGCCCGGGAAGTAACATGGAATTGATGGCTTCGAAGAAACTGTTGATCCTGGTTGGCGATTACGTGGAAGATTACGAAGTAATGGTTCCCTTCCAGGCGCTTCAGATGGTGGGACACACCGTGCATGCCGTGTGCCCCGGCAAGCGGTCCGGCGATTCGGTGCGCACCGCGATCCATGATTTCGAAGGGGACCAGACTTACAGCGAGAAACGCGGCCACAACTTTGCGTTGAACGCGACATTCGATGAGATCCGGCCGGAGGATTACGATGCCCTCGTGATTCCAGGGGGCCGGGCGCCGGAGTATTTGCGGCTGAATCCGCGCGTGCTGGACGTGGTCCGCCACTTTGCGAATGCCGATAAACCGATTGCGTCCATTTGTCACGGCGCGCAGATTCTGGCCGCGGCGGGAGTGCTGCAGGGAAAGTCGTGCAGTTGTTATCCGGCGGTATCTCCTGAAGTAACGGCCGCGGGTGGAACCTACAAATCGCTGGCCATGGATCAGGCCCACACGTGCGGAAAACTGGTCACCGCGCCGGCGTGGCCTGCGCATCCCGCCTGGCTCGCGCAATTTCTCCAGGTGCTGTCCGCGGAGTGAAACTACAATTGCGGCCGCGACGGCTGATGCAGCACACGCACGAATGACGAAAGTGCCTGAGCTGAGCTTGGCGCCGAATTTCGAAGGCGCCGAGATGACAATATTTGTGTCGATCACCAGCCGGAGAGGGATCATCTGGGCTTGGGCTTTTGAACGCGCGCCGCCTTGATGGCCTGCTCAATCTGCCGCGACGTGAGATTGTCAGTGCCTTTGCGCTGCGACTCTTCGCCGATCACCCGGAGCACCTCGGGTTCGGGGCTGGCAAGGCGCACGTACTCGCGGATACTGAGCAGAATAGCCATGGGCGTGCGCGCTTCTCGCGGCCCGGCATCCGCCGGGTTGGGACACAATGTGCACGCTGCGTGTCCCGGCGATTCCGTGCTTCTGCGATCAATAATGGCCATTCCAACCTTGAGGTGTCAGACGATCACCACCTGCGCCTCCGGAGCGATTCCCCTGAGATCGGCGGCGTCGCTGGTAACCACCGCCTGCCCAGCCCTCAGTGCGCAAATGACGACGTGGGCATCGACGATGTCGGCCGTGCCGGTTCGTGCCAACAATCGACCTACAGCCGTCGCGTCCGGTCCGTCCAGCGGAATAAGGTCCGTCCCGGGCTGTCGAATCAGCCGGGAGAGGCGGGCCTGCCTGGCTGGGTTCCGAAGGGCCTGTGCCAGCGCCGTAGCTGGTATGGTGATACGCATTCCACGCTCTGTGGCGCGCGCGATGAGTGCGACCACGCGGCGGTCGTTTCGGTCCAGGGCGATCAGACCGCCGGCGTCGAAAGCGATGCCGTTCACGCCGTCTTCCCTTTTTTGGAAACCTTCTTCTGTTGGCGGGGAGAGAGAATCGCGTCAGCCCACGCGCGCTCCTTTTTCGTTAGCGGGCCGCCCGATTCCTGCAGCGCTTCTTCCAGCATTTCCCTCCATCCTGCCGCATCGAAGAGGGCCACTCCAACCGCATTCTTCACGAATACCATGCCATGCGAGGGTGCCCATGGAATGCGCGCCCGGACCGGATCGAATTGACCCAGGGGTTGAGGTGCACCCCTGAAACCCCTGGGTGGATGGCCCTATGGTTGTCAGCGCTTCTTCCTGCTGGCAGAGGCCTTCGCCTTCTTCGCGGGCGGCGTGACCTTCGGCGCCGGCACGATCACCTTGTGCACCGGCATCACGGCCGGCTGTCCCGGATCGATCCCGAGTTGTTGCAGGATAGGCATCAGCGTCTTCCCGAACTTGTCGAACGCCGCCTGCGATGACCAGACATCGAATACCATCAGATTGTCTGTCGGGCCAAAACTCGCATGGTACGAACGTCCAGGCGGATGGCCCGCTCCGGCCTTCTTCAATAACTTGATGCACTCGTCGTATTTCGCCGCTGACATACCGGCAGCAGAGAAGTAGATCCCTATCGCCATAGAATTTTGCCTCTTTCTTTCGACTCAACACCGCCGGACTGGCGGCGTGGCCTGTTGATTGTAGTACAAATTCAGTGGATATTGACTGCCTTCCCCACTTACTTCGTCAGCACATCCCGCGCCACCGCCGCCGTATTGGCGTGAATCGTGATGGTGTCTTCCACGCTTTCGGCGTAGCCGCCCGCCAGCACGATGGCCACCGGAATCTTCTGCTGCGCCGCCGTCCAGAGCACCAGCCGGTCGCGCTCCATCAAACCGTCGAAGGTCAGCGACAGGCCGCCTAGTTGATCCTGGTAGTAAGGATCGGCGCCGGCCGCATAGATCACCAGTTCGGGATGGAACATGGTGAGCGCCGCGCGATAGCCGTTGCCCAGGCGCTGCAGATACTCCGCATCGCCGACATCGTCCGCCAGGTGAATGTCCAGGCTGGAGGGCGGCTTTTCGGTGGGATAGTTATTGAACTGGTGGATGGACAGGGTGAAGACCGACGAATCGCCAGTGAAAATCGCCGCCGTGCCGTTGCCGTGGTGGACGTCGCAATCCACTACCATGGCGCGCTTGATGACGCCTTCGCGCTGCAACACGCGAATGGCCACGGCGATATCGTTGATGGCGCAGAACCCCTCGCCGTGGTCCGGGTATGCGTGATGAAACCCTCCGCCAATGTTGAACCCGATGCGCGTCTCCAGAGCCTGGCGCGCCGCCAGGATGGTGCCGCCCGCGGCCAGCCAGAACGCGTCCACCATCTGGCGCGAGTAAGGAATCTCCAGCCGCAGGACGTCGTGATAGGTCAACGTGCCGGTACGCAGTTTCTTCACCCACTCCGCGCCGTGTACCAGCAGCACGTCTTCGTCGGTGGCCGGAGCGGGCGCCAGGAAATCCTCCTCGACGGCGAAGCGCGTCCAGCGCAACCGGTCGTGCAGCCACTTGTACTTCTTCGAAGGGAAGACGTGCCCGCCGAGGTTGAGATCGTACTGTTCGGAATAGATGAGCCGGTAAGGCAGCATCGCTACTGTGTTTCGGATTGCAGAGCCGTGACCACGGCTACATTGAAAATATCTTCCGCCGAGCAGCCTCGCGAAAGATCGTTAGCGGGCTTGGCCAGCCCTTGCAGAAACGGGCCGATGGCCATCGCCCCGCCTAATCGCTCCACCAGTTTATACGAAATATTGGCGGCGCTGAGTGTGGGAAATACCAGCGTATTGGCGCGCCCGGCGACCTTGGAATCGGGCGCTTTGGAGCGGCCCACGACGGCGGAAACCGCGGCATCGGATTGCAGCTCTCCATCCACATTCAGTTCCGGGGCACGCGCCTGCACGATCTTCAACGCCTCCACCACTTTGTTGACTTCCGCGCCTTTGCCGCTGCCTTTGGTAGAGAAGGTCAGCAGCGCCACCGCCGGCTCCGCGCCCATCAGCACCCGCGTGCTTTCCGCGGTGGCGATGGCGATATCGGCCAGTTCGCTGGCCGAGGGATCCACCACCACGGCGCAATCGGCGAAGGCGATCAGCCCGTTGTGTCCCAGCGACCGGTCCTGCAGGGCCATGATGAATACGCTGGAAACCAGGCGCGTGCGCGGCGCGGTGCCCACGCAGTGCAGGGCCGCGCGAACGGTATCGGCGGTGCTGTTCACGGCGCCGCCCACGGACCCTTCGGCATCGCCCGCGCCCACCATCAGGGAAGCAAAGTAGAGCGGCTTTTTGGAAATGGCCGCGGCTTCCATCTGGGTGATGCCCTTGGCGCGGCGCCGCTCGTAATACAGCGCCGCGTACTTCGCGGCAGCGGGCGAACCGGCGGGATCGACAAAGGTCACGCCCTCGGGAGCGTTCGCGGGCTTAGGCCCAACCAGCACCGGCTTGGCGACGCCTTCGCGCGCCAGGCGCGCCGCCGCCTCCAGCACGCGCGGGTCGCTGCCTTCGGGAAACGCGATCCGCTTTTTCAGCTTGCGGGCCCGCTCGATAAGCCCGGACATGAACAGTCTTGCCGATTCAGGAATTTCCGCCATGGGAATCGAAGTTAAGAGTCTAACAGGTGGCGGCCGGCGCCATCCGTCGGCGGGCTCTTACTGTTTCTTCTTGGCGGTAGTGGCGGGAGCTTTTTTGGTGAGCGCCTTGGGACTCAGCATCGTGACGGTGTTCAGCATGTCCGCAAGCTCCTGGTGCAGTTTGTCGTACATGTCATTGGGCGGTTCGAGCGCCTTGACGGCTCGCTGATAAAGCGCCACGGTTGCCTGTTTGTTGCCTTCGGAGAACTGCTCGGAGGCCTGTTCGCTGAGTCCTTCGGCCAGAAACTTGGCGCGAATGGCGTTGGCGCGGTCGGCGGTCTCTTTGGCCTCGTCGAACTTCTTCTGCTCGATGTAAAAGACGGCCACTTTGTCCAGCGCGATCGCCACCATGGGATGGTCTTCGCCCACCGACGCCACCCACAGCCCGATCAGCCGCTGATAGACCGGCATCCGCTTCGTCGTATTTCTTCTGGCCGAACAGCGCGTAAGCCAGGCCGTCCACGTCGGCGATAAGGTCGGCATTCATCTTGCCGAAGAGGCTCTCGCGAATCACCAGGGCGTGGCGGAACGCGTTCTCGGCTTTATCGTAGGCGCGCAGCGTGGTCTGGACGGCGCCCAGCCGGTCCAGGTCGTACACCATCGATGGATCCAGCGGCCCGCCCAGGCGCGTGCGGATGGCCAGCGAAGTGTTCAGCGGGCTGATGGCATCCTCGGGCTTGGTCTGTTCCAGGTAAATCTGCGCCATGCGGCTGTAATCGTCGGCCACCGCCATGCTGTCGAAGGTAGCCTGGCGTACATGCATGCTCAGGACGCGGTTCAGCACCACCATCGCCTGGCCGTAATCCTTCATGCCGCGGAACAGGCCCACGGATTGCAGCAGGTCGTCGGCGATCTTGGGATCCTCCGGACCCTGCGTCTGTTCGCGCCAGTTGATGGCCATCTGCAGATAGTCGTTGGCGTCTTTGAACTCGCCGGCGGCGGCGCGCACGGCGGTGAGCCGCTTCAGCACGTCGTATCGCTGAGGGTCTTCGGGCGTAGTCTGCTGGACGGCGTCCCAGGCCTTCAGGTAAGCCTGGCGGGCGCTCTCGTAATCGCCTTTCAGGTAGGTCGCGTTGCCTGCATCGAGCAGCGACTTGACGTCTTCCGGAGGAGTCTGCGGAACGGGCTCGGGAGGAGTGTCCTGCGCACGCAGCAGGCAGGCGCAAAAGAGAGCGGCGAGAATCCATTGGCGCGACATGCTACATTTTGTAGTACTAATTCATTAGCGTTGTCAAGGCCTCCGCGCGGCCGATTGAAAATAATGGAACTTTCGGGCTCCTCGGCGTTGCTGGAACCGTCGCCGGATTCGCCGTAAACTGTAGATTCCGGATTCCCCATGAAACTCCGCAACCTGCTTTTGCTGTGCATCCTGGCTCTTCCCGCCGTAGGCGACGAGGGCATCTGGCTGTTCAACCAATTTCCCAAAGATGCTGTCAAGGAAAAGCACGACTTCGATGTCACCGGCCAGTTTCTGGAGAATCTGCGCCTGGCCAGTATGCAACTCGGCTCGGGCTCCGGCGCGTTCGTTTCAGCCCATGGTCTGATCGCCACGGCGCACCGCGTGGTTTCCGGATGCATCGCCAAGATCGGCGGCGCGCAGCACGACTATCTGAAAGACGGATTCTACGCCGCCACGCAGCCGGAAGAGATCCGGTGTCCCGACCTGGAAGCGCGCGTCCTGCTCACCATGGAGGATGTGACCGGCCAGGTGAAGGCTGCCGCCCCGGAAGCGCCGAAATCCACCAAAGCCGCGGTGAACGATAAAGCCGCGGCGGAAGCCCTGCAGAAGCGCAACGCCGCCATGGCGCGAATCGAAAAAAGCTGTGCCGAAAAGACCGGAAATGTCTGCACCGTGGTGAAGCTGTTCAGCGGGGAACGCTACGACCTTTACCAGTACAGGAAGTACGACGATATCCGTCTGGTGTTCGCGCCCGAGCGGGCCATCACGTTCTTCGGCGGCAATCCCAGCAATCTGACCTTTCAGCGGTATGGCATGGATGTGGCCTTCCTGCGAGCCTACGAAAACGGCAAGCCCGCCGGAACGCCCCACTTTTTCAAATGGAACGAAGACGGGGTGAAAGAGGGCGAACTGGTGTTCGCGGTGGGCAGTCCGGGAGGCACTTCGCGCCTGGCCACCACGGCGCAACTGACCTTCTACAAAGACTCCGAGCTGCAACTCCACATCGCGCGCCTGCAACGGCGCATCCGTGACCTGCGCGATTTTTCCGCCAAGAGCGCCGCCAACCAGAAGACCGCGGAGCTGACTCTCACCGCGCTGGGCAATGAGTACAAACTCACCGCGGGCAAACTGATCGGCCTGAACGATCCCTGGACGCTCGCGCGCAAGGCGAATTTCGAAAAGAAGCTGCGCACCAGCGTGGAGCGCGATCCCAAGCTGGGCGTCGAAGGCGGCAAGGTGTGGGACGAAGTCGCCGCGGCGCATAAGACATGGACGCCCTTCGAGCGGCCCTACCAGGTGCTGGAACGGCCCGCCGCGCTCGGCTCGGATCTGTTCCGCATCGCCCGGCAGGTGGTGCGCCTGAGCGCCGAGCGCGGCAAGCCGAACGACCAGCGGCTGCCCGAGTATCGCGATTCGGCCCTGCCCTCGCTGGAGCTTTCGCTGTACTCGCCGGCACCCATCGAGGATGGCGTGGAGACGGCTTTGCTCGCGCGCTACCTGGATGAGTTGAAGGCCCTGGGCGATAAAGAAGCGCCCCTGAAAGCCATTCTCGGCAATAAGACCCCCGAGGCCGTGGCCGCGGAACTGGTCCGTTCCACCAAATTGAAAGACGTGGCCGAACGCCGGCGGTTGGCGGCCGACCCCGCCGCGGTGGCGCAATCCGCCGACGGTATGATCCGGCTGGCCCGCCTGCTGGAAGAGCCCTCGCGCAAGCTCATCAGGAAACATGCCGACACCATCGAAGCCCTGGAAACCTCCGCGGCGGAACGCATCGCGCAGTATCGCTACAAGGTGTTCGGCGCGGCGGACTATCCCGATGGCACCGGCACGCCGCGCGTCACCTTCGGCGAGGTGAAAGGGTACAAGGACCGCACCGAGGCGCCGGTGGCGTACACCACCACATTCGGCGGGCTCTATTACCTGGCCGCCAACAACCAGGAAATCTACGCTCTGCCGCCGCGCTGGCTGGAAGGCAAACCGAAGCTGGACATGGTCACGCCGTTCAACTTTGTGAGCACCTGCGATATCACCGCGGGCGCCGCCGGCAGCCCGGTGGTGAACACCAAGGGCGAAATCGCCGGCATCACCTTCGATGGCAACCTGGAGAGCATCCAACTCACCTATCTTTACTCCGACGAAACGGCCCGCGCCGTGCACGCTTCCACTCCCGGAATCGTGGCGGCTTTGCAGATCCTCTATAAGACGCCCGCCCTGCTGAAGGAACTGGGCATGCCGGAAACGGCGAAGAAGAGCACGGAATGAAATCGCTTGTACCGCTTTTGATTTGCCTGGCGCTGGGCGCGCAGGCCGCGAGCACGCCTCCGAACGCCGTCCTGGTGCTTGAGAAGGAGCAGAACACCCTGGTCATCGTGGACCCCGCCAGCCTGACTATTGTGGCCCGCGTCCCGGTGGGCAACGATCCGCACGAAGTCGCCGTATCGGACGACGGCCGGACCGCCTACATTTCCAATTACGGCGGCGGGCGCGGCAGCGGCGCGGGCAGCACCATCGCGGTAGTGGACCTGGTAGGCCAAAAGCCGCTGGCTCCCATCGAGTTGGGCGCGCTGAAGGCGCCTCACGGGCTGACCTTCGCCGGCGGCAAACTGTACTTCACCGCCGAAGGCGCCAAGGTGGTGGGCCGCTACGATCCCGCCACGCAGAAGATCGACTGGGTGATGGGCACGGGCCAGAACCGTACTCACATGGTGATCGTTTCGAAGGACCTGAAGACGGTCTTCACCTCGAACGTCAGTTCTGGCACCATCAGCATCATCGAGCAGGTGGCGGCGCAGGGTCCGCCTCCCGGACGCGGCCCCGGCGGTGGTCCCGGCGGATTTGCGCGCAAAGGCGGCCCTGACGGCCGCGGCGGTCCTCCCCCGCCCGGCAGGGGTCCTGGCGCGCCCGATTGGAACGTGACAGATATCGCCGTCGGACACGGCTCCGAAGGGTTCGATCTGACGCCCGATGGCAAAGAGCTTTGGGTGGCCAACGCGCAGGACGGGACGATTTCGATTATCGACGTGGCGAGTAAGAAAGTGGTTCAGACGATTCCCTCCACGGGGGCCGCCAACCGGCTGAAGATCACGCCGGACGGCAAGTATGTGTTCGTTTCGGATATGAGCGGCAAGGAACTGCTGGTGATCGACGCGGCCACCCGCAAGGAGTACAAGAAGATTCCACTGCCCTCCAGTTCGGAGGGCCTCTTAATGGAGCCCGACGGCTCGCGCGCTTACACCACCCTGAACGCCCGCGATGCGGTGGCAGTGATCGACCTGAAAACCATGAAGGTGACCGGCGAGGTCAAGACCGGGCGCGGGCCGGACGGGCTGGCTTGGGCCGCGCGTCACTAAGGCCCAATCGAAGTGTTAATTTCCGGTAATTGATGACAGTCGAGAACTGAAGCGGTCAGACGTGCGGCGGTTCGGGTGCGTGCGACGCCTCGGCCGCGTGGGCCATTTCGGGCTCGTGCTCCGCAGCCGGGGCGGTCGAGCTACCGGTGCTGCCGCAGTAGTTGACGCCCCTCCCTTGTATGACTTCATCGGCCCTCCGAGGGCTATTCATCTGCAGATCAGCCGACCATTCACGCAAGGCGCACGGGCCCAGGACGGCATCTACCGCGGAGTGCAATTCGTCGATGTGGCCGCCGAAGTAAGCTCGAGCGAACGGTTCTTCGCCGACAATACCGATCAGCTTTTCTATGTCCGCCACCTCTTCGTCGTAACCCCCGTAGGGAGCGATGTTCACATCTTCCTGGACCTGGCGGGTGAAGTACTCCGTAGTCCCTTCGTTCACATAGTTCAGAAGGCTTTGGTAAGAAGGATGGGAGTGAGCGTGCATGCCCTCATGGATCACGACCGCGGCATCGTCCGTGGTGTTGTCGTAGTAGATGACGGGGCGCTCCGGCGTGGCGTGTTCCATCTGCCTGCCGTTACATGCCGGTTCTTCTTCCTGCGACGGGATGGTCTGATCCGGCGGCGCGCCCGCGCGCCATGGCACTCCCGTATCGGTCCAGCCGATCAGGTTGCAGCTATCGTCCGGGTGGCGGCACTTGTAGCGCTCGCAGAGTTCGGCGCTGGAGACGGGGTGAACGACGGCATTGTGAAGCGGACCGGACGTCCGATCATGCATGTACCTGCCATAGTGCCGCTGAATGAGAGCTTCTGCTTCCGCTGCTCCGACAAGCGACTTACGGCGTGTGAAAAATCCGGTGAGCAATCCGCCCAGCAATCCCAAACCCCCTCCGATCGCCGCCCCGATTCCGAGGCCCTGCCCGATATTTCCGTGAGTGAGCGCCGCGATTCCTGCTCCCGCCGCCGCGCCTAACACGGCTCCGCCCCCCAGTCCGATTGCTCCGCCGAGCAGTGTCTTCTGCCATCGCTTGATCGGAAGAAACGGAGCTGGTTTCTGATCGCCAGTCTGCAGAACATGAGTGAGTTCGTGGCTTAGCACCGCGGTTCCTTCTCTCTTTTCCGGTGCATACTCGCCCGGTGCGAAGTAGATATCGGAACCGGACGTGACCGCCGCGGCATCCATCGCCGAAGTCACCCGGTCAGCCTTGCCGCCACGGTGTACACGGACATCGCGGAAATCCGCGTCAAAGGCCCGTTCCATCGAGTTGCGCACCGGAGGTTCGAGCGGCTGCCCAAAAGAGTGATCCGGAGACGGTGCCGGATGACCCCGAAACCAGCGCTGGAAAACGTTGGCGGGGCGCGAATTCACGACGCGCGCCGCGGTCTCATCCGCCTCACGTTCCAGCCTGTCGTTGCTTCCTCCCGACATGCTCTTGGTCTGGAGCTTCTTTTTCTGATTGCCCGATGCGGGCTTCTCCTCCATCGCATGACCAATGATGCCGCCGGTCAGAGCACCGAGCCCGGCGCCGACGGCGGCGCCGCCCACCAGAGAACCCAGTATCCCGAGCATTTTGGCATTACCGGAAAGCCCGCTTTGTCCCACGGCGATCGCTCCGGCAAGTCCGGCAGCACCTCCAATGCCAAGGCCCCACTTCCATCCCTTGCCCGCGCCCCGCATGAAGCCCGACTTCGCGGCCTCCTCCACAATTTCACGGATTGCCACGTCAATGGTTTCGAAGTAAGTATCGAAATGAGCCGCTAATTGAGTGCCCGCGTATATATAGACTTGGGGCACGCTCTGGGCAGCGTACTGATTGCCGATCGCTTCATTTCCATCCGCGCTGACATCGACTTTATAAAACCGCACGGGCTTGCCAAGAGGCTTGCGCTGGTACTCGGAGCATAAATCCGCCAACTGCGGCTCCAACATTTTGCACGGGCCGCACCACTCGGCTCCGAAATCGACAACGGTCACCACGCCGGCTTCGGTGAGCGTCGGCGGCGCTTTCCCGACGACCTCTTGCACACAACTGGACGCCGCCGGGCCGGCGCCTGCTTCTGCGTCACCCGCACCGTCCTTCGAAGTTGCCTTCTGGCGCTGAAGAGCCGCTTGCGCAATGGCCGGCTGTGAGCCTTCGTCAAGATTGAGAAGCTCAGCAGGTGAATTAGCGGCTTCGTCCGCCCGGCGTTCCCTCGACTCAGTCTCGTCGAGTGCGATGGAGCCGCCCGGCCTGTCCGCGTCGCCTTGCTGAACGACATGCGCCAGTTCGTGGGCGAGGAGCTGTCTTCCGGCGGACGTCCCGGGAGCGTAGCGGTGATCCGCAAACACGACATCCCGTCCGACCGTGTAGGCTTGCGCGTCCAGCACATTCGCGGATTCCGCGGCAGCCGGAGCCTCGTGGATGCGGACGCCGCTAAAGTCGTGCGAGAAGTGCGATTCCATAAACTCGCGGGTCTGCATGTCGAGCGGGTGGGACGGAGAATTCAGCGCGTCCGTGACTGTTTCCGGTGCGGAACCGTGCCGGCTGCCCGCGGCTGCCTTCTGGGCGCAGGCATCGCATTGCTCAGCACCGTGGGAATGTCCACCGCACGCGCACTTCCGCTCGAGACGGGCCTGGGTGGTCCTGCCTGATCTGATGCTCCGCCTTTGAACGTACCGGTATCGAGCCATCTCACGACTCCTCAGCTTCTGTTTTCTTTTCCGGCGCCGGCTTCGGCGCGGTGATCCTGGCCGGGCCGGGTGCGATCTCGTTTTCGCCATCCTTGCGCTTCCAGCCGCCCTGATCGTCCTTCTCCAGCCATGTCACGCTATGCCAGGCAAAGTCGTTGGAGACGACGTTCCATGCGCCAGGCGATGCGCTCGCTTCGACATAGTCCACGAAATTGCCCTTGAATAGAGCCTCGTCCCCATTCTTGGTGTCCTCTCCCAGAGGAGCCGTTAAACTCGCGAGCCCTGGACCATCGATCGCATAGATATGGTTGTTTCGAGGCGTGAGTTGCTCATCGGTGTTAAACCTGTCGTCGTCTGTGCCCTTGGGCTCGTAGTGCACCAGTTTCCAATGCCCTTGCTCGCCGCGCCAGATCGCCTGCTCCTTAGTCCTGCGGAAATCGTACACAATCCCCTTTTTGTGACCCGAGATGTCACCACGGAGTTCCATCATGTTCAGCCCTGTTTGGGTATCGAGGCCCAGGCCCGGAATTTGTTCGCATACCGGGCACTCATTCTCGGGACTCACCTGGCCGGTGTTTCTAAAGTTCCCGACCATGACGGTTGGCAACGCGGTTGAAGCGCCGGCCGTACCGCCCTGGTCGCTGAGGTCGTCGACAAACCAGGCAAACGAATCGGCGTTCTGCAGCGCCTTCTCCACCGCGAAACCGCATTCCGGCTGGTATTCGATATCTTTCGTTTTCGCCGCGTGAGCCGACTCGTGTACGAGCACGATGGCTTGTAGTTCAGGTGGTCTGGTGAAGAAGACCGGACAAAGGTACACCCATTTTTCGGTCGTTCCGGTGTCGGTCGGGAATGATATGGCATCGGCCTCACTGCAATCCAAATCCGATCCAAGGTGCTTGGCTTGCTCGCGCTTCTGCGCCGGGTCTTCCGCGCCACACACGTAGACGCGAGCCGTCAATTGATTAGCAGTATCCGCTAGTGTGGCGAAAATCTTCTTGATGTCGGAATCCTTGGCGCCATGGAAGCGGCAATCGAGCGCGCTCTTCACGAGGGAATCGAGCGGGTTCTTTGAAAGCAGGTCAAGCGCGTGCACTACCATCGCCATCGCCGTCCGGCGTGCGTACATAATCATCAATTCCTGACGGGCCGAACAGGCCTTTTCCGTTTGGACCTGCGCTGCAGAAGCCTTGCCTTTGGGATATTTGCGATCGAGGACCGCTTCCAACCTCTTGTGGTTCTCGCCGCCGATCTTATCGTCGAGTTGCTGTATCGACAAGCCAAGTCTGGGGTCGAGAATCCGGTAGAGATCTTCCGGAGTGGATTTGTCGAGGATCGTGACGATGGCGTTCTCGTCATCGCCGCCAGTCACTCCCGAGAGCATTTCGAGGATGAGAAGGCGCTTGAGATCCACGCCGGTCAGAGTTCCGAGATCGGACGTGAAACCCGCGTCCAGGTCGAATGGCGTCTTGGAGGTTGACCACTTCCGCACCAGGTCGCGCGCTTTGTTGTCGCTGTCGCGGTGATCTTCAATCTTGTGCGTCTCGGCGAGATGGGCCAGATAAGCCTTCAGCTCTTCGTCAGGGAAATTCTCCTTATCGAACGCGCCCGCCAGCCATGCGATGAACAATCCCGCGCCGACCCCCCCAACAATCCCGCCTGCGACTCCCAATCCGATCTTGGCGTCCTTACTCAACGTCAGTCGTTGTACCCCCGTCACGGGCGCCTGCGAAACGCTCACCTGCTCACCGCGAAGCGCATGCGCGGCAGCCGAGTCAGCCTCGGATTCGGCAGCATCGTTCGCGGGACTGACAGTATGCGGGCTAGCCAATCCGGAGAATCGCGACTGCTGGACAACGTGAGTCAGTTCGTGGGCCAGCGTCGAAACCTCCATTCCCCGCGGCCCGAAAACAATGTGGTTCCCAGCCGTGTAAGCATGGGCGTGAATCATGTTGGCGGAGCGCTCCGCCGCTGCATCCGAGTGCAGGCGAACCTGGCTGAAATCGTGGCCAAAACGCTCTTGCATAAACGCGCGCGTGACCTCGTCAAGGGGCTTTCCGGGAGTGGACACGACATCCTCCACCGTTTGCCACGCCTCCTCGCGCGCCTCCCCCGGCCAGGCGGAGTGATGTTTCCGCTGAAGCAGTTTTGCCCCGCTCGCACAAGCGGGACACGCCCCGCGCGATCCTTTGTGCGACCCGCACTTGCACTTTCGCTCCAGGACGGCGGCTCCGGCGCCGGGAGCGGCGGAAGATTGCGTCTGCACAACTGCAGCCTGCAGGTTCACACGCCCACCGTTGTGGCATTTGACACAGTCAGGCCGGTCACTGCGATATTCATGCCGTCCGCCTTCCTCCCAATTGGGCCCGGGCTGATTTCGCAGTCGCCGGTCACACAGTTCGGAGACGTTATCGTGACTGGATTCCGCCAATAGAGTACATCAGGATGCCCCTGTTTACAAGAGAGCCAACCGGTCCACGTACTCGATGCCGGTAAGTCTTCATCCTACGCCAGGTTCTCAACTGCGGCGTCTTCGTCCCCGACGGCCTGCTCGCCTGCCGTATGGTCTGGCTTGTCAGCCGGCGGCCTCCGCAACTACCGGAAACCAACGCTTCGATCGACCCCCGGGATCGTTCGCGAGTTACGCGCCGCCCGGACAAAGGGTCACCTTCGGCGTCGGCGGCGGCCTGACGGAACAGCGCTAAAGCTAAACTGACAAGAGGATGCTTGCATGACGGAAAACCAACTCCCCTGCCTGGACATGCTGGAGGCCACGCCCGACCTCCTGCGCGGCCTCATGTGCGAACTCGATCGGACGAGGATGCCCGCTGGAAGCCGGCGCCCGGACCGCTTCTCCATCGCCGAGGTGCTGGCGCACCTGTCCCACACCGAAGGGCACTGCTACCGCACTGCGCGCTGGACCGCTTCCTGACCGAGGAACGGCCGGAATTCGAGCCGGACGACGCCCAGATTCCACCTGGATCTCTATCGCGACGCCGACCCCGAGGACGAGTTCGATCATTTCGAGGAGCAGCGCGAAACCAATGTGGACTTCCTGCGCAGCCTGCCGGAGAGCGCCGGCAACCGCGTGGCCCTCACCAGAAGCGCGGGCGAAATCACGCTCGCCCACATGCTGCACGAGTGGGCCATGCACGATCTGGGGCACGTGCGGCAGATGGCCGAACTGGTGCGCGCGCGCAAATACCTGGCCGGCGCCGGTCCGCTCGGGGCAGTCGTATCAATTGAAGCCATGACGATTCGCACTCGCCGCGACTGCGTCTGGTGCTGCGCCGGGCGCGCTCGGCCGCGCAGACGTTCATTCAGATGTCCGACCCGCAGTTCGGCATGTACACCAAGAACACAGAGATTCGCCCACGAGACCGCCAACTTCGATTTCGCCATCGCCACCGCCAACCGCCTGAAGCCTGCCTTCGTCGTGGTGACCGGCGACCTGGTCAACGAAGCGGTCAACGCCGCGCAGGCCGCGGAGTACCAGCGCATCGCGGCCAAGCTGGATCCGGCATCAGGCTCTTCAACGTGGCGGGCAATCACGATGTGGAGAACGAGCCCACCGCGAATCGCCTGGCGCGCTACCGCGAAGCGTTTCGGCCCCGACTACTACACCTTCCGGGTGGGCGAGATCGCTGGTTTCGTGCTGAATTCGAGCCTGGAGCAGCACCGCCGAGAAGGTGCCCGGCGAAGCCGCCAAAATGGAAGCGTGGCTGCGCGCCGAACTCGCCAAGGCGCGCGACCCGGGCGCGAAACAGCTCATCGTGTTCCAGCACATTCCGTTCTTCCTGAAGGACCCGGGCGAAGACGGATCAGTACTTCAACATCCCCCGCGAGACGCGCGCCGCGCTACCTGGAAGATTCTGCACGAGTACGGCGTGCAGCAGGTGTTCGCCGGCCACCATCACCGCAATTCCGAGGGCCGCGACGGCGACCTGGAAATGATCACGACCGGCCCGGTAGGCATGCCGCTCGAGGACGGCAAATCGGGCATGCGCATCGTCGTCGTCAAGGACGGCGGAGTAACCCAGAGCTACTACGATTTCGGAGAGTTGCCGCAATGACGCTACTCGTGGTGTTCCGCGCCGGCCTGGGCGAGTGCGCTATTTGCAAAATCGGCTGCGCCCGCATCCGAACTTCCGGTCAGCTTTCTTAAGGCGGACACTGCCCGCGGCTTTCGCAACAAACAGAACTTCATTAACGCGATCTACTTCCACTGCGGAGGGCTGGACCTCGCCCCGGCACCCACTAAATAGCCGGAAGCGCCGTTTTTAGTTTCCATCTCCAGGTCTTATAGTTGTCTTGGGACAGCAAATCGCTCAGTTTTTGGGAAACCTCTTGGGTACACTCCGCAGGAGTGTACCCGGTGACTTGGTCCGCGTGATTCGCTATCACGGAACTGAGCGGACACCCCGCCGCTAGGAATCTCCGGGTCTGGCATCCGATGCCTGGGTTTAGTGTTTCCAGCGGCGGGGTTGCCTGGCTCCTGAACGAATTCTCAGAAGCTGTTTATGCAGGACCACTATAAGACTTTCGCCGGAACCAGGCCAGCCCGCCCCAGGAGGTAACTTGATGTCAAACGTCTCTCCATCCCACGGCGAACCCGCATGGGCCGCATTCGCGGCCATCGACTGGGGCTCCCAGAACCACTTCTGGGCTTTGCACCCCACCGACGGCAGTCCGACCGAAAACGGCACTCTGCCTAACACCCCGGAAACCATAGAAACCTGGGCCGTCAGCCTCCGCCAGCGTTTTCCTGGCCGCCCCCTGGCACTGGCTATCGAACAGAAGCGCGGTGCCATGATCAACATGCTTTGCAAATACGATCATCTCCACCTGTACTCGGTGCCGCCCGCGATGTCGGCCGGCTACCGTCGTGCGTTTCATCCTTCCGGCGCTAAGAACGATCCCGGCGACACCAACCTGCTTCTCGACTTGGTCCTTCATCACCGCGAGCAGCTCCGCTGCCGCCGCCCCGATACCGGCCCAACCCGCCTGCTTCAGTTCCTGGTGGAGGACCGGCGCCGCATCGTGCAGGAGAGGGTCCGTTACATCCAGCGCCTGACCGACTCGGTGCAGCAATACTTCCCTCAGGTCCGCACCTGGTTCGGCTCCCTCGACACCATTCTGGTGGACGACCTGCTCCAACGTTGGCCTCAGTTGACGGATCTGCAGCACTCCCATCCCGGCACTATACGCCGCTTTTTAACCAGCCACCATTGGCGCAGCAAAGGGGAAATCGACGAGCACATTCAGGTTTTCTATGCCGCCGTGCCGGCCACCCAGGACGCCGTCGTACTGGAAGCCGCCTGCAGGAAGACGGAATTCTGCCTGACGATGTTGCGCACCCTGCGCTCGCGCATCACCGAGATGGAAAAGCGCATTGCCGCGATTGTTGCCGACCACCCCGATGCGTCCATCTTTGCCTCCTTCCCCGGCTGCGGAAAAGCCACTACGCCCCGTCTTATTGCCGCCTTTGGTACCGATCGCGACGTTTGGACCAATGCCGACGAAATCCAACGTTTCAGCGGTATCGCCCCCGTCTTTATCGGCAGCGGCAAATCCGCCCGGGTAGCCATGCGCCGCGCCTGCCCCAAGTTCATGCGTCAGACCTTCCATGAATACGCCGGCCAATCGATCCGCTTTTGCCAATGGGCCAAGGTCTATTACGATCATCAGCGCAAGGACTGCAAATCGGATCACCACGCTGCCGTGCGCTCGCTGGCGTATCGCTGGATACGCATCCTCTACCGCTGCTGGAAGAATCGC
Source organism: uncultured Solibacteraceae bacterium (assembly GCA_963853855.1). Classification (GTDB taxonomy): domain Bacteria; phylum Acidobacteriota; class Terriglobia; order Bryobacterales; family Bryobacteraceae; genus Sulfopaludibacter. The sequence goes on along the minus strand of CAWKYG010000033.1, from coordinate 263,264 downwards.
GAGCCTTACAACGAAGCGATCTTCCTGGCGGCTCAACAGCGCCACAACTCGCCCTTCGCCGGCCGTGGGAATCCAGACACGAAACTGGATTGGCAAAAGGTAGCGGGCTTCCAAAAGCTCGGCAAGCAGAAGAGCTAGCCCTCGCCGGTTGCCAGCACTGTTCGCCTCAGTTTGACCCTGACCAGGTTCGCCGCGCATCGCCCGTGCCCATCCGCCGCGCACCTACCAGTTCGGCTCCATTCCGCCTCCCTGAGAACGGACAGTAGAATCTTGTCCATCCCTTCATCAACGCCCTTACCCTTTCACCTCCTCTTTGTGTATGCCCCACCTCTCTGCGCACAATTCTCTTGACACTCCAACTCAGAAGACTAAACCCCTTCGCCTTTCAGGCGAACAGCTTGCAGCAGGGTTCACCTTTGTATGGCGGACGCCCTCGTCCGCGCGGGTCCCCCTGGACCCGCTGCTCGCGCCGGTCGGTAATGCCTCCAGAAAACGGGGAGGCCGACGAGGGCGTCGGCCGCGGACCAGGGGTCCGCCTACCAACACACTCGCAACCTCAACCTACCGGCTGTCAACGCAAAGTAGAAATGTCCTATTCCCTGCAAAGTAGAAATGTCCGGTTTTGACCGGGCTGGGTGAGGGTGCGTGGTAGTCTGGGCGTGCCGGTGAAGCGGAGACGGGCAATGCTGGCGAGCAACCCGATCGAGGAATAGCCGGTCGGAACTCATCTGCGGACGATGAGAAGGAGCGTGATCCTCCCGGCGCGTTCTTTTACCTGGGCCTGGGGCCGACCAACGGGAGGCGGTCGGTTCCCATCCCAGGGTTTGGTTTTGTTTTGAAAACCCCATCGGACCAGAAAGATTCCGCCATGCCTTGAAAACGCATACTGAGCGCTCAGTATATTTGTTAGCGGAACGAAGAAAGTGGCGGGGAAGGGATCGTCGCAAACTCTCCTTGGCGATTAAGAAATCACCCGGCTTACCGGCCGGTCGTGCGGAGGGTTTCCCGGTATAGGGCGAACTTTCGCCTTCGCGCCACTTCTGCCGCCTCATGGTCACTACGATTCCTCGCGTTTGGCTTCGGACTGTTGCGCCGCCTGCCAGACCTTCGGCCCCTTCTTCAAATCGAAATTCTGGTTCCACGTGCTTTTCTGCGCCGGCTGACGAGGGGTTTTCTTCGGCGATGGTTTGGCAGGCGCTACCTTCGGCTGCTGCTCGCATCTCTCCACTCGGAGATACCGTCCGTTAAAGCGGGCCGCCACCGAACCGTCCCGCCGTTGCTCCACGCGTATGTAGGCTCCCCGGAGTCCTGTGCAAATATCCTGGCGTAGAATGCGATAGGTTTTGGCCTCCAAAGGAAACGTGTAGTCGGCGTTCACCCTCCGCTTCTCTACGTGGCTGAGGATGGCCGCCAGATCGTGCTGCTTCTCCAATGGCCGGTGAGCATCGTCGGCATTGGCGGGCACCACCGCGATTGTTGAGTTGACCCAAGGCAGAAACTCGGTTTCCAAGTAGTGGTTGGCAGCTTCTAACGTGGTCACGCCCGCTACCCGAAGTCCCTTCACCAGCCGGTCCTGCGCCGTCAAAAATCCACGCTCTACTCGACCTTTGGCCTGAGGGCTGTGAGCCGCAATCCACGGGATTCCCAACTCTTGGAGAGCGCGTCCGATCTGCGTCGGCGGCAACTCCTCCCGGCTTTTCCCCAATCGGCTGCCATCGCGCTTGGTCTTCTCCGCAGTCTGAAAAATTGCCGCTTTGTCGGTGTAGTAGCCCAACGGCCGTCCGTGCTTTTTCAGGTATCGCTCCAGGTGGTTCATGTTCTCCACCGTTGAGTCACTACTCACAAAGCGAGCGAACCAACGGCTGGTCGCGTCGTCGATCATGTTGATCAACAGGATGTCTTCCCCACGACCTTCCAGCCAGTCGTGATCGCTGGTATCCCACTGCACCAGTTCTCCGAAGCGGCTGCGTCGCGGTCGCCATTCATGCACCTTGTCGAGGCGCTGCTTCCGTGGCCGCCACAACTTTGCTCCGATCATCCACTGCCGCACCGTTTCCCGGCTCACGTCGATCTTGTGCTTCTTCGCCAGGTACTCCGCCGCCAGTGTGGGCCCGAACCCACGGTACACCGGCTGCGAGAGAATGTTCACCGCCTCTCGCTCTGTGTCGGCGCTGAGCTTGCGGTTCGATGGGAGGCCGCGCAGGCCGTGAGCCACGACCTTGTCTCCGCGCCGCTTCAACTCCCGCAGCAATCGTCTCACGTGCCGTTCTGTTATCCCCAGCTCTTCCGCTGCCTGCTTCTGGGTGATCAGCTTCTTTTTCGCCTTCTTCAGGGCCACCAGGCGGTCCCGTTCGGCTTGCGTCATCAGTAGTTGTCCTTCTGCCACCTCCCCAGCCTGGAGGACGTCAATAGGACATTTCTACTTTGCGCAAATAGGACATTATCATTTTGCGGCGACACCTCAACCTACCGGCTTTCAGCCGGTGGTCGTTTAGTCTATAATTCTGCGATGTACAAATGGGCTCTCGTTCTCGCGGTGGCGTGCGCCGGCGCGAGTTCGCAAACCGCGGAGGAAAAGCCGCTCTTCCACTACCAGGAAGTCATGATTCCCGATGCGCGACGGCATCCATCTGCAGACCATGATCCTGACCCCGGCGAACCAGAGCGGGCCGCTGCCGATCCTGCTGAAACGCACCCCGTACGGCGTGCCCGCCGCCGCGCCCACCTCCATTGGCGCCGCGCTCAAGGAACTGATGGCCGATGGCTACATCCTCGTGCAGCAGAACCTGCGCGGCCGGTTCAAATCCGAAGGCGTTTTCAAGCTCTGCTCGCAGGTCAACCTGGCCGACCCGAAAGACACCAACGAAACCACCGACGCTTACGACACCATCGACTGGCTGGTGAAAAATCGTGCCAGAGAACAACGGCCGCGTGGGCATCTACGGGGTCTCCTACGACGGGCTCACGGCGGGACTCACGCTACTGCATCCGCACCCGGCGCTGAAAGCCGTCTCCGAGCAGGCATCGCCCGTGGACCAGTGGATGAACGACGACATGCACCGCTACGGAGCGCTGCGGCTGAGCTACGACGTTCGAATACTCCGATGATGGAGCAGGCCGACAAAAACGAAAACACGCACTTCACTTTCGACATCTACGACACCTATGAGTGGTACCTGAAACTGGGGCCGGTCTCCAACATCAACACTCGCGTGGCGCACAACTCCCTGCCGTTCTGGAACGACACCGTGGAGCATCCCGATTACGACTCCTTCTGGAAGCGCGAGGCGTGGGTCAATCAACTGCATTACAGTCCGGTGCCGAATCTGAATGTGGCGGGATTCTGGGACCAGGAAGACCCGTGGGGCCCCTGGCAGATCTTCCGCCACGCGGCGCAGAGCGATCCGCAAGGAAACAACTTCATGGTGGCCGGGCCGTGGTATCACGGCGAATGGCAGACGGCCAAGGCCGATTCCATCGGGCAGGTGACTTTCGGCGGGCACGAGACTGCACGCGAATTCCGCGAGAATATCGAAGCGCCCTTCTTCCGCTATTACCTGCATGGCAAGGGCGAGAAGCTTCCATGGAAGGCGAGCACCTTTCAATCCGGCTCGAACACCTGGCGGCAGTACGATGCGTGGCCGCCGAAGCCGGCCAAGCCGCGCAATCTGTATCTGCACGCCGATGGCACGCTTTCGTTCGATGCGCCGCGGGCCAGTGGCGCGGACTTCGCGCAGTATCTTTCCGACCCGGCCAATCCCGTGCCCTACCGCCAGCGGCCCATCTCGCCGACTTATCCCGGCGGCGACTGGCGCACCTGGGAGGTGGCCGACCAGCGCTTTGTGGATCACCGCCCCGACGTGACTCAGCTTCGTGAGCGCGCCCCTGGACAGCGATCTCACCGTGACCGGACCACTCGCCGCGGAGCTGTTTGCATCCACTTCGGGAACCGACAGCGATTTCGTAGTGAAGCTGATCGACGTGTTTCCCGACGATGCAGTGGAGAATGCCTGGAAGCCGGACGCGGGGCCAGCGCCGGGACAATACGCCAAATCGCTGAACGGGTACGAACTGCCCATCGCCATGGAAGTGCGGCGCGGCCGCTACAACCAAAGCTATGAGCATCCCGCTCCGCTGGCCGCCGGCAAGCCCACGCTGTTCCACATTCCTCTGCGCGATCACGATCACGTATTTCTGAAGGGACACCGCATGATGGTGCAGGTGCAATCTACGTGGTTCCCGCTGATCGATCGCAACCCGCAGAAGTTCGTGCCCAGCATATACACGGCAAGGCCCGCGGATTTCACGCCCGCCACGCAGCGGGTGTACTGTTCGCCCAGGCTGCCGTCGCACATCGAGCTTTCGGTGATGCCCTGAGGCTCACGCCCGGTACTTCCGCGTCCACGTCAGCTCTTTGCCATTCTTGAGGATGATGCGGCGTTCGCCGTGAAACCAGGGTTGCATTTCGCGGATGCGGTCCAGGTTTACCAGCTCGGAGCGGCTGATGCGCGCGAACTGATCGGGGTCGAGTTGGCGGGCCAGGCTTTCCAGCGTGCTGCGCAGGAGGAAGGTTTCCGGGCCGGCGTGCAGGCTCAGATAATTGCGATCGGCCTCGACCCAGTCGAGCTGCTCCACCGGCAGAAAGAATTCCTTGCCGCCCTTTTCCACCAGCAGGCGCCGGGCGGCCTTCGCCGGTGGGGCGATGCCGCTTCGCTGGGCAATTTGCTGTTTGGCGCGCTCCAGGACCCGCTCGAAGCGGTCTGGGTCTACGGGTTTGAGCAGGTAGTCCAGCGCTTCCGCCTCGAATGCCTGCAGGGCGTGGTGATCGTGCGCCGTCAGGAACACCACGTGAAAATCACGCGGCGGCGGGACGCGCTCCAGCACGGCGAAACCATCCATATCCGGCATCTGCACGTCCAGCAGCAGGAGATCGGGACGGAAGCTGCGCAGGGCAGCCAGCGCCTCCTGCCCGGACCCTGCCTCCGCCACCGCGCCAATATCCGCGTCGCGTTCCAGAAAGCGGCGCACCTTGCGACGCGCGGGCGGCTCGTCATCGGCAATCAGCACGCGAATCATGTGTGGAACGGAACCGCCACGGTGACCAGCAGGCCGCCACCTTCGCAGTTCTGGAGCTCCAGCTTATGGCGGGCGCCGTAAAGCTGGCGCAGTCGCTCGGCGGTATTGGACAGGCCGGTACCTTTCTTGTAGCCGGCGGCGATGCCGCGGCCGGAATCGCGCACCTGCAAGCGGATGGCGTCGCCGTCGCGCTCGGCGGTCACAGTCACGGAAACCGCGTTGGTGAGCGGATCGATGCCGTGTCGAATGGAATTCTCCACCAGCGGTTGCAGCAGGAGTTGCGGCACCAGGGCCCGCTCCACCTCGGGCGACACCCGAATATCCACGCGGAGTTTTTCTTCAAAACGGCGGCGCATAATCTCCAGGTACAGGTCCAGCGTCTGAATTTCGCGGTCGAGCCGGACCTCCTGCGCGGTGGATTCCTGCAAGGTGTGCCGCAGCAGGTCGCTGAGGCGCGAGATCATGGCGTCCGCCTTGCGCGGATCTTCGTACATCACTGAGGAGATGGTATTCAGGGCGTTGAACAGGAAGTGGGGCTGAAGCTGAAGGCGCAGGTTCTGCAGACGGGCCTCGGCGAGCTTGCCTTCAAGCTGCGCGGCGCGCACCTGGCGGTCGAACAGGTACAGGATGGTCACCATCACCCAGTAACAGATCACGTCATTGGAGAATTCCATGGGGAAGCGCATGGCCATGATGCCGTAATCGTAAGGGCCCAGGCGAAGGATGGGGAAGAGCACGGTGCGCGAGCCCCACATCATGAGCGTGTGGACCACGGAATAGGCGATCATCACCAGCAGGTGAAGCGGGAAAAAGCGGATGCGATTGATGGGGAAGCGTCGCGCAAAGCGCTCCAGAAGCGGGTAGAGCAGGGCCGCGGTCCAGACGCCGGTCAGCTCTTCCGCCAGCGGCACCATAAACGAGGTGGGATTCGCCCGCGCCCGGAAATCCAGGTATCTATAAGCGAACAGCAGCAGGCCGATGGCGGTGAACAGCCCGAAAATCGTAAGGCCCTTGGACAGCCTGCCCCTCATGGTGACAAGTATACAGGGAGCACGGGATGCGGTTTTTCCGCTGTCAGCATCTGCAAAGGCGGGGCGCTATTGAGACGACTTCTGAACGACGCGAGGTACGGCATCCTCGACGACTGCCAGCGATTCGGTATCGCCACACGCAAGATTGTAGGCAAGCGGTTGACGGGGGACGAACTGAAAGATAAGACTCTGCCGCAGTTTAAACAAGTCAAAAGGAGGCAAAAGGCCGGTCTTCGGAAAGTGAACGGAACGGGCGTGCCCGGTATAGCATCTTTTTAGATATAGTAGTGTTCGCAGTCTTGGAGTTCTTGAGAATGGCCGTACAGCTAGATATCACGTGGGAAGGCGATGCGCCCGGTCTCCAGGAGCAGCGCTTAAGCCTTGGTGCATTTGGAGATGCACTCACGTCTTTGCTCGCGGCCCTGCGACGCATCGGCACAAATATCGTTGGCGATGCAGTGGAAGGGGAAGCTGCGGAGGTGGGCCGATTCGCAAATGCCGCCAGACAACTCGATATTCAGATTGACGGAATAAAGAAAAACTCATCTGGGTTTACCGGATTCGTGTCTCTCCATACACCTCAGGGCGCGACCATGAAGCTGTTCGACGACCTGCCTGAGACTGCCGGAATGCAGTTGCTTGAGGCCATGGAGTCAGAGAGTAAGGGAACCCTAAAGAACGCCGGCGTACGCCGCTACCTACGAGCGTTACCTGTGGGCGTTCATCGGCAGTTGTACGTTCTCCATCACAATGGACACGAGTTGAAACGTGTTGATATAGGTGGAATGACGATATCGGATGTCTTATCGGACTTACCCTATCTGGCCGAGGTACACGGCAGAATTGTGGGGGTGGGCTTCGAGCCCGGGAAGAACGAAGTCAGGATAAAATCCGACGAAGGCCATCAATTCACGTTGGCAGCAACGGCGTTGCATGTAGACAATGCTCTTGACCTTCGGAGCGCGCCCGTTCGTGCTATTGCCGTCATGCAAGAGAGCGGCTCCCGTTTATTGCGTCTTCAGGACGCGAGTCTGGCTTGGTCGATTCCGAGCAGGGATGAGGCTATTTTCAAACGCTGGGATGGTTTGCTGAAGAGATTAGCCCAGTGAGTGAGCGCGAGCCTTGGCTGAATCTGATCACAGTGGACGGCATTTTGGATCTTCATGCGGAAGGAATCCAAAAGCATGGCGGCGATTTGTCTAAGCCACAAGAGGGATGTTTGGAGCGCAGTCTTGGAGCTGCGTGGTACCTGCATCTTTACGCGACTCCCGAAGGTGGTCTGCCATACCTTAGCTTCTGCGGCGGAGTTCTGTACTATTTGGTGATGAACCATTGCTTTACCGACGGGAACAAGCGAATAGGCTGGACGGCTGCCATGGAAATACTTCGCACTCTGGGAGTTTCGATCAAGGCTAGCGATGACGAAGCTGAGAAATTCTGCCTCGATGTTATATCCGGTGCCATTGAACAAGCTACCGATGTTGTATCTTGGTTTGCGAAACGGCTAGAGGAGTTTCCGGTCGTATGAACATGTCTCCGCCAGTTGATCTCCCCGAAGGTGGCACGGCGGCTGAATCCCGCGTTCGGCAACGTTCTGCGGGTTCCGAAGGAAGCGGCCCTGGGAATGAGGTGGAGGACAAGCGGCGTGCGGGCAAAAAGCAAGAAGGCCCGTTGATTAAATGGCAAACGTTACTGGTCAACAGCCGGAAGTGAAGTATTGTCCACGCTGTAAGGGCGACCTTCGCAATGTCCCCCGGAGCGCGATGGTATCTAAGGGCTACAAGCGCAAGGATGGGACGGTTTCACCCCACACCCACACCTACGATTGCCAAAGTTGCGGGACGCGCTTTTCAATCAAGCCCGGTAGGAGTGTTCGGCTTGTCACGACGGTACAAACCGTGGCGTTCCCGGGCTTGACCTATCTCAAGTAGGTTTTCGGTCCAATTTGCTGCTGGCTCGAAAGGCGGCGGCTCTGGACCCGATTAGTTTAGGTTGCTGCGATTGGACTGAGAGACGATCCCTATCTATCGCGCGATTCCCAACAATTTCCACCACCACATGCCGATGCCCATCCAAATCACCAGGTTCACAACCGAAATCAGAAAGCCGATGCGCCACCACTCCCCCTGCCGCACGTACCCCGCGCCGAAATAGACCGGTGCCGAGCCCGTACCGTAGTGAGTCATGGCGGCATTGAGGCTGGAGAAGTAAGCCAGCGGAAGGGCCGCCGCCATGGGAGGCACTCCGCCCGCGAGCGCCGCGCCCAGGAATCCCGGGTAAAGCGCCGTGACCTGCGCGGTCATGCTGGCGAAGGCGTAGTGCACGTAGCAGTAGCTGGCCACCAGCACCAGCAGAAGCAGGGGCCAGGGCCATCCGCCCATGAGGCCGAACAGTTTCGCCGACAGAATCTTGACGACGCCGATTTCGTTTAGTTGATCGGCCATCATCACCAGTACGGCGAACCAGATGAGGGCGTCCCATGCCTTGCGCTCATCCAGCAGATCTTCCCAAGTGAGCACCTTCGAGAGCAGAATCGCCGAAAGGCCCGCCAGGGCTACGAAGGTGTTGGATATTCCGTGCCACGGCGAAGTGATCCAGCCCGCCATCACGCAGACCATGATGCCCACCAGCCACTTTTCGTTGCGCTGCAGCGGGCCCATGCGCGCCAGTTCTTTCCGCGCTAACTGGCGGGCCGGTTCGGTATCGCGAATTTCGGGGCGGGCCAGGCGCCAGATCAGCCAGGGCACCACGATCAGCGAGATCATGCCTGGCACGATGGCGCCGACGAACCAGGCGCCCCAGGTGAGGTCCACGTGTCCGATCTTGCGCGCAAACTCGGCGATCAGCGGATTGGCGGCCATTCCGGTGAGAAACATGCCGGATGCGGTGTAGGTTGCGTGAAACGCGACCAGCGTGAGGAAAGCGCCCATGCGGCGCGCCGTGGGTCCGGGTTCCGAGCCGAAATCCGTGGCCACGCTGCGCACGATGGGGTAGATTACTCCGCCGCCGCGCGCCGTGTCCGAGGGGATGAAGGGAGCCAGCGTCAGATCGGCCGCCGCCAGGGAGTAGCCCAGGCTCAGCGGCGACCGGGCAAACCGCAGAATGAACAGATACCCCACGCGGGTGCCGAATCCGGTCTGCGTGAAGGCGCGCGAGAACAGGAACGCCGTGAACACCAGCCAGACCGTGACGTTACTGAAGCCGGAGAGAGCCTTGGCCGGAGACAGCGTTTGCGTGAGTTCCAACAGCGTCACGGCAATCACTACCGAAACGCCCATGCGGACCGGCTGCGCCACCAGCGCGATGATGGTGGCCACGAAGATGCCCAGCAGGTGGCGCTGCTGCGCGGTGAATCCGGCCAGGGGTAGAAAATAGAGCAACAGCCCGGGGAGCAGGACGACGGCCCAACGCTTCATCGATACATACCCGGATGACACTCCCGCATTTCCCGCGCCTGCTCGCGCGCGGATTCAATCTGGATCAACGGGCCCTGGCCAATGCCCGGGCAGTATCGCGCCGTCTTCTTCCACTCGCGCTTGCTTTCCACGAGTTCGGGCCAGAAGGGGAAGATGCGGCACTGCGTGGGCTTGGCGGGATGGATGGAGCAGCCGTCACTGCGCAAAAAATTACATTGCGAATCGCGCGGCACGCGCAGGCGGAGCTTATTCCGGGTGCGGTATACGTATTTGCGCTCGAACTGGGCCGGCGCCATCCCCAGAAATTCGGCGGCGCGCAACAGGTCCGGTTCGGTGAGATACACAAACCCTTTCTGCTCGCAGCACTTGATACATCCGGGCTGGCAGGCAAAGCGCAGCGCGTCGGCCATCTGCCTATTATGCGTCGAATCGGGGCCTTTTCCCAGGTTCGTTCGTTTCCGGCTATTCGTTCCGCAGGGCGACGGCCGGGTCGATGCGCGCGGCCCGCCATGCCGGCAGGTAGCCCGCAACCAGCGCGGCGGCAAGGAGGATCGCCATGCCGGTTGCGAGCGCGAGCGTATCGTTGGCTTTCAGGCCGAAGAGAAACGATTCGACATACTGGGTGGTGAAGCGGGCGGCCACGTATCCGATAACGAGGCCGGCGACGGTGAGCGCGAGCACTTCGCGCAGTACCATCCAGACAATGCGCCGGCGCTGGGCGCCAAGCGCCATGCGAATGCCGATTTCGCCAGTGCGGCGCGCAACCGTGAATGCCATCGCGCCATAAAGTCCAACGGAGGCGATGAGGAGAGCGAGCAGGGCGAAGCACGTGCCGAGGTCGGCGAACGTGCGTTCCTGCGAGATGGTTTGTTCGATGCGCTGCGCCTGCGTGCCAACGTCGTTGATGGAGACGGCTGGGCTGGCATCGTGGACGATACGGTGGGCGAAGCTCATGACGGCGAGCGGGTCGCCGGCCGTGCGGAGTTCAAAGAAAAGGCCGCGGAGGTTGCGCACGCCTTGGGTAAACGGAAGGTAGACGACCGGCTCCGGCTGTTCCTGGAGCGAGTTGTAGTGGGCGTTGCGGATGACGCCGACGATCTGGATTAACGCTGTGCCGGGTTTACTTCCGAAAGCGAACTGGCGCCCGACGGGATTGGCGCCGTCGAAGAAGTCGTTGGCGAATTTCCGATTGACCACGGCGACCAGGGGAGAGGCCAGATCGCCTGGCTGTAGGCTGCGTCCCAGCAGAACGGGGATCTGCATGGTTTCGAAGAAATCCGGGTCGATGTTCAGAATGTCGGTGAGATTGCCGCTCGAGCGTGGCGGGCGGCCAGGAACGGTGATGTCCTCGTTATTGACGTAGTGCGCCACCAGTGGGAAGTTCGATGCGGTAGCGGCGCGGACACCGGGAATCTGACGGAAGCGATCGAGCAGGCCCGAGTAGAAGCGGGCCAGCGAGTCGTCCTTGTACCCCGCCTGGCGGCCGTTAATGCTGAAGAGGAGAATGCTCTCGCGGTTGAATCCCACGTCGATGGAATGGAGGTTGGTGAGCGTGCGCACGAACAGTCCGGCTGCGACCACCAGCAGGAGCGATACGGCGATTTGAGAAACGATGAGCGCATGGGTCAGGCGCGGGCGGAATCGACGACCAGGGGCTGGAACGCCGATAGAGCGGCTCTCTTTCAGCCCTGGAGTGAAATCGACTTTGGTGGCTTGCAGGGCGGGCGCCAGTCCGAAGAGCACTCCGGCGAGGAGCGCCAGCGCGAAAGTGAAGCAGAGGACCGGCCAACTCAATTCGGCGCGCAAGGTGAAGTCGGCGCGGCCGTTGGCGATAAGCCAGGTAATGAAGCGGATGCCGGCGAGCCCGACGAATACTCCGAGCGTGCCGCCGAGCATCGCAAGCAACACGCTTTCAGTGAGCATCTGGCGGACCACACGCCACCGGCCAGCGCCGAGACTTAGTCGCACAGCCATTTCACGTCGTCGAGCGGCGGCGCGCGCCAGCAGCAGGTTGGCAAGATTGGCGCAGGCTATTGCGAGGATGAGACCGACCATGGTCATCAGGATGTACAGCGGCTCGGAATACTGGCGGCGGAGGGTGTCGAGACCGGTGCTCCCAGGTTCGAGAGCGAGATCGGGCAGGATCGTAGTCTCTTTGGGAGAGACGGCCGTGCACAGCGCAAACGTGCGGAATTGCTCGTATAAACCCGCTTGGGCTTGCTCTAAGCTGACTCCCGGGCGCAGGCGGCCCATCATCTCGATCCACCAGAAATTCTTGTCGAAGAAACGCGACTGTTCTTCGCTAGCGGGGTCGGCTGCGAGCGCCGGCATCGAGTGGATAGGGAGGAAAAGGGAGGGGTTGGATTGGGCATCGACGCCGAAGAAACCGCGCGCGGCGACACCCAGGATAATGAACGGCGCATTGTTGATGTGGATAGTTTGTCCAATCGCGGCGGAATCGCCGTGGAACCGGTTCTGCCAGTAGCGATAAGAGAGGACGACGCCGGCGGGCGCGCCCGTGCGGTCGTCCTCGGCCGCGATCAGGCGTCCGGCGGACGGCGGTACGCCGAGGCCGCTGAAGTAGTCGCCCGAGACGAATCCGCCGGGAAGCGTCTCGGCCTCGTTACTCGCGATCACGTTGAAATTCCGGACGTATGTGTACGCGAAGAGAATCGAGAAGAATTGGCGGCTGGAGCGCTGTGCATCATAAAAGGCGTAGGGAAAATTGGGGCTCTCGCGGCCGGTCTTTCTATAGCTGTGCATCGATCCGTTGATGCTGTGGGCCATGCCAAGGCTTCCCATGGCATGCCAATCAAGGACGGCCAGTTGCTCCGGGTGGGAGACCGGGAGGGAGCGCATGAGGATGGCATCCATGAAGCTGTAGATGGCGGTATTGGCGCCGATGCCAAGGGCGAGCGAGATGGCAGCAGTCGCGGTGAAGACGGTATTGGCGGTCATGACGCGCAAGGCGTAGCGAAGATCCTGCGCGAGTTGGTCAAAGAATGCGAATCGCCACATGGAACGGCTTTCCTCCTTAAGTAGCGCGAGATTGCCGAATTGCCGGCGAGGGGCGGCATGGCGGTCGCCGGCGAGCATGGCCAGGTGATGCGCCATCTCGTCATCCAGATCCCGCTCGAATTGTGCTCGGTAGCACAAGGCTCGCAGGCGCCGCAGCATTTCTCGCATCGGTAGCAGTTTATCAGTAGTTAGACTTGGGAACGCGGGCATCGGTTAGGAGCGAAAAAACACCTGCTGTCGTCTCCGCCGGCGCCTCCCGTGGTACGCTTTCTAGCTGAGGATGGAGGGTATAGTGAAACGCAGAATCTCGATCTGTCTTGTGGCACTGGTTGCAGCGTTCGTCCTGACCGCGCAGGAGAAAAAAGCTCCCGCCGCTTCCGGCATCCTGCACCCCGAAATGACCGTGGAGAGCGGCACCTGGGATAAGCCGATGGCATCCATTGGGACCAAGCCCGCGGCGGGGTCGCCCTGGAGTGCCACGACGGTAGCCGCCGGCGTGAACAAAAAGCCGGAGCCCGGCAGACCGGTCACCCTGGTGGGCGAAATCGTGGATTTCTCGTGCTACATTCAACTGGGCAAGCACGGGGAGAAACACCGCTCGTGCGGGCAGAAGTGCGTGCAGAACGGGCAGCCGATCGGTCTGTTGACGCGCAGCGGCACCTTGTACATGCTGATGCCGGAAGAGCACGATCCCCGGCGCGATGGCGGCGTGGACGCGAAAGCTTCGGCATCGGAGCACATGGGCCACATCGTTTCGGTGAGCGGCACGGAAGCCACTGTGGGCGCCTATCGCGCGATTTACGTGCAGGGCCTCACCAAGTAAGAGTGAGACTCAGTAGCCCGCTTCCTTGTTGACCACGTTGAGCAGCGGTTCGCCCTTGCGGTACCGTGCGAACTGATCGAGGAAGAAGCGCATGGCCAGGTCCATCCAATCGGGTGTGTGGTCGGCGCAGTGGGCCGAGAGCAGCACATTTTCCAGCTTGTAGAAGGGATGGCCGGGCGGCAGCGGCTCCTGGTCGAACACATCCAGCGCGGCGCCTTTGATGAGTCCTTGCGAGAGCGCCTGCACCATGGCGGCTTCATCGATGACGGGGCCGCGGCCGACGTTGATCACCACGGCGCCGGGCTTCATGGCGGCGAACTCGGCGGGCCCGAGCATGCCGCGCGTCTGCGCGGTCAGCGGCGCGGCCACCACCAGGTAGTCGCAGCGCTGGATCATTTCGAGGAGGTGCTCCGGCCCGTAAATCCGTTCGACCAGGGGATCCACATGATACAGCGGCGGGCCCGAGCGCTTCACCGCGAGCACCCGCATTCCCATGGCCTTCATGCGCGTGGCGCAAGCGCGGCCGATATCGCCATACCCCAGGATGCCGGCGGTCTGGCCGGAGACGAGGGTGATATCGAATGGCTCCCATTCGCCGGCCTGCTGGTGGCGGATCATGCGGCGGAAATCCTTGGCGAAATACAGGATCGCCCCGAGTACGAATTCGCCCAGGGAAGGGCTGAAGACGCCGCTGCCATTGGTCAGCGGCACGGGATGGGCGACCAGTTCCGGAAACAGCACGGAGTCGAGACCGGCGGAGCGGGAATGCACCCAGCGTACCTTTGGACACATGCGGAACACTTCCTGCAGAAGCGCGCGGGAGCCAGACCAGTTGAAGATGACGGTAGCGTCCGGCGCGGCGCGGGCGAACGCCTCGGGGGTGTTTCCGACGGCAAGTGTGGTTTCGGGCGGCAGTTCCTCGAGCATGGCAAGCTGCGGCTCGGCGGGGTCTGCCAGAACGAGAACTGTGAGATTGTCCATGAGGAGAAAGCTACCACATGTTCGGCCTGCCGCCGGAATAATGTGACAGCGTCGCCCAACTCGTAACGAGCCGCGCGCGTCGCCAATTTCGGTCAGCAGGTATCAGCGTCAGTGACGGAAGTCCTCAAAGGGGTCTTTAGAAGACAAGAACCGCCTCGCTGCGGAGGCCGTGCCGCGCGCCTTCACAGCGTGCGAAAGGCGGCAAGGGCTTCGGAAACCGTTCAAACTACTGGTACCCTGAGAACTTATGTTCGACCTCTCTCTGGAAATGTTGCGGGTAGTGGAAGACGCCGCCATCGCATCGGCGCGCACCATGGGAATGGGAGACGCGGATTCGGCGGACCGCGCGGCCGTGGAATCCATGCGGCGCTGCCTGGACACGGTGGCCATCGATGGCACCATCGTGATCGGAGAAGGGCGAGCGCGACGAGGCGCCCATGCTGTACATCGGCGAGAAGGTGGGGGCGCGCAACGACGGGAACGCCATTGCGGTGGATATCGCCGTCGATCCCCTGGAGGGCACCAATCTGTGCGCCACCGGCGGCGCGGGCGCCATCACCGTGCTGGCCGCATCGGAGAAGGGCGGACTTGCTGCACGCGCCCGATTGCTACATGGAAAAGATCATGGTCGGGCCGGCGGCCAAGGGCGCGGTGGACCTGGATGCGCCCGTCAAGCACAATCTGAAGGCCATCGCGCGGCGGCTGCAACGCGGCGTGGACGACCTGGTGGTGGTGGTGCTCGACCGTCCGCGGCACCAGAAGCTCATCGCCGATATTCGCGAAGCCGGCGCGCGCATCCGCCTGATCTCCGATGGCGACCTTTCCGCGGGGATCGCCGCCGCCGTGGCCGGCACTGGCGTGCACGCCGTCATGGGCTCGGGCGGCGCCCCGGAGGGCGTGCTGACCGCGGCGGCGCTGCGCTGCCTGAATGGCGAGATTCTGGGCCGCCTGGTCGTGAAAGACGACGCGCAAAAGGAGCGCATGCAGGCCATGGGAATCACGCGATCCGAAGCGGATCTACACGACTCCGGAACTGGCGCCCGGCCGCAACCTGGTGTTCGCCGCCTGCGGCGTGACCGATGGCAACCTGCTGCGCGGCGTGCGCTTCACCGGCGACGGCGCGCACACCCAGGCCGTGGTCATGACGTCGTCACCACGCCGCGCGTGCGTTTCATCGACACCACGCATCTGGAGAACAAGCCCGACGTGAAGGTGCGGTTCCGCTAAACTGAAATTGTCGAACCATGCCGGAATTTTGTAGTTGCGGCGCCCAGTTGGCGCCGGAATCTCTCTTTTGTCACAAATGCGGAAAGGCCCAGAGGGAACTGGTTACGGTTCCGGAGCAGACTCCTGCTCCGGTGTACGTGGTTCCCCCGCCGGTGGCTGCGAAGCCCTCGCCCCTGCCGCTGAATTTCCACAATCCGGTAGCGGTGCGGATCGCCATGCCGGTGGCGGTGTGCGCGGCATTACTCGGGTTCACGGTGCTGCCCATTCTAAGCTGGCTGGCGGCGGGTTTTTTCGCCGCGTTCTTTTACCGGCGCAAAACCGGGTCGCTGCTGAACGTCAGCGGCGGCGCGCGCATGGGCTGGATCACCGGGATCATGATGTTCGGCATTTGGACGGTGGTGTTGACGGCGCTGGCTCTGCCCGCCGCCATGTCCGGGCGCCTGCTTACCACGTTCCAGGAGCAGATCAAGAACTCACCCTGGCAGGACCCCGCCATGCTCACCCAGATGAATCAAATGCTGCAGACCGGCGAAGGCGTGGCTACCGCCGTAGTGGTGTTCTTCCTGATGCTGTTCGTGTTCATTATTTGTCTGAGCATGGCGGGCGGTGCGTTAGGGGCTATGCTCGGGCGCGACCGGACTTCATAGGGTGCTGTGAATAGCGCTTCACGGCCCACACGGCGGCGAAAATAATCAGCATGGAAATGGCCTCTCGCATGCCGAAATGCTCGCGATAGAACAGCCATCCCAAAAACACCGCCACGATGGCATTCACGTACGGGTAAATCGAAACGATGGCTACCGGCAGCTTATCCAGGGCGTAGACGTATGCGCTGTAGCCGGCCAGGGATCCGAAGCAGACCAGGTAGAGCAGGGCGGAGACGCCGCGCGTGCTCCAGTGGATGGGCGCGTGCGGAATCAGGAAAGCGAACGGCGCTACCGTGAGGCCGGCGGCCAGTTGCTGCACGCCGCCGGAAACTATGGGGTGCGCCTTACCGGTCTGCCGGCGCTGGAAAATGGAGCCGAACGACCAGCCCGCCATCCCGATTTGGAGAATCAGGAATCCCGTCAGCAGATTGCGGTCGAGGGCATGCGTGCCCACGTCCGGACTTACCAGGAGAGCGGCCCCGGCGAGACCAACGGCCATGCCGGCGATGGTGGGGGCGTGCAGGCGTTCTCCGCCGGGAAGGAGCGCCTCGGCGCCCACCATCCAGAAGGGCGACATGGTGACGATCAGGCCGGCGATGCCGCTGGGAATGATCACCTCGGCGAACACCAGCCCGCCGTTGCCGAGACCTAACACCAACAGACCGCTAAAACATGCCGCCGCCAGTTCGCGCCCGCGCGGCAGACGGGAGCCCTTGGCCAGCGCAAACAGCAGCGTGATGGAGCCGGACAGCATGTACCGCGTGCTGAGCAGAACCAGGGGCGGAAAGGTCTCCAGCGACATGCGGATCGCCAGGTACGTTGTGCCCCAGAGAAGACAGACTGCGACCAGCGCCAGGTAAGGTTTAAAAAGAGGATGTCGGGACAGAACTCCAGGTTAATGCATTTCACGGGCCGCGCGTCAGCGCACCAGCGCATTGAACAGCAGCTTATAAGTGGCGTGGGTCTGGGCGCGGTGCTGCGCCGGGAAGCCGATCAGCACCACCCGGCCTTGGCCCAGTTTGGCGCGTCACCACGGCGGCTTTGCGCGCCAGATTCTCTTCGCCCACCAGCCAGCCGCTCTCCAGCAAGTCGCGATCCGCATAACGCACCACCACCTCGTAGTTCTCCGCGCTGGGCGCGGTGACTTCGAACGCGGGACTGTCCAGGTAGAGCGCCAGCCCGCGCGATGGCATTCCGTACGCCAGGGGGTTGGTATTGTCGAACGTCGCTTTGAGCGTGGAGCCGGGGCACCAGAATTCCTTGGTGGTCTTGCCCGCCAGGACGTTGCGCACGCCGATGCCGAGCCGGTCGACCGGGAAAGCCGTGGCGCCGTTCAGCGTCACCAGCGTGCCGCCCTTCTGCACGAAGTCGCGAATGGCGTTGACGCCCTCGGTGCCGAGCCCGGTGCGGTATTCGGGAGGAGTGTTGCGCGCCGCGCCCGCCGCCGCTCCTCGCCGCCTCTCGCCGCGCCTCCGCCGCCGCCACCGCCGCGCCGCGCCGCGCCGCCGCCGGCGGCGGCTTCGCCGGTGATCGTCGCCGTGCTGTCGCTGGGAATCACCAGCACGTCGTATTTGTCGTTCAGATTGCCGGCCTTGATCTCGGGATCGAAGATCGACTTGTACGGAAAGTTGAACTGCTCCAGCACCAGGCGGGTCCAGCCTTCGTCGATGTTGCCGCCGCCGTAGCGCTGGTACATGGCGACGCGCTGGCGCTTCATGTCGTGCACGCCGGTGGAGACCGCGCGCGCGCAGCGGAGTGAAATCCACGCCGGTCTGCCGGGCCACGGTTTCCAGCACCGCCTCCGAACCGCCGGGCACCAGGAAATCGCCGGGGCGCAAGCCGGCGGACGGCCTTATCCACGCGCCGCAACGGCGATGCCCTTATCGAACAGCAGATTCATGGCGCGGAAACTGTCGTTGAGGCGGCCGTCCATGGAATAGCCGTTGGCGCCGCGCGTCACTTTGCCGGCGGGCTCCACCGGCGCGGTGAGCTTTTCCATCGCCACTTCGCCCAGTTCATCCACCGGATCCACGCGCACGCCCATGTACTCGAACATGGTGTCGGTGGCCATGTCGTAAGGGCGGATGGGAGAGCCGTCGCGATTGCGGGTCCATTCGTTGTCGGGATAAAATGTCCGGCCCAGCAGATAGCGGATCAAGCCCATCTTGGGCTGCGCCATGGAGATCACGAACGAGCCGGCCGGATACATCATGCCGCTCGCGGTAGTGAAGGCTTTCGTGGCCCGCTGGATTTCGATGCCCTGCACCAGCAGCTTGTTCGACCATCTTGATGGAGGTGAGCGGATCGTGCTGCAGCGTGGAGATGAGATACGCGGCCGGCTTGCCCGCCGCGCCGCGCTCGGTCTGGCGCTTGCCTTTCAGGTACGCGTTCCAGAGCACCGTTTCGCGATTGCGCGCGGCCAGGTCGAGCGTGGCCCACGCGGAGACTTTCTGCCGCTCCACGATGTCGCGCAGATGCCACCATCCGCCCGGCCACGGATTGGGGAAAATCGTCTCGGCTTCGTACACCGGCAGATTGCGGGTGTTGCCGCGCAGCTCGTCGGGATGCACGAACAGCGGCGTGGCCAGGCGCGCCGCGGCGGATTCGGTGAGCATGCCGGCGATGTTGTGGAACGGCGTGATCCAGTGAAAACCGAAATGGCCCCAGCCGGAATAAATGGCGTCGTTGATGGCGCCGGAGAGATCGGCCTCCTCCTCTTTGTACGCCATGTGCGCGCCGTACCAGCTCAATTCGCGCCACAGGATCGGGTCGGCGAAAGGCCGCATGGGCTCGGCGTACGGCGGCAGGAAAATGCGCGCGCCGTTGCCGCCCATGCCGTGGTGGTCCACATAGGCTTCGGGCCGCCACTCGGTGAACAGGATCCTGGCCATGTACTGCGAGTCGGGAATGTTGGTCTGGAAGGCGTCGCGATTGTTGTCGTGGCCGGCGTACTTCTGATAGAGCCACGGCGGATTGGTGCCCTCGTACGGCGTGCCGAGCTGCTTGTTGTACCAGTCGGTGACCATGATCTCGCCGTCCGGATTGAAGCAGGGCACTTCGATGAAGATGACGTTGTCCAGAATGCGGCGCGCCTCTTCGTCCTTGCGGGCCAGCAGATCGTAGGCCAGTTCGGGAGCCATCTGCGTGCCGCCGATTTCGGTGGCGTGCATGCTCATGGACTGCACGATCACGGCCTTGCCTTCGTCCACCAGCGCGTGCGCCTGCGCTTCGGTGAGGCCGCGCGGATCGCTGATGCCGCAGGTTGACTTCGCGCAGGCGGTCGAGCTTGGCGAAGTTGGCGGGCGAGGTGATGATCACCATCAGGAACGGGTTGCCCTCGGACGTGGGACCCATGTTGATGACCTTCATGCGGCCGCCGCTCTGCTTTTCCAGCACGCCGTAGTATTCGACGATCTTGTCCCAGCGGGCCATCTTCTTGTCGGCGCCCAGTTGGAAGCCGAAGAACTTTTCCGGAGTGGTGATCTCCTGAGCCGTGGCGGCCCGCAGAATGAGAACGGCGGAGAGGATCAACCGAAATCGCATGACACATTGTAGGACAGGCCTCCCGGCCTGTCCAAGGCACGTTCAAAAGTGAAACCGGTATCTCACCTCGCCGTAAATCTGGCGGGGATTGATGTAGTGAGTCCCGCCGAACGTGTTGCTGGTATCCAGCAGGTAGCGCGTATTGGCGATATTGACCGCGTTGGCCGAAACGGTCCATGTCTCGCCAAACGTCTTGCCGATCGAAAGATCGAATGTGGAGTGCGGCGGAAGGTGCGACGGCCCGTTGCCATTCAGAAAGCCGGAGCCGAACTGATATGCCGGCGTGGCCCACATGTGTCCCGGCAATGTCAGCGAGAGCACCGACGTGACCGTGTTGCGCTGATCGTGATCGAGCAGAAAATTGCCCGTGGGAGCGTCTTCCAGCAACCCTCCGGTAATCGGACCGATTCCCTGTGCCGATCTGGTTCGAGTACGCCACCCGCCACTGCGCCATATGGAAGAGCCGCGGCGAGCGGAGCGTGACCTCCGTGCCGCTGATGATCGCGCCCAGGTCCGTCAGCGGAATGAAAATGCCGGAGTCGCCAACTACATCGTGGTCCAGGAAATTGCGGGCGCTGGTGTGGAAGTTGTCCACATCCAGCGACCATCCGCGCAACCGGAATGCTCAAGCCGATATCGTGCTGGATGTCGCGCTCGCCGGGCAGCGGGATGAAGCCGAAGCCCTCTGACACGGCGAAGTCCAGCGCCGGACCGGCCAGGCTGTCGAGCGGCGGCGGCTGGTAGTAATACGCGTAGTAACCGTGCAGCGATCCAGTTCAGGCGCGGAATGCGGATGGCCGCGCCCAGGCGCGGATCGGCGGCGTTTTCATTGAGCAGCCCGCTGTAGTGCGTGAGCCGGAGGCCCAGGTCGAAAGTGAGCCACGAGGTGGCCTTGTATTGATCCTCCACAAAGAGCGCGTTTGAATTGGCCCAATGCGTTTCCGTCTGGTTCAAGCACCGCTCCGCCCGGGATTGGCGGTGAGTCCGAAAAAGGTGTTGTCGTGCTGGCCCCAGACTTCAATCCCGACGCGCAGTTGTGCTGCTTCTTTTGCACCTGCAGAACGGAGCGGCCGCCGAAGTAATTCGAGCGGGCGTTGTCGTTCAGGACGAAGGGCGTGTCGTTGGGACCGCCCACGTAATGCGCGCTGTTGAAGTGGTAATAGGGTGAAAGCGTGAACGTAACCCCATCGGCGAAGGTATGCGTCCAATGGAAGCCGCCCAGGTAGTCCTTCTCCAGATCGAGATCGCGGATTCCCGCGGCCTGATCGTCCTGCCCGTTGGGAATCTGGTAGTGGTCTTCGCGAACCGAACCGATCCAGCGGAGTTGATTGTTGGCATCGGGATTGTAGAGCAGGGAAAGAAATCCGCCCACGCCGCTGTACTGATCGTGGATCACCTGCGAAACCGGCGGCGCCAGCCCCAGTTCCGAGCGGCTTCCATCCAGGCTGGCGTAGTAGGCAAAGCGCTGGGTGTGGCTGCCGAAATTGATCTGATCGTCGGTGGAATAGAAGTTTCCGGCCGATGCGATCATCTCGCCTTCGTTGTTGCGGTTCGAAGCCGGACGGCGTCACGACGTTGAAGAATCCGTAGGTGCGGTCGCCGTACTCGCTGGAAAATCCGCCGCGCTCGACCTCCAGTTCTTCCACGTTCTTGGGATTGATCAGCGGCGCCACGTTGGCGGCGATATTGGTATTGACCACCGGTATGCCGTCGAAAAACCAGTTCACCTGGTGGCCGCCGCGCATGTGGAGCATGTCGTGAACCATGTAAGCTCCCGGAGTGAAATCGGTGATCATCGCCAGGCTGTTGGTTTGATCCGCTCCGGCGGTCTGGGCGATCTCCTGAGGCGAAACCATGGTCTGCACCGTCGATGTCTGCGTGTTCAACCGGCTCATGGCCCCGGAGACTTCCACGCTCGCGTTGACCCCGGCGACCTCCAGTTGCAGATGCACAACCGGCTCTTTCCCGGCGATCACGGTGACCTGCTGCGAGAGCGATTGGAACCCCGCCGCGGAAACCGTGACCGTGTAGGCGCCCTCCGGAATATCGTTGACTTGGAATTCGCCGTTCGCATCGCTGGCGATCGTCTTTCCATGCACAGTCACTTGCGCTCCAACGATTGGACGATGTTGCGGATCGTGCACAATGCCACGTAGATTCGCCCCCAGCGCCGGCAAGGCGCACAGGCAGAATAATATAGTCTTCACTTTCCTCTCCTCTTTTGTTTTGGAAACCTGTTGATGGAATCTAAACGAGAGGTGCTGGAGGTCCGCGTTTCTGGTGCGATGTACCGGGAGCCGCGTAACGCCGCGCTACGGTGCGTTTCGGAGTTGCCCGGTAACTGGAGGGTGCGGCGAAGACCGCCGCGGAACTCTTCACTACCGCGACGTTGGCTCCGGCCGGATAGGCGGAGGGCGATGGGTAGTACGGGCACCTGGCGCCGATCGCCAGTGAGCCGGGTGCGCTGCCCGCGGCCATGGCGCAATGGTGCTTTCCGTTACGCCGGCAGCATGCGGGCAAATCCGCTCCGGCGTCCGCGCGCGAAACAGCCCCGATCAGCGGGAAGCTGAACACAACCAGCAGGAGCCATGCAAGTGCGCGACGCATCCGGCGAAAAGTATTTACATCATCGCACACAAAGGCGGGCCGGCGAGTTGTCTCTTTTACGATACACTGGACAGTTTACAGGACAGTTGCCATGCGACTTCTTCTCGCCTGCCTTCTCGCGATTTCGCTCCACGCCCAGGTTTCCGCCATCCTTTCCGGCACCGTCACCGATCCCTCCGGCGCGACCATCCCGGGCGCCCTGGTGACGGCCAGGAACGTGGATACCGGCGCCGTCCGCAGTACCCCCACCGACCCGGAAGGCCACTACCAGTTCTCCTCCCTGCCGGCGGGTCAGTACGAGATTCGCGGCGCCAAGCCGGGGTTCAACGCAGAGGTGCGAACCGGCGTGCATCTGGTGGTGGCACAGAGCGCCACGGTAGACCTGTCGCTCCCCGTGGGTGAATCGAGCCAGCAGGTGACCGTAAACGGCGACGCTCCCCTGGTGGGCGTGAACACCGAAGACCGTTCCGGCCTGGTGGGCCAGCAGCAGATCCGCAATCTGCCGCTGAATGGCCGCAGTTACGATGAGCTTCTCACCTTGAACCCGGGAGTCGTCAACTTCACCTGGGAGAAGACCGGCGGCGTGGGTGTATCGAACTCCACAGTCGGCAACAACTTTCCAGTGGAAGGAAATCGCCCGCAGCAAAACCTGTTCCTGCTGAATGGCGTGGAATTCACCGGTGCGGCGGAGAACAATATGCAGCCGGGCGGTACCAGCCAACAGCTTCTGGGCGTGGACGCCGTCCGCGAGTTCAACGTACTCACCGACGGATACGGCGCCCAATACGGGAAGCGGCCCGGCGCCCAGGTGCTCATCATCACCCAATCCGGCAGCAACCAGGTGCACGGCTCGCTATTCGAATTTCTACGCAACAACGCGCTGGATACCGCCAACTATTTCGACTCCGGCTCCGCCCCGGGTTTTCAGCGCAACCAGTTCGGCGGCTCGCTCGGCGCGCCCGTGCAGAAGAACAAGACGTTCCTGTTCGCCAGCTACGAGGGGTTCCGCCAGCACCTGCACCAGACCGGCGTGGACCTGGTGCCCGACAACAATGCCCGCAACGGGTACCTGCCCTGCAACCTCGTGAGCCCCGTGCCCAGCCCCTGCCCGTCGTCGGGCCTGGCATTCGTGGGAGTCTCGCCGCTGATCAACGCATGGCCCGCGCCCACAGCCGGCGCGCCCGATTTTGGCGGAATCGCCGAGGCCTTCAATAATCCCCTGCAGACCATCCGCGATGACTTCGGAACCATTCGCTTCGACCGCATCCTCTCGCCCAAGGACACCGTGAGCGCGGTCTACACCATCGACGATAGCGCCGACTTCACCCCCACCAGCACCAACCTCTACAGCGCCGATGCGGAAAGCCTGTGCGAGCAGGTGGCCAGCATCGAAGCGACTCACGTTTTCTCTCCCTCCTGGCTTAACACCGCGCGTTTCGGCTATTCGCGCGCCGGTTATTTCTTCACCGGCGAACCAACACCCGGCACTCCCGCAGCCGCTCTGCCGGGCTTTCTCACTGGGACTTCCCCTCGGCGCGCTGGTGGTGGGAGGCAGCGCCGCGTCGAACCCCACCGCGCAATTGAGTCTGGCGGGCAGCAACAACGGCAGTAATCTCGATGTGGCGCGCAATCTGTTTACGTATGAAGATGTCGTCTCCTACACCAAAGGGCGCCATCAACTCACCGTGGGCGCATGGTTTCAGCGCCTGCGCTCCAACGAAAACCTGGCCCTGAGCCAGTACGGCCAGGCGACATTTACGAGCCTGCAAACCTTGCTGCAAGGTACGGTCGGCAGCCTGCTTTACGATCCCGCGCCTACGCCGCTCGGCTGGCGTTCGTGGTTCGGAGCATGGTATGCGCAGGACGTGATCCGCCTTCGCCCCGGGCTGACGCTTTCGGTCGGGTTCCGCGACGAATTTAGTAACGGCTGGAACGAAGTCCACGGCCGGGCCGCCACGTACACATTCACCAACGGAGTCATCTCCACGCAGCCGGCGGTGGGGAATTCGGCCTTCACGGAGAACAACGGAAAGTTTCTGCCGCAGCCGCGCGCCGGCCTCTCATGGACGCCATTCCAGAGCAGTCGCGCCACCGTGATCCGCGCCGGGTTCGGGATGTACAACGACCTTCAGGACGCGCTGGGTTATCGCACCGATCAAAACGCGCCGTTCAACCCCACATACAGCCTGCCCAACCTCCCGGTTTCCCAGTTGCCGGTATCGCCGGCGGCGGCGGTTCCGGCCACGGCCAAACTCGTGCCGGGCGGGGTGCAGCCGAATCTGAAAACCCCCACGCTGATCTCCTGGTCGTTGCGGATTCAGCAGGAACTTTCCGCCAATACGGCGCTCACCATGGGATACGTGGGGTCGCACGGATATCACGAACTCATCGGCATCGACGCCAACGAACCCTTTCCGGTGATTTGTCCCGCGGCGCCATGTCCCGCGAACTACCCCGGCAACTTTCCCGCCGGGATCGCCGGTACGCCCGTGCCCGCGGGTGCATACTACGTGCCCACCGCGACCAAACCCAATGCCGCGCTGGCCAACACCTGGACGTATTTTTCTGAAGGCGATAGTTCTTATCACGCACTCCAGGTGGACGTGAACCGGCGCTTCAGCGCGGGCCTGTCGGTCCGCGGCGTCTACACCTGGTCGAAGACCCTGGACGACGGCGATTCGCTCAATGCCACCACATCGGGCGGCGAACCGGCGCTGGCGTCCAATCCTTTCAATCTCCGCGCCGACAAAGGGCTGGCCAATTTCGACGTCCGCAACGTGGGCGTGATCAACGCCACTTACGCTCTGCCCTTTGGACCGCACCAGCATTTCCGGACTCGCTCCACCGGCGCCGGCAAAGCGCTGGCCGCGGGCTGGACCGTGAATTCGATTGTGACGCTGCAAGGCGGATTCCCCTTCACGCCGCAACTCAGCTATAACCCTTCGAACACCGGCGACACGCGCAACCCCGTGCGGCCGTTCGTGAATCCGTTCTTCACCGGACCCGTCCTCCTGGGCAAACCGGATCAGTGGTTCAACCCGGCGGCCTTCCTGGCCCCGCCGAACGGCAGCGGCTTCTACGGCAACCTGGGCAGAGACACTCTGATTGGCCCCGGCCTGGCCACGTGGGACCTTTCCTTCCTCAAGGACACGGCCATCCGCGAAGGACTCAATTTGCAGTTTCGCGCGGAACTGTTCAATGTGCTGGACCGCGCCAATTTCAATACCCCGAACGCCATTGTGTTTACTCCCACCGGCGCTTCGCCCACGGCCGGAGTGGTCACCAGCACATCCACCACGTCCCGCCAGATCCAGTTTGGACTAAAGTTGCTCTGGTAAAAGGTGACCGCGATGTTTCGAACGCTGCTTTTATTCAGCCTGTGCGCCACGCTGCTAATGGGCCAGGGCGCGCCGCAGATCGTCATTAGCGGCGATATCCCGTCCCGCCTGGTGCTCACCGCGGACGACCTGGCGAAGATGCCTCGCCAGAGTGTGACTGTCCCGGATCAGGACGGCACGAAAATCGCATACGAGGGCGTCCCTCTTGGCGAGATACTCAAGCGCGCCGGCGCGCCCCTGGGAAAGGATCTGCGCGGCAAGGCGCTCGCCAGTTACGTGCTGGTCAAGGCCCACGACGGGTATCAGGTGGTCTTCACGCTCGCCGAGGTGGCGCCGGAGTTTGCCAACGAATCCATCCTGGTGGCCGACAGGCGCGATGGCAAAGCGCTGTTCGGCTACCAGGGACCGTTCCGCCTCGTTTGCCCGAACGATAAAGCCGGCGCACGCTCGGTGCGCATGCTGGAGACGATCGAAATCGTCCGTCTGCAGAAGTGATGCCGAGACGCGCGACATTCCTGGCGCTTGTGCTAGTGGCGTTCTCCGTGCGCCATGCCGTTCCCGCGGAAGCTGGTGCTTACGAGTGGAATCTGCCCAAGGGCTTTCCCGTGCCGCACGTGCCCGCGGACAATCCCATGACCGCGGCCAAGGTGGAATTGGGCCGGCATCTTTTCTATGACACCCGCCTCTCGGTAAACGGCAAATTCTCGTGCGCCACCTGCCACAGGCAGGAGCTGGCATTTACCGATGGCCGTCCGGTGGGTGTCGGCGCCACCGGGCAGCACCATTCTCGCGGCGCCATGAGTCTGGTGAACGTGGCCTATGCCGGTGCCCTGACCTGGGCGGATCCGCGGATGAAGAATCTGGAGGATCAGGCCCTGGTGCCGATGTTCGGCGGCCATCCGGTGGAACTGGGCCTGCACGAAGACACTCTGCCGGCCGAGGTGGCTTCCGATGCCCGGTACCGCGACCTCTTCGACCAGGCATTTCCCGGCGGCGCGGAACGCGTGACGGTGCGGAACATCACACGTGCGATCGCCTGCTTCGAACGAAGCATCATCTCCGCCCGCTCGCCGTATGATCGCTATCATTACGGCGGCGACGACAACGCCGTATCGGATTCCGCCAAGCGCGGGGAAGTCCTCTTTTTCAGCAGCCCACTCTCCTGCTTCCGCTGTCACGGCGGATTCAATTTCAGCGACGCTACGGTATCCGCCGCCAATGCCGGCCGCGAAATCCCGTTCCACAATACCGGCCTCTCCGCGGACACACGGGAGTTCAAAACGCCCACGCTGCGAAATATCGCGGTCACCGCGCCCTACATGCACGATGGCAGTATCGCCACCCTCGATGGCGTGCTGGATCACTACGCCTCCGGCGGTCGCGGGAATCCTCAAAAGGATCCTCTGATTGCAGGTTTCGCGCTCTCCCGGCACGATCGCGCAGACCTGGTTGCGTTTCTGGAAACCCTCACCGACCAGGCCGTACTCCACGATCCCCGTTTCGCCAATCCCTGGTAAGCCAATCCACGTTATTCTCAATTGACCCCTGCAATGCAAGGCGGTATTCTGTGCCGTTCCTGGAGGAAGAAGATGACACCGCAAGAAGTTCTGGAATTTGCAAAAACCAACGACGCCAAGCAGATCGATCTGCGCTTTACCGACATCCCGAGTCTGCAGCACCACGTGTCTTACCCGATCAGCGAACTCGAAGCAGACAGCTTCGAAGAAGGCTTCGGCATGGATGGTTCCAGCATTCGCGGCTGGGCCGCCATCCATGAAAGCGACATGCTGCTGATTCCCGACGCGACCACCGCATTCATGGATCCGTTCGCGGAAGTTCCCACCCTGGTGATGTATGGGGACATCAAAGACCCCATCACCAAGCAGCGCTACGAGCGCGACCCGCGCTGGATCGCGCAAAAGGCGGAGCTATACCTCAAAAACAGCGGAGTGGCGGATACATCCTACTTCGGCGCGGAAGCCGAATTCTTCATCTTCGATAACATTGCTTTCGACCAGAACCAGCACTCCGCGTTCTACTACATCGATGCCGAGGAGGGACGCTGGAACTCCGGCCGCAAGGAAAACAACCTGGGCTACCGGCCGCGCTACAAAGAAGGCTACTTCCCCGTGCCGCCCACGGATCATTATCAGGACCTGCGCAGCGAAATGGTGCAGACCATGATCAAGTGCGGCATTCATATCGAGTGCCATCACCATGAAGTGGCCACCGGCGGCCAGTGCGAGATCGACCAGCGCTTTGACACACTTGTAAAATCCGCGGACAACATGATGCTGTACAAGTACATTGTCCGCAACGTGGCCAATCAATACGGCAAGACCGTAACCTTCATGCCTAAGCCCATCTTCGGCGATAACGGCAGCGGCATGCATTGCCATCAGAGCCTCTGGAAGGAAGGCAAGCCGCTGTTCGCCGGCGAGTGCTACGCGGGCATGAGCCAACTGGCGCTGCACTACATTGGCGGATTGCTCAAACATGCGCGCGCCCTGAGCGCCATCATCGCCCCCACCACCAACAGCTATAAACGGCTGGTGCCGGGATATGAAGCTCCGGTCAATCTGGCCTACTCGCGGCGCAACCGCTCGGCCGCCTGCCGCATTCCCATGTACTCGGCCAGTCCCAAAGCAAAGCGCGTGGAGTTCCGCCCGCCCGATCCCTCCGCCAATCCATACCTGGCCTTCGCGGCGATGCTGATGGCCGGGCTCGACGGCGTGCTCAACAAGATCAACCCCGGCGATCCCCTGGATAAAGACATCTACGACCTTTCGCCGGAGGAGATGAAGAGCGTGCCCTCCATGCCCGGCTCGCTGGATGAAGCGCTGAGTTGCCTGGAAGACGATCACGGCTTCATGATGCGCGGTGACGTCTTCACCGAAGAACTGATCGAGACCTTCATCGACTACAAGCGCAAGAACGAAGCGGAAGCCGTCCGCCTCCGCCCGCACCCCTACGAATTCGCTTTGTACTACGACATCTATCTAGATGGACTTCACCACGGAGTTATGGAGAAGGCGAAGGATACTCGATTTGAGGCCCTTCTCAGCGTCTCTGCGCGATGAAATCAAAAGTTCGTCGTGAAGCCCTAATATTCCAGCTTCGATAAATACTCGTAGCTCTGCCGCAGGCTATCCAATGGGTTGCCCGGAGTCTGGTCCTGCTCCACGAAATAATGCTCCACCCCGGCGGAGGAAGCCGCGCGCAGCACTTTGGGCCAGTCGATTACGCCGTGGCCTACCTCCTTGAATGCCGTGCGCGGCACCGATTCGTTGTACATCACCGGTGTGCCCTCGGCCTTATCTTTCAAATGCAGCAGAATCACCCGTCCCTTCATGCTGGCGATCATTTCCGCCGGGTCATGACCGGCCACGCTGACCCAGAATGCGTCGACTTCGAACCCAACCAGGTTCTTGTCCGTGTTGTCGAGCAGAATCTGAAACAGCGTGGAGCCGCCGGCCGGGGCAAACTCGAACGCATGATTGTGGTACGCAAACTTGAGGCCCTCCGCATGGAACTTCCCGGCCGCAAAATTCAGTTTCTCCCCCAGGGCCTTGATCACGTCGGGACCGCCGCGCGCCGCCGGAGGGAGATATGGGAACACGGCGTAAGAAAAGCCATATTGCTTGAGCTGCGCTGCCACCCGGCCCAGATCGTCGCTCTTCTGGAGTACCTGGTTGGCATCCAGGTGCATGCTGACGGGTTTCAGTCCGCTGGCCTGGACCGCCGGCCAGATTTTGTCGAATCCGGCGAGCGTGCCTTCAATCGCGGAATAGCCGATCGCGTGAATTGCGTTCAGTGTCTCCGCGGGCTTTTGAGGAAGCACGGTACGCACCGTGTAGAGCTGAACGCCGATCTCGTGCAACCTGGCGGCAGAAGCGAACTTGCTCAGCGCGGCGGTGAGGGCTCCGGCCTTCAGAAATGAGCGTCTGGAAGTCATTCCCACATTATCCACCCTAAAACTTCCTGACTTCGCGCCGATAAGTCGTAATGTGGAGATGCGAAGACAATTGGTGGAATACGTGCTTGTGATGGCCCTGGTGGCAGTCGCTTCGGCCTGCATTTTCCGGGTGGAATCCGGCGGCCGCCGTGCTGCTGCCCCGGTGGAGCAGGAGATTCAGCCTTTCGGTTGCCGGTTACCTCCCGGAGTCAATCCGGTGGGAACGCCTTGCCATTGGTGAACCGGGTTCTCAGGGTCCCTGCTCTCAACGGGTAAAATGAAAGAGAAGAGAGGGGACCGCAAGAATGACGAACGCGACGCGACTGCTTCATAACCAGGGCCAGAGTCTGTGGCTCGACAATATCACGCGCGACATTTTGGACAACGGCACGCTCGCCCGGTACATCGACCAGTTCTCGATCACCGGACTAACATCCAACCCTACCATTTTCGACCAGGCTATTAAGGGCAGTACGGCCTACGATGAAACCATCTCCCGAAAAGCCGCGGAAGGCGCCTCGGGTGAAGAATTGTTCTTCGGCCTCGCACTGGAAGACCTGACCCGCGCCGCTGACCTGTTCCGCCCTGTTTATGAGCGAACCAGCGGTGTGGATGGCTGGGTGTCGCTCGAAGTATCCCCCCTGTTGGCCTACGACGCCGAGAAGACCGCGCGCGCCGCAAAAGATTTGTCCCAGCGCGCCGGCCGGCCGAACGTATTTATTAAAATCCCCGGCACCGCCGAGGGGCTGCCCGCCATTGAAGAGTCGATTTTTGCCGGAGTCCCGGTCAACGTCACACTGTTGTTTTCTCGCGAGCAGTACCTGGCGGCGGCGGACGCGTACCTGAAGGGCATCGAGCGGCGGATTGAAGCCGGCCTCCCCGCCAACGTGGCTTCCGTGGCCTCTGTGTTCATCAGTCGCTGGGACGCGGCCATCGCGGCCAAAGCTCCGGAATCATTGCGCAACCGGCTGGGTATTGCCATCGCCGGCCGCACCTTCAAGGCGTATAACAATCTGATTGGTTCGCCGCGCTGGCGGCGGGCTTACAATTTCGGAGCCCGGCCGCAACGCCTCTTGTGGGCCAGCACAGGCACTAAGGATCCGAAAGCTTCCTCGACGCTTTACATCGATGCGCTGGCCTCGCCTTTTACGGTGAACACCATGCCCGAAGGGACTCTGAAGGCCCTGGCGGCCAAAAACGAAATCGGCGATTTGCTGGCGCCGGACGGCGGCAATTGTGAAGAGGTGCTGGCGCAATTCGCCAATGCCGGCATCGACGTCACGGCGCTGGCTGCGCAGCTACAGAAGGACGGCGCCAAATCCTTCGTCAATTCCTGGAACGACCTGATGAACGTGATCACGTCGAAGAGCGCCGCGCTCGCCAAAGCCTAAGGACCGAACATGCCAACAGCCATCGGAGGGCCGGCCTGGAGAGCACTCCAGGCCCACCAGGAGAAGGTGCGCGGCCAGCATCTGCGGGACTTGTTCGCGCAGGATGCGGAACGCGCCGGCCGCTTCAGCGTGGAAGCGCTGGGCCTCTACCTGGATTATTCGAAGAACCGCATCACCACTGAGACTTTGCAACTTC
The DNA here is from genome assembly GCA_963853855.1 of uncultured Solibacteraceae bacterium. Classification (GTDB taxonomy): domain Bacteria; phylum Acidobacteriota; class Terriglobia; order Bryobacterales; family Bryobacteraceae; genus Sulfopaludibacter. Next base: position 232,015 of record CAWKYG010000033.1, on the reverse strand, counting down.
TGCTGCAACTGGCGGAGGAGGCCGGGGTGCGAGCCCGGCGCGACGCCATGTTCGCCGGCGAGAAGATCAATATCACCGAGAAGCGCGCCGTGCTGCATGTGGCACTGCGCGCCCCCAAGGGCACGAGTATCTTTGTCGATGGCAAGGATGTAGTGCCCGATGTACATGCCGTGCTCGATAAGATGGCCGGCCTGGCTGAGCGTGTTCGCTCGGCCGCCTGGAAGGGTCATACCGGCAAAGCCATCCGCAACGTGGTCAACATCGGGATCGGCGGATCCGACCTGGGACCGGTGATGGCATACGAGGCGCTCCGGCACTACAGCCAGCGGGACATGACGTTCCGCTTCGTGTCGAATGTGGACGGGACCGATTTCGCCGAAGCGGTGCGCGACCTGAACCCGGCCGAGACGCTGTTCATTATTTCTTCCAAAACCTTCACCACGCTGGAGACCATGACCAACGCGCACACGGCGCGGGAATGGTCGCTGGCCGGCCTGGGCGGTGACGAAACGTCGGTGGCCCGACACTTCGTCGCGGTTTCGACCAACGCCGGCGAAGTCTCCAGGTTCGGAATCGATACGGCTAACATGTTCGAGTTTTGGGATTGGGTGGGCGGCCGCTACTCCATGGATAGCGCGATCGGTCTTTCCACCATGATCGCCGTTGGTCCGGAGAATTTTCGCGCCATGCTCGATGGGTTTCACCAGATGGACGAGCATTTCCGCACGGCCCCTTTTGACCGGAATCTGCCGGTGCTGTTGGGCCTGTTGACCGTCTGGAATACCGACTTTCTGGGCGCCCATACCATCGCGATTCTGCCCTATGAGCAGTATCTGAAGCGCTTCCCCGCTTACCTGCAACAGTTGACCATGGAGAGCAACGGCAAACACGTCACGCTGGATGGCGCTCATGTCGCGTGCGATACCGGCCCTGTTTATTGGGGCGAGCCCGGCACCAACGGGCAGCATTCGTTCTATCAGCTCATTCACCAGGGGACGCGCCTGATCCCGTGCGACTTCATTGCTTTCGCGCATTCGCTGAATCCCCTGGGCCGCCATCAGGAGATCCTGCTGGCCAATGTGCTGGCGCAGGCGGAAGCCCTGGCATTCGGCAAAACCGCCGAACAGGTCCGCGCCGAAGGCACGCCGGACTGGCTGGTGCCCCACCGCGTTTTCGAGGGCAACCGGCCGTCGAATACCATTCTGGCCGATCGTCTCACCCCGGAACTGCTCGGCAAACTCATCGCGCTCTACGAACACAACGTGTTCACCCAGGGCGTTATCTGGAATGTCGATTCGTTCGACCAGTGGGGCGTGGAACTGGGCAAAGTGCTGGCGCAACGGATTATTCCGGTACTGGAAAGCCAAGAAGCGCCCAAGCCGGCTCACGACAGTTCCACCAGCAACCTCATTCGCCGCGTCCGCAAACTCAGGGGCGCTGTATAGCAAGCTCGGTATCGATGTAACGGTCCAGTTGCCGCTGCACGCATCGCAGGGCGTGGTCGTTACGCTCCAGGCGTGAAATCATAAGCGCGCCCTCCAGCGTCGCCACAATCAAGGTCGCTACCGCTTTTGGATCGGCTTCCGCGCGGATCTCACTCCGCTCCGCGGCCTTCGCGACAATGGTTTCGATCCGGGCCACCCAATTCCGCAGCGCTTTGCGCACGCGGGTCCGCAGCAGGGCGTTGCCGTCATCCGCATCTACCGCGGTATTCAAAATCGGGCAGCCTCCGCTGACCGGCCCGCGGTAGTTGACGAAATTCGCGATCAGTTGCTTCAACTGGTCCGTTCCGGACGCGCTCTCGTCGACGTTCACCAGCCGCAGGTTCTGCGCCGCCTTCCAGGTGTAGTCGAAGGCTGCAGCGGCCAGTTCTTCCTTACTGGAGAAATGACGGTAGATCCCGCCCTTTTTCAAGCCGGTCGCGGCCATCAGATCGGCCATCGAGGCCCCGTCGTAGCCGCGCTCGTTGAAGATCGGCGCCGCGGCCTCAACGATTTTCCGGCGGGTCTGCTCGCCCTTCGTCATCTGCCCGGATTTCATCATAACACCCGGTTGGATGTCGAAAGAGACCATTCGGTCGCTTAAAACAATTTTTTGCGACCAGTCGGTCTCTTTTGGAATCCAACCACACGTGCGACATGAAATCAATCCCGCAAAGACGCTGGCCGCGGTGCTGATATTGCAGGCAAGTGCCGTAGTTTCGGCGCAAACCCTGACACCTGATCCCCTGCGTTACTCAGTCTCCACCCCGCGGCCCATCAGCCCGGCGGAGGGCACCACGACTCCCAGCGCCCGGGCCACCCAGAGCCAGAATCCGTACCTCGGCAGCGTCCCCGCCCCGGGTACCGGCGGCACCATCGAGCTTTCGCTCGCGGCGGCCATCCAGCGTGGCCTGCGTTACAATCTCGGCCTGGTGGAATCGAACCAGGCCAGCGCCGACGTTCGCGCCACACGCCTGCGCGCCCTCTCCGCCCTGCTGCCGCAGATTGAAGCGCAGGGGCAAGCAGGCGTTACGACGATATCAGCTTCAAAGAGATCGGGCTGAAACTGCCGCCTATCCCCGGGTTCAGTCTGCCTGCCACTACCGGAGGTTTTGGGTACCAGGACGCGCGGGTCGGCGTGACGGAGCCGCTACTGAACGTCTCGTTGCACGCGCAATACCAGGCGCGGAAGAGTTCTGAGCAGGCGGCCATCGCTGAATGTAAGAGACGCTCGCGACGTAGTGGTCCTGGCTGTGGGTACCGCCTATCTGCAGGTGGTCGCCAGCGGCCGCCAAAGTCGAAAGCGCCAAGGCGCAACTCACCTCGGCCCAGGAACTGGACCGGCAGACCGCCCATCGGGTGCAGTCGGAAGTCTCGCCCGAGATCGATTCGCTGCGCGCCCAGGTGGAACGCCAGTCCGCCGAGCAGCGCCTCACCAATGCGGCCAACCAATTGGAAAAGGACAAGCTCGACGCTGGCACGCATCACAGGTCTGGCGATCGACCAGAAATTTGAGCTGACCAGTTCCCTGGCCTACCACCCGCTCGCCGGTGTGACCAACGATTCCGCCACCGCCGAGGCGCTCCGCTCGCGAGCCGACCTGGCCAGCGCGGAAGCCAGTGTGCGCGCGGCCGAATCCACCCTCCGCGCCCAAAAGGCGCAGCGTCTGCCCGTGATCTCGGTAAGCGCCGATTACGGGGCGGCGGTGCCAACATCGGCAATTTCAATCAGGTCTACTCGGTCGCGGGCAACATCTCGGTGCCGATCTATACCGGCGGGCGAATCCGCGCCGATATCGAGCAGGCGCAGGCCGACCTGGCCCGCAAGCAGGCGGAGTATGAGGATTTGAAGGGCCGCATCGCCTACGACGTGCAGGTGGCGTGGCTCGATGCCGCGGCTTCCGATTCGAGCGTCAAAGTGGCGGAACAAAATCAGGCGCTGGCCGAGCGGGCGCTGGCGCAATCGCAGGACCGCTACACCAACGGCGTGACCAACTATCTGGAAGTAGTCCAGGCGCAGGAGGCCGTCGTCGCCGCCGCCGATAACTACATCGACAGTCTGTATTCGCTCAACGTGGCAATGATCTCTCTGGCGCGCGCCATGGGTGGTGCGGAAACCAGAGTACAGCAATTCTTAGGAGGAAAATAAAATGACAACAGAGCACGACCGAAGTCGAATTTGCCGAACCCATTAAACTGGTCACCCCGGCTCCCAGGAAACTGAAAGCTGAATCTGAAACGCTGGGCGCTTCTTCTGGTTTTGGCCGCGGCGGCGTTGCCGGAGCGATCGCGCTGGTGGCTGGACGCGCAGGGATACGAATCTACCGACGACGCCCAGATTGAAGGCCATCTGGATCTGTCAGCTCGCGCATCAGCGGCACGGTGCTTTACATCAATCCGAAGGTCGAGAACAACCAGTTTGTGGAAGCCGGCACGCTGTTGCTGGAACTGGATCCGCGCGATTACGCAGGCCGAACTGGAGCACGCCAAAGCGAATCTGGACACCAGCAGTCGCCGAGGCGCAGTCCGCACGAGTGTCGGTTCCGATTGTGGACGCCAGCGCCTTCAGCCAGCTCCATGCCGCCGAAGCCGCCCGCGAGCAGGCCGTCGCCGCCGTGAACGCGGAGCAGGCCAACCTGGCCGCCGCGCAACATAAACTGCAGCAGGACCAGGCCATCTCAGGCGCGCGCCGAACGCGACCGCGTGCGCTACCAGGCGCTGGTGGAAAAGCATGAAATCTCGCGGTCCGACTACGACGCACGCGAAACCGAAGCAACCGCGGCCGCGCAGAGCCGTCGAAGCCGACCAGGCCGCGGTGACACTCGAGCGCAACAACGATCGCCGAAGCGCGCAGCCTCGTGGCGCAGCGCGAGGCGCAGATCGAAGCGGCGCGCACCGCCCCGCAGCAGGTAACCGACGCGCGCGCCAAATCGCAATCGGCCTCCGGGCACGTGGAACAGGCCGTGGCCGACGTGCACACCGCGCAGCTCAACCTCAGCTACACCAAGATCTACGCGCCCGTGAGCGGCGTGATTGGACGCAAGACCGTGGAAGCTGGGCCATCGCGTGCAGCCGGGGCAAAGCCTGCTGATCATCGTGCCGCTGGACGACATCTGGATCACCGCGAATTTCAAAGAGACGCAGCTCAAGAACATGAGGCCCGGGCAACCCGTCAGGATTCACGTGGACACCTTCGACCGCGATTTCAACGGCAACGTCGAAAACCTTCCCGGGGCGCGCCGGTCCGCTGTTCAGCCTGTTTCCTCCGGAAAACGCCACCGGAAATTATGTGAAAGTGGTGCAGCGATTCCCGGTGCGCATTCGCTTCGACCCGGGCCAGGATCCGCAGCATCTGCTGCGCCCGGGCATGTCCGTGGAACCCCAAGTGACGGTGCGGTAAGATGGCCGCCATGCCCGAAAAAACCAGTCAACCCGTGGTTCATCGCCTTTACGGTCACGCTCGCGACGTTCATGGAGTTGCTCGACACCTCCATCGCGAACGTGTCGCTGCCTTACATCGGCGGCGGTCTCGGGCCGCAGTTACGACGAAGTGACCTGGATCCTCACCACCTACCTGGTCGCCAATGCCGTGGTTCTGCCCATGTCCGCGTGGCTGAGCCGCGTCTTCGGCCGGAAGAATTATTACCTGGGATGCGTCGCGCTGTTCACGCTGACGTCCTTTTTCTGCGGCGTGGCGCCGTCGCTTGGCATCATGCTATCCAGCCGCGTGTTGCAAGGTATCGCCGGCGGCGGCCTGGCCCCGGTGGCGCAGGCGATTCTGGTCGATACCTTTCCGGCGGCGAAGCGGGCATCGGCATTCGCGCTCTACACCATTGTGATCGTGACCGCGCCGGCGATCGGTCCGGTGCTGGGCGGATGGATCACGGACAACTACAGTTGGCGCTGGATCTTCTTCATCAACATCCCGATCGGCATCGCTGGCCCTGTTCCTCAGCAGCGCGGGTGCTCCAGGATCCGCCGGCATTCGCGGCCGAGCGCGCGTCGGCGCGGTCGAGGCGGCAAGCTGAACATCGACGGCATCGGCATCACGCTGATCGCGCTGGCATCCGCCGCACTTGAAGTCGCGCTCGATCGCGGGCAGATCGAAGACTGGTTCGGCAGCCCGCTTCATCTGCTGGATGCTCGGTATCGGCGTCTGTCGGGTGGATCGCCACAGTGATCTGGGAGCTGCGCGCTGAAGGACCCGGTGATCGACTTTCGACTGCTGGCCAATCGGAACTTCGCCATCGCCGCCGTCCTGTTCTTCGTTTTCGGATTCGGGCTCTTCGGCAGCACCACGCTGATTCCGCAGATGCTGCAGTCGCTTTACGGATATCGCGCGATCGATGCGGGCCTGGTGCTCGGGCCCGGGCGCGCTGGTCATCACGCTGCTGGCGCCGCTGGCGGCGCAGCTGATCCAGCGCCAGATCGTGCCGCCGCGTTTGCTGCTGGGCATCAGCCTGTTGGTCAGCGCCGTCGCCATGTGGCACTACAGCACCTTCACCCTGGCCACCGACTATCGTCATTACGTGCTCGCCAGAGCTCTTCAAGGGCTCGGATACGGCTTCTTCTTTGTGCCCGTGAACGTGCATCGCGTATTCGCAACTGAGGCCCGATCAGAACAACCGGGCATCCAGCCTCACCAACCTGTTCCGCAACTGGGGCGGCAGCTTTGGAATCGCGTTCATCACCACCGCCGCGGAACGCCGCCACGAATTCCACCAGGCCAACGTCGAGCGCTGCGATCGGCTCACCTCCCAGCAGTTCGAGCCAGCAGGCCGGCGCGCTGACGAACTACCTGGTCCAGAGAGGCTTCACCGGGCCGGATGCCGGCGCCCGCGGCACAGGGGTACTTCTATCAGCAACTGCAGCATCAGGTGAGCCTGCTGGCATTCATGGATTGCTTTCGCGTGATCGCCTGGCTGACGCTGGCGGCGGTTCCGCTGATGCTGCTGGTCAAACGTTTCAAGGCCGCCGGCAGCGCGCCCGCGGCGCACTGAAGGTGTACGATGAAGTCGCAATGCGTTCTCGAATGTTGTGTGCCGCGGGGGCGCTGGCGCTCAGTCTGAGCGCGGCGCCGGCCGAGGTAAAGGTGTGGCAGGGAGTGCTTCCCCTGCCTACCTACCAGGAGGGGCCGCCGAACCCCAACCCGCCTTTCGATCAGTTCACCACCTCCCGGTTCAATTACCCCTATACCCTGCGCGACAGCATCACCGACCGCCGCGTGAACACCGACTGGCGCGCCGTCTACCTCGAAAATGAGTATCTGAAGTGCTCCGTGCTGCCCGATATCGGCGGCCACCTGTATACCTGTATCGACAAGATCAGCGGCCAGCCCATGTTCTACGCCAACCCTTCCATCAAGAAGGCGCAGATCGGCTATCGCGGGGCGTGGGCGGCGTTCGGCATCGAGTTCAACTTTCCGGTGTCGCACAACTGGGTTTCCATGTCTCCGGTAGATTTTTCGTTCACCAGGAACGCCGATGGCAGCGCGTCCGTCTTCGTGGGTAACATCGACCGCCCATACGGCATGCAGTGGACCGTCGAACTGCGCCTGGCGCCGGGCTCGACGGTGCTGGAAGAGCGCGTCACGCTGTTCAACCCGAGCGACGTGCGGCATCGCTTTTACTGGTGGAACAACGCCGGCGTGCGCGTCTGGGACGATTCCAAAATCTGGTACCCGATGCGCTGGTCGGCCAGCCATGGATTCACCAACGTGGACACCTGGCCCGTCGATTCCAGCGGCGTCGATCTGAGCGTGATCCACAACCAGACGCAAGGCACGGTTTCCCGCTTCGTGCACGGCAGCCGTGAGCCGTTCATGGGCATCTACCATCCGCACACGCAGACCGGCGTGGCGCACTATGCGGACTATGCCGATCTACCGGCCAAGAAGATCTGGTCGTGGGGCGTGGACGCCGACGGCTTGGACTGGCGGCGCGCACTTTCCGACGACAACAGCGGCTACGTCGAGGTGCAGGCGGGCCTCATGCGCAACCAGGAGACCTACGCGTTCCTGGAGCCCCGGCAGAGCATCCACTTCACCGAATACTGGATGCCCGTCCGCGCCATCGGCGGCATCTCGCGCGCCAATCTGGCCGGCGTGCTGTACCTGCACCGCGAGGGCGGCAAGTTCGTGGCCGGCTTCAACTCGAATCGCAGCCGTGGCGGCGGCCAAGATACGCATCCTCGACGGCGCGCGCGTCCTGCGTGAGACCACGGCCGATCTTTCGCCCGAGCACACATGGACGGCTGAAATACCGGACGCGCCGCAACGCCCTCTCACGTTCGAACTGCGCGGACGCCGCCGGGCGCGACCTGATGCGGCAGACCGAGGGCCTGTACGACTGGACTCCCGCCGAGGAGATCCACACGGGCGCGCAGGCCCGGCCACCGGCTGGCGGACCGCTGGAAACCGGTACCGATCTGGAGCTGAACGGGAATCTGCTGGTGGCGTACGACGTGTACGACCACGCGCTCCAGAAGACTCCGGACAACCAGGCGCTCCGCGTGGCCGCAGGCCGGCTGGCGGCCTCGCTCCTTCGGTATGACGATGCGGTTCGCTGGCTGGAACCGGCAGAGGCGAGGGCCACCTATGATGCCGAGATCGCCTACTATCTGGGCCTGGCATACCAGGGGCTCGGCCGAACTCGCGAGGCGCGCCTCGCATTCGAAGCCGCCCGGCGGATGCCCAGCTTTCGCGCGGCGGCCAGTCTGAAACTGGATGAGCTGCTTTCGCGCCTGGGCGAGCATACCAGCGACTATCGCGAGCCGCGCGATCCACTCTTCGGACGCTGAAAAAGTTCTCACCGCCGCGGCCGGGTATATGCAGCGCGGCATGTGGCGCGAAGCGCTGGCGCTGCTCACGCGGGAATATCCGCCGGTGCCGCCGGAAGAAACCGAGCCGGGCGTGCCCTTGCCGCAGCAACATCCGGTGGTGGCCTACTACCGGGCCTTCTGCCGCGAGAAACTGGGCGAATCGCCCGCCGCGGATTATGACCTCGCGGCGAAACTGCCCACCGCTTACGTGTTCCCCAGCGGCGCGCAGACGCTGGAGGTGCTCGAGACCGCGGTGCACGAGCGCCCCCGCGATGCCACAGCGCACTTCCTTCTGGGAGACTTGCGCATGGCATCGGGCCTGGTGGACGCCGCCATCGAGGAGTGGCGCACCGCGCAGAAGCTCAACCCCGCGCTTCCGGTCCTCCAGGCGAACCTGGGCCGTACGCTTCTTGAGATCAAGCACGATGTTCCGGCCGCGGCGGAAGCCTTCCGTGCCGGCTTGACCGCCGACCCCTCCAATATCGAGATCTACGCCGGGCTGGCCACCGCGTTGGGCATTCTGGGGCGCCCGGCGGCGGAAGTGGCCGCCGCATACGAGCGCTACCCCGATGCGCCGCACATGCCCGCGGCACTGGTATACGACCAGGCGCTGAGCGACGCCGAAGCCGGCCGTTTCGACGCGGCCAAGGCGCTGTTCCACGGCCGCTTCTTTGCGCGCGAGGAGGGCGGCACCAACGTCCGGCAGGTGTGGATCCGTGTGCGCGCGCTGGAAGCCGAGTCGGCCGCGGCGTCGGGCCACTGCGATGCCGCGCTGGCGATTGTGGACCACATCGGCGAAGCGGACGGGCAGCTTGCCTTCACGCGCGACGGACTGGATCGCTTCATTGCCGCCGCGCCGAACCAGGCGGCCTTGGGAATCGCGGAGGTTCGCTGCGGGCGAACCAGCGCCGCGGAACAGCGGCTTCAAAAGATGAGCGCCGCGGGCGATGCGGAGACTCTGGTTTTCGCGTACGATCTCGCGCGGCACCTGCCGGGTTTCCAGGCCGCCGAATGGACCGGCAAACTGCAAGCGGCGCCCCATCGCAATCCGGTGGCTGCCGGTATGGCGGACCTCGACCTGGGGCACACCCAGGAAGGACGCGCCCAGTTGGAATCGGTCCTGCTATCGCCCGACCGCAATCTGGCACACCACCTGGCCCGCGAAGCGCTGCGAACGCTGCCGCAGTAGGGCATCAAACGCACCGCTGAATCTCCTTCCCCCCTCAACAGCCGCCCGGTCCACATCACCGGCGTTCTTCCAAAGACGTTTCGCTTTCAGTTTCCTAGGTGGTGGGCGGCGGTGCACCCCGACCCGGTCGAAGTCTATCTGACCGTGCCGCGGCGGGGCGAAGCCATGGCGCAGAGCACCCAGGTAGTTGCCGCGCTGAAGCCCGAGGTGAGCCTCGCACAAGCTGATGCGGAGTTGCAATCGCTCGAAGCGCACCTCATCGAGGCCCGCGGCGGTCGCGATCACGGCATGGCCACCCTGCACGTGGACCCGCTCGCCGAACAGCTCGGTGGTAATTCGCGGTGGGCGCGTTCGTCCTGCTCATCGCCACCGTGAAGGTCGCCTTCCTGCTCCTGGCGCGCGCTACTCTCCGGCAGAAGGAGGTCGCTATCCGCGCGGCGGTGAGCGCCGAACGCTCGCGCGTACTCCGGCAACTGCTGGCGGAAAGTGCGCTCCAGGCCGTCGCGGGCGGAGCCGCGGGCCTTCTGCTGGCGCGATGGGCCATCTTCGTGCTCGTCAGGATTTCGCCGAACGCCGCCCCGCGGCTATCGGAAATCGACATCGATGCGCGCGTCCTGGCCTTCACCCTGGCGGTTTCACTGCTCGCAGGCCTGTTGTTCGGCGCCGCTCCGGCCATGGCGCTCCGCCGGTCCAAGCTGCACGATTCGCTCAAAAGCGGCATGCGGAATTCCGCCGGCCTGGGCGGCTTGCGCTTGCGCCGAGCCCTGGCCGGAGTGGAACTCGCTCTCGCCATCGTGCTCCTCACCGGCGCAGGCCTCATGCTGAAAAGCTATGCCCGCATGAATGCGCACCCGCCCGGTTTCGACCCGGAGAACATCACCGTCATGAAGGTGCGCTTCGTCCAACGCGAAGCCGATAAGCCCGCGCAGCCGGTGTTTCCTGTTGGATCTTCGGCAGCGGATTGCCCTTTCCGTTCCGCGTCAACGCGGTCTCGCCGGGTTATCTCCAGGCGCTGGGCATGCGGCTCGAAAAAGGGCGCCGGCTCACCGCGACCGATACCCGCGGCGTCCTGCTCAACCGGAGCATGGCCCGGCAGGTGTTCGGCGAAGTCGATCCTGTCGGCCGCCAGCTTGCTATTCCACGCCCCGTGACCATCGTCGGCGTCGTAGCCAATGTGAAGTATTCCAAGCTGGACGCCGAAGCGCCGCCGGAAGTCTTCCTGGGAATCGGGCAGGCGTCGAACTTGTACGGCGTTGAAATCGCCGCGCGCGCAGCCGCCCGACCAGCGGCCGTGATCCCGCTGCTGCGCCAGCTCGTAGAGGAAATCGACCCGTCCCAGCGCATGTATGACGTGGAGACGCTGGAGCAGGCACTCGCCCAATCCATCGCCCCGCGCCGCTTCAATCTGTTTCTGCTGGGCGGATTTACGGCCGCCGCGTTCCTGCTTTCCGTGGTCGGCATCTGCGGTGTCACTGCTTATTCGGTGGCGGAGCGGACCCGCGAGATCGGCATGCGCATGGCCGTGGGCGCCCGGCCGCGGCCAGGTGGCCGCCATGGTGGTGGGCGAAGCCCTCCCCGTCGCGCTGGCTGGAATCGCTGCCGGCCTCGCCGCGGCGTGGGGCCTGTCACGGGTCATCGAATCGCTGCTTTACCAGGTCAAAGGCAGCGATCTCGAAACCTTCGTCCTGGTAGCGCTCGCGCTCGCATTCACGGCCCTGGCTGCCTGCATCGGCCCCGCCCCGCGCTATGAGTGATCAAGCTGCAATCATTGATAGCAGTGTTATCCTTGGATTATGGCAAGTCTCACCATCCGCCGCCTGGAAGAGGCTACCAAGCAACGTTTACGGGTCCGGGCATCACGCCACGGGCGATCCATGGAGGAAGAGGCCCGCGAAATTCTAAAGTTGGTCCTGACCACCAGGGAAGCCGGTGAAAGAAATATTGTCGAGGCCATCCGGCGCCGTTTTGCGCCGCTCGGAGGAGTTGAACTCCCGAAGGCGCCCCGTGAGCCAATGCGTGAGCCTCCGCAATTCCAGGAATGATCGTCCTGGACACAAACGTCCTTTCTGAGGTGATGCGCCCCGCCCCGGCCGTCGAGGTCTTGGAGTGGTTGACAAATCAGCCGGCTTCCGGTCTGTTCACGACAGCAATTACTCAAGCCGAAATTCTCTATGGTCTCGCACTGCTACCCAAAGGCAAACGACGCGCGATGCTGAGTTCTGCGGCAATGGCTATGTTCGACGAAGACTTTGGCGGCCGCATCCTCCCATTCGACGCCGACGCTGCTCTCCTAAACCCTGAGATCGCAACGGCTCGTCGTAAGTCCGGTCGCCCCATCTCTCAATTGGACTGTCAGATCGCGTCCATCGTCAGTTCGCGAGGCGCCACGCTGGTAACGCGGAATACAAAAGACTTCGAACTCTGTGGCATCCCGCTGTTCAGCCCCTGGAAGCACCGCTGAATCTCCTCCCCCCGTGGTACTGTAAACCAGATGCGAGCCGTATTCGCACTCCTGCTTTTCTGCGCTCCGGCCGGCGCGCAGGACAACCTGCCGGTGGTGCGCGGCGTCGTGTTGCGGCGCGACCTTGGGCTGAAGAGCGGCGAACTGCGCATCCGCGATGCCCACAATTCCCTGCTGCGCTATCGCTTTGACTCCCATACTTACATCGAATGCGACAATCGCTCCGTCGATGCGTCCGAGCTAAGACCCGGCGATCCCGTGGAAGTGGTGTCCGAGGAGGTGCCGGGCGCGCCCTTGCGCATGGCCCGCAGTATCCACGTGCTGCCGGTGGTTCTGACGCACCGCCCTCCCACGGTTTCGCCCATGACCGCGGCAGCAGCGAAAGTTGCCAAAGCCAACCTGACGTTCTCCGGATTGATCCTCCGCGTCACGCCCTCGCACCTTGTTTTGCGGACGCGCGACGGCGTCGAGCAGGAAATCCTGTTGCGCCCTGACACCCTCTGCATATCCAACGATGAGGTGGTCGGAACCGCCCGCCTCGCGCCGAATATGCGCGTTTCGGTCCGCGCGGCGGCCAATGTTGCCGGAAAAGTGGAGGCGTATCAGGTGGTTTGGGGAAGCATCCTGGCCCCCCAGTGAAGTAAACTCAAAGAGAATGGCCGTTAAAGAGAAAGAAGAAAAACAGCCCGCTGTTCCTATCGGCGCATGGGCGCCGGCGGTGGCTTTAGGCTGGCTGATCCCGGGCGGCGGGCACTTCCTGCTGAAGCGCACCGGCCGGGGCGTCCTGCTGCTCATCACCGTCACCAGCATGTTTATCTGCGGCTTGATGATGCGCGGATACATGTTCCAGCCCCAGACCGGCGACCTGTTGACTACCCTGATCAATGTGGGCGGATTCGTCGGCGACGTCGCCGGCGGCATTTTGTATCTACTCACCGTCTGGCTCGGATATAACCAGCCCGATGTCGCCGGACACGTCCACGATTACGGCACCAAGTTCCTCGTAGTCGCCGGGTTGCTTAACATTCTGGCTATGGTGGACGCCTTCGAAATCGCCGCAGGGAGAAAAGAATAATGCCCAAAATGAACCTGTCTCATTTTGAGGCCGCTTTCCTGTTTTCGCTCTTCACCAGCGTGGTCATGGGCATCGTCACCAAGAATAACGACCGCGACCGCCTGCATTACGGCATCTATACCTTCGCCTGCTTTATGGTCGCTCTCTTTGGCTTGGGCTGGCTCATGTACTTCGGCCACGGGTAAGCCGCCTGATTCGCCAAATCTCACGCCGCGGGCACTGCCACCGGCGCGTTCAGCACAATCTCGATTGCCGGTGAATTCAGCAGCGTATTGTGGATCAGGCAGGCTTTCACGGCCCGCATTACGCCCGCCTGATGCTGCGCGTCCAACTCCGGCGTGGTGACCTCGATCTGGAACCGCCCCAGCCGCGCCGGCTGCTTTTCCTTCTCCGCCGTCACCTTGATCTTCAGTCCCTCGTCCGGAAGCGACCTGGCCTTGAGATACTGCTCCGCATAAAATCCCGCGCAGGTGCCCAGCGATACCAGCAGAAACTCCGGGGGCGTCATGCCGCTGTCCAGACCGCCGTTTTCGGCTGGCTGATCGCAGATCACACGGTGACCGCGTGTAATCGCCTCGAACTTCACATTACCTTTATGTAGAATTTCGACTTCCATAATGCACTCTATTCCTGAAGATGCAAAGCTCACCGAAAGGTGACATGTCACCAACCCTCCGCCGTTTGCATCTTGCCGAGTGAAGCGGTATTCGAGATCTGAAATGATGAGAAAGTCAATTCTGCTGGTCCTGGTTGGACCCTTATTCGCGCAAAACCCCCTCTCCCTGCGTGACGCCGTGCAACTCGCCCTGCGAGAAAACAAAGCCATCGCGGCCACCAGCGCGGGCATGCGCGCCGCCGAAACCCGCCTGAGTGAGGCACGCTCCGGCCTGCTGCCCAAGGTCAACTATTCGGAATCCTACACGCGCAGCGATAACCCCGTCTTCGTATTTAGCTCCCTCCTCACCCAACACCAGTTCGGTGTTGACAATTTCAATATCGGCCCGCTCAACCGCCCCGATTCCCTCAACAATTTCCAATCGCAACTCACCGTGGACCAAGTCCTCTACGACGCCGGCCAAACCAAAAACGCTGTGAAATCCGCCGGCCTCTCCCGCCAGTTGACCGGAGAGGAGGAACGCCGCACCCGCATGCAACTGATTGCCGGCGTCGTCAAGGCCTACTACGGCGCCGTCCTCGCGGCCGAGAGCCTCACCACCGCGGAACAGTCCCTCCGCAGCGCCCAGGCGGACCTCACGCAAGCCGAATCCGTGCGCACCGCCGGCATGTCTACCGATGTCGATGTCCTGTCCATCCGCGTTCACCTGGCCGCCGTCACCGAGCAGCGGATTCAACGCGCCGCGGACCTCGAAGTGGCCAAATCCGCGCTCAACGACGCCCTCGGCCTGCCCCTGGACTCCGCCCATACCCTCACCACACTCCTGACCCCCATCGATCTGCCCGATCTGAACCTGGCATCCCTGGAGACCGGAGCCTCTACCGAGCGCCCCGAGGCCCGTCAAATGAACCTGGCGGCGCTCCTCGCCAAGACTCAAGTGGATTCGGCCCGCAGCGCCATGCTGCCCCAGGTCACCTTTCACGCCGGATTCGAGGCCGATCGGCAGCAGTTCATCAACAAAGGCGGCGCGAACTGGCTGGCCTCCATCGGACTGCACTGGAACCTCTTCAACGGCATGGCCGATAAAGCCCGCATCGAAGAATCCAGCCACATGCTCGAAAGCGCCCAGGCCAACCAGCAGCGCATGGATTCCGCCGTCCGCCTGGAAGTCCGCCGCGCCTGGGCCAATCTGCGCGCCGCCCAGCAGCGCATCGAGGTGGCCAAAGCATCCATGGCCGAAGCCGCGGAGAGTCTGCGCATTACCCAGAACCGCTACCAGGCCGGCATGAGCAACGTCACCGACCTGCTGCGCAACGAAACCGCGGTGCTCGAGAGCCGCACCCGTTACCTGGCGGCGGTCCACGACCAGCACATTGCCGCCACCATGCTCGATTTGGCTGCCGGGCGGCTCTCGCCCGATTCGGAGGTATTGAACTAATGCGAACCACTCTCTTTTCCCTTGTTGTCTCCACCGCCTGGCTCACCGGTTGCGGCGGCAGCGAGCCGCAACCCAGGGCCGCCTCCATCCAACCCGCCATTGCCGGTCCAGGCCGCCGCAGTCAGCGCGCAGCAGTGGCCTGCCGTCTACCAGGCCACCGGCACCGTTCGGGCGCGCACCGCCACCGTTCTCTCCAGCAAAGTCATGGCTTATGTCCGCGAGATCTCCGTCCAGGTGGGCGACCGTGTGCGCCAGGGCCAGCTTCTCATCACGCTCGACGCGCAGGATCTGGAATCCAACGTCCGCCGCGCCGAGGCCGCCGATGCCGAAGTCCAAAGCGCCATCCCCGAAGCCGACAACGGCGTAGCCGGCGCCAAAGCCAATCTCGACCTCGCCCAGAGCACTTTCAAACGCATGGAAGAGCTGGCCTCCCGCAAATCCATCTCGAATCAGGAGTTCGATGAAGCCTCCGCGCGCCTCAAATCGGCCCAGGCCTCCTGGGAGATGGCCCGCGCCAAGCGCACGCAGCTCGATTCCAAACGCGCCCAGGTGCAGCAGGAGATCCGTAGCGCCACCATCATGCGCGACTACTCCCGCATCGCCGCGCCATTCTCCGGCGTGGTCACTACGAAGACCGCGGAACCCGGAACCCTGGCCGCCCCCGGTGCTCCCCTGCTCACCGTCGAGCGCGAGGGCGACTACCGGCTCGAGGCCTCCGTGGACGAATCCCGCCTGCCCTTCGTGAAGCCCGGGCAGACCGTGGAAGTCGAACTGGATTCGCTGGACCGCCGCCTCACCGCGCGCGTCGGCGAGATCGTCCCCAGCGTGGATGCCGCCTCCCGCGCCTACATCGTGAAGATCGACCTGCCCTCGCTGCCCAACCTGCGGAGCGGAGTCTTCGGACGGGCCGGCTTCCCCATGGGCACCCGCAAAGTTCTGGCCATTCCCCCCGCCGCCGTCATCGAGCGCGGCCAGTTGCAATCGGTCTTCGTCATGGAAGACGGCGTGGCGCATACCCGCCTCGTCACCATCGGCGAGCGCGGCCAGTCCGCCGTGGAAGTGCTCTCCGGACTCAGCGAGGGTGAAAAGCTGGTCAGCCCGGTGCCCCCCGGCCTCACCGATGGCGCACGGGTGGAGGTTCGCTAATGAGCACCCCCCGCCGTCTCGGTCCCGCCGGGCGCTTCGCCCACGCGTGGATCTCTTCCAAACTCACCCCGTTGATCATCGGCGGCTCCCTGCTGATCGGCGCCTTCGCCGTCTGGAAACTGCCCCGCGAAGAAGAGCCGCAGATCATCGTCCCCATGATCGATGTCTTCGTGCAGATGCCCGGCGCATCGGCTCACGAGGTGGAAGAGCGCCTCACCAAGCCGATGGAGAAACTCCTCTGGGAGATCCCCGGCGTCGAGTACATCTACTCCACCTCCAGCCCCGGCATGTCCCTGGCCATCGTCCGTTTCACCGTGGGGCAGGACGAAGAGAAGAGCATCGTTCGCCTCAATCAGAAGTTGTCCGCCAATACCGATCTGATCCCGCCCGGCGCCTCCATGCCTCTGGTCAAGCCGCGATCCATCGACGATGTGCCCATCCTCGCCTTGACCCTCTCCAGCCGCCGCTATGGCGATTTCGAACTGCGGCGCATCGCTGCCCAGGTGGACGACACCATCAAACAGGTGCCCGACGTCTCCGCCGTCACCCTGATCGGCGGCCAGCGGCGCGAGATCCGCATTGTCCTCGACGCGGGCAAACTCGCCGGGTACAACCTTTCGCCGCTCCAGGTGGCCGGCGCCATCGGGCTCTCCAACCGCCGCCTCCCCTCCGGCGAGTTCGATACCGCCAACCGCGAGTATCTCCTCGAGACCGGCGAGTTTCTGCGCACCGCCGAAGACGTGCGCAACGTGGTGGCCGGCGTGGCCAACGATAAGCCCGTGTTCCTCCGCGACGTCGCCGAAGTCAGCGATGGCGGCGAAGAGCCCTCCCAGTACGTGCGCATCGCGCACGCCGGCTCGCGCGAATTCCTGCCCGCCGTTACCATTGCCATCGCCAAGCGCAAAGGCACCAATGCGGTCATCGTGGCGGAGAACGTACTGCAGCGCATCCAGCCGCTCAAAGGTAGCGTGATCCCCTCCGATGTCCAAGTGGATATCACGCGCGATTACGGCGAAACCGCCGCCGAGAAATCGAACGAACTGCTGTTCCACATGCTGATCGCGGTGGTCTCGGTAAGCATCCTGATCGCCATCACGCTGGGCTTCCGCGAGTCGCTGATCGTGTTCATCGCCATTCCGGTCACCCTCGCCCTCACGCTGGCGGTCTTCTATCTCTACGGCTACACGCTGAACCGCATCACGCTGTTTGCGCTGATCTTCTCCATCGGCATTCTGGTGGATGACGCCATCGTCGTGGTCGAGAACATCGTACGCCACTGGCGTATGCCCGCCAACCGCGAACGGCCGCCATTCGACGTGGCCATCGAGGCCGTGGATGAAGTGGGCAATCCCACCATCCTCGCCACCCTCACGGTGGTCGCCGCCATTCTGCCGATGGCCTTCGTGGGCGGGCTGATGGGGCCCTACATGCGCCCGATTCCGATCGGCGCCAGCGCGGCCATGGTCTTCTCCCTGCTGGTGGCTTTCATCGTGACGCCGTGGGCCGCGGTCCGCATTCTCAAGCCGGGCCATGCCGCGCGCGCACGGCGAGCGCGAAGACCTGGTCACGCGCTTCTATCGCGTCGTCATGGGCAAACTCCTGCATGTTCCGGTCATGCGCTGGGGCTTTCTGCTGGGTGTGGTGGCCCTGCTGCTCGGCTCCGTCTCCCTGTTCTATTTCCAGTTCGTCAAAGTGAAGATGCTGCCGTTCGACAACAAGAGCGAGTTCCAGGTGATCGTCGATATGCCCAACGGCACCACTCTCGAAGAGACCGCCCGCGCCGCCGGCGCGCTGGCGCAGGCCACGCTCGATCAGCCGCAGGTGGTCAATCTCCAGACCTACGTCGGCACCGCGTCGCCATTCAACTTCAACGGCCTGGTGCGGCACTACTACCTGCGCCAGGGGTCCAACGTCGCCGATATCCAGGTGAACCTGCTGCCCAAAGGCGACCGCAAGCTGCAGAGCCACGAAATCGCCAAGCAGGTCCGCCAGCGGCTGCTGCCCGTCGCCGAGCGCTACGGCGCGCGCATCAAAGTGGCCGAAGTGCCGCCCGGCCCGCCGGTGCTCGAAACCCTGGTGGCCGAAGTCTACGGGCCGCGACATGGACCGAGCGCATCGCCATCGCGCGGCGCATTCGCGATTTGTGGAAGCGCACCGACGGCGTGGTGGATGTGGATTGGTACGTGGAAGACGACCAGCCGAAGTACCGCCTGCTGGTGGATAAAGAGAAAGCCGCGCTGAACGGCATCTCCGAAGACGACATCGCCCGCACCATGGCGCTGGCCTCCTCCGGATACCAGGCCGGCCTGCTGCATTCGGATTCCGCCAAGGAAGACGTGCCCCTGACGCTGCGGCTCGACCGCGCCAGCCGTTCCGGACCTGGAAAAAATCCAGAGCCTCAAAGTCGCCGGACGCGACCGGCCGCCTGGTGGCGTTGAGCGAACTGGTGCACAGCCAGGAAGTGATCGCCGGACAAGAGCATCTATCACAAGAATCTGCTGCCGGTCACCTACGTCACCGGCGACGTGGCCGGCGCCATGGAAAGCCCGGTCTACGCCATCCTCAAGCTCGGCCCGGAGATGGACAAGTTCCAGGCGCCCGGCGGGTACGCCATCGAGCAGCATATGGCCGCCCTGCCCACCGATGCCGAGCACTATTCCATGAAGTGGGACGGCGAATGGCACATCACCTACGAAGTGTTCCGCGATCTGGGCATCGCCTTCGCCGCGGTGCTGATCCTGATCTACGCCCTGGTGGTGGGCTGGTTCCAGTCGTTCGTCACGCCGCTGGTCATCATGGCGGCCATTCCGTTTTCGCTGGTCGGCATTCTGCCCGCGCACGGGCTGCTGAATGCCTTCTTCACGGCTACTTCGATGATCGGCTTCATTGCCGGCGCCGGCATCGTGGTGCGCAATTCCATCATCCTGGTCGATTTCATCGAGCTGCGCCTGCAGGAAGGCATGCCGCTGGATCAAGCCGTGATCGATGCCGGAGCGGTCCGCTTCCGCCCCATGATGTTGACCGCGGCGGCCGTGGTGGTGGGCGCCGGCGTGATCCTGTTCGACCCCATCTTTCAGGGTCTCGCCATCGCGCTGATGGCCGGCGAAGTCGCGTCTCTGGCGCTATCGCGCATGACCGTGCCCATCGTCTACTTTGTTGTCAATCGAAGGAGAAAAATCGCATGACCATCGAACGTTACTTACGCCTGATCGCCGGATTCTTCGTGATGCTGAGCGTGGCCCTGGGCTATTGGGTCAATCCGGCATGGTTCCTCTTCACCGCTTTCGTCGGCTTGAACCTGTTCCAGTCGGCGTTCACCAACTGGTGTCCCATGATGACGATTCTGAAGAAAATGGGAGTCTGAAACTTCGCTATCTGCGTTCATCTGCGGCCAATAATGCCTTTTGCGATTTCTGCCAAACAAAAATATAGGCCGCAGATGAACGCGGATGAACGCAGATCTTTGGGGTGAACCCCTTCGGTGAGACACGAGGGAAAAGACGCAGTTGCAGTTCGATGATAATCCGATTCTCCACCTGCCGTCCAGAGTTATTCTGGCATTGCCGGGGAAGCGGAGACGGGCAATGCTGGCGAGCAACCCGATCAAGGAATAGCCGGTGCGGAACTCATCGCGGACGATGAGAAGGGCGTGGTCCTCCCGACGCGTTCTTTTGCCTGGGCCCGGGGCCGACCAGCGGGAGGCGGTCGGCTCCGCCCCGGGATTTGGTTTTCGTTCTGAACCACATCGGACCGATAGATTCCGCCATGCCTTGAAAACGCATACTGAGCGCTCAGTATGATGTGAAGCTGCTAGAAGATGGTGGCGGGGAAGGGATCGTTGCAAACCCTCCTGAGCGATTAAGAAATCACCCGGACTTACCGGTCCGGTCGTGCGGAGCGTTTCCCGGTTATGGGCAACTTTCGCCTTCGCGCCACTTCCTTTCGATTGGTTTACCCCCGTCATGTCCCACCGCAATGATGGGGGGCGAGAAGAACTTTATGACAGCCGCATCGTGCAATTCGCCAGGCAGTGCAGGCGCCGCCGCTGCCTCGCGTTCAAATTCCTCCGGCGTACGGTATCCCAATGCCGAATGCAGCCGCAGGCGATTGTAGTACGCTCCCAGAAACTCTTCCAGATGTTCGGAAAGCTGGTCGAAATCCGCATACTGATTGCAGTAGATTTCCTCCTGTTTCAAGGTCTTCATAAAACTCTCACAAGCCGCGTTGTCGTAGGGATTGGCCGGACGGCTCATGCTCGGGACCATTTGGCTGGCTTTCAGCACTTCAGCGTATTCGGCGCTCGCATACTGAAAAAGGTTTGCTCGGTTTCGCGGCGCCGAAAAGCCGGTTCAGCAGGTGATCTTGTGCGCCGCGAACACCGAGTAAACCGTGCAGTGAGCTAAACCGAAGGATGAAAGTCTGTCTTTAATGGGTTTTGTTCGGTTCTGGGGTGGGGTGTTGGTTGGTTTGGAAGCGGCGACGGGGTGTCGTTTCTCTGGGAGCGGATAGTTTGGGGTGCTCCAAGGATATCTTGGAGGTGAAAAAAAGAGCTCATCAAGGGCCGGAATTGAATCTTCGGAGTGATCCGGGCGCACTCCAGCGACACAATGCCGGCAGGGCAGCGTTGGAGCGGCGAGTTCGGGCGGGGCATGGTCATGAAGTGTCCATCAGCATCGGCACAGGGCCGTAACAAGGAAAGAGAACCTGGTATTGCACCATGGTTCCGATGTGGCATTTGGGGCAACGGTGGAGTCTGGCGCAGAAGTCCGGGTAGTCAGTGGGCTTAGGCAGCAGATCCGAATAGGGAGTGGCTAGCAGTTTGCGACAGAGTTCGAGTTTGACGGCGCGATGGCAGTTGGCTAGGAATCCGTAATAGCGAATACGCTGAAAGCCTGTTGGCAGGGCGTGCTGCAAGAAGAGGCGGATGAACTCCTCGGCGGGGACCGTCATCACCTTCATCTGTTGGTCGCGGTAGTCTTTCCAATCGAAGGAAACCTGGCCATCTTCCAGTTTACGGAGACGGTGGTTGCTGATGGCGACGCGATGAGTGTAGCGGCCCAGGTATTCCAGCACGTGAGCCGGTCCGCCGAAAGGGGGCTTGGCGTAAACTACCCATTTTTTATGTTTCAGGGGAACCAGGAATCGGGAGAAGGTGCTGGGATCGCGCAGCGATTCCAGCTCTCCGAAAAACTGCAGATCGCCGGCGACGTGAGCTTTGGCAAGGGCTTCCAGCATCAGCGTGCGGAAGCGTTTGGAGAGAACTTTGACCGGCAGGAGAAAGTTAGGCATGGCGGAGATCCAGCGCTCCTGGTCGAGCGAGAGTCCGCCGCCGGGAACGACGCAATGGAGGTGGGGATGGAAGTGGAGGTTTTGTCCCCAACTGTGGAGGACGCAGAAGAAGCCGAGTTCCAGTTCCAGGCGCTCTTTGGCGATCTCAAGCAGGGTTTGGGCGGTAGCGTGGAAGAGCATTCCATAGACGAGTCCTTTGTTGTAAAAGGCGAGGGCAGCGATCTCCGCTGGCAGGGTAAAGACGACGTGGAAGTACTGGGTGGGGAGCAGTTCGGCGCGGCGGTCTTCGAGCCACTGCTCGCGTGCGATGCCCTGGCACTTGGGGCAGTGACGGTTGCGGCAGGATCGGTAGCGAATGTGAGTGAATTGGCAGTGGTCGCACCATTCGACGGTGCCGCCCAGTACGGGTGTACGGCAGTTTTCGATGGCCTGCATCAAGCGGAGTTGATGCAGAGGCAAGGAATGCATCTGCCGGTACGCCGGGCCGTGCAGTCGAATGATGTCGGCCAACTCCAGGGTTGGCTCGGGCAAGGTCTACTTCTTGCCCTTCGCTTTACGAGTCTTGCGGTACAGGTTGTCGAGCGGGCTGACGGTGCCGGACACCGTTTGCGGACTCACCTGGGTGTAACGGGCCGTGGTGTCGATGCGGCTATGACCGAGCAGGGCTTGAATCTTGCGGATATCGGTACCGTTCTCCAAAAGGTGAGTGCTGAAACTGTGGCGTAAGGTGTGGACAGTGACTTTTTTGCTCAGACCTGCCTCTCGGGCTGCTTCTTTGCAGGCGAGTTGCAGAGAAGCGGCATTCATGTGCCGGCCTTTGCGCCAACCGGGAAAGAGCCAATCTTCCGGTGAGGGCTTCTGCGGCAGTGGTTCTGGATGCTGGGCGCGCCACCAACAGCGCAGCACTTCCAGCAAATGGGCCGAAAGCATGGCATAGCGATCCTTCTTACCTTTGCCTTGCCGCACTCTGATGAGCATGCGTTTGGAATCGATATCGCCAATTTGCAGAGACACGACCTCGCTGACGCGGAGGCCGGCTCCATAGGCGACCATCAACGCGGCGCGACAGCGAATGGTGCAGACGTGCTGGAAGAACTCCGATATTTCCGCCACGCTGAGGACCACGGGAAGTCGATTCGGAACACGGCACCGGACCAGAGCGTCATCCGGCCAGGGTGTTTCCAGGGTTACGTTGTAGAGGAATTTGGCGGAAACCACGAAGTGGTTCACTGACTCGGCCGAATACTGGCGCTCGTTGATGAGATAGAGTTGGTAATCGCGAAGCTCTTCCAGGCTGAGTTGGTCGGGGCTGGTTTGATAGAATCGCGCCAGGCCGGTAATATAGTGCAAGTACGCTCTCTGGGTGTTCGTGCCGAGATTGCGCAACTGCATGTCTTCGATCATGCGTTGACGAAGCGGTGTCATGCGACGGCTCCTTGTTGTTGGATTGGTCTCTTGGGATGACCTGATCCAGTATTTCAAGGAGCCTCGCTCCACGCCAGGAAGCGCCAGTTCGTTACGCTTCGAACGAAGCGCCTACCGCGAAGCGGTTTAGTTCACTGAGTTCCCTGATCGGAGTGATGCACCACTCCCGGTGGTGGCTGACGCTGGCCGATGGCCTGTTGTAGCGCCCTCACCGCCACCCTGGCCGTCAAGCTTCGATCCAAGGCCCAACCAATGGCCTTGCGCGAGTACCGGTCGATCACCACCGCCAAAAAAACGAACTCGGTCCGCAGACGAATATATGTGATGTCCGCCACCCATAGCTGGTTGATGGCGGTCACCGTCATGCGCGCCGCAAGGTTCAGATACACCTGGCAGTCATGTTTCGAATCCGTCGTCAGAATGTACTTGCGGTAGCGAATAGCCAGCAGGTTGTCTTCGCGCATGATCCGCGAGACTCGTTTATGGTTGATGACCATCCCCTGGCGATGCAAATCCTCCGTGACGCGCCGGTAGCCGTAACGGCGGCGGTGCCTCAGGACCACCTCCTGGATGGATGCCCGCGCCGCCATTTCCGCTTCGTCTGGCGCTGCCGCCTCCCAATGTCGGTAATAGCTGGCCCGACTGACACCAGCCAAGTGACACATCCGTTCGACGCTCAGAGTGGGCTGGGCGTCCGCTGGCTTGCCTTGCTCTTGCGCCCACGACTGGATGGTGTCGTAGATGCTGTTTCGCCGCTGTCGATGGTCAGATGGCGATCCGCCTTGATCTTGAGCAAGGCACTTCGAAAAAAACTGTTTTCCAGGGTTTTGTCGGCCAGCGCCACCTTCAGCCTGGCGATTTCCTCGCGGTGTTTTTGCTCTTTGCGGTCTTCTGGGGCAATTCCCAGATTCGCATGCCGCGGCTCCGGCCGTCCCTCGAACTGATACTTCCAGGTGTAGAGCAGCTTGCGCTCGATGTTCAGCTCACGAGCCAGTTCATGAATGTTTTGGCAGGTTTTCATCCGTTCAACGGCCTGCCGCTTGAATTCCACGGTGTGACGACGCCACTTTGCCTTCTTCGCCATTTCTTCGCACTCCATTCAATGCAAAGTGCGTCTATTCGGAGTGTCTCACTTTTGGGGTTCAGTCCATCTTTGGGGTGAAATTCAAGACTCGATTTGCCCAGTTGGCCCCCGGATTCCTCTTGCCGCAGCAGTTCCACGTGCACCGTGCCGTACACGTACTCCCTCTGCGCTTCCACGGTCTCCCACACCGACATGTTCATAAGGACGCGCTCGTCCTCGTACGGCCGGAAGTACGTCGCGTTGTCTTCCGTGGTCTGCAGCCGCCAGACAAAACCGGGAGCCCGTTCCGCAATCGCATTGACCTCGTCCAGGCGGTTCATGAAACCCGCCATTCGAGGGTCGTCCAGCGGAGCCCGGATGCGGCCGATATTCACCTGCGCGACCTGATACTTGCCCATCTCTCCTCCAGCACCTGCGACCTTACCTCGTTTTCCAGTGCAACCCGAACGTGCTCTGATTGACACAATATGAGTACTATTACTTACGATGTAAATCATGTGGTAATTGCCAGGACTTTCGGCCTATCGGAAAATAAAAGAACACGTGATTAAGGCCCTTCCTGTATTCATAGCGACGGTTCTGGTTTTGGCGCCGGGCTGCACCGGTTCGCATCCCGGTACTGCGGACGCGGCTGCTCCAGTGACCGCCGCCTCCGACAACACCCCTGCGGCGCCTGCGATATCCCCCGACACCACCGCCATCGTGCCCGAATTGCCGCGGGATCCCACGGCCCTGTCGGCCTCCGGCGCTCTCGGAGTTTCCATGCCGGCGTCCGCGTGGAAAATCGCCACTTCCCACAATGGCCCGGTGGAAGAGGATCTCATCTCCGCGGTCAGCGATAGCGGACGTATCCGGCTGATTGTGCGGCAGTTCGGAAAGAAGCTCGATGTTTATCTGACCGCCGGTGAGGGTCTCGATGAAGTGGACACAGCGTCCAAGGGGCGCAGCCTGATCAAATACAAATTCGACAATGGCGAACTCGCCCAGGATCAGTGGATCGTCTCAAAGCACAAAACCACGCTCCTCTTCCCCGGCGATTCCCTGGACTTCATCGGGAAGATCCGTAAAGCCAGGCGGGTCGACGTGGAATTGTCCACGGTCACAGATTCCCTCGACACCGAATCCTTCAATCTCGCGCTCTTCCCCGAGGGAATCATCAGCGCGCTGGAAAAGACCCAGTAACGTTTACCGCGGTCGCTCCTTAGGTCCCCCAGGCTCAGACCGGCCCCGCCGGCAAGCCCGACCCAGCGGCAGAAAATGCCCTTCGCTGAACCGCTCCAGAGCGCCTCTCACCGTACTACCGTTGATCGTACCCCTGACGTGGTAACGCCCTTTCGTCCCGCATGCTTCCTCCGGATCGAATGGCAGCACCGGCGTAAGCCCGGCGCCGTACCGAATCCTTCGATGTTCAATTCGATCGCAATGCCACCATCGGATCGATCCGCGACGCTCTCCACGCGGGAATATACCCGGCGACGCCGCCACCGCGATCAGCAGCGCTCCCATCGCGATAAATGTGACCGGATCGCCGGTGGTAACCCCAAACAACAGGCTTCCCAGCGCGCTCGACAAGACTCGCGACGCCGCCATTCCCAACGCGAGCCCGAAAGCGGCCAATCCCAGCGTCCGGAGCACGATGCGGCTTTGCAGGTCCGTCGGCGGACGCTCCCAGCGCCATTCGAATTCCAATTTCCTGCACCCGCTGACTTACCGAAAACGAAATCACGGCGTAGATCCCCAGCGAGGCGAGGATCAAGGCGAAAGCCGCGAATCCGGCCAGCAACAGCACCAGAAACCGCCGCGGTGAAACCGCTCTGTCGACCAGATCCTGGAACGTCACAAACTCGCGGACCGGCAGATTCGGGTCGATCGGCCGCAGAGCCGTTCGAATCCCCGCCGCCAGACTGTCCGGTGGAAGCGCGGTTCGCACCACCAGTTGCATGGCCGCGTAGTCCCCGGTTTGCCGCATCGGCAGATACATTTCCGACCCGCCCGCCTTTTCCAGAGCTTCGTGACGGACGTCGGCGACTACGCCGACGACCCTCCGTCCCCCATCCGTCGTGATCATCTGTCCCAGTGGGTTCTGGCCCGGCCAGAGCGTCCGGGCCAGCGTCTCATTGACCACCACGACGCGTTCGCTGGATGCGCGATCCCTCTCTGTGAATTCTCTACCCAACCGCAACGGAATTCCTGCCGCCTCGAAATACCCGTCGCTCACAACGCGAATGAATGGCTCCGGCGGCGGGTGGCCCTTCCCGTAAACCTGTCCTACCGCAGAGACAGCCCACGACCGGTCGTCGCGCAGCGGCAGCACGTCGGTAATTCCAGCCGCCAGAATGCCGGGGACAGACCGGGCGCGGTCGCAGCACATCGTCGATAAAAGAGTTCTGCTGCGCGAAACTCGAGATCCGGAAACTCGGGTCAATCCTCAGCGCGGCCGCTCGCTCCGGTTGAAATCCCAGATTCACGTCGAGGACGCGGAGAAAACTCCGAATCAGCAGCCCCGCGCCGACCAGCAGGATGCAGGCGAAGGCGAGTTCGGAAACCACCAGTCCATCGCGGACCCAGGCATGCCGCTTGCCGCCGCTCGAACCGCGGCTGGCATCTTGCATGCCTTCACGAAGAGAGAGCACCGTGACCCGCAATGCCGGCAGCAGGCCAAAGAGCACGCCGGAAGCGACCGCCGCCAGCAAGGTGAAAAGGAGCGCGCTCCCATCGATCCGAACGCTTTCGAGCAAAGGAAGGTTGAATGCATGGAGATGCGCCAGTTCGCGCGTGCCGGCCACTGCGAGGACCAGTCCCAACACCGCGCCGCAACACGAGAGCGCCACGCTCTCCGTAAGCATCTGCCGCAGCAGCCGCGAACGGCCCGCTCCTAACGCCGCCCGCATCGCCATTTCCTTTTGCCGCGTGCCTAACCTCGCCAATTGCAGATTCGAAAGATTCGCGCACACAATCAACATCACTACACCGACCGCGCAGGCCAGCACGAACAGAGCCGGACTCACTGGTCCGCTCACGTGTTGCTCCAGCGGGACCAGCCTCGGAACGATCGGGTTCCGTTCCGGATGCTGGCTCTCGAGTTGTTTCCCCAGCATCGTAAACTCAGCCTGCGCGCCCTGCACGGTCGCGCCGGGCTTCAGTCTTCCGATGATCTTCATCGTGTTTCCCGTGGGTTTTGTTTTGTCCGTTCAGCGGCCAGGGAACAAAGATATCGATCGGGCGTGCCTGGAGCAAAGACGCTCGCGAAATCGAAGGATGCGGGCAGCACGCCCACCACCGTCACCGGCTGATTGTTCAAAGTCAGCTTCCGGCCCACCACGCTGGGGTCGGAAGCAAACCGCCGCCGCCAAAAACTGTAGCTCAAGAGCATGGCCGGCGGAGCGGAATACTTCCCCTGGCACTCCTCGGTGGTGAACGATCTTCCGATTGCGGGCTGCACACCCAGCAATGCGAAGAAGTTCCCGGTCACGGGAACGCTCGTGAGACGCTCGGGCTCGCCGGTTCCGGTCAGTTCGCTGATCGCCCGCGCGCATAGTACGCGGACCAACCCGCCAGATCGGAGAACGATCGGTTCAATTCCCGGAGGTCCGAATAGTGTTCGGTTTGGGTGGCGGTACAGTCGTCGCCGTTGGTAATCCATACCAGCCGTCCTGGATCGCGAAACGGGAGCGGGCGCAGCAGCAGCGCATTGACCACG
Organism: uncultured Solibacteraceae bacterium; assembly: GCA_963853855.1. Lineage (GTDB taxonomy): Bacteria > Acidobacteriota > Terriglobia > Bryobacterales > Bryobacteraceae > Sulfopaludibacter. The sequence goes on along the minus strand of CAWKYG010000033.1, from coordinate 204,293 downwards.
CTGAAGACCGTGGAACTGGCTCCGATGCCGAGGCCGGCGATGAGAATCGTAAACGCCGTAAATCCGGCATCGCGCCGCATGCCGCGAAACGAGTGGCGTAAATCCTGCGCCAGATCGCTCATCCAGCGCGCGATCCAGGTGGAGCGAGCTTCTTCCGATTTTTGTGTCATATTGCCAAACTTTCTGTGAGCCGCGGCACGAGCTTCCGGCTCGGGCATGCCTTGCGCGACCAGTTCCTCAACCATGGACTCGATGTGGAATTCCATCTCCTCCCACAGCAGGCGATGCCGTTCGCTGTGGTCCAGCCAATACCGTAAACGGCGTCGAAAACGCTTCCAACTCGAACCGGCTTGCATGCACTCTCCGTTTGATTAAGCGAACCCCATGATGCGGGCTACCGCTCCGGTGACCTGGCGGTAACGAGCCGACTCCTCCGCCAGATGTTTACGGCCGTCGGGAGTCAGCTTGTAGAAACGAGCGCGCCGATTGTTGGCCGACAGTGCCCCATTCGCCCTCGATCCAGCCATTCAGCTCCAGCCGCTGGAGAGCCGGGTAAAGAGAGCCTTCTTCCACACGCAGCAGATCGTCGGACAATTGCTGAATCAGTTGCGCGATGGCATACCCATGCAAATGGCCCCGTATCAATATTTTCAGGACCAGCATGTCCAGCGTGCCAGGCAAGAGGTCGGCCTTCGGTTTCTCTGTTCCCATAGACCGTCTGATTATAAAACGGCGGAGTTTCCGATTGGTTAGCCTAAAGCAGTGAGTTTTTTACTCAGGCGGTCTTGGGGAGCGCACGGCCGGAGTGAATGTGACACCTGAGAAAGCGGCCAGGGCAAGACTCTTGGCGCCGCTGAGTCCTTCCATGGCATCTCCCCTGCCACGCACAGAACCTGCGAGGTATCCATTGCTTGTTGACCATCGCCTTCGATCCCGCGGCGACCGATTCTATTGTAGGTGCGGACGGGTTTCGGGTGCCGTGGGCCGCACGCTGGTGACGATATCGCTGATGCGGCCCGTGAAGCGCTCCGTGCTCCAGTCGGGCTTCACGAGATTCCGCCCCACCGTGATTTCCGCGGGAGCCAGAATCAGTTGCGGTGGCTCGTAAACGGCCACCTCTTGTCCGTTGACCGTCGCCGTCAGTTTGCCCTCGCCGGGCGAGTAGGTCACGCGAATCGCGGCGCGGATATCGTCGCGGCCCGGCATTTCGGTTGTGATCTTCTGTTCGTCGAGCACCGAGACGAAACGCAGACCGCCAGGGAAGTGCTCGGCATAAAGGATGTAGCGATAGGGCTGGTGTCCCATTACCAGAAGCGGCTCGCGATACTGATCCAGCTGCGGCTTGAATTCCGCCACGAAGCTGACGTCCACCAAGGGGTTCAGCAGAGGCCGGTCCTGCTCGCTCGGGGTGAGCCACCGGGCTATCCGCAGATAGGTTTCGGGCTGCTTCTTCAGCATGTCGCCGTAGGGCCCTTGGATCGCCAGCGCCAGATTTACTGCCGCCCCTGTGCAATCGCGGTGGCCAGGGCGGCGCGCAGCGCCGTGCGCGGAACGCCGCGAGTCCGATGAATCCACACTGCGATGTTGACCAGCGCGACCAGAATGGCCATGGGCAGGAAGTCCACTTCGTACCGTTGCGTCGTGAAGCCGGTGGCGTTCAGGAACAGGAAGACCGCCGCGGAAGAGAGCAGCGTGACCCAGAGCAGAATCGACCGGCGGGCAATAGGCACGAAGAACGCGGCTATCACGAAGGGAGCCAGAAACAAAGCGCCGGCCGTGGGTTCGATGAAATAATCGTGCGGGAAAGCATGGGCCGCCGAGCCGAACGGATAGCGGAATGCCAGGCGAATCCACGGGAAGACACGGCTGAACTCCGGGGGGCAGAGGAGCCAGAAGTAGCAGCCGGGTATCAGATTCGCGAACGCCAGCTTGATTCCGATGGGCTCGGCGCCGGTCAGCAGGTAGCGGATGCCGAATTCGAACGGATTGCCGAACCGCTGGTAGTTGTACAGCGCCACCAGCGATCCGGGAATTGCAAAGGCCGTAATGAAACCGATCAACCTGGCGCGCGACCCGGCCAGCAGAATCGCCAGCCCGGCCAGTGCGAACAGCCCGGCGATTCCCAGATGCGGGCGGCAGGAAATGGCCGCCCCGAAGAAGAAGCCCGACGCCGTGAGCCAGGCGACACAGCGCGCCGCGGTTTTCGATTCGACTCCGAGCGTGAGAAAATACAGCCCGCCCGAAATGAAGAAATAGCCCCCGGCAATGGCGATTTCGTAGGCTGCCACGCGATTCAGCAGGTAAGGCACGCCGGAGCAGAGACCCAGCGCCACGAGCATCAGCGCGAGCAGCGGCAGTCCCGGTTTCGCGCCGGCCGCTTCCAGCCACCGCAACAGCACGCCGCACGAAAACAGAAAGCCGCCGAAGCACAGCACGAACATGGCGAACCGCTCGGGCATATCGTGCCCGGTAAGAAGCAGCCAGGGAGTGAACAGCAGCACGGCCGGTCCGGCGCCGTGGTACAGGTAATAGCGCTGGTGGTAATAGACCAGGTCGTGCATCTTGTAGGAGTCGCTCAGCGCGGGGTCCCACGGACTGGCAGCGGCAAGCAGCTCGGGAGACGGTTGCACCGGCAGCGCCAGACGGCCGTGTGCCAGGGCCTGGCCGAGATAGTTGTAGTAGCCGGCTTTCGGATGAGCCCAGTCGAAGGTCTCGCCGGTGGCGCGCAATTGCCACAGATAATACCAACCGATGGCCAGAATCACCGCGCCGATGGCACCCCAATATGCAAAACGGTTGATCTTCCGCATCGTCGCCCGGCCTTACTCCACGATCAGCTCATCCAAATCCGCGAACCGGCCGATAGCCTCCTTGCGGGCCTGTCCCAGGGTTCGAATCACGGCGATGTGCCGGCCCGGCGTCAGGCAGCAGACGCGATAGCGGCTCTGCCACTCGACTTGCGGCGCATACAGGTCCAGCACTCCCTTGCTGACGCCGTCGATCAGGACCTCGGCGAACCCGCGGTTGGGAGCGCGCGTGAATACATAAGTCAGCGCTTTGCCTTCGAAAACGAGCGCGGCTTCGGCCCCTTTGGTATCGCTGTAGCTGACGGTGCCCTGAAACGCGGGGCGGAATTCGTCGCCGTGGAGCCATCTGCCGTGAAAACGCAACGCCGGGTCGAAATCGTCGTACGCGCCAGGAGGCACAGGCGGAGGCTCGGGCACTTCGGCGCACCGGCCATTGACCTTCGCCAGGTACACTCCGTCGTGTTCGAACTCGGTCTCTGTACAATGCGCCAGAAACTGGCGTAAGCCCCGCGATTCGTCGGGCGAATTGCGCGCCTCGGTGCGCCCGATGAAATATTGCAGCTTCCAGGTGTCCACCAGTTCGATCATCTGGGGCAGGTTGACGGCATTCTGAATCTTCATCCAGTTGTCCCACTGGTGCCAGTTGTTTTGGTAGACGGTGCCGCGCGCGTCCGCCAGGTCGTTATCGGAAACCAGCAGCATGGTGGAATTAGGGTGCGCGCGATCGTAGTAGTCCACCACGACGCGCGCGGGCGCCTCCTCATCCAGGTATCGCGCGAAGCCGTCCGGGCGGAATTCATAGTGGGCGTAGAACTTCTTGTGGTACCAGCCTGATGCGGGAAGAAACCAGATGTCGATGCCGGTACAAAGCACAGCACAGGCGATCAAGGCCCCATACAGCAGCCGCCGTTTTTTCCTGGCGCCTGCCAGCAGGACGGCAAACGGAATGAAGAGCAGGGGCATTCCGCCGTACAGGTAGCGGGCGTTGGGTTCCGAGCGCATCACCAGGGTCATGGCGGCCAGCGCGACGATAGCGGCGCAGACCGCCGGTCTCCGCCTCAAAGCCCCTATCGCTACCAGGGCGAAAGGCGCCAGGAGCAGGTACTGGAATCCCAGGGAACCGTTTTGCGATTCGTAGAAGCGGGAAGTGTGAAAGGTCAGGTCGAAGGGAGTGTGCCAGGTCAGGGGCTCGCGAAAACGATAGTCGCGGATCTCGGCGGCGTGATCGAGCAGCGGCGAGGGAAATGTGCTGTTGAGAAACGGAAATACCGGGTTGCCGGTCTTCAGCCACGCGATGGCATACGTGGGCAGCGCCGTGGCCAGCAGCAGAAGCAGCGCGAGCAGGCAGGGCGCTGGGCCTATACGTTTCCACTGACGGCGCACCTCTAGCGCCGCGAAAGGCAGGGTCAACGCCACAAACGGCAGCGCGGCCAATTTGGTGGTAAGCGCGGCACCGGCCAGCAGGGCCGCGGCATAAAGGAACCGGCGATTGCCGGTGTCACCGAATCGCCATACTGCCGTCAGCATCGCGAGCAGCAGGGCGGCCAGCAGGTTCTCCACGAACAGCGAACCGGTGACCAGTTGCACCAGCGGCGAGGCGGCGAACAGCGCCACCAGCAGCAGGGCGGCAGCACGCGGGAGCCACCGGCGGACGGCGGCATACAACAGGCCGGCCAGTGCCAGCAGCATGGCGAAGTTCAGCAGGCGCGCGGCAAATTCGCCGCCCATCAGGTACACGATGGAGTAGGCCCAATCGGCGCCCATGGGCATCACGGCCCAAAGTTCGCGCGCGGGCTCAAACGTCATGGCATGGTGCGCGGCCATGTTGACGGGAATGGCCAGATGCATCGCCAGCCCGTCGGCGCTGATCTCCGGCTTCAGCGCCACCAGCCAGTGCGCGCCCAAAACGAAGGTGAGGAGTGCCAGCGCCGTCCGTTCCGCCACCGGGCGCGCTCTGCGCACACTCAGCGCGCGGGCCCATCCCGCAAAGCGCCGCGACACGCCGCGAAGATCCAGCACGACCGGCAGCAGCAGCACCGCGGCCCACACGGCCGGATAGTTGACCGGCAGCCGGGCAACGGCCAGCATCAATAAAATGAAGATGCCCGTGCCGGTAAGTGTGGCGAGTAGTTCGCCGGCGACGATCCAGGAGCCCAGCGCGCAGGCAGAGACCAGAAACAACAGGACTGCCGCCGGCGCCATGGGTCCGGCGGCGAGCATTGTGCCCACCAGCACTACGGCGCTCCCCACCGCGACGTAATAGCGCGGCGCTAACGCCAGCATTGCGACGGAGAAAAGCACGAAGAGGCGCACGTATCGCAGGAAGCGATCCAGGCCGATGGGGTGCCAGATCTCCTGCGCGAACAAATGACCGCTCAGGAATCCGTACACCTCCAGGCCGAGCACGCCCGCGAAAATCACCCACAGCAGCACGAAGAGCGCGCCGCCGGCCTGGCGGTTGCGGGTGTCCGCCGGTCGAAAAATCAACAGCCGCTGCACCGCGAAGTTCACGAAGAACAGCGCCGACTCCACCATCAGCTTGGCGGCCACCGGATGAATTCCCAGGGTGGCGCCGAGCAGCCGGATGCCGCCGTAAGACGCGGAACCGCTGGCCACCACCAGCGCCAGGTACTTCGGCACAGTCGAAAGGTGGCGCTGGCGCGAATAAAACACCGAGCGGCGCACCATCCAATAGTTGAACGCGACGGCCAGTACGCGCCCCAATACCTGCGACGCCAGCACGTGCCCGCCGTGCCGGTAAGCGATGTAGAAGACCAGGTTGTCCAGCAGCGCGGTCGCGAATGACACTGATGCGAAGCGCAGCAGTACGAAGTAGATCTTCATCGAATCCACGAGGGGATTGAAATGCGACGAACGGTTGCCCGGTTCGTAGATGGTACGGATGGGCTCTTCCACCACCGGTATGGAGAGTTGATGCGCCAGGATCAGCATCTCCAGTTCAAACTCGTAGCCGTTGGATTCCAGTTGCAGAAGCTGCGGCAGCATGGCTGCGGGAATGGCGCGCAGGCCAGTCTGGGTGTCCTGCAGTTTGCAGCCCAGCAGCACGTGCATGATGGAGCGCGTGAGCACGTTGCCGATGCGGCTGCGCAGCGGCACGGCGCCTTGGAAAGAGCGCGATCCCAGCACCAGGCCGGCCCCCTTGCCGGGCGGCAGCGCGGCCATCACGCGCGCGATATCGTCGGGATGGTGCTGCCCGTCGGCATCCGCCGTTACGACGCCGGCCAGGTCAGGGTATTCGGCCAAGGCGAACCGGATGCCGGTCTTCAGTGCCGCTCCCTTGCCCTGGTTCGTGTCATGGCGCAGCAGGCGCACCCCGGGGTACGCGGCGGCGCGCGCGAAAATATCGGCCGATGCGTCGCCGCTGCCATCGTCGATGAGCACGATGGGCGCGCCGCCCTGTTCGCTCAAGGCGCGCACCACGTCGAGTAGCGCCGCGGAGGGCTGGTAGGCGGGGATGAGGATGGCGCAGCGACCGGGTTTCACCTGGGCCGGGTATCCTTGGACGCTGTCCTATATTTCGGAGGCTCGGAGAGCACCCACTTGAGGTCCGCGGTGAACTCGATTGCCAGGTGTGGCATGCCTCGAAACGCTGGAGCAGGTGGGCCGCCGGTGGTAAAAAAGAATTCGAAATAGTGAACGGCATCCGGAGGGTCGACGTTCCGCTCGCCCGCGGTGACCATTTCCCCTACGAAGTAGAACCAGCCGCCGTAGCGGTGTATTCCGTTTCCGACAGGGCCGTACTCGAAGGCCTCGAATTCTTTGTCCGCATCGATGCCGATCTGTTCCAGCAACTCGCGGAACGACGCCGGATAGGTGCAGTCTCGCTGCGCGGCGAAATTCCTGCAGAACACGCAGCCGCACTCTTCGGCGAAGCCGTGCTTCAGGCCTCCGTAGATCGCCGCAGTGGCTTCGCGATCATAGCGGACAACCTGGTCTCCGGCCCGCGCTTCTGTCATCGGCATCTTTTATCCACGGTGGGGCTATTCCTCATCCTCGTCGTCGTCCGGCTGCGGCTTGAGAGGCAGAACCTTGCGAAGCTGGCCCTCAATCTTCGACGGCCGCACCAGGAACCCGCTGGCCCGGTCGAACAGAATCACCTTCGGCTCATCGATTTCGAATTGTCCTCGCCGGAAGCGGTAATCGCGGAATTGTCGCAGGAACAACTCCTCGCCGCACTGCGGGACAAAGCACTCCATCTTCCCTTCTTTGGGGCACTGACCGAAGTAGCAGAGCCGCCCGCGATAGCCCGCCGGCTCGGAATCGAAGACGTGCACGTCCACCTGGTGATGCGCCACGCCGCCATAGGGCGTGTCTTGCATCTGGTTGAGCGTCCGCGCCATCAGGTTCTTGAGCCCTTTCAAATTGTCCAGGGCCGTCAGCCAGACGGCCAGGTCCAGGTCGGCGCACTCGTGGAGGATTTGGATGCGGCGCCGGCGATACTCGCGGAAGCGCGGGATTTCCCGCCGCAGAGGCTGCGCCACAGCGCCGAACGCGGCCACCTTCTGCACTGCGGGCGAGGTGCTCCAGCTAATCGCGATGGCCTGTGCCGCCCATCGAAACAGCCGCTGACGCCGCAGCATGAAGATATCTTCTTCCTCGATGTCGTCGTCGTCGGGCTCCTCGTCGTCCTCGTCCTCTTCATCGTCCTCGTCGTCCTCTTCATTAGGATCGTACGGCCGAAGGTCGGGGATAGGCGGGTCGTCGGGCCACGGCCGATCGGGATCCCTGAACGCGATTACTTTACTCATGGCATCTACTATTATCATTGCAAGTGTGCACGTTGCCGCTCTTGGGGAACTGGCAGTCTGCTGGTTGGTGTGGTGGTATCCGTTTATTTTCCGGGCGCCGCACCGGCAGAATCGCACTTCGATCGCGCAGCCGGGTCCCACGAGCTTCGGACTGCTTCTGGAAGTCATCGCCTTCGCCATCGCATTTATGTTCCGCCTGCCGGCGGCCGAAGATCCGGGCCTGCTGCGCATTCTGTCATCGATGCTTCTGGGACCCGTCGCCCCGGTGTTGGGCTGGACGGCCGTAAAGCACCTGGGCCGGCAGTTTCGCATCACCGCCGGCCTGTACCACGATCATCAACTGGTGCACAGCGGCCCGTACGCCGTGGTGCGCCATCCTATCTACGCATCGCTGCTGGCGATCCTGGCCAGCACGCTGTTGCTTCTGACCCGCTGGCCATGGGCGCTGGTCTCGCTGGCTTTCTTCATCGCGGGCACGGAGGTCCGCGTTCGCACCGAAGACGGTCTGCTGTCCTCCCGCTTCGGCGCGCAGTTCCAGGAGTATCGCCGCCGCGTGCCGGCGTACATTCCATGGGTGCGGTAGGGAACGGACTCTTTGTGCGATATTGGATTCTATGTCTCGCCGCGCCTGTACCTTCGCCCTGGTGGCACTCTCCGCCGCGGGCCTGAGCCGCTCGCAGGACCTGACCGAAAAGTACAAACCCGCGGCCGACAAGCTGATCGATGCCGCTCTGGCCGATAACGAAGGCTACAAACGGCTGGAGTATCTCTGCTACCGGATCGGCAACCGCCTGAGCGGATCGGAATCGCTGCAGCGCGCCATCGCATGGTCGGTGGAGCAGATGAAGGCGGTGGGACTGAGCAATGTGCGGGTCATCCCCACGAAGGTGCCGCACTGGGTGCGCGGTGCCGAATCGGCCCGGATGGTGGCGCCGCTCGATAAGCCGCTGCACATGCTGGGACTCGGGATGAGCATCGGAACCCCGCCCGGGCGGTATCACGGCGGACGTGGTCGCGGTATCCACCTTCGACGAACTGGCGGCGCTCGGCGCGGACAAGGTCAAGGGCAAAATCGTGGTCTATAACTACGTGTTCCAGGGCTACGGATCGGCGCGCGGCTACCGCTCCAGCGGCGCATCCCGCGCGGCCGCGCTGGGCGCTGTCGCGGTGCTGGTGCGCTCCGCCACTCCGCTGGCCATGCAGATTCCGCACACCGGCGCCATGGAGTACGACGAGAAGCAGCCCAAGATTCCAGCCGCCGCCGTTTCGCCCGAGGATGCCGCCATGCTGCAGCGCCTATACCTGGATGGCGTGCCGGTGCGGGTACACCTGGAGATGGGCGCGCGCATGGAGCCGGACGCCGATACCGGCGACGTGATCGGCGAAATTCCCGGCCGGACCCATCCCGAAGAGGTGGTGGTGATCGGCGGCCACATCGATTCGTGGGACGTGGGGCAGGGAGCGCAGGACGATGGCGCCTCCATCATGGCCTGTCTGGAAGCGCTCGCGCTGATTCACAAGTTGGGCCTGCAGCCCGAGCGCACGCTGCGCGTGGCGTTCTGGGTGAACGAAGAGAACGGCGGGCGCGGCGGCGAGGCCTACCGCGCATTTGTGGGCGACAACCTGAAGAACCAGGTGGCCGCTCTGGAGATGGATGGCGGAGCGGAGGCACCGCGCGGATTCGGCGCGGGCGTCGATCGCGAATTCGCAGGCGCTGCTCCAGCAGGTGGGCAAGCTGCTGGAGCGCATAGGCGCCGGCGAGATCACCCCTGGCGGGGGCGGGGAAGACATCGCCCCGCTGATTCGCGACGGCGTTCCGGGCCTGGCCGAGCGCACCGTGGGCACCCACTATTTCGACTGGCACCATACCGAGGCCGACACCCTGGACAAAGTGAGCCCGGAAGATTTCCGCAAGAACGTGGCAGCCCTGGCCGTGATGAGCTACGCCCTTGCCGATATGCCGCAGCGCCTGACGGCTGTGACCGGCGGGCGGCGCGGGGGCAGGGGCCAGTAACGCCGATATAATGAATTGATGAGGTACGGTTGGACGGTTGCGGGAGTGGTTGGCGCGTGCGTGCTGGCATGCACGGTATTCGCCCAGAAGCCGTTTCGCGAATATCCCGCGTGGGAGTACAACAATTTCCCCCTGCCGAAAGACTACATGGTCCCCGGCGAGTGGACTTTCGCGCGCCTGATGTACCCCACCACGCACCTCCGCATCGACTGGCAGAGCGAGTTCAAGCGCGGCTTCGACTGGCACGAAGGCAATACCAACTGGACCATCGACTATCCGCGATCCGACCGGCATCTGGCCCTGGCCATCCGCCGCCTCACGCGCATCGACGGCACGCTCCGCCGAGCAGCCTATCAATCTGGACTCAGGACGACGATGTTTTCAATTACCCCTGGCTCTACGCGGTGGAAGTGGGCCACTGGGAGTTGACCGATCACGAGATCGCCAAGTTCCGCGAGTTCTTCGATCGCGGCGGTTTCTTCATGTGCGACGATTTCCACGGCACCGATGAGTGGAACGTCTTCGTTGCACAGCTTTAAGAAAATCTTCCCGGACCGCCAGATTGTCGACATCCACAGCAAGGATGCCGATTTTCCATACGGTCTACGACCTGGACGAGCGCTACCAGGTGCCCGGCATGCAATACACGCAGACCGGCACAGCATCTGCGAAAAGTGCCGGCACCGAATCCCGACGTTCCGCGCGGCGGTTTACGACGACCGCGGCCGCATTATCGCGTCGCCATCTGCCACAACATGGATCTGGGCGATTCCTGGGAAAACGCCGACGAGCCCACTTATCCGCAGAAATTCTCCGCATTGGGTCTGCGCATCGGCATCAACTACATTGTCTACGCGATGACGCACTGAAGGCTGAAACCCAACCCTTTGGCGCGCGTACAATAAGTAACGGAGGTTGCCATGTACTCCCGCGTTGCCGCTGCCATTCTGTTCCCGGCCGTTCTCGCCTTTGGCCAGCTTCCGCGGCCAACCAGTACGGAGCCGCCGCCGAATACCAGCGGGATTGCGCCGCGCGCGACGCCGGGTGATTATCCGGTGCGGCAATCCGCTCCCGGGCTCACCGTGGCGGCCATGGTGCTTTCTCCCGCCCAGGTGAAAAAGCTGTTCCCCATGAATCTGGATTCCGCCGGCTACATTGTGGTGGAAATCGGGATCTTCCCGGACCCCGGAAACCAGGTCACCGTGGATACCGACCAGTTCCGTTTGCAGGTTGGCGATGACCGCACCATGCGGCGGCCGGTGGAACCAGCGGAGATCATGGCGGCCAGGCGAAGCGGCGGCAAGAGCCATCAGCCGCCCAGCCTGCCGGGGAACATTCCGGTCGCCACCACGGCAACGATTGGGTACGAATCCGGAGGCCCTTACAATCGCGGTGGCGTGTATGGCGGCGCCAGCACCACGGTGGGTACCCCGGGAAGCCAACCGTACCCACCGCCCGATCCGCGAACGTCCGGGCCGGACCCCGTCGATATCGAGCACGATTTAGTGGATAAGGAACTGGCCGCCGGTAAGACCACCGTGCCGGTGGCGGGATACTTATACTTCGCCAAACCGAAGCAGAAACAAAAGAATCCTCCCTATGACCTCACTTACCGCGGCGCGGGCGAATCCATCCATCTGGCGTTGCCGCCGGCCACCGGAAAGTGAATCGCAGTAATCACTAATTCGGTGCAGCAACGGTTCGCCGTGGTGATCGATGGCAAGGTGTACGCCGCTCCCGTTATCCAGGCCAGACTTTCCGTCCAGTATCTTCCTGTATCGGTCCACGTGACCGGTCAGCGGGCACGCGAGTTAGTTAGCCGCGAAAATCAACGCCGCCGTGAAAGAACAGTGACGGCAGCATCGGGCGTATATTCGGTTGTCGCCAATTCCGGCCGCGTAGCCGCAGCCGCCGCCTCGCGGATCTCCGCATCCGGGCTGGAAAGGCCATGTTGCAGGGCCTCCTGATTTCGCGCCGTGGCCGGCAGATACCGCAGCAGCCGCATGGTCTCCAGCCGCACCGTGCGGTCCGGGTGCCTGGCCAGCGTCCCCACATCGGTGAGCGGCAAAGCCCGTTCCCAGGAGACCAGGATCTTTAAGATATCCAGCGGCTTCTCCCGCCGCAAAGCCCATTGGATGGCGTTCTCGCATAACGCCGGGGCATGTTGCCTGAGTTCGGCCGCCATCGCCGACCGGATCCCCGGAGTCTCCATCATCACCGCTTCGAACACCTGGGTAATATCCAGTTCACGGCCGCCCGCCAGCAGAATGCGGGCCGCGTTCAGCCGGATCTGCTCGTCGGGGTTGCGCGACGCCTGGCACGCAATCTCGCGGGCCATCCGGCGGACTGGCTCGTGACGGGCCACGGCCGCGATTCGCGCGAAGGCGGCCCGGCGCCGGGCGAGGTTGCCGGACCCGGTCTCTCGCAGCCAGCGGTTCACAAATCCGAGCGCGATGGCCAGTTCGCAGAGTTCTTCGCGGCGGCAGGCAACCTTGACCTGGTACTCCAGCAGCATCTCGCAGAGAGCGTTGGGATGTGCGTCTGCAAGGGCTCGCAGCTTCTCTAGTTCGCGGCTGCCGCACAGGTAGGCAGCCAGGGCATTCTCCATCTCCGCGCGCACGGCGGGTGTGACGCGCCGGCTGCGAGACAGAGACACCCATGCCAGCATAGCCAGGTAAGCCGCGGCCAGGACCGGCACCAGAACCAGGAACGCGTCCAGAAACTGCGAGCCGGTCATTGCAGAAACCTCTTCAGCCGAGCGACCAGCTCGAAGGGGTTGAACGGTTTAGTCACATAGTCATCCGCGCCCAGGTGGAAAGCGCGCAGGATGTCCTTCTCCCGTTCCATTGCGGTGAGTACGATGACGCGCGTGGGAATCTTCTCTTCGCGAATGGCGGCCAGCACTTCGTAGCCGTCCATTCCGGGAATATCGACGTCCAGGATGGCCACATGGGGCTGTTCGCTGCGGATCAGGCTCAGCGCGGTGAGGCCGTTATCGGCGGACTTGCAGGACATGCCATGGTTCTGCAACGCCATGCGCACCACCGTGTGCACAATGTGATCGTGATCGGCCAGCAGGATCCTGGGTGAGCCGGTGCCCATGCGGGGGTGCGACGTCGCGTCGTGCGCGACCGCCGGAACCGGATCGGGCGCCGCGGCCACGTGGCGCGAGGCGGCGAAAGCCATGCGCATCAAAACTTCCGGCGTATCCGGGCGGCCCACGATGAAGTCCACGGCCCGCGAGCGCACCGGCGCGGCGAGCGCTACCAGGTCGTGCTGCTCGCCGGTGAACACCAGTTTGATGGCGGCGGGGAAAGGCTCGCCCGGCTGTACCCAGCGGCTGTGCAGAGTGTCGCGCCTGACGTGAAACAGAACCAGGGCGCAGCTCTGAATGGCCTCGGAGGCCGGGTCATCGGTTTCGCTGAACAGCAGAGCCCGTGCTTTCACACGCTCCAGCACGGTACACAAGCCATCGGCGCGTTCGCCCGTAAAGCCGACCAGGGCGATGCGCTTCCCGGCTATTGCGTCGGCAAGGTAATCCGGCACGGGCGCGGATGCGTCGCCGGAGAGTTCTGAAAAGCTGAGCAGCAGGTCGCTGACAACCTCGCGAACCTCGGACACCACCAGCGGGTCTTCACGCAGCAATTGTTCGGCCTTCTGAATCAGCAGGGAAATATGGCCGTGCCCCAGCAGCGCCGCGCTGCCCACCCACTGATGCAGTTGCCCAGCCGCGCGGGCCGCGTCGAAACCCGATTTCATGCTGTCCAGCAACTGCCGGCAGTACTCCGAGCACTCGTGCAGAAAGCCGCGCCGCAGAGTCTCGATCTCCGAGCCGAATATGGCCTGTGGCGTCGCGCCTGGATACGGTGTTTCGGCTTTTGCAGGGGCTTGGGCGGGGTCTGAGGTGAGCAATTGCCTCACGCGGGAAGCCAGTGCGGTGGTGTCGATTGGCTTGCTGATATAGTCGTCACAGCCTGCGTGCAGGGCGCGTTCGCGGTCGCCAGCCATGGCGCACGCGGTTAGCGCCACCACGCGAATGGCCTTGGTCTCCGGATTCTGTTTGACGCGCCGGGCCATTTCCAGACCGTTCATGCCGGGCAGTTGAAGATCGGCGAGAATCAGCTCGGGCCGGTAGTTAGACAGCATCAGCAGAGCGTCTTCGGCACGTTCTGCGGTGCGGACCTCGTAACCCTCATGGGTCAACAGCAGGCGCATCAGCTTCAGATTCACCGGTGCGTCGTCCACGACAAGAATTGGTACTCCAGCCATGAGACGAGTATGCGTTTCCGCTGGGGTGATCGGAAGGACTAGCCGTACCGAAAAACGCCGCGAGTTGGGTACCGAAAAACCGCGAACGTCCCAAAACGATTCCGAGGTACTAAGAAAAGGGGCGAAAGTTCCATCTGTCCGCTTTCGAACGGCCAGTCTCGATACAGGACAGCCCTGCGGCGAAATCGCACGGGTTCGACAGGCCTTGGCCCGGCATCGCGCGTGCACTGCCCGGTGTCTATGTGGCATGACCTGCGCTACGCCTTCCGGACACTGGCAAAATCGCCGGGGTTCGCCTCCGTCGCCATTTTGGCGCTGGCTCTCGGGATCGGTGCGAATACAGCCATTTTCAGCGTAGTGAATGCGGTGTTGCTGAAGCCGCTGCCGTATCGCGATGCCGGGCGCCTGGTGCTGATCCAGGAGCGCATCCCCAAGGTATTTACCGATTGGTTCGCCGTTTCGCCTCCGGATGTCATCGATATCGCCCAGCGCACGCGCTCGCTCGATCGGGTGGCGGGGTTCGAGGGGCAGCAAGTGAACTTCGCCGCGGGCAATGCAGAGCCGGTCCGCCTCACGGGCGCGCGCATCTCCGCCAGCCTGATTCCCACCCTGGGAATTGCGCCCATGCTGGGCCGCGCGTTCACGGCGCAGGAGGACGTGGCGGGCCATCGCGTAGTGGTCCTCAGCTATGGCCTGTGGCACGGCCGTTTCGGCGGCGACCCCAACGTCACTGGCCGGCGCGTTCTGCTGGACAGCCAGCCGTACACGGTAATCGGCGTGATGCCGCGCCAGTTCGTGTTTCCGCCGCGCGGCACGCCGCATACCCTGGCCGAGCCCGCCGGGTATTGGGTGCCCTTGTCCTTCACCAAAGACGAACTGGCCGATTTCGTGGACGATTTCGATTTCGGCGTGGTGGGGCGCATGAAGGCCGGTGTGCCGGCGGCGCAGGTTCGCGACGATATGACTGCGGTGGCGCACCAGATCGAGGATAAATATCCGGAAGCGTACAAGCGCGGGCTGGGACTGCGCCTCGAGATTGGCGCGACGCCTTTGGCCGAGGTTGTTTCCGGCCCGGCGCGCCCCATTTTGTTCCTTCTTCTGGGTGCCGTGCGCGTTTGTGCTGCTGATCGCCTGCGCCAACGTGGCCAACCTGCTGTTGAGCCGGGCCGCCGGCCGGCAGCACGAGATGGCCATTCGCACGGCCCTGGGCGCGGGCCGCTGGCGCATGTTGCGGCAGGTGCTCACCGAAAGCCTCGTGCTGAGCCTTTCCGGCGGAGCCCTGGGCTTGTGGCTGGCCTCGCTGGCGCTGAGCACTTTCGTCGCGGTACTGCCGCGCAGCATTCCGCACTCTTCGGAGATCACGCTGGACCTGCGGGTCCTGGCCTTTGCGGCGGCGCTCTCCCTGCTTACGGGACTGATTTTTGGAAGCGTGCCGGCGCTCGGCGCGATGCACGGCAACACGGGTGTGGCGCTTCGCGAAACGGGCCGGGGCACCACCGCGGCAGCGGCCCGGCGGCGCATGAAGAATGTGCTGGTGGTGGGCGAGATCGCCCTCTCGCTGATGCTGCTGATGGGCGCGGGACTGCTGGTGCGGAGCTACATCAGCGCCATGAAGACCGACCCCGGCTTCCGCCCGGAGCACGTGCTTTCGTTCGGTGTTTCCCTGCCGCCGAAGCAATATCCGCAGGACCGCGTGTTGCCGTTCTTCCATGAGCTGACGGCCAAGCTACAGGCCATCCCCGGCGTGATGGCGGCAGGCGGCGGCAATTACATTCCCCTGCAGGGCACCACCTGGAATCGCACGTTCATGCCGGAAGGCTGGCACGCCGCCGACGGCAAGATTCCCATTCACGATTTCACTCCGGTGTGCGGCGACCTGCTCCAGGCACTGGGCGTGCCATTGCGCCGCGGGCGCTACTTCAGCAGCGGCGACCGCAAGGATACGCTTCCCGTTGTGATTGTGAGCGAGAACCTGGCGCGCCGCTACTGGCCCGGCCAGGACCCCATCGGCAAGCGTTTGAAATACGGGTCCGGGGGCGACAAACGGCAGTGGGCCACCATCGTGGGTGTGGCGGCCGATGCCAAATCGACCAGCATGGAAGGCGAACCCATGCCGCACTCCTACCAGCCTGTGGATCAACTGGAGGATGGCTATTCCACCGTGGGCGCGCTCACCTTTATGGTGCGCACCGATGGCGACCCCACCGCGGTGGCGTCCGCCGCACGGCGCGCGGTGGCGTCGCTGGACCCTGCCCTGCCGCTCTCCGCCATGCGCACCATGCAGCAGGTGGTGGACGCCAGCCTGCAGCCGCGCCGCTTCGATACCTGGCTGGTGGGCGGGTTCGCCGCGCTGGCCCTTTTTCTGGCGATGCTGGGGATTTACGGCGTGATCGCGTTCGCCGTGGCGCAGCGCACGCAGGAGATCGGCATCCGCATGGCATTGGGCGCCAAAGGCAGGGACGTGCTCCGGCTGTTTCTGCGCGAGGGGCTCCTGCTGGTGCTGACCGGCATTGTGCTGGGCTCCCTTGGCTCCCTGATAATGGGCCGCTACATCGCGGCGCTGTTGTACGGCGTGCAGCCCGCGGATATCCGGACGCTGGCCATCGTGAGCGCAGTGCTGGCGGTGACCGCGATTGCGGCGACCATGGTGCCGGCGCTCCGCGCCGTGCGATTGGATCCCATGATGGCGCTGCGCCACCAGTAAGGCCTTTAACATTCCTTTACGTGGAAAGGCACCGCGCTCGCGGGCATGGCTGCGTCATCCGGGTAGAGATCAAGAATGCGATTTTCTATGCTGGTCGCGGCACTGCTGCTCGCCGCGCCGCTGGCTGCCTCTCCGCCGGCGAAAGGCAGCCAGGCTTATGCCGAAGGGCGCGCGCTCGAACAACGGAAGGATTGGAGCGGCGCCCTGGCGCAATACCAGAAGGCGGCGTCCGAAGATCCCGCGAACCTGCTGTTTCAGATCGCGGTCTATCGCGCCGGGTTCGAGGCCCGGCAGGCGCTGCAAGAGGCGCAGGCAGGCCCCGGCGTTCCCGGGACGGATCAGGAGCGGGCCAGAATCGCCAGGATTCAGGCGGCGCCCGAATTGCAGCCGCTCAATAGCCAACCAATCGATCTGAAACTCGTCAACCAGTCCCCAAAAACCATGTTCGAGACCCTGTGCAAATACGCCGGGATCAACCTGGTGATCGATCCCGACTATCAGCCCGGCAAGAACCTGTCCCTGGATGTGAAGAGCTCCACCATCAACCAGGCGCTGGATTTCCTGGCCTCCACCACCAGGAGTTTCTGGAAGCCGCTCTCCCGCAATACCATTCTGTTGACCAATGACAATGCCAATAAGCGGCGCGATTACGAGGACCTGGTGACGCGCACCTTCTATCTCTCCAATGTCAACACGCCCGCCGAGCTACAGGAGATCGTCACCACCATTCGCACTATTGCCGATTTGCAGCGGGTGACGGTATGCAACAACCAGTTCGCCATCATTGCGCGCGGGGAAGCCGGCAAAATCGCGCTGGCGGAGAAGATTGTCAACGATCTGGACAAGCCGCGCAGCGAGGTGCTGGTGGACATTCTGGTGCTGGAAGCCACCAGCACCTTCAGCAAGCAACTCTCCACCGCGCTGGCTTCTACCGGCTTGAATGTGCCGGTGACTTTTTCGCCGCGATCCAGCATACAGGTCACCACCTCCAGTTCGTCGTCTTCCAGTTCGACCGCCAGTAGCGCGATATCGCTGGCCAGCCTCGGCCACCTTTCCAGCGCCGATTATGCGGTAACGCTTCCCGGAGCGCTGTTGCAGGCGGCGTTGAGCGATGCCCGGACCAAAATCATGCAGGCGCCGCAGATCCGCGCCGTGGACAACGCCAAAGCGGTCTTAAAGATCGGCGAACGCGAGCCCATCGCGTCCGGCAGCTACTCGGCCGGCGCCAATGCCACGGCCACAAATGCCCTGGTGAATACGCAGTTCACCTATATCGATGTGGGGGTCAACGTGGAGCTGACGCCGCGGGTCCACGATAACGGCGAGGTGTCCATCCATATCGAACTGGAGATCAGTAGCGTGACCGGCCAGGTCAGCCTGGGCGGCATCAATCAGCCCATAATCGGGCAGCGGAAAGTGACGCACGACATCCGGGTGCGCGAGGGTGAGGTGAGTCTGTTAGGCGGCCTGATCAACGACAGCGACTCGCAGACGATTACGGGCATTCCAGGGCTGGCGAACATCCCGTTCCTGCGCCGCTTTTTTACCGGAACGGCGAACGACCGAAGCCACAGCGAACTGATGATTGCCATGGTGCCTCACATTATTCGCCGGCCGGACGTTTCGCCTGACAACGCGCGGACGATCGGAACGGGCCCCGTGGGCGCGATAAAACTGACCTACTCGCCGGAAAAGTCGCCGCAAAAATGATGACGTTACCGCGGCGGGACGCGGCGGATCACCGAACCCATCTCGTCGGGAGTCGCCCGGGTGAAGGATCCGTGATCCGGTGCTGCCGCCTTGGGTGCTGGCATCTTTTTCGCTGCCCGCGGTTTGCCGGGAGGCGCCGGCGGCACTTCCACCAGGTAATCGTAGACCCCCAATCGCCGCTCGGCGGGTTGCGGTGGGATGATGACCGTCTTTTCCAGGATGGTGCACCCCTCCACCTTTTCGCCGGGCTCATGACTAAATCGTGACCGAACCGTCTTGGTGAGCATTACCTTAAGCATGACACACCTGGGATCACCGCCGCACGGGCTTGTTCCCTTCGACGCATTCGTAGGCGCCCGGGGCCAGAGGCCCATGTTCGTCCACGCGCCCGCTGGGCCAGGCGATCGCCAGGCGATCCGCCCGCGGGAGCCGGCCTAATCCGAAAGTCAGAGCAAGCTCAGACTGCGAGAGGTAGCTGGATCCGCCCTTCACCATCCGGGACTGCCGGCCCTCGGCGGTATCGATGCGCGCTACCGCGCCGATGCCGTCGCGGTTCGACCGGATGCCGCGCAGATGGAGCCGCAACGACCGGTTACCGCCGGTCACATCGTTGCGGTACAGGTACGCCGGCCCCTGGTTGGTGGTGACCAGCAGGTCCACATCGCCATCGTTATCGAAATCTCCGGCTGCCGCGCCGCGGGCGACTTTGGGGGACGCGAACGCCGCGCCCGCCTGGGCCGCGACATCGTGGAACTGGCCGTGTCCGTTGTTCAGGAACAGGTGCGGAGCCTGGGCGTAGCCGGTCTTGCGAGGAAGATTGCGCGCCGTCTCGTCAATGTGGCCGTTGGCCGCGAACAGGTCCAGATGGCCGTCCAGATCCGCGTCGAAGAACAGGCATCCGAAGCCCAGGGTGTTTTGCGAAGGCTGTCCCACGCCGCTAGTGAGGGCGGCATCCTTGTAAGCGCCACCGGCGCCGGGCTGATACAGGGCCATCATTTCGCCGTCGAAATTGGTGATGGCGATGGATTGCGCGCCGCTGCCGTCCAGGTCGGCCACGTCGATTCCCATGCCCGCGCGCGCCTTGCCGTCTTCGCTGAACGCCACGCCGGCGCGCACCGCGACATCTTCGAAGGTGCCGTCGCGGCGGTTGCGGTACAGCTTGTTGGGTTGCGTATCGTTGGCCACGATGAGGTCGGGCCAGCCGTCCCGGTCGTAATCGAGCATGGCCACGCCCAGGGATTTCGAGGACGTATCGAACACACCGCTACGCGCCGTCACGTCTTCAAACGTGCCGTTGCCGCGATTGCGAAACAGCCAGCAGGTGGCGCCGCGGTAGGCTTCGGGCGTGCAGTAGGACTTGCGTTTGCCGTCCACGCTGCAGAACACATCGTGTTCCGGCGCCCACTTCACGTAATTGCAGACGAACAGGTCCAGCAGGCCGTCGCGATCAAAATCGAACCACAGGGCGGAGGTGCTGAAGGCGTTGCGCCCGCCCAGGCCGGCCTTTTCCGTTACATCGATGAAGTGGCCGGCGCCGGTATTC
This sequence comes from uncultured Solibacteraceae bacterium, assembly GCA_963853855.1. Taxonomy (GTDB): domain Bacteria; phylum Acidobacteriota; class Terriglobia; order Bryobacterales; family Bryobacteraceae; genus Sulfopaludibacter. The sequence continues at coordinate 184,477 of CAWKYG010000033.1, read as the reverse complement.
CGGAACAGGCGATTCTGTCCCACGGCCGTCACCAGAATGTCCGGGAAACCGTCGTTGTCGTAATCCGCCACCGCCACGCCCATCCCGTACATCTCCACCGCCAGGCCGGCCTGCCGCGTCACATCGCTGAATGTTCCGTTGCGATTGTTGCGATAGAGCTGGAGCGTGGTGTGGCGGCGGACGTGCCCTGGCCAATCCATGCCGTTGACCAGCAGAATATCGAGCCAGCCGTCGCCGTCGTAATCGAGGAATGCGCAGCCGGGGCCTAGAGTCTCGGGTAAATACTTGGCGCCGAACGCGCCGCTGTTGTGCTGGAAATGGATGCCGGCGGATGCCGTCACATCGGCCAGGCTGAAGCTGGGGCCCGTGGCGCGCAGGGGAAGCGCCCCCGCCGCCAGGAGAAACTCGCGCCGCCTCACGTGATGCTCGCCAGGCCGTGGCGGATGGCATAGACCACCAGGTCGGCGGTGTTGTGGATGCCCAGTGCCTGCATCAGATTGGCGCGATGTACCGCCACCGTATTGGCGCTGAGCCGCAGCAGGTGCGCGATCTCGCGATTGGATTTCCCGTTCACGATCAGTTGCAGCACTTCCAGTTCGCGCGCCGTCAGGTCCGGCGCCGCCTCGACGCCGGGCGCGGAGACGGGCTCGAGGTGGGGGTCCAGCACCTGCTTTCCCGCAGCGACCTTACGGATGGCATCGGTGAGTTCCAGATCGATGGCATTCTTCAGCAGGTAACCGCGCGCTCCGGCATCCAGGCAGGTGCGCACGTAGTTCGGCTCCGAGTGCATGCTGAGCATCAGGATGGCGGTTTCCGGCGACGTTTTGAGAATTTGCCGCGCCGCGGCCGCGCCGTTCATTCCGGGCAGCGCGAAATCCATGACGATCACCGCGGGATTCAACTCGCGGGCCTTATCGATGGCCTCGTTCCCGTCGCCGGCCTCGCCCACTATGGCGATGTCCGGTTCGTCCTCCAGCATGCGGCGGAAGCCGCGGCGAACCAGGTGATGATCGTCCACCAGCAGAACACGGATCGTCCGGTCAGACATGCGCCTCCTGAGCCGCCAGCGGTACCGTAAGCCGCACCAATACGCCGCCGCCTTCGGCCGGGAGCAGTTCCAGATTGCCGTGCACCAGCTCCGCGCGCTCCCGCATGGAGACCAGCCCCATCCCGGAGGTGGCGCCCGAATTGGTCATTCCCACGCCGCCATCTTCCACCTCCAGTACCACGCAGTCCGGAGCGTAGTGGAGGCGCACCGCCGCGCGGGCCGACTTGGAGTGACGGGCCACGTTGTTCAGCGCCTCCTGCAGCACGCGGTAGACGTGAATGGCCACGGTCTGATCCAATGCGGGCCCCGCGCCGGACGATTCGTAAGCGATCTGGATGCCGGTCTGTTTCTGAAAGACGGGCAGATGCTGCCGCAGGGCGACCTCGAGCCCGGCCTCATCCAGCGCCGCCGGGTGCAGAGCCTGCGAGAGCGTGCGGACTTTATCGAGGGTGGATTGCACGATTTCCTGGACTTCTTTCAAATCGGCGCACAGTGGCGATTCCACCGCCGATGCGCGCCGCCCGGCGCGCTGGAGCATAGCGCCAATGGCGGTGAGGATCTGGCCAAATTCATCGTGCAGTTCCCGCGAGATGGAGCGGAACGTGTTTTCACGCATGGCGATGAGCTGCTGCGCCAGCTCACTGCGGCGCTCGGAAAGGGCGGCCACCTGCTCAAACATGCGGCGGTTGTATTGCACCAGGTAAAGTCCGGTAGCCAGCAGCACAATCAGGATGGCGGCCAGGAACAGGTAGACGTTGCGCTCCCCGCGCGCATAGATCACCCGCGTCTGGGCGGCGGCCTGTTTTTCCGTGTCGTTGTTCTGCACCAGCAGGCGGGCTACCGCCGTGCTCAAGGCGGCCTGCCGCGCCTGAAGCGAGATGCGGATGCGGGTGCGCGCTTCGCCTTCGTCGGTCTGCGCCAGAATAAAGATGCGGTCGAGCGCGTCCCAGAACTGCGCCATCGACGCCGATAGGTATTGCCTCTGCGCGTCGGCGCGGGCGGCGGGAGAGAAACTGCGTCTCACGCGAGACGGCATCTTCCAGATCGACGCGCAGACGGTCGAACTGCGCCCGCCAGGCGGTGAGGGGATAAGGTTCGCCGTTATCCAGCATGTCGCGCATGGCCAGATCGACCGAGTTCAGGTCGTTCTGAATGCGCAGCAGCAGGAGCGAATCGGTGCGGTTGCGGTCGATCGTTTCCGCCTGCAACTGCCGCAGGCCGCGCAACTGAACGATGGTATACCCGGCGTAAACGGCCACCGCGGATAACGTGACCGCGAGGCCCGCGAGCAATCCGAATGTAGGCGATCCACCGGTGCGCACAAACTAGTATTTTCGCACCGAGTGAATCGCCCGCGGCGAAATCAATATGGCGCCCGCATCGCCGAGCCGGTAGGCATCTTGGAAGCCAGCACGTCCACCTGTTCGATAGCAGGCGGTTTGGCGAACAGCTCCGGAGATTTTGCCATGAGGGCCGCGGCAACTTGTCCGGCCAGGTGCGCCTTGCGGCCCGCCTCGTCGGCGAAAACATCGAAAATGCCAAAGGTAGTGGGGCCCATGCGAATCGCGAACCACGCGGCGGTTCCGGTTTCGGACTGCACGATCGGCAGTGCGCCGCTCAGAAAGTTGGAAACCTCGTCTTCTTTCCCCTTCTTGGCTTCCAAACGAACCAACAAACCTAAGGTGACCATACTTGATGATAAACACAGGTTCCGCCTTACCGGCTCGATCCCCGGACCGCGCCACGTGCTATTCAACCCGCCTGCCGTTCACGCGCTGCGTGAGTGCGAGGGTGAAGACATATTTTGGAATGGTGGCATCGGTAACATTTGGATTCGCCGGTGTCGGCTTCACATTCACATAGGTCAGGATAGACGTGCTGAAACTGATCATCTGATTGCGCCACGCAAAACTTATGCCCGGTTCGATGAACTGGATATTCGCCGGCCTGCGGAATCCGTTTGAAGGCCCGAACACATCGTTGACCGGCACGCCGGAGACGCGGTAGGAGACGGTAGGCGCGGGCCATTTTTTGTGGCGGCGCCAGGGCTTGACGGCGGCGCCGGCCTGGAACAGGTACTGGTCGGCGGCGGAATCCAGTTGCTTGTTGTTGGGATTGGAAAGCGACCCGAAGAAGGTCGGCACCCCGGTGGTGCCGCGCGGGTTAAACAGGTAGACGCCGCTGCCGAAGACGGCCAGCGGACCGAAATCGCGGAACCCCCTCACGCCGGCGGAAGGTGCCCACGACTTGGATCCGGGCTGCACGGAGATATCTTCCGGCACAACTCTTCCATAGATGGTATCGGTAAGTCCCGCGGCGCCTGTGGGAGCCTGGATACCAAGTGAGAATGCGATGTTCTGTTTCGCCTGGTAAGTGGACCGCGCCCACCAGCTTGCCCGGAGAGTCATGTCGCCAAGCCCCGATGAGTGCGTGGCGCCGTAAGATGCCGGTGTACCCGCCGGCGAACCGGGAGGTACCCGGTAGAGCCTATAACTTGTAAAGAGAAATGGCGCCTCGAGCGACAGATCCAGGCGATTACTCACCGCATAAGTGGCGCTTACGTCCATGGCGTTTTGCACGTTAGTGGGACCTTTAACCGTCAGCGCCGGCATGAACGTCGTACCCTGGTAGTGCCGGTCCGACGTGAAATTCTGATAAACCGCCGAAAACAGCCAGTCCCCTTGTTTCAGGTAGGCGTTATCCCCGGCGTAACCGCTGGCGTTCTGCCGCTGGCAGACGCAGCCCTGCGCGAAAGCCGAAGCGCATGGAAGGAAACTCAAAGATACCCAGATCAGCACCCTCATAGTGTGGTCCATTATGCGGGCAATTAGTGATTCGCGCAATAATCGAAAAATACTAGATGATAGAGGATGGTTTCCAGCCTCCGAAGAGTTGTTCCAGGCGCAGCGCCACCGCGAGTGCCACGTCTTCCCGCCAGGGGTGCGCGGCGACTTGTAAATTAATGGGCAGGCCTTCAGGGGTTTCCCCGCAACGCACCACGACGGCAGGCCAGCCAGTAACATTGTAAGTCATGGTGTAACTGAATCCGCGAAAAGTAGCTTCTTCGATCGACGTTCCATGCGGCACCGCCGGAGTTGCGCACACCGGCGAAAGGATAGCATCGTAGTCTTGAAGAAAGTCGAACATAGCTGCCCGAAAAGCGTATAGTGACTCCCAATATTTGCCGAACCCGGCGATGCCGGTGCGATAAGGTTCCAACTTATTCAGCCAGCCATCCAGCAGCGGATGCGTTCGCGTGCTGCCGATCGCTTGCAGATAAGCGCGGAGGCTATCGCCGCCATCGGGGCCGATCAGTTCCATCTCACGGTCGTAACTCTCTTCGATACGCGGCGGACGGCACTCCTTAGCGTTCAGGGCCTGCGCGGCGCGAGACACCAGGGCGGCCGTTTCGACCGTGGGCGGCGCAATTCCGTTGTCAGCGAACCAGGCGATGCGGAGACTGGCGACATCGATGGCGCGCGCATCGCCATGCGGCATGGGAACTACCGTATGATCCCGCCCATCGGGTCCGCTCAGGAGGTCCATCAGGGCGCAAAGGTCCTCGATGCGCCGCGCCATGGGCCCGATCTGCCACAGAGTTTCGATCCAACCGCCGGAAGGAGGCACATGTCCGGTGCGCGGCAGGCGTCCGGAAGTGGGCTTCAGCGAGGCGATGCCGCAAAAGTGGGCGGGCAGCCGGACACTGCCGGCGGCGTCGCTGCCGAGTCCGAAGGGCGAGCCGCACGCAGCGATGAGGGCCGCTTCGCCGCCGCTCGATCCGCCGGACGTGCGGGCGAGGTCGTAGGGATTGTTGGTGCGGCCGTGGATCAGGTTATCGCTCTCGAAGGCGAACAGCAGGTCGGGCAGGTTGGTGCGCGCGATGGGGATGGCGCCGGCGGCACGCAAACGGGCCACTAGCGTCGCGTCCCGCTGCGAGGGCGGAGCCTGGCGCAGGCCAAGCGTGCCCGCACTGCAACGGGTTCCGGCGACTTCGAGGGAATCTTTGATGGAAAACGGCACGCCGTCCAGAGGACCCAACGTAGCGCCGCAGGCCCTGCGGATGCCGGCGGCGCGCGCTCCCTCCCGAGCCTGCCTGGCAAGCACTTCGACAACAGCGTTCAGCGCGGGGTTCACCTCCGCGATGCGCTCCAGGTGCGCCTCCACCAGTTCCGCCGAAGAGAGCGAGCCTTCGCTGAGGAGCCGGCCCTGTGCCAGGCCGGAGAGGGTCAGGATTTCGTTCATGGTTCTTTGACGGTGAGTTGTTGATTGGCGGCTATGTTGGAGAGCTTCTGACGAGCTCCGCTGGGCCACTGGATTTCGATGCTGGTGGCCGCGGCGTCCTTGCCCAGTCCGAAGGTCAGGGCCAGATCGCTGGCGGAACAGTAGCTCGAGCCGCTATGCACCGTCTGCGACTGCGTGCCGCCCGCGCTGGTAACGCGCGCCACCGCGCCAATGCCGTCGCGATTGCTTTTCGATCCCACCAGTTTCAATTGCAGCCAGTGATTGCGGTTGCCGCCATCGTTGCGGTAGAGCACCGCGGGGCCGTTGTTGGTAGCCAGCAGAACGTCGAGGTCGCCGTCGCGGTCGAAATCGCCATACGCCGCGCCGCGAGCCACCAGAGGGCGTGTGAAGGCGGCAGTCTGGTCGAATTTGCCGTGGCCGTTGTTATGAAACAGCAGGGGCAGCTCGGCGTATTGAATCTTGGGCTGCACGCGCGCGATCTGCTCTTCGATGTGGCCGTTGGCGGCGAGGATATCGGGGTACCCATCCAGGTCGTAATCGAAAAAGAACAGGCCGAAAGTGAGGCTGAGCAGGCTGGCGCGGCCCACGGTGGAGCGCGGCGCTTCATCCACGAACAGGCCATTGCCTTCGTTGTGATACAGGCCGAGCATCTGGTTGGCGAAGTTGCCCACAATCAGGTGCCTGGCGCCCGGAGCGGTCATAATCGGCGACAGTCCACGCCCATGGCGCCGCGCGCGATGCCGTCTTCGCCGAATGCCACGCCGGCCGTGAGCGCCTTCGTCTTTGAATCGGCCGTTCTGCAGATTGCGGTACAGCTTGTTGGGCTGCGTGTCGTTGGAGACGAACAGGTCGGGCCAGCCATCGTTGTTGTAGTCGAACACGGTCACGCCCAGCGATTTGCTGCTGGCATCGGCCAGGCCCGCCTTCGCCGTGACGTCTTCGAATTTGCCGCCGCCCAGATTGCGATACAGCTTCGACGATGTGCCTTTGTACGATTCCGGCGTGCAGTAGGATTTCGTCGAGCCGTCCAGCGAGCACCACAGGTCGCCCTGCTGGGTCCACTGCACGTAGTTGGCGACGAAGAGATCGAGCTTGCCGTCGCGATCGTAGTCCAGCCAGGCGGCGCTGGTGCTGAACGCGGCGTTGGCGATTCCGGCCTCGCGCGTGACATCGCGGAAATGGCCGCCGCCTTCGTTGTGGAACAGGTGATCGCCGCCCAGCGCCGTGATGTAGACGTCATCGCGGCCGTCGTTATCGTAATCGCCGATGGTCACGCCGAAGCCGTAGATCTCGATATCCAGGCCGCTGCCGCGGGTCATGTCGGTGAAGGTGCCGTTGTGATTGTTGCGATAGAGCGCGGCGGTGGTGCGGTGGCCGTGCGGGACCAGGTCCTTGCCGTTGACCAGCAGAATATCGAGCCAGCCATCGCCATCGAAATCGAAGAACGCGCAACCGGGACCCATGGTCTCCGGCAGCCACTTCTTGCCCGAGCGGCCGGCATTGTGCGTGAAGTGAATGCCGGCGGCTTCGGTGACGTCGGTGAAACGCACGCCCGCCGGCTGGTCAGTTGCCGCCGGCCACGGGAAGAGTGCCGGAGCCGCTGCCAATAGGGCCAGAGACGTGATCGTGAATGGGCTGCCTCTCATTGTTGTCCTCGGGGCTCAATAGTCGCGCCTTGGCCGTGATCGCCTGCGACGCCTCGTCCGCCTTGAATCGCAGAAACAGTTTTTCCTCGCGGCCGGCTTTGTCGTTCTGGCCCAGGCCGCGGTAGCAAAGCATCAGGTTGTAATGCGCCTGCACATCTTCGGGATCGACGTCGAGCGTCTTTTGGAGCGCCTCTACCGCCTCGGCATAGCGCCGCTGAAGGAACAGGATGCGGCCCAACTGGTTGGTGCGTCACGCGGTCGCGAGGGTATTGCCGCTCGGTCTCGCGCAGGCTGCGGATGGCGCCATCGTAATCGCCGGCGGCCTTCTGCGTCATGGCCAGGAAGAAATATCCGCGGGCCAGCCCGGGGCTCACCGCCAGGGCTTTTTCGATATAGGGCCGCGCGGCGTCCGTCTCGCCCTCCTGAATCAGCGCGCGGGCGATGTTCACCCAGCCATCGGCATAGCCCGGCTCGGCCTCGGTCACGCGGTGGAAGGCGTATTCGGCGCCCTTCAGATCGCCTTGCAGCAGCAGGCCGATGCCCCAATCGTTCCACCGCTCGCGATCCTGCTTGCGGACCACAGGCTGCCAGTGCGGCTCGCCCAGCGCCACGGTGGCGGTGGCGTGCGCCAGGGTGACGATCGGCAGATCGGGAACCGGACCGGCGTCGTAGGTGTATTCGCGGCTGTCGTAGTCCAGGCCCGCCGATCCGGGCTTGGCCACTCCGGCGTAGGCGAATCGCGTGTAGTCGTACGCGAACTTGCGGTAGTTGAGCTTGGCTTCCAGAGTCACGGGACCCGCGGCGTCTTTCGGGATGGCCAGGCGGAAGTGCACCGTATCGGCCGCGCCCGGCGGGATCAGGCGCACATACAGCACGCTGCGGGTCTGCCAGGCATTGCGCTTGTTGATGGGATTGGCTTCGCCATCCAGCTGGTAGGAGCGGTAGAAATGCGCGCCCGGGTCCACCGGGCCGCGGCCGTTGTCCGCCACCTTGCCGCTCCACGCAGAATGCGGCCGTTCGCGTCGCGAGCCTGGAACTCCAGCCACACATCGAATCCGTCCACCGTGCCGCCGGGAAAGAAATGGCCGATCTTGCGCGTGCGCACCACGGCGTCCACGCGCACCGTAACTGCCGGGCGCGAAGCAAACGCCGGGCGCCATCCAGAGGCGCGGCCAGCTTGCCTACTTCGCGCAGCATCACCGGGCCGGATCTGTTCCGCCTCTTCGCCCACGGCGAAGGTGGATGCCAGCGGCGGAGCATCGGCGGCGCGCCTGCGCATTTCCACCGCTCCCTTGGTCTCTTCCACCGGACTGGCGGCGAACAGGTCCACGGTGATGAAGCCCGATTGCAGAAACTGCTCGGTGGTGCGCAGCTGCTCTTCATCGTGATTGACGGACGGCAGCGCGGTGTTGGCGCGCCGGGAAGCGGTGCGAGTGCACCTTGCCGTCGCGATTGCCGGGATCGTGCGAGGCCACCAGCGGCATGTGGCAATCGGCGCAGGTGGCGGACTTCGCCGGGTAGTAGAACGACCGCGCGCCCTGGCCCGAGACGCCGCTGGCCTGCCAGTTGTCGTATTCGTTGAAGCCGCGCAGCCAGCGGTAATGATTCACCGGCTGATCCAGATGGACCTTGTGGCAGGCGGCGCAGATATTCGGGCGAATCCAGGCGCATGAAAGGCTTCAGGAAGGTGCGGCGGTGCGGCTCCGGATTGAGATAGGTGAGGAACGCATCGAGCTTGCGGATATAGGGATTGTGGCTGGAAGCGATTTCGTGCAGCGGCGGATATTCGATCGTGAAATCGCCGTTGCCCATGGTGCCGTCCACGTGCACGATGGAGTGGCAGGACATGCAGCCCAGGCCGTTCTGCGCCTCGGGCGTGTCCACCTGTTCCTTCATGGGTCGCTCGAAGCGGCCGTTGAAGAAGACGGCGTGATCGTGGCAGCCGGCGCACCACTTGCTGCCCTGCGTGCCGCTGAGCTCCTGCATGTGCTCGATGGTGTTGCGGTAGAACTGGTTGTTGAACGAGGCGAAGTGGTGGATCGAGCTTTTCCACTGCTCGTAGATATCCTTGTGGCATTCGCCGCAAAGCTTGGAATCCATGAAGAAGTCGGACGGAATGGTGCCGCCGGTGTTGGTGTTGGAGGAGGAGGGCCAGAACGGCGAGCGCGGTCCGGCGCCTTCTTCGGTCATGGAGACCGGGACGACATGCGGGTTGCGAATGCGGTCTGCGGCGTCCAGCCGAAGCGGAGGCCAAGCGCCAGCACCGTGAGCAGGCCCAGCGGGGCGGCGCAGCGCGGCAGCAGCAATGCCAGGCCAATCACCGCCAGCGCGATGTGCGCCCATAAGATGGCGCGATGGTCCGTGGTGGCGCCGGCGAAAATCAGGTAGACGCCGAGCACTCCGGCCAGAGCGAGGGGGATGAATTTGGGGCTGCGGCGGTAAGTGAACGCCAGCCACACCACGCTAGCCGCGCCCAGCACGAGGTGCAGCAGCACGTTGGCGATGTAGAAGACAGTGGCGGTGGGCGCGGCAGCGACGTATGCGGCGTTGAGAACCGTGAGGATGAGAAAGGGGAGCATCAGCGGGTGGCTCCCCAAAGGCCGGATCAGCCGTAAAGCCGGCCGCGTGTTGTACTCCTGGCGGTAGCGCTGGTGTGCGGCGTCATCCGGGAAATGCTCGCCCGCGGGATACGGATAGCTGGCTCATGGCGTGGAAAGGCAGCGGCTCCACGCTGGTGCGAAAATGCCGTGTTGGGGTCGCGATCCTTGGCCCAGCCGTCCACTTTGAGCAGGAAATCGCGCGTCCATCCCGGCCGGAGGCGGCGCGAGGCGAGGCATCGAACTGCAGGCGGATTTCGTCGCCGGAGCCCATGAATGACCAGCCGGTCGTCGACATCGCGCAGCAGTTCGCGAACGTCGCCGTAGCGCGTGTACAGGCCGGGCGTGGGATTCCAGAAAGAAGTCGGACGAAACGTGAATCGTAGAAGAATGTATCGGGCTGTTTGCGCTCCGGATGCGATCCGGGTTTGCGAGAATCCGCGGAAATGCAGATCGGCGGAAAGCAGCGGGACCTGCGCTCTGCCGCACTTGCGGCGCGGACGGCGCCTTCGCTCAGGAAGATCTCGTCCCAGTAGACGCAGAGATTGGTGACGATGCGCAGCTTGCGGCTGGCGGACGGGAAGCTGCAACTCGCACGGCGATGGTCTTCGGCTTGCCGGCGGGCATGCCCATGTCCGCGATTCACCGTCTCCCATTGGCCGGCGCCGTCCTGCATCTGGAGATACGGCATCACCAGCCCGCCCTTGCACTTCCTGCGGATGCCGCGCGGAAGGTGCTGCCATCGGGCCAATCCACCCAGCCGTTGAGCAGCAGCACGGCGCGGCCATCGGGCGCCGCGTTGCCGAAATCCAGCTCCAGCGTGTGCGGCTGCGGCCACGCCCAGTTCGGTGCGCGGAAACTGGTCGGGATACTGCTGGTCGCGCGCCAGCAGGCGCGGGAGCACGTCGCGGCCCTGGTCGTCGCGCGCCGCGAGCGGATAGACGCGCCGCTGCACGCCGAACAGGTCGAACTCGGGATACGGCGGGCCTTTGAATTTCTCGTTGGTGAAGATCTCGGTGCCGGCGGGGTGATCCACGGCGAGAAGCTGCACCTGGTCCAGGTACGAGACCTCGCTCAGCTCTTCGGTGATGCGAATTTCATAGTGGCCGCCGGAGGGCGCCAGCGCCGGTCCCGGAATGGAAACGTACTCGTCGTGATCCACGGGGAAGTAAGTGCCTTCGCCATCGCTGGCGCCCAGGGGAGCCACGCCGAGCACGTCGGTGATGAACTGAACGGCGCGCCCGTTCCAGGTCCAGATCATGGGGCAGGAGCCGGAGAGCCGCTGCGCTTCCTGATAGGTGTAGCCGCGTCCGGTGGCCTGCCTGGTTTCGTTCTGGATGAGTCCGTTGGGCCAGGTGATGCGCACCACGTCCACGGTGTGCGGCGCCGGTATCGAACAGCAGCGGCACGCCGGCGTAGGTCTGCTTTCCGGTAGAGCGTGCCGGCCTTGACTTCGACCTCGGCATCCTGCGCCAGCTTGAGGCTCTTGATGCCTTGCAAGCGGACGCGGATCCAGTGCGACGCGGCCCGGCTGCGGTTCAGGCCGATATGCAGCTTGCCATCCGGCGCGATGCTGGCGCGATCCATGCGGCCATCGTTATCGAAATCGGCATCGAGGTGCGATTCGTCCGGTGGCGCGCCCTGGAACGGCGCAGTGGCGTAGTGGCCGCCGAGTTGATCGCGATACAGCACCGGCGCGTGGTCGCGATAGAAGACAGCGAGGTCGAAAGCTTTGCTGTCCGGCACTACGCGCAGCTTTTCAGCCGCCGTGGCGGGCGGCTTGGACGAACGGGAAATCGGCGGTGCGATCCGCGAATCCGGCCGCGCCTTCATTGCGGTAGAGCGCGGAACTTGCGCCCAGCAGGATCAGGTCGAGATCGTAATCGTGATCGTAATCGATCCAGACGGCGCGCTCGAAACGCTGCGACGGCAAGTGAGCGTCGACACGGCTGAAATGGCCTTTGGAATTGGCGATACAGCAGCGGACCGCTCTCGGTGAGGATGCAGAGGTCCATGAAGCCGTCGTTATTGAAATCGCCTGCGCGCCGCCGAAATGACGCCGGTCACCCCTCCGAGGCCGGAATCCGTGACGGGCGTGCGTGCCGTCGCGGTAGAGCGTGATGCCGCGCGGCGACCAGGCCAGCAAATCGGTGCGCCCCTGGCCGGTGGAATCGATCGCCAGGAGGCCGGTGGCCGTGCCTTCGAGCACATGGTCCTCGTAAGCCGGGGCGGGCACGGATAGCTTGTCGGTAGGCTGTCGCGGGCGGATCGTAGATCTCGGCGTAGGTGCACCAGTCCACGTCTTCCGGGATGGCCGCGCCTTCCTGCAACTTCTTGAGGCGCTGGAACTCCGCCAGGGCGCGCGCGGCCTCTTCCTTTGCCCCATCCTGGCGATACAGGTTGTACAAGCTGGAACTGCGCGGCGGCCAGTTGCGGATCGAGTTTCGCCGCCAGTTCGAATTCCGCCTGCGCCTGCTCCGTATGGCCTTGCAGCTTATACAGCGACGCCGAGCTGATAGTGCGCGATGGGCTCATCGGGCACCAGCCGGACCATCTGCTCGAACTGTGCCACAGCGGCTTCGGCATCGCCGGACTTCTTATAATAAATGCCCAGATTGAACCAGGTGTGCGGCAGCTTGGGGTCGAGTTTCTGTACCGTCTTGAAGCTGCGCCACGCCCTCGGGAATTTTTCCGGCGCGCAGCAGGGCCAGAGCCGTAATTCAACTTTTCACGATTGGAAGCCGGCGCCAGGTCGAGCGCTTTCTTGAATTCGACCACGGCTTCGGCCTGCGTGGTGGGGTTCTCGTAAAAGGCCTTGCCCAGATTGCGATGTTGCGCCAGCGCGGGGGAGACGGTGGAGGTGTCCGCGGCCCACAGCAGAAACACACCAAGTGCCAGCACACCACCAATGTAAACTCGCGTAATCGCCCCCCTCATGGAATTAACGGGATTGTACTGAATGCGGCGGGAGTCCACAATAGTATGGATATATTAGAGTCGGACTATGAGCACCGAACTGAGTCGTACGGGACCTCCTGCCAGGCGCCGCTCCTGGAAGAACCACAATTACATTCTGTTTCCGCGCGAACTGCGCGAAGCGATACCCGATCTTCCCACTTACACGGGACGCCTGTTGGAACTGGAATCGATCGATGGCGGGATCGTCGATAATCCCCTCTTCGGCAAATCGGTGAACGTGAAAATGCTCGTCACCGAGACGGGAAAGCTGAAGGGCAAGTTCGAGGTGAGGCTGGGACTCCAGCCCGATGCGGCGAAGGCTCTGGCGGAAACGTTATTGCAGTTGGCGAAGCGCCTGGAAGAGTAAGACAATCGGTAAATGCCGTCCCGATTCTCCTGCGCCCTTCTGGTAGCCGCCTGCGTAACGCTGGCCGCCCAACCCTTCGATACCAGCCTGTACCGCGCCATGCGCTGGCGCCAGATCGGGCCTTTCCGCGCCGGGCGCGTCACCGCGGTGGCGGGCATCCCCGGCAATGCCGCCATCTATTACATGGGCACGCCCGGCGGCGGCCTTTGGAAAACCATCGACGGCGGCGTGATCTGGACGCCCATTTCCGATTCCGTGCCGATCTCTTCCATCGGCGCGGTGGCTGTCGCCCTGTCCAATCCCAATATCGTTTACTTCGGCACCGGCGACGTCAGCATGGTGGGCGGCTCGGTCAACATGGGCGACGGCGTCTACAAGTCCACCGACGCCGGGAAAACGTGGCAGCATATCGGCCTCGAGGACACCGAGCACATCGGCACGCTCTGGGTGGACCCGCACAATCCCGACATCGTGCTGGTGGCCGCCCTGGGCCGCACCTATTCGAAGAACAATCAGCGCGGCGTTTTCAAGACCACCGACGGCGGCAAAACGTGGCGCAACGTTCTGCATAAAGACGATGTCACCGGCGCGGTCGACCTGGTCTTCGCGCCCGGCAATACCCGGGTCGGCTATGCCGCCCTGTGGGAGCACTACACGGCGCCCGGCGGGCGCGCCGCCATCGAATCTTCCGGCTTCGCAGGCATCTACAAGACGACCGATAGCGGCGAGACCTGGACGCAGCTCACCGAAGGGCTTGCCCACCGGACGGTTGGGCCGCATCGGCGTGGCCGTGGATGCCGACGGGCAGAAGGTGTTCGCCATCGTGGCCGGTGGCGGCGGATTCGGCGGGGGCGGTGGAGGCGGCCGCAGTGCCGGCGGCCTCTACCGCTCCGACGACGGCGGCGCGCACTGGAGCAAGAGCACCCAGGATCCGCGCATTCAGGGCAGCGGCTATTTCAGCCGCGTGTTTCTCGATCCCAGGAATTCGGACGTGGTGTATGTGGCGCAGACTTCGCTCTACCGCTCCGCGGACGGCGGCCACACTTTCGACTCGTACAAAGGCGCGCCCGGCGGCGACGACAACCACGCCCTGTGGATCGACCCCACCGACAGCCTCCGCATGATCATGGCCAGCGACCAGGGCGCCACCATCAGCATGGACGGCGGAAAATCGTGGAGTTCCTGGTACAACCAGCCCACCGGCCAGATCTATCATCTTTCCACCGACAATCGCTATCCCTACTGGGTCTACGGCACGCAGCAGGACAGCGGGTCGGTGGGCACCCTGAGCCGCGGCGATTATGGCGAGATCACCTTCATGGACTGGGACCCGGTGGGCGGATACGAGTTCGGCTACATCGTGCCCGATCCGCTGAATAACAACCTGGTGTACGCGGGCGGTCCGAGCCGCGGCGTGGTGCGCATCGACCGCACCAACCGCCAGGTGGCCACCGTGTCGCCCAGCGTGGTGCGCGGCGATACGCAATATCGCATGGCCACCAATCCGCCGCTGGGCTTTTCGCCGCAGGATCCGCACATCCTTTATATGGGCGCGCAATTCCTGCTGGAGACGCGCGACGGCGGCCTGCACTGGAAGGCACATCAGCCCGGACCTCACGAAGACGTGCCGAAGCACCGCCGCCGGCGACCGCGCCCGATTCTGCCGCCGCCGCTCCGGCGCTTCCGGCGCGTCCGCGCGCACAGGAGCAGCAGGAGACCATCGCACCCAACAATCGCGCCGCCATCAACAGCTTCGCGCCTTCACCCATAGCCGCCGGCGAAATCTGGGTAGGCACCAACAACGGCATCGTGCAACTGACGCGCGATAGCGGCGCCACGTGGCAGAATGTTTCGCCGCCCGGCCTCGCGGCCGCTTTCCCAGATCAGCATGATCGAGGCCTCCCACTTCGACGCCGGCACCGCCTACGCCGCCGTCGATCGCCACGAAGAGAACGATTTCCACGCCCACTTCTACCGCACGCACGATTTCGGCAAGACGTGGCAGGAAACCTCGGCCGGCATTCCCGACGGCTGCTTTGCGCGCGTGGTGCGCGAAGATCCCATGCGCAAGGGCCTGCTCTACGCCGGAACGGAAAACGCCGCGTATGTTTCGTTCGACGAGGGCGATCATTGGAGCTCGCCTGCAACTCAACATGCCCACCACCAGCGTGCGCGACCTGGTGGTGCACGGCGACGACCTGGTGGCCGCCACCTATGGCCGCGCCTTCTGGATTCTGGACGATGTGACGCCGCTGCGCCAGATCGACCGCACCGTATCCAGCGCGCCGGCGTTTCTGTTCCGGCCCGAAAAGGCGCTGCGCGTGCGGCTGGATCTGAACCAGGACACGCCCATTCCGCCCGATATGCCGGCCGGGCCAGAATCCGCCCAACGGCGCGATTGTGGATTACTACGTGGCGTCGGAACCCTCGCAGGATGTCACGGCTCGGCATCTACGACAGCGCCGGCCAACTGGTGCGCGAGTACTCCACCGAAGGCGGAGGAGGCCGCCAAGGAACCGCCGCCGAACGTGCCGGACTACTGGGTGGGCCATCCCGAGCCGCTCACCAGGAACGTCCCGGCATGAACCGCTTCGTGTGGGACCTGCGCTACGCCCCGCCGCCGGTGCTGCGCCACGAATATCCCATCTCCGCGCTCTATCAGAACACGCCGGGCCTGCCGCTGGGCGCCATGGTGACGCCGGGCAATTACAGCGTCCGGCTGACGGTGAATGGCCGCACCTTCGAGCAGCCGCTGGTGGTGGGCATGGATCCGCGGGTGGACGTTTCTGCCGATGCCCTGGCGCAGCAACTCACGCTCGAGCGCAAGATCCTGGACTTAGTGGCCGGCAGTTACGAGTTCTATAAGAAGGCCGTAGCGCTGCGGCAGACTCTGGCGGGCGATCAGAAGGAACTGGAGAAGCGCTCCGCCGGCGGCCGGCATCACGGCGCTGAAAGAGTTCGACCAGAAGGCGCAGCGCCTGCAAGGCTCCGACGGCGGTTTCGGCGGAGGCGGCGGTGGCCGCGGCGGACGCCAGGCGCCGGCCTTCGCCGCGCTGAATCGCTCCATCGGCTCGCTGGCTTCGGTGGTGGATGGGCAGGACGCCGCGCCGACTCCGGTGATGCAGACCGCCTACGAAAGCTATTGCCAGGAACTGGCGACGGCAGCGCAGAGTTGGAACGAGCTGATGAAGACGGACCTGGCGAACCTGAACGGAGAACTGGCGAAGCAAGGCCTGGGAGCCGTCCCGGCAGCGCCGGTCGCCGTGCCGTCCTGCAAGTGAAATAAATCCGTCAGCCTGATCTGCGCGATTTATTTGAAAAATCGCTCGGATCAGGCTGACAGATTTTTCCGACTCTTTCGCAATCCGACTAAACACGGTACAATGTACCTTGAGTGTCGAACCATGCGAGTGGGCGAAAGCCCACTTTTTTGTTGGTCTTCGCACATTTGTAACATGCAGGAAGCAGTGGCGTCCAAAATCGAAGAGATCGCGCAGCGCGTGGCCGAGTCCGAAGGCATGGAAGTCGTCGAGGTGGAAGTCAAGGGCGGCGGGAAGCACCGGTTTGTCCGCATTTCCATCGACAAGCCGGAGGGCGTCACGCATGGCGATTGCGAGCTGATTTCGCAGCAGGTCGGCACCATTCTGGACGTCGAAGACGTCGTTCCGGGCGGCCGCTACACGCTCGAAGTCAGCTCGCCCGGAGTGGAGCGCAAGCTCCTCAAGCCGCAGGACTATCAGCGGTTTCAGGGCAAGAAGGCCAAGATCACCCTGCGCGACGCCGGTGGAGGGCCGGCGCAATTGGGATGGCACTCTGGCCGGATTCGAAGACGGCGTCATCGCGCTCGAAACCGCGGCCGGGAAGACCATTCGCGCTTTCCCCTCGACCAGGTGGAAAAGGCCAACCTGAAGTTCGAGTGGTAGACCCGCCGGAGACATTCAGCCAGAACAATCATGGACAAATAGAGGGCACTTTGGAAACGATTTTTCAGTCCATCGAGATACTGAGCAAGGAAAAAGGCATCGATCCGCAGATCGTCCTGGACGCGGTCAAGGACGCCATGCTGATCGCCGCGCGGAAACACTTCCGCACCAACGAAGACTACGTGGCGGACATGGATCCGAAAACCGGCGCGATTCAGCTTTTCGCGGTGAAGAAGGTGGTGGAAGCGGTGGACGATCCGGCGCACGAAATGACCCTGGCGGAAGCGCGCCGCATCAATCCCGAAGCCGAGATCGGCGCCGAAATCCGCATTCCCAAGAACACCGACGCGCTGGGCCGCATCTCCGCGCAGACCGCCAAGCAGGTGATTTTCCAGAAGGTGCGCGAGGCCGAGCGCGAAACCGTTTTCAACGAATATTCCGGCCGCACCGGCGAGCTGGTGAACTGCACCATCAAGCGCGTGGAAGGGCCGGACTACATTCTGGACCTGGGCAAGACCGAAGCCCGCTGCCCAAGAAGGAACAGTCGCGCCTGGAAAGCTACAGCGTGGGCGACCGCGTCCGCTGCGTGATCGAGCTGGTGGATAAATCCAGCAAGGGGCCGGGCGTGCTGGTGTCGCGCGCCGCGCCGGAGCTGGTGATGCGCCTGTTCGAGCAGGAAGTGCCGGAGATCTACGACGGCACCGTGGCCATCAAAGGCTGCGCGCGCGAAGCCGGCGAGCGCACCAAGATCGCCGTGCAGAGCCGCGACCGCGACGTCGATAGCGTGGGCGCGTGCGTGGGCATGAAGGGCATGCGCGTGCAGTCCATCATCCGCGAGCTGCGCGGCGAGAAGATCGACATCATCGAGTTCTCGGACGATCCGGTGGTCTTCGCCACGCACGCGCTGAGCCCGGCGAAGATCAGCCGCATCACCATCCTCGATCCGCTCGAAAAGCACATGGAAGTGATCGTGGACGATTCGCAGCTCTCGCTGGCCATCGGCAAGAAGGGGCAGAACGTGCGCCTGGCGGCCAAGCTGCTGGGCTGGAAGATCGACATCAAGAGCGAAGAAGAGAAGCGCCAGGAAGTGGAATCGCAGATGGCCGCGCTGGTGGCGCCGGGCGCGCCGGTGTCGCGTGCTGATCGATTACGGGCTGGCCGAGAAGGTGGTGGAGAAGCTGGTGGAAGCCGGCGTCGGCACCATCGAGAAGCTGGGCGGCATGACGCCGGAGCAGCTCGAAGAGATTCAGGGCATCGGGCCGAAGATGGTGGAGCAGATCCAGGAGGCGGTGAACGCCTACTACAGCCAGTTCGAGGACAGCCCGGCGGAGAGCCTGCCGAGCCGGCTGCCGAAGCCGCAGCCGGGGAAGCTGCGGCCGAGCGGAATCGAGCCGGTCCGGCGAAGAGCCGGCGGAAGAACCGGCAGAGCCGGAAAGTTCGGCGGAGCCGTCGGAAGCGCAGGCGCCCGCCGAAACAGAACAGCCGGAAAGTGATGAGACCGCGGAGCAGTCTGGTACGATAGAAGACGCGGGTTCCCCCACTCACAATCGCCGGAAGGTCGGCCGGAGGACACGGGAGGTCGCGGCAAGTTAGGATGCGCGCTCCGCAGTGTAGAAGTAGATTGTTTTATCTATGAAGAAGATTCGCATCAACGAGCTGGCGCGGGAGCTGGAAGTCAAGGCCCACGAGATCCTGGACCGGCTCCCCGAACTGGGCGTCACCGAGAAGAAGACGCACTCCAGCTCGATCGACGAAGACGTGGCCATCAAGCTGCGGCGGCTCTACGGCTTCGACGTCGCCGGATCTGGAAGCCGAAGCGGAGCCGGAGCCGGCCGCGAACGAGCCATCGCGCACGAAGAGCACGCTGCCGGAAGGCGGCCGGGAAGCGCCGGCAGCGCACCGTCCGAGCGGCACCCGAAGCCAGCGACCGAGGCTGCGCCCGAGCGCGCCGCCGGCCGCTGCCGAGCCGGCCCGCGAGACCGAGGCTCCGAAGCCGGCGACGCGCGGCGCCCGGCGCTGCCGATCCGTCCGCCGCTGGCCGGCCGCCCGATTCATCCGCCCGTGGTGGGCACGTCGGCACACCGCCGGCGAAGCCTGCCGCTCCGACCGCCGCGTCGCCCGCGGCGCCGCAACCCGCTCCGCCCGCCTCCGCGCCCGCGCCCGCCGCCAGCCCGCCATGCCGCCGGCGGCCGTGATTGCGCCGGGCCGGCCCGGCGCCGCCGGCTGCCAAGCCCTTGCCGCGGCCCGGCGACGCCGCGCCGCGGCCCGGCCAGGTTCTCTCCGGACCGCGCCAGCCGATGCCCGTCCGGCTTCGGAAGCGCCGTAGCGTCCGCGTCCCGGCGCGACCCGCTCCGGCGCCATGCCGCGGCCGCCGCATCGTCCAGCGCGCCGCCCGGAAGGTCCGCGTGCCGAGGCGCCCATGCGCGGCTCCCGGCGCGCCGCGATGCTCCGGCGGCGTCCAGCCGCTCCGTCGCCGGCCGCTCGCCGGACAGCCCGCGGCGCGTCCGGTAGTGCCGCCGCGTCCCGATCTGGCGGCCAAGCTGAGCCGCTCCCGCGCCCGGCCATGCCGGCGCAGCCCGCGCCGCCGCGTCCGGGAGTTCCCAAAGCTCCCAGCGTCGCCGGTGCCCGGCCAGCCGATTTATCGCGGACCGATTCGTCCCGGCCAGCCGATGGTCGCGCAAGACCCGGCGTACGCGCCCGGCTGCGCCTCCGGCGCGCGTCCGCGGCGGACCGCGGCCCGCAGCATCCCACTTCGCGCGGGCCGCATGGAGCCCGGCCTGGCGCCGCCGCCGGTCGAACCGGCACGCGGGCGTCCCGGCGATAAGCGGCCCTCGCGTCCGCAGCCGCGCGAGCGGCACGAAGAAGAGAAGATCCTGCGGCCGCAGCGCCGCCAGGTGGAAGCCGGTCCGCCGCCCATCAATCGCGAGATCACCATCTCCGAAGGCATCACGGTCAAGGAGCTTTCCGAAAAGCTGGACGTGAAGGCCGCGCTGGTGATGAAGAAGCTGATGGACCGCAGCATCTTCGCCACCATCAACCAGACGCTCGATTCCAAGCTGGCCACCGAAGTGGCGCGCGAGTTCGGCGCCTCCACCGCCACCGTCAGCTACGAAGAAGAAGCCATGCAGGCGGTGGAAGAAGCCGAAGACACCAAAGACCTGCAGCGGCGCGCGCCCGTGGTGACCATCATGGGCCACGTCGATCACGGCAAGACCTCGCTGCTCGACGCCATCCGCGAAGCCAACGTGGCCGGCGCGCGAAGCCGGCGGCATCACCCAGCACATCGGCGCCTACCAGGTGGAGATGAAGGGCCGCAAGATCGTCTTCATCGATACCCCCGGCCACGAAGCCTTCACGCGCATGCGCGCCCGCGGCGCCAAAGTCACCGATATCGTGGTGCTGGTGGTGGCGGCCGATGACGGCGTGATGCCGCAGACGCTCGAAGCCATCGACCACGCGCGCGCCGCCAAGGTGCCCATCATCGTGGCCATCAACAAGATCGACAAGGCCCGACGCCCAGCCGGAGCGCATCAAGCAGCAGCTCGCCGACCGCGGCCTGCTGGCCGAAGATTGGGGCGGCGATACGGTCATGGTGCCGGTTTCCGCCAAGACCCAGCAGAACCTCGACCTGCTGCTCGAAATGATCCTGCTGGTGGCCGATATGCAGGATCTCAAGGCCAACCCGAGCCGTCCGGCCATGGGCACCGTGATCGAAGCGCAACTCGACCGCGGACGCGGTCCGGTGGCCACCGTGCTGGTGCGCAACGGCACGCTGGCCGTGGGCGATTTCTTCATCTGCGGCATCGGTGTTCGGCAAAGTGCGCGCCATGCAGAACGATCGCGGCGTGCAGATTCGCAAAGCCGAGCCCTCCACGCCGGTGGAAGTGCTGGGTCTCGAATCGCTGCCGGAAGCCGGCGACGATTTCCAGGTGGTGACCGATACCGCCAAGGCCAAGCAGATCGTGAATTTCCGCGACCAGAAGGCGCGCGAAGCGGCCACTGGCCAAATCCAGCCGCCTCACGCTGGAACAACTGCACAAGCAGATGGAGGCGGGCGAAGTCAAGGAACTGCCCATCATCATCAAGACCGACGTGGGCGGGTCGGCCGAAGTGCTCAGCGAGACGCTGCAGAAGCTCTCCAACGACAAGGTGAAGATCCGCGTGATTCACTCCGGCGTGGGCGCCATCAACGAATCGGACGTGCTGCTGGCATCGGCGTCGAACGCCATCATCATCGGGTTCAACGTGCGGCCGGAGCGCAATGCGGCGGCACTGGCGGAGCAGGAAAAAGTGGATGTCCGCCTGCACACCATCATTTACAACCTGACCGACGAGATCAAGCTGGCCATGAGCGGCCTGCTGGCGCCGGTGTTCAAAGAAGTCTACAAGGGCAAGGCGGAAGTGCGCGAGACGTTCCGCATCACCAAGGTCGGGAGCGTGGCCGGCTGCCAGGTGCTGGACGGCTCGATCACGCGCAAGAGCGAAGTCCGGCTGCTGCGCGACAACGTGGTGGTTTACACCGGCAAAGTCGGCTTCGCTGCGCCGCTTCAAAGACGATGTGAGCGAAGTCAAGAGCGGCATGGAATGCGGCATCACGCTGGAGAATTATGCCGACTATCAAGCAGGGCGACATCATCGAAGCGTTCGTCACCGAGCGCGTGGCCAACGAAGTGTTCGCGTAGAGGTGAGGCAGACGGTTTCGCCTGCCTATCTTGAAAAAATGGCAACAGTCGGCGTTCTGACGCTGGAGCTGCGGCTCGAAAACTCGCACTCGCTGAAAGAGAAGCGGCACGTGGTGCAGAGCCTGAAGGATCGCCTGCGCAGCAAGTTTAACGTGGCCGTGGCGGAAATCGATTATCAGGATTTGTGGCAGCGCGCCGCCGTGGCCGCTGTGACCGTTTCCAGCGACCAGGTCCACGCCGAAAAAGTGCTCCGCAGCGTGGAAGACGAAGCCGTCGCGCTGCTGGGTCCCGAAGTGGCGGAGTGTACTCTGGAATGGCTGTGAAAACGGGGATTAGGGATGGGGGTTGGGGGTTGGGGATTAGCCAAACCTGCATCGCGTCGCTTATCGCCAACCTCAACCCCAGCCCCTACCACCAACCCCTGGTGTTCGAATGCGGTTTTGACTTGTCCCCCATCCCCAACCCCCATCCCCAACCCCCGTCTTTCCCATGGATGAACGGCGCTCATTACGGGTTTCCGAGGCGGTTCGCGAAGAACTGTCGGAACTGATCGGCTTTGAAACAGCCGATCCGCGACTGCTGACCGTGGACGTGATCGATGTGCACGTCAGCCCCGACGGAAAGCACGCCACAGTCAAAGTGGGCCTGCGCGGTACGGAAAAAGAACAGAAGCAATCCCTGGCGGCCCTGGAGCACGCTTCCGGGTTCCTGCGGCACGAACTGGCCGGCCGTTTGACCCTCCGGCACGTCCCTGAGTTGCATTTTAGCCAGGATAAGAACCAGGATGTGGAAAGTCGCATCGACTTTCTTCTCAAACGAGCGAAAAAATCGCGTGGCCGGACTGAAAATCAGCCCTAAAACCAAACAAATAGTGGTAGTTTTGTTTCTGTTGGCGGCTCCGGCGGATTGGACCCGTTCGGCGGCGGCGGACGGTCCTCTGCTGCGCCTGGAAAAGAGCGCCGACGCCATGGGCTCCACCTATTCGGTCGAGTTGTATGGCCGGGACCGGGTGAGTTTGGAGGCAGCGGCGGATGCCGCGTTGGATGAAGCGCGGCGGCTGGACGACATGCTCTCCAACTACAAGCCGGAAAGCGAGTGGAGCCAGGTGAACCGGCATGCGGCGGAGAAGCCCATGCGGATTTCGCCGGAATTGTTCCAGTTGCTCTCGGCGTGCCTGGAGTACAGCCGGGAGAGCGAAGGGGCTTTCGACATCTCGGTCGGCCCCCTGATGAAGGTCTGGGGATTTTACAAAGGCACCGGGCACTTGCCGCATCGGGCCGAAGTGGCTGGCGGCGCTGACGAAAGTCGGGTACCGGCACGTGCATCTGGACGCCGCAGGCGCAGACGGTATGGTTCGACCGGCCGGGCGTGGAACTCGACCCGGGCGGAATCGGCAAAGGCTATGCGGTAGACCGCATGGTGGATGTTTTGAGGACAAAAGGGCATCCAGATCGCTCTGGTGGCGGGTTCGGGCAGCAGTATTTACGGGATGGGCGCGCCGCCCGTCCGAGCCCAGAGGCTGGGCCGATCGATATCAAGAACCCGTGGAACCAGAGCAAGACCGCGGCGGAGGTGTTTCTGAAGGACATGTCGATGTCCACCTCCGGCAGTTACGAAAAGTTCTTCCGGGCGGAAGGCAACATCTACGCCCACATCATGGACCCGCGGACCGGGTATCCGGCGCAGGGCAGCGTTTCGGTTTCGGTGATTGCGCCGCGCACCATCGACAGCGAGGCGTGGGCCAAACCGTATTTCGTGAATGGCCGCCAGTGGGCGGCGAAGCATAAACCAAAGGAATTTCGCGTTTTCTTTTGCGAAGACAG
This sequence comes from uncultured Solibacteraceae bacterium, assembly GCA_963853855.1. Classification (GTDB taxonomy): domain Bacteria; phylum Acidobacteriota; class Terriglobia; order Bryobacterales; family Bryobacteraceae; genus Sulfopaludibacter. The sequence goes on along the minus strand of CAWKYG010000033.1, from coordinate 161,191 downwards.
GACGGATCAGCCATGCGCGTGGCTCCAATGACAAGCCGTTTTCTAGATGCCTGCCGGCGGCGGCCCACCGACGTGAGGCCGGTGTGGTTCATGCGGCAGGCCGGCCGGTACATGAAGCAGTATCGCCAGATCCGCGAGCGGCACGGCATTCTGGAAATCTGCAAGCGGCCCGACCTGGCGGCCACCGTGACCCTGCAGCCGGTGGAGATGCTGGACGTGGATGCCGCCATCATTTTCGCCGACCTGCTGCTGCCCATCGAACCCATGGGCCTGAAGCTGCGCTACGCCGCCGGCGAAGGCCCGGTCATCGACAATCCGGTGCGCACCACGCGACGACGTGGATTCGCTCTCCACCACCAACACCGACGAGCTGGGCTATGTGGGCGAAGCCATCCAGCAGGTGGTGCGGGCGCTGGCCGGCAAGGTCCCGGTGATCGGCTTCGTGGGCGCGCCGTTCACCATGGCGAGCTACATGATCGAAGGCGGAGCCTCGCGCAATTTCATCCGCACCAAGAGGCTGATGTACAGCGACGAGACCCTGTGGCGCCGGCTGATGGGCAAGATCGTGGACGTGCTGGCGCCCTTCGCGCATCTCGCAGGTGACCGCCGGCGCGCGCGCCATCCAGGTGTTCGATAGTTGGGTGGGCGCCCTGGGTTCGGACGATTACGTGCGCTTCGCCGCGCCGTATTCGCGCGCGCTGATCGAGCGCATCCGGTCCACCGGCGTGCCGGTGATCCACTTCGGCACCGGCGCTTCCGGATTCTTCAAGGAACTGCACGCGGCCGGCGGCGACGTCATGGGCGTCGACTGGCGCATCAATATCGACCAGGCCTGGATGGACATCAGCTACCGCTCCGCCATTCAGGGCAACCTGGACCCGGTGGCGCTCTTCGCGCCGCTGCACGAACTGAAAATCAAGGTCCACGAACTGCTGAAGCGCACCGGCACGCGGCCCGGGCCACATCTTCAACCTGGGCCACGGGATTCTGCCGGAGACGCCGGTGGATCACGTGAGGGCCGTGGTGGAAATGGTTCGGGAATTCCGCCCGTGAAGCAGGCATGACTGTTCTGGCGCCCAGTGCGCCGGAGCGGGTGGAAGACGTCGAGAGCTGCTTGGGTACAATCGAAGCGTGAGAGCGAATCGCATTGCCTGAGACCCTGATCATTGGCGGCGGCATCTCCGGGCTTTCCGCCGCGTACTACCGGGCCAAAGGCGGCGCCGCATCCACCATCCTGGAATCGCGGCCGCGCCTGGGCGGCGTCATCCAGACCGAACAGGTGGAAGGCTGCACCCTGGAAGCCGGCCCCGATAGCTTCCTTTCCGCGAAACCGGCGGCGCTGGAATTGATTCGCGAACTCGGGCTCGCGGACGACGTCATCGGCTCCAACGATCACCTGCGCGTCACCTTCGTCCGCAAGAACGGCCGCATGGTCCCTCTGCCCGACGGCCTCATGATGATGGTCCCGACCAGGATCCTGCCGCTGGTCACCACCCCTCTGTTGGGCTGGGGCACCAAGATTCGCATGGGCATGGAGCTGTGGCGCGCGCCCAAGCCGAGGTCCGGCGACGAGTCGGTGGCCGAGTTTGTCGAGGAGCATTATGGCAAAGAGGCCGTGGATTATCTGGCCGAGCCGCTGCTCTCCGGCGTCTACGGCGGCGACCCGCGCCAGTTGAGCGTCACCAGCGTGTTGCCGCGCTTCGTCGAACTGGCCGGCAAATACGGCAGCCTGACGCGCGGCGTGCTGGCATCGCGCGCCCAGGCGAAATCCAATGGACCGGCCCCACCGCTGTTCCGCACTCTCAAGGGCGGGCTGGGGCAACTGGTCGCCGCTGTCGCTGAATCGATCCACGGCAAGGCGGAGGTGCTGCCAGGCGCGGGCCGAAACCGTCGAGCGCACCGCATCCGGCTTCCGTGTCAAGAGTGAATGGCGATTGGCTGGACGCGGAACACCTGGTGCTGGCGTGTGAAGCGCACAGTGCCGCGACCCTATTGGCCGGCGTGGACCCGCGCATCGCCGAACTGCTGGGCGGCGTGGGCTACAGTTCCTCGATGATCGTGGCGCTCGGCTTCGATGCCGCCGATTTCGCCCGCCCGCCGGTCGGCTTCGGATTCCTGGTGCCCAAAAAGGAGCGGCGCCGCCTGGTGGCCTGCACCTGGATCGGCACCAAGTTCTCGCATCGCGTGCCCGACGGACAAGATTGTGGCGCGCTGCTTCCTGGGCGGAGCCGGAGACGCCGCGGCGCTCGCCGAATCCGACGAAACTATCCTGGCCACGGTGACCAGCGAGCTGCAGGAAATCGCCGGCTTCTCCGCCACGCCGCGCTTCAGCCGGATTTTCCGCTGGCCCCGCTCCATGGCGCAGTATCCCGTGGGCCATCCCCAGCATATGGCCGAACTGGAAACGCGCGTAGCCTCCATTCCGGGCCTCCACCTGGCGGGCAATGCCTATCAGGGCATCGGTGTGCCAGACTGCATCCGCATGGGCCGCGCCGCCGCGGAAAAAACGCTCCCCTCCACTCACTGAGCCGTGTAGATCGTGACAGGTTGCGAATACTGTCCGCCGACAGCTACTTCCACCTCGGTCGTGGGAGACGTGAAGAACGACAGCGGCAACTGAAAATTGATCTGCACCACTCCTGCAACGGTCCCGGGAGCGGAACCGGAGTACACCACGCTCGCCACCGAAGGGGCATAAACCACACAGCAAACGAACGGGTTTGCACCTGTCGCGATTTGCCCGTCCTGCAAGTTCGCCGGAATGACTCCAACTCCCGTCACCCAGATGGAAACGATCGAGCCGGTCTTGGCCGGATGCTCCGCCGAGTTGATGGTGCCATCCTGATTCACCGCCGCCGCCGAGCCGTCCGGATTCTGAAAGATCTCCGGATCGGCGGTAATGGATGAGAACCGAAACAACGGCGTCGCGACTCCGTTATCGCTCACCTGAAGGGTCAGGCCCGCCGCGCTTCCGTACAGCGAAAACGGCGCGACCGCGTTGATTTGCGAAGACGACACGTAGAGCAGCGGCAGCGCATAACTGCCCATCGTCACCTGCACGCCGCCGAGCGTCGCCGGCACGGTGCCCGCCGCGGTCGGCGTGTACGAAACCGGAGTGGCCGGTCCGATACCCGGCCCGAAAATGGAGATCACCTCGCCCCGCGCCATCTGCCCGCCGGCGGCTCCGTATGCCGCGTTGGCGATGCCGAAGATCTGTGGTGTGGGCTTCGCCGCCGGCGAAATCGCCGAGACCATTCCCCCGCTGCCCGCCGCATGCAGCAGGCCGGAGGAATCGATGGCGAGCGATTGCGCCACCGTGCCGGTCGGATACCGCGCGGAGTAAAGGAGCGCCGCACCCGCGGCGTTGAGTCCGGCGAGAAAGTCGCCGCCCTGCGACCATCCCTGCGCGTTGGGAAAATCCGCGGATGCTGTCGTGCCCGCAAGCCACACACCGCCCGAACCATCCAATGCAATCGACGTCGCCGCATCGGAGCCGGCGCCGCCAAGATAGGTCGCCCATACCACTCCGCTGCCGTCCGGCTTCAGCTTCAAGGCGAATGCGTCGGGCGGCGTCGTATAGGAGAAGGAAGACGGCCCGTCGTATGTAGTCTGGTACGCGCCCGCCGTCGCCGGGAACACCGGATCGAAAGTGGACCCTGCCAGATACGCGGCCCCCGCCGCATCCACCGCAATCGCCGTCGCGCGGTTCGCCGGATTGGTGTTGGGAGAAACCGGATAAAACGTCGGCCCGATGTAAGTCAGATAGTCAAGCGCCGTCCCGGCCGCATTAATCTTGGCTACGAACGCGCCCGTGCCATTCTGTAGCAGCACCCCGGGGGTCACCGGCAGATCGGCAGTATCGGTATTGCCGGCGAGGTACGCGTTTCCCGCCGGGTCCACAGCGATGGCCACCCCCGCCGTGTTACGCATACTGGTGAAACAACTGCTGCAGCATCCGCAATTCTTGGTGGTTCCGGAGATGCGCGTCGAATACACTACGCGGTCACCGGCAGCGGACAGTTTAGTGAGGAACGCAGCCGAGACTCCCCCCACCAGTCCGCCCGCGGCCCCCGCCGGCAGTCCCGCCGTCACCGGGAAATCCCCCGACGTCGTCGAGCCCGTCAGGTAGAGATTCCCCGCACTGTCCACAGCCACAGCGGTGATCGCCGCCGGAAAGTACGTCGCAAAAACAAACTGATTGCTGCGCGGATCCAGCTTCACCACGAAGCCCGGCCCCGGCGTGGTCTGCATGGCCTGATACAACGGGAAACTGGTGGAACTCGTGCTGCCCGCCAGCACAAGGTCGCCCGAGGGATCGATCGCCATGTCCCCCACAATGTCGCTCCCGTTGCCGCCGAAAGCGAGGAACCAAACCATTTTGCCGCTGCCGTCCAGCTTCGCCGCGAACATATCCGTAAGCGTGCCCGCACTGCGATTGCCCGCCACATAGCTGTTTCCGTCCGCGTCGCTGCGGATGCGCGCTACACGCCACGTGTTGGCGTCGCCAATGTAGGTGGTGTAGACAGAAGACGCCTGGGAGTAAGCAGTCCCGGCCAGCGCCAGTACAAAAATGGCAGCTCGGGTGGTCATCCATACCTAAGACCCGGGACCCGTCCCTTTCAACTACAGCGGCCCGGTAGTACGTTCGAATGTTTTTGGGACGTTCCTCTGTTTTCGGTACCCCCTTTGTGAAGATTTTCGGTACGTCTGGACCTTTCGATGGGGTCGAGCTGCACGCCATACTCTTCACATGTCTGGAGCACCAATCCTAGTCGTAGACGATGCACCGGTGAACCTCAAACTCATGCGTCTTCTGCTGACTCATGAAGGTTACGAGGTCCGCACCGCGGAACGCGCGGAAGATGCCTTGCAAATGCTGTCTCACTTCCGCCCTGAACTCATTCTTGCCGATATCCAACTGCCGGGCATGAACGGCCTCGAAATGGCCCGGCGAGTCAAAGAGGATCCCCGGACCCAAACCATCCGCATAGTAGCCTTGACCGCTTCGGTTCGGAAAGAGGATCGGGACAGCGCCTTCCGGGCCGGCTGTGAAGATTACATCAGCAAACCCATCGATACCACCGCCCTGGCCACCAGAATTCGGGAATTGCTTGATCGGCCCGCCGCCGCGCAAACCGAAGCCACAGCCGCCTCCGCCGATGATGCGTGCCTGATAGCATCCCCTGGGATGGATACCCTGCGCCGCCGCTTCCTGGAGGAAGGCGCCGCGGAAAGCCGCCGCCTGCTCGATAGCCTGAGTTCCGCATTCGACGCGGCGCGCATCGCCTGGCATCTGCATCAATGGGTCGGCACCGCCGGCCTGGTGGGTCATCCCGAGATTTCCTCCCTGGCGCGGCAGGGCGAAGATGCTCTGCGCCGGGCCCCTCTGGAGCTGTCACCCCTCCGCGTGGTGCTCACCGACCTGCTGCTCAGCTTCTCCGAACTGAGCGACCGCGCCAGCGCGCCCATACCGGATTACGTGGCCGAGGCAACCGCCGGAAAGCGGGTGGGCCTGGTAGGTTTTGCCGCCCAATCCGCCGACGCCATGTGCGCCGCGCTGGAGCGCGTGAAGGCGCGCCCGCGGCTGTTCCATGTCTCTGACGATCCGGCCTGTGGAGCCGTCGCCGATTGCGACGTGGTTCTGGTGCACGCCCACGCTGAAACCCGCCAGAGCGCTTGGCTGCAACCCGGCGCACCCATCCCGCATGCCGTGAGACTCCTGTTCACCGGCGAACAGAACGAGCTGACCGGCCTGCCTTCCGAAGTGCGCGCCCGCGCCGCCGATTTCATCGTGGGCCGGGCCGAACCGCAGGAGGTGCTGATGCGCATCGCCTTCGCTCTTTCGCGCCGTGATTCCATCGCCCCGGAGCCGCTCGCAGCCGCCTCCGCGGATCCGCCGGCCCGGCCGCGCACCGCCGTCGCTTGTCCCAGAATCGTGCTGGCCGACGACGATAACATCGTCCGGTCGCTGGTGGGAACCACTCTGCAAAACTACGGCATGTCCTGCAAATCCGCGGACAACGGGCTCGCCGCCTTGAGCCTGATTCGCAGCGAGCAGCCGCATGCCGCCGTGCTGGATGTCCAGATGCCCGTGATGGACGGCTTCGAAGTGCTGGCGGCGGTTCGCGCTGAAAAGATTCCCTCGCGGGTGATCATGCTCACCTCGCTCGGGCAGGAGCGGGACATTCTTCGCGGCTTCAATCTGGGGGCCGATGACTACATCAAAAAGCCCTTCAATCCGTTCGAGCTGGTGGCTCGTTTAAAGAGGCTCTTACAATGACGATACTCAGTGGCATAGATGGTTTTCGCATTTTCGAGATCGCCTGCTTCATAGCGTGTGTCTTCACGCTGCCGTGGCTGCTGTCCGGCGGATCCCTTAGCCGTAAAGAACAGCCGCCCGCTCCCGATCTCCAACCAAAAATTGTCAGCGCGCTGTCCGTTTATCTGGGCGGCAACCGCGACACCGCCGTCCTCCTCGGACTGGCGAAAGATCACCCTGCAGAGGTGCGCGATACGATTCTGCAGTACCAGACCATCGTGGCCGGCCAGAGGGAAGAGCTTTGCGAACTCGCCATCGCCATGGGCTACGTTCAGAACTGGTGGTGGGAAGCGCAATCGCCCGACCTGGCCGAGCGTCGCAAGGCCTTCTCCTACATCTCCGCGTTGTCTTACTGCGAGCCGGTGAGGCGCATCGTCATCGACGTTGTGGCCAAAGCCTCCCAGGATCCCGACGAGCAGATTCGCCTGGATGCCGCGCGCACTTTGCTGGCCGGCGGCGATCCCGCGGAAGTCACGCGAGTCTTCCAGGTAGCCATGGACGCCGGGCCCGCCGTGCGCGACGCTTTCGCCGCCGAATTCTCCCAACACGCCATTCTATTGTGCGAAGAAGCCATTCCCAACGCCCTGCGGGCGCCCAATCCACTGGACGTTCTGAAAATGCTGGTCTCCTGGGAGCGCGCCCTTCCTCTGACCGACGTGAGAACCCTGGCGAGACACCGCGACACGGCGGTCCGGCTGGAACTGATGCGCCTCCTGCCGTATCTGCCCGCTACACGCGAAAATCAGGCCGCGGTGCTCTGCGGTCTGGCCGACGGCGACCCTGGCGTCCGTGAGGCCGCCGCCGGAGCCATCCGCATGGGCATTCCGAAAATAGAGGCCGGCAATCTCGTCGAGCTCGCGCTGGTACCTCGCTTCCATCCCACCGCGCCGGTATTGCGGTTCGCCTCTTCGCGTCCGCCGGTTCCGGCCATGCCGCCTGTGCGGCAATTCGCAAACTGGAGAATGCTGGATGCAGAAAATTAAACGCCAACACTTTCGCGTACCGGTCGATTACGAGGCGGTCTTCTTCTGGGAAGATGCCTCCGGCCAGGTGCACACCACCAGGCCGCGGGCTCGCGACGCATCCGAATCCGGAATGCGCGTACATAGCGCTGTTTGGATCGAGCCCGGCAGTCCGGTCTGCGTGGACATTCCACCCTACGGTTCGGCTATCGAAGCCATCGTGCGCTACTGCGTTGCGGAGAACGGTATGTACCGCATCGGAGTGCAATTCACCAGCGGCAGCCGCCATGCGGCCAACGAAGCCGAGCAGGGCATCGACTATTACGAAGTTCTGCAACTGAGCCAGAAGGCCGACATGGAGACCATTCACCGCGTCTACCGGATTATGGCCGCCCGCTTCCATCCGGATAACCCCGACAGCGGAAATCCCGATCGCTTCATGCTCCTGTCGGAAGCCTACCGGGTACTTAGCGACCCCGCCCGGCGAGCCGAGTATGACCAGTTGCGCGGCTCCGCCCGGCACCGTCCTCTGGCCCTCTTCCAGGCGCGCGCTTTCGTCGACGAAAAAGAAGGCGAAGTGAACCGGCGCCTCGGTGTCCTCTGCCTGCTATATGCGCAGCGGCGCCGGTCCCCCGACCATCCCGCTATTGCCCTGATGGAACTCGAAGAGATGATGTCGATTCCGCGCGAATACCTGGAGTTCACGCTCTGGTATCTCAAGCAGAAGAGATATGTCGAGATGGATCAGGGCGCGGATTTCTCGCTGACCGCCGCCGGTGTGGACTTTGTCGAGGAGCATACGCTGGCGAAAGATATTCTGCTCCGCCTGCTGACCTCCGGGGGCCTCAAGGATACGGACCGCAGCGGATCCGAATTCGCTTCCCCTCACATTCAATGAACTGGCGAGAGGAATTACAGCCCCATCCGGCTGATGAGCTTTCGGAAGCGCGGTTCCTCGCGTATTGTTCGGAAAGCCGGATCGGCGGCGATCAGCGGCATCATCGGATTCCGCTCCGCAAAACCGGCTTCGAGAGCGGTGAGCGCTTCCGAACGAGAGCCGAGAAGACCAAGCTGCCAGGCCCGCTGGTAGGAATCCGATTTTTCGCTGGCGGCTTCAAACTCAATCAGACGATGCATCGCCTTTTCGGGCGATAAAGCCGCGGTTTCGGCGATGAGGGATTGCGGGATCAACGGCTTCAGCGCCTCCACGGCGGATCTTACATCGCCTGCATAAAGTAGCGCGCGAGAGATACAGAAGCGCGCTTCGTTCAGGCCTGGATTGAGTTCGAGGGCGCGGCGGGCCTCTGACGCGGCGCGCTGAAATTGGCCCAATTGGAGGAACAGCCACGCGGAGTCCATGCGAGTCCTGGCCGATAGAGGATCGATCGCGATAGCGGTTTCGAGCGATGCCCCGGCGCCACCGCGCAAGCCCAAAGCCGTTTGCAGCCATGCGAGATCGTGATGCGCGTCGGGATTGCTGGGGTTGATCCTCAGTGCTTCCTGGAACTCGCGTTGCGCTACCGGCCAGTTCCAGTCGTGCCAGAATGCGACGTTCCCCATAGCGAGATGTGCCAGTGCGAGGTTGGTATCGGCCGCGAGCGCCGTTTGCGCCGCCGAACGGGCGGCCTCCCAGTTAGCGGAGGCCTTTCCTGTTCGAGCCAAACGCACAAGGACATCGGCCTTTTCCGCGCTCGCCGGGGCGCAGCCGGCCTTCTGAAAAAGAGCGAGGCTTGCCTCCAGATCCTTCAAGCCTCCGCGGTTCACCAACATTCGCCCTGTCTCAAAGGTGTCTTCGCTATCCCGGCAAACGGATACATGGTGGACCGGGGAAGCCGCGGGAAACAAGGTGGTCAGGACTCCGGCGGAAACGCGGGCCACCACGGTTTCCTCAAAGGCAGGGGTCGAACCGTCCTGTGCGAAAGTGCCCGACCACCGGACAGCTTCCGTGCCGCTGTCCACCAGGCGCGCGGCAATGCGAAGAGAGTTTCCCTCGCGGCGGATACTGGATTCCAGGATATAGTTCACGTTCAATCGCTTGCCCAAATCCCGAATGCTGCCCGGCCCACGCGCGGTAACCTGGTATACCGACCTGCGGCCGATTACTTCGATGCGGCTGCGGCTGAATTCCACCTAACTCCGTCAACAAGTCATCGAACACTCCCTCCGACCAGGCGACATCCGCCGAATCATGCGAAAGTTTGTCGAATGGCAGGACGGCAATCCGGACTGGGCCGGTGGAGGCTCGCCAGTACCGGAACGCGCCAGCCGAAAGTAAAGCTGCGATTGCCAATCCCAGCCCGATCGCAGCCGCCAGCCGCCAGGAACGCGGGGCCGCATGAACAACTTTAGGCGCGCCGGCATCGACGTCCGCCAGAAAACGGTATCCCCGACGCGGAACGGTCTGGACGAACCGGGGACTGGCTGCATCGTCATTCAAAACGGACCGGATCTGTGCGATGGCGACATTTAAGGAGCGGTCGAAATCCACCGCCGTTTCGCGCCAGATTTCCTGCCGGATGCGGTCGCGATCCACAATCTCGCCGGCATGATCGATGAGCAGCTTCAGAATCTGAAACGGTTGCGGCGGCAGATGGACCAGCGTTCCGTTGCGTCGCAGTTCGCCGGCGGATTCGTGGAGTTCGAAAATGCCAAACCTTTTGACGGCCCCTGACGCCGGCGTGCCTGGCTGCATGATTTCGATTATAAGCATGGCGCCGGTCTGGTAACCGGTGCCTGGAGCCTTAACAATGATGCCCAGGCAATTCTAAACAAAGCTGTTAGGCGATAAGCAAAAAATAAGCTCGCGATGCCTGGATTCGAGCTTCCCCGCCGCGCCAAATAGGGAACATGATCAACGACGCACTCTCAATCAATGCAACGCGGCGCCTGGCTCTCGGACTCCTGGTTCCGGCAGCCGCGTACGCCTACGGTCAACAGGATCAAGCGGGGGCGCAGTCCGCGGCCCAACCGGCCCCGCCCGGCGCGGTTCGTCCGGAGCCCAAGCGGAGACCGCGCCAGGATTTGGACCTGGTGGCCTCCTTCGTCGGGTTAGCTCACCGGGACGAGAACTTAGAGAAGGTCACAGCCATGGTGGACCGCGATCCGAAGCTTGTCTATGCGTCCTGGGACTGGGGAGGAGGAGATTGGGAGACCGGTCTTGACGGTGCATCCCACGTTGGCAGCAGAAAGATGGCGCGATTTCTGCTGGAGAGAGGCGCTCGCATCGACGCCTTCTGCGCGGCCATGCTCGGTGAAAAGGATGTGATCGCCGCGATGGTGGCGGCCGACGCAGCCGTGGTGAACGCGCGCGGGCCCCACGGCTACTGCCTGCTGTACCATGCCGCAATCAGCGGCGACACGAGAATCGCCGAGTTGCTGAACCCACACATCAAAGCGCGTCCGCGGGACTTCAATCAGTCCCTGAGTGCCGCCGTTCGCGACGGGAATCTGCAGATGACCACGTGGCTTCTGAAGGAAGGCGTGACGGATCCTAATCAGGAGGACGCCTTGGGGAAAAAGCCGCTCACCATGGCGCTGGAAAAGAACCTACAGGATATTGCGGAGGTGCTGCGAAAGCATGGCGCCCTTTAAGTTCGGCGGACGGGGCGGCGTCCTTTACCATTGCCAGTCCTCGTTGAAAAAGCCGGCCTGCACGATCTTACCCGGCCATTTCGTTCCCGCGGGCGTGGACGTATCCACAATCGCGTAATCCGGCAGCTTGGGAGTCTGCATGGCGTTGCTGGCATAGTCGGCCTCGCGGAAAGTGAAGCCGCTGTTCAGCACCACGTACTTTTTCGGATTGAGCGGATTGGGATACACCAGCACCGGCGCGCAGCGTCGCGGGATATCGCGTGCCGTGCATCACCAGCCCGGCGGCGGTCCATTGCACCGGCAGTTTGTCCGCGATGCGCGCCAACACCCGGTTGCTGCCCGGGTCGCCCCACAGCACCAGGTTGCTCTGCGCGATATCGGCGTCGGTCACGTCCCTGTCGTCACGCACCTGCGCTTCGCCGCGGAACTGCCGCCGCCATTCGGAGATCGCGCGCTTCTCTTCGGACGCCACCCAGCCTGCCACCGCCGGCGCCACCGGAGTGCCGGTCGGCGAGACGAAAAGGAATCGATCCAGGAACGCGTCGTCGATCGGTCCCTGTAGCCCGTGCATCTTGTGCAGACCCGCGGCCGCCGCCGTCTCCGCCACCTCCCATTGGCCGCCGCTTTGCCGCAGGTGCACCGTCCAGGAGCGGTCGCTCATCGGCCCCGGTACGCTCAGCTTCTGGCCGTCGATGGCGATCGCCGGCTTGCGTGCCAGGTCCAGCGGGCACCCGCCCGGCCCCATCGCCAGCGTGAGCGCAGTGACGTTGGAGGTCTCCAGGTTCACCGCGGCATCCCCCGTAATTTCGGCATTCACGCGCGCGCGAGCCCAATGCTGCGCCAGTCCGTCGATAGTCACCCAGTTCATCTGGTTGTACGCCAGAGTCCACGTGGTGAAGCGGATCTTGCGCGGGTACGGATCGCGGCCGCGCGCCGCAATCGCGTCCAGCATTTGCACCAGCTCGACCTTCGATTCCGGATGATACTTGTGCGCCGTCTGCGGCCCCACAATGCGAATCAGCCGCAGCCCCTCTTCGGCCATGGCATGCTCCATCATGTCCGCGGCCTGCTTCTGCGGGTCGATCTCGCCGTTGTAGGCGATGGTGGAGGTGTTGTAGAGGTTCGCCGCGTAATCGGTGGCATCGTACAAGTGAAACAGCTTCTGCTCCCAGGACGGCACGGTGTCCGAGCTTGAGCTTCAAGTACTGCTCGCTCTCGCTGAAACCCGCGCCCGGCGCCACTGCCGCCCACAGCCCGGCATAGTGCGCGCCAATGTGCCAGGCGCTAGCGCCGCCCATGCTGAACCCGCGATCCAGTATGCGATTCTCGTCGATGGCGTACTGCCGCTTCACCGCGTCCAGCGCCTCGAACAGGTCCACCTCGCCGGCAAATTTGCTGGCGTTGCAATACCGCCCGTACAAGTGCAGCACGATCGTATCGCGCGGCGCGAATTCGCCCATGTTGCGTTCCCGATCGGCCAGAAAGTTGACCTGGCTGAGCGTCTCGCTGCGCCCATGAAACCACAAATCCAGCCGCCAGCGATGCGGCGCATCCGGCGAGTAGGAAGGCGGCACCACCAGTCCGTACGGCTGCACGCTCTGGTCGATCTTCGAAACGTATCCGCGCACCACCAGCCCCGTCGCCGTGGTCCATGCCGGATGACCCTCGGCAAGCTCACGGGCGCGCTCTTCTCCGTGCGCCAGCAGCGTCCGTGCCTTGGCCACCTCGTTGGCATTGAAGAACTCGTTGTACTCCAGCGCGAAGCGCACCGCCTCGCTGTAGATCTGCACATCCGGCAGTAGCGGATTGCCGTGCAGTTTGGCGATCTCTCCGCGAAGGTGATCCAGCCCGGCCTGCAATTCGGCCCGATCCCCGGCCGAAATCTCGATACCCGGCGGAGGCACCGGCTTCACCGGCCGCACCGCGGTTTGCGCCAGCACCCCGGCGACGGCGAGAAAGCCAATGAGAAGCATCCTCATCGCAACCCCCACCCTTCGTCGAAAAATCCCGCCAGTACAATCTTCCCCGGCCACCGCGCGTCGGGCGGTGTGCTGGTGTCCACAATGGCGTAGTCCGGCAGTTTTGGAGTCTGGTCGGCATTGTTCAGATATGCCCGCTCGCGGAACGTAAATCCGCTATTCAGCACCACGTATTTCCGCGGATTCAGCGGATTCGGATAAATCAAAATCGGCGCGCACGTTTGCGCGGAATACGTATGGCCGCCCAATACAACACTCTCCGCGGTCCATTTCACCGGCAGGCTGCCGGCGATTCGCCCCAGCACCCGGTTGCTTCCCGGATCGCCCCACAGCACCAGGTTGCTTCCGGCGATGTCCTCCGCCGTCACGTCCTTGTCCGCGCGCACCCGCGCTTCGCCGCGGAACTGCCGGCGCCATTCGGTAATGGCCCGCTTCTGCTCCGCATCCACCCAAGGCGCCACTCCCGGTGCCAGTGGCGTGCCCGTGGGCGTGACGAAAATAAAGCTGTCCAGGAAAGCATCGTCGATCGGTCCCTGCAACCCGTGCACCTTGTGCAGGGCATTCGCCGCCGCCGCTTTCTCTTCCACCCAGTGGCCCTCTACTTTCTGAAAGTCCGCCCGCCACGATCGGTCCGATCCCGGGGTCGCCGCCGTCACCTTCTCTCTGTCGATCGTCACCGTCACCTTGTGCGCCACATCCAGCGGACACCCGCCAGGACCCATCTCCAAACTGAAGCCGTCCACATTGCTGGCAGCCACGTTCACCGCGCTGTCGCCCGCCATCTCCGCGTCGATCCGCGCCCGCTGCCAGTGGTGCACCAGCGAATTCACGGTGACCCACTTCATCCGGTTGTAGGCCAGGGTCCAAGTGGTGAAGTGCACTGCGCGCGGATATGGGTCGGCGCCACGCTCCGCAATCGCGTCCAGCATTCGCTCGATCTCCACCTTCGACTGCGGGTGGTAGCGATGCGCCGTCCCCGGCCCGATCACTCGCGTGAGCCGCATCCCCAGTTCGGCCATCACGCGCTCCATTACGTCCGCAGCCTGCTTTTGCGGATCGATCTCGCCGTTGTACGCCACCGTCGCCGTGTTCGTCAGGTTCAGCGCGTAATCGCTGGCGTCGTAAAGATGGAACAGCGTCTGCTCCCACTCTGGCGGGGCTTTGGGACCGGTCAGGGTCAGGTGCAGGAACTGTTCGCTTTCGCTGAAGCCCGCGCCCGGTGCTACCGCCGCCCACATTCCGGCATAGTGCGTGCCCACGTGCCACGCCGTCCCCCCGCCCATGCTGAATCCGCGATCCAGGATGCGGTTTTCATCGATGGCGTAATGCCGCTTTACTGCGTCCAGCGCCTCGAACAGGTCCACCTCGCCGGCGAACTTGCTGGCGTTGCAGAAGCGGCCGTAAAGGTGCAGCACGATGGTATCGCGCGGCGCGAATTCACCCACGTTGCGTTCCCGGTCGGCCAGGAAATTCACTTCGCTCAGGGTTTCGCTTCTGCCGTGAAACCACGTGTCCAGCCGCCATCGATGCGGCGCGTTCGGCGAGTACGACGGCGGCACCACCAGCCCGTACGGCTGCACGCTGCCGTCGATTTTCGAAACGTAGCCGCGCACCACCAGTCCCGTCGCCGTGGTCCACGCCGGATGCCCTTCGGCCAACTCCCGCGCCCGCTCCTCGCCATGCTGCAACAGCGTGCGCGCCTTGGCGATCTCGCCGGCATTGAAGAATTCGTTGTACTCCAGCGCGTACCGCACCGCCTCGCTGTAGATCTCCACGTCCGGCAGCAGCGCATTGCCGTGCAGCTTTTCGATCTCTCCGCGCAAATGGTCGAGCCCCGCTCGCAACTCCGCCCGATCCTGCGCGGAAATTTCAATGCCCGCCGGCGGCACCGGCTTCACCGTCTGGCCGGCGCACACCGCGGCACCCAGCCCTACCCACAGCAGCATCTTCATGCGGACATTATCCTATACGGCTTGACAATCGCTTTTACACGTCTGTCCGCATCGCCGTAGCTGCGTTACGGCGCCGGTGGGAATCCACCGGCTCGTTGGGCCGCATTCTGGCCTTCGATTGGTGCGTGATGGCGATGGAAGCGAAAGTCGCCGAGGGCAGGGAAGGCGCTACCAGCCCTGCGGACCGCCGCTTGCCCGCATCATGGCGATTTCCCGGGCGTCGTTAATTCGCCGCCATCTCATACCGCCATCGTCATACCGCCATCGTCATACCTTGACCTTCGACCTATGATGTTGTATGCTGACCGGTAGAAGGTTGAGGCATTGACGTCTTCCTCGCGTTTTCCCATTCCGCAAGGCACCCTGGACATGCTGATTCTGCAGATCGTCTCGCTCGATCCGGCGCACGGCTACGGCATCGCCCAAAGGCTGGAACAGATCTCGCGCTCGGTGGTCCAGGTGAATCAGGGCTCCCTCTACCCCGCGCTGCACCGGCTCGAACTCAAGGGATGGCTCCGGGCCGAATGGAAACAATCAGAGACCGGGCGGGAGGCCAAATTCTACTCGTTAACGGCCTCCGGAAAAAAACAGCTCGCAGCCGAAAAAGACAGTTGGGCGCGCCTGGCCGGAGCGGTTCGACTCATTTTCAATGAGGGCAGGGAAACATGATACAACTGGCGAACTGGTTCCGCCGCAGGAGTCTGGAGAGCGGCCTGGAGCGCGAGTTGCGCTATCACTTGTCCCGGCGAATCCTGGATCTGGAGAGATCCGGCCTCCCCGCCAGCGAAGCTCGCCGCCAGGCCGCTCTGGAACTCGGCGGCGTGGCGCAAATCCAGGAGGAAGTGCGAGACGTCTGGCTGACCCGGTGGCTGCGCGATCTCGCATACGATCTCCGTTTCTCCGCGCGATCGTTTCTCCGTACGCCCTCATTTACGATTACCGCCGTGCTCTCGCTCATGCTCGGCATTGGAGCCACCACGGCAATCTACTCGCTGGTGGACCAGGTGCTGCTGCACGCGCTGCCGGTCCGCCAGCCCGAACGTCTCGTGCTGATCGATTGGAAAGGCGATCAGGTTGCGAACGGCTTCGGAACCTGGAATCTCCTGTCGTACCCAATCTGCCGCGATCTGGACCAGCAGAAGCGGCTTTTTGAAGGCGTATTCTGCCGCGCGCTCACCACCGTCAATCTCTCCACGGGCGGCGATTATCGCCCCGCGACTCTGGAAATTGTCTCCGGCAACTACTTCCCGGTGCTCGGTGTCGGCCCGGCGTTGGGGCGCGTCCTGACCCCCGAGGATGATGGCGCGCCGGACGCGAATCCCGTGGCAGTGCTCTCCTACAGTTTCTGGAAGACGAACATGGGAGGCGCTCCCGGCGTAGTCGGCCGCACCGTGCTGGTCAATCGTCATCCCTTTACCATCATCGGCGTCGCTGCTTCCACCTTCCAGGGCATCGATGTGGGCCAAGTCCCCTCGCTCTGGATTCCCGCGTCGATGTCGGCGCAGGCGATTCCGGGCTTCGAGGCTCTTCTGGATCGACGTACGCGCTGGATGCAGGTGCTGGGCCGCCTGAATCCAGGTATGTCGCTGCAGATGGCGCAGGCGGGTCTGCAGCCGTGGTTCAAAGCGATGCTCCAGGAGGACATGCGCCGCGTTGGATTCCCGGTCATCACCGCGGAGCGACGGCGCGCATTCCTCAATTCCTCGCTGACGTTGACCGCGGCGCCGCAAGGCCATTCAGGATTGCGGCGGCGCCTGGCCGAACCCCTGTGGGTGCTGTTCGTTGTGACCGCGGTCCTGCTGGGCCTGGCCTGTTTGAACGTCTCCGGCCTGTTCCTGGCGCGCGGGACGGCCCGCGATCGTGAAATCGGCGTGAGGCTTGCCTTGGGCGCATCGCGTGGGCGATTGGGACGTCAGCTTCTGGCTGACAGCCTGCTGATCGCGCTCGCGGGCGGATTGCTTGGGACCGCCGCGGCTCCGTTTGCCGTGCGAGCTCTGATCGCCTTCCTCCCGCACGACACCGCGGCCAATGCACTGCACGCCGGAATCGACGGGCCCCTTCTCCTCTTTGCCCTGGCGGCCAGTGTGATCGCCGGTCTCGGCAGCGGTCTCGCTCCCGCCTGGCAGGCCGGCAGGCGTTCGCTGGCGGCGTCGCTCGGAGAACGCAGCGGTACGGCATTCGGGAGTGCCCGGCTGCGAAAGATTATTGTTACCGCGCAGATTGCTTTGACGTTCACGCTCGTCGTGGAAGCGGCTTTGTTTGTCCGGACTCTGGATGCGCTCATGGCCAAAGGGCCGGGCTTCGCCACGTCGAGCCTGGTCTCTTTCGGCGTGAATCCTGTGCGCAACGGCTACTCTCCATCCGAAGGAAGCCGGCTGATTCGCCGCATTGGGGAGGCGATCCGGCATTCCCCAATCGCACAGTCGTCCGCGATCGTCCAATTCCCCTTGCTCACCGGCGGAAGTTGGAACGATGAAATGACCATCCTTGCCGGCAGTCGGATTTCGACCGACCGCGATGTGAATCTGAACGCCGTCACACCCGGATTCTTTTCCACCATGGGCATAAAGCTCGTCGCGGGGCGCAACTTCGATGAGCGTGACGACCGCGGTTCAGGCGACCCAGCCTGGCGCTCGGCGATTGTGAACCAGGCGTTCGTGAAGCGCTACCTGGGCGGGCGGAATCCCCTCGGCGCGCGTATTTGCGATTGCTCCGGACCCGATGCCAAGCCATATATCGAAATCGTCGGCGTGATGTCCGACTTCAATTACCGCGGGCTTCGCGACGAATCCGAGCAGGCCTATTTCCCGTTTTTCGAGGGCCAGGGTGCCGGGGGCAGGTTCTATATAAAGGTTCGCGGAACCCCGGAATCCGCCTTCCGGCCGCTTCAGGAGATCGTTCGCGGCGTGGATCCAACCCTGCCGCTCTCCGATCTCCGCACGGTGGAGGAACAGGTCGATCGATCGTTGAATACCGAGCACATGCTGGCCGCGCTTTCGGGAAGCTTCAGCATACTCGCGCTGCTGCTCTCGATTGTCGGCCTGTACGGCGTGATGTCTTTTGTCGTAACGCAACGCACGCGCGAGATCGGAATCCGGCTGGCCCTGGGCGCCCGGCGATGGTCCGCCATCTGGCTGGTGCTCCGCGACGCGCTGGTGATGATGGTTTCAGGGCTCGCCATCGGTCTGCCTTTTGTCTGGACTTTGGGCCGGCTGCTGGAATCGCAGCTCTACGACGTGAAGCTCTCCGACCCTGCCGCCACCGCCATCGCCATCCTGCTGTTGGGTTCGGCGGGTTTTTGCGCCGCTCTCATCCCCGCGCACCGCGCCTCCGGCGTGAACCCCACCGACGCACTGCGAACCGAGTAGTTCGCGCGCTTCACCGGCGCGCCGAGGGATCGCCAGTGGGCGGAGGCGCGTGGTCTTCGCTCGCCGGCGGCCCGAGCAATTCCGTTAGCATCGGCTTCAGCGCATCCGCCCAGACCTGGTACCCCTGCAGCGCCGGGATGCAGCTTGTCGCGCGCGTTCATCATGCCGTCGTGAAGTCTGCCGTCATGGTCGGCGAGCTGATCGTTGATGTTCAGATACCGGACCTTCCGGCCGTCCGCCATCCGCGCGAGGTTGGCGTTGATCCCTTCGATCTCTGGCATGACCGCCATATTGTCGTTGCGCGGAAAGATCCCCATCAGGACGATCACCGCGTTCGGGCGCCTTCGATTGCATTACGCGCACCACCGCCTGCAAGGCCCCTCGTCACATTGGCCACGGCGCCGTCGATGCCTTCGGGCGGAACTCTGCTGCCGACATTATTCGTCCCCGCCAGCAGCACGATCACCTTCGGATTGACGCCATCCAACTCCCCGTTCTCCAGCCGCCAGAGGATGTTCTCGACGCGATCGGCGCCCCATCCGAAATCCGCCGCGTTCCATCCGAAGAAATTCTTTTTCCAGTTCTCCAGCAACTGCCGGATAGTCCGTGGCGCCCCACCGGCGCGTGATGGAATCGCCTTCGAAATAGACGTCGATGCGGCCCTGTTTGGCTTTGGCGAGAAGCTGTTCATGCGCCATCTGGGAATTCTTGTCCGTCCTCGCCGCTGGCTGGTCGGCCGGAACCGTCTGCGCCGGCAGCAGCGAAATCATCGCCATGCCGGCCAGGATCATCCTCACGGGCGAGCCGCCGGACCCGTGTGGTGCAGGAATTTGTCGGCCCAGGGAATGAAGTATTTCCAGTTGGGCGCGTCGGTGTGTCCGCCGTCGTGCTGCCGCCACGCAAGCTGCCCGTCCAGCAGGCCCGTCGTTCACCGGCGGCATCTTGGCGGTGTGATAGTCCGCCGTAACGCCCAGATCCTTCGCGCCCAGCAAACGGAATACCGGCTCGCGCGGCCACGGCGGCCATGAAGCTGCCCTGATGGTCGAGCCACTTCGCGTCGCCCTTCTCCGGCACGCCGTAGCTGACGAAGGTCAGGCGCGGCGCGCACAGCGCGATCAGTTCGTGAGCGTCCACCGGCAGGTCGCCCGCCGTCTTGCTGCCGAAAGTCGCTTCGGATGCTCCGTACTTCAGGAAATTCCCGGCCATCCAGTGATATTCGCCGGTGCCGGTCAGGTTCTCGACAGCCTCACCCCAGTTGCGCCGATGCAGCTTCGCTCCGCCCTCGCCCGAAGAGCCGATCAACACCACCGCGAAACGCGTATCGAACGCCATCGTCACCAGGGCGGCTTTGCCGTAGCGCGAGACGCCTTCGATTCCCACCTGTTTCGCATTCACGGCTTTATCGGTTTCGAGGTAGTCGAGGCCGCGCGACGCGCCCCAACCCCATGCCCGCAGCGCGCCCCAGTCGTCGGGCTTGCGCGGCTGGCCTTTGTTTACCAGTCCGATGATTCCCTTGGTTAAGCCGGCGCCGTTATCGGCCTGAATGCTATTCGGGTTGATGGAGGCGAATCCCCAGCCATCGGCGATCAGTTGCTCGGTCGCCGGCGGATCGGCGTTCGCGGGAGGACCCACGGGTCCGCGACCCGCGCCGCGCGCGCCTCGTCCCGCCGGTCCACCGCGCCCGGGAAATACCGGCGCCGGGAAATGCGACCTCGGGAATGCTGCGTCCGCCGAACATCATCATCACCGGCACCGGCCCCTTCGCGTCCGCCGGCACCACCAGCGTCATCTGGATGTCGACCTGTATATCGGGGTCCGACGAATTGTCCACGTGGCCCAGAAGCTGCTTTCCGATCACCGGATGACCGCCGACCTTGGCTTCGGCGGTCTTCGTGACCTCCCAGGTCACCTTCGGAACGTTCTTGGGGATTCGGCCCAAGCACCTCACGCTCGAAGTCTTCCACAATTTCGGGCCGCCGCTGATTCCACCACACCGCGGCCGTGGTTACTTTCTTGCCGTTCTTGAGCGTGAGGACGTCCGGCAGATTCGGATATGGATTCGCCGTCGCCTCGTCGTAGTTGGCGTGGTTCGGCGCGCTTTCATTACCGCTCGGACCCGGGCGAAGCGCCTTGATGCCGAGCTGATCCATCATGTTCTGGTGATCTTCGGCAGCGGTCCAATTCTTTGTGTCGACTGTGCTCTGGGCTGACAAACCGGCCGCAAACACGACTGCCGCAAGAAGGGAAAATCCTGACGTGGGACGCGGAAGACTCATAGGAATAAGAGATCACAATTTGTTCGATGGCGCAACAAACATCGCCCCCACCTCGAAAGCCCGCCCTGCCGGCACATACGAAATCGCCAGGCAGACCAGCGCGACCGCCAGAAACACCGCGCCGAACTGCTTCTCCGCCATCGCCAGCGTGGTACCCGCCACCACCTGCGCCGCGCCATACTTCACATGCCCTCCCGCGAAGCGCCACCTCCGCAGCGGCAGCCGCTTTCGCACGCTTGGCCAGTGTCCGATAGCCAGCGCGATCATTCCGAAGGTGAGCCCCACCCCCGCATCCAGGGGCAGCACCAGCACCAGCAGAATCCCCAGAAATGCTGCGTCCTTCGCCATCAGAACACGCCACGGCCGCAAGGGCATCAGGTGATAGCGCGTGATCCCCGATGCCGAATCCAGGCTGAACAGGCACTGTGCGTATGTGCTCAGCGCCAACCCCACCAGGATGGCGAAGATCGGGAACGCTTCCGCGTCCGGCGCCCGCCCGGCAACGCGATACACCCACCCGCCCGCGCTCAGCACCAGCGCCAGGTACGGATCCAGCACCGTCAGCATCTGCCGCAGATTGTTGCGCACCAGTCCGCCTTGGCGTCCGCGCAACGGAGGCACCCAAGGCACCGGCGGGAAATAGTGCCGTGAAAACGCCAGCAGCGCCTGAATGGCCACGGCCACAACCAGAAATAGCAGGGCCAGTGACGGCGCGGCTTTCCACAGCAGAAACAACGTCAGCCACGTCACCGGGCTCAACAACAGGCTTGCCAGGCGCAGCACCAATCGCTGCCGCGGCGAAAGCGGCCACAGCGCCAGCCGCTCGGGCGGCGCCTTCGCCAGCGGATCCGAGGACATCGGAAACAGCAGCAAGAACCCCAGCAGCAGCAGAAACGGGTACGAGCTCTTCGGTTCCATTCCGCTCTCCGTGGCGCCGTAAATCATCAGCGCCACGAACAGCGAAAAATTGTTCACCGTCAGCGACCCGAGCGTTCCCAGGTCTCGCCGCACGGCCTTCCCGAGAGCCCGAAAGACCGCCAGGATCAATGCCGCGGATCCGGCTTTACCACCAGCGCCTGCGTTTGCGTCTGGCCCGCCACCGTGAGCTTCACCGTATAGTTCCCCGCCGGCAGCCATTCGCCCTCCGTCAGCGGCGTATCCCGATAAATGGCCGCAATCGAAGGCTCCTCGCGACCCCCGGCCGCGGGCGGCGGACCATGCAGGTCCCACACGAACCGGTGCATTCCGGCACCGGTCGCCACCGGTTGGAACGGCCGCAGCCAATACGTCGGAAGGTTGAGGTTGGCGGGAATCGCCGGCGCTTTATCCGTGCTCGAGAACGTCCGCACGGCATTCCCCGCGCTATCGAAGATCTGGAGCGTCACTGGCCCCGCGGCGGCATTCTTCAAATAGTAATAAAGGATCGCGCCATCCGGCGGATTCTTGCCCGCCGATTCCTCCGGCGGCAGCGGCGTATCGGTGTTGGTATCGCGCGGCCAGCGAATCGTCTCCCGCGGCGCAAACAGGTGCGCGCCTGCCGCGGCGATCTCCGCGGTCATTTGCCGCAGCGGCGAAATATCGTCCAGAATCCAGAAGCCGCGCCCGTGCGTTCCCACCACCAGGTCGTCGTCCTTCACCACCAGGTCGCGGATAGACGTGTGCGGCATATTCAGCCGCAGCGGCTCCCAATCGTCGCCATCGTTGAACGAAACATAAACCGCCAGCTCTGTTGCGGCGTACAGCAGGCCCCGCCGCACCGGATCTTCGCGCACCGCATTCACCGGACCCTCCGGCAGCCCGCGCACAATCTCCTTCCACGTCGCCCCGCCATCGTGCGTGCGCCAGGCGTGCGGTTTCATGTCGTCCACGCGCAGCCGGTTGATAGCCGCATATACGGTCCGGTCGTCGAAGTGCGATGAATCCAGTTGCGCCACCTTGCTCCACGGCGCGATCGCCGCGGGCGTCACGTTCTTCCACGTCTTCCCGCCATCCCGCGTCACCTGAATCAGGCCATCGTCCGTGCCGGCCCAAAGTACGTTCACGTCCAGGTGCGAAGGCGCAATCGAGTAGACCACGCCCCGGCGCGTCGCCTGCGCCTTAGCCGCCGCTGCGTACGCCGCCACGCTGCCCGGCAGTTCGTACGTCTCGCGCGAAAGGTCCGGGCTGATCGTCTCCCAGCTCTTGCCTCCATCGCTGGTCTTCATCACGTACTGCATCCCCGCGTACAGTACGTGCGGATCCTTGTACGAGAAAATCACCGGATACGTGCGCAGATGCCGCCCCGGCTTCCCCAGATGTTCCACCTCGCCTGTGACCCGGTCCCATCGCTCAACCGCGCCCGCGCCCGGCATATCCCCGCCGTACACGTACTCGCGCATTCAGCGGATCCGGCGCCACATACGCGTACTCCGCCGCGCCCACCGGATGCCAGTCCCGGAACGTGATTTCGCCATCGTTGCCGCGGCTCGCGACCGCCGCCGACCCGCTCTCCTGCTGCCCGCCGTACACCTGGTAAGGCACCTGGTTGTCCGTGCTCACGTGATAGAACTGCGCCGTCGGCTGGTTGTACCAGCTACTCCACGTGCGCCCGTGATTCACGCTGATGGTCGCGCCCTGGTCCAGCGCCAGCGCGATGATGTCGGGGTTCTTCGGGTTGATCCACACGGTGTGATAATCGTCCCCGCCGGGCGCGCCTTTGATCGCCGTAAATGTCTCGCCGCCATTGGTGGACCGGTACGTCGAGGTGTTGGTCACGTACACCACGTCCTTATTCCTGGGATCGGCCCGGACGCACGCGAAATCCGATCCGCGCCCGTAAATCCGCTGCTCGCCGTTTACCTTCTTCCAACTCGCGCCGGCATCGTCGGAGCGGTACAGCCCGCCGTTCTGCCCGCGCGCTTCCACCAGCGCATACATACGATTCGGCTCGCCCGGCGCCACCCCGATCCCGATGCGCCCCAGCCCGCCCTGCGCATAGTTCGGCAGCCCGCCGGTCAAAGGCGCCCAGTTCGTCCCTCCGTCCGTGGATTTGTATAGCCCGCTGTTCGGACCGGAAAACGCCCCGTTCTCCCATGGCCCCTGCTGCGCCTGCCACAGCACCGCGTACACCGTCTGCGGATTGCGCGGATCGAAAGCCAGGTCGATCGCGCCTGTCCGATCGTCCTTGTACAGCACGCGTTGAAACGTCGCGCCGCCGTCGGTCGAGCGGTATACGCCGCGCTCCGCGTTCGGCCCGTAAGGATGCCCCAGCACCGCCACGAACAGCCGGTTCGCATTGCCAGGGTCCACGATAATCTGCGGAATCTGCTGCCCGTCGCGCAGCCCCAGGTGCCGCCAAGTCCGGCCCGCGTCCGTGCTCTTGTACATGCCGTCGCCCACGGAAAGGTCCGGCCGCTGCAACCCTTCGCCGCTGCCCACGTACACCACGTTCGGGTCGGAAGGCGCCACCGCCACCGCGCCAATCGAGCCCGTCGGCTCGCCGTCGAAAATCGGCCGCCAGGTCCAGCCGGAATCGTCCGTCTTCCAGACGCCCCCGTTGTTGACCCCGATATAAAATACGTTGGGCTGATCGGCCACCCCCGCCAGTCCCACCGTGCGGCCCCCGCGGTACGGGCCGATCATGCGCCACTCCAGGCCCGCGTATAGTTTCGGGTCGAACGTTTGTGCCGGCAGTGCCGGCGCCAGTGCCACGGCAAGCAGAAGCAGACATCGCATATCTGTCTACTGTAGCGTGATCAGGCTGGCCTCCAGAATGTGCGGGCTCGAGCCGCGCACCTTGTCCATCACGTCCTCGCCCGGCGCCGTCTCCAGGTGAATGCGCGCCACCGCCGCCTCCGCTCCTTCGAAGATGGTGTTTTCCATCTCCTGCACGTTGATGTGCGCCGCGCTGATCACGTCCAGTACGCCCGCCAGAACTCCCGGACGGTCCAGATGCCGCACCAGCAGCGCGCACGTGGCGGCGCTGGTCTGCGCCAGGTTGACCACGTTGGGCACCTTCCCCGTCTCCTTGAACACCCGCACGATGCGCACCGATTCTGCGGCAATCGCCTCTTGCGCCTGCTCCGTCGATGCGCCGATGTGGTGCGTGCCGTACACCGCGGCATCCTGCGCGATGGCGCTCTGGAACTCGCCCGAGCCTCTCGGCCGGTTCATCGTCGAAAACGTCCAGTCCCGCGCGGATGCCTTTCTCGCACACCGCCCGCCCCAGCGCTTCCTGGTCGATCACCTCCGCGCGCGACGTGTTGATGAAGTACGCCCCCTTGCGCATCGCCGCGAAGAATTCGGCGCCCCACCATCCCTCGCGTGGCAGGCGTCAGCGCCACGTGCACGCTCACAATATCGGAGCCCGCCGCCACCGCCAGCGCGGATTCCTTGTACGCCACGCCCAATTCGCCGGCGGCTTCCGGCGTCAGGCTGCGGCTCCAGGCAATCACGTGCATCCCGAAGGCCGCCGCCCGCGGTACCATCTCGCGGCCAATCTGCCCTAACCCGATCAGCCCCAGCGTCCGTCCGAACAGCCCCCGCGCCTTCGAGTATTCCGTCTTGTCCCACTGCCCCTGCCGCAGCGAAATGACGTTATCGGCAATCCGCCGGTCCAGCGCCAGAATCAATCCGAAGGCCAGTTCCGCCACCGCCACCGAGTTCTTCCCGGGACAGTTCGATACGTAAATTCCCCGCCGCGAAGCCGCCGCCACGTCGATGGTGTTGTACCCCGCGCCTGCCCGTACCACCAGTTTCAAAGCGCCGGCATTCAGTATCGGCTCGGTCACCTTCGTCGATCGTACGATCAGCACATCCGGCTGCAACCGTCCGATCTCGCGAGCCAGGGCATCCTCTTTCGTCCCCGGTTTGTAGACGACTTCACAGCCGATCGCCTGTAATTTGTCCAAGCCGGACTTTTCGAATTTATCCGCGATAAGAACACGCACGCTTGCATTGTTACACGTCCGCCCCCGCAAGGGCTGCAACCAGTTATGCTTGGACTGTCCCGTGCTCAACGATCTGTTTCGTGCGCTCCCGCCCGAGGGCGTCAAAATCCTGCTGGTCCTCTTTCTGTCTTTTCTCACCGGCCTCGAACGCGAAGAGCGCCACACGGGCAACGAACACTACTCCTTCGGCGGCGTTCGCACCTATCCCCTCATCGGCCTCGTGGCGTATGGCGTCTCGCTGCTCTCCGGCGGCCAGATCCTCCCGGTCATCGCGGGCTTTGCCGTGGTGGCCGGCTTCCTGATGTTGTCCTACCGGCACAAGCTGGAAACTTCTGCGCTGTCCGGCGTCACCACCGAGATGGCCGCGCTGGTCACTTACGTGGCCGCTGCCCTGGTTTACCGCGGCGAATTCTGGATCGCCACTACGCTGACGGTCGCCAGCATGTTGCTGCTCGAATTGAAAGTCGCGCTGGAAGGTTTGAGCAAGCGCCTTCCCCCGCAGGAGGTCCTGACATTCACCAAGTTCCTGCTGCTCACCGCGGTGATCCTGCCCGTGCTTCCCAATCGCGGATTTGGCCCCTTCGACATCAATCCCGCCAAAGCCTGGCTGGTGGTCGTGGCCGTCAGCACCGTGTCCTATGGCAGCTATGTCATCCAGAACGTCACCAGGGGCCAGGGCGGTGTAATGGTGGCGGCTCTTCTGGGAGGCGCTTACTCTTCCACCGTGACCACCCTGGTACTGGCCAAGCGCGCCGCTCGCGAAAAGCGCCCGCACCTGTTCTCCGGCGTCACCCTGGTCGCCTCCGGCATGATGTACCTTCGGCTGGCGGCGCTGGTCACGCTCTTCAATCGCCGGCTCATCATGATGCTGGGCCCGCCGTTCCTGGTCCTGGCGGGCGCCGCCCTGGGCGTGGGTTGGTTGTGGAGCCGCATTCCGGACGAAGCCAGCGGCGAGGTCCGGCGCGAGTTCGAGCCCAAGAACCCTCTGGAACTGGGCGCCGCCCTTGGCTTCGCCGCGCTCTTCGTCGCCATGCTGGTGGCCACCCACCTGGTGGTCCAATACCTGGGCAAAGCCGGCGTCTACTCGCTCGCCGCGCTCATGGGAGTCACCGACGTGGATCCCTTCATCATGGGCTTGACGCAATCCGCCGGCGCCGGCGCGCCTCTTAACGTGGCCGCCTGCGGCATCCTCATCGCTGCCGCCAGCAACAATCTGGTGAAGGGGTTCTACGCCTACGGAGCCTCCGACCGCCGCACCGGCGTGCTGAGCCTCTCGCTGCTCACCGCCCTGGCGGCCGCCGGTCTCGCACCCTTGCTGTGGCTCGCCTGGTAGGCCGGCCGACGTACTACCGGTATTCCGGTTCGTCGAGCGCGGCACTGTCCAGCACTTCCAGCGCCGCCTCGGCGTCCTCCGGCCTTACCTGGAGCCGCAAACCGCGACTGGCCGGCCAATCCAGCCGCGCGATGTTCAGATCGGTCAGGAACGCGTCGAATCCGGCCGCTTCCAGGCAGCCCTTAGCCAGCAGGGCCTCGGACATATCGCCAAACTGGCGGATCGTCACCAGGTCACGGCCAACACTTTCATCCATCATATTAGCTACCACTACCATCCTAATCCGTCACGCGGGGTAGCGTGAAGAACAGCGTCGTCCCCCGCGCCGGTTCCGATTCCGCCCACATCTCGCCCTGGTGCAATTCCACAATCCTCCGGCAGATGGTCAGCCCTACTCCGCAGCCCTCCGCCCCCGCTTCCAGGCGCCGGAACATACGGAACACCTCCCGCGACCATCTGCCGTCAAAACCCCGCCCGTTGTCGCGAACCCAAAAGGTCCACCTTCCCGCGCCCGCCGAGGCGCCAATTTCGATTCGCACCGGCGCCTGCCCGCGGCTCTTGATCGCGTTCTCCAGCAGTTCCTCGAACACGAACTCCATTCGCGCGCTATCGGCCAGGATTACCGGCAGCGGGCCC
Organism: uncultured Solibacteraceae bacterium; assembly: GCA_963853855.1. Classification (GTDB taxonomy): domain Bacteria; phylum Acidobacteriota; class Terriglobia; order Bryobacterales; family Bryobacteraceae; genus Sulfopaludibacter. The sequence goes on along the minus strand of CAWKYG010000033.1, from coordinate 133,847 downwards.
GGCACAACATCGAAATCGCCGGCATTGAATTTCCTGCGGCAGTTGCGGATGGCGCCCGCCAGCAGGTCCGACGCCTCCACCGGCGTTGCCCAGACCGGTTCGCTCAGCAGGCGGGAGAGCTTTTTCAGTCCTTCCGCCAGGCTCCGCATCCGCTTCACGCTCGCCTCGATATTTTCGAGAATCTCCCTGGAATCCGGATCCGCAAGAACCGCTTCGTTCTTGCGGATCAGCAGCGCGATCAGCACGGATACCTGGTTCAGCGGCGCTACCAGATCGTGGGAGCAATCCAGAAACAGCTCCGCGGTGGCGTCGTTCCCCCGTTTGGAAGCGCCTGGCCCCATGCCCATCGCTCACTGCTCCCGCGGGGAAGCCGGTGCGCCCCTGTATACGGATAGTAAGCCACTCACCCCGGCGGCCAGCTTTTGCGTGGTAAACGGCTTTTCGATAACTCCTGCCAGCGTGAATCCCGCGAACTTGCGCCGGACTTCCGTCTCGCTGAATCCGCTGCACACGATCACCGGAAGGTCGCCCCGGCTCTCCACGATGCGCGAGAGCACCTCCGGCCCGGTCATCTCGGGCATATTCATATCCAGCAGCACGGCGCTGATCTCCGGATGGCTCCCCACCAGTTCGATCCCCCTCGCTCCGCTTTCCGCCGCCAACACGCGGTACCCGGCCTTTCTCAATGCGATGTCCGCCACCTCGCGGACAATCCGCTCATCGTCAATCACCAGCACCGTGCCCCCGCCCGAGGGAATCGCCGCTTCCTCCCGGGCGCGCTTCGGCGCCAGCGCCGCCGCGGCCGGAAACAGCACTCGAAACGTGGTGCCCTTGTCCGGAATGCTGCTCACTTGAATTGCGCCGCGATTGCTCCGGACGATTCCCTGCACCGCCGCCAGCCCCAGCCCCCGGCCCGTAAATTTCGTCGTGAAGAACGGGTCGAATATCCTGGCTCTTGTTTTTTCCGGGATGCCGCATCCCGTGTCCCGAACCTCCAGCACCACGTACCGGCCCTCGGGAATCTTCATGCCCCATACGTCCGACACCGGGCTTTGCGCCGTGACCTCCTCCACCGCCGTGCGGATCCCGATCAGGCCGTGGCGGTCGTGACCGATGGCTTCCGCCGCGTTGATCACCAGGTTCATGGCCACCTGTTCCACCTGCCCGGGGTCGCTCGTGAACGCCGGCAGCCGCGCATCCAGGTCCAGTTGAAGCTGCACGGTTTTCGGCACGAACGCACCCACCAGGTCCACCGTGCGCAGTACCAGTGGAGACAACTCCACCGCCTCCGGGGTCACCTGGCCGTTGCCCGCATACGCCAGCAACTGCCGCGTCAGGTGGGCCGCCCGTTCGCTGGCCTCCATCACGTTCTGCAGCAGCGGGTAGGCCGGATGCGTTTCCGTCATGGTGTCTCGCGCAAAGCTGGCGCTGCCCATGATGCCCACCAGCAGATTGTTGAAATCGTGCGCCACGCCGCCGGCCAGCAGACCGATGCTGTCCAGCTTCTGCTTTTGAAACAGCGCGTTCTGCGCATCCTTCTGCTCGGTCACGTCGGTCGCGGTAAACAGCCACACCGGCGTGGCGGAAGGGCCGGCGGGCAGTACGGCCGAAATCAAATGCCAGCGATATTGCCCGTCGGCGCGCAGGAAACGGCCCTCTGCCTCCAGCGCGCTGCCCGATTGCGCCGCCGCCGTCCATCGTTCCTGAATTGCCGCGCGATCCTCGGCATGCACACGCTCCATCCAGGTGCGTGGCGCCGCCGGCCCGCCGCCCACAAAACTCCGCCACCGGTGATTGCTGAAAGTGATCTCGCCGTCCTGGTCAGACCGCCAGATCAATTGCGGAACCGTCTCCACCAGAATGCGATATTCCAACCGCGCCAGCGATTCCCGTTGCATCGCCTCTTCCAGATCCCGGTTGCGCTGTTCCAGCGCGGCCCGCTGCTCGTCGATCTGCCTCTGCATCCGGAATTTCTGGACCGCGCTGCGGACAATCTGTTGCAGCGCTTCGGGCGTCGCCGAATCCTTGCCCGCGTAGTCCGCCACGCCCGCTTTCATCGCCTCTACGGCTACCCGTTCGTTTCCCAGCGCCGTAAGCATTACTACAGCGCATCCTTCCGGCATCCCGTTCAAGGCCCGAACTACATCCAGTCCGTTCCCGTCCGGCAGTCGGTAGTCCAGCAAAATGCAATCCGGGAGCAGCGCGGCGCATCGCTCTATGCCCTCGCTGCCGGATGCGGCCTCGTGCACCGCTACCTCCCAGCCCGCCGCGGCGTACAGCGACTGTCTCAGCACAGCCCTGTCTCGAGCATCATCGTCGATGATCAAAATTTTGACTGCATCGCTGCCCATCCCGCTTATCGATTCCGAAAGCGGTCTCGTCCGTTGTGCGTTTCCTCACGCCGGCCGGGACCCTGCTTCACTTTGTGTCTCTGCAATGCTATATCAGTACCGGCCTGCCGGGCGCGTTCGGTCCGCCCCCATTGTATGGCGCGGCACAAATCCGCTCTACCGGCGCAACGGCCATTGCCCGCCGCCATGAAGGGAGTTACTATGCGATTTCAATTCTCCTTCAGGGTTCCAGACTTGTCGAAATCGGTGACTAAGCTCTTTCCCCTGGTATTGCTGTTATGCAATGTCGGGGCCGCGATCTGCTCCGCCGCATCTGGCGATTATAGACGTTCCCTCTATTGGGCTGCCTCCGCCCTCTGTGTTGGTGCCGTCACGTTCTGACGCCCCGGCTCGGGAATACGGATTTAATCACCCGTAACCCTGTTTACAATGGATGTGGTATGAAACTTCTGACGGCACTTCTTTGCGCTGCGGCCTCGGTAAGCCTGGCCCAGGCAGCCGCCGCGCTCGACGTCTACGATGTCGATGTCGAAGGCGGCAAGTGCGTCCTGCTGGTCTCGCCATCCGGTGAATCGATGGTCATCGACGTGGGCTGGCCCGGATCCGAAGGCCGCGATGCGCTCCGACTGGTGAAGGCAGCCAAGGCAGCAGGCATAGCCCGCATCGACTGGCTGGTTATCTCCCACTACGACATCGATCACCTCGGCGATGTGCCTTTGCTCGCATCCCAAATCCCCATCAAGCACGTCGTCGACCATGGCCCCATGGAAGCCTCCGGTAAGCCCCCATCGGCCCAATACCAGGCGTATGCCGCATGGCGCGACCGCGTGGATCACATCACCGTGAAGCCCGGCGACCGCATCCCCATCCGCGGAGTCGAGGTGCTCGTGGTAACCGCGGCCAGGAAGCACATAGAACGGCCCTTGCCCGGCGCCGGAGCGTCGAATCCGCTTTGCGCGGTCAACTCCCCGGCGCCTGAGCGTCCGTCGGACGTCGAAGATAATATGTCCATTGGTCTTCTCTTCACATTCGGCAAATTCCGTATGTTAGACCTCGCGGACCTGGAATCGGCGTACGATTATAAACTGATGTGCCCCAACAATCCCATCGGCAGCGTGGACGTTTACCAGGTAAGTATTCATGGTCAGGACAAGGGTGTCTCTCCGGTTCTGGCGCAGGCGCTCCACGCGCGCGTTGCGCTCATGGCCAACGGACCCCGCAAAGGCGGCGCGCCTGAGACCTGGCAAACCCTGCACGGCGCACCCGGTCTGGAGGATATCTGGCAGTTACATTATTCGATTCCCGGCGGACCCGCGCATAACCCGCCCGCCGATTACTTAGCCAATCCTGAAAGCCCCGACGAAGCTCACTGGCTCAAACTCTCCGCCCAAAGCGACGGCACTTTCTCGGTGACCAACAGCCGTAACGGATTCAACAAAACTTACGGCCGCCGGTAAGTTCCTGTAACAACGGACGCATCCGGTCCTTCCTGCCCGCACGAGTATCTCGATGCTCCGCGGCATCCCAATGCAGATGGCACCACCCGCATAAAGCGCGTAAGTTCTCGTCGCGATCGTCGCCTGGGACGTGATTCAGATGGGCCACCTGCAGGATTACTCGTATCTTACGCGGCAGACCGGGCGCCGGCCACTTGGAACGCGGCAGCAACACCCCCAGCGAGTCTCTCCACGCCGAACGGCCCTCGCCCACCCAATACTGCGTCGTCCGGCCATTTACTTTCTCGCAATAGACATAAGCAAATGAGTGATTGGGCTTACCGCACTGCTGGCACTTATTGCCCGCCCGCGCCAGAACCCTGGGCCGGATCGTATTGTGCCACTCCGCGCCGTAGCATTTGCGGAACTCGCGTCGGATCGGCATCGTTCCATCTAAGTTTAGCCGACTCTCTTTGTACCCTACGTTCCAGTAGCGGTTCTCCTCTGCTTGCTCGTGGCTTTGTGAATACCGTGCCGATCCTGCCAGTGCCGCCACGCGAAACCGAGGACCCGCCTTACTTCCTCCCGATCGAACGGCTTCGCCAATACATCCCATGCCCCCAGGTTCAAGGCTTCGGCCCAGAGGTATTCGTCCGCCAGTCGCGATGTCACGATCAGCAGCGGAGGGTCGGGTAGACGCGAAAAATATTCCAACATCTCTTGCCACCCGCTCGACGCCCGATCGGTGTCCCAGACGATGATTGCAATCGATGTCGTCCGCAACACAGCGAGTGCCCGGTCAGCGGCCGCGCACCCGACCATCGTGCCGGTGAAATCCGGGATTTCGTCCAGGGGAATGGCGTCTGCATCGTCAGCGCCGACAAGGAGAATACCTGGGATTTCGCTACGACTGCTTACAAAGGAGGTGGCGGCTCTTTCTGGTGCAGGCTGTTTCCTCATGGCGAATGGTTCCTAGCTGCGGCGCGCTGGACGACACTGTTCAGGAAAAGCCAAAGGTTCGGTCCGAACGGAGAGGTAATAACCTCTTGACTGCGGAAGTCAGAGTTCCGAGGTCAAAGACCGGGACGAGTAATGAATGTACTAAGCCTATACTCGAAGTTAGTCGCTGTCAATAGGACCTTGCCAGGATCAGGCAGTCTTTGCCTTTTCGGCTTGCTGCGCTCCAATTAATTCACAGACCGCGTTGGCCAGCGCTTGCGCTGAAAACGGTTTCGCCAGAATCGTTACAAAATCGGATCCAAGGCTATCCAGATCGCAGGAATCTCGTTCGCACCAGCCCGCAACAGGGTACCCGGATGTTAAAATCACCGGCAAGTTCGGAAGCTTGGCCCGTAGCAATAGAGCCACCTCGATGCCCGAGCATCGTGGCAGGGTCAGATCGGCTATCAGAAGATCGATCCGGTCGTCCTCAAACCGGCACAGTAGCGCTTCTTCACCGGTCATGGCTTCAATTAATCTGTATGGCTTTAGGATCCGGCGCAGAACATTCATCACCACAGGTTCGTCTTCCACCACCAGAATCGTCTTCATATTGGCTCTTCTTCCGGGTGGCGCCTCATGAACCTGAGTGTGCGGCGATCCGGTGTGCGATTGGAAACCAGAAAAAGAGCAGTTGCTTTTCGTTCAGTCAGTATCTGCAGCGCGGTCGCCAGGGCGCTTTCAGGCGACATGCGAAATACCGATGAGACCCAAAGTTCGAAGCCTAGCTCGACGGCTAACTGATCCGTAACCGGAATGACTCCCTCCGGCCGGATTTGCACCACGTTTGCATTCCGGTTCATAATACCTGCCACCACTACGGTGGGATATAGCCCAACGTGCTATAACGTCCAAGAGAACCTATGTTTGCAAACTGGAGCAAACGGCTTCAGACAGGGAAAAAGAAGCGCTGCCACTTCTCTTTAGCAGGGTGAAGGCATCGACAGCATTCGCAATTGAAACCATTGTGGAACAAAGGCGCCCCATGGGTCAAGCGAAAATGTCAATCGGGTATTTGTCCGATATCTAACCAGACCCTAAGGTCGAGCGCCAATACTGCCGATCATACAGGCATCATGCCTGGTGATCCAATTATCATTGTTTCGGCCTGTATCGCCGTTCTCATCACGCTCCTCCGCTAAGGGGAGACCGCCTAAACCGATCCCGCGGGAAGACGGCGAAGTCGCTTGCCCGTTGCGGCAAACACAGCGTTGGCCACCGCCGGAGCCAGCGGCGGGACTCCCGGTTCGCCCATGCCTCCCGGCGGTAGCCTGCTCGCGACCAGATGCACTTCGATCTCCGGCGCCTGGTCCATGCGCAGTACCTTGTAATCGTGAAAGTTGCTTTGTTTCACGGCTCCATCCTCCACCGTGATCTCTCCGCTCAGGACCGGCGTCAGGGCGAAGTTGACCGCGCCTTCTAACATGGCCCGCACGCCATCCGGATTAACAGCCGTTCCGCAGTCCAAGGCACTTACGATTCGCCGCACGCGGATTGCCCCGCCATCCGTAACAGTCACCTCGGCCACATGCGCGATATAACTGCCGAATCCCGCATAACAGGCAATGCCGCGCCCGTCCCCGGCGGGCATCCGTCCGCCCCAGCCGCCGCCCGGAGGCCATGGAATCGGCCTGCGCAACACCCGCGAAAGGCTATCCCATCTGTACGGCGAGCATTGCCGATGATGAACCCCTCGCGCGCGAGCGTCACGACGCCCTCGTCCGCACCGATCCCGATTTCGAAATCGCGCCGCACTGCCGCAACGGCCGCGAGGTGGTCCAGGCCTTACTCGCGCAACCGGTCGATTTGCTGCTGCTCGATATCCGCATGCCCGGCCTCGATGGCTTCGACGCTATTCGCGAAATGGGAACCCGCAAGCTGCCCTCGATCGTCTTTGTCACGGCCTACGACCGGTTCGCCCTCAACGCCTTTCAGGTTCGCGCCGTGGATTACCTCCTCAAGCCCATCGAACTGGCCCGTTTTCGCCAGGCCATGGCCACCGTCAAGAAGCGCGCCCGCATGGAAGAAGCCCTGGTGACCCACGAGAAGTTTCATTCCCTCCTCGGCGCCCTCGAACAAAGGTATCTTTAGTTAGCGCGTGCTGGTGTGTTCCGGGTCGAAGGACGTCCTGGTCAATATCGCCGATGTTGCCTGGATCGAAGCCGCGGATTACTATGCCTGCCTTCACGTAGCCGAAAAGAAACACCTGCTGCGCCAGACGATCCGCAACCTGGAAGCCAAACTCGACCCCGCCATGTTCGCGCGCATTCACCGTTCGGCCATCGTGAACCTCAATGCCGTCCGCGAAATTCACCGCGAAGGACGCTCCGAAGGCTGGGTGCTTTTATCCAATGGCGACCGCCCCAGCATGAGCGCCGCGGGCTGGCGCAAGCTTTTGTCCCTCGGATGACGGCGTGGCCCTCTGGCGTTATCTGCTCCGTAGCAGGAAGCCAATGTCGTCCACCTTGTAGCGCACTTTGCCGCTCGCTCCCGGCGTGCCCGCGACCTTCCCCGAGCGCACCGCTTCGAACGCCGCGGCCAGCCGCGGAAGCACACTCGCCGGCACAACAGGCACATTGTGCGCGCCCAGCACCGTCTGAATCCGTGGCGCCAGCGCGGCCAGCCGGCGCACCGAAGCGCCGTACGCATCCAGATCCGTTTCGGGCCGGTACAGCCAGATGGTGCCTTTGTAATAGGTGTCGCCGCTGAACAGCAGGCCGTGCGCGCTGTCCAGCAAACAGATGGCGTCCGGCGTGTGCCCCGGAGTCGCCACAATCTCCAGCGTGCGGCCCCCCAGTTCGATCCGGTCACCGTCATGCCGGTACCCCTGAATGTGCCACGCGCGCGTTTCGTACTTCTCCCGGTCGAACCCCTCCGGCAGTGCGCCGCAAATCTCACCCGCGCCGATCTCGCCCTGCGCATCTTCGCGCGAGCCTTTGGCGCTCTGGCGAGTGAAAGCGGTATCCATTCCGAACACGGTTGCAAACTGCCAGTTGCTCCCCACGTGGTCGTTGTGCGTATGCGAATTCAGCACTACAATCGGCAGGCCCGTCAGCTCGCCGGTCACCTTCCGCAGATCGCCGATGCCCATGCCGGTATCGAACAGCAACGCCTGCTTCTCGCCCAGAATCAGATAACTGATCGTCTCTTCCGCCTGCCGCGGCTCCAGGATCGCGAACACCCCTGGCGCCACCGTGTAGACTTCGAACCACCCGTCGTTCACTGGCCGCCGCGGCAGCGTCCGGTACTCGGGGCGGGGAAGCGCGCGGCACCAGTTGGGCACCTGCGCGGGTGCGCAGAGCGCCGTCGCCAGCAGGAAGGCGGACATTCTCATAACGAGTCCGAAGGACGTTCAGTTTCCATGTCCAGGTCTACTTCGAGCAGGTTTCACCTTTGTGTAGGGCGGACGCCCCCGTCCGCGCGGGTCCCCCTGGACCCGCTGGGCGTCGGTCGCGGACCAGGGGTCGCGACTTTCAGCCGGTAGTCCTTCAGTAGATTCTACAGGATCTTCACCGGCTGCGCATCGCTGTCCCAATGGCATCGCCGTCTCACATCAGCCCTGAGTCACAACTCGTCTACTCGTCCAGCCGTACCACGAAGGCCGCTTCACCGGTTTCCTGCCGGATGCGGTTCGCCAGGGTGAGCGCCATATTCTGAACCTCCTCTCGACCCACCACAACTCGCCACAATCCGCGATCGCCCCGCTCTACGATGCGGGCAGAACCATACTGAGACTCCATCCGCAAGGCGTACCGTTTGGCGTTCCCGCTTTCCCGGAAGGCGCCCACTTGGACGGCGAAAACGCTGGCAGCAACTGCCGCTAGCGCGCCTATCACTTCGACTCGAACTGGAGTAATCCCGGGCGTGATTAGGCCGATTGCACGCGCTGCCGCCCTCGAAAGGTCGATAATACGCCCATCTACGAACGGGCCACGGTCGTTGATCCGGACCTCCACGGCCTTCTCATTTACCAGATTAAGAACCCGTACCTGCGTGCCGAAGGGAAGGGTACGGTGGGCGGCGGTCAGTTCGTCCATGTCATAGATCTCGCCGTCTGCCGCCTGGTGGCCGTGGTATGGATAGCCGTACCAACTGGCGATGCCGAGCTCCGGACCGATAGTGACCGGCGGGCTCCCACTGATATCGGCTGCGTTAGCCACTACGAGGGATGTCATAACCAGGAGCAGGAATAACGGCTCCGATTTCAGCCGTCTTCGGGAGAGACCCGTGCGGGTACCCTGCTCCCAAGGAATCGCCCTTCCGCTGGCGTAAGGCATGCTGGTCCACTAGCAATCGCTTGACCGCGACTGGACCCTACAAACAGGACGACATTTGCGCATGAGGGCGGCAAACAAATGACACGAGCCAAATATTTGGCGGAATCGCCGCACGATATCCCTTGTGCCGTCCCGCACGAGGTCACCCGGAACGGCGCGCCGAAAACCCGAAAACCGGCTGGCGAAGAACTGACCCGCCTGCCACAATAGATTGAGGGTACTACCCTCGCCGGAGCATGTATGATCGACACGGTGCTGAATCTGCTGTTCCGTTGTTCCCACCGGCGCCTTACCCGCCCCGTGGCGCCAGTCACCAAGGCGGGCCAGCCGCACAGTCAGAGCTATGTCGTCTGCCTGGAGTGCGGCAAGCAGTTCGAGTACGACCTGAACCAGATGCGCATCGGCAAGGCCATCGACCACTCGCATGACGCCGGAGTCGTGCCGCCGGATATACCCGCGCCGCGCCGGAAAAAGATCAAGTGGGCCTTGCTCGCGGCCGTGCCCGCCGCCGTGGTGCTGGGCGCGGTATGGAAGAGCCCCAGAAAAGCCGCGAAGCCTGGCGAAGGGGAAACCGGGAAGAAAAGCGATCCATCTTAGATGGGGCAGGTGACCTAATGCAGGTTCGCAATATAGATGTTGGCCGACTGGTCGTATCGCTCAAAAATGATCTGGTCTCCGCGGGGCGACCATGCGGGGTCGCCAACCGAAGCTGACGGCGTGGCAAAGTGCGTAAGTTGCCGTACTTCCCGCGTCAGTCGATCCACCCAGTAAATATTCCATACGCCGCTTCGGAGGCCGGCGAAACTGATTCGCCTGCTGTCGGGAGACCAGTCGTAGGCGAGCGATTGGTCCACCTCTTTCACCAAAGTCTGAATCTCTCCTCCGGTGGACGGAAAAACGACCAGAGCCGCGTGCCCATCCAGGTTCTCCCGCGCCGCGATCCAGCGCCCGTCCGGAGACCAGCAGGGGTATTCGATGTTCCTGGCTGCCGGCGTAAGCACGCGCGGTCCGGCGCCCGCCAGGTCGCCGACAACCACCACATGGCGGCCATCGGCGCCTTCCACGTCGGCAACAGCTTTCGTGCCGTGCAGGCGAACATTGTCGGACCGGGCCCAATCCAGTTTCAAATCGGTTGGCCGCGGGGAGCCGTCCAGCGGCTTGAGCCAATAACTTGCCGCGTCCTTCCTGGTGACCTCGTACCCCACCTGATTCGAGTCAACCCACTCCGGATTGAACGCCTGCTGATCTTCCGGCGATAACGCGGTGGCTCCCGTGCCGTCTGAATTCGCAATATAGACCGACATCTTCAACCATTCGGCATCGCGCTGAACCCAGGTATAGGCGATCCGGGACCCATCCGGTGAAAACGCAGGGCGCAGGAATCGGCGCACACGTTCCCGAATCAGCGGCCTCGGTTCACCAGACGCCGCCCCGGTTGGGCTCAAGGGTACCGTCCACAGCGCACTCTCATCGTTCGAATGGCTGAAGGCAAGGCGCGTTCCCGAGGCATCGAATTCCAAATCGCGAATCAGAGGGCCATTCACCGGCATCACCGCCTCGGGCGGCTGTGCGCGATAGGCGCCATCGATGCGGGCACGCCAGAGTCCCGGTTGCTCGCCGAACCGGACTTCGAAATACAGGTACTTCAGATCGGGCGAAACAATCGGATTTCTCGCGCGCATCGACCCGAATGGGATCGACCTCCACTTTCCGCTGCGAATGTCAATGATCGCCGGGATGAAGTCCGGCCGCGGCGTAGTTGGCGGTATGAGCACCGCCGTTTCAAAAACTACATGCCACCCGTCTGACAACCAACGGGGATTCTCGTGGCCACCCGGCGGACTGCCGTGATTGGTGAGGCGAACCGGTTCGCCATGGTCGGCGTCCACCAGCCAAAGCGTGGCGTCGGGTATATCGATGGGATCCTGGGCCGGATTGAAGTGGACGCCGGGGTCACGAAACACCAGCCGGCGGCCGTCCGGCGACCATTGGGGCGAATCCCCGAAATCCGTACGGTATCGCACCGTGCCTCCGGAGGCGGGAATGATGTTAATCCCGCCGCGCTTTAAACATGCGTAAGCAATGTAATCGCCCTTGGGGCTCCAGGAAGGCTGAATATTGTCCAGATCGTCGAAAGTGATCTGCTGGTCGCTGCTGCCGGGCGCAATCGACCTTATGTATATCTGGTAGTGGCCGGTGCGATCGGAGGTGAACGCCAATGTGGCTGCCGTCGGGAGAAAATGCCGGCCAGCGATCCAGCGCCATGGATGTAGTGATCTGCTCCAGCGCGGTGATACGGGGCGGGTCGCCCGGCATCCGGCGAATCACCCAGATCGCAGCGGCGATGAGGATCGCGCCCGCCAGCACGGGCAGTAGCCACCGCCGGCGCGGTTGCCGCGGGCATCGGTTCCTTCGGCGGCGGGGAAACCACCGGTGTTTCCGGGTAGTCCGGATTTCTGCGATGAATCGATAGCCCGCGCTGGAGGCCGTCTGAATATAGCGGGGTGAGCGGGCGTCATCGCCAAGCTGCTTCCGGATCTGGGCGATCACGCGCGTCAGCGCGTTGTCCGTGACGGCGGTTCCTGCCCAGACTTCCCGAATCAACTCCTCTTTGGAGACCACCCGTCCGCGATTATCGATGAGATAAAAAAGGACCCGGAGGGCTTTGGGCTCCAGTTCGGCACTCTGCCCTTGACGTCTCACCTCCAGGCGGTTCGGGTCGGCGACGATATCTCCGAAGGACCAAACTTCGAGCCGTTCCGGTCCGATCACAAAAACCTCAGCAGCATCATAGCGATCATCACTCGATCATCACGACTTCACGCGGCCGGGCGAGTAAATTGTCCCTCGGGAGACCTTATGATCAGAAACAATATACCATCGCATTTCGAGTACTGGGATGAGTTGTTACATGAGCTGGCGAACAACCCGTTCCTCGGAACCCCGCGTTCTCACCTGGCGCGCTGGCGCACACATTTCGGGCCGGGGAGCGGCGTTCTTACCGGACACGCAGAGGGCCCGCAACCCGCGGGGCCGTTTCCGAACCCTACCGTAGACTACCTCACCATGCTCGTCAGCATGCAGGAGGTCGCCGAGACCATGGACGAACAGGGAGGCAGGCGGGGAGTTTGCGGCCAATATCGAGTCGTCGATGGCACGATTTATAGACGATTACTGCGGCACACCCTGGCCTTTGCCGGGCGGTCCGCCGTGGGCTGCCCTGCTCGCGGCTGAATTGGTGAGATGCCGCCAATCTATATACAGGGTCGTTGCGCACCGGGCTGCTCCGGCTGGCTGGACGCGTAGCGCAGAGGGCGCTGGGCGCGGCACAGACCGCGGCGGCCGGCTCATAGACGGCGGCGCAGGGAAGGCAATGACATGAAACGAATTCACAAAATGGCCATTGCTCGGCGTCTGGGGCGCCGCGGTTCTCTCACTGGGTCAATCCCGCCCGCAAGCCGACCCCGGCGATCCGTTGGCTGCCAAACTCGAGGGCACATGGCGCGTTTCGGTAACTCTGCGCAATTGCGATTCGGGCACGGCCATGCCGCCCTTCCAGTCACTGCTCACGTTCGCGCGGGGTGGCACCCTTACGGGCACCACCTCCAGCCCGGACTTTCTACCCGGACAACGCAGCCCCGACCACGGTGTTTGGAGTACGGCCGGCGGGCACGCCTTTCGCGCCGTGCAGGAGGCGTTCATTCTTTTCGATTCCCCATCGCGGCCGAATCGGCACGGTTTCCGAAGCGGAACGCAACGCATCAGCCAGACGATCGAGCTCAAGAACGACGATGAATTCACCAGCACCGCCTCCACCGTCTACTTCGACTCGAGCGGCACGATGCTCACCACGGGCTGCGCCAACGCCGTGGGCCGGCGGCTCAAGTAGGTTCCCGGCCCGATCTCACGAAAAAGGGTACTGAAATGAAAACACTAATTTGCACGCTGGTTGCCTTCGCCATGTTGTGGGGAACGGGATGCGGGAAGGCCACCGCCACTTCACAGGCCGCTCCTATCGACCCCGGGCGCTACTATGCGGTCCTGCTCGATAACAACTCCGTCTACTTCGGCAAGCTGGACTCCCTGGCGACAGATTACGCGGTGCTCCACGACGTCTTTTATGTACAAAGCAACGTGGATCAGCAAACCAAAGCGGTGAGCAATGTCCTGATCAGGCGTGGAAAGGAGTGGCACGGGCCGGACCGGATGATCATCAATCAGAAGGCCATCGTCTTCATCGAGCCTGTCGGGACCGATTCCCGCGTCGCACAACTCATCGCAGCCTCCGCCAGATAGGATTCGACATGCGCATCGGGACCACATTTTTCATCCTTTTGCTTGCCGGGGCGCCCCTCGCCGGCACGCAGATCACGTCGCTTTGGACTGGCGGAACCGGAGACTGGACCAATCCCGCGCAGTGGGCGCCGGCCGGCGTGCCGAACAACGGCGCGAATACTTATCTGGTGACTGTCAATTCGGGCGCTGTCGATGTGGCGAACATACTCACCCAGAATATCTATCTCGATGGAATTACCGTGGGGCCGCAATCCACCGTCCACGTGAATGACCAGGGGCTGGTGCTGGGGTCCCCCACATCGGCTTGCGGCGATGCTCACCAACTCCGGGACCGTCAATCTCACCAATGCCGGCAAACCTGACACTCGATTACTCGGCAGGCGCGGCCGCCATGAATTCGGGAACCATATCGGTCGGCGACGAATCGGCGATTTACCTTACTGCGCCGAGTGCGGGCGGCGGCGCCTTCACCAACACGGGAAGCATCGCTCTGCAGGCGAACCCCAACGGATCGCAAATCTACCTGTAAGGCGATGGCGCGGCCTTTACGCTGAATGGCGGCGGCAATCTGACGCTGAGTGACAACCCGGCAAACCTGATCACCGGCTCGTTCGGCACCGAAACCTTGACCAGCAATAACAAGATCTCCGGCGCCGGAACCATCGCCATGCTCGCCAACTTCACCAACAACGGAACGGTGGTGGCGAATGGAACAAACTCCCTGGTATTCAACATGGACACCGGCACGGCCGGTGTGACCGGAACCATCGTGAACAACGGTTCCATCCAGGCGGCCTCCGGAAGCTCACTCATTCTTCAGGGTTCCGCCGGATCTGCAAGTCACGAACAACGGCACCATTACCCTCAATGCCCAGGGAGGCCACGCCAGCGTGCTGCTCTATAACGACAACCACACGGGTTCGGCGCTGCATCTCTCCGGCGCCGGTGGGCTCAGCCTCTCCGACAACGTCAACAACATCGTGGCCGGCGTGAACGGGGATGAGACCCTGGTCAACGGGCTCGGGCACACTATCTCCGGCGCGGGAACAATCAGTAACTTCAAGGTGATCGATAATGCCGGTACGATCGCCGCTACGGGGACGAATCCCTTGATTCTGTCTCTCAACAACGGCCCCACGCCGCACGGCGACCTGGTGAATTCCGGCACCCTCCAGGTGAACGACGGAAGCACGCTGGTGCTTCGAGCGGCGGGCGCGCTGATCAACAATTCCGGCTCGATCGCACTCAACGCGGCGAACGGCGTGAGCACCCTGCTCCTGGACGATGGCGGACTCGGCGGCCAGTTCACCATCTCGAATGCAGCCGGCGCTACCGGCGCCATTGTTCTTACGGACAATCCCGGGAACCGCATCCTGGGAACCGGCGGCACCGAGAGCCTGATCCTCGGTAGCGGACAGCAGATCTCGGGCGCCGGAACCATCGGCAACTTCAACATCCTGAGTAACCAGGGTGCGATCGTCGCCAGCGGAACCAATCCGCTGATCCTCAGCCTCAATGGCACGGCCGGCGGCACGGGGTCACTCATCAATAGTGGCACTCTTCAGGTAAATGACGGCAGCACCATGCAGTTCAGTTCTTCAGGCATCACGGTGGATAACGAAGGCCTGATTGCTCTCAACGCGGGAAAAGGGACAAGCACGCTCAGCTTCGACGATTCGGGAGCGGGCGACTTGTTCACCATTTCGAACACAGTTACCGGCGGCGGAAAGATTACGCTGTCCGACAATCCTGGCAATCGCATCGTGGGCGTCAATGGCACCGAGAGCCTCTTCCTCGGCTCCGGCCAACAACTTTCCGGCGCCGGGACCATCGGCAATTTCAGTTTCCTCGACAACCATGGAACCATCACCGCGAACGGCGCCAATCCGCTGGTAATTGGCCTCAGCAACACCGCGAACCCGTTCGGGAACATGGAGAATGCCGGTACGATCAATGTGAGCGACGGCAGCACGATCAGGATCGACTCGGGCGCCTGGATCAACAATGTCGGCTCCATCAACCTGAACGCCGCCGCCCACACGAGCACGCTGGCATTCAATAATACCCAGCCCATCCTCCTCGGTTCGGCAACCGCCGCCGGACAGTTGGTCATGTCGGACAATCCGGGGAACCGGATCGTCGGTGTCACCGGGCAGGAAACTCTCATCAACAATTCCGCCCACACCATTCAGGGCGCCGGGACCATCGCCAATTTTGGCGGCGGTTTCGTCAACAACGGACTCGTGGTCGCAAACGGCGTAAATCCACTGGTAATCGATATCGGCGCGGCTACCGCTCGCGGCAATGCCGGCGTGACTACCGGCGGAGTCATCGAGGTCGCGAACGGCAGCACGCTCCAGGTTCTGTCGGCCTCCGGCGGCACCGTGCTTACCACCGGAACGGGTGAGATCTTTCTGGCCTCCGCGGCAACGGGAACCAGCACGCTGAGCTTCAACGACCTGGGCAGGGCCGGGACCTTTACGCTCAACAGCGCCGCGCCCGGCGGAAGCTGCCACCGTCGTGATGTCGATCGGCGGGAACCGGATCATGGGTGTCAACGGAGACGAGACGTTGATCAACGGCGTGAACAGCACCATCGTGGGCCAGGGCGTTATCTCCAACTTCGCTCAGTTCGTCAACAATGGAGCGCTCCGGACAGGCGGCGGCGTTCTCGAGGTGCAGGCGCCCCTGGGCAACTGGAACGGCGCGACCGGAACCCTGACCGGCGGAACCTGGGTCGCGGATGGCGGAGTCCTCAAACTGGACAGCCTCGGGTCGCAGACCATTACCAACCTGGTTGGCGCTAATGTCACCATCCAAGGCGCCGGCGCAATCACGGGGAGTGGAATCCTCAACGCGCTGGGCGGGTTGGCGAACATGACGAATTCCAGTCTTCTTCTGGACTCGGCCGGCGCCCTCACGATTACACCGGCTGGCGGCGCGCTTACCCTGACAAATTCCGATCTGACCGCGCGCGGCACCGGTCTGGCAATCGACGGAAGCGTCTCGGTAAATGCCCAGTCCACTCTTTCGACGCTGAGTGGCGGCAGCGTCTCCATCAACGGAGCGCTCTTCACGGATGCCACATCGAAGATCGACGTCGGCAACTCCACCAGCCTCGCCGCTTCCGATTTCTTCAACGACGGCTCCATCACTCTCAATGCGGCCAGCACGGCGGCATTCAAAGGTATGGTCTCCAACTCCGGCGATGTGATCGTAACGGCCGGCGCCCAGTTCGACGTTCTCAAGAGCCCGTTTCTCGCTTTCGGCACCAATACCTACACGCAGACGGGCGGCAACACCAAAGTGCTCACGGGAGGCTTCCTGAATGCCGCCACTGTCGACCTCGACGGCGGAACTCTGGGCGGCGGCGGAACCATTGCCGCCAATGTGATCGTGAACGGCGGAACGTTGGCGCCGGGCGACCCCACCACGACCCATATCGACGGCGATCTGACTGTCGAGGCGGACGGCGAACATCGTCCTGGATATCGATGGAATCGTCGCCGGCGCTTTCGATTCGCTCGCTATAGATGGCGACCTGCATCTCGACGGCGGCACGCTCGACATCGTCTTCGAAAATGGCTTCCTGCCGCAGGCTGGCGATACGTGGAACCTGATTTCGTTTACCGGAACGGAAGATGGCTCGGGGTTTGCTCGCATCGTATTCGAGAACGCCGGCATTATGCCCCTTGAATCGTCATTTAATGCGGGGGAGTTCGAGTTGCAAGCGTCCGGCACCCAGGCTGTACCAGAGCCATCCACGTTTCCGGTCCTCCTGGTCCTGCTGGCAGCGATCGCCTGCGCCTTGCAATCTGCCGCGAATCGATCCCCGCAAGGAGCCCCCCGTTTATTCAACTCCTGAGTGGCCTACTCGTATCCGCGCGATTCGGCCGGCTCTTCGGTTACCCCTGCGCCCGCAGC
This sequence comes from uncultured Solibacteraceae bacterium, assembly GCA_963853855.1. Classification (GTDB taxonomy): domain Bacteria; phylum Acidobacteriota; class Terriglobia; order Bryobacterales; family Bryobacteraceae; genus Sulfopaludibacter. The sequence goes on along the minus strand of CAWKYG010000033.1, from coordinate 116,564 downwards.
CAGCGGCAGCCGCACCGCAAACTGCGACCCCTTTCCGGGCTCCGACCGGACCGTGATGCTTCCCCGATGCCGCCGGACGATCCACTGGGCGATGGAAAGCCCCAGCCCGGCGCCGCCCAGCGACCGCGAACGCACCTTGTCGGCCCGCCAGAACCGGTCGAAGATGTGCGGCAGTTCGTGCGGCGCAATGCCCACGCCATCATCGGTAACTTGTGCCTCGGCGTGTCCATCGGCGGCGACCAGGTCGAAGCGGATGTGGCCGCCCGGGTTGGTGTACTTGACCGCGTTGTCCAGCAGGATCAGCCAGAGCCGGGAAAGCGCAGGCTCGTCCCCTTCCACCAGGACAGGCTCCCGCGGGATTCCAGCCGTAACTCCGATGCCTTTGGGTTCCGCCAGGATCACGGCCTGTTCGAGGGCATCGCGCGCCGAAGCGCACAGGTCCAGCGGCGCCAGGGTCGCGACATCGCCGGCGGAATCGGCGCGCGCCAGCAGAAGCAGGTCGTCCACCAGTCGCGCGGTCCGGCCGGATTCGCGCATGACCGTGCTCATGGCCGCGAGCAATTCCTCGTGCGTGCGTTCCCGCCGCAGCGAAAACTCCGCGGCCGTGTGAATCAGGGTGAGCGGCGCGCGCAGTTCGTGCGAAGCGTCCGCGGTGAACTGCACCATGCGCTTCACCGCGCTATCGATGCGCTCCAGCATTTCGTTCAGCGTCAGCACCAGGCGGTGCAGTTCGTCCCGCGCCCCGGGAAGCTCGAGCCGCGTATCCAGGCTGGAGATGCTGATGCGGCGGGCCTCGTTGGTAATCCGGTCCACGGGCGCCAGCGCCCGGCCGCTGAGCCAGAATCCGCCCAGCGCCGCCAGCAGCAGCGACGGCGCGGCCAGCAACAGCAGGATGCCCTCGAAGCGCTCGCGAGCCTCCTGAAATTCGTGCAGCGGCTGGGCCACGCGAACGGTGAATCGCCGCCCGCGGACATCCAGGGCTTGCGCCGCCACGCGCAGGCGCGGCCCTGTGCCGCGTTCGGTCGTGTAGGCAATCGCCGGACCGGCGGCGCGGCCCTGGCCCGGTTGCCGGGCGCCCCAGCGCGCGGAACGGTACAGCACCCGGCCGCCTTCGTCGCTCACCTCCAGCAGGCCGCCGCCCAGGCCCAGCCCGGCCTGCTCGGCGAAATCCTCCACCAGTTCGCTGGGGGTGGTGGCCAGTTCGCGGTCGATGAACCCCTGTACGTCTTCGACGCGCATCCGCAGGTCGTGATCCACAGCCTCGGTCATGCTGGAGCCCATGGCGAACCAGGCCGCCAGGGCGAACAGTCCCAGAATCACGGCCAGGCTGCAGAAATACCACGCGGTCAGGCGGAACCGGATGGACTTCACGTCGCCTCCTGCCGCAAGCTGTAGCCCACGCCGCGAGCGGTTTGAATCAGCCGCGGCTGTCCGGGGCCGTCCACCTTGGTGCGCAGCAGGCGGATGAAGACGTCCAGATTGTTGTTGCCCACCTCCCGGTCCATGCCCCAGGCGGTATCGATCAGACGCTGGCGCGTGACAATCCGGCCGGCGGATTTCATGAGGCACTCCAGAATGGCGAACTCGGTCGGTGTCAGATTGAGCGCCGTATATCCGCGCCACACTTCGTGCGTCTCGGTGTTGGCGGTCAGGTCGGCATAACGCAGCACTGCTCCCCCGGTAGAGGGGATGGGCCGCGTGCGCGCCCGCAGACGCGCCAGCAGCACTTCCAACGAGAACGGCTTGGTGAGGTAATCGTCGGCGCCCGCGTCCAGGCCGCGCACCACGTCCTGCGGCGCGTCCCGCCCGGTGAGCAGCAGAATCGGCGTGGCGATGGCGCCGGCGCGCAGACGGCGGGTCACCTCCAGCCCGTCCAGCGAGGGCAACATCACATCCAGCACGATCGCGTCGAACGGCGATGTCTGCGCCGCGCGCAGCCCCGCCCGCCCGTCGAAGCAGGTGCTTACCAGGTTGCCATCCTCTTCCAGCGCGCGGCGGACATAATCGGCCAGTTCCCGGTCGTCTTCGACCACCAGAATGTGCATAGCCAGCGTCTCACGTATAGGGTAAGGCAAATGCCGGCGCGCAAAAGTCGAATCTCTTCAGGCCATTTTAAGGTTGGGTTGTTATGGTCTTCGTGAATGCGGCTGCTCCCCAATCTGCTTCTCCTGTGGGCCTGTCTCTCGTCCCATGCTTTGGCCCAGGCGCCGTCCGGGCCCTATGCGATTTCTGGAAACGTCAGCGACCCCAGCGGCGCCGCCATTCCGGATGCGGACATTCGGGTCCGCCCGCGGGGAGCCGCCGCCGCGACGGCCAAAGCCCGCACCGATACCCTGGGTGACTTCCGCGTCGCCGGCCTGCCCGCCGGCGCCTTCGAGATCGACGTGCAGCGCGACGGCTTCGCCCCGCAGACCATTCGCCTTTCCATCAAGGACCGCGCGCCCGCGCCGCTGCATGTCGCGCTGAAACTGGCCGGTGTGCGTCAGGAGGTCACCGTCAGCGATTCCGCCGGCCAGGTCAGCACAGACTCCACCGATAACCTCGACGTGGTCACCATGGACCGCCAGATGATGGACAACCTCCCGGTGTTCGACCAGGATTACATCGCCACCATGTCGCAGTTCCTCGATCCCGGATCGATCGGCACGGGAGGCGTCACCCTGGTGGTGAACGGCATGGAACAGAGTACTGTCGGCGTGAGCGCGTCGGCCATCCAGCAGGTGAAGATCAATCAGAATCCGTATTCCGCGGAGTTCTCGCGTCCCGGCCGGGGGCGCATCGAGGTGATCACCAAGCCGGCCTCGCAGGTCTATCACGGAACATTCGATTTCCTGTTCCGCGACTACCACCTGAACGCGCGCGATCCTTTCGCCGCCGTGCGGCCTCCCGAGCAGCGGCGCATCTATGAAGGCAGCCTGCTGGGGCCGGTGGGCCACAGCAAGAAGAATTCGTTCATGATCACGGTCAATCGCGAAGAGCAGGATCTGCAGGCCGTGGTCTACGCCCTCACTCCCGGCGGCCTGTTGCAGCAGATCGCCTCCAACCCGCAGCGCGACACCGAGATCTCCGCCTCCATCACCCACCAGTTCACCCAAAACCACCTGGCCACCATCCGCGGCAACTTCAATGACTCCACCGAGCAAAACCGCGGCGTGGGCGGCTTTGTTCTGCCCGAGGCGGGCGTCAATGTGCAGGACCGGGAAGACGAAATCTATTACAACGACAGCCTGGTCATCACCCCAACCTTGCTGAATCAGTTCCGGATCGTCATCGGGCGCGACCATGCGCCCACTACCAGCGTGAGCCAGGCCCCCGGCATCGTCGTCCCCGGCGCCTTCACCGGAGGAGGCGCGCAAGCCGACCGGCTGCAAACCGAGAACCACCTGAACCTCAATGAGATCGTCACCTGGTCCCATGGGAAGCACAGCATCCGGGGCGGGATCAACGTGCCCGACATCAGCCGGCGCGGCATGGACGACCGCACCAACGTGGGTGGCACTTACTATTTTTCCTCCCTGCAGAATTATGCGCTCCAGCAACCGTACTCATTTATCCAGCAGCAGGGAGACGGGTACATCGTCTTCGTCGAAGTGGTGGCCGGCGGTTTCGTTCAGGACGACTATCGCCTCCGTTCCAACCTCACCCTGTCCGCGGGCCTGCGCTACGACTGGCAGAATTTCTTTCACGACAACAACAATGTTTCGCCGCGCCTGGCGCTGGCTTACTCGCCCGGAAAAAGCCGCAAGACCGTGTTGCGCGCCGGAGGCGGCATCTTTTACGACCGCACCGGCAACGGTCCCATCTTCGATCTCGAACGGTATAACGGGTCCCGCCTGCGGCAGATCGTTTTGAGCGATCCCGCCTACCCCGTGATTCCGGATCCGGGCGGTCTGGCCGCCATGCCCGCTACGCTGGTGCGGCTCGACCCGTCGGAGCGGATTCCATACCTGGGGCAGTTCAGCGCCGCCGTGGAACGTCAGATCCGGCCGGGAACCACCCTGTCGGCGACCTATTGGGCCAGCCGCGGCGTGAGCCTTTTCCGTTCGCGCGATGTGAACGCTCCCCCGCCTCCGGATTACCTGGTACGGCCCGGATCCCGCCATCGGCGTCTACCGCCAGATCGAATCGTCCGGGCACATGGAAAGTAACGCGCTGGAGATTTCCTTCCGCGGCCGCATCACGCGCTTCTTCCAGGGCATGATCCAATACACCCTGGGGCAGGCCTACAACGATGTTCCCGGCAACTACGCGGTGAGCACGCGCGGCGCCGGCATCAATGCCTTTCCGGCCAACAACTACGATCTGTCGGGCGAATGGGCGCGCGCCGATTACGATGCCCGGCATCGCCTGAACCTGATGGGCGCCGTCCACGCCGCGAAGTATCTCGATTTCGGCCTGGCCCTGTCTGTGAATTCCGGCATGCCCTACACCGAGACCACCGGCCTGGACCAATATCATACCGGCTATGCCAACGCCCGGCCGCCCGGCGTGCCGCGCAATTCCCTGCAGGGTCCCGGCTTCGCCGCGTTGGACGTGCGCTGGTCGCATATGTTTGAGCTGACGCACAAGAAGGAGGGCCCGCAATTCACCGTGGGCGTGGACGCTTTCAACGTGACCAACCGGGTCAACTATGCGGGGTACGTGGGGGACCTCAGTTCCCCGTTTTTCGGCGAGCCGGTCTCCGCCAGGCCGCCGCGCCGCCTGCAACTCTCGGGTAGATTTGAATTCTGAAAAGGATAGGGGTGTACCACCATGCTGAATCGAATCGCTGTCGTACTCGGCCTGTTTTCCGTGGCGTCGATCGCACAGGAGATCAAGGTCCAGATGAAAGACTTGCCACCGGCGGTGCAGAAGACCGTGCAGGAGCAGACGCGCACCGCCAAACTGCGCGGGCTTTCTAAAGAGGTTGAAAACGGGAAGACGTTCTACGAAGCCGAAACCACCCTCAACGGGAAGTCGCGCGACGTTCTGATCGATCCCGCCGGAGCCGTGGTCGAGGTCGAGGAGGCCACCACACTCGCCGCCATCCCCGAAGCAGCCCGGAAAGCCTTTCAACAACGCGCCGGCTCCGCCGGAAAGATCCTGAGCGTGGAAACCGTCACCAGGGGGACCGTGACCGATTATGAAGCCGTCATTCAGAAGGCCGGCAAAAAGTCCGAAGTCGCGGTACACGCCGACGGCAGCCCCGCCAAGGAGGATTGACGACGCCGGCGCCGGGGCTAAAGCTTTTCGCCCCATGCGCCGATTAGTTTGTCAGACATGGTGACGCTGAAGAAATATCTTTACGATTGGCAGCCGGAATTGCGGCGCGTCATGTCTATCGTCTTCGATGGCCTGGTCAACAGTGCCGTACGGAGCGACGAATCGGAATACGCGGACCTGCAAGCCGGCCTGAAGCAGATTGAATCCACCATTGACGAGGAATTCACTACCGAACGCCTGCTGACCGCGGCGGGCGATGCGATTCACAATCTGGAGGATTACAACCAGCGCACTACGCGCTTCATCCGCCAGCAGGGGGCGGAACTGCGCAAGATGATCGCCATGCTGTCTGACTCCATCCTGCGCATCGGCGATTCCAGCGAGCGATCGCAACAGGCCCTGGAAGGCATTCAATCGAACCTGAAGCAGGCGCGCGGGCTGGAGGATCTGCAGAAACTCAAGGCCCGGCTGGGCACCTGTCTGGAGCAGCTTTGCGCGGAGGCGCTCCGGCAGAAGGAAGATGCCAAAACGGCCATGACCGAACTGCGCCAGCACATCGAGCACGCCGACGGGCAGGTCCCGCTCGCCGGTGAAATCGATCCGGTGACCGGACTGCCCGGCCGCAGTGCCGCGGAAGCAGCCCTGCGCGAAGCGGCGGCGCAGCCGGGAAGAAAGTACATCGGCATTTTGGCCTTAGACCGGCTGCAGAGCATCAATGCCCGCTTTGGGGCCATGATCGGAGATCAGGTCCTGGCGGAACTGGCCCGGCACACGCAGCGGAATCTCACGCCCGGCGATGGGATCTACCGGTGGTCGGGGCCCGCGCTTCTGACGATCATGCCCCGGCAGTGCACCATCGATCGCATGCGCCTGGATGTCAAACCCCTGTTCAGTAAGTGCCTGGACAAGGAATTCGACGTGGGGGGGCGCAATGTCCTGATTCCGGTTTCCCCCGCGTGGGCCGTCTTCGGCCTGGCGCCGCCGGTGACCACCATCCTCAAACATATCGACACTTTTGTAGCCAGCCAGACTCCCAGAGACTACGTCTAGAATCATGTCCAGCGACACTACTTCCGCCCTCATCGGCCGCGACGACGTGCAGCGCCTGCTCGACCGGATTTCGGATCTCGAACAGGAATTATGGAATACGCGGCGCCTCCAGGAGACCATCGAGCGAAACAACCGGATGTTTGAGGCGCTGCTGGCATCCAGCCACGACGGCATCGCGCTTACGCGGCTGGATGGGATCCTGATCCGCGTGATCCGGAGCGTCGCCGGATGGGACCCGGCGGAGCTGGCGGGCGTCCCGGTGTTCCGTCTGATTCATCCCGAAGATGTGGGGCAGATGCGGGAATGTTATCGCCAGATCGCCGCCAAGCGGGTGGTCAAGGTTTCGCACGAAGTCCGGCTCCTGCGCCCGGACGGGTCGAGCGTTCGGGTGGCGAACACGGTTAGCGACATGCTGGACGATCCTGCGGTTCAGGCGATCGTCCACAACTATGCGGGCACCACGGAAGAAAAGAGCCATGAATTGGCGGCAGCCATTCAGCAGGCGCCGTTCGCGGTATTCTCCCAACGGCTCACCGGCGAGATTCTCACCTGGAACCGGGGCGCACAGGAGATGTTTGGCTACCGCGCCGATGAAATCATCGGCCGTCCCGACTCCGTATTAGTTCCGCCGGAACGGATCGATGAGGCACGTCGAAGCCGGGCCCAGGTCACCGGACAAAACGCAGCCCTTCCGGTCATCCACACCCAGCGACTGCGCAAGGACGGGAGCCGGATTCCCATTGCGCTGGTGCTTTGTCCCTTGATATCGGGCCAGTGCGTGGACGGAGTGATTCACCTGTCTTACCCGGTAGGACAGGCCTCCTGGCCTGACCCTGTTTAGCGATTCGAGGGTTCCAGCGGCACGACTTCCACAGTTTGCGGCTTGCTGACTGTGGTGAAGGTGCCGCCCAGAAGCTTGCCCAAGGTAACAGTGTAAGTGCCGGGGCGGACTAACCCGAAGTTCCAGAGCCCTGAAAACGCAAGTATTTGATTACACGGCAGTTTGCCAAAAATACAGCTTGGCCTACTGACTACGTTTTCGGAGGCTTACCGTTTTCGGAGGCTTACAGAGATACTTGGAGGAGTTCGAGGGCGCGTCGCTGGAGAGGGGTGGGGACGGTGATGATGTCGAAAGCTGGGGTGCTGGCATCTTTGGGCTGTACGCGGTTGGAGACGATCGTGGCGAGGTCGCCGAGAAGAGTCTGAAAGCTGTGCACGGGCAGATCGTCTGGAGTGCGCCTCGTGAGGGCCTTGGCTTGAGCTGAAGGGGAGCGCTGGGCCGGCGCGACCACCGAGACGCGCAGTTTTTCCGCTGCGATCTTATCCTCGTCGTCAAATAGAAGGGGCGCCAGATTCTTGCGCATATGCCATTCCACGTAATAAGCCAGCATGCAGAGAAAGATATGAGCGCGGACGCGATCGGGTTGGCGATGGTGGATGGGGCGCACATGCAGATCTACCGTTTTCAAACTGCGAAAGGCGCGCTCCACCCCCGACAAGCTCTTGTAGTTGTGCACCGCTTGCTCGCTGGACAGCGCTTCGGCGGGGACGTTGGTGCGAATGACATAAATACCATCCAACGATTCTTCCTTCTCGATATTGGCTTGTTTGCGCGTATAAGTGAAGCCGTCGTCTTCGATCTGAACTTGAAAGTGCTTTCCCATTTTGTAGCGGTTCAGGACCTTGCCGGCGCGCAGTCCGATGTTTTGCTTGCCGCGTAGCGGACGTTTTTTGCGCCGTGTGGCTGCGGCAATCTTCTCCAACTCCTTTTCGGTGGCGGCCAGAAGTTCGGGGCGCTTGCGGGCGCGTTCCTCGGCCAGCAGGGGATTGTAGCAGGCCACCAGGCGCTCGCCGGGAAAGTCCGGATGGGTGATCTCGGCCAGATCCCGGCTGTCGAATAGGGAGAGCTGCAGAACACCATCAGAGGCCAGTTTCTTGATGGCTGGCGCGCGCAGCGCCGTGATCCAATCGATCCCGGTTGCAGGTTTGAGATCCTCACGCAGGCGCGCGCTGGTGATCATGCCGCGGTCGCCGACTAAAATCACACGTTGTAGTCCGAATCGCTGGCGCAGTTTGGTCACCTGATCGGACACGGTCTTAGGATCGGATGTATTCCCCGCATAGACTTCTACTGCCACGGGACAACCCTCGGCATTGGTCAGCAGGCCGAAAACAACCTGCAACTTACCCTTCTGGTCGTCACGCGAGTGGCCTAGTTTGCCAAGCGGACAGTGACGCCCCTCGAAATAGGTGGAGGTCAAATCATAGAGGACGAGCGATCCCTCGGCCAAGTGCCGTTTGGCCAAATCATCCTCGATGCCAGCCTGCTGAGGCAACAACCAGTCCATGGCCTCATAGAGTTCATCCTCGGTGACAGAGTCGAGATGGAGTGACTCGCCCAGCGTGCTGCTGAGGGTATCGGGATGAAGAGCGCGAGAGGTGGCGAGTTTGGATGCGGGTTCCAGCACGCGAGCCGCGATCATGGCCAAGACGAGATCCCGATTACGGTCGGCATGTTTTTCGAAGAGGCGGTCAAGATGCAACTTGCGCAAAGTGCCGAGGATGACAGCGACGTGGCCGTGAGGGCGGGAGCGGACGATGTCGAAGGCTTCAGGCAGAGGGGCACCGAGGGCGGTGGCGCCCTTTAAGACGGCGCGAAGCGCAGCGACTTTGCCTGGGGGCCAGTGGGAGAGGTTGGCGATGGTGCGGTTGTGGACCTTGCCGTTTTCGCGGAAGCTCTCGCGGAGGAGGATAGCGGGCGGGGAGTTGCGATTAGGGACGACGGCCACGTACATGTAGACAGAATACTAAAAAGGGACCGATAAAACAAGAGAAATTCACTAATTTACATGACTACAAAATCATCATCAAATCTGCGCAACTCATTGTCAGAAAAGGGATCTACATGCGATCAGGGCTGGAACTTCGGACTAACGGGCCGTTTCGCGCGCCGCGGCCACCGCGACCGCCGCGTCCGGCAGGCGGAGTGGTCTCTTCACCTGGCGCATCGCCGCGACCCGCTCCCCGTCCACCCCGGTTTCCCCCGGGCAGCGGGGGCTCGCGCAAATCCCACGGCGTGCGATGCAGTCCCGCCGTATTCGACGCGTCGATCTGGCGGACCATCTTCCCGCTGGAATCGGCGATGTGGAGGACCATCTTGGGAGCGTCGGTCCCATTGCCCGCCCCGGCCAGGTCATCTCGCAAGTAGTAGGTGAGCAAAGCGCCCGCGGGCGGATTGGGAGAGGCGATGTTGTCGCCCTGCGCCCGATAGTAGCCCAGCTCCTCAAACGCGCGCGCCGGACGGCCCACCGCGAACAGCGTGCCTTCGTCGTTGAACACCTTCGGCTGGATCTGGCGCAGCGGAGCGAAATCGTCCAGCACGAAGAAACCGCGGCCGAACGATCGCCGCCACCAGGTCGCTCTCCCGCTTCTGGATCTCCAGATCGCGCACGGTGATGGTCGGCATGCCGCCTTTCAGCGGAATCCAGTGCCTGCCGCCGTCCACGGTGAACGACAGGCCGAACTCCGTACCCACGAACAGCAGCTTCGGATTGAGGTGGTCCTGCACGATGGTCCAGGCGGGGTCGCGCTGCCGCAGGTCGCCGGAGATAGTGGTCCAGGTGCGGCCCAGGTCGGTGCGATTTCATCACGTAAGGCTTGAAATTGCCGCGCTGGAAATCGTTGATCGTGACGAACACCGTATTCACGTCCATCGGGCGAGGGGAACACGTCGGTGACGTAAGTCATATCGGGCACGCCGGGAAACTTCGTCCACCTCGCGCCAAGTCCAGGCCGTTGTTCTCGGTGATATCTGCACCAGGCCGTCATCGGTGCCCACGAACAGCAGTCCTTCTTTCAGCGGCGATTCGGCCAGCGCGGTGCCGGTGCCATATTCGTCGGTGAAGGCGTTCTTCCAGACCGCGTCCGGGCCCCAGACTTTGCCCATGACGGGCAGCGTGTCGCGGTCGATATTGCGGGTGAGTCGTCGGACACTGACGAACGCCAGGTGGCGCCGCGATCGTCGCTCCGCATCAGCCGGTTGCCCATGATGTACAGGCGCGTGTGAGTGTGCGGGCTGATGATGAACGGAATGTCCCAGCGCGCAGCGGGATCTTGCCGCGGGCGCTGGCCGATTTGCCCGCGGTCGGACTGCGGATTGATGCTGATCTCGCCGGTCTTCAGATCCAGGCGCACGCAGTTGATCTGCTGCGAGCACGTATAGACCATGGAGGCGTCTTCCGGGTCGGCGCGCGACTGGTATCCGTCGCCGCCGCCGGTGTTCATCCAGTCGCTGGTGCGGATGCCGGCCGCGCTCGATGGTGCGCGAGGGCACGCCCTGCGAGCCGTTGTCCTGCGTGCCGCCGTAGATGTTATAAAACGGCAGGCCGTTGTCCACCGATGCCGCGATAGAACTGCGTCACCGGAATTTGTTGAAGTGGCGCCAGGTGCGGCCGTGGTCGTAGTTTCGTAAAGTCCGCCGTCGTTGCCTTCAGCAGGTGCATGCGGGTCGGTGGGGTCGAAGGCCAGGGCGTGATTGTCGGAGTGAGGCCAATCTGCGAACCGCCGCCGCCGAAGGCGTTCTGCACGGTCTTGCCGCCGTCTTCGGTCACGAACACGGTACGTCCATGGTGTAGACGCGGTCGAACTGGAACGGGTCGGCGTAGATCTCGCCGTAGTATTCGGGATCCTGCACGTCTCCGAAGTCGCCCTGCGGGTCCAGTGCGCGCCGGCATCTTCGGAGCGGTAGTAACTCGGTCTTCCGGTCGGCGCGGTGGACCGATAACCAGTGGCGTACACCACGTCGGGCTTCTGCGGCGAAACGGCCAGCGCGATGCGGCCCTTATCGACGGCGGGCAGGCCTTCGTTGATCTTGCTTCCAATGCTCGCCGCCGTCGGTGGACTTGAAGATCCCCGCTTCGGGACCGCCGGCCACGATCACGCTGGTGTTGCGGCGGCGCTGATAGGCCGCGGCGTACATCACGTTGGGATTGCGCGGGTCGATATCGAGATCGGTGATGCCGGTGTTCTCGCTGATCTGCAGAATGGGCTTCCAGGTCTGCGCCGCCGTCGGTGGTTTTGATACAGGCCGCGGTCGCCGCCGGGTGAAAAGAGCGGCCCCTGCGAGGCCACGTAGACCGTGTTCGAATCGCGCGGGTCGATGAGGATCTTGGCGATGTGCTCGGAATTGGGCAGGCCCACGTTCTTCCAGGTCTTGCCGGCGTCGGTGCTCTTGTAGACGCCGTCGCCCCAGCCGATGGCGCGCTGCGCCTGATTCTCGCCGGTGCCCAGCCACACCGTCATCGGAATTCTTCGGGTCCACCGTGACGCACCCGAGCGAGTAGGATCCGCCATCGTCGAAAATGGGCTGGAAATTGAGCCCGTGGTTGACTGGTCTTCCAAAGTCCGCCGGATGCCGTGGCGACATACCAGATGCTGCGGTTGCGCGGATCGATGGCCACATCGGCGATGCGGCCGCTGGAGAACGTGCCGGAGATGTTTCTGAGTTCGAGGGCCTTGAAAGTTTCGGCAGTCATGCGCGAGGCGCTCTGCTGCGCCAGCGTCAGGCCCAGCGAAAGCAGGGCGGCGGAACTCGCTATTAAGAGGATGCGTTTCATGGGGTCTAAGCGTTCAAGTATATTCAGTTTGGGCGTTCCTCAGGGGGCTGAAGTAACATACGGTATGCAGATTTCGCGGAGGGGATTTGTGGCGGGAGCGGGAGCGCTGCTGGCCGGTTGCGCGGCGCGGCGGGTTGCGGTGGCGCCTCCGGCCGGTGGAGTGCGGCTGGCGCGCGTGCGGGTGGCGCAGGACCGCGTGATTCGCACCATCGCCGGATTGCGGCCATTCCGCCCGTCGGGCTTCGTGGTGCGGGCCGAAAAGATGGGCGAGAAGCTGGTGGTCCACAACTATGGCCACGGCGGCTCCGGAATCACGCTCTCGTGGGGCACGTCCCTGCTGGCGGTGGAAGAGGCTGCGAAATCCGAAGCGCGCGATTGCGCCGTACTGGGCTGCGGAGTGGTGGGCCTGAGCACCGCTCGGGTGCTGCAACAGCGCGGCTACAACCCGGTGATTTATGCGCGCGAGATGCCGCCCTCGACCACGTCGAATGTGGCCGGCGGCCTCTGGGAGCCGGTATCGCTGTTCGATGGCGACCGCGTGACGCCGGAATTCCGCCGCCAGTACGGCGAGGCCGCGCGCCTGGCGCACCGGCGCTATCAATCGCTGGCGAGCGAACGGTACGGGGTCCGCTGGCTGCCCATGTACCAGCTCTCGCAGACGGCCATTCAGCCTCCGCGGGCGGACAACCCGGCCAGCGATATCGAATCGCTGTATCCGGAGACGAAGCAGCTCACCGCGGTGGAAAATCCTTTCGCGGTGCCGTTTGCGCAGCGGCGCTACAGCATGTTGATCGAGCCGGCGATTTATCTGCAGGCCATGATCCTCGATTTCCAATCGGCCGGCGGACGGATTGTGGTGCGCGAGTTCCGGTCGGTGAGCGAGGTCCTGGCGCTCCGCGAAAGCCTGATTTTCAATTGCACCGGTCTGGGCGCGCGGAATCTGTTCGGCGATGCCGAGCTGATCCCTATCAAGGGCCAGCTTGCGTTTCTGCTGCCCCAGCCGGAAGTGGATTACATGACCCTGGGGCCCAGCGGCATCTACATGTTCCCCCGCCACGACGGCATCCTGCTCGGCGGCAGCTTCGAGCGCGGAGTGGACAATACCGAAGTCGTGCCGGAGACCATCGCGCGCATCCTGCGCGACAATGGAGCGCTGTTCGGCGGCATGCGCGCGTGAGCTACAAGATGCACGGATCGTCCAGTCTCCTCCGGAGTGGCGCCAATTTCCCTCTTTCACGATCCCCCCGGACTGCGCCAGTTCCGCGGTTTTAGGTGTGACACGGCAGTGAATCTCGCCCGTTCCCAAAAACGCTAGCGACAAGCGAGAACCCCGATGCTGCGCCTGATTATCGAAAGCATCGCTGGCGGGCCCGTGAGCAACCAGATACGCTCAGTTCTCAGTAGGCTTTTCGACGTGCTCGACCACCAGAAACCCTACGGGGCCTTTTGCTGCCTCCAATCTCAGACCAAGCTGCTTGGGCAGCGCGGCAAAGATGTCGAAGCAATCCGAGCTGAACGGCACTTCGACGCCATCGGGCCGCCTCGGATGCACGCCGTCCGGCATATATCGCAGGTTCACATCGTAGCGAGCCGGCAGGCCGGTTTCGTCAATGACCGCGCGATCCATGTTGCGCGATAGGATGAAGGCCAAATATTTCATGGTCTCGTTGTGGCCTTGCAGGGTGGCGCACACCGTGCCTTCCTTGTCCCCGACGAATTTTGGGCCCATAGGGGGGTAATCTTTATCCGCAGCGTCGTGTACTGGCATCTTGGAACCACCGTTAGCGACCACTAAACTCCACACCGACTCCTGCCGCACTTCGCGCCGTACCGTCAGGTGGAAACGTTCCTCCAGTAGATGTGCCAGCATGATATGCAACTCATCGACTGTGTGGGGGGCTGCGGCTTTCGCCTCGATGTCGAACCGCTCCGACGATATCCAGGAGGGGCCGCCGGAAATCTGACGGTCGGTGACACTGTAGGCTACGGTCATGATGACCTTCAGAAACGCGCCCTCCACGTGGTATCCCTGGCTCCCCACCGTCGAGCGGATTAGGCCACATGCGGGCGGGCAACCAGCGGTACTCGGTTTCACGGAAGCGACCTCGAAAGTCAGCGGTTCTTTATCTCCACTCGTCGATTGAGCGCCAACGCTGAACGTGCCAGCGGTAAGGACTACCGCCACCAGCGCCGTTTTGGTAGCTAATCCTTTGAGGGTCATCATGCGCCTTCCGTTGTACCAGTTTACAGCGCTTCGGCGGGGAACGTCCGACTCAATATCTGCCGATTTGAATCGGTCCTGGTTGCTCCGTAGCGTTTTATAGATGCACTTGGCTGGTTGTCGCCGACCCCCCCGGTTGAAAATGACCGGAGTGGTCTGCTGGCCCAAGTAACGGTCGGCGTTTTTCGGCCAGGTGGCGGCTGGCCAGACCCAAAGTCAGGTACCGATATGCAGCGCAGTCAATCGCCTGGTTCAGCACCTGGCCGGGCTGGCCGCACCAAGGAAGCGTCCGACTCCGCCGTTTCGGCGCGTCGCTGCGGCAGACTCTTGGCATCAACGACTGGTCAGGTTGGACCGTCAATAAATGCGAGGGTGGTCTTTCGTGAGAAAAGCGTTCGCAAGCGTGCTCCTCGCTGCAATAGCGACTGCACAGCCCGCGTTTGAGGTCGCCTCGGTCAAAGCCAACACTTCAGGAGATCGAAGCAGCTCCAGCCGGACGGGGAAGAACTCGCTCGTGTTGCAGAACTGGTCGCTACAGCGAATTATTCTAAAAGCATACGGTCTGAAAGCCTATGCCCTGGCAGGCCCCGGCTGGTTGGCATCCTTTAGCTTCGACATTAACGCTAAGACCGAAGGGCCGGTTACGGAAGCCGGACTCAGTCAAATGTTACAGGCTCTTCTCGTCGAGCGATTCGGACTAAAGGCCCACACTGCAGTGCAAGACAAGCAAGCATTCGTGCTACTACCGGCCAAGGGCGGGTTCAAACCGAATCCCGTTAGCGATGGCTCGGCAGCTACCGACGATTGCGATCTGTCTCGCTTTCCCCAAAAGACTAGGATTTCCTGCCGACATTGTTCTTTGGATTACCTCGCCGAAGTGCTTTCCGGCCAAATGGGCAGCATCGTTGTCGATCAGTCCGGGGTCAAGTCAACGTATGCCTTCACCCTTGAATGGAGCCCCGATCTAAGTGTCGACGGTGCTGCCACCTCCATTTTCAGTGCCTTGAATGAACAACTTGGATTGCGTCTTCAACGCCGCAGAGTGCCCGTGTCGATTTTGGTGGTTGATAGCATCGCCAAGGCGCCCACCGACAATTAGCGTGGCGTCGCGATCCCCGAACGGGTGTGGCGACGAAACCAATTGTGGAGACCATAGAGATGCAGTTGAATACGCCTCTGCTTTACGAGACCCGACAACCGTAATCGAAGCGGCACCTTCGGCCACTCCGGGAAAGGTGGTGCTTCTTTCCGATAATCGACGAAAAACGGCTTTATACCGGAAATTGGAACTCACTTGGCTGGAATATTGTTCATCTATTCTGCCATCTCGCCGCAACTCCGGGCCGATTACGCTCGGGGCAAGGTCACATCGGCCCAGCGACATATCCCTCGGCGATGGGCCCTACAGACTCTCCCTCAAATTCAGCAGGCGGAGCAGGCGGCGGAGAGAGTTGGGATGGATCTTCAGGCGCGCCGCGGCCCGGTTGTGATCGCCGCCGCATTCGCGAAAAGCGGCCAGAATCAGCTCGCGCTTGGTCTGGGTCACGGAGGTCTGCAGAGCGCCGGGCACGGCCGCCCCGGCCGCGGCATCCAGAATCGTTTCCGGCAGATCCTCCGGCAGCACCGCTTCGGACTGCCCCAACACCACAGCGCGCTCGATGGCATTTTCCAGTTCGCGCACATTGCCGGGCCAGGCATAGGCAGCCAGGTATCGTTCGGCTTCCGGCGAGATGCCGGTCACACGGCGGCGGCACCGCGCAGCGCAGCGCTCCAGGAAGTAGCGCGCCAGCGGCATCACATCGCCCGGCCGTTCGCGCAACGGCGGCACCCGCAGGGCCACCACGTTCAAGCGGTGATACAGATCTTCGCGGAATGCGCCGCGGCGCACTTCGGCCGCCAGGTCGCGATTCGTCGCGGCCACTACGCGCACGTTCAGTTTCAAGGTGCGCGTGCCGCCCACGCGTTCGAACTCGCGCTGTTGCAGCACACGCAGCAGTTTGGCCTGCAGCAGCGGGGCCAGTTCGCCGATTTCATCCAGGAATACGGTTCCACCTTCGGCCATTTCGAGCTTGCCCTTCTTCTGCACCACGGCTCCGGTGAAAGCGCCCCGCTCGTGACCGAACAGTTCGCTCTCGAGTAACGTGTCGGTCAGGGCCGCGCAGTTGATGGCCACGAACGGCTTCTCCGCCCGCGCGCTGAGGCGGTGCAGGGCCTGCGCCACCAGTTCCTTGCCGGTGCCGCTTTCGCCCGTCACCAGCACCGAGGTGTCGCGCGGCGCCACGCGGGCGATCATGCTCTGCAGATTTCCAATAGCGGGGCTTTCTCCCACCATGCCCGTATCGACCGTATCCAGCCGGCTACGCAAAAGCGTGTTCTCGACGCGCAGGCGCTCCACGTCGCGGACGTTTTCAAGAGCCGACGACGCCAGCGTGGCAATGGCGCTCAGGGTCTCGCGATGGCCGGCCAGCCGGTCGGTCTCTTCCTGCCCGAACCACACCGCGAGCAGTCCGGCAATCTCGTCGCGAATGTACAGCGGAACGGCCACGCAATCTGCCGGAACCTCTTCGTTGCCTGAGCCCAACACTACCGCGCCGCCGGAACACGGCACCAGATCGCCGATCAGCCGGATGATCTGCTCTTCCCAGAGGATGCGCTGGGCTTCCTCCTGCGAACGGGCCAGGGCTCGAAATTGAAACAGCAGGGCGCAGGCGCGCAGCAGCGTATCTTCCGGCGAGGGCATGGTCGGGTGCCAGTTTAGCAGGTCTGCGGCACTCTGAACCGGCCGGTTCACGGCCCTGAGCCATGCGGTTCATTTTCGAGGCCCATTCGAAGTCGGCTTCCATTGCTTTCAATCAGTTGCGATTTGGCAGCGGGGTTGCTTTTATAACGCCTGTAAGTCGGGACCCGGATAGGGCAGCCCGCAGGAGGACACGACGATGAAAAGCTCAACGATGCGTTTGACGATCGCGGCGGCTGCGCTGGTGGTTGCTGCTGGAACGGCTTCGGCTCAGACCTACAAAGCGGAAATCCCGATGGCTTTCCGCGCGGCCGGCAAACTGATGACTCCGGGTTCCTACGAACTCCGCGTAATCCGAAACTCCGCCACCGAACTGGTGTACGTTCGCAACACCGATGCCAAAAGCGCGGCTATCCTGGTGGCCCAGGTGAAGGCGGACCCACCCAAAGAGTGGCGTAAGACCGCCGAACCCAAAGTCGGCTTCGCCTGCATCGGCGGCGCGTGCAATCTGAGCGCCCTGTGGGACGGCTCCGACATCTCCGAATATGTTTTTCTTTCGCCCAAACCGCCGGCCGGAGATCTGGTGGCCCGAACGGAATTCGTGACCCTGAGTATGATCAGGGCACATTAACTGACTTACCTGCATCTCGGAGGATGAATGGCGGCGCCGCTTCTGCGGCGCCGTTTTTTTTGCTGGGCACGTTCGCTGACTCGGCAGGTCCGGAGCGCTCTGAACCGGCCAGTTCACGGCCCTGAGCCATGCGGTTCATTTTCGAGGCCCATTCGAGGTGGGTTTCCATTGCTTTCAATCAGTTGCGATTTGGCAGCGGGGTTGCTTTTATAGCGCCCGTAAGTCGGGACCCGGATAGGGCAGCCCGCAGGAGGACACGACGATGAAAAACTCAATGGTTCGTTTGATGATCGCGGCGACTGCGCTGGTGGTTGCTGCTGGAACGGTTTCGGCACAGACCTACAAAGCGGAAATCCCGATGGCTTTCCGTGCGGCCGGCAAACTGATGACCCCCGGCTCCTACGAGATCCGGGTATCCCACAACTCCGCCACCCAACTGGTGTACGTTCGCAATACCGAAGCCAATAGCGCGGTCATGCTGCTCGCTCAGGTGAAGGACGACGCGCCCAAAGAGTGGCGCCAGGCGGGCGACCCCAAGCTCGCTTTCGCCTGCACCGGCAGTGCATGCGCCCTCACCCGGATGTGGAACGGGTCCGACACCTTCGTCTACGATTTCCCGTCGCCCCGGAAGGCCGCCGGAAACCTCGCGGCCGCACGGCTGGAAACTGTGACCCTGAGCATGATCAAGGCCCACTAAACTGTTTTTGCTACACACCTCGGAGGGTGACCGGCGGCGCCGCTACCTGCGGCGCCGCTTTCGTTTTTGCGCGCGCCGCGCTTACAATACCTTCAGGGAAGCTGATGACTCTGCATCGGACCGGCGCACTCGTCCTGGCTCTGGCTCTTTGGCTGCCCGCTCAAGTCACCCTGACGCCGCGCCCGAAACCGCCCTCCAAAGAAGACACTCTGCCGATGGCCGATATCCGGGTGAACAGCACCCTGATTCTGGTTCCGGTTTCGGTGAACGATCCCCTCAATCGCCCGGTCTCCGGCCTGGAGAAGGAAAACTTCCGCGTTTATGAAGACAAAGTTGAGCAGCCTATCACCAGCTTTGCCATGGACGACGAGCCGGTGGCCGTCGGGCTGGTCTTCGATACCAGCGGCAGTATGGGGGCGAAACTGCAGCGCTCGCGCATGGCGGCGCGCGAGTTTTTCCGGCTGAGCGATCCGGGGGACGAGTATTTTCTCGTGGAATTCGATAGCAGCCCCCGCCTGGAAGTTCACCTGACGTCCGATACCGGAGCCATCGAAAGCCAGCTCACCTTTTCCCGCTCGCATGGCTCTACCGCGCTGCTGGACGCAATCCTGCTCGCGCTGCAGGAAATGAAGCATTCCAAGAAGAACAAAAAAGCCCTGCTGGTCATCTCTGACGGCGGCGATAACAACAGCCGCTACACTCCCAAAGAAGTAAACCGCGTCGTGGTGGAAAGCGACGTCCTGATTTATTCCATCGGCGTATTTGGCGGCGGCTCTACTCCGGAGGAGGCCGGCGGTCCCGGGCTGCTCTCGCAAATCTCGGAACGCACCGGAGGGCGGCTCTTCGAAGCCGACGCGGCCGAGTTGCCCAACATCGCCAAGATGATCGGCATTGAACTGCGAAATCGCTACGTGATCGGATATTCTCCGCAGAACCAGGTGCACGACGGGAAGTACCACCGCATTCTGGTGCGCGTCGTCCCGCCCCGCGGCCTGCCCAAACTGAGCGCCCACTGGCGCACCGGCTACAACGCACCGGTGGAATAGCCCCGGCTAGTACTCGCCACCCTGGACACAGATTCGGATAACGTGGTATGAATTAAGACGCCGGAGGCCGCCACGCGCCGTTCCTGCCCACTGCTCCTGATCGCAGTCTTCCTGTTCAAGCCCATGTTGTTTGCCGCGGGCGGCCCCACGGCGAATTCCGGCCGCTCTGTCGCACAGCTCGAAATCGAAGAAAGCGTGCGCCACTTGCGCGCGCGATTCCCACGGCAGAATCAAGCGGAGCCCCGCGGCCAAACGCTCCTTTCAGGCTTCTCACCCCTGCCCGTCAACCGGGAAGACCATCGGCGGATGTAAAGGCTACGTGGTTGACCACGTAAAGCCGCTGGCCTGCGGCGGAGCCGATGCGCCGTCCAACATGCAATGGCAAACCACAGCCGCGGCGAAGACCAAAGACAAGACCGAACGCGCGGGATGCGGGACGAAGTAGCCCTGAATCCCCTCCCGCGGGTCCCAGCTATATACTCGCCGGTTCCTGCCGATAAGTAATTCAAGGCAGCCGACGCCATGACTCGGCTCCCGGGCCGCCTGGCTTGCCCAAGTCCGCGGATTTCTCGCAATCCTTCCAAGGAGGCGTTATATGAAGCCCACTCTTGGGCAGGTCAGCGGCGATTGCTCCGCCGATGACGATTTCGTTTACACCGAGTTTTTCCTCAATGACCGGGAACCCCTGCCGCCTGCCCGCTTCGGTAGCCGGCGCTTCATGTGGGGCTGTGTTGCCCTGGCGTCAGCCTTTATGGCCTTGATGTTGTCCCGAAGTGCCTAGGATCCGCCCGACAGCGTATTGGAAATAATCGTCATCGGATCCAGCGAGTTGCTCTGGACTTTATTGTTCTGGAACAGATTCTGGAATGCCGCCAGCAGCGAAGCCTGACACGCTCGATCCGCTCGACCCGCTTGTACTGCTCGAACTGCCCGAGCTGTGATGATGATGGTGATGGTGCTGTTGTAGACCGCCCGCCGCCTGCGCCAGATCCTGGACGTTGGGAAGTTGCCCGCTGCCGGAAGCGCTGCTGAAGTCCGTGGCAAGCTGATTCAACTGAGTCGCGGCGGTGGTATTGCCTGCCGCCTGCGCCGTTTGTGCCGCACTCTGCAGATTCGTCGCGATCTGCTGCGTCACCGTGCTGTATTGCCCCGGATTCGACTGCTGCAACTGCTGCAAGGTACTCAGGATTTGCGCGAACGGCGAAAGCTGGCTGCTATCGGATTGCGCGGCGGACGCCCCGCTGGTCCCGCTGGTGTTGTTGGTCGAGCCGGTCCGCGAAAAAGATGTGGCGAATACCGACCGTATGTAAGAGAGATTGCTGACTGGTCCGGTGATCATGATACTCTGCGATGCATTTCGGAGTCCGCTGCTAAACCCTTGAAAAGTTTCGTACCCGCCATTCGCACCCCGCCAAACTTCCGCCGCTCGCGCCAGATTCCTGGCGCGCCCTTCCCGCGCCATCCCTTATAATGAGGTTTTCTAATCTGAAACATACCCACTTAAGGAGCTTTTCATGGCAGCGAAGCGTATTGGTATCCTCACGGGCGGCGGCGATGTTCCGGGACTGAATTCCGTGATCAAAACGGTGGTATACCGTGGCAGCGAAATCGGATGCGAGGTCATCGGAATCCGCAGGGGCTGGGAAGGTCTCACCCACGTCAATCTCCAGGATCCGGCCAGCCGCACCCGCTACGTGCTGCCCCTTAACCGCGAGAACACCCGCACCATCGACCGCACCGGCGGCACCTACCTGCACAGTTCCCGCACCAATCCCTCCAAAATGAAAAAGGTCCCGCCGGTTCTGGAAGGCCAGAATTTTCCGGCCCGGGAATCCACCAAAAAAGGCGTCACCTCCACCGTGTACGACGTCACCCCGGCCGTGCTCCGGAATATCGAGACGCTCGGACTGGACTACCTCGTGGCCATCGGCGGCGACGACACCCTCAGCTACGCGGCCGACCTGGACCGCCAGGGCATGAAGGTAATCGCCGTTCCCAAGACCATGGATAACGACGTCCGGAACACCGAATACTGCATCGGATTCTCCACCGCCATCACGCGCGCCATGGATGCCATTGAGCGCCAGCGCACCACCCTCGGATCGCACGAACGCATCGGCCTGTTTCGCGTCTTCGGGCGCGATGCCGGCTACACCGCTCTCTATACCGCCTACGTCACCAGCGTCCGCTGCTGCATTCCCGAGTACAAAGTGAGCCTCAAAAAGCTGATCGAGACCCTGGTCACCGATAAACGCCACAATCCCAGCAACTACTCCCTGGTGATCCTTTCCGAAGGCGCCGAATGGGAAGGTTATACAGTGAAGGAATACGGCGACGCCGATGCGTTCGGCCACCGCAAGAAGATGAGCGTCGCCGAAGATCTGAGCAACGAGATCAAGACGGCCACCGGGGAAGAAACTATTGTCAGCGACCTGACCTACGATCTGCGCAGCGGCAGCGCCGACTTCGTGGATCGCATGGTGGCTTCCACCTTCGCCGGCATGGCGGTCGATGCCATCCAGCAGGGTAAGCACGGACTCATGACCGCCATCTCCGACGGCTGCTACTCCATGGTCGGCATCCCCGATCCCAAACTGGGACCGCGCAAAGTGGATGTGGAATCGATGTACAACACGGATCGGTATCGCCCCACTTACGACAGCAAGCTGGGCTTGCCCATCTTCCTCACCAGAGCGTCATAAGCATTTGGACTGGCGGCGTTTTTTTCGAAGACGCGAAGGCGCGCGGCTCACCGGCGAGTTGCGCGCCCGCATCCAGGCCTCTTTCGACCAGGCGGCTGGCGACGAAGAACATTTTCCCTCCACCATCGATCCCCGCATCTACCACGTGAAGCTGATCGCCGCCCATTTGGGCGACCTGCGCGGCAAGCGGATTCTGGACGTCGGCTGCGGCAAGGGGCGGTTCGCGCGCGTCTTCCAGCAACAGCAGCCCGAAGCGGAACTCTGGGGCCTGGATATTTCCGAGGAGATGCTGCGCTTCGTGCCGCCCGCCATCCACACCCGCGCCGGTTCCATGACCGAACTTCCCTTTGAGGACGGCTGGTTCGACGGCGCCTATGCCACCGAATCGCTCGAGCATGCCGTCGAGATCGAAAAGGCGGTGGCCGAAATCTGCCGCGTGGTGAAGCCCGGCGGGCGCCTGGCCATTATCGATAAGAATGCCGAAAAGTGGGGCGCGCTGGCAACTCCCGAGTGGGAAAAATGGTTCACCCGCAAAGAGCTCGAACGCCTGCTCCGCCATCATTGCCGCAGCGTGGAAAGCCGCTTCATCTCCTATTGGGAGGATGTGCCGCCCGATGGGTTGTTTCTGGCCTGGCTGGCGGTCAGGTAACTGCGGATCGTAACTGCTGACCGATCAGAGGCAGACGCGCACGGCCCGCCGGTCGATTTCCGCGCCCGCACGGTCCAGCACTTCGCGCGGCAACTCTCGCTGGGCCTGCTCGAACAGGCCGCTTTCCTCGCGCCGGATGTGTGCCGTGAGTAGCGCGCAGAACTCTTCGAGCAACCCGGCCGAAGGCGCCGCGCGTAATCGCTCCACCAGTGCCTCGATGCGCCGGTGTTCCTCGATCAGTTCCGCGATTAGCGGCATCGCGCCACAGGCCGGGAACAGCACCTGCTCTTCAATTTCGAAATGATTGACCAGTTCGATCTCGTACCGGTCCACCACGCGCTGCGCCCAATGGGCTACATTTCCGGGCGTGGAGTCGGCGGCCATCGACCGGCGCAGCATGACGCACAACGCCAGGCCGTGCTGGTGCTGATGCGAAAGCGGAATCAGAGTGGGGTCGCGCAGCATCGAATCTGCCTACCACTATAGCCTGCCGAACTCCGTCCGGGCCTGCTGGAGCACCGGGATATCCGCGTCGGCCTCTTTCCAAAGGGTGAAGAATTCCTGGTACGCAGCCTTGGCGTTGGCCGTGTCTCCCGACAACGCCAGCGCATGGCCCAGCCGCCACCAGGCCAGCGCGCCCACCGGATCGCAGAACACCAGTCCGCGATGGCCGGTAATCTTCCGGAACTCGGCGGCGGCTTCGGCGTACTGGTGCAGGGCCAGCAGCGCCTCCCCTCGCACATAGGCCGGATACAGGAACCCGAAGAAACCGAACCAGCTTCCCGGCACGGCCACCTCATAGCCAAGTGAGGCTTGGAGCAGATCCACGGCCTTCCGAGGCTCGCCGTTCTTCAACGCCGCAAGGGCGCGGAGAGCCGGTGCGTATGTGAATTTGACAAAGGTATCCTCGCCGAAGCGTTTTTCGAGATCGTCCGCGATGGCCTGCGCGCGGGAAGCGTCTCCCGCCAGCGCCAGAGCAAAGGCCGCGCCGTACGCCACGTCCCGCCCGTCCGAAAGTGCTAGCGCCGCCTTGGCGCCCTGCCGGGCTTCGGGAGCGAAGCCGAAAAAGGCGTCCGTCACCGCTCCCCCCGCTTCAAAGATCGCCGCCTTCTCCTGGTGCGAACCCCGTTTGGCCATATCGATGGCGCGCCGGGAAAGGCCGCGTGCCTGTTTTCGATGACCCGCATAAGTCAAGGCCATGGCCTGTTCGTCCAGTACCCAATCTTCCACCGCGGGCTTGCCTTCGGCCACTGCCGCAGCCTGCTCCATTCCGGCCCTGTCGCGCTTCAAAAAAGCGATGTAGTAACGCAGAACGAAAAAATCTTCCATTTCCAGCTTGCGCGCTATGGCTTGCTGTAGCACATTCCCGGCCTCCTCCACGCGATCCAGATACAGGTTGCTCCAGACCTGGTTGTTATATCCCGGCGTGAAGTCCGGGTCGATCTCGACTGCCGTCCTGCCTTCCTGAATCGATCTCTCAAACTTGCCGAGTTGCTGGTAGATCAGCGACGACAATAACCCATGCGGCTCTTTATCGCGCGGATACGTTTGCGCCCACAACTCGCAGGTCTGCTGCGCCTTTTCCAGGTTCCCCGTTACCTGTGTATCGTAATTCGCTGTGATGAAGTACCTCTCCTTTTCACTGGCGCGATCGCGCAGCGCATAGGCCTTCTTCATGCTCTCCGCCGCCTGGGCGAACTCTCCCATCGCGCCGTACGAGAAGGCCAGGTTCGAATAGGCCAGGGCGAAGTTGGGGTCGATTTCCAGGGCGCGCTGGAGGAGAGGCACGCTGGCGATCTGACCGCTGGTATAGCCTACGCGTAACGAAGTGGTGTAGGCCTGCAAGGCTTCGAGCGACGTGGTGGTGACCTCGGCGAGCGGCCTGTCGTGGGTCCGGACGGTAGCCAGCGATTCGCCCACACGCACCCGGAACTTACTGGCGATCTGACTCAGGGCATTCAGTACATCTTCCGCCCGGGCCGCTTGCGCCTGTTCCTCGTCGAGCGTGTCTCCCGTACGGCAGTTCCTGGCGCGCAGGCCCACTACATACTGGCTTCCGATTCGCGCAATCGAACCATCCAGTACGGCGGCGCCGCCAGTTCGCTCGCAGATGTCGCGCGCGACTGCCGGAGTAAGCGCCGCATCCACCGCTTTGCCCATCAGCGGCAAGGCTTTCTGGATCCGCTCATCGGAAAGCAGGCTCAGAAACGGCGACTGTTCCAGTTGCACCGCCAGGCCCTGCCGCAGCGTCCCGTCAAATACCGGATCGCCGGTCTTATTGAGGAAATCGGCGAGGACAATGGTGTCTTTGTCGGTGAGTTTCGGCGTGCGATGAAAATAGAAATAGCCCGCCGGCGACAAGCGCCAGCACGCCCGCGGCAGCAGGAATCAACACGGCGCGCCGCCAAGTGAGCGGACGGGTTGTGCCGGGGGCGAGTGCCGTGGCCAGGTCGCGCGCCATCTCCCCGGCCGACTGGTACCGCCTGGCCGGATCCTTTTCCAGCGCCTTTGCAACAATGGCCTCGACTTCCGGCGGCACGTCCGGCCGCAGCGTTCGCAATCCAGCCGGCTCGGCGTGCACAATGGCGTTCATCACGGCCAGGTTTCCTTCTCCGTCAAACGGAGGCCGTCCTGCCAGCATCTCGTACAGCACCGCTCCCAGGCTCCACAGGTCGGTGCGGCAATCCATGGGCTTGCCTGACGCCTGTTCAGGAGACATATACAACGGAGTGCCTTTTGTCGAGCCATCCCCGGTTGCCGCAGCGTCGCTGGATTTCGCCAGTCCGAAGTCGATGATCCGGGTCACGCCATCGCTGGCCACGATCACGTTGCCCGGTTTGATGTCGCGATGCAGAATGCCGCGTTCGTGGGCCTTGGCCAGACCCGCCGCTATCTGCCGCGCGATCTCCAACGCTTCGGCAACCGGCATCCCGGTGTTCCCTGCCGCGGCGATACGTTCCCGCAGGGTCACGCCCTCGTGAAACGCCATGGCGATGAACAGGTCGCCGCTGGGGGCTTCGTCGATATCGTGAATCACCACGATGTTGGGGTGATCCAGCGTGGATGCCGCGCGCGCCTCCGCCTTCAGCCGGCCCTTCAATTCCTCGTCATGCCGTAAATGCGGCGGCAGGAATTTCAGGGCCACCAGCCGGTTCAGCTTCGTGTCGAAGGCTTTGTATACCACCCCCATGCCGCCCGCGCCCAGCATTTCCAGGATCCGGTAATGCGATACGGTCTGCCCGGCCAGTTGCGTCACGGTGGAGTCGGATGACTCCGGAAACTCCGCCGCCTTCACCGGGGTCATCCAGGAAACTCCCCGCCTGCTGCTCCGACGCCATCAGCGAGAGGACTTCCCGCTCCAGCGTCTCATCGCCCGCGCACGCCTGCCGCAGGAATGCCTCGCGTTCGCCCGCGGGACGCTCCCAGGCGGCATGCAGCAGGCTATCGATTCGTTTCCAGCGTTCGGAGTCCATCGGGTAACCCGCCAGTCAGTTCGCGATAGAGCCATGCCTTGGCCGTGCGCAGATCCCGTCTCACCGTGACGGCCGAGACCTTCAGCACCTCCGCCGTTTCTTCCAGGCTGAGTCCGCCGAAGAAACGCATCTCCACTACCTGCACTTTCCGCGGATCGTATTCCGCCAGCGCGTTCATGGCGTCATCCAGCGCCACCAGGTCCACGCCAGGATTGCCGCTCACCACCACCGCTTCGTCCAACGAGACGTGCACCACCCCACCGCCGCGTTTCAGGTTGCGCCGCCGCGCGTGCTCCACCAGGATGCGCCGCATCAATTGCGCCGAAACCGCGAAAAAATGCGCCCGGTCCTGCCACTGCATGCGCTTGTAATCCACCAGCCGCACGTACGCTTCATTTACCAGCGCCGTGGCCTGCAGGCTGTGGCCGGGACGCTCCCGCCGCATATACTGGCGCGCCAGGCGGTGGAGTTCCTGATACACGATGGGAGTCATCTGTTCGAACGCACCGCGGTCCCCCGCGCTCCAGGCGCGCAAAAGGGCGCTGACATCGCTCGCGGCGCTCCCCATCTCCCCCATGCGCTGAATTATAGCGCAGCACCGTGATCGCTTCCGCCCGCATTCTGCGCCTACTCCCGGTGGAGGAACACAACATGAGATCCATCGTTATTTCCATTGCCGCCGCCAGCCTTCTGTCCACCGCCGCCCTGGCGCAGCCTCACTACACCGTGACCGACCTCGGCACGCTGCCCGGCGGCTCTTTCAGCCAGGCCAGCTTCGTGAACAACAGCGGTATTGTTACCGGCGTGGCCACCGCCGCCGACGGCACCCAGCATTCCGTCCTATGGCTGGGCGGACGGATTTTCGACATGACCCCCAGGGCGAAGGGCCAGAACAGCGAAGCCTTCAGCTTCAACCAGTGGGGGCAGGCCTCGGTGCAAGCCGAAGTCGCCGCTAAAGATCCCAACAATGAAAACTTCTGCGCCTACGGCAGCGGTCTCAAATGCCTGCCGTTCGCCTGGGTATACGGCGCCATGATTCCCCTGCCCACCCTGGGAGGCAACAACGGCTCGGTGGGCAATATCAGCAATCGCGGCCTGATGGCCGGGTATGCCGAAAACAGCACGCGCGACCCCCAGTGCCCGCCCGGGGTCTCCCTCGCCGGTACCGGTCCCCAGGTTCTCGATTTCGAAGCCGTCCTCTGGGGGCCCGGACCTAGCCAGGTGCGCGAACTCCGCCCGCTGCCCGGCGACACCGTCGGCGCCGCGCTCTGGATCAACGACAACGGCCAGGCGGTCGGCTTGTCGGGTTCGTGCGCCAACACCGTGCTGCCCCCGCTCGCCTTCGCCCCACACGCTGTGCTCTGGGAAAGCGACGGCACGCCTGTCGATCTCGGCAACCTGGGTGCGGCTGTCGTGAATGTGAGTCTATCGGTGAATAATCAAGGCCAGGCGGTCGGGTTTTCCTCCCTGACCCCACAGAGTTCGCCCTTCAACGGGACTCACGCCTTTCTGTGGACCAAAGGAACCGGCATGCGGGACCTGGGTACGCTGCCCGGCGATGTGGTGAGCGGAGGCGAGTCGATCAATGATCGAAGCCAGGTGGTCGGCCCGTCGTTCGATCCGGACGGGAACCCGCGCGCGTTTCTCTGGCAGAACGGCGTAATGAGCGACCTCAACGCTCTCGCTCCCGATTCGCCCTTGTATATGTTGTTCGCGTTCGCGATCAATTCCAGTGGCCAGATCGCCGGCTTTGGCGCCACCAGCACCGGCGACATCCATGCCTTTCTGGCCACACCCGGGAATGCGAGGCCAGACAGCGAAAGCCCGGTTCATGCCATGTCTCTGCCTGCCGATATTCGTCAACTCGTCCGGCAGCGCCTGCCCTTTGGATTCGGAGTCCGGCCTCCAGCCGGTCATTGAGCAATCCGCTCCGGCAACCTGCCGCATTCCGCCAGGGCCTGCTTCCAGAGGGATGTCCGGGTGGGCATCTCTCCGGGCCCGCCTGCATAACTCGCGGATTAGGCTCGCAGGAACCAGCGCTTGCGGTACATCGCGTAAGCCAGCGCGTACATCAGCAGCACATAGCAGATGGCGAACCCCAGCGAGGCATTCTTCGGGGAGGCGAACGGCTCGAACATCGTGTGGTAGATCCAGCGATGCGCGTGAATCATGTCGAGCGCCTCGATCACCAGTTCCGACGCCAGGTAGACCGTGATGGCGTTCATCCCCATGATCACCAGCGGTCCCACGTAGCGCTGGTATCCGCGGCCATCGATAAGCCACAGGAAACCTGCAAACACCACGAAATCCAGGCCGGTCATGAACAGGCTGAACGAATCCGTCCATAGCTTCTTGTTGATGGGCATCCAGATATTCGCGATGAGTCCCGCGGTGAGCAGCAGCGTGCCCGCCAGGTAAAGCCAGGTGGTCCGTTCCGCCAGGTCGCGCCTCAGCTTGAGGATATGGCCGGCCAGCACGCCGAATAGCGTGGTGGCAATCGCCGGCAGGGTGCTGATGATCCCCTCGGGGTCCCAACTCTTGGTCCCCGCATAATTGTGCGCTCCCAGCACTACACGGTCCACATAGTTGGCGATGTTGTGGCCCATGGCCAGGTCGCCCGCGCCGTATCCGGGAACCGGCACCAGCATCATGATCAGCCAGTAGGAAACCAGCAGTCCCAGGATCCACATGATCTGCGCCCGCCAGCGCGTGGTCATGTAGATAACCGACGCGATCAGATAACAGATGGCGATTCGCTGGAGCACGCCCATCCACCGCTGCGTCCCCAGGCTGAACTCCGGCGCGGCATAAACCACCAGCCCCAGCACATAGATGATGCAGGCGCGGCGCAGCACCGTGGCCAGTCCCTTGTTCCGCGTGAGTGTGATGGCCACTCCCACGATCCACAGGAAAGAGGGGAAAACCGTGTCGGTGAGGGTCCAGCCATTCCATTCGCTGTGATTCAGCGGCGCGTAAGATTGTGGACCGCCGGGAGTGTTTACCAGAATCATCAGCGCCATGGTGGCGCCGCGAAAGGCGTCCAGGGAAACCAACCGTCCCTTAGAGGCCTCAGGCATGGACGTGAATTACCTGTCTTGCGAAGGCCCGGTCTCCACTGCCTTGGTGGGATCCGTGTCGTGCCTTGGGCCGAGCCCCAGAGCGATCAGCGAAAGCGAGTTGATCTTGCCGCTGGCTTCGATATTCTGTTCCACCTGGAACCGCTTGAGCGCATCCATGGATGCCTGGTTCCAGCCGGCGCCCTCGTCTTCCGGCCGCAGATAACCTTTGGCAACCAGGGCATCCTGTATCTCTTTATACCGCTCGGGCGAAGGGGCCAACTGGCGGTTGCGCCATGTGGTAGCCGGAGCGCGCCTGGTAGTTTTGTGAGCCGTTACTTTGGAAGAGCTTTTGGCGGGAGCCCTTTTGGCGGGTGCTCTCGAGGCTACCCGGTGAACAGTTTTTTTCGCAGTCGGTTTCTTCGTGGTCGCCGCTGAATCGGCTCCATAAGCGAGAGCCGCCAACGCCAACGCTATGGCGTAGCCCAGAATCTTCCGCATTGGTAGAAAATCTATTCTACAGGAAAACGAGGCCGCCGGTAGGGGAAATCACCCGGCAGCCCCGAATTTCTTAACGGGCGGGCAGCGTCCCCGCCAGATAACTGGACTGCCAGTCTCCGCGCTTGCTTTGGGGCCTGCGCATTACGTGGAATGCGACCGCGTCCCCGGGTTTCAGGGTCGCCTGCACTTTCTTCACGTCGTCCGTGGATGCTACCGGCTGCCGGTTGATCGAAAGAATCACGTCCCCCGCCAGCAGTCCCACCTCTTCGGCGAACGAATCCGGCTCCACTTCCACAACCTGGACCCCGCCCTTCTCCTTGAGGTCCATATTGGTGCGCGCCTGATCCTGAATGTTTGAGATGGAGAGGCCGAAGGAAACGCTGGTGGATTCCGGCTTGCTCTCATCGGTCGGCTTGGCTCCGCCCAACCGGTCCGCGAACACCTGCGACAGGTCGCCCACTACCACTTTGAAGTTCTCGCGCTTGCCGTCGCGCACCACTGTCAGATCCAGCGGCGTGCCGATCGGAGTCACGGTGACGATATCCACAAGCTCGTTGCCGTTGCGTACCGGTCTTGCCGTTGACCGCGACAATGATGTCGCCGTTCCTTCAGCCCGGCCTTCTCCGACGGACCGCCGGCCTGCACGCTCTGCACGAACACGCCTTCGGACACCTTGGCCGCGCGCAGCAGGGCCGCGTTAGTGCTTTCCGACCGCGCTGAAGGTGATGCCGATGATGCCGCGCGTCACCTTGCCGTTCTTGATGATCTCGTTGTAGACCACGGCGGCGGTGTTGATGGGCAGGGCGAATCCGATGCCCTGATATCCGCCGGATCGCGACGCGATGGCGGTGTTGATGCCGATCACTTCGCCGCGCATATTCAGCAGCGGGCCGCCGCTATTGCCCGGATTGATGGCCGCGTCGGTCTGCAGAAAGTGCTGGAACTGCATGCGTGTCGCCGGGAATGTCGCGCTCCTTGGCGCTGATGATGCCGGCGGTCACGGTGGCCTGGAAGCCGAACGGCGAGCCGATGGCCATGGCCCAATCGCCCACCTGCACGGCGTCGGAATTGCCGATCTTGGCGGGCGTCAGGTCGTGCTTGCCTTCCACATGGATCACCGCGAGGTCGGTCTGCGGATCCACGCCCACCACTTTGGCGTCGGATAGTCGGTGGAGTCGCCCGTGAACTTCACCTGGATGCGTGTCGGCTTTGTCCACCACGTGGTTGTTGGTCAGAATGTAGCCGGCCTTGTCCACCACCACGCCGGAACCCAGGGCCTCGCTCTTTGCGATTGACACCCCGGCGCCCCTCCGCCGAACGGATTGCCGTCCAAAGAAGCGGTACAGGAACTCGTCCATGCCACCGTTGTCGCCCTGATCGCCGCCCTGGTCCGGGGGCATCACCTGCTGGCGGCGCCGTCCATTCGGACCGCTGCGGCTTTGCGGCTGCTTGGGCAGGTAGGTCGTGGAAATGTTGACCACCGAAGGCTCTACCTGCTTGGCGATCTGGGTGAAAGTGTTCGATAACTCGACTGGGTTGGGAATCACCAGCGGCGTCGCGCCAGGCGCCGCTTTATCATCCTTCGCTGCTTTCACTCCGGAGTGATCAGGGTGCCGATGACGATACCGATCGACAGCGTGAACAGGTCAACGTGAACGAAAGCAACTTCTGTGTGCGCAGCTTGTCTAAGAAACTCATGGAACTGTTAACTCCTCTACGTCTGTGAACGCGAAATCATTATATTCTTCGCGAGCATCGGTTATCCAGATGGATGTCGCCGCGTATCCAACGGTTTCAACTCCACCATCAGCACTCCGCCCAAGATGAGGGCCGCGCCCGCGGCGGCGCGCCCCGAAAGACCCTTCGCCCACCGTGACGATAGGACGTCATCCAGGCGAAAACCGGTTCCAGCATGTAAATCAGCGCCGTCCGGGTCGAAGTGGTGTACTGCTGCGCCCACGCCTGAACCGTAAATGCCAGGGCCGTGCCAACAGTCCTGTTACCAGTATCGCGTAGACCACCGCCGGGCGCCACACCAGGTGCGGCGTCTCCACCCACCGGAATAGTGTACACGCCACATGCTGCCGCGGTTGCCACCTGGCATGATGGCCAGCAATTCAAAGCTCACTCGTTCGGCGAATAGTGGCCCAGCGTGACGATATGGCGGCGAATGCCAGGGCGCAGAAGAACGTCAGCACATCGCCGCGGCTCATGGACCCGAACGGGCCTTCCAGCGTCATCAGCCCCAACCCCGCCGTGGCCAGCAGTACCCCAGCACTTCCGAAACCTGCGGCCTGACCCGATAGACGAGCGCAGCCGAGCAAAGGTACCATGACCGACGTCAGTCCGGTGATGAACGCCGATTTGGGCGCGGTGGTGAAGCGTCAGCCCCAGCGTCTGAAAAAGATAAGCCGGCGACAGAGAAAGTGCCGGCCAGCACACCGGCGCCGGCGCCGTTTCCAGCGAAGCTGCCTCAATGCCTTGCCGCCGAAAAGCAAGCAGGAGCACAATGGCGGCCAGCGAAAAACGCAGCGCCAGGAACAGGACCGGCGAAACATCGTTCAGGGCTGTTTTGACCAGGACGAAGGTCGCGCCCCAGACGATCGTATTCGCCGCCAGGGCCGCTTCGGCCGCCGACGGCGGTTCACTTGCCAGCTTCCCGGTCCGGCCTCGCGGCGCATAGCAGCAGCAGGGTCAGAAAGATGCGCTTCAGTCCCAGGTCGCGCCCTTCCGGACGGAACCATTCCTGCGGTGGTATGGGCGCCGCCGCCCGACTCCGCCGGCGCCGATCGCGATGGCCGGAATGTCCCAGCGAGAGCGGAATGTTGGCGTCGGTGGAAGAGCAGTCCAGGTGCGAGCGAATGCCCAGGTGCGCATCCACCGCGCGCAGGTACTGCAGAATGAGGCGATCTTCGGCCAGCGCGGCGGCGGGGCGCGAGCCGATCTCCTTCAGCTTGCCGGCGACCTTGCCGCCGGTGGCGCGCTGGTTTTCCAGGTCGCGCGCGCGGTCCACGGCGGCGGTCAGCAGTTCCACCAGTTCGTCCATCTTCTGGTTGCTTTCCGAGCGGATATCCACCTTGGCGCGGGCCGTTTGGGCGATGGCGTTGACGCTCGAGCCGCCTTCGATCAGGCCCACGTTGAAGGCCGATTTGGGCGCGCCCGTCCAGGCGCGTTTCGGCGAACAGCGCCACCGCGCGGCACAGCGCGTGCAGCGGATTGCCCACGCCGTAATCGCTCCAGCTATGGCCGCCCGGTCCGGTGAAGGCCACTTCGAAGCGGCGGCTGCCCAGCGCGCGGGTGGTGATGTGGTCGGTGTTGGCGCCATCCACCACCAGGAACGCCTCGATCTTGCGGGCCAGCGGCGATTGCTTGCAGAGGTAGCCGCATGCCCAGCAGGTTGCCTTCGCCCTCTTCGCCCACGTTGGCCACCAGCAGCAGGCCGCGCGGGAATTCCGGCAGGTTCTGCCGCCAGTTTCCAGGCGCGCGCCATGGCCAGCAGGGCGGCCAGGCCGGCGCCGTTATCGGAAACGCCGGGACCGCGAAAGCGGCCGTCGGCATCCACGAGATGTCGTCCTTCGTCGCGCGGCGCATCACCGTATCGAGGTGCGCGGTGAGGGCCACGTAGGGCGCCTGTCGCCACCGCGGCGATCACGTTGCCGGCGCGGTCGATGGAGGCTTCCCAGCCGAGCGCGCGGAACTGCTCCAGGAACCATGCCGCGCGCTCCTGTTCCAGGAAGGTGGGCGCGGGCACGCGGCAGAGCTGCAGGTGGATTTCGTTGATCCACTGCTTTTCGCGCGTGAACCATTGCAGGCAGTCGCGGACGCCGCGCTGCTCCGCCAGTTCACCGGGATTTGGACCTGCCGCCGTGTTGGCTGCCATGTTCCAGTCTAGCCTATCAGCCCGCTCGCCCACGTGCGCGGCTCTATAGATTCAGTCAGGTGAGTCGCTGATATCATCGGGTTTAGCGCTAAGAAGTAAGACCGGCCTCCCGGCCGGTCAAAACTCAGTTCGCCGTCGGAGTCCGCTCGATGTGGTCGATCACCAGGAATTGCACCTGCACACTGCGGCGCTCCAGTTTCAATCCCAGCGACTCCCGAAGCGCGGTGAAGAGGCTGGCTTCCGGCGCCGGAATATCGGCGCCCGGGGGCGCGCCCGCTGCGGCAGGTGCGTCCACTGCCCCCGGCTCGAAGCCTTTGTCCGGCGTCCAGGTGAGGTCGATGTCGTATTTTCCCGTGAGCCCCGTAGCATCTTCCACCGGACCGTACCCCTGTCTCGAAAGATTCGAGGCCAGCGTTGCCATCGTCATGACACCTTTCAGTAAGCCGTGGCCGGCGAAGCCAAAAGCCATCAACTGCCGGCCGTCGGGACTGCGCATGAAATTCGCTTTCGCCTCGTCCTCTTTGAACTTGGGACCGCCCTTGTCCACCACCAGCGCATAACCCGAACGTGTGCGATCCTCCTTATGCGCGACCAGCTTGAACCTCTCCGCCGCCAATGCCTGAAGCATGGCCGGGAGTTGGTCTCTGGTGGCGCCACTGATGACGAAAAGGAGCCGAGTCTTCATGGCGCATTCTCCGCTCACCATTATTGCTCCCGATCGAGTTGTTCACGCCGTGAGCAGTGGCCGGTTCGGCGGGCTCGCATTCTTTTGCCGGCCCTTAGCCGCCCCGGGACGGCGAACCCGCATCGAGGGGTTCAGCAGCTTTCCCACAATCTCGTGCCGCACCGCTTTCTTCTCCACGTAATCCGCGCCCAGGGCCGTCAGCGCGTAGTCCGAATTGTCCGCCACAGTGACGTAGTCTTTCGAGCGCAAATACCACGTCGTGAAGCTCAGGTACTCCCGCGGAAACCCCATCTCGCGCTCCAGGTCCAGCAGCGATACGCCCGGTGCGTCCGGGTTCGTCTGCCGTTGCCGGTACAGCAGGCACAGCACCCCCAGCCGGCGGTTGGCTTCCGCCTCCATCCCCGTCACAAAATCCTTCAACTCGAAGATGGGCCGCGGCCCGTCACCCTTGTTCGCTTCCAGGATGGCATCGTACTCCCGGCGCCGTTCCGGATCCGAGAGCACCGCGTATGCCTGCTTCATCCGCAGGAACTGCTCCACGTTGCCCGTTTCCGGATTGTCCGGATGAAAACGCGCCGCCATGATGCGGAATACCCGGTGAATGGTCTGCAGATCCGCTTTGCAGTTGATCTGGAGAGTCTCGTAGTGATCCGCTTCGCCCGGTATCGGCCTTTCCGCGCTCCTTTCCTCCGCCGGTCTTTCCCGTTCCTGCGTCTCTTCCCGCGCCTCCAGGCCGACCCGGAACTTCATACCTCGCCGCATACAGTAGACCACTTCGTACGACGCGCGGACCGAGCCGTCACGCGCCTGCAGAAACACAATCGAACCGGTCTTCAATTCGGTGGAGCACTCTATTCCGATGCCTGCCGAAGAAACGTCCACCCCGATGCCCTCGGTCGAATACGTATTCGCATTCGGACCTCGCCAGGTTAACGAATATTGCCCGCCTTTGGACTGTCTCGGCTCCCACCGCGCCTCGTTCATAGTCACTCCTTCCGTCAACCGAAGAATAGCCGGGGGAACGTCCTCCAGCAACGTTCCCGAGAGTTCACATCGTTGCGTTAACAATCGTGGGCCGGCGCCGGTTCGCACCACACTTACTCAATCCGGTCCTAAGTGCTCGTCGGGAT
Organism: uncultured Solibacteraceae bacterium; assembly: GCA_963853855.1. Taxonomy (GTDB): domain Bacteria; phylum Acidobacteriota; class Terriglobia; order Bryobacterales; family Bryobacteraceae; genus Sulfopaludibacter. Next base: position 81,289 of record CAWKYG010000033.1, on the reverse strand, counting down.
CGTTCAGGCCGCGGAATCTCCAGGACAGAATTCCGTAGACGAGTAAGTTACTTTCTGGCGAGCTGGGCTCGCCTGGACAGGCCTGGAGGCCTGTCCTACGATGATTTCCCGGAGGGCCGCGCCTCGTTGTTAGAATGAGGCGATGGCGGAAAACCAAGCCGACGCCAAGCCCGTCGAATCCTTCGAAGCCTCCCTCGACGAACTGGAAAAGGTCGTCAAGGAACTGGAAGCGGGCGACCTGCCGCTCGAACGCTCGCTCGAGCTTTTCGAGCGCGGCATGGAGCCTCAGCGACACCTGCCGCAAGCAGCTCGAAGAGGCCGAAACCCGCGTCGAAATGCTCATCCGCAAAGAGGGCAAGATCGCCGCCGAGCCGTTCCGCCCCGAAAAATCCGAGAAAGCATGAACCTGCGCGAATACCTCGCCCGGCAGCAGCACCTGGTCGATGCCGAGCTCGACCGCCTGGTCCCGCCGGAATCCGCGCCGCCCGAAACCATCCACCGCGCCATGCGCTACAGCCTGTTCGCGGGCGGCAAGCGCATCCGGCCCATCCTTTGCATGGAGGCCGCGCGCGCCGTCTCCGATGCGCGCCGATGGCGTCGCCGCGTGCCGCCTGCTCGCTCGAGCTGATCCACACCTATTCGCTGATCCACGACGACCTGCCGGCGCTCGATAACGACGATTACCGCCGCGGCAAGCTCACCAACCACAAAGTCTTCGGCGACGCCATGGCGATCCTGGCGGGCGATGCGCTGCTCACGCTGGCCTTCCAGGTGCTGGCCGCAGCTCGACCGTCGCCGACCGACCGCAAGGCGCGGCCTCATCGCCGAGCTGGCCACCGCCTCCGGCACCGTGGGCGGCATGATCGGCGGCCAGGTGGCCGACCTCGAAGGCGAAGGCAAGCCGCCCGACGCCGCGCTGCTCGAAACCATCCACCGCGCCAAGACCGGCGCCCTGCTGCGCGCCAGCCTGCGCATGGGCGCCATCTACGCGGGCGCCGCCGACGAGCAGTACGCCGCGCTCTCCTGCTACGGCGAGCACGTCGGCCTGGCGTTCCAGATTGTGGACGACATTCTGGACGTGGAGGAATCCTCCGAGGCGCTCGGCAAGACCGCCGGCAAGGACGCCGCGCAGCACAAGATCACCTTCCCCGCGGTCTACGGCCTGGAGACGTCGCACCGCATGGCCGAAGAGGAATGCGCGCGCGCCCACCAGGTGCTGGCGCCGTTCGGCGACCGCGCCGCGCGCCTGCACGAGCTGGCCGACCTGATCGTCCACCGCAAATCATGAAAGACGCCGCGCTCGACCGCCTGCTGGTGGAGCGCGGCCTCGCCGAATCGCGCGAGAAAGCCCAGGCGCTCATCATGGCCGGCGAGGTTCTGCGTCAACGGCCAGAAGGCCTCCAAGCCCGGCCAGCCGGTGGCTGCCGATGCCGCCGTGGAAGTGCTCGCGCGGCCGCCCTACGTCAGCCGCGGCGGCCTCAAACTGGCCGGCGCGCTCCGGCACTTCGCCATCGACGTCGCCGGCCTGGTCTGCCTCGATATCGGCTCCTCCACCGGCGGCTTCACCGACGCCCTGCTGCAGGCCGGCGCCGCGCGCGTCCATGCCGTGGATGTCGGCGCCGGCCAGCTCGCCTGGAAGCTGCGCACCGACCCGCGCGTCGTGCTGCACGAAGGCATCAACGCGCGCGAGCTGCGGTTCGAGCGATATCGGCGAGCCGGTCGACCTGCTCACCTGCGACGTCAGCTTCATCTCCGTCACCCTGATTCTGCCGGCCGTCGTCGCCGCTGTTACAGCCCGACGGGCAAATGGTTATACTGATCAAACCGCAGTTTGAAGTGGGCAAGGGCCAGGTGGGCAAAGGCGGCATCGTTCGCGATCCCGCGCTGCACCAGGCCGCCTGCCGAGCGCGTGGCGCAGCGCGGTGCGGGAATTGGGATTCGAGACCGACATCATGGAAAGCCCCATTCTCGGCGCCGAAGGGAACAAGGAGTTTCTCCTCTATGCCCATCATTAAGACCGTCGGGATCTTCTCCAAGCCGAACTCGCCGCAGCCGCCGGAGCTGGTTCCCGAAGCTGCTCGACTGGCTGCGACGGCGCGCGGCATCGCCGTCCGCCTCGACGAGCAGACCGCCGTCTACGCCGGCGGCGAGCGCCGGGCATGCCGCGCGCCGATGTGCCCGAAGGCTGCGACCTGGTCATCGTGCTGGGCGGCGACGGCACGCTGCTTTCCGCCGCGCGCGCCATCGGCCGGCGCGAGATCCCGCTGTTCCCGGTGAATCTGGGCGGCCTGGGCTTCCTCACCGCCATCACCGTCGACGAGCATCTTCCCGGAACTGGAGCGCGCCCTCCGCGGCGAGCATCGCATCGCCAAGCGCAAGCTGCTGAACACCGAAGTGGTGCGCGACGGCGAGGTGGTCGCCACCTACGAAGCGCTCAACGACGCCGTGCTCACCAAGTCCGCCATCGCCCGCATGATCGATCTGGACGACCTACGTGGACGAGCAGTTCGTCTGCGCCTACAAGGCCGACGGCCTGATCATCTCCACGCCCACCGGCTCCACGGCCTATTCGCTTTCGGCCGGCGGGCCGATCATCTTCCCTTCCGTGCCGGCCATCTGCCTCACGCCCATCTGCCCGCACATGCTGACCAACCGTCCGGTGCTGGTGCCCGAAACCAGCGTGATCCGCGTGCTTTCGCGCGGCCCGGATGAGAGCGTCTACCTCACCATCGATGGCCAGGTGGGCACGCCCATCCGCGAGGGCGATGCCATTGTGTGCCGCAGCTCGCATTATTCGCTGCACCTGGTCCGCCCGCCGCAGCATGATGTTCTTCGACGTGCTGCGCCAGAAACTGAAATGGGGCGAACGATGAAACGGCTCTCCCTCACCGCCTGGATCTTTATCGGCATGGCCGCGGGCGTGGCGCTGGGCATCGCGGCGCCCGGATTCGCCAGGCAACTGGGCCCGGTCAGCAACGTGTTCCTGCGGCTGATCCGCTCCATCATCGCGCCGCTGCTGTTCGGCACGCTGGTGGTGGGCATCGCCGGCGGCGGCGACATGAAGCGCATGGGCCGCATCGGCGGCAAGGCCATTCTGTATTTCGAAATCGTCACCACGCTGGCGCTGTTTCTGGGACTGGCCGCGGTCAACCTGGTGCGGCCCGGGCGACGGCGTCCCCATCCGCGCCACCGCCGCCGAAGCCGCCGTGCCGCAGACGCAGACCACCTTCGCTTCCGTGCTGGAGCACATCTTCCCCTCCAGCATCATCGATGCCATGGCGCGCAACGACGCGCTGCAGATTGTGGTCTTCGCGTTCCTGTTCGGCGCGGCCTGCGCGGCCATCGGCGCCAAAGCCGACCCGGTGGTCGCATTCTGCAGCTCGCTGGCCGAGGTGATGTTCCGCTACACCAAATACGTGATGTACCTGGCGCCGGTCGGCGTGGGCGCGGCCATCGCGGTGACGGTGGGCAGCAAGGGCATCGCGCGTGCTCTTCGGACTGGGCAAGCTGATCCTGACCATGTACGTCTCGGCGACTGTCTGTGCATCCTGCTGGTGCTGGCGCCGGCGCTGTTTCTCTTCCGCATTCCCGCGGCGCGATTCTAGCGCGCCGTGCGCGAGCCTTTCCTGATCGGTTTTTCCACCGCATCGAGCGAAGCCGCGCTGCCGCTGGCGCTGGAGAACATGGAGCAGTTCGGCGTGCCCAAGCACATCGTGGGCTTCGTCATTCCCACCGGCTACAGCTTCAACCTGGTAGGCAGCGCGCTGTATCTTTCGCTGGCCTCGGTCTTCGTGGCGCAGGCCGCGGGCATGCACCTGACGCATCGGCGAGCAACTGCTCATGATGCTGACCCTGATGCTCACCAGCAAGGGCGTGGCCGGCGTGCCGCGCGCCGCGCTGGTGATCCTGGCCGGCACGCTGGCCACCTTCCACCTGCCGATGGAAGGCGTCGCCGTGCTGCTGGGCGTGGATGCCCTGCTGGACATGGCGCGCACCGGCATCAACGTGCTGGGCAACTGCCTGGCCAGCGCCGTGGTGGCGCGATGGGAAGGGTATAAGGTAGGGTAAGTTTGTCAAAGACCTGAGGGGCGCCTCTTTTAGAATCAATCACTTCTTGGGTTCGTTTGGTATGACGGGATTTGACGGGCTCTAGTTCGGCCTGTCTGCCCTTCGCCCGAACTCCAGGGGTAACTGCCTCGCCAGCGCCGTTGTCGCGCGATGGGAAGGGTATAAGTTTGTCAAAGACCTGAGGGGCGCCTCTTTTAGAATCAATCACTTCCTGGGTTCGTTTGGTATGACGGGATTTGACGGGCTCTGGTTCGGCCGGTAAATCCACCCGCAGAGGGGGTGAGACCCCACCTCCACTATATCATCACCTCTGCGGCTTCCAGGAGAACGAGCCGATGAAGTCGACCCGCCAACGGCCGCGACTTGTGTTTGTCGCTGGCTGCGCCGCAACGATGAGCCTGCGAAAAAATTTGCGAGATTTTCAGCGGACTCGTCCACGTATCTATTTACCACCAAGAGATGAACGGTTTTCCCCAAACGGAGATTAGCTGATGACCTATTCATTTTTCTACGAGTCGGCGACGGGTTCCCTCTGTTTGCTTTTCAAGAAGGGGACCCGACCCTCTGATCTAAGAGTTAGAATCGGGTTCACAGATGCGGCGCGTCGTCGCCGCTTTCACCCTAAAAGGAGTTATTTGTGCATTCTGACGAGTTATTGCAATTAATCAGGCGCGGATGCGGTGGCGAGTTAACGGCTATTCGGTGCGTTACGAGGCTTCAGCCCTCGGAAGGTCCCGGGGGCAAGATTAATCCCCCAACTTACTCGGGCGGAGCCTATGCCTACGAGGACCGTCTGATCGATGGTAAGCCCGTGAAGACCGTGTTGCTGGATAGCGTGCAGAGCATGTCCAACCGGTTCGAGGAGGCGCTGTTGGAGGCTTTTCGCTCGGGGCGACTGCAATTGGCGCTATTCGAGATGAAGGTAGGGGAACATGAAGTGAATTCGCTCACGGTGCCGCATCGGGTGCATGATGCGATCCTGCGCGATTCGCTATGGGACGGGCAGCCATTCCGGGAGTCGGAGAACGGCAAGCGGCTGGTTTCGGCGCGGGCGTGGAATGCGGCCGCGTTCTTCGAGTACGCACCGACCGCGCTGTTGCTGGGGACGTGGGATTCGCAATCGGCGGCGGCGTGAATTCACAGCCAAAATCGCGCGCTCGCTAGTTTCGGAAATCGTTGCGTTCGATGTGGTGGCGGGGAGAGAAACCTCGTCGCGAATCGATCCGCTAGGGTATCAGGCTCATGCAGGACGTGATCCTGCAAGACGGAGATGGCGAGATGTGGCGGTTCGTCGATCCGCCCGTGGATGGCAAGAAGGCGAAGAAGTCCGAGGGAAAAATGGCGAAGCCCTCCGAGATCAACCATGGAAACGTGACACTAACCAACAGATCCGGAGCCGACCGGGCGGCGTGACCTTCCGGGAGGCTGTACAGACCGACGGTGCTGTCGCTGACACAACTGCGCAAGCTACACTTTCCGAGAAGGACGGCGCCACTAGGCGGAACAGGGAAGTGGCGGGCCGCGCGGCGATTGCGGCGCTAGGACTTTTGGCAGTTACTCTGCAACAGGAGGATGGATTTCAGTTTCGCTCGCGCTGCCAACTGGTGCCTGTGGCGGCGGCGAGGTTCGAGTTGATTGGCCGAACGACAGCGGCCGGAGACTTCGAGCTGGATTCGGCTACGGCAGAAGCAGCGCTGAAATGGCGCGCTGGCGGACGCGGAAAAACAGGCATTGAGTGGCACACGGGCCGCATCGAGCTTCAACCGCGGCCAGACCTTCTCAAACTGGTGGCATTCAGCGACAGGTAAGCGGGGCGGAAGGAGAGTAATGTGTTTGCGCTCGAGGTGGAGTACCTGTTGGGCCGCGCCTTTGCGGGCAGTTTCATGGACCGCAAACAATCGGAGTGGCCGCCGCACCCCGGGCGGCTATTTTCAGCCCTGGCGTCGGCTTATTTCGAGAATGGCGGTCGGCCCGGAGGAACGGCTAGCCCTGGAGTGGTTGGAGAGCCAGACGCCACCGGCAATTCTGGCTGGGGATCCGGGCGCCCCGACGCCTGGTGGCAGCTTACGTTCCCACAAATTACCCTGGTGACAGTGCGGCGGCGTTGCGGGGCGAACCGCGGAAGCAACCGCGCTACTTCCCGGCACAAGGTCCCTCGGACGCCACGGTTCATTTCATCTGGAACACCGATCCATCGCCTTCGGTGGCCGAGGCACTCGACCGGCTAGCCTCGCGTACGGCGTATTTGGGCAAGGCTTGCTCCGTGGTCCGAATGCGCCTGACGGATACTCCGGGACGGCCGAATTATGTTGCCGGATGCGGCCGGTGACATGGCGCTACGCGTTCCGTGCGCTGGGCGACTAGGAGAATTGGAGCGACTTTTCGAGCGGACCAACCTGTTTCACCGGGGGCGCAGCAACGATACTCGCGCACAGACGGAAAAACAATGGCAGCCTCCTTCGCAGTTCCTATTTCGACACTATGCCGGTCTTCCGGAAGACGAGTGCGGCCGGGGATGCCGATCGAAGCGGCCCTGACTGTGACCGAGGCGGCGCGCCGTGCACTCCTTGAACGCGGGCAAGAATGCGGCCCATTGAGGCAATTTTGAACGGGCACGAGGGCGGGCCACATTGCGCCATTGCCGCCCTGCCGTTTGTCGATAAGGAACACGCGGACGGACGCTTGATGGGGTTTGCAGTGATTCTGCCGGCAGGGGCCGACTGGCCGCGCGACGCCTGGTGATGAGCGCGTGCGCGGACCTGGAGGAGAACGGCCTGCACATCTCAGACATCGCCAAATGGAAGATTGAGGTCTGGACGCTGACAGCGAATACCACAATCTGCGGCCCGGGGACGTGGAACCGCCTCTCGCGTGCCTGGCGTTCGGTGACTCCGATCCTGCTGGACCGATTCCCGAAGAAGAACGGACCCAGCGTGGAAGAGATTCTGCGGGCGAGTTGTGTCCGGATCGGGCTGCCGGAGCCAATCAAGGTGGCGCACGGCCCTTACTCCAAGGTGGAGGGGGTTCCGCCTGTTCCGTCTTTTCGCTTGCAGCGGGCTGGCGAAGAGCGGCCCCGTTGGGGCGTTCATGCGACGGTGGTTTTCGATGCGCCGGTACGCGGCCCGATCCTTTTGGGCGCGGGCCGGTTTTTCGGGCTGGGCCTGATGCGGCCTGGACAGGAGGGGACCGATGGCCGCTCCTAGTTTTGCTGAGTTCTACGAAGCAGTAAATCAACGCCCGCCGTTCCCGTGGCAGGAGAGGCTTGCGGCTCGCGTGGTGGCCGGCGAGTGGCCGCCGATCGATTATTCCTACTGGATGCGGAAAGAGTTCGGCAATCGATGTGGCGGTGTATGCGCTAGCGGTGGGAGCCGATCTGGCGCCAGACCAACGATCGCCGCTGCGAATCTTCTTCGTAGTGGACCGGCGACTGGTCGTGGACGATGTTTACGCGCACGCCCGGAAGCTGGCGGCGGCGATTCGCGGCGGAAGCACGCCCCCCCTGCTGTGGGTTCGAGAGCGGCTACGGCTGTTCGGAGGAGCGCACCCGCTGATGGTGGCGGCCATGCGCGGTGGAATGTACCGCAGCAATACCTGGGCCGATGCTCCGAATCAGCCGTTGGTTTGTGTATCGACGGTAGACCAGATCGGGTCGCGGCTACTCTTTCGGGGGTACGGCGTGAGCCCTTCGAGCCGCCCGATCCATGCGGCGCTTGCGGGTAACGATTCTCTGCTGATTGTAGATGAGGCGCACCTTTCGCGACCGTTTCTGGAAACCGTGGAACGGGTAAGCCGGTATCAAGGTCCGGGTTGGCGGGAGGAATGTGCGGCTCCGGGGTTAAGGTTCGCGGAAATGTCCGCTACCCGGCGGGAAAGCGGGCGGAAACCCCACAACCTGACCCAGGAGGATTACGATTGCGAGGCTCTGCGTCCACGGCTGGAACGGCCGAAAATCGCGGAGTTGAAAGAGGTGGCGAAGGTCCCGGAGGCGGCCGCGGAGGAAGCCGACCGGTTGGGCAAAGAGGGAGTGATCGGGGTAGTTCTCAATACGGTTGCGGGGGCGCGCGCGACTTTTGAAACGCTGGTCGGGAAGGGGCGGGATTGCATCCTGTTGACGGGCCGAATCCGCCCGTACGACCGCGATGTTCTGTTGACGGAGTATCTGGAGCAAATCCGCACCGGGGCCGTACGCGAGGCTGGCCGAAAGCTCTTTGTGGTGGCCACGCAGACCGTGGAAGTGGGGGCAGACCTTGACTTCGATGCGCTGGTCACGGAAGCTGCCCCAATCGATTCGTTACGACAGCGCTTCGGCAGGCTGAATCGCATTGGCAGACTCGAGTCGGCAAGCGGAGTGATCTTGAAGCCAAAGCGGTCGAAAGACAAGGACCCGATTTACGGAGATGCGGCAGAGGCGACCTGGAATTGGCTGAAGGAGCACGCGAACGGGAACAAGATCGATTTTGGGGTTCGTGCCATTAGCGACCTGTTTTCGGCGGCAGCTTCGGCGGGGCTGACTCTGGATGCACCTTGCGCGCCGCTGCTCTTTCCGGCACACATCGATGCATGGGCACAGACCAATCCGGCTCCCGCGGTGGACCCCGACGTAGGACCATTTCTTCATGGGAGCGGAGAAGAAACGGCCGATGTCCAGATCGTGTGGCGGGCCGATCTGGACGAGATTGCGGAAGAGCGGTGGGTCGAGTTGTTAGAAGCGGCGCCGCCCACATCCAGCGAAGCCCTGCCTGTACCGTTTTTTGCCGCGAAAGAATGGCTTCGCGGAAAGGAGTCCACGGTGGCCGATCTGGAAGGCGTCGGAATGTCCGGAGAATCGGAGACCGAAAGCGCCAAGCGGCCGTTCGTCATCTGGCGAGGACCTGAGCCGGAGAGAAGTTTGAGAGAGATTCGCGATCTGCGGCCAGGCGATACCGTCGTTGTGCGGTGCTTGGAAGGTGGGTGCGACCGTTACGGATGGAACCCGGGTTCCGGGACTCCAGTGCGCGACATCGGGGATCTATGCGTTAACGAAAGGGCGGACCAGAGCGGCGGAAAGTACCGGATCCGGATTCATGCCGGCGTTCTTCCCGACTTAAGGGACGAGATCCGGGATGGCGCTGGCCCTGGTGGAGGCGGGCGAGGCGATTCCGGACGAGATCCGCGACCGTCTCAAAGCGGCCACTGGCGCGGGAGCGTGGGGAAAGGTGCGGCCGTACGGTCCGACAGGGCCTGCTGATGGAATCGGCCTGGACGCCGCCAAAGCAAACGGAGGAGGTGGTTCCGGTGGAGGAGGACGAACCCGAAGGGGGCGATACGGCGTCCTTTTCAATCGAGGTGACGCTGCGTGAACATACCGAGGGCGTAGTAGCCAAGGCAAAGCAGTTTGTGGAAACCTGCCGGCTGCACGGAGTTCAATCCGCGGTCATCGAAGCGGCCCGGCGCCACGATATCGGCAAACAGGATGAGAGGTTCCAGTTCATGCTCAGTCCAAGACGCCAAACGTTGCCGCTGGCAAAAAGCGGAGCTATATCGCGAGGGGAATACCAGCGGCGCAGGCAGGTATCGGGCTTTCCGGAGGGTGCGCGGCACGAGTTCGCATCGGTCCAGCTAGCGGAGGAGTATGGGGAGTGGCCGGAGGGGTGTGACTCGGAGCTGGCGTTGTACCTGGTTGGGTTCGCACCATGGCCACGGCCGACCCTTCCCTCCGGTGTGGGACGACTCCGGGGGCACGATTCACGCGGAAATCGACGGGCGCCATATTGAGATCCACGATGTTCATCGGGTGGGACGACTCGATTCAAGCTGGCCCGACAGGTATGCCGCGTTGACTCGCAAATATGGCTGGTGGGGCCTGGCGTACCTGGAAACGATGCTTCGCCGGGCGGATTGTATGCGGTCGCGCGAAGAAGAGCGAAGGAGGCACAAGTGAGCGATCTTGAGTTATCCGGACTGCGGGCGGATTCGCCAATCGGCGCGATGGCTGCATTCGGATGCCTGCGGGCTTGCCAGCGGACAGCGAGTTTTGGGGGTTCGAAGCTGGGTTGGAAGGCGGCGAGCGGCTCATTCGTCGCGGTGCTGCGCACGCAGGCGGAGCAGAGCCACAGCGACTTGGTAGCCGCTCTGATGGCCGACGTCAAGACAGCTTCGACACGAACGGCCCTGACATGGCGCGGCAAGCTAAAAGGACTGGAGCCGGAGGAACTACGGAAGGCTGCTGAGCCGGTCCTGGAAGCGGCGACCGCAGAAAGCCGCGAAGCGGCCGAGTTGGTTTTCGGCGTTCGGCAGTGACGGAGCGTTGGACCGCGAGAAGAAGGTGGACCCGACTCCACTGGACATGACCGGAGGGCCGCAGGAGTTCCTGGCGGGCGCGCTGGAGTTGGCCGGCAAGCTCTCCGCTCCCGCACGCCGCCATTCGAAAACCGGAGAGCAGGCGTTTCAGGAGGCACTCTTCGGCCCCTGGCAATACAGCGACGATCAGCATTCCCTGGGCTGGGACCCCACTACTATTAAGCTGGGGGCGTTCACACACAAGGCGCCTACAAAGATGGCGAACAGCGGCGTAATGGCGGCAGTGTGGCTGGCATTCGAGAGCATTCCGCTGTTTCCGTGTTTTTCGGTGCACGGCAGATTACAGACTCGAGCTTTTAGCCGGCGCCGGCAGGAATTCACACTCTGGTGGCCGGTGTGGCGGGAACCGATCAGCCTCGACCGGCTATCGTTTCTCCTGGGCCTGGAACACGATGGATTGAAACTGGCGGGACGTGGCGTCGCAGCCGTATATCAAAGCCGACGATTCTATCTCAATAAGTACTATGCATCCTTCCGGGCTCCCGAACTGGTGTTTGGCGGGACAGCGTGATTCAGGTGAATAACGATGCGCACCTCCTATCTGGTCTGCTACGACATCTGCGACGACAAGCGCCTGCGCAAGGTCTTCCAGACCATGCGCGGGTACGGCGACCATCTGCAGTATTCCGTCTTCGAATGCCAGTTCACCGCCACGGACCTGGCGCGGTGCCGGGCGGAGCTGGCGGCGATCATCCACCACGACGAGGACCAGGTGCTGTTCGTCAACCTGGGTCCGGCCGAGGGGCGCGGCGACCGCGTGATCACGGCGCTCGGCAAACCGTACACGGCGCGTGGATGCGCCGTGCATCATCGTGTGAGGTGCTTATGGGCGCGCTGCCGACTCGCTCGAATCGACGCGACCGGACGCGAACTGCCGGATTATCTGCCGGCGCGCATGGTCAACGAGTTCGCCTACTGCCCGCGGCTGTTCTTCTACGAATGGGTGGAGGGCGTGTTCGCGGAGAGCGTCGGACACGGTCGAGGGCGCGATCCAGCACAAGCGCGTGGATGCGAAGGCCACGCGCGCTGCCGGAGGCGGCGGACCTGCCGCAATCGATCCATTCGCGCGGTCGGTCACGCTTTCGAGCGAGCGGCTGCGGGTGATCGCCAAGATGGACCTGGTGGAGGCGGAGGGCGGCGTCGTCACGCCGGTGGACTACAAGCACGGGCGTCCGCGCGAGGGAGCGGACGGGCTGGAACTCTGGCCGTCGGACCGCGCGCAACTGGCGGTGCAGGGGATCGTGCTGCGCGAGAACGGGTACCGGTGCGACGAGGGCATCGTCTATTACCGCAAGACGGGGCAGCGGGTGCGCGTGGCGTTCGACGAGGCGCTGATGGCGGAGACGGAGGAGCTGATCGCGCAGGCCTGGGAGCGTGGCGCGAGGCGGGCGAGATTCCGCCGCCGCTGGTGGATTCGCCGAAGTGTCCGGGGTGCTCGCTGGTGGGGATCTGCCTGCCGGACGAGACGCTGGCGTGCGGCGCGAGGCGGAACGGCGGAGCCGCAGCAACTCGGGCTGTTCGACGACGCCGCCGCGGAAGCCGGTGAAGCGCGAGGTGCGGCGCGCTGGTGACGCCGCGGAGCGAACTGCGGCCGCTGTATCTGAACACGCAGGGCGTGCGGGTGGGGAAATCGGGCGCGGTGCTGCAGGTGAAGGAGAAGGAGACGGTGGTGCAGGAGGTGCGGATCGGCGAGATCTGCCAGGTGAACCTGATGGGCAATGTGCAGATTTCGACGCAGGCGGTGCAGGCGCTGTGCGAGGCGGAGGTGCCGATCTGCTACTTCTCGATGGGCGGGTGGTTCTACGGGATCACGACGGGGCTGAACAAGAAGAACGTGTTCCTGCGGCGGAGCCAGTTCCGGCTGGCGGAGCAGGAATATTTCGCGCGGGCGCTGGCGCGGCGGCTGGTGGCGGGGAAGATCCGCAATCAGCGGACGCTGCTGCAGCGGAACCATGTGGAGCCGGAGCGGACGACGCTGGCGGGCATGAAGGAGATGGCGGAGCGGGCGGAGCGGGCGCGGGTCGCTGGAGGAACTGCTGGGGATCGAGGGGAACGCGGCGCGGCTGTACTTCGGGGATTTCGCGGGGATGATCAAGCCGGACGAAGACGGAGCGAGAGCGGCGGCGCTGCGCGTTCGATTTCGAGGGGCGGAACCGGCGGCCGCCGCGGGATCCGGTGAATGCGCTGCTGTCGCTGGCGTACAGTCTGCTGGCGAAGGATCTGACGGTGGCGTGTTATGCGGTGGGGTTCGATCCGTACGTGGGGTTCTACCATCAGCCGCGGTTCGGGCGGCCGGCGCTGGCGCTGGATTTGATGGAGCCGTTCCGGCCGCTGATTGCGGATTCGGCGGTGCTGACGGCGATCAACACGGGGATGGTGACGGCGCGGGATTTCGTGCGGGCGGGCGGGTCGGTGGCGCTGACGGCGGCGGGGCGGAAGGGGTTTTTCCGGGCGTACGAGTTGCGGATGGATACGCTGGTGACGCACCCGCTGTTCGATTACCGGGTGAGCTACCGGCGGCTGCTGGAGATTCAGGCGCGGCTGCTGGCGCGGGTGCTGGAGGGGGAGATTGGGGAGTATCCGGTGTTTACGACGCGGTAGAGGCGCGAGCGGCGGGGCGACGCGGAGACAGGCGGGGGGCGCTCGCGGGGAGGTAAGCTGGTTGAGAGAGCGGGAGTTTACGAGGCGGGCAGTGGTGGTGGGGAAGGGTGGAGAGTTGTGAAGTTGGAGGCCGCTCGCAAAGGGCGGCGCAGATCTTTGAAAACTGAATAGGATAGAGGAGAGGCTATTTCCGCGATCAATTGATCGCGGCCTCATTGAAGCCATGCATGGCACGTTGCGCCGCGTCTGCGACTGCATCATTTCCGCGATCAATTGATCGCGGCCTCATTGAAGCGCGATCGCTCGACTGCGCTGCCACGACGATGGCGCTAGCATTTCCGCGATCAATTGATCGCGGCCTCATTGAAGCCAGCATCGCTGACGCCAGAGCTCAGGCGTCATGCAGCATTTCCGCGATCAATTGATCGCGGCCTCATTGAAGCCGATTCAGACGCTGCGGCATCGGCACGGCATGAGTCGCATTTCCGCGATCAATTGATCGCGGCCTCATTGAAGCGCAGCCATGCCGCAGTGACGATCGCTGCGATGCGTCGATTTCCGCGATCAATTGATCGCGGCCTCATTGAAGCAGCGACAGCGCTGACCATGCACGCAGCTGCAGCATCGACATTTCCGCGATCAATTGATCGCGGCCTCATTGAAGCCGCGATCGTCGGCCGATGCGTCATTGCGTCGCTGCGATCATTTCCGCGATCAATTGATCGCGGCCTCATTGAAGCCGACGCAGCTGGCTGCAGCTGACCTGCGCAGGCTGACATTTCCGCGATCACTTGATCGCGGCCTCATTGAAGCGATCCGACGCGATCGACTGTGGCGACGTCGCATCGCAATTTCCGCGATCAATTGATCGCGGCCTCATTGAAGCGTCGATCTGCGTCGGATGCCTGCGGCGACCGCGGTCGCATTTCCGCGATCAGTTGATCGCGGCCTCATTGAAGCGCATGCCACGTCCGATGCTAGTCGACGTGCAGCGCAGCATTTCCGCGATCAATTGATCGCGGCCTCATTGAAGCAATCAGCCGTTGACGTCGCATGGCCGTCGCGATCGACATTTCCGCGATCAATTGATCGCGGCCTCATTGAAGCACGAGCCGAGCGATGCGTCGCGCGATCGCACGTCGCATTTCCGCGATCAATTGATCGCGGCCTCATTGAAGCCGTAGATCGCGACCGACAGGCTGGACCGTGCCGGATGCATTTCCGCGATCAATTGATCGCGGCCTCATTGAAGCGATCGATGACGCCGTGTCGGTGACTGGCGATCCGGCATATTTCCGCGATCAATTGATCGCGGCCTCATTGAAGCTCGAGCATCGCCGGCAGCGCTCGCGGTCGCAGCGTCGCATTTCCGCGATCAATTGATCGCGGCCTCATTGAAGCATGTCGCGATCGAGCTGCGGCCATGCCGATGCACGTACATTTCCGCGATCAATTGATCGCGGCCTCATTGAAGCCGCGATCACGCCGCGATCGCGTGTCGCCGGAGCTGCATTTCCGCGATCAATTGATCGCGGCCTCATTGAAGCCGATCACGTCGGCGCGACGCACTGCAGACGCTGCGCATTTCCGCGATCAATTGATCGCGGCCTCATTGAAGCTGACGTGCCGACGCGCTGGCGACTCGCCGCTCGACAGCATTTCCGCGATCAATTGATCGCGGCCTCATTGAAGCCGATCGGCGGCTCGCAGCGTCGGAGGCTGGCAGCGCATTTCCGCGATCAATTGATCGCGGCCTCATTGAAGCATGGCAGATCAGCCGTGACTGAGCCACGGCGATCGTCGCATTTCCGCGATCAATTGATCGCGGCCTCATTGAAGCATGCGGCATGATCGCGTGCAGGCGACCAGCTCGGTCTATTTCCGCGATCAATTGATCGCGGCCTCATTGAAGCCGACAGCGATCGCCGGACAAGCTCACGCAGCGTCGAGCATTTCCGCGATCAATTGATCGCGGCCTCATTGAAGCGATGCAACGGTCGCGCGTCACAGATGCCGGCTAGTCATTTCCGCGATCAATTGATCGCGGCCTCATTGAAGCCGCTACGCGGCGCATGCCGCATCGATGGCCGTGCATTTCCGCGATCAATTGATCGCGGCCTCATTGAAGCCGGATGCAGACTCCGGCGCTGGACGCACTCGACATTTCCGCGATCAATTGATCGCGGCCTCATTGAAGCTAGCCGTCTGCACGGATGCTCCGCGCAGCATCAGCATTTCCGCGATCAATTGATCGCGGCCTCATTGAAGCCAGCGTGGCCGTCGAGCATCAGGCAGCACTGCGATCATTTCCGCGATCAATTGATCGCGGCCTCATTGAAGCTGATGCCTCGACGTGCTATCAGGTCACCGTGGCCGCATTTCCGCGATCAATTGATCGCGGCCTCATTGAAGCCGAGTCGGCGCGTGTGCGAGCGCCGAGCTCGCGCAGCATTTCCGCGATCAATTGATCGCGGCCTCATTGAAGCCGTCGGCACGATCGGCCGTCGCGCCATGTCGCAGCCACATTTCCGCGATCAATTGATCGCGGCCTCATTGAAGCGATCGACTCGCGCTGCCGTACTTCGGACGCCGGCTACATTTCCGCGATCAATTGATCGCGGCCTCATTGAAGCGCATGTCGAGCGTCTGAGCACTGCGAGCTGCACGTCGAATTTCCGCGATCAATTGATCGCGGCCTCATTGAAGCAGGTCACATGCACGGCCGTCGTCCTCAGGAGCCGTGCATTTCCGCGATCAATTGATCGCGGCCTCATTGAAGCGGATCAACGCGTCGCAGGCCGTCGCCGTAACCGTCGAATTTCCGCGATCAATTGATCGCGGCCTCATTGAAGCACCGAGGAGCGCGCATGAGCATCGGCACGCTCAGTCATTTCCGCGATCAATTGATCGCGGCCTCATTGAAGCGCGGTCAGCCGGAGCGGCGAGCATCGCGACGTCTGCGACATTTCCGCGATCAATTGATCGCGGCCTCATTGAAGCACGATACTGCCGCGCGATCGCTCAGCGCTGCACATCGCCATTTCCGCGATCAATTGATCGCGGCCTCATTGAAGCGACGTCGTCGCATAGCGGCCGGCTGCGCATCCGCGACATTTCCGCGATCAATTGATCGCGGCCTCATTGAAGCCGATGCGTGCAGCGCGCGGCCATCGCGCCGTCGATGCCATTTCCGCGATCAATTGATCGCGGCCTCATTGAAGCTGCGCAACAGGCGATCGCCGGTAGTCGTCAGACGCCAGATTTCCGCGATCAATTGATCGCGGCCTCATTGAAGCGGCTATCGGACGAGCGGTCAGTCGGGCAGCTCGTCACATTTCCGCGATCAATTGATCGCGGCCTCATTGAAGCATGGCGATCCGAGCGCGCGACGTGCGACAGCCGTCGCTGATTTCCGCGATCAATTGATCGCGGCCTCATTGAAGCTGGCTCGGATCGGCCGAAGCGACGTCGCCATGATCCACATTTCCGCGATCAATTGATCGCGGCCTCATTGAAGCACCGCGGCGCGCGGGTGTGTCGCGATCGCCGGCTTGCATTTCCGCGATCAATTGATCGCGGCCTCATTGAAGCACGGCGGACTGCGCAGGCATATCGCGGACGGCACTATGGATTTCCGCGATCAATTGATCGCGGCCTCATTGAAGCCGCAGTATCGCACGACGACGCGGAGCGGCATGTCACGGATTTCCGCGATCAATTGATCGCGGCCTCATTGAAGCAGACGAGCTGTGCGATTCCGCTATCATTGATCGCGACCTCATTGAGCACGATCTCCATGCCAGACGGATGATTTCCGCGATCAATTGATCGCGGCCTCATTGAAGCGTTGCCCGTCGATCTGCGAAGCACGCCAGCGCAGCATTTCCGCGATCAATTGATCGCGGCCTCATTGAAGCTGCAGCTGTACTAGCGGCCTGCTGAGCAGCGTTAGCGCATTTCCGCGATCAATTGATCGCGGCCTCATTGAAGCGTCAGCGCCGTGCTAGCGTCCGTCACGCACGTCAGTGCATTTCCGCGATCAATTGATCGCGGCCTCATTGAAGCGATGCGTCAGGCGCCGACGCGTGCTCGCGCAGGCTGTATTTCCGCGATCAATTGATCGCGGCCTCATTGAAGCCGATCGTGCGAGCTGCGGCATGTGACTGCACGCGTGCTCATTTCCGCGATCAATTGATCGCGGCCTCATTGAAGCATGCGCGCGATCGCGAACATCGGCTGGTATCACTTGCCATTTCCGCGATCAATTGATCGCGGCCTCATTGAAGCGCGGTCGAGCACGTCGAACACGGTTCGCTGGCACGTTGCATTTCCGCGATCAATTGATCGCGGCCTCATTGAAGCTGATAAGCCATACGCCTGAGCACAGTCGCCGTACTGGCATTTCCGCGATCAATTGATCGCGGCCTCATTGAAGCTGGCGATTGATCACGCTACAAGGACGCGACTGGACCTAATTTCCGCGATCAATTGATCGCGGCCTCATTGAAGCTTGATCAAGCGATTCGAATGCCCTGCGTATTGACGGCATTTCCGCGATCAATTGATCGCGGCCTCATTGAAGCCATCGCGGCCAGTTGCCCTGTGGCATCCGAGATATCATTTCCGCGATCAATTGATCGCGGCCTCATTGAAGCAGCGCATTTTCCGCCGTACGGGCATCCGCCGTGGAACGCATTTCCGCGATCAATTGATCGCGGCCTCATTGAAGCGTCGAGTCACGCCGGCTTCGATCGCGTCGTTCGCGAAATTTCCGCGATCAATTGATCGCGGCCTCATTGAAGCCGGTCAGCGGCTTCGGCTTGAGCCGCGGGTTCCAGCGGGATTTCCGCGATCAATTGATCGCGGCCTCATTGAAGCAGTCATGTGAGCGTACAGTTTCGCCGCGTCCTGCCCGATTTCCGCGATCAATTGATCGCGGCCTCATTGAAGCGGCAGTGACGCCGACGACTATGATCCAGCGGTCATACGCATTTCCGCGATCAATTGATCGCGGCCTCATTGAAGCAAAGGTCGACGCTATAGACGCAGCGGTTTGCGGCAATTTCCGCGATCAATTGATCGCGGCCTCATTGAAGCTGATCAGGTTGTGCTCGCTTACCGATCGACTGGTCGCATTTCCGCGATCAATTGATCGCGGCCTCATTGAAGCTGGTCTGGTTGCGCTGCGCTTACCGATCGACTGGTCCATTTCCGCGATCAATTGATCGCGGCCTCATTGAAGCGAAGCCTGCTTTCGCATCGCCCGCGCGGCCTCACTGCAGCTAGGAGGACGGCGACAGGCCAGGAGGCCTGTCGGCGCGCGCTTCGCACGCGGGGGATGGGGGACTAGTTCGGTCAGACGGCCATATGTAGGGGCTCTTGGGGCTGCGTGACTCCGGTCTCTTCACACCGGAGTCACGGAGAACACGAAGGCGGCGCGGAGGAAAACGCGCGAAGCGCGCCACAAATCCCCAACCCCTAACCCCTATCCCCAACCCCCGCCTTACTCTCATCGTCCATCAGCGAGCGGTAGGGTTTGCCCACTTCCTGGGCGTCCACCACCGCTACGGCGGCGACGTGTACGATGTCGTTGACTTCCGAGCCGCGCTGCAGCACGTGGACGGGCTTGGAAAGGCCCGTCAGCAGGGGGCCGATCAGTTCGCAGCCGCCAATCCGCTGCAGCAGTTTATAGGCGATGTTGCCGGATTCCAGATTGGGGAACACCAGCACGTTGGCGCCGCCTTTCAGGGTGCTGAACGGATAGGTCTCTTCGATGATCTGCGGCACCACGGCGGTGTCCGCCTGCATTTCGCCATCGATCATCAGGTGCGGCGCCCGCTGGCGCACCAGGTCTACGGCGCGCCGGACTTTCTCCGCCCACGGATGGTGAGTGCTTCCGAAATTGGAGAAGCTGAGCATGGCCACGCGCGGTTCCTGGTTGAAGCGGCGCGCCTTTTCCGCCGCCATGATGGCGATCTCCGCCAGCTCTTCGGCGGACGGGTCGATATTCACGGTGGCATCGGCCAGGAAATAGATATCGCTCTTGGGCGTAATCAGCACGTACACGCCGGCCACGCGCTTCAGTTCCGGCCGCACGTCGATCACCTGCAGCGCGGGGCGAATGGTGTCCGGATAATGCGTGGTCAGGCCGCCGATCAGGGCATCGGCGTCGCCCAACCGCACCATCATGCTGCCGAACGTGATGGGATTGAGAATCAACTGGCGCGCTTCGGTATGGGTCACGCCCTTGCGCTGGCGCAGGCTGAAAAACTCCTCGGCGTACTCCTCCAGGCGCGGATGCACGGCAGGATCGACGATGTGGACGCCGTTCAGATGCAGGCGCAACTCGGTGGCTTTGGCGCGGATCGCCTGCTCGTTGCCCAGCAGAATGGGCGAGGCGATCTTCTCGTCCAGCAGAATCTGGCAGGCGCGCAGGATCTTGCCTTCCTGCCCTTCTGTGAAGACGATGCGCTTGGGGTCCATCTGCGCCTTGTTGACCATGGCGCGCATGACGCCGTGCGCGGTGCCCTGGCGGCGCTCCAGCGCTTCGCGGTAATGCTTTAGGTCCACGGGCGTCTGCGCCACGCCGGTTTCCATGGCGGCCTGCGCCACGGCGGAAGCTTCGAAGATGAGCACGCGCGGATCGAAAGGCTTGGGGATGATATATTCGCGGCCGAATTCCATGCGCTCCACCCCGTAGGCGCGCAGCACCGAATCGGGCACGTCTTCTTTGGCGAGGGCCGCCAGCGCACGGGTGGCGGCCAGTTTCATCTCGTCGTTGATGGTGGTGGCCCGCACATCCAGCGCGCCGCGGAAGATGAAGGGAAATCCCAGGACGTTGTTTACCTGGTTGGGATAATCGGAGCGGCCGGTGGCTACGATGGCGTCGGGCCGCGCGGCCAGGGCGACGTCGTAGGCGATTTCGGGATCGGGATTGGCCAGCGCGAAAATGATGGGGTTCGGCGCCATGCCTTTCACCATTTCCGGCGTTACCGCGCCCGCACTGGAGAGTCCGAAGAATACATCGGCGCCCACCAGGGCTTCTGTCAAAGTGCGCGCTTTGGTGGTGGAGGCGAAGCGCGCCTTGTAGGCGTTCATGCCCGCGGTGCGGCCTTCGAAGATCACGCCCTTGGTGTCGCACATGACGATGTTCTCGCGGCGCACGCCCAGGTTGACGTAATGGGCGGCACAGGAAATCGCGCTGGCGCCGGCGCCGTTGAACACCACGTGGACCTCGTCGATCTTCTTGCCGCTCAGTTCCAACGCGTTCAGCAGCCCGGCGCCGCTGATGATGGCCGTGCCGTGCTGATCGTCGTGGAAGACCGGTATCTTCATGGTCTTCCGCAGCTCTTCCTCAATGTAGAAGCACTCCGGGGCTTTGATGTCTTCCAGGTTGATGCCCCCGAAGGTGGGTTCCAGGATCTGGCAGGTGCGGATCACCTCGTCGGGATTGAGCGTGGCGAGTTCGATATCGAAGACATCGATATCGGCGAATCGCTTGAACAGGACGCCCTTGCCTTCCATGACCGGCTTTCCCGCCAGGGCGCCGATATTTCCCAGGCCCAGGACGGCAGTACCGTTGGACACCACGGCTACCAGGTTTCCCTTGCCGGTGTACTTGTAGGCCAGGCTCGGGTCGCGCTCGATTTCCAGGCAGGGAACAGCGACGCCGGGTGTGTACGCGAGGCTCAGATCGCGCTGCGTGCGGCACGGCTTGGTGGGCACGACGGCTATTTTTCCCGCCGGGGAAGAAGAGTGGTATTCCAAGGCATCTTCGGGACGAATGATCATAGAAAGAGCACCTTTCAAGATAATTATACTCGCTTGTCTGATTCCGAACGTATTTTTTCGTTGAAATATCCACCATTACACCACCTGGAGGCGGTGTTGTGTGGTGAGTTTTCACGTCACTGTGACACGACGCCTTGCATAATGAAATGGAGAGGAAAACATGCAGCCATTACCGGAGCAGGAACTTCGCAAAATCGACGCATACTGGCGCGCGGCCAATTACCTTTCGGTGGGACAGATCTACCTGTATGACAATCCGCTGCTCACCGAACCGCTAAAGCTGGAGCACATCAAGCCGCGGCTGCTGGGCCACTGGGGCACGACGCCGGGCTTGAACTTCATCTACGTCCATTGCAATCGCCTGATCCGGAAGTACGACCTGGACATGATCTACATCTGCGGTCCGGGCCACGGCGGTCCGGGCATGGTGGCCAACACGTACCTGGAAGGCACGTACAGCGAGATTTACCCCAACATCGGCCAGGATGCCGAAGGGCTGCAAGCGGCTGTTCACGCAGTTCTCTTTTCCGGGCGGCATCCCCAGCCACGCCGCGCCGGAGACGCCCGGCTCGATTCACGAAGGCGGCGAACTGGGCTACGCCCTGGTGCACGCCTACGGGGCCGTGTTCGACAACCCCGGCCTGATTGCCTGCTGCGTGGTGGGCGATGGCGAAGCCGAAACCGGCGCGCTGGCCACCAGTTGGCACTCCAACAAGTTTCTCAACCCGGCGCGCGACGGCGCCGTGCTGCCGGTGCTGCATCTGAACGGATACAAGATCGCGGGACCCACGGTGCTGGCGCGCATTCCCAAAGAGGAGCTGGTGGCGCTGTTCGCGGGGTACGGATACAAGCCGTATTTCGTGGAAGGCGACGACCCGGCGAAGATGCATCAGGATATGGCCGCCACCATGGAGACCGCCATCGTGGAGATCCGCGCCATTCAGAATCGCGCGCGCGACGCAGGGCGAGACGGTCCGCCCGCGTGTGGCCCATGATCGTGCTGCGCTCGCCCGAAAGGCTGGACCGGGCCGAAGATCGTGGACGGCGTGGCCATTGAAGGCACCTTCCGCGCGCACCAGGTGCCGCTGACTGACTTCGCCGCCAAGCCGCAGCACATCGGGATTCTGGAGGAGTGGATGCGCAGCTACAAGCCCGACGAGCTGTTCGACGCCAACGGCACGTTCCGCGCCGATCTGCGCGAGCTGGCGCCGCAGGGGGAGCGGCGCATGGGCGCCAATCCCGCACGCCAACGGCGGGCTGCTGCTCAAGGACCTGTGCATGCCGGACTTCCGCAAGTATGCCGTGGAGGTGCCGCAAGTCCCGGCGCGGTTACCGGCGAAGCCACGCGCGTTCTGGGCACATGCTGCGCGACGTGATGAAGCTGAACATGGCGGCAGCGCAACTTCCGCGTCATGGGTCCGGACGAAACCGCATCGAACCGGCTGGGCGCCCTGTTCGAAGTGACCAACCGCGAATCGATGGCGCGAGATCCTTCCCACCGACGACCATGTGACGCGCGACGGGCGCGTGATGGAAGTGCTGAGCGAGCACATGTGCCAGGGCTGGCTGGAGGGCTACCTGCTGACCGGGCGGCATGGCTTCTTTTCCTGCTACGAAGGCTTCATCCACATCATCGATTCCATGTTCAACCAGCATGCCAAGTGGCTGAAGGTGACGCGGCACCTGCCCTGGCGCAGGCCCATCGCGTCGCTGAACTATCTGCTGACCTCGCACGTGTGGCGGCAGGACCACAACGGCTTCAGCCACCAGGATCCGGGTTTCATCGATCTGGTGGTGAACAAGAAGGCCGACATCGTGCGCGTGTATCTGCCGCCCGATGCCAACACGCTGCTCTCCGTGGCCGACCACTGCATCCGCAGCCGGCACTACGTCAACGTGATCGTGGCCGGCAAACAGCCGGCGCCGCAGTGGCTCGATATGGACGCCGCCATCAAGCACTGCACCGTGGGGGTGGGCATCTGGGAGTGGGCCAGCAACGACCAGGGAATGGAGCCCGACGTGGTGATGGCCTGCTGCGGCGATGTGCCCACGCTGGAGACACTGGCGGCGGTGGATTTCCTGCGCGGCGCCATTCCGGACCTCAAGATCCGGGTGGTGAACGTAGTGGACCTGATGACCCTGCAGCCTGCCAGCGAGCATCCGCACGGGCTCTCCGATAGCGAATTCGACTCCATCTTCACCAAGGACCGGCCGGTGGTGTTCGCGTTCCACGGCTATCCCTGGCTGATTCACCGGCTGACCTACCGCCGCAACAACCACGACAATCTGCACGTGCGCGGATATAAAGAGGAGGGCACCACCACCACGCCTTTCGATATGACGGTGCTGAATGACCTGGACCGGTTCCACCTGGCGATGGACGTGATCGACCGCGTGCCGCGCATTCAGAAAGTGGCGGCGCACCAGAAGCAGGCGCTGCGCAATAAGCTGATCGAACACAAACTGTACATCGCGAAGCACGGCGACGACATGCCGGAGATCCGCGATTGGAAGTGGCCGGCGTAATGAGAATTCTGGTTCTGAACGGAGGTTCCAGCAGTCTGAAAGCGACGCTGCGCGACCAGCGGCCGGCGCGCGCCCGTTTGGGAAGCGCACGTGGAGTGGGGCCGGGAGCAGGGCAAAGCGCAGATGAAGATTGGCGGCGGGCGGGCGGAGACGCGCACGCTGGATATCCAATCGCCGCGGGACGTGCTGGCTCCGGTGCTGGCGACGCTGCCGGGGACGGTGGATGTGGTGGGCCATCGCGTGGTCCACGGCGGCATTGCCTATCGCGAGACCACGCGCATTACGCCGGAAGTGAAAGAGGGCATCCGCATGTATTGCGAGTTCGCCCCGGAGCACAACCGGCTGGAACTGGAGGCCATCGAAGAAGCCGAGCGCATTCTGGGGGACGCGGTGCCGCAGATCGCCGTGTTCGATACCGCGTTTCACGCCACCATTCCGGAACCGGCGCGGGTGTACCCTGGCCCTTACGAATGGCTGGAGCGCGGCATCCGCCGGTACGGATTTCACGGCATCAGCCATCAATACGTGTCGCGGCGCGCGGCGGAGATGACGCCGTGCGCGCGGCTGGTGAGCTGCCACCTGGGAAACGGCGCGTCGCTGGCGGCGATTCGGGACGGCAAGAGTATCGACACCACCATGGGATTCACGCCGCTGGAGGGCCTCATGATGGGCACGCGCTCGGGCTCGATCGACCCCGGCATTCTGATTTACCTGGTGCGGCACAAAGGGTACGATGCGGCGCAACTGGACCGCTTGCTGAACCGGGAATCGGGACTGAAAGGCATATCGGGAATCTCCGGCGATATGCGCGAGATTCTGGCGGCGATCGAGCGCGGAGAGGCGCGGGCGCGCCTGGCGTTCGACATGTATGTGCATCGCCTGTGCCGGGAGATCGGGGGCATGGTGGCGAGTCTGGGAGGCTTGGACGCGCTGCTGTTCACGGCGGGGATCGGCGAGAACTGTCCGCCGCTCAGAACGGCTGTATGCCGGCAGTTTTCGTTCTGGGACATCCGGTTGGACGAGGCGAAGAACGCGCAGACGCCGGAGGATACGGACATCGCCGCGCCCGGGTCGGCGGTGCGGGTGCTGGTGGTGCACACCGATGAGGATTGGGAGATCGCGCAGGAGTGCGTGCGCGTGTTGAGTTAGGGTCCACGGCCGACCCCCTCGTCGGCCTCCGTTTTCTGGAGGCATTACCGGCCGGCGCGAGCAGCAGGGTAAACTACCTGGCGTGCCTTCGGTGCAGCAGCACTACCACCCCGGAATAAACGCTCAAGAGCATGGTGACAGGAAGGAACACCAGCCCCCACCAGCCTCCCGGGTGGGCCAGAATCGGAGCCAGAAACAACAGCGCCGTCAGCACCGGAACCGCGGAAGCCACACGCCAGGATCCACGCCATTTGATCAAACCATAGATCCCCGATGCGATTGGAAACAGAATCGCCCCCCAAACCAGAATCGCCACCGGAGCCAGGATCACGTACCGCATCGCCGCGATTCTACCGCACGCGCCGCCCTACGCGCGCGATACCCGCAGACCCAGGTGCTTGGCGAACGCGTCGAAATCCCGGTCGTTGTGCAACAGTTCATACCCGCTCTCGATGCAGCGGGTCGCAATCACGGTATCGATGGTTTTGCGGACAGTTACACCCATCTTGCGCAGCGCGCGAAAATTCTTCGCCGCTTGAATCGCGATTTCCTGTCCGCCCAACTCCACCACCATTAGTGCTGTCAGCATTTTCCGGGCGTCGTTGAAATCCCGTTCGCGATGGAAGCCTTGCAGGACCTCAGTAAGAATCAAGTCACCGATCGCCAGGAACTCAGAGCCAAGCAGCCCGTCGAGTCTCTCAGTCTGCGCCGTGATCGTCCCCTTGAAATAATCGATCCACACGCTGGAGTCGACAAGGATCAACTGTCGCTCCTCATCGCGTTCAGATCGCCCTGCCAGTTCAACTTTCCGCGGAGCCGGCGGATCTCCGCCTGTCGTTTCAATCTCAGCAGGGTCCGCAGCCCTTCCTCAACGGCCTCGCGTTTCGTTTTTAGCCCTGTTGCCCGAAGCGTGTCCCGCATCAACTTATCGTCGATTACGATGTTCGTCCGCATGATGTGTACTTCCACTGCTAAGTATACACATTGCGGACCCACCCTTCGAACCCGGGCGGCTGGTTGAGCTTTGAACCTAGCCGGCGCTTAACGGCGGATTGGCCCCATCCAACACTTCCCTCACCTTGCTCAGCAGCGTATCCGGTGTGAAGGGCTTGTGCAGAAACGCCGGCGGCAGCTCCCCCGCCAGCGCGGCGCTATTGTCGCGATACCCGGACATGTACAGAATCCGCAGCGCGGGATTGCGTTGCGCCAGTTGCTTTCCCAATTCGAAGCCATTCATTTGCGGCATCACCACGTCGGTGAGCACCATATCGATTTTGTGCGCGTTCTTTTCGTACGCTTCCAGGGCGACGCTGCCGTTATTGGCCTCCAGCACTCCGTACCCGTTCGCCTGCAGCACCGCTAAAATCAGCCGCCGCACGCCTTCCTCGTCGTCCACCAGCAGGATTGTCTCCGACCCCCTGGCCAGAGCCTTGCGCACCGGCTCGGCCATCTTCTCGGTCACACGCGGCAGGTAGATTTCGAAAATCGTGCCGCAATTCGGCTGCGTGTAGACGGTCACTTGTCCGTCCGCCTGCATAATCGCGCCGTACACCGTCGCCAGCCCCAAGCCGCTGCCCTTTCCCGGCACCTTGGTGGTGAAGAAGGGTTCGAACAGCCGCGACCGCGTCTGCTGGTCCATCCCGATTCCGGTGTCGCTCACGGCCAGCATCACGTACGCTCCCGGCCGCACTCCCACGTTCTTCTTGCCGTCGGTTTCGCCCACGTCCACATTGGCGGTTTCGATCACCAGTTTTCCGCCCCGCGGCATGGCGTCGCGCGCGTTGTTCGCCAGGTTCACCACTACCTGTTCGATCTGGTCCGGGCCGGCCTTCACCCGTCCCAGCCCGGGACTGGTCAGCAGGATCAGTTCGATATTCTGTCCCAACAGCCGGTGCAGCATGGGCTTCATGCCGGTAATTACGGTGTTGAGGTCCAACACGCGCGCCTGGTCGTTAGAGCCGCGGCTGAACGCCAGCAGGTGGCGTGTCAGGGCGGCGGCGCGCTCCCCCGCGTAGATGATTTCGTCCACGTAGCGGCGTGTGGCATTGCCGGACGGAATTTCGCCGCGCATCAGTTCGGCATAGCCGGTAATCACCGTCAGTACGTTGTTGAAGTCGCCCGCAACACCTCCCGCCAGACGGCCCACCGCTTCCATTTTCTCCGCGTGCATCGCCTGTTCCTCAGACCGGCGCCTCTTCTGAATATCGCGGAACACCAGGATCGCGCCGCGCACCACGCCGGATTCGTCGCGAACCGGCGCGGCGCTGTGCTCCACCGGCACCTCCACCCCGCTGCGGGAAACCAGCACCGCGTCGTCCTGAAGCGCTACTGAGACCCGTTCGCTAATGACGCGCGCAACTGGATTGTGGATCGGCTGCCGGGTTCCCTCGTCAATCAGATGGACCACCTGGCTCGCCGGTTTCCCCGCTGCCTCCTGCCGCGGCCACCCGGTCAGGCTCTCCGCCGCCGAATTGAGAAACGTGATGCGCCCCTTGCAGTCCGTGGACACCACCGCGTCACCAATCCCCGAGATAGTAGCCGCTAACATGCGGCGGCTGTCCCGCCACGAGGATCCCAGCCATACCAGCAGCGCCCCCATCAGGATCACCACGCAGCACAGCCAGAATGATTCCGTCTCCAGAAACGGCCGGACCAGCAGCATCCCCAGAACCGCCGCCACCACTAGCAACAGCACGAACGCATTGCGTTTCAGATCCGAGCGGTTCGGTGCGTCCATGGCAGCAACCCTGTTACTGCATACTAGCGGGATTCTCGCCGCCCCGGTGTGACGTTGCGTACAACGAAGGCTCTCCCGGCGGCCGCGTCTTCCATCGCCGATGCAGCCACATCCATTGCCCCGGATCGGCCCGGATCACCTCTTCCAGCCGCCTGTGCAGCTCTTGTGTATCGCGCGCCGCATCGCCCGTCACCGGCACCGGCGGGTAGAACCGCAGCACGTACCGCTGCTCCTCTTCGCTCCACAGCGCGAAACCGGGGATCACCGCGGCCCCGCTCCGCGCCGCGATTTTGGCGAACCCCGCGCTGGCACACGCCGGGACACCGAAGAAGTCCACAAATACTCCGCCCTCCAGCGACGCATTCTGATCGATCAGGATGCCCACCGCCTCATTCGCCTGCAGGGCCTTCAGAATGGTGCGTGCAAAATCCTGCTTGGCGATGATGTGATTCCCCGATAGACCCCGCCGCCGCTCCACCAGCCTGTCGATGAGCGGATTGTCCAGAGGCCGCACCACCACGTGCATCGGTCCGGCCCACAGCGCGTGGGCGAACGCGCTCAGTTCCCAGTTCCCCAGGTGCGCCGTGGCGAACAGAACCCCGCGCCCCTGCCGTTGCGCGGCGGCAAAATGTTCGGCGCCCTCACAACGGATCCACCGTTCCACATTCCCCCGCCGGAACTGCGGAAACTTGGCGAAGGTCACCATCATCCGCGCCACCGACGCAAACACTTCGTCGATCGTGCGCCGCCGCTCAGCGGCGGAGAGCCCAGGCAGGGCCAGAGCCAGGTTGCGCTCGGCCGTCCGCCGCAGCCTGGGAACCGGCAGGTCCAGCAGGACCCGCACAGCCCCCCGCGCCAGCGGGTGCGCCCATCTCGCCGGCGTCCATTCGAGCATTTTCAATACGGCCAGCGCCAGACAATACTCCAGCCGGTCGCGAACTGGCGAGCGGTGTCGCATGAACCCGCATTGTACCGTGGGCCCGGTCTACGCGTGCCTGTGGAGGTGTGGACGGTATACGACGAGACCGCCGACACCCCAAACCATCAGAAACAGGAATGAAAACCCGAAAGCCAGGTCCGTCGCCATGCCCTTGAACTCAACCGGAGTTGGGATGAAACCCAGATACCATTGAGCCGGCAATCGCCAGGGCGTGCCAGAACCACATCTGCGACCCGTACCGGTGCAGCAACCCAAGCGGTAAGGCCAAAGCCGCAAGATAAACCAGGATAGCCAACATGCTGAACATGACAAGCCTCCTGTACAGCATTGTAGACCTCTGAACCGGACTTGTGAATCCTCAATACCCTGTTCGAACTTTTGATTTTTCCGGCGCACTGCCGTGGGCCGTTCACACCTCTCCGCTGTTTTTGTCACGCTGATTCTAAACCACTTTTTGTTTTTTCTGCCCGGGTTCGCCACACCTCGCTGTTATAACAATCGTGGGTGGTGAATATGAACACGCAAACTACGCCGGCCTCTCGGAAAAACATCCTGGTGGTGGAGGACGAAGGCCTGATCGCCGACGATATCCGCCGCCGGCTGGAACGGCTGGGCTACTCGGTCCCCGCAACCGCCAGTTCTGGCGAAGAGGCCCTGGAGCTGACCCGGACGCAGAGTTTCGACCTCGTCCTGATGGACATCCGGCTAAAGGGCGAAATGGACGGCATCGCGGTGGCCGAGCAACTCCAGCGCGACCAGCGGGCGCCGGTCGTCTACCTCACCGCGCACGCCGACCAGGACACTGTCAGCCGCGCCACCGCCACCGAACCCTTCGGCTACATCCTCAAGCCGATTGCCGACGGCAACCTCCGCAGCACCGTACAGATCGCGCTCTACAAGCACGAACTGGAACGCCGGCTCCGCGTCAGCGAGGCCTGGCTGTCCACCACACTCCGTAGCATCGGCGACGGCATCGTTGCCACCGACGCCAATGGCGAGATCGTCTTCCTGAACGCCGCAGCCGAGCGCCTCACCGGTTGCACAGCCTCGGATGCCAAGGGCCGCGGCCTGATGGAGATCCTGTCCCTGCGGGAGGAGTCCTCCGGCGAACCGGCCCGCAACCCCATTTTCGATCTGCTGCCCGACGAGGCCCGCATCTACCAACTGGCGTCCCCGGCCGGCACTCCTGTGCCGGTGGAGGTGGAGTGTTTCGAAAATCGCGATGACCGTGAACTGCTCGGCGCCATCGTGGCCCTCCGCGACGTCCGCGACCGCCGGGAGCGCGAGGCGCTTCAGATCCAGGCGCAGAGAATGGACGCCGTCGCGGCCCTGGCCGGCGGCATGGCGGGCGATTTCGATGGCGTCCTGGCCGGCCTCCGGGCGCAGGTAGACGACCTGCACGCGCAACTCTCCGGCGACGAGCGCGAGCAGGCCGGACGGATCCGCCAGGCCGTATCCAGGGCCGCCGCCCTCACCAGCCAGTTGTCCGTATTGAGCCGCCCCGGCCCGCTGCGCGTGGAAGCGATCGACGTGAACCAGGCCATCCGGGAAGCCGGTGACGCGCTCTCTCTTTGCCTGGGACCGGACATCTCGCTCGAGTGCGAGCTGCCTCCCTGCTCCGGTTTCATCCAGGCCGACCGTAACCGCTTCCGGCAGGTGTTAATCAATCTGGCCATGCACGCGCGCGAGGCCATGCCGGGCGGCACCCTGCGGATTGAGACCACCGTGCTCGATCTCGATGCCGGCGAAGCGGCCGCGCGCCGCTACCGCGGAAAATGGTTCGTGCGCCTGCGCTTCATCGAATCCGGCGTGGAAAGCGATGCCGCCCGGTTGTCCGCCATCTTCGAGCCGCGCTTCACGGGCGGCCGGTTCGGCCTCGCCATCGTTCACCGCATCGTGGTGCAGGGCGGAGGTCATATCCAGGCGCTCGGCGAGGCCGGCAAGGGCACCATCTTCGAAATCCTGTGGCCGTGCATCGGAACGTATGGGGGTATCGCCGGACTGGTGGGCCGGGAGCGCAGCCACAACCCCATTCCCACCGTCCTGCTCATCGAAGAAGAGGACGGCGTCCGCCGCACCATGGAGCGGTGCCTGGAGGAGGAAGGCTACCAGGTGCTCTCGGCTAAAACCACGGAGATGGCGGAAATGGTGACTGACGCCCACCGGGGGCCGGTTGCCCTGCTGGTGGGAGAGGCCGCCGCGACGCCGTTAGCCGAACGCCTCCAAATCCCGGCAACGCTGTACCTTTCCGGATACCGCCACGACCGGCCCGCCGGTGCCGGAGCCCTGTGGAAGCCATTCCCCATCGGAGAATTCCAGCGGCGCGTCCGGACGCTGGTGGGAAAATGAGTTTCAGCCATCTGGTCCCTTTCGGTGTTCTTCTGGGGTGCACCATCGCCGCGGCGCTCTTCGCCCGGCTGCGGCGCGCCGAAGCTGGCTTGCGAGCCGCAAACTCCGAGCTCTCCACCATCCTGGCCAATTCTCCCGTGGCGCTCGTCCTGGTGAACCAACAACTTCAGGTGCAGAAGGCCAATGGCGCCGAGGCGAACCGGAACGCAGCCTACCCCGGCGATGCGCTGGGCTGTTCCAATGCCCGGAAAGATGCCGAAGGCTGCGGCCACATGCCTGGTTGCACCGGCTGCGCCATCCGCCAGGCCGCGCTCGATACGCTGCGGCATGGAGCCAGCCACCGCGGCATCGAAGCCTGGGTGCCGGCCCAGGAACCCGGCGCGGCCGGCTCCCGCTTCGTTTTGATTTCGACCGCTCCAGTGGAGTTGGACGGCACCAAGGCCCTCATCTGCGTGCAGGACATCACCGGGCGCAAACGCGCGGAAGAGGCCAGCCAGGAGATTCTCCGCGAACTGGAAAAGGCCCTCACTGAGAAGACCGTGCTGCTCAAGGAAATTCACCATCGTGTGAAGAACAACCTGGCCGTGATTTCCAGCCTGCTCAGCATGCGCGCCGACGCCACCGACGAAGCCGAAGTGCGGCTGGCGCTCGAGGACAGCCAGCAGCGCGTCCGTTCCATCGCCCTCATTCATGAATACCTGTACGGCAGCGAGCACCTCGACCGGATCGACTTCGCCGAGTACGCCCGCCAGTTGGTGCAGGAGTTGCATGCCGCGTTCGCCACGGACCCGTCCAGCGTTGCCGTGCGCATTCAGGCCGCGCCCATTGCGCTCGGCGTGCACCGCGCCGTTCCCTGCGCGCTCATCCTCAATGAACTGCTCATGAACGTCTTCAAGCACGCGTTTCCGGCGGGACGCACGGGAGAAGTTTCCATCTCCTTCGGAGAATGCGAACCCGGCGTCCTGGAACTTGCCGTTCAGGACAACGGCGTGGGCTGCTCCGATTCCATGGCGCGCTGCGGCCGGAAGTCGCTGGGTCTGCGCATCGTGAACATCCTGGCGAAGCAGGTGGATGGCACCCTGTCGCGCGAATCCGCGGCGGGCACCCGCGTGATCCTCCGCTTCCCCGGAACGGCCGCTTTTTGATTTTTCAGCACCCAGAGCCCCTGAAAATTCTCCGCGTCCCGATTTCCTCCGTGCTTCCTCCGTGTCCTCGGTGACTCCGTGGTGAAGCGCGGGCTCCCGATTTGTCACCTGTTACAATCCCTGTTGCATGTTCCGTAAGGTCCTCATCGCCAACCGGGGCGAGATTGCCGTTCGTGTAATGCGCACCCTCCGCGAGATGGGTATCGCCGCAGTGGCTGTTTATTCGGACGCCGACCGCACCTCCCTGCACGTCCGCATGGCCGACGAGGCGGAGCACATCGGACCCTCCCCCTCCAGCGAAAGCTACCTGCGCATCGACCGCATACTGGACGCCGCCAGAAAGCACGGCGCCGAGGCAATCCACCCGGGATACGGCTTCCTGAGCGAGAATGCGGATTTCGCCGCCGCCTGCGAAGATGCCGGCCTGGTCTTCATCGGCCCCTCCGCCGCCGCCATCCGCGCCATGGGCTCCAAGACGGCGGCGCGCCAGGTGGCGATTGCGGGCGGCGCTCCAGTCGTGCCCGGCACCGATCGTCCCGTGACTCCCGCCGAAGCGGCCGGCTTCGCGCGCGAAAACGGCTACCCGATTCTGTTGAAAGCGGTAGCGGGCGGCGGCGGCAAGGGCATGCGCCGGGTGGACTCGGAGCCCGAACTGGAATCGGCGTTCCGCAATGCCGCCAGCGAAGCCGAGCGGTCCTTTCGCAATTCCGAGATCTATGTCGAGAAGCTGATCGAGCGGCCCCGCCATATCGAAATCCAACTCCTCGGCGACCGGCACGGCAATATGGTGCACCTGGGCGAGCGTGAGTGCTCCATCCAGCGGCGTCACCAGAAGGTGATGGAGGAGTGCCCGTCGCCCCTGGTGGCGCTGCATCCCGAAATGCGGCAGGCCATGGGCGAAGCCGCCATTCGCGCCGCGCGCGCCGCGGGCTACTACAATGCCGGAACTGTGGAATTCCTGGTGGACCAGGAGCGCCGTTTCTACTTTCTGGAGATGAATACGCGACTCCAGGTGGAACATCCCGTGACCGAACTGGTGACCGGGCTGGACCTGGTGAAGCTGCAAGTAGAAATCGCCGCGGGCGAGCGCCTGCCGTTCTCGCAAGAGCAGGTGGCGTGGCGCGGGTCCGCCATCGAATGCCGCATCTACGCCGAGGATCCGTACAACGATTTTCTTCCGTTCCCCGGGAAGCTCACGCGCCTCACCCGCCCCCTCGGCCCCGGAATCCGGCTGGATGGCTGCGTGTATGATGGCTGGACGGTTCCCATGGAGTACGATCCCCTGCTGGCGAAACTGGCGGTGTGGGCCGCCAATCGCGAGGATGCCACCGAACGCATGATCCGCGCCCTGCGCGAATACGACGTGGGTGGCATTCGCACGAATCTGGGTTTCTTCCGCCAGATTCTGGAGGACCCGGAATTCCGCGCCGCGCATTTGCACACGGGCTTCATCGAGGAGTTTTTCCAGCGCCACGATGAGCCGCGCCCGCCCGCCGACCTGGCCGCCGTTGCGGCGCTGGCTGCGGCTCTCCACACCATGACTGGCGCCGGAGAGCCCGGTGCGCCCGCCGCGGCCAATGGCAGCGCGTGGCTGGCGGAAGGGCGGAGGCGCCTGCTGCGATGAAAGTCGAGCTCACCATCAACGGCGCCCCCAGCCGCATCGAGATTCTCACGCCCCGCCCGGCCTGCCGCTTCCGCGTGGACGAAGGGCCCGAGCGCGAAGCCGACGTGGAACTGGCGGAGCCCTCCGTGTATTCGGTTCTGCTGGACGGGCGCAGCTACGAAGCCCGCGTCGAAGTGACTGCCGAAGGGCTGGTAGTGGTGATCGATGGATACCGCTTCGCCATCGACGTGCATGACCCGCGGCGGTTCTCGCGACGCCATGCCGGGCGCGGCGCCGAAGGCGTGCAGACCATCTCCGCGCCCATGCCCGGCAAGCTGGTCCGGGTTCTGGTGGCGCCCGGCGATGCCGTGGTGGCAGGACAGGGCCTGGTAGTGGTCGAGGCCATGAAGATGCAAAACGAAATGAAGGCCGCGCGCGCCGGGCGCGTGCTCGCGGTAAGCGCCAAAGAAGGCGCCACCGTCACCGCCGGCGAGGTGCTCGTAACCATCGAGTAAGACCGGCCTCCCGGCCGGTCTCCCCTATCGCTGCTTTACCTCTTCGCTCCATTTCTGCATCATGGTAGAAAGTTCATCCACCATGGCGGGGTAGCGGTGCCGCAGATTTACGCTCTCGCCCGGGTCCTCGTCCAGGTTCGAAAGGAAGAGCGCGTCATCGCCGGTCAGAGCCTTGTTGCCGTCCGGAGTGCCGTCGAAGACTTTGCCGTCCTTCACCAGTTTCCAGTTGCCGCGGCGCACCGCCAACTGGCCGCCGGACGACCAGAAGATGGCATTGTGATGCGATTTGGCGCCCTCAGTCGCCATCGGCAGCGCGTCGCTGCCATCCAGCGTGCGGTCGGCCGGAAGAGACGCGCCGGCCAGCTTGACGATGGTTGGCATCAGGTCCAGGTGGCTGCCCACCTCGTGCACCACCTTGCCTTTGGGAATCACGCCCGGCCAGTTCATGATCATGGGCACGTGCATGCCGCCATCGAACGCGCTGAATTTGTTTCCCCGGAACGGCGCATTGTTGCCCGCCGTCGCGGGCTTGCCGTTCAGACCGGCACGCGCTTCGCGGGTGGCGCCATTATCCGCGCCGAACAGCACCAGGGTGTTCTGCTCCAGGTGCAACTCGCGGAGCGTATGCAGCACCTGGCCCACGCCGTCGTCCAGGGCCGAAATCATGGCCGCGTAGGTCCGCCGCTCGCGCTCCAGAGCGGGAAAGCGCTGCATGTATTTTTGCGGCACGTGCATGGGATAGTGCGGCGCGTTGAACGGCACGTAGGCGAAGAAAGGAGAGGCGCGATGATCGCGCACGAACTGCACCGCCTCGCGGGCAAACATTTCCGTGGAGTACTGGCCGTCCTCGAAAATTTCCGTGCGGTCGCGCCACAGGTCGTGATAGTTCGGCACGCGCGGCTCGCCCCAGTAGTAGCGCTGCGAGTAATAGTCGATGCATCCCGCGTGAAAGCCGAAGAAGCGGTTGAAGCCGTGCGCGTTGGGGTCGGTCTCAGGCGTATCGCCCAGGTGCCACTTGCCGAAAAGTCCGGTCGCATAGCCGGCCAGTTTCAGAACTTGTGCGATGGTCTGCTCCGAGGCGGCGAGCGGGGGACCGTTACCCGGCACGCCGGCGCGGATGGGATATCGTCCCGTAAGCAGCGCGGCGCGCGATGGCGCGCATACCGGCGCCGCCGCATACCAGTTGGTGAACCGGACGCCGCCGGCGGCCAGCGCATCCAGGTTCGGCGTCTTCAGGTCGGTAGCGCCCCAGGCGCCCACATCGTGGCACCCCAGGTCGTCAGCCAGAAAGAGAATCACATTGGGACGCGCCGGCGCCGCGTACAGCGATCCGGCAGCGCTCGCGGCCGCACCGGCCAGCATCTCCCTGCGCGATATCATGCCATCACTCCGGTTTCGAAAAAGCCATTCCCGCGAAACTCACCACGCTCCGCTCGTCGATGTTCCACTGCTCGTAGCGAAGCAGTTCGCCGCGCAATTTGGGTGCGGTCTTCAGAAAGGTGTAGAAGGGCGAGGAGCCGCACCACTTCAGGTCGTCGTGATTCTCGCGCAGCAGGTCCCAGAAGCCCTCCGCGTCGCAGCGGTTGATGCGGGCGATGCGCTCCTCGTCGCGCGACGCCCACTTCGCTCATCACGCCCTCTCCCGCCACGGCGGAGAACTGGTCCTGATAGCGCGCGCCCATGTGCGCCATATCCACGCCCAGAACCCAGAAGAGACTGTCGCCTTCGCGGTCGCGCAGTTCGCCCAGCGCTTCGAGAAACGCCTTTACCTCGTCGTCATCTTCCGGCTCGCCGCCCTGGTAGAGGCTGCGCGCGAAAGACCCGCACAGCACCGGCAGAACCTTCACGCCGGCGCCCAGCATGTGCTGCAGGAAAATCACCTGCAGTTCCACGGTGTGCTCGAAGGAGTGGCAGTAATCCTCCATCTGCACGCCGGCCCCGCCGCGTTCGGCCAGCCAGTCCACCAGGCGCTGATCGGTTTGCGCCTCGCCCATGGGGGTCCGGTAGTTCTTGCGGGTCAATCCGAACTGTTCCGGCTCGCCGTAGTGCGAAGTCGCCAGAATCACGAAAGTCCGGTCGCGATGTTCGGGCTCGAGCATGCCGGTAGGCCGCGCGGTAGCTCTGCCAGCCGCCTTCCGGGCTCACGTGCGGCGCGGCGATGGCGAACAGGTTGCCATCGGCCTGCGCGGCGGCCGTTTCGCCGTCCATGTAGCGGGCCATGGTTTCGCGCAATTCAGCGGCGTCCTCGGGGTACGCCGTCCCGGCATGCGCCGGTTCGCGCACCGGCTTTTCGGCGAACTCGCGCCGGCGCTCCGCTTGCATCCGCTCGAATGTCTCGTCTTCCAGGAACCCTGCGGTGCTGAGCGTATTCACCAGGTGCTGTTCGATGTCGCCCACTTCCAGGCTCCCGGTAACCCGCACCAGCGCGGCGCGCAGGTCCAGGTCCGTCTGGCGCCCGTCGAAACACGCAGACACTCCACCAGCACCGGCGGAATGATCAGCATGGCATCGCGTGAAGCGGTACGGGTCGCGGATGAACAGCCCCGGATGGTCCTCGGCGAGGGCGACGGCATGAAGTCCAGGCTGTAGCGCAAACGGGGCAGTGGATGCGACAAATTTCATCGTAGCGCAGACAGCGAGCGGTATTTGCGCAGCAGTTCATAAATCACCACGCCGCCGGCCGTGGCGACGTTCAGCGAGTGCTTGGCGCCCAGCATGGGAATGCGCACGTGGGTATCGCACAGCGCCGAAACTTCCGGCCGGATGCCGTCCACTTCGTGGCCGAAGACCACGCAGACGGGAAAGCGCGGCGTCCAGTCGAACAGGTCCACCGCGTGGACGGTGGTTTCGACGGCGGCGATTTCGTATCCGCGCCTCGCGCATCCCGCGCAGCAGCGGCACGGGCTCCCAGGAGTGCTCCCACGCGCACCGTCTCTTCGGCGCCCAGCGCGGTTTTGGAGATGGCATGCTTGGGCGGATAGCCGGTGATGCCGCAGAGGCACAGCTTTTCGATCCGCGCGGCATCGGCGGTGCGGAAGAACGCGCCGACGTTGTACAGGCTGCGCACGTTGTCCAGCAGGACCGTCGACCGGCAAGCCCGGCGATCCGCTTCATACAGCGCGCCGGCGCTGGTGGCCTGAAAAGGAATGCGGTCCAAACAAGGAATGGTAAACTAATAATCGCCGTCCATGTTGTCGATCGTCATCCCGATTCACAACGAGGAGCACTCCATCCTCCCGCTCTACGACCGCCTGACCGCGGTCCTGGAGCAGTTGCAGCGCCCCTACGAAATTCTGTTTGTGGACGATGCCTCCACCGACCGCAGCTTCGAACTGCTGGCCAACCTGGTGGAGACCGACGGGCATCTGAAGGTGATCCGCCTGCGGCGCAATTTCGGCCAGACCGCGGCGCTGTCCGCCGGATTCCACGAAGCCAAGGGCGACGTCATCATCGCCATGGATGGCGATTTGCAGCATGCTCCCGAAGATATTCCGGCGCTGCTGCAGAAGATCGACGAAGGCTTCGATATCGCCAGCGGCTGGCGCAAGCATCGCGTGGACAATGCCATCATGCGCAAGATTCCCTCGCGCATCGCCAACTGGCTGATGGCCAAGGCTTCCGGCGTGGACCTGCGGGATTTCGGCACCACCTTCAAGGCGTACCAGGCGGAAGTGCTGAAGGACGTCAACCTGTACGGCGAACTGCACCGCTTCATTCCGGCGCTGGCCAGTTTCTACGGCGCGCGCGTCGCCGAAGTGCCCATCCGCAATACGCCGCGCGCCGCCGGCGATTCGCACTACGGCATCGGCCGGACCTTCCGGGTGCTGTTCGACATCCTCACCATCAAGTTCCTGCTGAAGTACTTCACGCGGCCGATGCATTTCTTCGGCTCGCTGGGGCTGGCGGGCACCGGCTTCGGCGGCGGCATCATGCTGTACCTGGCGATCAAGAAACTGCTGGGCTACGAGATCGTCATGGAGCATGGCCCGCTGATGATCGCCGGAGGCCTGCTGCTGCTCGGCGGCATGATGATGTTCAGTACCGGGCTGATCGGCGAGATGATGATGCGCACCTATTTCGAGAGCCAGGACCGGCGCATCTACGCGGTGCGCGAGATCCTCACGCGCAAGCAGCGCGGCGTCGCCGGCGGAACCCGCTAGAACGCTATAGCCCCGTGCCGCGGCGCCAGTGGTCTTCGAACAGACCTTTCATGGCTTCGCCCATCCCTTCGTGCTGGAATACGACGGCGGTCCACATGGGCCGCGTGATCACCGGGTCGAGCAGTGCGATCATGCCGTTCTGGCCGTCGAACAGCGCCAGCTTCATGGGCAGGGAATCGGCGACGCGCACTTCCACGCCCGCCGCCACGTAGTCGCTCAGGCGCTGGCGGTGTTCGTCGTCCAGCGCGGAGGCTTCCAGCAGAATGCGGCAGGCCACGCCGCCGGCGGCGGCCTGCTTCACCATTTTTTCATCCAGCGGATCCACGGCGTACGGCGGCCGCGAAAACTCCAGGTACTCGCTGCTTCACCTCGGCGAGCATGCGGCGGTATTCGGCGCCGGTTTGCGCCGGTTCGGTGACAATCCGCAGAAAGTCCAGCGTTCCGCGCCCGCCCTGGCCTTCCGAATAGAGCGATTTCAGATCGTCGATCAGCCCGGAGCCGGCGCGCCCGTTATCCATCAGTTCCTGCTCCAGTATCTGCCGCTTGCGCGCCAGGTAGCCCGGGAATGGCCAAGGCTGGCTCGACGGCCGAAAACAGCTTGGTCTTTTCCTGCACCACCTGGGCGAAACCTTTTTCCACCAGGCTGTCCAGAACTTCGTAGATCTTCTGCCGGGGCACGTGCGCCCGGGCCGCCAGTTCCAGGGCTTTGAATCTCGGATGCCCCAGCAGCACCAGGTACGAACGCGACTCGTAAGCATTGAGCCCAAGTTGCTGCAAGCCGCCGCCAGAACCGTTGAAATTCAACTTCGGCCAATTCTTCGCTCATAATCATTACACCTTATCAAAGCCGGGATCTGGAAGGTTGACAAAACATTACCCGGAGAAAAGCCTTAGGCCACGCCGGCCCATCCTGCGCTAGAATGTCCGAAGCTGGTTATCCAGGCGTAACGGGCCTGCAGGTTTATACCAATTTGACTTGGTACTATTAGAACTATACAATTAGGCTTAGCGGGAAGTGTATGTCAGAGAACAATGCCGCAATTAACGGGCCCTCGTCCGGCACAGGAATACCCGATCCGGTCCAAAATCCGGATTGTCGTGGCGGACGATCACCCCATCTTTCGGGACGGCCTGTGCAAACTGCTGGCGCTGGAAGAGGATTTTGAAGTAGTCGCCCAGGCACAGGACGGGCGGCAGGTACTAGATGTGCTTCAACAGCACGAACCCGACATTCTTCTGCTGGATCTGAAGATGCCCGGGCTGGATGGCCTGGCCACTTTACAGCGTTTGCAAGCAGCTAAGAACAAAACCCGTGTCATCGTCCTGACCGCGTCCGACGACAAGAACGAATTCGTCCAGGCGATGAAACTCGGCACCTCCGGCATCGTCCTCAAACAGACCGCCACGGAGTTGCTGATCAAGAGCATCCGCAAAGTCCATGCCGGAGAGATCTGGCTGGATTCCCACACCACTGCCGCGGTAATCCGCCAGTTTGTGGCCAACGACGATGCTCCGCCGCCGCCTCCGCAATCCGCACCGCGCGACCGCGAACGCTCTCCGCTTGAGCCAGCGCGAGCGGGAAATCGTGGCGCTGGTCGCGCAGGGATTCAAAAACAAGGAAATGGCCGAGAAGATGTTCATCAGCGAGCAGACGGTGAAAAACCACCTGCACAACATCTTCGATAAGCTGGGCGTATCCGACCGGCTGGAACTGGCGCTCTACGCCATCCACAACAACCTGCACACCGGGCGATAGCCTTATTGGCCTAGTACCAGCACGCCCCAGGGACGGTTACCCGCCTTGACCTTTTTGATCACAGCGTGAGTCGCCACGTCCACAATGGAGACGTCATTAGAGGGCCCGTTGGCGGTGAAGAGCAGCTTTTCATCCGGGGAAAGGGCGACTCCCCAGGGGCGCTGTCCGACTTCAAACGACGCCAGGATCTTCTCCGTGGAAGGCTCCAGTATGAACACCTGCTTGCCGCGGCCGGTGGTGACGTAGAGGCGTGA
Organism: uncultured Solibacteraceae bacterium; assembly: GCA_963853855.1. Classification (GTDB taxonomy): domain Bacteria; phylum Acidobacteriota; class Terriglobia; order Bryobacterales; family Bryobacteraceae; genus Sulfopaludibacter. The sequence continues at coordinate 41,356 of CAWKYG010000033.1, read as the reverse complement.
ACCGTCGCGAGACATGGCCTGTCCCATGGGCTTCTGTCCCTCGCCCAGCGAAATGGTGTGGATGGCTTCCTGGGTGCTCGTGTCGATCACCGAGAGGGTGCCATCGTTTTCGTTGCTGACGAAGGCGCGCGACCCATCGGGAAGAAATGTGACATTCCGCGGACGGCGGCCCACTTTGATGGTCTTAAGCGCCTTGGCGGTGGCGATATCGATGACCGTCACGGTGCCTGCGTCTTCCGAGGTGGCATAGATGAGCTTGCCATCGGGCGTCACGGTCACGCCCTCGGGTTCCTCTCCGGTGGGGATGGTGTGAAGCACTTCGCCCTTGACGGGGTCCACGAAACTGACGCCCGCGGCATCTTCGTTAGAGATGTACAGAGTGCCATCGCGGCCCACGGCAAACTGTTCGGGGTCCGACCCGCCGGGAATCTTGCGCAGCAGTTTGTTCTGCGCCACATCGTAGACGCCGATGCCATCGGCGCTCTTGTCGGGCGGCGGCAAAGTGCTCTCATCCACTCCGGGAGGAGCCAGCGGCGATCCGCTGAGCGCGATGTAGATCAGCTTGCCGTCCACGCTGGGATGAATGCCGCGTGCGCGCTTGCCGATAGGCACGGTGCCCGTGGCTTCCATACGCACCGGGTCGATGATGGTGAGGTCGCCCGAGGATTCGTTGCTGATGTAGACGCGGTACGAGGGTCCGGAATGACCGCAGCCGGCGAGCAGCGCGATCGGGACGAGGAGCACAAACTTTGTGAGGTTGGTCATGGATAGGTGAAGTTTACAGCGGCGGTCCCCGAAGGAGCAAGGTGAACCGTCTGTTTCTGTTCGCCCAGTTTTTCCTGCCACACGGCCAGCGTATAGTCGCCGGGCGGCACGTTCTTCAACTGGAAAGAGCCATCTGGGCCGGTCACGGCAAAGTATGGATGGTCCACCACACCGATAAATGCGCGCATCCACGAGTGCACATTGCACTTCACCGGAATCATTACATCGGCCCGCGGGAAGCGGTGTTCCAGGTCCGGGGCGCCGGGGGATTGCTGCTGGTTCCAGTCGTAGTTGTTGGTGGGCTTGGGATGCACGTTGTGGGACACGGTGTCGCTGTTGCGGACGGCCATGGTCTGGCCGGCACGGATGCCGAAGACGCGCGGCTGGAACATGCACCCGTGCTGGTTGAGCACTACGGAGCCCTCCGCCGGCTCGAACTTCTTGCCTTCCAGGCCGGACTGAATGTAGACGAAGGCATTGGCCAGACCGCCGGATTTGCCGGTGACGAGCGACTCGTCATAGACGGGGTGGCCGGCGTGGGCTTTCTGGCACGCCGCGTCGGAATCCATGTCGATCACTTTGCGCTCGGGCCTGGCTCCGGTGTAAGTGATCCTGCCGTGGATGGTGCCGGCGGTAGCGGGGTCCACGTGAAAGTACTCCACCGGCTTCGGCGGTTCCACCGCGGCAGCCTTCTTTTCGGGCGGCTTGGCGGTGTTGCACGCGGCAGTAATCAGCGCGGCGAAAAGGAGGAGGCGTCTCATGGTTTGCCAGTGGGCGCCTGCGGATTTCCCGGGCCGAAATGCTTGAGCATCACCAGGTCTTCCGCATCGCTGCGGTTGGTGATGACCACGCCTTCCCGCGCGGCATCGGCGGTGACGAAGAGTTCGTCTTTGGTCATCTGGCCATAGCGGATGAGCGTGGGAGTTTCGATTTCGTGCCTGCCGAAAGTGCCGTAGCCCTGAACCAGAATCAGGCCATAGGCGGCGGCATCGGCAATCTTCACCGAACGGCCCGGCGCAATGGTGAGTTCTTTCGCGGAGTAATGCGGCGTGGAGTAGACCACCCATTTTTCGCAGTACCCGTCGTCCGCCATGGCTTCGAGCGGAGCCGCCGGGACTGGCTGGAACAGGCGGTGGCGGGCGAATTCAGGATCCAGGTTGGCTTCCCAATCGAGCATGTCGAGCAGATAGTCCAGGTCGTGATGATGCTCGGGGGGCACGTCTTTCACCAGCAGGTCCCAGGGCACGGAGCGGCCTTCCACCAGCGACTGGTACATGGCGAAGACGTCCGAGTTCACCTGCGGCTCATAAGTCACCAGCGAGCCGGGCGCGTGCAGGATGCCGGGATCGATCTGCCAGCCCGTGCCGGGCTTCAATTTGTAGGCGCGGGAATGATAGAGAATGCCGTTATCGCCCTGGTTCCAGCGCTCCAGGCAGCGGCGCACGTCGTCGCGCGTGGTGCCGGGTTCGAGGCCCATGAAGGTGTACGGAAAGTTGTTGTCCTTGAAATTGTACTGGGGCGGGAAATAGTACGCTTCGGGTTTGCCTCGCCGGCCCACGCGGGCGGCGAACTCATCGTTCTGGTGGAGATGGTGGGGAATGGGTCCCAGGTTATCGAAGAACTTGCAGAGCAGGTTCCAGCCGCCTTCGCGCTGCATGACATCGGCGCCGAGGAAGCGGTCGCCCTGGGTCTCGATGGCTTCCTAGCAGCAACACCCTTTTGCCTTGAAACTCGATGTAGCTCAGGCCTTCGTCGGACGCGGTAAGGGGTCCGTTAGCGGCTTTGGTGGTGGAAGAGAACCAGCGCTCATCGATGCCGCCGCGGTGCCCGCCGAGAATGTAGAGATCGCGGGGATCGAGCTTGAGACGGCCGCCGGGCATGAGAAACGCACGCGGTACCCAACAGGGCGCCAGGCGCACCACGCCGCATCCGGCAGACAGGGCATCGCGGACCAGGGTCTCTTTCATGAGGTGCGTTTCAGCGTACTAGCTTTCGAAATTCCCTGTCAAGACGACAATGCCTGTATGCCGATCGGGTTAATGCGGTAGAATTTTTAGCATCCAGACTGGAGAAGAAAATGTCTTTACGAATCAATGACACAGCACCGGATTTTACCGCCGAGACGACGCAGGGGACCATCCATTTTCATGAATGGATCGGCGACGGTTGGGCGATTCTGTTCTCGCATCCGAAGGATTTCACGCCGGTGTGCACCACCGAGCTGGGCTATATGGCCGGCCTGGAACCGGAGTTTGCCAAGCGCAATACCAAGATCATCGGACTGAGCGTGGATCCGGTGACCAGCCACGGAAAATGGGCCTCCGATATCGAAGAGACGCAGGGGCACAAGGTGAACTATCCGATGATCGGCGACCCCGAACTGAAGGTGGCCAAGCTCTACGGGATGCTTCCGGCGGACGCCGGAGACACGTCCGAAGGGCGCACCGCCGCCACCAACGCGACCGTGCGGACGGTTTTCGTAATCGGCCCCGATAAGAAGATCAAGCTGATGCTGATTTACCCGATGAACACGGGCCGCAATTTCAACGAGGTGCTGCGCGTGCTCGATTCGATGCAACTGACGGCCTCGCACAAAGTGGCCACGCCGGTGAACTGGCAAAACGGCGACGATGTGATCATCCCCCCGGCGATCTCCAACGACGAGGCGGCGAAGATGTTCCCGGGCGGCTGGAAAACGTTGAAGCCCTACCTGCGGGTGACCCCGCAACCGAAGTAAAAATCCAGAGCCACGGGAAGCTTCATCGCGGAGGCCGAGTCTGAGCACCCTCCTCCAACTGGATCGCATCTCCAAATCCTTCGGCGGGATTCTGGCGCTGGACGAGGTGAGCCTTACAATCCAGGCAGGGGAGATCCACGCGATAACCGGCGAGAACGGCGCCGGCAAATCGACCCTGATGAAGATCGCCGCGGGCATGTACCCTGCCGACTCCGGCACCATTCGTTTCGCGGGCCGGCGGCTGGCCATGATTCACCAGGAACTCCTCACGTTCCCGGACCTCACCGTCGCCGAGAACATCTGCATGGGCCGCGAGCCGTCGCGCTGGGGATGGTTGGATCGCCGGGCGATGCAGCGCGAAGCGGCGGGCCTGCTGGCGCGGCTCGGAGTAAGCCTGGACCCGTCGGCCCGTATGCGCCACCGGAGCTTCGCCGAGCGCCAGAGCGTCGAAATCGCCAAGGCGCTCGGCGGCCAGGCCGACCTGCTCATCATGGACGAGCCCACCTCCGCGCTCTCCGACCGTGAGGCGGAGCGGCTCTTCCGCATTATCGGCGACCTGAAGCAGAGCGGCGTGGCCGTCATCTACATTTCTCACCGCATGGCCGAAATCTTCCGGCTGGCCGATACCGTCACGGTGATGCGCGACGGCAGGCACATCGCCACCCGGCCGGCCGCCGAACTGGACGAGGCGCGGCTGATCGCACTTATGGTGGGCCGGGCGCTGGAACCCCTGGCGCAATTGCAGAAGGGGGTTCCCGGTGAGACCGTTCTCGAAGTCAGCCTGCCGGGGATCCGGTTCTCGCTGCGCGCGGGAGAGATCCTGGGCCTCGCCGGCCTGCTGGGCGCCGGTCGAAGCGAAGCGGCCGCGGCGATCTTCGGCCTGAGCCCCACGGCCGGCGCGCAGATTCGCCTGGCCGGCCGGCCGGTCCACATCGGGTCGCCTGCCGACGCGCTGGCCTGCGGCATCGCCATGGTAACCGAAGACCGCAGGGAATTCGGCTTTGTGCCGCGCATGTCCGTGCGTGAGAACATGACGCTCTCGAGCCTCGACCGCTTCGCCCGGGGGCCGTTCCTCCGCCCGCGCCGCGAGGCCGCGGCCGTCGCAGAACAGATGCGGCGGTTCCGCGTGCGCGCCGCCGGCGACGGGCAACCCGTACAGGACCTCAGCGGCGGCAACCAGCAGAAAATTGTGCTGGCCCGCGCGCTGCTCACCCGTCCCCGCGTTCTGATCCTGGACGAGCCCACGCGCGGCATCGATGTCGGCGCCAAGGCCGAGATTTATGCGCAGATCGCCGGCCTGGCGCGGGAAGGCCTGGCGATTCTGTTAATATCGTCCGAAATGAACGAGATCCTTTCCCTCAGCGACCGTATCCTGGTGATGCGCGAAGGAGCCGTCTCGGCCGAGCTTACCCCCGGCCGCACCACGCCGGAAGAGATTCTTCGGTACGCCATGCCCAATTGACATGGAGAAACGAAAAATCCAATCGCGGCTGGCATCGTTGGGCCTGCCTCTGGCCCTGGCGGTTCTGGTGGCGGCGTTATCGGTGGCGCGGCCCAGCTTCCTGAATCTGGCCAACCTGGTGAACCTGGTGCGGCAGATCTCCATCAACGGCATTCTGGCAGTGGGCGTGACGTATGTCTTGCTCACCGGCGGGGTGGATCTTTCGCTGGGTTCGGTGGTGGCGCTCTCCGGCGTGGCCGCCGCCTGCTTCGCCCATCCCGGACAATATCCCGCCGTCGTGCCCGTGGCCGCTGGAATCCTGGCGGGCGCCGCTTGCGGAGCGGCAAATGGCCTGGTGGTGGCGCGCGGGCGGGTGGCGCCATTCATCGTCACGCTCGGGATGATGACGGCGGCGCGGGGCCTGGCGCTGCTGGTGAGCGGAGGGCGGCCGGTATCCAACCTGACGGCCGGATTCACTCATATCGGCAGCGGAAACATTGCCGGGGTGCCGGAGCCGATCCTGATCTTCTTTTTTGTGGCGCTGCTCTCCCGAGTGTTGCTGACGAACATGCGCTTCGGACGGTACGTTTACGCGGTGGGCGGCAACGAAAACGCGGCACTCGCGTCGGGCGTTCCGGTCCGGTCCGTCAAAATGGCGGCGTACACACTGTGCGGCGCGCTCGCCGGGCTGGCCGGCGTGGTGCTGGCTTCGCGCATCACTACCGGACAACCGAACGCCGGCATCGGATACGAGCTGGATGCCATCGCGGCTGTCGTGATCGGCGGCACCAGCCTGAACGGCGGCGTGGGCGGCGTGGGGGGAACCATCCTGGGCGCGCTACTGATGGGAGTGATTAATAATGGACTCGACCTGCTCAATGTGTCGTCATATTATCAGCAGGTGGTGAAGGGTCTGATCATCGTAGGCGCGGTCTGGCTGGACAGGAGCAAGGACAGGTGACGAAAAACAGGTGGGCCGTAGTCGCGGCGCTGGCGGGCTGCATTATGCAGGGATGCTCGGGGCGGCAGCCGTCCGGCGAAAAGAGGCCGGTGATCGGCGTCTCGCTGCTGAATCTCTCCAATGAACTGATTGTCACGCTGGACCAGACTATGGAAGACAAGGCCAGGCAAATGGGAGTGGAACTGATCGTCAACGACGCGCAGCGCAGCGCGGAAAAACAGGTGCAGCAGGTGGAATCCTTCGTAGCCCAGAAGGTGGATGCGATCATTCTGAACCCCTGCGAAGTGGAGGCTAGTTCCCCGGCGGTGGAGAAGGCTCTCGCGGCAGGGATACCCATCGTGAACGTGAATTCGGAGACAAGAGCCGCGCCAACGGCGTTTGTTGGATCGCACGATGAAGAGGCCGGACGGATCGCCATGGAGTACCTGGCGCGGCGACTGAACGGCAAAGGCAATGTCGTGATGATGCAGGGCTTCCTAGGGCAAGCGGCGCAGATCGAGCGGGACCAGGGAGCGCGCGACGTGCTGGCAAAGAACCCCGGTATGAAACTCATCGCGGTGCAGACGGCGGAGTGGGACCGGGCCAAAGGCATGACCCTGATGGAAGACTGGCTGGAATCCTACGGCAGCCGCATCGATGCCGTGTTCGCAGAGAATGACGAGATGGCCATGGGAGCGCTGATCGCGCTGGAGCAGGCGAAGCGGAAGGACAAAGTCCTTCTGGCCGGAGTGGACGCGATTCCCGATGCGTTACAGGCGGTTCGTGACGGCCGGCTGGACGCTACCGTCTTCCAGGATGCTCGCGGCCAGGGAAACGCGGCGGTGGAGACCGCGGTAAAAATCCTGCGAAAAGAGCCCTATGAAAAGCAGCTCTTCATTCCCTTTCAACTGGTGACCAAAGACAACGTGGCCCAGTTTCTGAAGTAGCTCGCCCTACGCGAACTTGCGCATTCGCTCCCTCACGGTCGCGGCTCCGATCCGAGCCGCGCGCGTCAGCAAGCGCAAACACTTTGCGAGAAATAACGGGCGTCTACGCCCCCATGGCGTCTTCTTTCCCGGCTCCATATTCCTTCAGCTTGTTGTGCAGGGTCTTCAAGCTGATCCCCAGAATTTCGGCGGCGCGCGTTTTATTGTTCCGGGTGTGCTCGAGCGTGCGGAGAATCAGCCCCTTTTCGGCTTCTTCCACGGTAGTTCCGATACGGATGCGCAGCGCCTCCAGATCGTCCGGAACGGGCGCCGCCGGCGGCGTGCTGGCCGATACCGCCGTCGCAGATGCCGGCCGCTCCTGCAGGAACGCGGGCAGGTGTTTGGGTTCGATGGTGCCCTCACCCGCCAGAATCACCGCGCGCTCCAGCACGTTGCGAAGTTCTCGCACATTGCCCGGCCAGGCATATCGTCCGAACGCCAGAAGCACATCCGGCGAAAGGTCCGAAACGCGGCATTCGTGTTTCCGGTTCAAGTCGCTGAGCAGGGCTTCGGCAATCGGCTGCAGGTCCTCTTTCCGCTCCCGGAGGGGAGGCAGGTGAATGTGGAAGACATTGAGGCGGTAATACAGGTCTTCGCGCAAATGGCCGCCGCGCACGGCTTCTTCGGGCACTTTGTTGGTGGCGGCCACGACGCGAACGTCCACTTCGAATTCGGCTTTTCCGCCCAGGCGCCGGACTTTGGAATCTTCCAGGATGCGCAACAGCTTGGCCTGCGTGGGCATGGGCATTTCGCCGATTTCGTCCAGCATGAGGGTGCCGTGCTGCGCTACTTCGAAACAGCCGGCACGCCGCTCCGAAGCACCTGTAAACGAACCTTTCTCATGGCCGAACAGTTCGCTTTCGATCAGGCTCTCCGGCAACGCGGCGCAGTTGATGGCCACAAACGGGCCCTGGCGGCGCTGACTGAGCGCATGCAGCGTGCGCGCCACCACTTCTTTTCCGGTGCCGCTTTCGCCGGTCACCAGCACGCAAGCCTTGCTTGGGCCGGCCTGCTGCAGCAAAGTAAAAATTTCCAGCATGCGCGGCGATGCGCCCACCAGTTGGCCGAGCGATCCTTTATAACTGAGCTGCCGCTCCAGGTTGCGCTTCTCCGCGGTCAGACCCGCATGACTGCCGGCGCGGCGAATCAGCACCTCCAGCCCGCCCGGTTGAATGGGCTTTTCCAGGAACCAGAAGGCGCCCAGCTCGCGCACGGTTTTCACGGCAGTTTCCACGCTGCCATAGGCGGTCAGTACGATGGTGGGCGGCATATCGCCCGCATCGCGCAGCCGCTGCAGGAATCCAAAGCCATCCAGGCCGGGCATATTCAGGTCTGTCAGGATGACGTCCGCGGGGAATTCCGCCAGCTTTTCCAGCGCTTCATTCCCGTCTCCCGCCGTTTCCGGGGTCATTCCCCAGGCGGAGATCATTCCTGCCAGGCCGCTCCGCTGGCTGGCTTCATCGTCTACGATTAAAACTTTCAAAGGCTGATTCAAAGTGGCGCGATCCTTCCGAGTGCTTCCATCACCCATTTTACGCTGTGGCTGAAGGTTCGGCGGGCGGCTTGCAGGGAGAAGTGGCAGGGAACGTGCGGCGCGATGCGAAAATGCTAGTATTAGAACTAATTGTGCATATCGGACGTCGTACAGACATGGGTCTGGCCAACTGTGCGGGATCTCATGAGGGAGGCTTGTGGTAACCCTGGTTCTTCGGGCGCGACGGCGTCTGCTGCAAAATGAACTCCTGTCGCAAGGCGCCAACGCGGGCAGCGCGGCAATTCTGGCCTTCATTCTTCTTCTGCTTGTGGGCGTCCAGATACTGAACTGGCAATGGTTCCTGCTATTCCCGGCGGCGGCGATCGGCTTGGGGCTTTACCGCACTTTCCATGGCGCGCCCTCGCCGTATCGCGTCGCCCAGATTGTAGACCGGCGACTGGGACTGGCCGATACCCTGTCCACGGCTCTGTATTTCCGTGACGATACAGCGGCAGCTCACACCTCGCAGGAGATCCGGCGGTCGCAGGCGGAACGCGCGGACGAGACAGCGCGCTCGGTCGACGTGCGCCAGGCGATTCCGTTCACCATGCCTCGGGGCATCTACGCTTTGACGGTGCTGGTGCTGGTGGCTGCGAGTCTTTTCGCGTTGCGCTACGGGCTGAGCCGCCGGCTGGATCTGAAGCCGCCTCTGGCCAGCATGATCCGGCAGGAGTTTGGCTGGACGCCTAAGAAGGATACGGCGCAGAATCGCCGCCGCACTCCGCCGGTTCCCGAAGCGCAGGATGACAATGGCGCCACAGCCGATCCGCAGGATCAGCAGGGGCAGCAAAAGCAGGATGAAGAACAGAAGCAGGACGCCAATTCCGAAGGCGACCAGGCCGCCGACAAGACCGGCGTATCCAAGCAGGATGCCGGCAAGCAGGCCGACAAGGGCGACCAGAAGAGCGCGGACGATCAGGATGCGCAGGCCGAGAAGGCGTCTGATTCCGCCAACGGCGATAACGACGCCAGCAAGAGCGGCGAGCAGGGCAATAAGAGCGACCAGGCGCAGAACAATCCCAAGAGCGATTCCGGCAGTTCCAACGACAGTCCCAGTTTGTGGAGCAAGGTCAAGGACGCGGCGCAGAATCTGCTGTCCCGCATGAAGCCGCAGCAGGGCAACCAGAATCCTCAGGCCGGACAGAACGATCAAGCGAATAAACAACAGGGACAAGGCCAGCAGAATGCCGGCAAGCAACAGCAATCCGGCAAGAACGGCCAGCAGAATGGCGAACAGGCGGGCGACGCGCAGGAAGGTCAGAACGGCGAAGAGGCCAAGAGCCAGCAGGACCCGCAGGGCAAAGGGACCGGCAAAAGCGATTCGCAGCAGGCCAGCAAACAACCCGGCAGCGGCATAGGCAGCCAGGATGGCGACAAGAGCATCAAGCAGGCAGAACAACTCGCCGCCATGGGCAAGATCAGCGAGATCCTCGGCAAACGCTCCGCCACCATCACCGGCGAGGCCACCGTGGAAGTGCAGAATACCAGCCAGCAGTTGCACACGCAGTACGTGCAGCGGGGCGCGGAGCACACGCAGGGGGGCGCTGAAATTTCACGCGACGAAATCCCCGTGGCTTTACAGAACTACGTGGAACAATACATCGAACTGGTCCGCAAACAGGCTCCGGCGGCACCGGCAAGTCCGAAGAAGTAGTAACACCGCGACCGGCCGGGAGGCCGGTCTTACTTGGTTTCCCAAACGCGCTTGGGAACTCCGGCATCGCGATTCTGCACCCGGTCGTATAAGTAAAAGGTGGAGACGGTTCCGAGCGCTTCGTTATAGAGGCTTTGCAGCCCGAGCGATTCCGTGACGTCCTCTTCCAGAGCGTGCAGGGCTTTGAGTTCGTCCGCCAGTGCCGGCTTCTGTTTCCCGGCGGCCGTGCGGAAGAATTTCTGGTAACCGCCGTCTACCAGGGAGGCAACGTCGCCGCCGATCAGAATGCCCGCGCGCCCGTCGGGCCGAAGCGCTCCATCGGTCTCTTTCAGGTCCACGGCAAACTCCCCACGGCTGACCCGCGTGACGCCGCCCTGCCCCGGTGTGACGGTGAACCCGGCCTGTCGAAGAGCATCCAGGCGCTGTGACGGAGAAGAAGTGCTCGGCTTTTCTCTGCGAAAGAACATGGTTCTATTTTACATCTGAGGGCGCACCGCTTGGATTATACTAGCAACCGCTAAGCCCAATTCTGGAGGGGATATATGCGCTGTTTTCAAGTGTTACAAATGGGTCTGATGGTACTGAGCGCGCTCGGTGTTGCTTCCGCGGCAACACCTGCCGGCAACGCCTATCTGCAGCACAACCTGGTTGCCGATCAACCGGGTATCGCGGATTTCACCGACCCGAACCTGGTGAATCCCTGGGGTATCTACACCTCGTCCGCCAGCCCCTTCTGGGTCAGCGACGCCGGCACGGGCCTTTCGACGGTCTACAGTTCGGCGACCAGCACCAACGGAATCTTCTCGATCAGCGCCACCAAGGTAACGGTTCCGCCTTCGGCGAAGGGAGCCTCACCTGCCACCGACACCGCCGGGATCGCCAATGCCACAGGCGGATTCCTGGTGCAGGGAAAGGTGCCCAACTTCATCTTTGTGACCGCCGATGGCACTGTGTCCTGCTGGGCCTCCGCCGTCAACCCCACGCAGGCGCAGTTGATGGTGGACAACTCTTCCAGTGGGGCGGTGTACTACGGACTGGCTGTCAGCGCCACCACCACCAACGCGGCGCCCATGCTGTATGCCGCCAATTTCAAGACCGGCGGCATCGATGTATTCGATACCAACTTCAAGCCGGTGACTCTGCCCGGCACTCCCTTTGTCGATTCGCAAGTGCCCTCGGGCTACGCTCCCTTCAACATTTGGAATCTGGGCGGCAAGCTTTACGTGATGTGGGCCAAGCAGAATACCAACAAGAATTTTGCCGCCCTGGGGACCGGCGATGGGGCGGTTTCCATCTTCGATCTGAATGGCGTGCTGCTGCAGCACGTGGCCACGGGCGGGCCTTTGAACGCTCCCTGGGGCGTGGCCATCGCGCCGGCCACTTTCGGTGCATTCGCCGGCGACATTCTGGTCGGCAATTTCGGCGATGGGACCATCAATGCATTCGATCCGAAAACCGGCGCCGCTCTTGGTGCGCTGGCCGATCAGAACGGCAACCCCATCGCGATTTCCGGACTGTGGGCACTCATCGTGGGTAACGGCGGAAGCGGCGGTGACCCGAATGCCGTCTACTTCTCGGCTGGTACCGACAATCAGGCGCACGGCCTGTTCGGCAGCCTCCAGGCGGCTCCGGTCCTCACCGCCACTTCGGTCACCAACGCTGCCGACTCCGCCGCCACCGGTATCGCCTCCAACACCTTCGTGACCATCACCGGCGCCAGCCTGGCTCCCGTCACGCGGAACTGGACCACCAGCGACTTCACCGGCGGCACCAAGCTACCCACTTCGCTCGGCGGCGTCAGTGTCACCGTAGACGGCAAACCGGCGTACGTCAGCTACATCAGCACCAAGCAGATCAACGTTCTGACTCCTGTGGATACGACCACCGGACCGGTGCAAGTGGTAGTCAACAACAACGGCCTGGCCAGCGCCAGTATGACGGCGACCATGCAGACCTACTCGCCGGGGTTCTTCCTGTTCAAAGACGGCAAGTCCATTGCGGCGCTCCATGCGGGAGGCGCGCTGGTAGGGGCAACCACTCTCTATACAGGAGCCAGCCAGCCGGCGCAGCCCGGCGAGGTGATCGCCCTTTTCGGCACCGGCTTCGGCACGACCAACCCGGCCATCAGCGATGGCAGCATCGTGGCCGCACCCATGGCCGTCACCACGACGCCCGCGGTCACCTTTGGCGGAGTTAACGCGGAGGTTGTTTACGCGGGCCTGATCGCCGCCGGAGTCTACCAGATCAACGTGATTGTCCCGCCGTCAACGGCCAACGGAGACATCCCGGTGGTCGCGACGGCGGGGAGCTTTACGTCGGCGGCAAGCGCGATTATCACTGTGGCTCATTAGCGGCGGCGTCAGCGCTTCCACACCAACTGGCCGTTCACGACGGTCGCTACCGGTCCGCCGCGAAACGTCCGGCCGTCAAAGGGCGAGTTGCGGCTGCGGGATTGCGATTGGTTCAGGTCGTAAGTCCACTGCAGGTCTGCGCTGAACACGGTCACGTCTCCGGGCGCGCCCGGCGCCAGCGTGCCGCGGCCCAGGCGCATCACCTGGTCCGGTCCGGTAGTGAACAACTCCACCATGCGCTGGAGCGTGATCTTTCCGGGCGCCACGAGTTCTTCGAGTGTCAGCGCAATGGCCGTCTCCAGGCCGATAATGCCGAACGGGCAGCGTTCGAACTCCTGCATTTTTTCGCTGCCGGGGTGGGGCGCGTGATCGGTGGCGATCACCCCGATGGTACCTGCCGCAATTCCGTCCACAACCGCCTCGCGATGCGTGCAGGAACGCAGCGGCGGCTTCATTTTGTAATTGCTGTCGTAGGGGTACATCTGGTCATCGCTCAGCGCGAAGTGATGCGGAGTGGCTTCGCAGGTCACAGGCAACCCGTGCCGCCGCGCCTGCTCCACCATGGCTACGGCGTTGCGCGTGGAAATGTGGGCCACGTGATAGCGCGCGCCGGTTAGTTGCGCCAGTAGCAGGTCGCGGGCCACCATCACGTCTTCGCTCGCCGCCGGAATGCCGCGCAGGCCCCAACGAACGCTCTTGATGCCCTCGTGCATGTCGCCGCCGGCGCTCAGGTTGAGGTCCTCGCAGTGGTCGATCACCGGCAAATCGTAGGAGCGGGCAAACTCCATGGCGCGGCGCATGACGCGGGAATTCATCACCGGCTGGCCATCGTCGGAAATGGCTACCGCGCCCGCCGCCTTCATGGCGCCGATGGCCGCCAGTTCCTCCCCGGCGCTGCCCTTGGTGATGGCGCCGATGGGAAATACGTTGACCACGGCCTGGCTTTTGGCCTGCTGCACAATGTAGCTGGTGACCGTGGGGCTATCGTTGATGGGCTTGGTATTGGGCATGCAGCAGATGGACGTGAATCCGCCCGCCGCCGCGGCACGCGAGCCGCTTTCGATATTTTCCGCATGCTCGAAACCCGGCTCGCGCAGGTGCACGTGCATGTCAATAAAGCCGGGCGCGACAATCATGCCGGTGGCGTCGTACACCTCCGCCTTCGGGGAGGAGAGATTCGGCGCCACTCCGGCGATGCGCCCATCCACGATGAGCACATCGGCAACCCGATCGGTCTGCGACGCCGGGTCGATCACGCGGCCGTTCCTGATAACGATCGACATGGCCTATCCAATCACCTTTTCGAGCACCGCCATGCGTACCGCGATGCCGTTTTCCACCTGGTTCAGAATCACCGACCGCTGGAAGTCGGCGACTTCGCTGGAAAGCTCGCGGCCGCGATTGATGGGCCCCGGATGCATCACGATTGCGTCCGGCCTGGCCAGTTCCAGATGCTCCAGACGCAGGCCGTAGAAGCGGAAATACTCGCTCGCCGGGAAGGACGCCTCGTGCTGCCGCTCCAGTTGCACGCGCAGCATCATGATCACGTCGGAATCGCGAATGGCCTCGCGAATGTCGTTGGTCAGGGTCACTTCGGGGGCCAGGTACTTCAACTCCACGGGCAGCAGCGAAGGCGGTCCGCACAGCACGATCCGCGCGCCGAATTTGGAGAGCAGGTGCACGTTGGAGCGGGCCACACGGCTGTGGGCGATGTCGCCGATAATGGCCACCCGCAGCCCCTCCAGGGACGGGCGGTGGTCCAGAATGGTGCGCGCATCCAGGAGCGCCTGGGTGGGATGTTCGTGCGTGCCATCGCCCGCGTTGATGATGGGGGTGGGCAGGTGGCGCGCCAGAAAATGCGGAGCGCCCGACGCCGCATGGCGCATCACAATGGCATCGGGACGCATGGCCGCCAGCGTGTTGAGCGTATCCACCAGCGATTCGCCCTTGCTCACGCTGGACCCGGACGCCGTGATAGACACCGCGTCGGCGCTCATGCGCTTGGCGGCGATTTCGAAACTGGTGCGGGTGCGGGTGGACGCCTCGTAGAACAGGTTGACGATCATCTTCCCGCGCAACGTGTCCAGCTTTTTCAGCGATTGGCTCTGCAGCGGCTGAAAATCCTTGGCCCGCGTCAGAATGGCTTCGATCGCGCCGCGATCCAGCTCTTCGATTCCCAGCAGTCCCTTCATATCCCGTTCAGGCTTCGCCGTCGGCGGCCTTTTCCACCAGCAGGACCTTCTCCATTCCGTCGATTTCGTGGAATTTGACTTCGATGATTTCGATGTCCGTGGTCTGCACCTTGCGCCCCACGAAGCGCGCCTCGATGGGCAACTCGCGATGACCGCGATCGATCAGCACCAGCAGTTGCACGCGCGAAGGGCGCCCGTGATCGAACAGGGCATCCAGCGCCGCGCGGATGGTGCGGCCGGTGTACAGCACGTCGTCCACCAGGATGATGTCCTTGCCCTGCACCGAGAAGGGGATCTCGGTGGCGCTGACTACCGGTTTCACGTCCACTGTGCTGAGATCGTCACGGTAAAGGTTGATATCCAGAATGCCCACGGGAACCGTGCGATTTTCGAGCGAAGAGATCTTGGCGGCCAGGCGCTGCGCCAGCGGCACTCCGCGGCGGCGGATGCCGATGAATGCCAGCAGGTCCAGGTCTTTTGTTTTTTCCAGAATCTCATGCGCCAGCCGCACCAGGGTCCGGTCGATCTCGGATGCGCTCATGAGTTGGGCTTTTTCGCGCGTCAGGGACATAGGCCTCCGATCAGTCAGGTTAGCATGTATTACCTCATGGCCCGCCCGCCGGAGCGCGTCCATCGCCACCGCCAGACGATCCTCTTTCACCAGGAGATAGTCGGTGTCGAAAGTGGAGATCGCAAAGATGCTGACGCGTGCCTCCGCCAGCGGAACAGCCAGCGAGGACAGCACTCCCACCAGGGCGAAATCCAGCGGACCTTCCACCTGGAGCGCGCGCCAGCCTCGCTCGCACGGCACATCCGGCGGCGCCGAGCTTTCCGCGCAAACCACGGATAACTCGCCGGCCGTTCGCGTCACCGATTGAAAGCCGCCGCGAGGCCATGCGGGCGTCGCCGCGCCGGCGGGCAGACGGCAGACGGCGAGCCGCTCGCCGAGCATCAGGATGCGCATTGTTTGCCAGTTTAGCAATCCTAGAGCCGACGGCCCCACGCAACGCTGCGATAATGATAAGGATGGCCACGGATCCCATTTGCCCCAAGTGCAGCGGCACCGGCTTTGTCATCGTCGAGGGAGCCGGCGTTTCGGGGGCAAAACCGTGCGAGTGCCGTTTCACGGGACGCGCCGCGCGCATGGAAGAACGGGCACAGCTACCGCCGCTGTACCGCAACACTTCGTTCGATAATTTCAGCGTGCCGGGCCCGGAAAATCCGATTGCCCGCCGCGATCTCACCAACATACTGCTGGCCGTCAAGAATTATGTCCGCGACTTTCCCAATGAGGCGCGGCCCGGCCTGCTGCTGCTTGGCGAACCCGGCACGGGAAAGACGCACCTGGCCGTCGCCGCCATGCGCAAGATCCTGGAAAAGGGCTTCGAGTGCCTCTTCTGCGATTACCAGACGCTGCTCAACAATATCAAGGCCGGGTACGACGCGTCGTCTGACAGTTCCAACCGCGAAGCCTACCGCATGGCGCTGGATTGCGAGGTGCTCCTGCTGGACGATCTGGGCGCCCACCGGGTCACCAAGTGGGTGGAAGACACCATCACGTCCATCATCACGTACCGCTGCAATAACCGGAAGGCACTGATCGCGACGTCGAATCTTCCGGACCCGGACGCCGGCAGCGTAGTAATGCAGAAATCGCCTCTGGGCACCGTGGAGTATCGCGAAACCCTGGCGGAACGCGTGGGCGCGCGGGCCCGTTCCCGCCTGTTTGAAATGTGTACCGTGGTCCGGATGCCGCTGGTAGAGGACTACCGCATTCGAAAGGCTCGGACCTTTTGATGCGCACCTGCGCCCGCCTCGGCCTGTTCCTGGCCTTTGCCGCGGCCGCGTCTCCCGTGCCATCCGAGCCGGCGGTGGAATACACTCAGGCGGTCGAATTCCCTTATTACCTGTGCCCCCAAACATTGTGGGAGCGTGAACTGGTCTGGCTGAAGAACCTGGGGATCCACACCATCGAGTTTTCCGTCCCATGGAACTGGCACCAACTCCCCGAAGGCGGTTTCGATCTCACCGGCCGCACCAGCCCGCGGCGCGACCTGGTGGGTTTCGTCCGCCTGCTGCGCCGGCTTGGCCTGCGCGCCTGGGTGCGTCCGCTGCCGCCGGTAGCCGCTTGGCCGAACGGAGGCGCACCCGCCGGAGCGGCCGATGCCGGAGCGCAGCGCGCCTGGCTCAAAGCCCTGGAAAGTGTGCTGACGACCCAGACCGCGAGTCACGGCGGGCCCGTCGCTTGGGTAGAGGGAGGCGTGCTTTCTATCGACGCCGCCAAGCCCCCTACGCCCGTCCTCGTCATTCAGGCCGATGATCCCAACGCCTTAGGCCGCAGCCGCGCGGCCATTGCCGGTACCCGCGGCGCGCTGCTGTGGACCGGATTGGAAGAGTCCCTGTATCCCGCCGGCTGGGAGGCCAATGCCGGGCCTCTGCTGCACAAGGGCGCGGTGGATATCGGCGGCACGGACCGCCGCGGTGCCGCGGTCCTTAGCAGGGACGCCGCCCTGCTGCGCAACTGGTCGCCGCTGCTGGCCGGATTTCAGCCGGTGGCCATGCCCAAACCGGCCGCCGGCAAACTCCCTAACGGAGTGACTGCCGTGGAACTGGCCTCGCCGGCGGCATCGGCCGTCAGCATCAGCAATCAGAGCGCGCAGCCGTTTCACGACGAACTGCGCGCCGTAGAAGCCGTGAGCAAACACGTTGTCAGCATCCCGAATGTAACGGTAGGCCCGGGGGAATCGTTGTGGCTGCCTTTGAATGTTTCGCTCGGGCCCAAGGGCCTGTGCCGCGAATGCAGCAATTTTTCGGCGGTCGAAAGAATCGTGTACGCCACCGCCGAACTGCTCAGCATCGAATACGAGAACGGCATTCTGGCGATGGAATTCTCGGCTCCGACGGATGCCGAAGCCATCCTGCAACTGGAACGTCAACCGGTGGGCCCCTATCTGGCCGCCGGCAAACCCACCGACTTCGATTGGGACGATAAGCTGTTCCGCGCGCGCCTGCCCATCCCCGCAAGCCGGGCCGCCGACCACCGGGTGCGCGTGGGCATCGCCATGGAAGCGCCCGAAACGTCGGCCTTCTTCAACGACGCCAGGCGCCTCATCGTGGGCCGGAAGAATATGGTCTCCACCAGTTACTCTTCGCCGGAACTGGCTGCCCGCTCGCGGCTGCGCTTGCCGGACGGATACACCGCCACCGAGAAGCCTGGCCCCGAAGGCTCGATCGATTACGAGATCTCCGTGCCCGCCGATGCCGTGCATGGCGACTTCGCCAACCTGGCGCTGGAGGCCGACGGTATGCCGCTTGGCCGGGCCCGCCTGGAACTGTTTCGCCCCGCCACCATTCGCATCGCCCAGGCCATCCGGGAGCATTTCGGACCGCGCGCCGAACTCGAACCCGATCCGCCCGTGGCCACCATCGATCCGCGAGGCGGCAGCAACCTGGATGTGATCATTCGCAACAACTGGCCCGGGATTCAGACTTTCCGCCTGGAAGCCACCGGCGAGGGTCTGGATTTCTTCCCCGCCAAACAGGAAATCTCCGTCGGTGCCGCCGATGAGCGGCGCTACCTGCTGCGGGTGTTCGCCGCCGCGGGCGTCAGCGGACTGCGCGACTGGCATCTGAAGATCACCGGCGCTGCCTCCCTGGATTTGCCCCTGCGCGCGGTGCTGCTGCCTCGCGGCCACACCGTGGTGTGGACCGCCGACCTGGATGCCGACGGTTCGCCGGAATGGATTCTCGAATCGCAGAAGGTCCGCGCCGTTTTTTCCTCGGAAGACGGCGGACGATGGATGGAGTTCACTTCCAAGGAAACCGGCGCCAATTTCCTGGCGGAGCGAGGTGCGTTTGCAGCGCCGGGCCCGGTGCAAGTCAAGGCCAACGGCGAACGGCTGGAGATCACCGGCAAGGGCTGGACCCGCACCATCAGCCTGATCGATAACGCGCTCACCATCGAACAAACTTCGCCGCTGCCCGCGGACAATCTGGCTCCGCTGAAACAAGGCAATATCACGCTGTCCATCGAGCACCCCATCGCCACGCGAGCTGTCTACACCCTCAAGTAAGACAGACCTCCCGGTCTGTCCTGAAAAAAGGGGACAGACACCTTTTTTAAATGCGTCTGTCCCCTTTTTTAAATGCGTCTGTCCCCTTTTTTGACGCCTTGCGCTGCCTCATCGTGCATGGCGCCCGCCTGGTTGCCGTCCGGGTCCTGAAAGAAGAACAGGCGGCCAATCCCCGCCAGCGTGCAGACGGGCATCACGATGGTTCCCCCGTTCGCCACCACGGCATCGGCGGCTTTCTGAATGTCGTTCACGGAGATAGTGCACTCGAAGGCGTTGGTCCGCAGTCCGGGAACCAGTTCGCGCCGCTGCTGCAGCGAGCCGCGCAGCGCCACCGTCACGGGGGCGGATTCGCTATCGATCATGTAAAGGGAAAAAAGGGAAAAAAGGGAAAAAAGGGGACAGACACCTTTTTTAAATGCGTCTGTCCCCTTTTTTGACGCGCCTTTTTTGACGTTTTATTGCGCTGCCTCATCGTAGTGCATGGCGGCCGCCTGGTTGCCGTCCGGGTCCTGAAAAAAGAACAGGCGGCCGATTCCCGCCAGCGTGCAGACGGGCATCACGATAGTTCCCCCGTTCGCCACCACGGCATCGGCGGCTTTCTGAATGTCGTTCACGGAGATAGTGCACTCGAAGGCGTTGGTCCGCAGTCCGGGAACCAGTTCGCGCCGCTGCTGCAGCGAGCCGCGCAGCGCCACCGTCACGGGGGCGGATTCGCTATCGATCATGTAGAACCCGGGCGGTCCCCAGGCCTGAAAGCGCCACCCGAAGACGTTCTCGTAAAAGCGGCGCGCGCGCGGAAGGTCGTCGGCGTTAATTGCAAAATGAGCTACCTGGGACATGGTCGGTTTCCTTTCTTTCGAGGATTCTATCCCGCGCGGCCCATGCCGGCAATGCGCTATCTTGCCAATATATGTCGAATTCTCGCCACCCGGACCGGCATGTGGCGGTGCGCAGTTTCGGCGTGACTTTCCCGGATGCGCAGGCCTTCGCGCCGCATCATCGCATACCCCCGCCGGCGCGGGACTGGCATCAATTGATCTACGCGACGCGCGGAGCCGTCACCGTGCGCACCGCGCAGTGCGCCTGGGTGGTGCCTCCGCATCGCGGCGTGTGGATCCCGGCGGGCTTCGAATACCGGCTGGAAATGAGCGGCACGGTGGCCCTGCGCTCGCTCTACATCGCCGCGTGGGCCAGCCCGGGCCATATCTGCTCGGTGGTGAATGTTTCGCCGCTGTTGCGGGAACTGATCCTGCGCTGTGTGCAACTGGGCGCCCTGGACGCGAACCAGCCAATCCAGCGGCGCCTCATGGGCGTGCTGTTCGACGAGCTGAAAGCGCTCACCGCGGTGCCTTTGCAGTTACCGCTGCCCCAGGATCGCCGCGCCGCGCAATTCGCCGCACTGGCAGCCGCCCACCCCGCAGGCGATATGCCGCTCGCCAGGATGCTGCGCAAATGCGCCGCCGGACGGCGCACCATGGAGCGCCTGTTCCAAAGCGAGACCGGTATGACGCTGGGCCAATGGCTGCGCCGCCAGAAACTGCTCCACGCCCTGCGACAACTCGCCGCCGGCGAAGGCGTCAACACCATCGCCCTGGAACTGGGCTACAACAGCTCCAGCGCCTTCATCGCCATGTTCAAAAGGGAGCTGGGGCAAACACCCACGCGGTATTTCGACTGAACGGGTTCCTACCGCCCGGCGTTTTTCATCTTGCGCGCGATCAGGAAAGCCAGTTCGATGGACTGCTCGCCGTTCAGCCGCGGATCCACCTCGGATTCGTAGGCGCGCGATAGGTCCTCCACACCGGTACCGCGAGCCCCGCCGATGCATTCGGTCACATTCTCGCCGGTCAGTTCGATGTGCACGCCGCCCAGTTCCTGCCCCATCGCGCGGTGGATGTCGAAAGCCTGTTCCACTTCCGAGTAGATGTCGTCGAAATGGCGCGTCTTCAAGCCCGTCGAAGTAGTGTGCGTATTGCCGTGCATGGCGTCGCAGATCCACACGGGCATTCCGCCTTCGGCGCGGACCGCTTCCACCAGCCCGGGCAGCGCATCGGCGATGCGCGCGCGCCCCATGCGGTGAATCAGAGTGAGCCGCCCGGGACTCCGCTCGGGGTCCAGCATATCCAGCCAGCGGGCGATGTCCTCACGCGTGGTTCCTTCCCCCACCTTGATGCCGATGGGGTTTTCGATACCCCGCAGGTACTCCATGTGGGCGCCATCCGGCCGGTTGGTGCGCAGTCCGGCCCATGGAAAGTGGGTAGAGAGGTTGAAATACCCAGGCCGGCGGGGCACCCGCCGCGTCTGCGCCGATTCGTACCCCAGGTGCAGCGCCTCGTGAGCCGTGTAGAAATCGATGCGATCGGTTTCCCCCGCGCGGATCCCCAGAACATTTTCCATGAAGCTGAGCGAATCGCCGATAGTATCGACGAGCCGGCGGTAATCCTCACCAAGCGGCGACTGTTCCGCCCAGTCCAGGTCGAAATATTCCGGGTGATGCAGGTCGGCAAATCCGCTCTTGATGAGGGCGCGCACAAAATTCAGGGTCAGGGCGGCGCGCTCATAACCGCGCAGCAGCAGTTGCGGATCCGGCGTGCGCGCTTCCAGGGTGAACTCGGGCCGGTTGATGATATCGCCGCGGTAGGAAGGCAGGGTCACGCCGCCGCGGGTTTCGTCATTGGCCGAGCGCGGCTTGGCGTACTGCCCGGCAAAGCGGCCCATGCGGATTACCGGTTTGTTGGCGCCCACCACCAGCACCAGGCTCATCTGGAGCAGCAGCTTGAGCATGTTGGTGATCCGCGGGGGCTTGCAGTCCACGAAGCGCTCGGCGCAATCGCCGCCTTGCAGCACGAACCGTTTGCCCGCGGCCGCTTCTGCCAGTTGCTGGCGCAATTGCACGATTTCCCAACTCACCACCAAGGGAGGAAGCTGTCGCAATTCGCCCAGGACTCGATCGAGCGCGGCGGGGTCGGGATACTCGGGCTGCTGCAAAGCGGGGAACTGCCGCCACGAATCCGGCTGCCAATT
The DNA here is from genome assembly GCA_963853855.1 of uncultured Solibacteraceae bacterium. Lineage (GTDB taxonomy): Bacteria > Acidobacteriota > Terriglobia > Bryobacterales > Bryobacteraceae > Sulfopaludibacter. Next base: position 19,659 of record CAWKYG010000033.1, on the reverse strand, counting down.
GGTGAGGCTGGTGGTGCTGGGAAGGGACATCAGAACTTCACGGTAACACAGGGCCTGGGGCAGGCCGTGACGGCAGGGAGGCTTTGTGCCCAGGGTGCTGGTGTGGGGACCGGCGCCCTGGACGCGGGCGTTTTAAGCTTTGGCCTTACGTCTCATGCGAGTCAGGCAGAGGCCGGCCAGCACGCTGGCGAGGTATCCGAACGTCGCCGGCTCCGGAACCGTAGAACCGCTGGAGTTGGAGGTGATAGTCGTCGAAAAATCCACGGTGCAGTTCTGGCAAGCGCTCAATCCATTGGTGGCGCCGTCGATCCAAAGGGCGCTGCCGCTGATTCCGGATCTGGTACCCCAGGGACCTACGCCGTTTGCCCCCTCGCTGGTCAAGCCGCCGGTGGGAGTCACCCAAGGTTGCTCAGAGTTGGGGTCGGCGTTCGAGTCGTTATAGCTGGCTAGCCAGTTCGCTGTATTCGTCAGTAGATTCTGAGAGCCGTTTGCAAACTGAAAACCGGTGTCGCTCAGGCTGAAATCCCCGATGATCGCGCCCGGGCCGCCGTAATTGATGGCTTCGATCTGCAGATAGTACGTCTGCCCCGCGGTAAGAGCGAAATTGCTGAACGAAAATGTCGTACCCCAGTCATTACCGCTCGCCACCAGGGTTCCGCGCACCGAATTACTCGTGCTGATATAAGCAAAAAAGGCGTTATCGGCAGTCAGATTACCACTGATTGTGGAAGCCTTCGCGCAACGGACAAAGGACCCTCCAGCCAAACCCGCCACAAAAAAGATCGTCGCAAGACGAAGAAACTCAGCTTTCATCAAACATCCTTTCCGATCCGAGGCACTAGCCTCCTTACGAGGCCAGCATTCCGAAAGAGTAACATGGCCAGAGGAGTTTGATTATTACCTTTGGTTAACATTGCCACGTTTCAGTTGGCAAAAACGGTTATAGAACTTCCTTTGGTGACGGTCCTTAATGTGTAACCACTGCCCGGTGCCGTACTTTACCGTCCGCGAGCCGGACGAGCACCCGGTTGAGATCCTCGAGGCGATAACTTTCTATTCGCGGCCTTACTTTCCCTTCCGCGACCAGCTTCATAATGTCGATGAGGTCCGCGGGATCGTTGTGCGCAGAACCGATAATGGAGGTTTGCTTAAACAGCATCTGAACAGGGTCGCCAAGAATGGGGTCTGCGCTCACGGCCGTGGTCACGAACCGGCCGCCCGGCCGCAGCCCGTTCAACACCTGGCTATTCTGCTTCATGGATGGAGAAAACGAGAGTACCACGTCAGCGCCGCCCAAGTCCTGAAGTTCCTGTCCGGCATCCTTCTTCACGACCAGTACTTCGTCGGCACCCATCTCTCGCGCATCCCGCAGCTTATCCGCCGAGTTGGTGATCGCCACGACCTCGTGCCCCAGAGACTTTGCTATCTGGAGTGCCAGATGCCCCAGGCCACCGATTCCGATCACTGCCACGCGCTCCCCGGGTTGCGGTTTGGCGGCGCGATAGGCGCTCATCGCCGAAAAGCCTCCACAGAAAAGCGGAGCCGCCACGTCCCAACCTAATCCGTCCGGCAGCAACGTGCAGCCCTCGGCCTCAGCGATCATGTACTCGGCATAGCCGCCGCCGTTTGTAATCCAGGTCTTGGGTTGCGCGCAAAACTTAACCCGTTTCTTCTGGCAATACGAACATCGCCCGCAGCCTGCCTGAAACCAGGATACGCCCACACGATCACCGGACTTGGCGGAACGCACACCCGGACCCAGGAGGTCAATGACTCCGACTGGCTCATGCCCAGGGACAATCGGCAGCGGAACCGGTAGCTCTCCACGCCAGACATGCACGTCGGTACCGCAGACGCCCGTCGCATGGAGGCGAATTCGAACCTGTCCAGGTCCGGGCTCGGGGTCCGGGATTTCACGCAGTGTTAGCGGTTCCCGGATCGCCGTCATGACGTTGGCTTTCATCTTCCCCCCTCTTCTGCCGTGTTTCGTGCTGCCGGATACCCCAGAATCGTACGTTGATTTTGGGGGCGGTGGGAGCGGCCAAAGGTGGAAAAACGCTGCAGAAGGCGGACACTTCGTTCGCAACGCTTTACGATTGGTGGGACCGCGAGGCTGTGATATTCTCGCACTCAGAAATGGATAAGCAGGATAAGATGCCGCCGGGAGAAACTCTGGAATCCTGGAAGCAGATCGCAGCCCACCTCAATCGCAGCGAACGGACAGTTCGACGGTGGGAGGCAGCGGAGGGCCTGCCTGTCAGGCGCCGCTCGCATCAAAAACAGGACACAGTTTTCGCGTACGCACACGAGATCGATGAATGGAGCAAGCGTCGCACCCGGAAGCAGCTCCGGCCGGCATATAGTGTGACCGATTCGGAATCCGCCCGTTCCATTTCGTTACACGGTAATCGTTACCTTTCTGAACACGATGCGGTCACGCGGACGATTGACCTCTACATTGCAGGCGGACGAGCTGGCCAAGGCGACCTGATGCGTCCGGCGTTTCATCCCGAGGCCACGATTGCCGGCTATTGTTTCGGTGTGGAGTACTGCGGATCGATTGAACACCTCTTTCGATGGATTGATGAGAACGGGCCGGCGCCCAACATCGAACCACGGTTCGCGCGGATTGAGGTATTCGAAACGATCGCCATCGTGCATCTGGAAGTGCAGGGTTGGTCGGGAAAACTCGCCGGGCTCGACGCTCGTATCTCCGAAGTCTTCACGCTACTCAAGCGGAATGGTGACTGGCTTATCACCCAAAAGACCTTCCATTGGCATCGAAGTAGCTAAGCTTGCGGGTCCAGGGGGACCCGCGCGGACCAGGGGGTCCGCCCCACAGAAAGGTGAAACCTGCTGGAAGCTGTTCGCCTGAAAGGCCGTGCTACGATCCCAGCATCTTGAGCGCCCGGTCCAGACTGCGCCGCATGCGATTGAATGAGCCGGCCAGTACCGAGATTTCGTCTTTTCCGCTGGCCGGCAGTTCCGGCATATCCATTTGCCCCACGCTGATCTGATCGGCCATCGTGGACAGGCGGCGCAGCGGCCGCACCACGGTAAACAGGAGTACCAGATCCAGCAAAAGCAGACTCGCCACAAACACTGCCGCCAGGTACGCCACCAGGGTTTGGAAGGACTGGTTGGCCATACGAACCGGCAGCGCCATGGGCACCGAGACAATCTGCGCACCCACGATCTCGTTCGGCTGCCAGCCGAATCCATTATTGGACCCATAACGGCGGATCATCGCAGGAGGAGCCACGCGCGGCACACTGTGGCATTCCAGGCAAGGGGGATCGGCTTGAATCGGGCGGGCCAGGTAGAGCGACCGACCGGTGGGTGTGTCCCGCTCGCCCACCAGTTCCTTGGAATTGCCGCGATGGTTGCGAAACGTGTTGATGATGTCCGCCTCCCAATCCACGGCCCGGTCGCGCGGATTGGTCGGGTTCAGGGTCGCCTCCTTGTAGGCGTAGTCCGGGTAACTGGTGCGCAGATAGTCGAAGTTCTCGGTCGCGGCAAACGCCGGAACGGTCTGCGGCAGAAACGAACGCTGGTGTTCCTGCTGGTTGACCAGCAGCGGCTTGACCTCTTTGGTGGTGTAATCGCGCGCCGACCGCATGGCTTCCATCATCAGCCGGGCTTGCCGCAAGACTTCTTCCCGTGCGTCGTTTTGCAGAAATTGATGGGAGACCGCGGCCGCGATGGCCAGCCCCGCACCCAGAACCAGTCCGAGGATCAGGTTGAACTTCGGCAAGAGTTTCATCTCGTATATCCTACCCCGCTCGCGGCGGCGCTGGTATTTCACCGTCCGGCATCGTAAAGTGTGATTGCACGGACGGCGCGGGTGGCCGATTCCAGCCGGGTGGTGGATTTGCACCGCCGATTCTTGCCGGATTTTAATGTAACCACGTGAAGAATCTAGCCGTTAGAGGTGTTAGATAGGATTAGAAGGAAAGCGTTATGATTCGCAGAGCCGGGTACCTTGCAGCAGTTGTAGCGATGATTGGCGGAGCGGCAATGGCAGATGCCGATGATCCGCCTTCGCGTGTTGCGCGCCTCAATTATCTGAGCGGCCCGGTGTCATTCCGGCCGGGCAGTGTGGATGACTGGGCTCCCGCCACGCTCAATTATCCGTTGACCACGGGCGATCACTTATGGACCGATCCGGGCGCCCAGACGGAGTTTCATGTCGGCTCTACCGCCTTTCGTATGAACTCCGGAACAGCGGTCTCGATCCTGAACCTGGACGACCAGATGGCGCAGATCAGCCTGACCGAGGGCGCTCTGAACGTGGTCATCCGCTACCTGGGAGAAAACGAAAGTGTGGAAGTGGATACGCCCAACGTGGCCGTCTCGCTGCTGCGCCCGGGCAACTACCGCATTCAGGCCAATGGCGACGAGAGCGTCTCGATGGTGACGGTTCGCGGCGGCGAAGCGGAAGTCACCGGCGGAGGCGCGGCCTTTCCTGTGCGCGCCGGACAAAGCGCCCGGATGGCGGGCATGGACACTGTCTCGCAGGAAATCAATCCCGCTCCCGGTCCCGATCCCTTCGACCAATGGTGCATGGATCGGGAGCGGCGCGAGGGCGGCGCCATTTCCGCCCGGTACGTGCCGCGGGAAATGGTGGGATACGAAGATCTCGATCAGTATGGCGTGTGGACGGAGCTTCCGCCCTATGGTCCGGTTTGGCGCCCGCGCGCGGTGGCGGCCGACTGGGCCCCCTATCACTACGGACATTGGGCCTGGGTGGACCCGTGGGGCTGGACCTGGATCGACGATGCGCCCTGGGGCTTCGCTCCCTTCCATTACGGCCGCTGGGCATTTGAGGGCGGCGGATGGTTCTGGGTTCCCGGCCGCATGGTGGTTGGCGTCAGGCCGGTTTACGCGCCCGCACTGGTGGCCTTCGTGGGCGGCGGCGGATTCAGCGTCGGCGTTCGCATGGGCGGCGGCGTGGGAATGGCCGCATGGTTTCCGCTGGGGCCGGGCGAAGTCTACCGTCCCGCGTACCACGTGAGCGAGGTCTATGTCCGCAACGTCAACATCGTGCATGTTTCGAACGTGACCGTGATCAATAGCTGGAATGTCACCAATGTACGGTACGCCAACCAGGGCGTGAGGGGCGCCGTTACGGTAGTGCCGAACGACGCGTTTATTCATGCGCGTCCGGTGGCCTCGGTGGCGGTGGTGGTGCCGCACGACGAGATCGTACGCGCCCGCGTAGTCGGCACCACCGCGGTGGTCGCTCCAATTCGCGAGAGTGTGGTGGTGCGTCCCGGCGGGGCGATGGTGGTGCATGCGCCGCCAGCCCGTTTCGCCGACCGCCAGGTAGTGGTGCGCCATGCGCCTCCGCCGCCACCTGTCTCTTTCGCCGCCAAGGAGCAGGCGCTGCGCGCCAACGGCGGCCGTCCGCTGGAGCCCGCCCAGGAGGCCAGTTTCCGCCGGAGCACGCCTCAGGACGAGCCCATGGTGCGGCCCGCGAATCCGCAAGGCCAGACCTTCGGCAACCGGCCGGCGCCGCAGGGAGGACAGCCCGGCGTATTCCAGCCCAGGAACACCAATCAACCCGGCAACACGATGCCGCCGCGCAATGACCGGCCGCCCTCGGCTCGCCCGATGCAGCAGGCGCCGGTACAGCAGGCAACGCCGCGCACCGAAACGCCGGCACGCACTCTGCAGCAGCAGCCGCGCACTGCGGAAGACGCCCGCAACGCCGAGAAAAGGAGCGAACGGACGCCCCCAGGCAAGGGCGCGAAGAAGGGCGAACGGACGGAGAAGGAGAAGAAGGATAAGTAGGCGCGGCGCGAGCAGGGGGATGGGGGTCAGGGCTGGGGAATGGTGCGGCCCTTCGGGTCGGCCTATTTCCTGACGCTACGTCCCTGTGGCCGCCGCCAAGGCCCGGCTCTTGCTACGCACCAGCAAGGGGCCAGTGATCAACAGGCTGGCGCCCGACGCGCGCCCCACCAGTTGATTCATGGCGATCAAGCCCCAGGGCTGCCCGAATTCGTTCCGGGTGGTCGCCGCAACCTTGCGCAGATAGCTCGCCAGGTCCTGCCGCAGCATCTGAAACGTGGGATCATCAGGAGCGGCCGAGGGATTGCGCGTCATCCACAGGCGGAAGCCGGAGAGCTCCTGCGCCGTCCCCACCATGGTGTCGGCCCACCATTGGATGGTGGAATAATCCGCTGTGATCGCACCCAGCACGGGAGCCGAAACACCCGGAAATAGGGGAGCAAATCCCGGCTGCCCCACCTTTTTCATGGCATTCCACAGATCGTCGTCGATCGCGGGCTTCCGCCGGTCTTCATCGAAATCACCGTCCCGCACCAGAAATTGAATGGCGGCGCGTCCGGCCGATTCGTACCATTCCCGCGCCAGCGGATTCCCGCCGGCATCCAGGAACATGCCAGTTACCAGATCTCCGTCATAATCCGCCGAGGCGGTGAACAGAGTCCGGCCGAAATCGGAGATGCCGGCAGGTACGGCAGCCTCGTCGAGTGAGAGCAGGCCCAGGGCCACGCCGGTAAGCAGCTTGCAGCCCATATCGCGGGCACTGGTGGACTGCTCGAGTTCGAAGAAACAATGGCTGCAGTGCAGGGAAGCCGGGCCGGCCACCTGCTTTGTGCCGTGGTACGCGGCCGTAATCAGAAATGATTCCGCCATCACGTGCCGCAGCCTGTCGGTATCGGCGCCGAAATTGAGCTGCGTGGATTGAATGCGCTCCGCCGTTGCCTGATCGGAAATCACCATGGCGCCGGTGGCCGGTTCGTACAGAACTTTGCCCTCCAGCGCCAGCGTGGCGACGGAGCGATAGTTCAGAATGCCAAGCAGGTTGACGTTCAACTCCACCCTGGTCTTACAGACGGTGTCCCAAATGCTGCGCACGCAGGAAACACCCGGAAGGGCCGCCGCGTGCAATCCGGTCAGGTCGCCGCGGAGCGCCTGGTCCACGGCAGCGCGCGACTCCGCGGTGAGCGCCGCGGGGATAATCTCGTAAAGGAAGGTGGCCGCCTGCGAATCGCTCACCGTAAAAGCGGTATTTACCGCGATTTCGAGTTTTCGGCAGGCGCACGCCTTCACGGCGCTTTGAATGGCCTCTGCCTGCTCGTTGGGCACTCCGGCGTTGGCCAGTTCCTTCAGATCCGCTTTGGGATCCGCGCTGATCAGGCCGATCACCTGCGAGAACAGGTCCGTGGTGCCGAATCCGGCCGAGATGCCCTCGCTGACCGCGGCGGTCACCGTGACGCTGCTTCCGTTTTTGCGATACCAACCCAGGCGGACGGCGCCCGTATCCAGCATGCGGGCTACGATTTCAAATTCCGTATCGATTTCGCACGAAACGCCGATGGTAGCCGAACCTCCCGCGCTCACCGAGACCACAGGCAGCGGGGCCGGCAGACTGGCCGACGCCAGGGGGTTGGTAATGGCCAGTAGATTCGCCGTGCCGGAAACGGTCAGCTTGCCGGTCAGGGCCACGCGCGCAATCTGTCCGGCCGGCAGATCCGCCAGGTCCGCGGCCGTCGCCGGAATGGCAAAACCGGCCACGGTCTGTTGCACCGCCTGTGCCAGCGTGATGCCGCTTTTGAGGGGGAAGCGCGAGTAGCTCACCAGTTCGAGCTTGCTTGCAGGCGCGGCCCCGAAAGTCAATTCGCCCGATGTCACCGAAACAGTCGCGGAGGCCGAGGCGTCCATGCCGAACGAAACGTAGCAGGTGTCCGGCGGATTCTTGAGGGAATCGTCCTGCCCCGGCAGATCGTCGGTATCGGTAATCACCGCGAGCGTGGCGTGCGTACCCGCGGCCACCAGGAGGGCCGGCGCTCCGGCTCCCAGACTGACAGGTTCGCTAAAGGAGACACCGGCGGTGAGCGAATGCAGCGCCGGCTGGTCCAACGTCAGTCCGCCCACCTTCGAAAGGTCCAGATTCTGAATTTGCAGAGACGGCAGTTGCTGAAAATACTTCAGCAGGGCGGAAGTATCAGCAGGTTTCGCGTCCAGGTCGAGCCCGAACTGGTCCGTCAACGTGATCGTCTGCATGAGCTACTCCAGCGTGTAGGGCGGTTCGAAGTTGGGCACACCCGCGTGGCGGCCGGCGATCCATCGCAGCACATAGACCTGGCGCGGATCAGTGAGCGAATGGGTAAGGGCGTTGGTAGCCACTTCGAGGAGGGCATGCGCCATAAGGTCCTTGTAATAATCGATATCGGGCTCGATCATGACACACTCCACTCCGTCGATGGTTTTCTTATCGTTCTCATGGAAGGTCAGTTGCACGTTGGCTTCGCCGAACTGAATCTGCTTCCAACTGCGGGTGGCGCCCGTATGGAATATGGCCGTGCCCACCTCAGGAGAAAACTGGCCTTGCGCCGTGGCCTGAATCACCTGGTCGATCACTTTGGGATCGGCCCAGGCAAAAAAGCGGTCTTGCGCCATGGTCTTGTCCCAGATCAGCTCTTTGATGTAGTCGAGCGGCGTCTTCACGGGCAGTTGAATTTGCGACATGGCCGTGACCAGGTTGAAAAAGCACGCGAGTACGTCCGGCTGAGTCTCCATCAACTGGCTGTAGCGGTCCGCGGCCGATGCGTCGTCGGCCGACCCGGCGCGCAGCAGCGCCGCATACGTGGGAAAGTTCTGCGTGAGCCGGCTCCAGATGGCGTTCCGGAAAGTGAACGCGGCATCCTTCGCCACAAGCATGATGTCCACCACGGTAGGGTTGGCGGGGCCGACCGCCACGGGAAAAAAGCCAGCCTGTTGATACCGGTCCGCCGATGCGACCACCGCGTAGTTATCTCCAAAATTGTTGAAGAACGGAAGACCGTCGATGCGGATGCTGGATTGAGTCACAAAGCCGTTGTTGGGCAGCGAAACGTTCTGCTGGTTTCCGTCACGAACCGTCAGCAGGGCTTGCGTTCCGGCGGGCAGAGGGGTTCTGGCTCCGGAAAACAGATTGACGTTCAAAGTGCAGGTCTTCAGGCCAATTGCGGCGGTTGCCATAAGGCGCTCCTCTTCGTGTTCCAAATCGTACACCGAAACGAAAGCAAAGCGAAGGCGTGCGAGGCGGATTGGTGTATGATTCTACCCATTGTGGAATGATCTTCGCGCTGGCGGGACGCCGAATCGACTTACCGGACTCCGGCGCCACCCGGTTTCCGCTGCGGAATGTGGACCTGGTACGGTCCCGCTTGCGTGCCCTGTTCACACCCTACCGGAACGCCACGCTGGTCTGCTCGGCCGCTTGTGGCGCGGACCTTCTGGCGCTGGAAACGGCCGGCGCACTGGGCTGGAAGCGCCTGGTGATTCTTCCCTTTGGCCGCGACCGGTTTCGCGAAACATCCGTTACCGATCGCCCAGGCGATTGGAGGGAGATGTATGACCGGATGCTGGATGGGGCGATGGCGGAGGGCGGACTGCGGATCGAGTCTTGTCCAGTTGGAGAGCCGTACGAGACTCCAGCCGGACTGATCCTGGACCAAGCGGCGCGGCTGGCGGCCGATTGCGGCGAAAGCCCCACCGCCGTGGTGGTGTGGGACGGCAGGGAGCATCCGCCGGTCGATTTGAGCAAGCGCTTTGCGGATGCAGCCCGGGCGCGCGGTATGAAGGTGCTCTCCGTGAGCACCCTGGAGTGAGAAGGCTCCTGTGGCCAGCCGCAGTCTTTCCGTCTCTGAATTGATGGACCTGGCGGACATGCAAAGGACCCCGAGTTGCCAGTGGACCACCGCACCAAAGCGGCGGAATCGCTGGCGCAACATCTTCCCGTACAAAGTGGGGTTGGCGCTTTCCGGCGGCGGCTTTCGCACGTCGCTCTACCACATCGGAGTGCCGGCCCGACTGGCGGAACTGGACATGCTCCGCTATGTCGAAGTGATCTCGTGCGTGTCCGTCGGCTCCATCCTGGGGACCTATTACTACCTGGAGTTGCGCCGCCGGCTTCGCCCCCGATAGTGCTCCATTCCACGTTGCTCCACACCTGCCACAACTGGCAATTTACGGCAACCTATATAGGCGAACCGCGCTGCGTGGAATCGATACCAAGATCGACGGAAACGACCGGCTGCGCTGCCTGTATTATGAGGAAGCACCGGCGCCATACCGGCGAATCCGACTGGGACAGGCCGTGGCCGCCTCCACCTGCGTGCCGGGCCTGTTCGACCCGCTGGTGCTGGAGCAATTGTATCCGGAGTATGCCGTGAAGCTGGTGGATGGCGGCGTTTACGACAACATCCGCCCGGCGGATTCGATACAATTGGCCTGCGCGGGGGCGGCCCGCAGCGATCTCTTTGTGACCAACGATAGCCGCCTTTGCAGTTTGGCCGTACCTGGTATTGCGTTCATCGCGGGCGTTTCGTCCCTAGCTCGACCTGCTCGAGCTATGGCACAGAAATCGTTTTTCCTTCTCATGGCCCTGGCCGCTTGCGCCGGCGCGCAGAATCGCGCGGCATGGATGCAGGACGCACAATGGGGCGTGATGACGCACTACCTGGCCGACTGGCAGGCACGCACCCACCACCTGACCATGAGCGTCGAGGAGTGGAACCGGCTGGTGGACGGCTTCGACGTGGACCTGATGGCGCGTCAGCTTGGCGCGGTGGGGGCACGCTACTACCAGGTCAGCATCGGGCAGAACTCCGGCTACTACCTTTCCCCTAACGCCACCTACGACAAAATTACCAGTATCCAGCCGAGCAAGTGTTCCCGGCGCGACCTGGTGGCGGATCTTGCCGAGGCGCTCGCCAAGCGCGGCATCAAGCTCCTTGTTTATCTGCCGTCCGGCGCCCCCGGCGGCGACAAAGCAGCGGACGCGGCCCTGGAGTGGCAGAACGGTCCGCACCCCAATCGCGAGTTCCAGCGCAAGTGGGAGCAGGTGATTCGCGAATGGTCGCTGCGCTGGGGAAAAAAGGTGGCTGGCTGGTGGTTCGACGGCTGCTATTTTCCCAACACCATGTACCGCTCGCCGGACGCGCCGAATTTCGCCAGTTTCGCCGCCGCCGCGCGGGCCGGCAATCCCGACGCCGCGGTGGCGTTCAACCCCGGCGTAGTCTATCGCATGATCTCGATCACGCCCGACGAAGACTTCACCGCCGGGGAGATCGATAAGCCGGAGATGGTAACCATCCGGCGCGCGGCGGATGGTAAGATTGACGGCACTCAGATCCACATGCTGAGCTACCTGGGAACCACGTGGGGCATGGGCACACCACGCTTCACCACGGAGCAGGCGATCGAATACACCCGCAAGGTGCGGAAGGCCGGGGGTGCCGTCACCTGGGATGTCCCGGTGGAACGCAACGGCGCGATTTCCGAGCCGTTTCTGGATCAATTGACGGCCCTCGGGAAGGCCCTGGCGAAATGAATTCGGTTCTGGAGGAGTCATGAACAAAGCAGTCTTTTCAGTGTTGCTGTCCGCCTGCGCGGGCACTCTGCTGGCGCAGGGCGCCCCTCCACAAATGGCGGCGGATCAGCCGTACACCATGGAGTATTACTACAAAGTGCAGTGGGGGCACCAGCAGGAGTTCCTGCGGCTTTTTCTGAAGAATCACTACCCCTTGCTGCAGAAAATGGTGGAAAGCGGGCGCATGATTTCGGTGAAGATCGAGCAGCCCGCCATTCACGTCACCGAAGACGGGCGCTGGGACTATCGCGTCACCATCCGCTTCAAGAACTCCACTGTGGCTACCACCAGTAACCCCGACGAGGAGCGTGTAATCAGGCAACTATGGCCGGATCAGGAGACTTATCAGCACGAGGAGCAGCGCCGGTTTGAGATTCTGCTGGCGCATTGGGACCTGCCGGTCTCCGATATCACGCCGGCGAAGAAGTAGCCCGGAGGCTAATGAATGCTGTCGAGCAGTTCGTAACGGGCGCGGCGATCGTCCGGTGCCGCGCCGGCGTTGGCGTTAAGGTGCATCACCTGGTACGTATCGGGCCGGTATACCGGCCACAGGGGCAGATCCTCGCCATTGGGATCGCCATATTTGGCGAAGTTGGACCAGTAGGATCCCATCAGGCCTGACACTTTGCGGTCTTCCGGGCGCCATGTGAGTTTCCTCGAAGACAGCACCTGGAAGACGAACTCGATCTCTGAAGCGTGCGGCGACGCATCGACCGGCGAGGGTAAGGGTTGTTCGAACCGGTAGCGGTATACCGGCGCATCCCCGGTTTTCAGATGCGCGTCCATCCACTTCCAGGTGCCGAAGGCAATGAAGCGGTCACTGGCCAGGTCCTGCGCGGAGCGCTTGGTCTGGTCTGGGGTCGTTGCCGGGTAGAGCTTAAGAAGCGCTTCGGCGTGGTCCCCATAAAGGGAGCGCAGATGGGTCAGGAAATTCTCCGCCGTTGGCTCGTCTCTGCCCAAAACGGAGCGGTAGCTCTGTTCGTCGGCGTTCCAGCCCGCGAGCAGCGGCACGCGGGCTTGCTTGCCTGCGGCAAAGATTGCCGCCACGCTCTCCGGCAGAAAATACCCATCAATGTTCGGGACAAAGCGCACCGGCGCGCCTTTGGCGATGACTTGCAGAATCTTGTCCGCGGGCATGGCGCGCAAGGCATCCAGCGAATCGGTTCCCAGCGACGTCGTGGCGAATTCCCCGTCCTCCTTTTCCGATTCGGCCAGCGACTTCAGGCGCAAGGTATCGCTGAAGTAAGCGCCGCTCTCGCCGATAGCCCGGCGGAAGAGCCCGCGGGCGAGCGGCGAAGCCATCAGCGCGCTTACCGAAAACGACCCCGCCGATTCGCCGAAAATGGTGACATTGTCCGGATCGCCGCCGAACGCCGCGATATTATCGTGTACCCACTTGAGAGCCGCGACCTGGTCCAAAAGGCCATAGTTGCCCGAAGCGTTATGGCCGGATTCGCGCGCCAGGTCCGGATGCGAGAAGAACCCGAAGATGCCCAGCCGGTAGTTCATGGAGACGACCAGCACGCCCTTCTTAGAGAGGTTTCCCCCGTCCTGCCGGGGTTCGGAGGTGGCTCCCGCGGCGAAGCCTCCGCCGTAAATCCAGACCATGACCGGCAACCGCGACTGGGCCTCGCCGGCCGGCATCCACAGGTTCAGATACAGGCAGTCCTCGCTCGGCCCGGCATCGTGGAAAATCATGTCGGAGTAGATCGGCGCCTGCATGCAGCGCGCCCCATACTCGGTGGCCTTACGGACGCCGCTCCAGGAAGCGGGCGCCTGCGGTGGCTTCCATCGCAGGTCGCCCACGGGCGGAGCGGCATACGGAATCCCTTTGAATGTGCGGACTTTGCCGTCCGCACTGACCACACCTTCCAGAACCCCGTTCGCCGTGCGCTGTTCCACGGAGCGTAACTGGGCTTGTGAAAGCTGGGTAAACAGGAGCACTCCCAATAACAGCGCGGATCGGCTTGCCGTCATAGTTGAGATCACTCTAACACATGCCGGCACACCCTCAACCGGCCACTGCCAGGAGCCCTTTTTGCTTCAGGGCGGAGAGCGCCAGCCCGTACCGTCCCCGAATTCCTGTCTTCTCGAAAATGTGTTTCAGATGGATTTTGACCGTGCCGATGCTGATGGTCAAGGCAGCGGCGATCTCCTTGTTTTTCATGCCCTGTTCCACCAGATCCATCACCTGCAACTCGCGAACGGTCAGCGGCGAGTGCCAGGAATGCACGGCCGGCTTGATTTCGCGGATGGTGTCGCCGCACATCCAGGTATTGCCGTGTTGCACGGTCCGGAGGCACTCCAGGATGGTGTCCAGTGAAGCGGTCTTCCGCAGCACCCCGGCTACCCCGGCCTGGATGAAGCGGACAGACTCGGCTTCCGAAAAACTACTGCCCCAGACGATAGTGGAAATCCGGTGTGCCGAACTGCGCAAGGCCACCATCCAGTCCGCCAGCGCCTGGAATCCAAATGTCTTATCCACGACCAGAATCGACGGCCGCAACTCCCTCACCGCATCCATCCCATCCAGCAACGAACTCTCTGCCGCGACGACCCGCAGGCTCTCTGCCGATTCAAGGAGACTTCGCAGCCCCTCAATCGCAATCGGTTCTGTGTCACAAACTGCCACGGTATGCAAAATATTTTGGCCTTTTCGGGTGGAGACTCTTTCTCGCCCACTCCCTCTATCGGCTGACTCCTGAGATTAATTTAGTGGCATTCAAATGAATTTATCTCAAAAAGAAATAATCAGGGGCTGGAATCCCCTCGATGCAGTCCTTCTGGACGTGTGCGCCCGCGGTGAGGAATACGCCGCCACGAGGCACGGTCCCGATCTTGTACTGCTCGCGCCGGTCGTACAGGCGCTTCCAGTCCCGAGCCTCGCCGGGGAGGAGCGCCGGGTTCTTTTGCGCTTGCTCGAGCTGCTCGGCGGCATCGCCCACGAAAACCAGCCCACCGGTGAGTACAGGCTGGACGGATGGAATCCTGCCGTCTTGCCGTCCCACGTCGCGATGGGATTCGCGCGCCACCGGCCGTGCGCAATGCTGGCAGACGTATACCGCCTTGTCGGGCTGGCCTTTGGGCCACCGCAACTGAGAGAAGCGCAGGACTGCGAACTCCCGGCACGTCGGGCACGGCACGAAGAATCGCCGGCGGTCGCTCTCCTCGTACGCCGCCTCGATCCGCGACATGCCCGTGATCTTGGGCATCGAGACGACGAAGATCGTGCGGCGCGAACGTCCGCGTGCGCGCCATGGCGGGGTTGACCGGATCGCCCTCGACGCCGCCGGGATACCCATCCACCTCGTCGAGGAACAGATACCGCGCCGCCATGGAGCGGAGGCCGGCCGCGCTGTTCGCGCCGGTCATGACCAGCACGCCGCCGGGAAACTTCTTCGAGAGAACCGTGTTACCCGAGTCGCGTTGCGAGAGTTGCCGGCACTTGTCGGCCCACTGCGAGATGGTCAGCAATAAGTCCGGACGCGCTCCAGACCGTATCAGGTCCTTTCACGAAACAATATCCAATCGAATTGGCCCACGGGAAAAGTGCGAATTTCATGGTCTCATTTCTCCAGACACCGAATTCCGCAAAGGAGTTCTCCATGGGTTTCGTGAAAGACGTTTCTGATAAATCGCTTAGAACACTGGTCGTGCTGCCCCAGAGTCCCAAGTGCAGGGGAACACGAGGCAAATCGCGGTGACCAACTGGCGTCCACTATCCCCGCAGCGGAAAACCGAAAACCAGACCGGAAGTGGCAATTTGGACTCCACGGTGGACTCCAGAGACGTGTTCTTCCACGCTATGGAAGCACAGCGTCCGTTGCCACGCCTGAGATGATCCCCTCACGAAGAGAGATTGTTGTCAATCGCGAAATCGCGATTCCGGGAACCGCACATACAATGCTTCAGTTCAGGAGGTCTTCCCGCGGATTCCAAGGGATCAATGTTGCTTGGCCTTCCTCGATCTCGCGCACGCTCTCCCGCAATTGGGCGCTCTCCCGGTCGCGGTCCTCGGGCGTGCCGTAAAAGCTGATCTCAAAGTAGATCTCGCCGAGGACATCGAGAAGGGTGAATGTACATGGCGCCTCGCCGAGTTTCTTGTGGTCCTTGCGGATCTCCATCTCCGGGCGCAATCTCACCGGAAGATGGACTAGCTGGTTGACTGGCGTGAAGTCGAGTCCGTAGTGCGTCATGCCATGCTCGTCGGGCTCGCCGATCCCCGAGACGTCAATGGTCTCCTGCGCCTCATGCTGGTCCCACTCGAAGTGCCTGGAGATCTCGATGTACGACAAATCGGATGCCTCGGCTGCCGGCTTGCGCGCCTCGGAATGAAAAGCCTCCAAGTCGCACCAGGACCACTGCTCAAGAAATCTCGCGAGATCGGGGTCTTGCTCCACCGCGCGGAATATATCCCCGAGCGTCACGTCGGTGTCGATATGGCAGGCGCAGCGCAGGACGTGAACTGCGGACCGGATCTTCTGCTGGACATACTGACGGATGTCGCTGTCCCATGTCAGCGCCTGAATGCCGCGTTTGGTGATGTGGACTTTGTCGGCCATTGTTTTTGATGCTACCCAACTGCACCCCGTACTGCGTACAGAATTCAAGGCTCAGCATAGACGACCAGCGCGTCCCGAACCACCTCATCCCGGAAGTAGTGGCTCAGATCCATCGGAGTTCGCAGATCGACCTTCCGGCCGCTGAATAACCGGCTCAACTCCGCCTGGAGATCCGCGAGTCGGAAGGAGCCAACCTTCGCGCCAGGCCGGAACTCTCTACCGGGCTCTGGTTCGTACGGCTCGCCTGGGTAGCGGAATAGCCACGCATATTGTGTGAGGCCTTCAGCTTGAGAGACAACCGGTCGCAGCGAGTCGTCAATGGCGAGGCACTCGGAGCTCAGGTCGCCAAGATCGTGCGTTTTTCGAAAGGTCCGTTCGTGAAAGGTCAAGAACGCCTTGATCGCCTTCTCCACGGCCTGTTGGCAGTGGAATAATGCCTCTGCATTTGCGTCCCCCGCAATCAGCAGTTTCGCGGCTCGCAAGTCGCGCCGGGCACGGTCCAGCCATGCCCTTGTCTCCTCATGCCGCAACTGGTCGGGAGTCATAGAGCAGCTTGCCTTCGCGAACGATGGTCGCCGCCAACGACGTGCGGACGTGGGCTGCGCGGGCGTCGAAATCGCTTCGTCGCCAAGGCACGATGTCTTTTGGAAAACCCATCCCACGCAGGACGCTGTAAATGCCGCCGTCTCGGAGCAACTCGGAGGGCGCGCCGTCCGGGACCACGACGCAGAAATCCAGGTCGCTATCGGGACCGGCATCGCCGCGGGCTTCAGAGCCGAACAGGTAGATGCGCTCGGGGCGGTAGTATTCGACGAGCCGATCTCTTATTGCGTCGATGGCCTGGTCGCGCGTCATCGTAACTCCATTATATGAACAAGTTATGGCGATGTGGCTGATCGCGGGACGGATCGAAGAAGGCAGCCGTGATCCAGTTGCTCCGGCGCAAGGAGGGGGCGACGGCGGCCGAGATCACCAAGTTGACGAAGTGGCAGCCGCACACCATCCGAGGCTGTATCTCCGGAACGATCTCGAAGAAGATGAAGCTCACCTTGCCCCTCAACAACATTGCGTACGTGATTTCGACGGTTCGGCGCCTCGAAGAGGTGATCACGTTGCGGCGCATATACGGCGATGGTTGGGTTCACCCGGCATGTGCCGGAGGATGGCGCGGGCGATCCGGCCTTTGGGGTGCTTCACGACACGCGACACGCGGTCCATGCTGACAAGGCGATCGAGACGCTTCGCGTCAATCCACTGAAGGAGTTAGTAGAGCGGGATCTCTGTCCATACCCGCACACTTCACCTGAGGGAGATGCGGGATGGAGTTTATTCAGTATTTGTTTACCGGCTTCCCAGAGTGGCATCGGTCAACTGGATGCCTTCGACTGGCGCTTGAGAACTACACTGGGTGAAGAATGAAACCGGGCAAGTACGACCGCAGGCACCATGTACTGATCAGTGGTGACGAATTGCGGGAATTGAAGTTGCTGGCGCTGCCGGAATCATTCGGTTTAGAAGGCCGGTTGCAGCGATATCAAGGAAAGCGTCCCATCGGGTTGTATCGGTGGGATTTGGAGTGCTTGTTGGAAACGTTGTCACTGGAAATGACAGATCGGCCCCGGCATCCGCGCCTGCGGAAAAGGGATATCGCTGCACTGAGGTCATTGCATGATCGTTTGCGCAGGGAGTACGACGCGGCGCATGGCGGTACCGCTCCTTAAACGCGAACGACCCGGCTTGGATTCTGGCGTTGTGTGCGCCTCGATTTCTTTCTGTGCCTGATCCGCGGTTTGAGTTTCAGGACTGGATGGCCACCATGCCGGTAAGTTTTCTCGATTGGTCGAAAGCCGGCATGGTCAACCAGTTCCAGAATCTGGTGTCCAGGGAACCGCTGTAGTGCCACAAGCAAAGCGAAGGTATCTTTGCCTTGCTGCGATCCGGTACGCAACACGCTCATCAGGATCTGCTGCGTGCGAGCGCCGTTCCAGGTCCGATTGCCGCCCCACACCTTGCGCGCGATGACGGCCGGTCGAATCGCGCGCTCGGCAGCGTTGTTCGTCGCATCCAAGCCGGGACAATGCAGGAATGTGAACAGATAAGGTTGCTCGTGCCGTAGATGCTTGGCCAATCGAATGTTTTGGGGAACGCGGAAGGTCCGGCCCAATAATTCGTCCAGGCCGGCTTCCAGCCGTCCGGTGGCCACCGCCAAGCCGCGCAGTGTCATCTGCTGGTTCGCGTGGCGGTCTCGCAGGTCCAGAGCATGTTGCAGAAACCCTTTCACCTGACGGGCAAACTGGCTTGCAGAAGGCGAACTGATTTCGACGATGTCTCGGCAGCGTCGAATCAGGTGGGCCAGGCAGCTTTGGTGATTGGCCTTTTCGAAGCCATAGTACAAGCGGAGCCCGTCGTGTAGCAGCCAGCCATCATAGTCCGCCCCCAAAACTTTGGCCGCTTGAGCGAAGCCCCTTCCCGGCAGAATGGAATACACGGTGACGGCTTCGCTGACGGCCACCCACAGCCACTGCAAACGACCTCCCACCCGCCAGCCGGTCTCATCCATCCAGTTGACCAAACTGCTCCGTGCCGTCACGATCAATTGTTCATAGGTGGGCGCGGCTCGTTCGGCCATCCGTGCCAAGGCTCGGTAGATGCCGGCGCGGCTCACTTGCAAACCGAACCCTAGTTGCAGCACCTTACTGGTCTGACCCAGCGACAGGCCTACCTGCTTGTTCAGGTGCGCCCCCAGCGCCAACGCCTCCGGCCCCAGTTGCACATTTGCTGCTCCCAGCGCATCGGAGGTTTGCAGAGGGTGCCGGCCTTGGGTATGCGCGCCGCAGTTCAGGCATTGACCGACCTCCACATCGAAACGCCGAACCAGTGTGAGGCGGACGATTTCTTCCTGGTATTGCGGTTCCACCCGTTGCACGCAGACTGTGCCACCGCAACGCAGACACTGTCGCGGAGCGGGAACGGCTAGCTCTTCATCGACGCGTTGCGGCACAGGACGACAAGCCCGCTGCCCATAGGCGAGCCCCGGTTTTCGTCCCGGAGGTTTGGGATTGGATTTCGGCTGGCCCTTGGAAAAGGGTGCGGCCTGACGCTTGGTAGCGCGCCGGGCTGCTTCCAGCTCTTTTTCCAGCCGCTGATTCTCGCTTTCGAGCCGCTCTTTCTCCTTCCGGAGCCGCTCGTTTTCCTCGCGAAGACGGCTGTTCTCGCGTTGCAACTCGCGCAACCGTTCGTTGGACTGGGTCGCTCCCGGCGCTTTCATCCACCATACGTTAACCGAAGTCCGAGAATATGTCCAGCGAAATCTTCAATCGACTTGGGGGATTGCTCGGGCGAACGCAGAAGGCGGTAAACAATTACAATGAAACGGATCAACGCTTACAGATGTACCTCTGATGCAGCGCTGCAGCAAGGACCAAAAGCTCTCCATCCGATTCGTGTTTACATTTTCGTCAAGAGAATGCACCGCATGGTTGATAGCCTTTTGTGCATATTCGGCGTTCAGCCCTACATGGGAAAGCGACTCATCAGTCATCACAGCGGAGCCTTTTCGGACGCTCCCCCTTTTACGGGTAGGGCGAGTTCCCCTTTGCGCCGCGTCTTGACGCGGCGAAGACGTACCTTGCCGGTTTTGTGTTCGAGCGAACTGAACACGATTGCCTTTCCTTTTGGGCCACGATCGAAGTAACTTGTTGCCCTTATCTGTTG
>CAWKYG010000032.1:0-17586 GCA_963853855.1 uncultured Solibacteraceae bacterium | reverse complement strand
ACTGAATAGTGAAGGTATCTCGGTAACGCTGGATCACCTGGGCGAAAGCGTGACTTCGCTGGCCGAAGCGGCCGAAGCTCGCGACGTTTATCTGCGCACGCAAGCGGCGATTCAGGAAAACGGAATTCAGGGCAACGTCTCGCTGAAACTGACGCAGTTCGGGCTGGACCTGTCCGAGGCGGAATGCCGCGCCAATGTGGCGCAACTGGTGCGCCATGCCGCCGAAGCGGGCAGTTTCGTGCGGGTGGACATGGAATCCAGCGAATACACCGACCGCACGCTCGAACTGGTCCGCGGGCTGCACCAGGAATTCGGCTGCGTGGGCATCGTGATCCAGGCGTATCTCTATCGCAGCAAGGCGGATATCGAGGACCTGTGCACCCGGAAGATCCGCGTTCGCCTGTGCAAAGGCGCCTACCTGGAACCGGCCGGCGCGGCTTATCCCAAGAAGGCGGATGTGGACCGCAGTTTCGTGGAGCTGGCGCAGCATCCTGCTGGATCGCGGCGAGTATCCGGCTATCGCGACGCATGATGAAAAAATGATCGAGGCGGCGAAACTGTTCGCCAATAAACGGCAACTTCCGCGCGAGGCGTTCGAATTTCAGATGCTGTACGGAATCCGCCGCGACCTGCAGCGCAAGCTGGTGGCCGAAGGGTACCGCCTGCGGCTGTATGTGCCATTCGGGAAGGCCTGGTATCCCTACTACATGCGTCGGCTTGCCGAACGTCCCGCGAATGTGTTCTTTATTTTGCGAAATATGTTCCGGCAATAATCACGAAACAGTTGCGCCCGGTGCCGCTAACTTAGAAACTAATAGCAGGGTCAGGGAGTCTATTAGGATATGCGGTACTGGGCTTACTTCAGCGCCAAGTTGATTGTTGCCGGTGGAGTGCTGTATGGCCTGCTGCTGCTGTTGAGCCGGATGCTGCCCGAAGAAACCGCGCTCAACGAGTACGACGCCTTCCGTAACGGTCCGCTGCGCCTGGTGTACAACCTTGCGTTCATGGGCTGGTTTCTGTTGTGCGCCGGAGTCCTCTACCTGATTATTCGGGATCAACGCTACCGCTGCCGGGTGTGCCTGCGGCGCCTGCGGATGCCCATCGAGACGGGGTCGTGGGGGCAGATGCTGCAACTTGGACGGCCGCGCATCGAATATATTTGCCCTTACGGCCACGGCACATTAAAGGCAGAAGAATTGCAAATATCGGGTCTGGCGAATCCGGAATGGACACCGCATTCCGACGATATCTGGGACGAACTGTACGCCGCCAGCAAGGAACCCGGCGACCAGCCGTGAACGGCGTACCGCGGTGGCGCATTGCGGCAGGCATCGCGGTACTGGTGGGGATGGCCGGCCTGCTGGCGGTGTTCACCCCGATCTACATCCACAATCTGCAACTGCAGAATTTCGTGGGGAGCCTGACACAGGCTGTGGACAGCCGGAACAGCCCGGACGCGCAACTGCGTGCGGAGATCCTGCAAAAGGCACATGCGCTTGGACTTCCGGTGACGGAAGACAACGTGCAAATTTCCCGTTCGCCGGACACGCTGCGCATCGACGTGCGTTACCTGGTGCCGGTGCAACTGCCGGGTTACGCCGTCAATCTGCACTTCTACCCCGGCGCGGGCAGCCGTCCGTAGGCGGGCGCAGGGCGGCGGGCGTAGGGAGCCGTTCAATCCATGCGAGAATTGAATTTAGT
The DNA here is from genome assembly GCA_963853855.1 of uncultured Solibacteraceae bacterium. Taxonomy (GTDB): domain Bacteria; phylum Acidobacteriota; class Terriglobia; order Bryobacterales; family Bryobacteraceae; genus Sulfopaludibacter. The sequence goes on along the minus strand of CAWKYG010000032.1, from coordinate 15,885 downwards.
GCCCAAGACCGCCACCAAGAGGGAAATGAAGGTTCGCATTCCGCGGAACGCGCGCCTGGCACGCTTTTTCATGGGCCGGGCGGGACGGATTGTGGTCTTCTCTTCGGCGCTGCTGCTGATCGCGAGCATCTCCGTTTTCCTGTACTTCTATAACAAGTACGCCTCGGTCATCGACGAGAAACTGAAAGCCGGCGTTTTCGCCAATACGGCCAAAATCTACGCCGCGCCGGAATCGGTGGCCGTGGGAGACCCCGGCAACCCGGAAGAGATCGCCGGCGAACTGCGCCGCAGCGGATACAGCGAATCCCGCGACAACCCTATCGGGTTCTACCAGATCCACCTGAATGCCATCGAGATTTTCCCGGGCAAGGAATCCTACTTCGACCAGGAAGCCGGGCTGATCAAGTTTACCGACGGCAAGATCTCGCAGATTGTCTCTCTGCAGGACAATACAGTTCGCGGCTTCTACCAGCTCGAGCCCAAACTCATCACCAATGTTTCGGGCAGTAACCGGGAAAAGCGGCGGCTGGTGAAGTTCCAGGATATTCCGCTGGTGCTGGTGCAGGCAGTCACTTCGGCGGAAGACAAACGCTTCTTCCAGCATTCCGGCTTCGACCCCATCCGCATAGTGAAGGCTGTCTACGTGGATTTGAAGGAGGGGCGCAAAGACCAGGGCGCCTCCACGCTGAGCATGCAGCTTGCGCGCAACATCTGGCTGGACCAGGGTAAGCGGTGGACGCGTAAATTCTCCGAGGTGATCATCACCCTGCAACTGGAGCAGAAGCTCAGCAAAGAACAGATCTTCGAAGACTACGCCAACATGATCTACCTGGGTTCGCGGGGTTCGTTCCGGATCCACGGATTTGGGGAGGCTGCCGAAGCGTTTCTGGGCAAGGATCTCAGCCAGATCAACCTGCCGGAAGCGGCGGAACTGGCCGGCATGATCCAGAACCCGGCGCATTATGACCCGTACCACCATCCCGACCGCACCAAGGAGCGCCGCAACGTGGTGCTGGGGATGATGCGGCAGAACGGCTTCGTCAACGATCGCGACTACGCCCTGGCTATCGACGCGCCCATGACGGTGCCCAAGGGCGCGGCCCAATCGGTGGAAGCGCCATACTTCGCGGACCTGGTGAACGACAGCCTGCAGAGCAAATTCCAGGACGAAGACTTCGCCAATAATGCCAGCCGCATCTACACGACGCTGGACCTTCGCTTACAGCGCGCCGCCAGCGACGCGGTACAGAAGGGCATGGTGCTGGTGGATGAACAGATCAGGAAACAGCGCCGTTTCCGCGGTATGAAGAACGTACCGGAACCGCAGGTGGCGCTGGTGGCCATCGATCCCCACAGCGGCGCGGTGAAGGCGCTGGTGGGCGGGCGCAGCTACGGCGTGAGCCAGCTCGATCACGTTCTGCGCAGGCGGCAGCCTGGCTCCATCTTCAAACCGTTCGTCTATGCGGCGGCGCTGGATACCGGGGTGGAGGGAAGTCCGCACATCCTGACCCCCAGTACGATCGTGAATGACGAACCCACGACATTTTATTTCCAGGACACGGCTCCCTACTCGCCGAGCAATTTTGAGAAGAAGTTTTATGGACCGGTGACGCTGCGCGAAGCCCTGGCGCATTCCCTGAACGTGGCCACGGTGAAAGTGGCCGAGATGGTGGGGTACCAGGCAGTGGTGGACATGGCCAACCGCGCCGGCATGAACTATCACATCAAGCCTACGCCTTCGGTGGCCCTGGGATCTTATGACATCACTCCCATGGAAGCCGTGGGCGCGTACACCATGTTCGCCAATGAGGGCCGATACGTCCACCCTGAATTTCTAACCCTGGTGCGCGACCACGACGGCCGCACGATGTACAAAGAGAAGCTGCAGGATAAGCAGGTGCTGGACCCGCGCGTGGCTTACCTGGTGACCAGCCTGATGCAGGAAGTGATGCGCAGCGGCACGGCGAGCGGAACGCGCGCGAAGTACGGATTCAATGTGCCCGCCGCCGGGAAGACGGGGACCTCGCGCGACGGCTGGTTCGCCGGTTATACCTCGGAACTGTTGTGCGTGGTATGGGTGGGGTTCGACGATAACAGCGATCTGGATCTGCAAGGCGCGTACTCCGCGGCGCCCATCTGGATGGAGTTCATGAAGAAGGCGCTGGATTATCGGGAGTATCGCGATACCAAGGAATTCCGGGTTCCCGACGGCATCGTGACCATCGATATCGATCCGCTCTCGGGTATGCCGGCCACACCCGCCTGCCCCAAGAGCCGGCCCGAAGTTTATATCGCCGGCACGGAACCGCAGGGCGTCTGCCCGCTGCACGGCGGCCGCCCCGGCGTGACGAACATTGCCGGCTGGGACACCGCGCCGCCGGCCGCCGCGCCCGCTACCCCTGCCGCTTCGGCGGCTACCGACACGACTCCGCGGGTCACCGGGGCGACCGGCGATGGGCAGGTGCAGCCGGGGGCGGTGAGGAGCCGCGCGGCCCGGCAGATTCCACCGGATACCGCCCAAAACAACAAGCCTGATACCACCAAGCCCGATGGGTCCAAGAAAGAACAAAAACCGGGGATTCTCCACCGCTTGCTAAAAGTGTTTAAATAGGGTAGATAAGGGGGCAGATATGGTTTACCGACCTATTGCCGTCATCTTCCTGGCGGGGATGAGTTCCGCATGGGCTCTGGCCCAGACCGCCAATTCACCCAAAACCAATGCCATGCTGGACGAGAACCGTTCTTCCCCTCCGGCAGCAGCCCCGCCTCAGGCGGAAGTTTCCACACCTTTGTCCATTGAGCAGCGCGGGGACATTTTGATGGCGCGCAAAGAGTATCGCGAGGCCATCGACATGTTTCGTACCGGTTCGCCCAAAGACGCGGTGCTGTGGAACAAAGAGGGAATTGCCTACCACCAGCTCACGCAACTCGGCAACGCGCGCAAGATGTACGAGCGGGCCCTCAAGCTGAAGCCGGATTACGTAGAGGCGATGAATAATCTGGGCACCATCTACTACGCCCAGCGCAGTTTTCGCCGGGCCATCAGTTGGTACAACAAAGCGCTCAAGCTCTCGGCGGGCCAACCCAAGTCTGCATCCATATATATGAACCTGGGTACCGCGGAGTTCGGACGCAAGAAATACGACCGGGCCACGACGGCCTACCAGATGGCGCTGAAGATCGACCCGGACGTGTTCGAGCATCACGGCAATTTCGGAGTCATGCTGGAAGAGCACAGCGTGCAGGAGCGCGCCAAGTATCACTATTACCTGGCCAAGATTTACGCCAAAGACGGGCGCAACGAAATGGCCATGCAGTATCTGCGGAAAGCGCTGGAAGAAGGCTTCAAAGAGAGGGACAAACTGAACAAGGACCCGGAATTCGCGGGCATCCGCGACCTGCCGGAATTCAAGCAATTGCTCGCCTCGGAACCGCGTGTATTGTAAGATTTTGGAGCGCCGGGCGATTGGCCCTTTGATTTTTCTGGCACTGTGCACGGCCTGCGGCGGGCCGGCGGTGAGACCACCGATTACGCGGATCGCAATCCTGCGGTTCGAAGATTTAACGGGCGATCGTTCCAGCGACTGGATGGGCCGGGCGTTTTCGGAAATCATCAGCAGCGAACTCGCCGCGGCGCCGGGCGTTTACGCCATTTCCTCCACGCAGATGCACAGCCTGGAACGGCAGACGGGAGCGCGGCCGATCTCCGCGCCGGGCATTTCTTCGGAGCGCACGCTGGCACTGCTTTCCGGCGCGAACGAATTAGGATACGGCGACTTTTACATTCGCGGCGGCAAATTGCGCGCCGCGCTCACATTGCGCGATCCGGCCACCGGGCAGACGGTCCGGGTGCTGCACGCCGAGTCGGCGGCCGGGGATATCAGCGGGGTTGCTTCGAGCCTGGCGCATCAGATCTCCACCGCGGCCGGAAAGTACGGGAGCGCCAACGCCTCTGCGATTGAAGCGTACATCAGGGGAATGGAACAAGGCGACGCTGGGACGAGCGGCGAGTTAGCGGCCCGGGCCATCGCGGCCGATCCGAATTTCGGTCCGGCTTACCGTATGCTGGCTTCGGCCAAAGCCCGCGAACAGGATCGCGAGGGCGCGCTGGCGGTGCTCGGCGAGGCCGCGAAACGGGGCAATGCTATCCCGCCGGCCGAACGGGCCCGCATCGCGCTGGAGGCTGCCGGCCTGGAAAACAACATGGCCGCGCGCCTGCACGCGCTGGCCGCGCTGGTGAAGGAAGATCCCGGCGACCTGGAAACGTTGCGCGGCCTGGCGAGCCTGGCTTACACCGCCCGGGATTATCCGCTGGCCGTCTCCGCTATCGAAAAGCTGCTGGCCGTGCAGCCGGACGATCCCGATGAGCTGAACCAGCTTGGCTACGCCTACGCATACTCCGGTAAGCAGACGGAGGCGCTGGCCGCGCTTCGCCGGTACCAGGCGCTACGACCCAACGATCCCAATGCGCTGGACTCGATGGGGGACGTCTACCTGGTTTCCGGCAATCCGCAGGAAGCCGCCAGGCTGTATCTGCAGGTGGTGAAGAAGGACCCGAATTTCCAGGGTGGCGGAGACTTGTTTAAGGCCGCCATGGCACGGCTGATGACTGGCGACGTGGCCGGGGCCGATGCACTTCAGAAGCAGTCCGACGCGGCGCACACGGCGGCTCACGATCCGGCGGTTCCCTACCACCAGGCCGAATGGCTCTGGCTGTCCGGGCGGCGCAAGCAGGCGTACCAGCAACTTCTGGCCTTCGCGCAGCAATCGGAAAGCGGACCGCTCAAGGAACTGGCGTCAAACGCATATTCCGAGCTGGCGCTGTGGAGCCTGATGTTGGGCGATCGTACAGGCGCGGGCGACATGGTGCGCAAGGCAGAGCAGGTCGCCGATCCGAAAACCGCACCCACGGTGGCCCTGGTGCGATTTCTGGCGCAGCCGCCGGCCGCGGCGCCGGAGTGGAACGCTCGCGCCGGGGAGCTATTCCGCAACGCGGGAGCTGCGCCATTGAGAGATCTATGGCTGGCCTACGCATTTCTTTTGAACAAGAACTTCGCCGAGGCGGAGGCGCTGCTCGCCAAGTCCGCCGAAAGCGGACTTAACACGGACGATTCTCTTCCGGTGCTGGAAGCGTGGGCACTGGTCGAGACCGGCAAGGAAAACGAAGCCGCGCCGCTGTTGAAGTTCAATCCCGCGCCGCCGATGACCGGGCCGGCCCTGGTTACGTCTTTGTATTTCCCACGCCTCTACTATCTGCGCGGAGTGGTGGCCGAAAAGCAGGGCAAACGCGAAGAAGCGCGCGCCGACTACCAGTTATTCCTCAAGCTCTCCGGCCCCACGCCGCTCCAATGGGGCGAAGAAGAGAAGGCGCAGAAGGCACTGCGGTAGCGGAGGCTGCCCGCATCTGCAAGATCTCCAGACGCGCTTTCCGGCCACGGGCTCGGCGGTCAAGGACATTCTTAACACCAGTTATCCGACGCCCTTATTCTTAGGGAAAAGGCCGCCGCGCTGTACAGCGGGACGCCGAGTCCGATCAAGAACACGTAGACGTGTGTAGCGATGTTCACGAGACGGCGAACCTCAGGGTTTTGGGGACCGACAGCGACGTGCGCAATCGCGGCGATACCCTGCGGTGCTCACCTATCACTACTCGAAGGCCAGCCGCAACGCGTGAGCATCAGAAAATACGGGAGAGCCGCAGGAGCGAAAACGCGAGCAGCGCCAGGGCGAACCACGCGAACCAATCGCCCAGCAGAGTGTAGAGCGTGGCGTCGTGCGCCGTGGGGACCTCCGCTACGAGGCTGGCATAAGGCGCCGAGTCGCTGCGGATTTCCGCGAGAATGCGGCCGCGATTGTCGCTGACGGTCAGGTTGCCGTCCCTGGCGGAGCGTACCACGCTGAAGCCATCTTCCACGCCGCGCATGACGGCGATGTGGCCGTGCCACCACCGGTCCACTCGAAAATCCCAGCCGGGCACCAGCATGAGTCCCACTCCTGCCAGTCCGTAACGGCGGGAGAGGGGCGTGAAATCCATATCCTTACAGATGGCCACGCCCCAGGTTTCGGCTCCTTCGGGAAGGAACGTCAGGCTGACACCGGGTTTCAGGTTGGATTCGAAGGGCGGAAGCATGTGGTGCTTGTCGTAGGTGCGGACGGAGGCGGCGGGCGTGTAAATGCGGGCCTGGTTGTATTTCGCACTCTGAGTCACGCGCACCTCACCGACAACGATGGTGGTCTGGGTCTCGGTGGCCAACTGTTGAAAGAGTTCGCCGGTGCGGCCGGCATCGGGCTCGACGACGACGCCGGTCTTTTCGGGAAGGACGATCGCACGAACTCCCCGGGCAGCGAGGCCGCGGATGGCGGCGGCATACCCGCGGAACAGGCGCTCCGTCTCCGCGCCTTCGGAAGCGACCGGGTTACCGGCGGGCTCATCGAAGGCGATCAGCCCCACTTTGACTTCCTGCCGCGGCGGGGGCAGCGCCAGGCGGACCGCGCCGAAGATCAGCACCAGCAGAATGCCGGCCAGAGAGCCACCCAGGATGCGCATCGCCTGTTTCGGCTGGGACCGGCGCCGATGCAGGCCCAGGGCGAGCGCGGCTGGAAACAGCAGCATGACGAAACTCATGCCCCAGGGACCGGCGAGGGAGGCCAGTTGCAGAAACGGCAGGAATTCCAGTTGGGTGTAAGCGACAGAGCCCGCGGTGCCGTGCGGCGTGGTCAGGTTACGCACGTATTCGTATGAGACCCAGGCCGCCGGAAATGCCGCCAGCGCGGTCCACAGGGAACCGCGCCGCGCCAGTGCGCGGAACAACAGCACCGCCGCTGCAAATACCAGCGCACCGGTGGAGAAGACGCTCAACCATACTACGAACGGCGTCTGCAGCAACTGGAAATAATGCCAGAAATCGAAGCAACCGCCCAGCCAGGAAACGAATGCCACCAGCGCCGCACCCTGCCAGGAATGGCGCAAGGCGAACAGCAAGACGGGCAAGGGCGCGAACCATAGGAGGGGCCAATGCGGGTCCAGCCCGTAGCCGAACCAGACCAGCAGGAACGTGGACAGAATCGCGATGAGGGCCTCGACGGTGGGGCGGCGGTTAGTTGCGAATGCCATCGAGGTATCTCCGAAGGGATCTGTGGCACAGGGCGCGAAAGCGGGCTTCGGACATGTCCAGGCGTCCGCCCAGGTAGAGCATGATGAGGCCTTGCAGCAGGGCGCCCATGGCAAAGGCGATTTCCCAGGCGTCGTCCTTGCGGAAAAAGCCGCTCGCCATGCCTTCCTGAATCAGTTGGGCTGCCGGGTTGGCGGTGGGCGAACGGCGCGCCTTGAAGTCTTGCGGATAACGGCGTGCGCCCGCGCGCGGCTTGAGAAACATCAACTCGAAGAGGCGCGGGTTTTCGAGCGCATGCTTCAGGAAGACATTCAGGACTCTGGCGAGGCGGGTCTCAATGCCGCCGGTAGCGGGGGTTCGCGCCAGCCGGGAGGCCAACTCGTAGAATCCGTCGTCCGCCAGCGCGTTCAAGAGAGCGGCATGATCGGCAAAGTGACGGTACACCGCCATAGGGGTAATGCCCGCGGCTTTGGCGACACGGCGCATGGTGACCGCATCCGCGCCTTCCTCGTGCAGAAACAGGCGGGCGGCTGCGATGATTTTGCGGGCGGTGGGGCTCGGGGCCATGTATACAGTGTATACCAAAGGCCTGCGAGCCCCCGCCGGACTCTAGAAGTGTACGCGAATGGCCCACTGCATGATGCGCGAAGTGACGCCGCCGCCGCGCGCGGTATCGACGGTGTTGGTCAACTGGCCGAACGTGGTCGAATCCAAAGACAGCGTGGCGCCGCCGAAGTTGGGGTTGTTAAACACATCGAACGCCTCCAGGCGCATCTCGAAAGCCAGGCGCTCTTTGATGGGGATGTTCTTCACCAGCGAAAGGTCCTGGTCGAAGAAGCGCGGGCCGGTGGTGCCCAGGATCGGCACATTTCCGTACGAACCAGGGTTGGGCTCCATCCAGCACGGCGTGGTCTGGCCGGCGGTGCAGAAGTTCGCCGACGCGGTCGAACCCTTAATTGTGAACAGGCCGGTATTGGGGTTCATCCAGTACACACCGTTGCCGGTCCGGTAGACTCCCATGTTGGACTGCAACTGGGCAATGCTCATGTTCATGAGAATCGGTGTAGACGTGATGCCCGAAGCCATGGTCTGGCGATTGGAACTGATGGTGATGGGCGCGCCGGTCTGCCAGTGCGTGTTGCTGTTGATGGCCCAACCGCCGGCGATGGCGTCGGCCCAGCGGGGCATCGAGGAGAAGAACTGCTTGTTATGGCCCACCGGAATGGAGTACTGGAGCACCATTCCGAAGGACTGGCGGACATCGAAATCCGCGCGGAATTTATCCAGCCCGGTATTGGCGAGGGACTGATAGTTCTGCCCCTCGCTTTGCGATTCGCCAAACTGCACATCCGTCAGCACCTTGCTGAAGGTGTAGTTGGCCTGGATCGACAACCCGCTGCCGTAGACCTTTTTGAATTCCACTTCAAGCGCGTCGTAGTGCGACCAACTGGCGTTGGTGATGAGGTTGGCGCTGGCGGCCCAGGGATTGGCCACGAAGTAATTCAGCGGAAAGCTGGTCGGATTGTTGGCGGCCGAACCCAGGATGTTCGCGCGGTAAGTGGGCGAGGTGCGGATGGTGTTGTACATCGGGTAGATGTTGTTCTGGTTCAGGTCTGTGATGAATGTGCTGCTGCCGAAGGCCGCGCTATTGGCTACTCCGGAGAAGATTTTGCTGAGGATGGGGGTGGCCTGCTGCCCGGCGAATCCGTTGGGCGCAAAACTGCTGCTGACGCCGTTTTTGGCATTGATGGCGAGGTTGGTCTGGGCGTTGACGAATTCCGGCAAGAGGCCGCCGGCCCAGTCCTGCTCGTTGATGCTGTAACTGCGAAACTGCTTGACGGCGTGGTTGCCTACGAAGCGGGCTTCGATGGTGGTGTGTTTGATCAACTCACGCTGCACTCCCAGACTCCACTCGAGAACGTACGGAGTCCGGAGGTTGGGGTTGTAGGCGGTCAGGTTGGCGCTGCCGCCGCTGTTGATCCAGTTGGCCACCTGCGATACGGGGAACGAGCCATCGGAGGTGGGCTTGGGGATTTGCAAGTTGGAACTGGAGAATACGCCGGTTGGCGTGCTGTTGCTGAAGGTGCTGAACAGGCCGGTATTGCTGGTGGTGGCGGGAGTCCAGAAAGTGAAGCCATCCTGCACGTAATGCGTGGAGAAGTTGGCTCGGATGGACGTTTTGCCGTTGCTTTGGGGGTCCCACGCGATGCCGAGAAAAGGCGCGAAGTTGTTGAGGTCGCGATTGGTGACGGGGTGGCCGTTTTGGCCGCCCTGAAGAGTCAGCAGAACGTCGGTGGCCCCGTTGGTGGTTCCGGGGGAGAACAGCGATCCGACGGGAGTGGGACCGTACAGGCTCTGCACGTTACTCTGCGGCAGCAACACCAGGCCGTTGCGCGCGTCGTACGGGCCCTGATATTCCCACCGTGTGCCGTATTGCAGGGTCACATTGCGCTTGACCTTCCAGGAATCCTGCGCGTAGAAAGCCCAGTTCTGCTGCACCGGGGTGTATTGCTCGGGCACGCCCTGCACGTAGCCGGAGGTGGGGGACGTGTGGTTGTAGCCCGCCGAAACCGCGGACATCAGGCCGGTAATATTGTCGAACACCGACTGCGCCTTGGTAAGTTCCGCGGCGCTGATACCGGGCAGGGTGGACGCGCTCAGATTGTCCGAGTTGGCCGAGTTACTCCCCAGGGTGAGGCGCGGGAACACCGTGTTATAGAGATAGGAATTGGCCAGCAGCCAGTGATATTCGCCGCCGAAGCGCAGTTGGTGATCGCCCTTCACCCAGGCGAAGTTATCGATGAACTGGCGCACCGGAGTGTTGCGGCCCTGCGGCAGATTGGTGGTGGTCTCAATGGGGCTGGTCACCGTGGAGTAGGCTACCTGCGCGCCGCCTGTCTCACCAAACGTGTTGCCATAGGCGAAAGACACGGGCGCGCGCTGGAAGCCCACGCGAAACTCGTTGGTCTTGGTGGGACTCAGGGTGGATTGCAGTGCCCACACAAACACCTGCCGGAGGGAAATCTGCCCGCCCGACCAGGGAGCGCCCGGGAATGCCGGCTCGTTGCTGTTGAGGAAATCCGGAGCGGTGTTGAACTGCGCTTCGTTGAAGACGAACTCGATGGAATGCCTGTTGCCGATCTGCTGATCGCCGCGCACGGTGTAGTAGTTGATATTGTTCTTACCGGCCAGGTTCAGCGCGATGCAGCGGATGTTGATGCCGTCACCGGATCCACAGCCGGCATCGGTATAGCCGGACTGCGGCACGTACTTGGTGTAGATCCCCATCACGCCGCTGTTGATGGTGGGTTGGGCTCCGGTGCTGCCGATGGTTCCTACGTTCAACAGGTTCGCGGTAACGGGAGCGCCCCGGTAGTGGGCGTATAAGTAAACAGGCCCTGCTCCGCGGAGGTGGTCATGACGGTGCGGGTGCGCGGCTGCGAGCGCGGCTCGCGATACGCCTGATAGGAGACGAAGAAGAAGCTCCGGTTCTTGCCGTGATAGATCTTGGGGATGTAGACCGGTCCGCCGAGCGTGCCGCCGAGGCGGTTTTGCAACTGGAACGGCGTGGACAAGCCGCTCAGGTTATTGAACCAGGAGTTGGCATTCAGGTAGCTGGTGCGCTGATACCAGTAGGCCTCGCCGTGGATGGAATTGGTACCGCGCTGGGTGATCATAGTCACTTGCGCGGAGCCGAACCCGGCATCGGCGCCCACGCCGCCTACGGTCATGTTGAATTCACCGATGGAATCGGCAATGGGCGCGCTGATGGCGAAGAAGCCGCTGGTCTTGACAAAGTTATCCTGCACGTTGATGCCGTCCTGCGTGAGGTTGGTGGTGTTTCCGCGCAGGCCGTTCACAAATGCGTCGCCCGCCGTGCCCGCGCCGTTGTTGGGCGTCAGCACTCCGGCGAAGGTCTTCACCAGGTCGAGGGGATTGCGCGTGGGCAGGGGGATGGTGTCCAGTTGAGCGCGGTCGATGGTGTTTTTCAACTCGGCGCTCTCGGTCTGGACGGCAGCCGTGTTGGCCTCGACCATCACAGAGGTGCCGGTGGTGGCGACTTCGAGTTTTACCGGCACAGGGGTGGTGCGCGATACCGAAACCACGACGTGGCCGATCTCGGATTTCGCAAAGCCGGCATGCTCCACCGTGAGGCGGTAGTCGCTGTTGGGCAGGTTGGTCAGGGTGTAGTTGCCGGCTTGATCGGAGACGGTCTTGAAGGACTGACCGGTGGCGGGGTCAGTCGCGGTGATCGAGGCGCCTGGAATGACGGCGCCGGTCTGATCGGTGATGGTGCCTGAGATCGTTCCGGAGACCACCTGGGCTTGCACGGAGGAGGCCAGTAAGGCCAGCGCGAGCAGGACCAGGGCCAGAGAATTTACGAAGGAAAACGGCCCAAAGCCGCTCCGAAGACAGAAGGGGCCCCGTTCAAAGTGCAGATCTTGCATTTGAAAGCTCCAACTAACTCGTGAGAATTTGGATGATAATACCGCGGTGTGCGCGGATTCGCAAGAACTAATTCCAGCGCTTACATTTATTAGTTCCGCTTATGCTGTGTGGGCTCCGGTGGCCATTCGCGTGTAGCGTGCACAATGGATTTGTATGCGATATCAGGCTTTAGCCACGGACTACGACGGTACGATCGCCCATGACGGGCGGGTGGATACAGCGACTCTCGAAGCTCTCGCACAGTTTCGCCGATCGGGGCGGAAGTTGATTCTGGTGACCGGCAGGGAATTGCCGGACCTGGAGACAGTTTTCGCGCACCTGAATATTTTTGACCGGGTGGTGGCTGAGAACGGAGCGGTGCTTTTCAATCCGTCTACCAGGGAGAAGCGGGTGCTGGCGGAGCGGCCTCCGGAACAATTCGTGGTCAGCCTGCGAGCGCGCCAGGTGACCGGTATCAGCCAGGGCGATGTGATCGTGGCCACGTGGCATCCGCATGAGACGGCGGTGCTGGAGAGTATTCGCGACCTGGGACTCGAGTTGCAAATGATTTTCAACAAGGACGCGGTGATGGTGCTGCCCACGGGAGTGAACAAGATGACCGGCTTGAATTATGCACTGGCCGAGTTGAAGCTTTCGCGCCACAATATCGCGGGCGTGGGCGATGCGGAAAACGATCACGCCTTTCTGCACTGCTGCGAGTGTTCCGTCGCCGTCGCGAATGCCATACCGGCACTGAAGGAGCGGGTGGACCTGGTGACCGAAGGGCGCCAAGGCGCCGGCGTAGCGCAGTTGATCGGCCGCATCCTGGAAGACGATTTGCGCTCGCTGCCGCGGAGCAGCGAAAAACACGCGGTGCTGTTCGGCCTCGCGGACGGACGCGATATTCGTATCGATGCCGGAGACCAGACAATGCTCGTGGGCGGTCCATGCGGCGGAGGGAAATCGACATTTGTGGCGGGGCTGATGGAGCGGTTGACGGCGCGCGATTACCAGGTGTGCGTCATCGACGGCGCGGGCGAGTACGGGAATGTGGCGGGATTGGCTTCCCTCGGGAGCAAGGAGAATCGGCCTTCCTGCGAACAGGTGTTACGGGTTCTGGACAATCCCGCGGCGAACGTGGCAGTCAACCTGGCGGGCGTGAAGAAGCGGTCCGGCCTCGTGGGCTCGCTGCTGGCAAAACTTCAGGAGAAGAAACGGCGCGAGGGGCGTCCGCATTGGATCGTGATCGACCTGGCGGAGGAGGTGATGTCTGAGGCGGCGCTGAAAGCGGTGAGCATTCTGGCGGTGTGCGGGCCGGAGTCGGGCAAGGCAGTCGAGAAGTTTGCCAGAGGCATTGCGTCCGGGGATGTGGCTTCGGGCGAAGCGGCCGTGTGGTTCCGTGACTCGAACGAGGTTATCCCGCGGATGCAAGCGGCGTCCAAACGATGAGAAAGCGGACTAAAGTCCGCAGCAGCCTGAAGGGCTGCCCCACAGAAGCTCATTAGTGGGTGGCGGCCCAATATCCCGGGCGGACCTTGATGCCGTTTTTGGCGATGTAGGGGTGGCCGGACACCGAGACCTGAATCCGGTGGAAGCCACCCTCTTCCTTGTTGTTCGGGCTGTAGCTGAGAGTGTACTCGCTGTGCAGTTCCTCTCCGATTTTCTGCACGGCCTCTTCCAATCCGTGGCCGCCGTAGAAAGGATATTCTTCACCGCCGGTGCCCTTGGTATAGACCTGTACCGGGGTAGTTTTGAAGATGGCCTTGGCGTCGCGGTAAATCTCCATGAGGAGCGGAATGAAAGTGGCGCTGTTGCCCTCGGTGCCATAAGTCTGCATGACGGTTGTGGGCGTAGCGGCGACGCCGGGGGGCATGGGGACCATGGCGGGTGGGGCGGTGTCATACTTCACATCCGGGGCCGCGGTGAGTTTGCCAAGCAGGCGGGACATGGTCACCTGGTAGACCTGGATGTTGCGCAATTGCAGTTCGATGAGGGTTTCGCGGGCCGTGGCGGAGCTGCCATAGTCGCGGGTTTCGCTGATGAGCAAGAGGATCAGCCGGCGGTTCCCGCCGCGGGCGTTTCCGCGCGCCCGCAACATGCGGATGCTTTCGTCCACGGCATCATTGAGGTGCGCGAACGTGCCGCCGGCATAAATCTTGCGCACCGAGGCGGTGATCTTGTCGGGGTCGGAAGTGAAATCCTGCATCACCCTGACGCGCGCATCGAAGGAAATGACGGCAGCCTCGCCGAGATCGCCGAGGAGCAGCGGTTTGATCAGATTGCCAATCTTGTTCACCTGGGGCAGGATCTTCTCCACCTCGGCATTGCTCTGAATGGCGATCACCATGGAGATGGGCACGAAGGTTTCGTCCACGCTGATATTCTGCTCTTTATCGTTGTCGTAGAGGTGAAACTCATCGGCGCGGATACCGGACACGGTGTTGCCGCGCTGATCGAAGACAACGACTGGCGCCACGACGCGTTCGGTGCTCACGACGATCTTCTGCATGGGCATATCCTGCGGGGGCGCCTGAGCGGGGGGCGTCTGCGCGGGAGGGGTTTGCTGCTGGGCGAAGATCAGTCCGGTGGCGAGCGTCAGTAAGAGGATTCTGAACATACCTACTCCTGGGTGGCGGCGGCGTGGCTGGTCCGCCCTCTGAGAAGATCGAGCACGTGTGGCACCAATTCCACAATAGCATCGAGGGATTGCACGGCACCTTTGGGCGAGCCCGGCAAATTGACGATGAGCACCTGCCCGCGTGTTCCGGCGAGGGAACGGGAGACCGAGGCGAGGGGCGTGAAAGTGCGTCCGCTGGAGCGCATGAGTTCGCCGAAGCCCGGGATCTCGCGGTGGAGAATGGCGCGGGTGGCTTCGGGAGTCACGTCGCGGGGGGCGAGGCCGGTGCCGCCGGTGGTGAAGATGGCGGCCACAAGCCCGCTGTCCGCCAGAGTAGAGAGTCGCCGGCTGATCTGCGGCGCTTCATCGGGAAGGGTCTCGACCACTGAGACGCTCCAGCCCAGTTGTTCCAGCCGTTCACGCACAGCGGGCCCGGATTTGTCGGGCCGTTTGCCGGCGCTGGAGGAATCGCTGATGGTCAAAACGGCGGCGTTAGTCATGTTTGCCTTTTCGGCGATAATCGCCACTTTTCCCGCCGGTCTTGGCGAGCAGGTACACGGAGCGAATCTCGATGGACTTGTCGAGCGCCTTGGTCATGTCGTAGACCGTAAGCGCGGCGACGGAGGCGGCGGTGAGTGCCTCCATTTCGACACCGGTCTGCCCGGTGGTGGTCGCGCTGGCGACGATGCGGACTCCGTCTTTGCGCAGGGAGACGTCTACGTCCGCATGAGTCAGCATGAGGGGATGACAGAGCGGGATGAGGTCGCTGGTGCGTTTGGCGGCGGCGATGCCGGCGATGCGGGCGATCTCGAGCGGATTGCCCTTGGGATTGTGGGGCAGCTTCTTCAACACCGATGGTGACATGCGCACGAAGGCGCGGGCACGGGCGGTGCGGAGGGTTTCGCTTTTGGCGGAGACGTCCACCATGCGGGCGGTGCCGTGCGAATCGTAGTGAGAGAGTTTGGTCATTTAGGGAGCACCCGGATCCACTCGCCGGGAGGATATTCGGCCCGGTCCGGATCGGCGACAAGGTAGGCATTGGCGCGAGTGAGGGCGGGGATATCGCCCGAGCCGTGCCATTCGACGGGCGTGACTTCGGCGCCATCGGCGCTTAGGCGCGCGGGGAGGAAGCGGGTGAGTCCGGGGCGGTGGCGGAACTCGCGGGTGAGGCGCGCGAAGGTCATGGGAAGCGCCACCTCCTGCTGGCCGCCGAGCAGTTCCAGGGCGGCGCGCGCGAAAATCTCGAAGGTCACCATGGTGGAGGACGGGTTGCCGGGCAGGCCGAAAAAGAACTTGCCGGCGGCGCGTCCGAAGACCAGGGGCTGGCCGGGCTGAATGAGCACGCGATCGAAAAAGAACTCGGCGCCCAAGCCGGCGAGCACCTGTTCCACGACGTCGTACTTGCCGGCGGAAACACCGCCGGAGAGCAGGAGCAGGTCGGCCTCGAGTCCCTGGGCGATAGCGGCACGGGTGTGCTCCAGGGTATCGCGCGCGATGGGCAGAACGCGCGGCACGCCGCCGGCGCGGGTTACCTGCGCGGCGAGCGACCAGGCGTTGGAATTGCGGATCTGGAAATCCTCGGGCCGCTGGCCGACTTCCACGATCTCATCGCCGGTAGCGACGATGGCCGCCACAGGTTTGCGGTGCGCCAAGATGCGGGTGTGGCCGAAGGCGGCCAGCATGGCGATATCGGTATAGTCCAGACGCTTCCCGGAGTGCAGCACGACT
>CAWKYG010000031.1:0-234028 GCA_963853855.1 uncultured Solibacteraceae bacterium | reverse complement strand
CTGCCATTGAGGGTTTTGACTGCCCATACAGACCAGTACACTTACAAGGGATCGTGCGTCTTGCAGCGCCTATATTCCACCTTCGCTCGTGGCGTGCCTGGAATGGGCCTCTTGTGTCTCCGGCTGATGGCTGCCATCGCCGCTTTCCACTATGCCGTAACCGGATTGGCTTCAGAGCCCATGTTATTAAAGACGGTGATCGAAGGCCTTGCCGGGCTGTTGCTGTGCGCCGGTCTGTGGACGCCCATCGCCGGTGGCGCGCTCTCGATTTTTGCGCTGTGGTCCGCGTTTTCGGGAACAGGCGACCCCTGGGCCCAAATCCTGTTGGCCTCCATGGGCGCGGCGCTGGCCATGCTCGGGCCTGGGGCCTGGTCGATCGACGCCCGGCTGTTCGGAAGAAAACGGCTGATTCGCGAACCGTAGGCCCCCGCTCATCTCCCACTAAAGAGTGAACCCGGGTCTCAACGATTCGGTACATGGCCGGCCCTCGATTTGGGGTTGTTCGCACGCGCGCATCCAGCGCAGAATCAGGGACAGAGACGAAGGAGCGGCCGCAGAAAAAGCGAGCGCCCTCCGGGAAAGGAACAAGGTTGTGGCATCAGTTGCTTACACTTTTCACAATCGTGTTCTCCATTCCTGCGAAGCGGAACGGGAATCGCCGGCAAATCATCGGATCGCAGAACGACACAGGCTGAAGCGCGGCCGAGGCGCGCTGACCCGTACATTGACCTTGATCAACAACTCCAGCGTCGCAGCGCGAACGAGAGAAAGCGGGAACGAATTGGAAGGCATCGTGGGGTCAAGCCAGGCTCTTCGTGGACTATTGGATCAAGTTCGGACAGTGGCCCCTACCGACTCCACGGTTCTGATCGAAGGCGAAACGGGCACCGGCAAAGAACTCATCGCGCAGCGCCATCCACACCGAGAGCCATCGCCGTGACCGCCCTTTCATTAAGCTGAACTGTGCGGCAATCCCATTGGACCTGCTGGAGAGCGAGCTCTTCGGTCACGAGAAGGGCGCGTTCACCGGGGCCGTAACGCAGAGAGTAGGCCGGTTCGAGGCGGCGAACGGCGGCACGCTGTTCCTGGACGAAATCGGCGACATTCCCCTGGAGTTGCAGGCGAAACTGCTGCGCGTCTTGCAGGAGCAGGAGTTCGAGCGGCTGGGCAGTACCTACACCCGTCACGTGGATGTCCGCATCGTGGCTGCTACCAATCAGGACCTTGCCAGCCTTGTCGCGGAGAAGCAGTTCCGGATGGATCTCTATTACCGGCTGAACGTCTTTCCGATCGCCGTTCCGCCGCTGCGCCAGCGCCTGGAAGACATTCCGATGCTGGTAGCGCATTTCGTTCAGAAGTTTGCCGAACGGATGTCCAAGGGGATCTCGAAGATTTCGCAGCCGGCGATGGACACTCTGATGCGCTATGCGTGGCCCGGAAATATTCGAGAGTTGCAGAACTTCATCGAACGCGCAGTCATCTTGACGAAGGGAGAAGTACTGCAGATGCCGCCGCTGCCGTCCCGAATACTGATTCGGACGGAGCCCGCCACATTGGAGGACATTGAGCGGGACCACATCTTGAAGGTATTGGAGGAGAGCAATTGGATCGTGGGCGGCAAGTTCGGCGCCGCGGCTCGTCTTGGCATGGCCCGAACGACGCTAATCAGCAAAATGCAAAAACGGGGGCTCGCGCGTGAAAGGACGCGCAGCCGGTTGGCAGTGTGAAGACACCGCCGGCTCGCTCGTTATCAAGTGTCCGGCGCGGCTCGAAAAGGCCCAGGTTCCTCACGTAGCGAGAATGAGCAGGCTCAGGACGCCTTGCGCCTTCCACCCCAGGTGTTCCGATTCTGATTGTTGCCCGCTCCATTCCCCTGAGTCATCGCAGGAAACGGAAGGACCGCGTCGGCCACTTCGGCCATGACGTTCGGCGGAATGCCCTCGCCGTCCTTCACGAAAACCATGCGTCCCGACTTCACGTCGTAATCCACCAGGAGCGAGTCGCCAGCGCATATCTGATCGGTCGCGATCAGGTTGGATAGCGGCTGCACAAGATGGCGTTCAATAGCCCGCTTCAGGTGCCTGGCGCCATACCTCATATCCGTCCCTTCCGAGAGAAGGAAACCTCTGGCTGCGGAACTGCACGTAAACAGGAACGGGTTCCCGCCGGCAGCCAGGATTCGTTGTTGCACGATCCGCATCTCGATATCCAGGATTCTGCGAAGTTCCGCATCGCCAAGCGGCTTGAAGACCGTAATCTTGTCCAGCCTGTTTATGAACTCCGGCGTGAACTTCCTCCGGGCGGACTCGACACCGGCGCTGGCGATCCTCGCCTTCAGCCGGCCGTCGGAGGAGATGTTTTGCGACTGGTTATCCGCCGCCCTGAAGCCCAGCTTCGGAGCCATGACATTGCTCATCTCCATTGCACCCAGGTTGCTGGTCATGAAAATGAGAGCGCGAGAGAAATCGACCCGGCGGTTGTCGCCGAGTGTCAGTGTCGCCTTGTCCAGAATCCCCAGCAAGAGATTCCAAAGCGCATCGCTTGCCTTTTCGATTTCGTCGAAAAGAACAAAGCTCACCTTGCACTTTTCGGTATGGTGCGCGTTTAGCACCTCCTGGCTAAGCAAGGGATGGGTTTCACGGTGGCCAAGATAGCCAGGAGGCGAGCCAATCAGCTTGGCAATCTCGTGGCTGTGCTGGAACTCCGCGCAGTCGATCTTGATCACCGCGTGCGAATTTCCGACCAGTGCCTCCGCAGTCGCTTCGACGATCCGCGTCTTGCCCGAACCGGTCGGACCCAGAAACAGCAGATTGCCAATCGGCCGGCCCGGGGAACTGATGGCCGAGAGATGTTTTTGATAGATGTTGACGATCTGCTCAACAGCTTCGTCCTGGCCTACAATGCACTTTTGCAGGTGCGACGCGAGCGATGCGGCTTCCCGGCCTCTCCTGGTGGGATCCAACTGTGTGTGAAGCGATGCCATTAGTTTCAGCTTCCTTCCGGCTGATGCTCTCTACGATGCACATGCATTGCCATATCGGAGCACAATCCGAACAGCTCGAACCAGTGCGCCTATTGGCGATCTCGCCAGACCTGTCGATTCGCCAGCAGCGAGCGGCTCAACTGTGGAATATTGCGGACTCGTGGCGATGATGCGGCTCGGAGCAACGCCCAGCGCATCGGAACGCGGAGGGCAAGTTGCCCAGGCGGGTATGA
Source organism: uncultured Solibacteraceae bacterium (assembly GCA_963853855.1). Taxonomy (GTDB): domain Bacteria; phylum Acidobacteriota; class Terriglobia; order Bryobacterales; family Bryobacteraceae; genus Sulfopaludibacter. The sequence goes on along the minus strand of CAWKYG010000031.1, from coordinate 230,812 downwards.
AGTCGGCAATTCGACACGTCCCTCCGATAATGTGACACCTCCGTCTTGAGAGCCTTTCCTTTCTGCGGCCGTGAACCGCGGAACCCGCTTTGACTCTGGCCTGTTTCAGGTGGCGATTCGTTTGGCATCGCGGTTGCTTCTCGTTCAAAGTGCGGTTTCGGGCGGTATCGCTTTAGAAGACGTGGAGGGGATTGCAAATGGCCAGGAAGAAAGTCGCGGATCTGCTGGTGGAGGTTCTTGCGGAAGCGGGCGTCAGGAGAATCTACGGAGTGTCCGGCGACTCGCTGAACGGGATTACGGACTCCATGCGCGCGAGGGGCGATATTGATTGGGTTGGGATGCGCCATGAAGAGACGGCTGCTTTTGCCGCGGGCGCGGAAGCCCATCTTACGGGCACACTGGCGGTCTGTGCCGGAAGCTGCGGTCCGGGCAATCTGCATTTGATCAACGGCCTCTACGATTGCCACCGCAGCCGCGTACCGGTCCTGGCCATCGCTGCGCAGATACCCAGTGGCGAACTCGGGAGTGGATATTTTCAGGAAACCCATCCGGAGCATCTGTTCGCGCAATGCAGCCATTACTGTGAATTGGTCTCGCAGCCCGAGCAGATGCCCCGCGTGCTCGAAATTGCCATACAGACGGCGATTTCCAAGCGCGGCGTTGCCGTGATTGCCCTGCCGGGCGATGTAGCCTTGCGAAATGCGGTCGAGGAAGTGCCTCGTCTGCGCTTTACCGAGCCAAGGCCCATCGTTTGTCCGTCCCCCGACGAACTCAATATACTCGCGGATCTTCTAAATCGCTCGGAGAAGGTAACGATTCTGGCCGGCGCGGGGTGCGCCGGGGCGCATGCCGAGCTGATTCAAGTGGCAGGCATGCTGCAAGCGCCCATCGTTCACGCGATGCGGGGAAAAGAATTCATTGAGTACGATAACCCGTTCGACGTGGGCATGACAGGTCTGCTGGGATTCTCCTCCGGCTACTACGCGATGATGAATTGCGATCTGCTGCTCATGATCGGAACGGACTTCCCGTATCAGCAGTTCTTTCCGAAAGATGCGACGGTAGTGCAGATCGACCTTCGCGGAGAGCAACTCGGACGGCGCAGCAAGGTGGATTTCGGCTTTGTGGGGGATACCAGGACCACGCTACAGGCTCTTCTTCCAAAGCTGAAGCAAAACCAATACGAAGAACATTTGCAAGAGGCGCTCGAGCAATACCGCAAGGCGCGCAAGGGCCTGGACGAGTTGGCAACCGCGACTCCCGGCAAACCGATCCACCCGCAATATGTCGCCCGTGTGATCGATCGACTCGCGGCGGACGACGCGATTTTCACCTGCGACGTAGGAACTCCGACCATTTGGGCCGCGCGGTATCTCACGATGAACGGGAAACGGAGGATTCTTGGGTCCTTCAACCACGGGTCCATGGCCAATGCGCTACCCCAGGCGATCGGTGCGCAGGTCAGTCATCCCGGGCGGCAGGTGATCTCGATGTCGGGCGACGGCGGGTTCGCGATGCTTATGGGCGACCTGCTCACGCTGCGGCAGCACCAATTGCCGGTAAAGTTGATCGTGTTTAAGAACGATGCACTGGCTTTTGTCGAGCTGGAGATGAAAGCGGCCGGCATACTCGACTTCGGAACGCACCTGCACAATCCGGACTTCACTAAAATCGCCGAAGGAGCAGGACTCCTTGGGATCCGGGCAGAGACTCCGGACCAGGTGGAACCGGCAATTGCGAAGGCGCTGAAATTCGACGGTCCCGCATTGGTCGAGGTGCCGGTGCCTCGCCAGGAACTTTCGATGCCGCCGACGATCACCCTGGAGCAGGCCAGGGGGTTCAGCCTGTTCATGATGAAGGCCGTCCTCAGCGGACGCGGGGACGAAATCATCGATCTGGCAACAGTGAACCTTCTGCGTTAAGAATTCGAAAACGCTTCAGGCAAGAAAGGACAGGCGCAAATGGCTACAACAGAGACACCCTCTCATTCACTCGGCGTGAATTCACGGCGCGGGATGGATCTGCTCGATCGTCCATTACTGAACAAAGGTACGGCTTTCACGGATGCGGAGCGCAGCGAGTATGGCCTCCATGGTCTTCTGCCTCCGCAGGTAGAGACTCTCGACGAGCAGGTAGGGCGCGCTTACGAGGCTTACCGGCGCAAAGACGACGACCTGGAGCGGCACATCTACTTACGCGCTTTGCAGGACACAAACGAGGTTCTCTTTTACCGGCTCCTTCTCGATCACATCGCGGAAATGACGCCGATGGTTTATACGCCGGTGGTCGCGCAGGCGTGTGAGCAGTTCAGCCACATTTACCGGCGGCCTCGTGGGCTCTTCATTTCCTATCCTCTCCGCGACGGTATCGCCGGGCTCTTGCGCAGCCGCCCGAATCGCGATATCGACGTCATCGTAGTGACCGACGGCGAGCGTATTCTGGGCATCGGAGACCAGGGTGCGGGCGGCCTCGGCATCCCGATCGGCAAGCTGTCTCTCTATACGCTGATTGGCGGCATCCATCCGGCGCGAACGCTGCCGATCGTCCTGGATGCCGGCACCAACAATTTCGACCGGCTCAAAGATCCTGAGTATCTCGGCTGGCGTCATGAACGGATCACCGGCCAGGAGTATTTCGACTTTGTCGATCAGTTCGTCCAGGCCGTGAAGCAGGAGCTTCCCGGAGTGTGCCTGCAATGGGAGGACTTCGCGACGTCTCATGCCAGGCCCATCTTGCAGCGCTATCAGGACCAGTTGCTGACATTCAACGACGACATTCAGGGAACGTCGGCTGTGGCTCTCGGGGCAATCCTGGGAGCGGTCAACGTGACAGGAAAGAAACTGATTGACCAACAGATCGTGATGCTCGGCGCCGGATCGGCGGGCATCGGCGTCGCGGACGGTTTACGCGAAGCAATGAAAGGAGAGGGACTATCCGAACACGAGGCACGAAGCCGATTCTGGGTGGTTGACAAAGACGGCCTTCTTCACTCCGGGCGAACCGGCCTCTCTTCGGAGCAGAACGTATATGCGCAGCCGCAGGGCCGAGTATCCGGGTGGCCGCGAACTTTCAATGGACGCATCGGTCTGGCCGACGTCATCGGACAGATCGACGCCACAGTCTTGATCGGGCTGTCGACGGTGGGCGGCGCGTTTTCCGAGCCGATCGTTCGCGAAATGGCCCGAAAGGTAGAGCGGCCGATCATCTTCCCGCTCTCGAATCCCACTTCGAAATCTGAAGCAAACGCCGGGGACCTGATTCAGTGGACCGAAGGGCGCGCCCTGGTGGCTACAGGGTCTCCTTTTACGCCAGTGAGTTACGGGGGGCGCAAGATTCCGATCGCGCAATGCAATAACGTTTACATTTTCCCGGCGATGGGACTGGGTGTGGTCGCATCGCGCGCCAGTCGCGTGACCGAAGCGATGATGTTGGCGGCGGCGCGAGCGCTGGGCGCGAATTCGCCCGCCCTGAAAGACTCTTCGGCTGCTCTACTTCCGCCGCTCGGCGAGATCAGAAGGGTTGCCGCGAAAATCGCGTTTGCGGTCGGTATCGAAGCACAAAAGGACGGCGTTGCTCCTTCGCTGAGCGAGGAGGAACTGCGTCAACGGATCGCGGAGACGCAGTGGACCCCCACTTATCCGTCATCTTTCAAACAACAGGAGGTATAACCGTGAGTTTTCTGCACAGGTCGCTGTTTCTGCTAGTCACGATGGGGTGCTCGGCGGCACTGGCGTCGAGCCCGCACTTCGAAGTGCCGGAGGACACCGCACTCCGCATTCGTTTGGATGACACGCTGACGAGCGTTGACTCCCAGGTCGCCGATCCGTTCAGCGCAACTGTCGTTGACCAGGGGCAATACCGGAATGCAAGGGTATACGGGCACATCGCGGATGTCGATATGTCCGGCAAGATCAAGGGACGTACCAGCATGGTGCTTCGCTTCGACCGCCTGGTGATGCCCGATGGCCGTCGCGCGCCGATTCACGCCGAGATTGTCGAGCTCTACCATGCACCATCCGGCGAGAAGGTGGACGTTGAAGGCGCCATCGAGTCGGCTCGCAGGGGACGGAAAGCCATCGTTCACACTGCGATAGGCGCGGGAGCCGGGGCTTTGCTGGGTGGAATCTTCGGAGGCGGTAAGGGCGCCGGGATCGGGTCCATCGTCGGCGGCGCAGGGGGACTGGGAACTACCGCCTTCCATGGACACCAGAAGATCACGCTCACCAGCGGGCAGGAGATGTTGATCCGAGTTACGGGCCGGTGATCCGAATGATGGGGGAGATGCAACATGTACGCGTTTTTGAAAGTACGGGCGGAGACCAGGACCTCAGTCGTCCGTCAACTCACAGCGCGTTCCTGGCTAACCCAAAACCGATCGCGCAGAGTACGCTTTAGGATCTTGCCGGAGCCGCTTTTCGGTAACTCAGTTTCCGAGAACTCGACGCGTCGCGGAATTTTGTAATTGGCCAGAGACCGCCGGCAATGAGCGATCAAGTCATCTACGCTAAGCGCTCGCCCCGGCTTCAACACGACGCTGGCCATCACCAGTTCACCCCACTTTGGATCGGGTATTCCGAAGACCGCCGCTTCCCGAACGGCGGGGTGCGCATAAATGACAGCTTCAACCTCCCCGGAGTAAACATTCTCGCCGCCGGTGACAATCATGTCCTTCAAGCGGTCCAGGATGTAGAAGTAGCCGTCGGCATCTTGATACCCGATGTCTCCAGTGCGAAATTGTCCATCCCGGAGCGCCTCTGCTGTTTCGTCCGGATTGTTCCAGTAGCGGCACATGACATTCGCGCCTCGAGCTACGAATTCGCCGTGGGCCCCGGCCTCCACTTCCTTCCCTAACTTGTCCACCACCCGCAGGTCGACACCAGGACAGGTTCGCCCACAAGACATGAGCCTGGCTTCGGTGTGCTCATGGTTCCCAAGACCCGTCAGAAAACCGGTTTCAGTCAATCCGTAGACCTGAACCAGTTGCGCATTCGGCAGGCCCTTTTTCGTCCTGTGGATGAGTTCAGGGGCCATGGGAGATCCGCCGTATCCCAAGACCTCCAGGCTGCTCAAGTCATATTTCTGGAGATCTGGAAATTGTGACAGCAAATTGATCATGGTCGGCACGAGGATGGTATGCGTCACGCGCTCGCGTTGGACCGTCTCGCAGAAGCTTTCCGGGCTGAACTTCGGTATCGTCACCTGGCACACGCCGAAAGCCGGCCCGGCGAACATGATCGGAAAATCTGCGATGTGGAACATTGGGGCCGCGTGAAGATACACACCACCTTCTTTATGAGGTATCCAGTAGTTCGCGTGGTGTACGTTCGCCAGAATTCTTGCATGGGTCAGCACGGCCCCTTTCGGACGTCCCGTTGTGCCACTAGTGTAAATGAGAGCCAGGACGGCTTCGGGGTCGTAAATAGGATCAGGACAGGCATCGCCGCTAACGGCGAAGGGCTCCTTATCGAGAACCACCTGCCAGGGGAGTTCCACTGTCGGGACGGGCATTGACGAGTGACGTATCAGGCCTCGCGGGGTTGCATCGGTCAGCACATGATCGAGTTCTGTTGGCGACAGCCGTGTGTTCAATGGAACCGCGATCACGCCGAGCCACGCGCACGCATATACCAACTCGATGTAATCGGCCTCATTTGGGAGGAGAATAGCCAACCGGTCTCCCAGGCCAAAGCCGAGTCGCTTGAGCGAGCTGACAATGCCCGCAACACGATCGTGGACCTCCCGAAAAGGCGACCGTGTCCCGTTTGAAGCGAGTGCAGTCCGGTCCCGATACTGTCGCACGGCCCGGCCCAAAGAATGAGTATGGATCATTGAAAATATCCTCGCAGTACCGGCCCAGCGTAAAGACGGCATCCACGGAAGCTGCCTTCACACCCCCGGCGCGGCACGTCTACACGGTGCCAAAGGCACTGCATCAGCACGCCTGCGGCGCCGATCGATCGCCCAAGGTCGCCCAGTTGCCGGCGGTTCATGTTTTCGGTATGTTCGGGCGCCGGCCAACAACTCACCTTCTCTCCGGGATCGCCAGGCCGGCATCGCGGGAGTGCATCGCGAGTGTTATAGAAGTGGACCACCTCCTTGAGCGATTTCAGATAGCCGTTGTGCATATATGCCTTCACGAAGCTGGCCCCCGGCCGCTTATCGACGTTTCGCAAGGTGGGTGTCTTGTATCTGCCGATGAAGGATTTCGCTATCGGCGTCCAGCCGCGATTCGGATTCGCCGGGCCCTCGAGAAGTCCGCCCACGCCCGCGTCGAGAAAGCTCGCTCCAAGAGGGTTGGCTGCATATCGGCCTTCCGTTGCAGCGAGTGTCACCGGCTGATGTTTGCCCACCAATTTGGCTTGGCCGTCCCCGGTCCGCAGCGCCCGGAATTTGAAATAGACCAGGAACCACGCCAGGCCCATCGTGAGTTGCGGAAAGAGATAGTGATAAACCACCGTGAAACCGAATTGCAGGCGGCTCCAGAACGAAGGGTCAGAGAAGTTCACTTGTGCACCTTCCCTCAGACTGATTCAGGCATCGATGCGCACCCGGGCGCCGGAAACTGCGCCGGCCCAGCTTTCACCAGTACTCCGGCGCCGGCGAGGTGGATTCGGTGAATCGATTTATCATGGAGCAACGGTAGAATCCTCACTTACTCGAAGTTGCTAATCCTGCCGGCATTTGTTCCATCGCCGGCTTCACCGGTTCCACGCCGTGGTGGTTCACGATCAGGCGGGAGCCCCTCTGTCCCGTCAAATAGGTCCACACCCATTGCACGAAGACGTTCACGCGAAGGCTGGACTGCGCCAGAAACTGGAGATGCACTCCGGCCCACGCGAGCCATGCCGGAAAGCCAGTCAATTGCACCTTGCCGCTTTGCAGCACAGCGAAGCCTTTTCCGACTACGGCCATGTTGCCTTTATCGAAATAGCGAAACGGTGCGGGAGCAGATTTGCCGGTGGTGCGCCGGCCGATCAGTCTTCCGGCGTAGCGGCCTTGTTGCATGGCGACTTGCGCAACACCCGGCAAGCGGCTTACCGTCCTGATCGAGCGAGGCGGTATCGCCGACCACAAAGACCTCCGGATGATCCGGCACCGACAGATCCGGCTGAACGCGCACCCGCCCCGCGCGATCGGTGCCAGCATTTAGCCATTTGCCGGCTGGAGATGGGGCCACGCCTGCTGTCCAAATGACCGTCTTGCTGGAAATGCGCTGCCCCGCGACCATGACGCCATCCGCGTCAATCTGATCGACCCCATGTCCCAGACGGACCTCGACTCCGAGCTTCCCGAGCCGTTCTTTGGCCGCTTGGGAAATACTCTCGGAAAAGGATCCGAGAACCCGGGGCGCCATGTCCAGGAGGATGATTCGCGCAGACTCGGGATTGATGCGACGGAACTCGGACTTTAGTGTGTTGTGGACGAGATTGGAAATGGCGGCGGACATCTCCACGCCGGTAGGTCCGGCTCCGACGAGAACGAATGTGAGGAGGTCGCGGTGCCGCGCGGGGTCTTCCTCGGCCTCTGCCTGCTCAAACGCCTGCAATACCTTGTTTCGAATCGCAACAGCGTCGGCCAGATTCTTCAGTCCCGGTGCGAATTCCGCAAACTCGCCGTGGCCAAAGTAGCTGTGAGTGACACCAGTCGCCAGGATCAGGAAATCGTACGGGACCGGCACACATCTTCGATCGGTGACGTTGACCCACACACGTTTCTGGTCTTTATCCACACCGGTAACGTCGCCGAGGATCACCGTGGTGTTTTGCTGCTTCCCCAGAATCCCGCGGATCGGCGTACCGATGTGCCCTGGCGTCAACACCGACGTCGCTACCTGGTAAAGCAGGGGTTGGAACAGATGATGATTCGTGCGGTCGATCAAGAAAACGTTCAGCGGGAGCGTTTTTGAGGGCCTTGGCGGCGGCCAAACCGCCAAAGCCCCCGCCAACGATAACAACTCGCGGGATGGTATTACGCATACTTACAGCTCCTTACTTAGCCAGAGTTGACGCTGCTTCGGCATACTTGGCGCGCAGTTGGCGAAGTCCCAGCAACACGTCATCCCGCGTTTCTGCTAACTGGTCCAAAGTGCGTCCGTCGGCTTCCTGGAGAACTCCATCAATGATGTTTTGTTTGCTCCCATCCGGCCATTCCGTGAAGCTGCCGAGGTCTTTCCACCAGCTCGCCAGGGGTCCTGAGAGGTGATCCATGAAATGCTGAATGCCACCGGCGCCGCCGCCCAGGTGGAATAGCATGTTGGGCCCCATCACACCCCAGCGCAGCCCGGGTCCCCAGCAAACGGCGGTATCGGCGTCAGCTACATCCAGCACGCCTAAATGGACCAGGTTCACTACTTCCCGATAGAGCGCGGCCTGCAATCGATTCGCGACGTGGCCGACCACTTCCTTGCGAAGGTGAATGGGCCTTTTGCCGATCGACTCGTAAAATGCGAGAGCCCGCTGCACCGTCTCCGGCGACGTCTTCTCGCCGCCCACCACCTCCACCAGCGGAATCATGTGAGGGGGATTGAACGGATGGCCAATGACGCAGCGCTCGGGATGCTTGCACGCCGACTGCATCACACTCATGGTGATTCCCGACGAACTCGACGCAATGATCGAATCCGAAGGCGTAGCCGCGTCGATGGCGGCAAACAACTGGATCTTGAAATCCGGCCGCTCGGGTCCGTTCTCCTGCACGAGATCCGCATCCGAAACCGCTGCTTTCATATCCAGAGTGAAACTGAGCCGCTCGCGCGATGCTTGGGGCGAGAGACCCATGGCAGTCAGCGCCGGCCACGCTGCGTCAATGTATTTGCGCAGGTTGGCTTCCGCGTTCGGGGCCGGATCCGTTGCAACTACATCGAAGCCGTGCGCGAGAAACTCCGCGGCCCAGCTTGCGCCGATGACTCCAGTACCGACGATGACGATTCGATGAACAGGTTTGTTTAAGGCCATTTTTATTTCTCCTTTGGGTACAGTTCAACGTATTGAATGCCGGTGAGATTGCCCTGAGCGGCGGCCAGCATTTGCTTTTCCGATCCATCGAGCTTGCACGTATAAACCGTGCCGGCAAGATCGGTCATGAACATCCGGTTGTGCGGGACATCGAGCGAGATGCCGATCCCCTCCATCAGGTGGTTAAAGACAATCTCCGGCGCGTCTGGCCTGGTATCGAGAGATGCGCGATTCACGGTGTTGCCGCGCGGCGGATCTCCGCGATCGGTCCAGTACATGACGCGATTGGAAACATCGAGCTCCAGATCGATCGGCTCCGGCAGGTGGTCAAACCAGACTTCGATGTCGCTGCGATTGGCCGGGGTCTCGCCTTCCGGAATTTCGATGTTCGCGCGGAAGATGCGGCCGCGCCCCGCGTCATCCGGACCCTTTTGCGTCCAGTAGATTTGCTTGCGCTTGGGATCAATCGTGATTCCTACACACCATTTCATCGCGTCGAGGCGATCCGCGTCGCCCATCCCCGCCTGGACGAGAGTCTCGATATTCGAGCCGTCGAGATTCGCCCGCATCACTCGCATACCTTCACGGTCCGACCAATACAGCTTGCCGTTCTCCTTATCGAGATGAATCTGCTTGGGCGTGAACGTGGCGCCTTCGGGAACGATCGTGGTTCGATTCCTCCCGTCGATGCCGGTGCGCTCGATGGAGCCATCGTTCACCTTGGGGCTGCTGCCCATATTGGTCCAGTAAATGTGACCCGCATCAACATCCACCGCGACGCCATCCGGCCAACGGCAGCCGCTGACGAGGATTTCCTTGCCAGAGCCATCGGGATTCATGGAGAACACGTGGCCGCCGCCAAGATCGAGAATGAACAGGCGGCCCGCCGGAGCAGTGCCGCGGCTTGCACGTTGTGATTCAACAGGCTGAACTACACTCATTTCTTTTCCTTTCGCGTTTAACTTTATGCACACAGAAGAGCGCCCATCAGGGCCAGCGATCCGTCATCATCCGTTTCCAATCGATATCGCGCCAGATCCGCGACCGTAATCATGATCAGATTGTGTTTCCGGCAAAAGCGGATCAGGTCAGGAAGACGCGACATCGTGCCGTCGTCGTTGACAATCTCGCAGATGACACCCGCGGCGTGCAGACCTGACAGACGCGCAAGATCGACGGCCGCTTCCGTCTGACCACGACGTTCCAGGACGCCGCCATCGCGAGCGCGAAGCGGGAACACATGTCCTGGCCTGCCGAAGTCCTCCGCGCAACTCTGCGGATCAACTGCGGCCCGAATCGTTTCCGACCGATCATAAGCACTGATGCCGGTTGTGACTCCCCGTCCCTTCAAATCGATCGATACCGTGAAGGCCGTGCCGTGTAACGCCGTGTTGTCCGGAGCCATCGGCGCAAGCCGCAAGTCATCGCATCGCTGGCCTGTCATAGCCAGGCAGATAAGGCCTCTGCCGTGAGTCGCCATGAAATTAATGGCTTCTGGCGTGATCATCTCCGCCGCTATGGTCAGGTCGCCTTCATTCTCGCGGTCCTCATCGTCCACCACGACGATCATGCGTCCGGCTTTGAGTTCATCGATGGCTGTTTCGATGCTTGCAAACTGAAATTCATCTTGGGCGACATGGTAATTTGCGAGATTGAGCCTGTGGCCCAGTCTTTCTTTTTTGGTCCGCAGGTACGCGAGCGAGTGCGGATTGGTAGCGGCTTCGCACGGGACCTGGGCAACAACTTCGATACCGGCATCCAGCAGGGCGCGGCACTTTTGAGGATTATTCGAAAGCAGCCGCACCTGCCGGATGCCAAGGTCATGCAGGATCGCGGCCGGTAAGCCGAAAGTCCTGCAGTCCGCCATGAGGCCAAGCGCCTCATTGGCTTCGACCGTATCGAGGCCGGCGTCCTGCAGCGAGTAAGCCTGCAGCTTCGCCGTCAACCCGATGCCGCGCCCTTCCTGATGTTCATAGATGATAAGGCCGCATCCTTCATCCGCAATCGCTTGCATGGCGATCTCTAACTGATCGCTACAGTCGCAGCGAAGCGACCCGAGTACCTCGCTGGTCAAGCACTGCGAATGAATGCGCACCAACGGAGCGCCGCGTGTCATATCTCCCATAATCATCGCGAGGGCGGTTTCGACTGGCCTGTCCCCGCCGGGCGTTTGACGCTCGAACGCCAGTGTCTGAAACATTCCCCACCGGGTGGGAATTCGCGTCGAGGCAATGCGTCGAACCGGCTGCGCGTGTGCGGCGCTTGTCATAATTGTTAGCTCGCCTTCCGAAGTTCGATTGACTTGCCCAGGGCGCCGCTCGCGCTCAAGCCTTCAATCTCGTTCGCGCCGAAGCCCAGTTCTTTGAGAATCTCGCCGTTGTGTTCTCCGATTTCCGGGGCGCGCTTTGCAGGGACCTTGGCAACGCCGTGCACGTGCATAGGACTGCTGATGGTGAACTCCAGATTCCCTCCGGCTCCCTCGATCGGGACGACGATGTCGTTTTCCCTGAGCTGCGGATCTTTCACGACTTCGCTGGGAGCCCGCACGACACCGAATGTAAGGTGATCCTGCTCAAACACCTCCACCCAGTGCGCCATCGGTTGCGAGGCGAACGCTTCGTCCAGAATCGCCGTGAGATCCGCCGAATTCGCCGCTTGCTTTCCCGGCTCGGCGAATCGCGGGTCTGTCAGCAAATCGGGGCGGCCAATTCCCTTCGCCAAAGCCGCCCAGTGGTCCGGCGTGAGGACAAGCACGAACCAGTTATCGTCCGCAGCCCGGTATATATTGATGAGTGCGTTCGGTGGCTTCAACCGGTCATGCAAGGGAAAGAACGTGGCATCGCAAAGCGCGGCCTGAACGAAGACGCCGCAGGACCAGACTCCCGCCGCGAGGAGCGACGTCGTCACGTACGAACCCTTACCGGTGCGCTCGCGCCGGTAGAGGGCGGTAACAATCGCCGAAAACAAAGTAACCGCTGTCGCGTGATCCCCACTGCCAGATGGAGGGAGAGTCGGCGGAGCGCCCGCGTCCCGGGTTAGCGACAGCAAGCCGGATCTGGCCCAGTAAGCTGTGATATCGAACCCTGGAAGGCCGGCGTCCGGCCCTTTTTCGCCGTAACCGGTCAGGTCGGCATATACCAGCCTGGGATTCCACTGCACAACATCCTCGTACTCCAATTTCAGCTTCTTGCGCGCCGGATGCGGCGTGTTGACGATCAGTACGTCCGCCCACTTGACCAGGCGCTCCAGAATGTCCGCCGCCTTCGGAGATTTCAGATCGAGCGATAGCCCCCGCTTGTTGCGATTGTTGAGATGCCAGGGGTAGTTGTCGTGGGAACGCGGCTGGGGTGGAAGCTTGTAGCCGATTCGCCAGGTGTCACCGTTGGGAGGTTCCACCTTGATCACGTCCGCGCCGTAATCGGACAAGATCACGGCCGCGGACGGCCCCGCGATGAAACTCGACAGGTCCACGACCTTTAATCCGGAAAAGATGTTTTCATTTGTCATAAGTGTCTCCTCGAAACCACCACCTCATCGCCCCTGGAATTGCGCCGCGCGCTTTTCCAGGAATGCCGACGTTCCTTCCTTTTTGTCTTCTGTTGCGGCGCAGAGACCAAAGAACGAAGCCTCGAGGGCGAAACCCTCAGCCTGGCTTGTTTCCAATCCCTTGTTCACCGCCTCGATCGAGTACTTCACGGCGACCGGGGCGTTGGCGAAAATCTGTTTCAAGATCGCCTCGGCACGAGGGATGAGATCCGCGGCCGGGACAACTTCGTTGACCAGGCCGATGCGATAAGCTTCGCTCGCGTTGATCGTTTCACCGGAAAGAATGAGCTGAAGGGCCCGCCCTTTCCCTACCAGCCTGGGCAAACGCTGCGTCCCGCCTCCGCCGGGAAGTAGGCCCAACTTTACTTCGGGCTGGCCGAACTTTGCGTTCTCGGCGGCGATTCTGATGGTGCAAGCCATCGCCGTTTCGCAGCCGCCGCCGAGCGCGAAGCCGTTGATCGCGGCGATCACCGGCTTGCCGAGATTCTCGACGAGGGTCAGGACGGCTTGCCCGAAGCTGCTGGACTGTTCTGCCTCCACCGCACTGACATGAGCGAGTTCGCTGATGTCTGCGCCGGCGATGAAGGCTTTATCGCCCGCCCCGGTCAGAATCACGCCGCGCACCTCAGCATCGTCCCGCGCCTCTTCGAAAGCCGTCCGCAAGTCCTGCCCAGGTTCGGCTGATTGAGAGCGTTGAGAACCTTGGGACGATTCACCGTGACATAGGCGATGGCGCCCTTCTTTTCGTACAAAACGTTTTCAAGTGTTTGCGCTATTGACGAAGTCATATAATATCTCCTGGATGGAAGCTCTCGACTAGACGAAGGCGCTGAATCCCGTGATCGCCTTGCCGACGATCAGGTTTTGCATTTGGAACGTGCCTTCATAGGAGTACAGCGCTTCGGCGTCCGCAAAAAAACGCGCGACGTTGTAGTCGGCTACGATTCCATTGCCGCCAAACAGCTCGCGCGCCCACGCGACCGTCTCGCGGCTTCGGGCGGTGCAGAATCCTTTGGAGAGCGCCGCGTGTTGATCCGTCAGCTTGCCTTCGTCGTCCAGCTCCGCCAGGCGCAGCAGCATGCACTGGCACGCAGTGATGTTGGCGAGCATCTTGGCGAGAAGATCCTGCATCAGCTGAAACGAGCCGATCGGCTTTCCGAATTGCAGTCGCTCGCTGGGAATACTTGAGCGCGTTTTCGTAAGCTCCCATCTGGCATCCCGTCGCCATCCAGCCCACCATGAAGCGCGTCATGCGCAGCACGCGGGCAGTGTCGCGGAATGAGTTGCCGGCCTGCAGGCGATTGGCTTCCGGCACGCGGCAATCCTTCAGGGTGATGTGACCGTTCTGCACGACCTTGAGAGCGATCTTGTGCTCGATCTTCTCGACGCTGAAGCCCGGCGTGGTCTTGTTCTCGACGATGAAGCCCTTGACCTGGTTGTCCGCCAGATCGCGCGCCCAGATGATCGAGAGATCGCACCATGGAGCGTTGCCGATCCATCTCTTTTCGCCGTTGAGGACCCAGGTATCGCCCTCGCGTTTGGCGGTCGTCGTCAGCCCGCCGGCTGCTCCCGAGCCGACCAGCGGTTCGGTCAGGCCGAAACAGCCGATCTTTTCGAGGCGCGCCATCTGCGGCAACCACTTCTGTTTCTGCTCTTCCGATCCGTCGAGGTAGATGGAGCCCATCGCCAGGCCGTCGTGCACGCCAAAAAACGTGCTGAACGACGGATCGATCCGCGCCAGCTCCATCATGACGAAGCCGAACAATTTCTGACTTCCTCCCCTGCACCCATAGCCCTTCAGGCCGAGCCCGCCGATGTTGAGCTCTTTGAATGCGGGGATCAACTCGAAGGGAAATGCATCGTCGGCCCAGTACTTAGTGATGATCGGCGCAACCTTGGACTCCATGAATGCGCGGACCTGTTTCACTATCGCGAGTTCCTCGGCCGTTAAGGTTTCGGCGAGGTCGTAGAAGTCACTATTCGGCGCCGGTAGACGGCTTCGGTTGTTTGATATCTTTCGAGTGCTTAATATCTTCGATTGCTGTCGCCATTTAGTTCTCCTTGCGCGTGGTATCAACTTACCGACTAGAAGGGCAATCGGGATTCCAAAACGAGCATCGACCGGAAACAGATCGCGAACTAATTGGACGGTGATTGGCTGTTCCGAGAGCACAAAGAGGCTTTCCGCAACAAGTAGATGTCGCAATTTGTGCGCTTCTGTCGAAATTCCCGACATCTCCATGCTGCCGACCGAATGGCGCCTCGCCGAAGTACGCGCTCCTAAACGATTCAGTTTGCAGGGGCGACAGTTGCGGCTTGCGCGAATTGAATGGAGAGATGTGTGCCATGTCATCCGGTAGCCGCCAGATCGAACACCCGAACGGAGATCCCATGGACTCATTGACCACGAGCGCGGGCGCACCGATCGCCGACAATCAGAACAGCCTCACGGCAGGGCCACGAGGCCCGGTCCTGCTCGAAGATTACCAACTGCTCGAAAAGCTAGCGCATCAGAACCGGGAGCGAATTCCAGAACGTACCGTGCACGCGAAGGGTTGGGGCGCATTTGGCACGCTCACCGTAACGAACGACATCACTAAATACACCTGCGCGAAACTCTTTGCGGGAGTTGGGAAGAAGACGGACCTGCTGATCCGGTTCTCGACTGTCGCCGGCGAACTGGGCGCGGCGGACGCCGAGCGGGACGTCCGCGGATTTGCGATCAAGTTCTACACAGAGGAAGGCAACTGGGACCTGGTCGGCAACAACACGCCGGTCTTTTTCGTTCGCGATCCGCTGAAATTTCCCGATTTCATTCACACCCAGAAGCGCCATCCCAAAACGAACCTCCGCAGTACAACGGCGATGTGGGACTTTTGGTCGCTGAGTCCGGAAAGCCTGCACCAGGTCACGATTCTCTTTTCCGATCGAGGACTGCCACTCAGTCCCCGGTTCATGAACGGCTACGGTAGTCATACGTACAGCTTCTGGAACGAACGAGGCGAGCGCTATTGGGTGAAGTTCCATTTCAAGACGCAGCAGGGACATCGCTATTTGACTAATGATGAGGCCGCGAAGGTGGTTGGAGTGAGCCGCGAAAGCTTCGGCGAGGACCTGTTTGGCTCGATTGAACGAGGCGAGTTCCCTCGATGGACCATGCAAGTACAGATCATGCCGGAAGCCGACGCGGAGAAGACTCCGTACAATCCCTTCGACCTCACCAAGGTGTGGCCGCACAGCGAATACCCGCCGATCGAAGTGGGCATCATGGAACTCAACCGCAACCCCGAAGACTACTTCACCGAGATCGAAATGGCCGCGTTCAGTCCGTCGAACAAGGTCCGGGGAATCGGCTTCAGTCCGGACAAGATGCTCCAGGCGCGTGTTTTTTCCTATGCGGATGCGCATCGTCACCGGCTTGGAACACACTACGAAGCGCTGCCGGTGAACGCGCCTCGATGCCCGGTTCACAATTACCAAAAGGATGGAGCGATGCGATTTTTCCGGAATGGCAGCGGGAATCCGGACGCCTACTACGAACCGAACAGCTTCGCCGGGCCCACGCAGGATCCCGCGTTCGGCGAACCCCCGCTGAGAATTTCCGGCGACGCCGCACGCTATGACCATCGGGAAGGAAACGACGATTTTAGCCAGCCGCGTGCACTATTTCACCTCTTTGATTCGGCGCAAAAGCGGCGCCTCTTTTCGAACCTCGCTGCTGCGATGAAAGGCGTGCCGGAGGGAATCGTCGAACGGCAGCTTGCACTCTTCGATCGCGTGGACCCGGCTTACGGGGAGGGCGTGCGAACGGCTCTGGACGAGCATCAAGTGACGTCCGGGGCAAGGCGCTGACCTATGCAGACTTCAACTAAGGTCAAACCTGAACGGGTAAGTTCAGTGCCCGGGACAGCAGGAGCCGTCCAATGAGCCCAACCAATATTTTTGCGCCCGCGTCCACTCCCGCAGACTCCGTCTTCGGCCTGTCCATGTTTGTGCTGTTGACGTGCGCAGGAATCTTCACTGTGGTTTTCGGTCTGTTGGCCTATGTCGTCGTGAGATTCAGGAGCAAACCCAGTGACGACGGCAGCGAACCCGCACAGGTCTACGGAAGCACCCAGGTGGAGTTGGCGTGGACAGTCATCCCGGTTCTCATCGTCGTGACTTTATTCCTGGCTGCCGCGCGCGTGATTGCATCGGTTCAGGATGCGCCGCGTTCGCCCGGCGCATTGGAGGTGATAGTTACGGGCCACCAGTATTGGTGGGAGTACCGCTATCCGAAGTTGCACATAGTCACCGCCAATGAGCTTCATGTGCCGGTCAGCGACCCGTCGCATCCGGCTCCCACATTCCTGACGCTACTCTCCGCGGATACCGACCACAGTTTCTGGGTGCCTCGCCTGGCGGGCAAGACCGACCTCATTCCGAATCACCCCAATCGTATGTGGATCGACCCTCACGAAACCGGCCTGTTCCTGGGGCAGTGCGCGCAATATTGCGGAACCCAGCACGCCAAGATGCTGCTGCGCGTCTACGTGCAAACGCGTGAGGAGTTCAACCGCTGGGTTCAGGAGCAGCAACAATTGCCGCACGGCGGCACGGAAAACGCGGCAGTATTGGCCGGGCAGCGCGTGTTTGAATCCACGGCCTGCGTCAACTGCCATACCGTGTCGGGCACGGCAGCCAAGGGCCTCTTCGGCCCTGACCTGACACACCTCATGAGCCGCGATACGATTGCAGCGGGCGCAGCGCCCAACACGCATCAGATGCTGCGGCTCTGGATCCAAAAGCCGGACGCCATCAAGCCGGGATCGAAGATGCCCGCCATGGGACTGAGCGATCGGGACCTGGATGCCGTGACTGCCTACCTGGAGACGCTTCGCTGATGTCTACGAATACCATCGCATTATCCGAACTTCCGGCGTCCCGCCTGTTCACGCTTCGCCTCCACGAGTGGGTGACCACGGTGGACCATAAGCGCCTCGGGATGCTCTATATTCTGTTCGCACTGGTCTTTCTGATGGTCGGCGGCATTGAGGCGACGATCATGCGGCTGCAACTCATCCGGCCGCATAACGATCTGGTTTCGCCGCAGGTCTTCAATCACATGTTCACCATGCATGGCACCACCATGATTTTCTTCGCGGCCATGCCCTTGATGTTCGGGTTCGCGAACTATCTGGTGCCACTCATGATTGGGGCACGCGACATGGCATTCCCGCGGCTGAATGCCTTCAGCTTCTGGATGACCGCGCTGGGCGGACTGTTCCTCTACTTCAGTTTCGTAGGCGGGGACGGCCTGTACGGAGCGGGAGGCGCCCCCGATGTGGGCTGGTTCGCTTACGCTCCGTTGACGGCGAGACCTTCTCCGTGGGACACAGCACGGACTTCTGGACACTGTCGCTTCTGGTATCCGGCATCGGAAGCGTGGGAACCGCGATCAACATTATCGCGACGATTCTCTGCATGCGCTGTCCCGGCATGACGCTGGGGAAAATGCCGCTGCTGGCCTGGCTGAATCTTACGATGGCCGGCCTGGTGATTCTGGCGGTGAGCCCACTGACTGCGGCGCAACTCATGCTCATGATCGACCGCTATCTGGGAGGCCATTTCTTCGATACGCAAGCCGGTGGGTCTGCCGTGATCTGGATGCACTTCTTCTGGATCTTCGGCCACCCGGAAGTATATGTCCTGGTAATTCCTGCTTTCGCATTCGCCTCCGAGATCATCCCCGTGTTTTCACGGAAGGCGATTTTCGGCTATCCGGTGATGGTGTTGGCCACCGTGGCGATCGGATTCATCAGTATGAGCGTCTGGGCCCACCATATGTTCACAGTCGGAATGAGTTCAGGTGCAAACACGTTCTTCGTGCTTTCCACTATGGCCATTTCCGTACCCACCGGAATCAAGATCTTCAACTGGCTGGCAACCATGTGGGGGGGCAAGATCCGTTTTGCGGTGCCGATGCTGTTCTGCATCGCCTTTCTGTTTCAGTTTCTGATCGGCGGATTGACTGGAGTCACCCTGGCTGTTGCGCCGTTCGATTGGCAACTCGGGAATTCGTATTACCTGGTGGCCCACTTTCACTACGTGATCGTGGGCGCTATTCTATTCGCCGCGTTCGCCGCCTTTTATTATTGGTACCCGAAAGCTACCGGGAAGATGTACAGCGAAACGCTGGGCAAGCTGCATTTCTGGCTGTTTTTGATCGGCTTCCATCTTACGTTCGATTTTATGCACATCCCCGGACTTCTGGGCATGCCGCGCCGGATCTACACGTATGAGCCGGGCCGGGGTTGGGACATCTGGAACGTGATCGTCACGATCGGGGCATTCGTTCAAGCGGCTGGAATCATTGTCTTCGCCGCCAATCTGGTGCTCGTCTTACTTCCGCGGCAAGGCGGCGGGAAACGATCCCTGGGACGCGTGGACGCTGGAGTGGGGCACAAGTTCGCCGCCGCCGGCGTACAACTTTGCAGTCATTCCGACGGTCCGGAGCCGCCGGCCGCTATGGGATCTCAAGCATCCGGAAGATCCCGACTGGAGGTACGAGTAGGCCATGAGCACATTGTCTGTGAGCCTCCCTGAAGACAACCTTGACTGGCGTCTCCCTTCGCGAGGACGCGTCGGAATGTACTGCCTGATTGGCGCCGAGGCCGCAATTTTCACCATCTTCGTGGTGGCTTATCTGTTCTACATCGGCAAGAGCGTCTCGCGGTCCGAAGCCTAAAGATGTTCTGCACGCGCCGATCTTCTATACCATTTGTCTGCTTGCGAGCAGCGTGACCATACACGCTGCCGTCCGTAAACTGGTTGCAGGAAACAAAGCGGCCTTTGCGCGATTGGTGGCTGCTCACGATTGTGCTGGGAGGCACATTCCTTTACGGAACCGCACGCGAGTGGACCCATCTGATTTTTCACGATGGCCTCACGATCAGTACGAATCTGTTCGGCACGACCTACTATTCGCTGGTCGGACTGCATGCGTTTCACGTGACCATGGGGCTGCTCGCGTTGATGACGGTCGCGCTGTTTTATTTTGCGGCCCGCCTGCGGCACGGAGCACGCCGAGCGGCTCGAAGTGCTATCGATGTATTGGCACTTCGTGGATGCGGTCTGGGTGGTGGTTTTCATTGTTGTTTACGTGATCGGAGTTTAGAGGAGGAGCGATGAACAGTCCAGAGAAGATCGAAGTGCCCGCCCCAACCGCGTGGCCCGTCGTCCTGGCGTTTGGATTGACTCTGGTGGCCGCCGGATTGGTCACGGCGGCGTCCGGTGAGCATTCTAGGAGCGGTATTAGCTGTGGCAGGCGCAGTCGGCTGGTTCCGCGCAGGTCCTGCCGGTCGAGTCTCACGAGTGGGCGCCCGTGGTTCCGGAAGAGATGGTCATCGAGACGTCCCGGGCAGCGGTGGAGCGAATTGCGGGCATCCGTGCAGTTCCCCGCGCCTGGCTGCCGGTCGAGATCTATCCGATCTCCGCCGGAATCAAAGGTGGTCTTGCCGGAGGCGCGGTGATGGCATTGCTCGCCGGGCTCTACGGAATCTTGAGCGGGAACGGGATCTGGTATGCGATGAACCTTCTGGTGGGTGGGATTGTTTCCCTCGCTGGCGACAGAAACGGCCAGCACAGATCGGGACGTTCAACCTCCATCAGTTCCTTGTCGCAGTTCCCATTCACCTGCTGATTTCGCTCCTGGTCGGGCTGATCTATGGGGCGATGCTGCCGATGCTTCCGCGCCGCCCGATTCTATTGGGCGGTTTCGTGACGCCGCTGCTATGGTCCGGCCTGATCTACGGCGGCCTTGCGTTCATCAACCCCGTCATGAACCAGCACATCGACTGGATCTGGTTTGTAGCCTCTCAAATCGGATTTGGAATTGTAGCGGGAGTCGTAGTTGCGGTGCAGGAACGAATTCCTACCCGGCAACGCACGCCGCTGATCATGCGCATGGGCATCGAAGCTCCCGGACTGGTCCCGGAACATCAGGAGGACCTGAAGCGATGAAGTATGGCGTACTGGCTCTGATAGCCGTCGCTCGGGCCTTGCATCGCTGCGGAGCGCCGGGCCGCCGGGCGCGGAGGCACCCGTCGATTCGCCCCAGCGAAGTCGCCGATTTCCGCGTGCTCTATCGGCCAGAACTGCTCGGGATGCCACGGCGCGAGATGGACAGGGAGCGCTGACTGTTGGAATCGGCACCCCTGTGTACCTCGCCATCGCCGACGATGCGACGATCCGCCGCGTCATCGAGGCGGGCAGGCCTGGAACAGCGATGCCGGCTTTTGCGCAGAAGGCCGGCGGGCTGTTGACGGACGCCCAGATTGACATCCTCGTCCGCGGAATTCGGACGCATTGGGCCAAGCCCGGCGCTTTCGGCAAACGACCGGCCTCCGGCCTATGCGGCGTCACGCCAGGCGATGCCGACGCGCGGACACAACGTATTCACGGACGTTCTGTTCTTCCTGCCACGGCCCGGACGGCCGCGGCGGCCGGGCGATCGCGGACAGTTCGTATCTCGCGCTGGTGAGCGATCAGCACCTGCGCACGGTAACGATCACCGGCATGCCGCACCTGGGCATGCCCGACTGGCGCATGCCACGCCAAGCCGCTGTCCGATGCCGACGTGACCGATGTCGTGGCTTGGCTCGCGACGCAGCGGCAGCCTTTATCGACGCAATTGAATCATCCAGGAGGTTCTGAATGAGTGTACCCGGCGGACTTTCCAGACGTCAGATGTTCCTGAAAATCGCGATGCTGTTCAACGGCATCGTGGGCGTGCTGCTGGGCGATCCCGATCGTGCGGCTATCTCCTCTCTCCCGTCACCCGGGGCCGGAAGCCGGGCTATGAAAGCTGGATTTCGCTTGGCTCGATCGATCAATTTCCCTCCGGCCAGACGCGCCTGGCGACGTATCACAACCCGGTCGCACAGCCTCGGATGGAGAAACGGCGGACATCCCCTGCTGGGTGCGCCACACCGATGGCGATCATTTCCAGGTATTCGCGATCAATTGCGCGCACCTGGGCTGCCCCGTGCGATGGTTCCCGCAGTCCGGGCTTTTCATGTGTCCCTGCCATGGCGGCGCCTATTATGCGGACGGCTCGCGCGCATCCGGCCCCCCGGAGCGGGGCTTGTTCGAATATCCGTTCAAGATTCTCGATGGGAAACTGCACATCCAGGCGGGCGAGATGCCCACGCCTGGTCTTTCCGCCGGCATAACGGCACCAAGAGGCCGCCATGCGCCTGATGAACAAAGTCGGCAACTGGCTCGATCAACGGCTTCAGCTCGGCGCGCCGATCCGCGAGACGATGGAGCACCCGATTCCGCGGGATACCGCAAGCTGGTTTTACGTCTTCGGCAGCGCCGCTATGACAGTCTTCGGGCTGCAACTTGTCACGGGAATCCTGCTCGCGCTGATCTATGTGCCCTCCGCCGGGGAAGCCTGGAATAGTTTGCAGATTTTGAATCATCAGGTAACCCTCGGCTGGTTTATTCGCGCGCTGCACGGCTGGGGATCGAATTTCATGCTGGCCATTGTGCTGATTCACATGGTGCAGGTGTTTCTTTTCGGAGCCTACAAATTTCCGCGGGAACTGACATGGATTGTCGGCATTTTCCTGCTGCTGATGACGCTCGGCATGGCCTTCACCGGCCAAGTGCTGCGATTCGACCAGGACGCGTATTGGGGGCTGGGAATCGGAGCGTCGATTTCCAGCCGGGTTCCGGTGCTGGGGCCTGCGCTGGTGAAGCTCTTGTTGGGCGGTCCGATCATCGCCGGCGCCAACGCTCTCCCGCTTTTTTGCGCTGCACGTGTTTGTGATTCCCGGTGCTGCTGATGCGCGTTCGTGGGATTGCATGTGCTGCTGGTGCTCAAACTGGGCATCAACGAGTGGCCTATGCCGGGCCGCCTGGTTCGCCGCTCCGACTATCTGGAGAAGTATCACGCCTTGACGCGCACGGACGGAGTGCCGTTCGTGCCGTATGGGGTGTGGAAAGACGCGGTCTTTTCCGGCGTGGTTCTACTTTGTATTGCCGCCTGCGCACTGTATTTCGGTCCTTTCGGCCCGAGCGGCCAACCCGATCCCCGGGTCATCCAGACGGCGCCGCGGCCCGATTTCTTTTTCCTGTGGCTGTACGCGCTTCTGTCGCTGCTTCCGCCGGCGCTCGAAACTCCGGTTCTGCTGATCGGACCTGCGATCGCGTTGATCGTTTTGCTGGCGCTCCCGTTTGTTTCGGGCGAAGGGGAGAAGAGCTGGAGGCGCCGCCCCATCGCGGTTCTGACGATTCTGTTGTGGCTGTGGCGCTGGGCACGTTCACGAATCTGGCGAGCCATGCGCCATGGAGTCCGGTGATGGACGCCTGGACAGGGACTCCGATCCCGTCCACCTTCCTGAGCGGGCGAACGCCGCTACAGATCCAGGGAGCGCTGGTCTTTCAATCGAAACAGTGCCACAACTGCCACGCGCTCGGCGAAAACGGCGGCAAGCGAGGGCCGGCTCTCGACGCGGTTGCCGTCAGATTGACTGGGGATCAACTCGTACGGCAGGTGCTACAAGGCGGCGGAAATATGCCCGCGTATGGAAAGAATCTGAATCCGGCGGAGACTACGGCGCTGGTGGCATTTCTCGAGACGCTTCATCCTTCGCGCCAGGCTCCGGCCCAGGACGCTTCCCATTACAGCCGGAGCCCAGCCATGACGGCCGTTCTCGTGGCATTTGGCGCGCTCTATGTTCGTGGCTGGTATTGCCTTGGGAGGGAATCTGCCGCACTCGGTTCCGTCCTGGCGTCTCGCGGCTTTTGCAGGGGGCATTGCGGCGCTGTGGATTGCGGTTGCGTCGCCGGTCGCCCACCTCGATCATCATCTACTTACCGCTCACATGGTGCAGCATCTTCCTCCTTATGGTGTTGGCCGCGCCACTGATTCTGCTCGGCGCGCCCGCAATCGTTCTGATGCATGGGCTGCCGCAGCGCCTTGTTCGCGGCGCAGTCACGCCCTTTCGGCGTCCGGGCGGTCTCCGGCTATTGGGAACTGTTTGCACCCATCCCGCATTCTGCTGGCTGGCGGGCAGCGTTACTGTGATCGTTTGGCACGTTCCTGCTGTGTTTGAGCTGGCGCTGCATTCGCACAATTGGCACGAGTTCGAGCACGCCAGCTTTTTCATGGCCGGAATTCTGTTTTGGTGGCCAGTCATTCAGCCGTGGCCCAGCATCGCGAATTCGCTTAGCTGGTCGATTCCGGTTTATCTTTTCCTTGCGACGCTTGCCGTGCGACGCGCTTTCGGCATTCCTGACGTTTTGCGGCCACGTGGTGTACCGCGCATACTTGTCGGCACAGGCGGGCCTTCGGCCTCTCGCCTCTGGAAGACCAGGCGCTGGCCGGGGCGCTCATGTGGGTCACGGCGACGTTCGCCTATCTGATCCCGGCACTGGTAGTGACAGCCCAGCTCATTTCGGGCGAACGCAGGCACGCCGCCGAGTGGGGACATTCTGAATGGCAGATTCTTCACTTCCGCGATCGAGATCGAACGGCGGCGCGGCCATCATGGTGGACGGCACTACGCGCGGCCGTTCCCGATTTTTGGACTCTCACAAAACCGGAAGTCAATTTTCTGATCGTGATCGCGACGTTCACAGGCTTCTGCCTGGGTTGCGCCGGAAGTTCACACGCATTTCCATTCGAGCGGTTGCTGAATGCGCTGTTCGGCACGCTGCTGGTAGCGAGCGGCACGGGCACCCTGAACCAATACCTGGAATATCGCTTCGATGCGCAGATGCGGCGAACGTGCAGGCGCCCGCTGGCTGCCGGGAGGATGCGCCCATCGACCGCTCTCTGGTTCGGGATCTCGCTTTCGACCATTGGCGCGGCTTACCTTCTCTGCACGTCAATGCACTTGCGAGTGTGCTTGCTGTCCTCACGTTGACGAGCTACTTGTTTGTCTACACTCCGCTGAAGCGCACGACGCCGCTGTGTACATTGGTGGGCGCTTTTCCGGGGGCCATGCCGCCGCTGATCGGGTGGGCCGCCGCATCGGGGTCCATCGGCGGCGGAAAGGCCTGGATCCTGTATGCCGTGTTGTTTCTCTGGCAGTTTCCTCATTTCATGGCGATCGCGTGGATGTATCGCGAGGATTACGCTCGAGCCGGCTACTTGATCCTGCCGGCGAAAGGCGAGGCCAGCTTCCTGGCGTGGCTGACATTGGGCCCCTCGCTCGCCCTCCTGATGGCCAGCCTTGCCGCCGTGGCTGCGAACCGCGGAGGTAGCGTGCAGTATTGTGCGACGGTTCTGCTGGGGGCGGTTCTTATCTACTACGCCAGCCGGCAGGCGGCTCTCCATTCGAGGGCCGCCGCGCGCGAATTGTTGAAAGCAACTATTGTCTATCTGCCACTGGAGTTTCTGATTCTCGTGCTAGGGAAGGGCTGACACCAGCAGCGCGCGGGAGGGCGGACAAAAAAGCGGTGACGTCCGGATTGCCGCTGGGCTGAGACTGCGCGATTCCAGGCACCGAGCGGCCGAGCGCACGGTGGAACAACCGGACGCAGCTTCTCCGCTTGCCCCTGTCACTCCGTATCTGCTCACGCAGGGCCGGTAATACTTGTCAAGGCTTATGCCGGAGCGGGTACGACTGCGTACCCGGCATTTAATTGATCTGCGACTCCGCTGTTGCGATGTCTTGGGTGGGCTCGATATAAGCGGCCTGCCGGCGTGGCGCGGAACCACAAGGCAGTGTGACGGTGAACCGGCTGCCTTTTCCCGGTTCGCTCTCCACCCGGATGGCGCCACCGTGGAGTTCCACCAGGAGCTTGGTGATGGACAAGCCCAAGCCCGTGCCTTCCTTCACGCCTTGATTGTGGCGCTGACCTGATGGAACTCGTTGAAGATCGCCTGCTGCTCTTCGGCTGGGATCCCCACGCCCGTGTCCGCCACCGCAATCGCGACGTACTCGCCTTTGGCCCTCCGCCTCGATCGAGATGGTTCCACCCTCGGGAGTGAACTTGACCGCATTGCTGAGTAAGTTATAGAAGATCTGTTTGAAGCGCGATGCGGTCGGCGTGGACACAAAGGCCTTCGGGAAGTTGGATCGCAAATAGAAGCCTACTCGCGCCCGGCAGGGATCTGATGACGGACAACACTTCGGCGAGATGATCGGCGACATTGATGTCGGACTACGGAACAACTCCAAGCGGCCCGGCCTCGATTTTCGAAAGATCCAGCACGTCGTTGATCAACGAAAGCAGATGCCTGGCGCCTTCACGGATGTGCTGCACGTAATCCAGGTAGCTCTCTGCGAGGGGGCCCTCGGCCTCTTCGGCGAGCAGGTCCGAAAACCCGACAATGGCGTTCATGGGCGTGCGAATCTCGTGGCTCATCCGGGCAAAGAACTCGCTCTTCAGCCGGCTGGCTTTGGCCAGTTGCTCGTTGCTTTGACGCATCGCTTCCGCGGCGCGGTGACGCTCCTGGACCAGGCGGGCGCTTTGGAAAGCAGTGGCGGCGTGATTGGCCGCGATGGAGAGCAGCAGTTCATCGGTCTGATCGGGAAAATCAGCGCGCTGACAAGCGGCCGCAACCAGGCCCGCCTCGGCCATCCACTCCGACAGGAATGAGAATGCCGTTGCACGGCCGCGCGGCCTCCGTCAACGTTCGGAACGATCTCCCGATGCGAAAGCGAGCCGTTGGCAAGGGGCCGCCGTTCGAGCCACTCCGGAAATGCAGTCCACGCGTTTCCCAAGGTCGCTTCGACCGAAGCACCCCCTTCGGGATCGCGCAAACGCACAAAGACAAAATCCAGATCCAACAACTTAACGATCACGCTCGGCAAGGCCGGCGGCAATGGCGGACGGCGTTCTCCCCACCCACGCCGCAGGAATCAGTGGACAGTGCTACGAGATCCCTAAGCGCTCTTCTCAGGCGGAGAACCTCGGTATCGGGCGCCATGATGTTACCGTGGCGGGCCAGCGCTCGCCCGATCCGACCGCCGCTCCCGTAGCTCGTCCAGGAACTGGTCAGGGGGAACGAAGAACGGATTCTCCAGCAATACCCCGCCGATAATAATGACCGGGTGCGTACGCATGATGTCGATTGCTACGGTGGCGCCGAATTTCGACAGATCGTAGGTGCAGATTACCGGATCGTCGTACTTAGGAAGCACGTAGTTGAGACGCGTCTCGTATTCCACCAGGTCCTCCACGCCTGGTTTGTCGAGCAGAGCCCATTCCATGTGCGCCAGGAGCCTGGTGTTGGCGTATCCGGCTGCTGCCCCCGACTGGAGCACCTCTTCGATCAAGGCCAGCATCGCATTCTGGTCGAAGTGTTCCCTCGCGCAGATAAGCCTCCTGCCAGCGCCGCACCTCGAGCTGCCCGGTACCCATCGCCTGCTCTACATCGATCCCGGCTTGGGTGAGCAGCTTCAGATGCTCGTCCTGCAAGTCCGGGTCTACGATGTGGTAAGGCTTTATCCCCCCTGCTCGAAGCCGTCCTTGATGAACGAGCGAAGCACCCTATGCTCCTCGTCGATACCATTGAAGAAAGCGCAAATGTGACGGTGCCGGCCGAGAGTACCGCCCGGCCATTGCAAAGAGCCACCGTTAGTTCCCATATATTCGCCTGACTATTTGTTCGAGAATGCGACAACGAACGAAAAGCAACTGGCCTTCCAGACGAATCGCAAGGCGAAACACATGCAAACTCAGCGATTAGGTGGGGTTCGACTGGGTGGACCAGGCCGATCGTCACGCGCAGGTGTCGAATTCCGTGATTTCGTGCCGAACGCCCGACAAGCACGGCGCCTGGTGGAATCACGTGGCATCTCTCCCAACGAACCTCCATGAACCCACAGACCCGAAGGTCGCAGCCGAATCGCAGCCGGATCTGCTGCCCACTGGCGGTCCGCACCACATCGCGCGCTTGAAACAGGTAGCCCTTTGCACGCGCGGTAGCAATGGTCCGCTTCTCTTTGTAGATCTGCGGAATCTTGGACAGCCATTTCCGGCCGTACCCGATCTCCTGGTCATACTCGCTCAACAGAGCGACAAAGCGGCCGCCGGCGGATAATGACGTTGGCTCGTTCGGGCCGCCCTCGCCGGCCCCCCGTATTCTGGAGGCATTACCGACCGGTGCCAGCAGCGGGCCACTTTCCGATATCGCCCCGAGCAGACGCGGACGCCATCGCACGCCGGAACTCAATCGATCGACAGGGCCTTTTCGACGGCCGCTTGCAAATCCGTGGGCTTGCCCGATCCCATGTCACGGAAAGCGATTCGACCAGCGCGGTCGATCACGAAAGTCGTCGGGTAGGCCTGTACAAAGTAGCGGCTAGTGATCTCCGGTTCGGCATCGAGCAGCAGACGAAAAGTGTAAGACTGCTCTTTCGCGAACTTCGCTACGGTGGCGGCATCTTCGCCAACATCCAGGCCCAGAATCGTCAGACCCTTCGCGGCCAATTGCTCATGCATCTTCTGGATGTGCGGCATCAGCGCGCGGCAGGGGCCGCACCATGTGGCCCAAAAATCCACCACTACCACCTTTCCGCGAAGATCGCGCAGATGGACGGACCTGCCGGAGGGATCGGAGAGCGTAAAATCGGGGGCTTCCATTCCGATCATGCTCACCTCCTCACCCTTCATGCCCGGCGCCGGAGACTCGCCGCCGTAGAAGGCGATCTCAGTCGTGTTCGGCCAGTACGTACTCACCTTGTACACCTGAAAGGTTTTCTGATCGATGCGGTACATCGCAAACTGGGCCCCTGGGGCGGTGCCTTCCGGCCACTGATCCCGCATGACCTGAACGATCACGATGGCGACGGGCTTGCCCTGCTGAATGTATCGTTCCTCCCGCGCAATGTCCGCGCTTCGGACGTGCTTATCGATCTGGTCGAACCCGGGATGACGCACCGCAGAGCGCTCGGAGACCTTTTCTCCGCCGTTTTCGATTTTCTGAATGGTGGCGTTGAATTCGACCTTGCCCGATTTGCGGTAGGTTTCGGCCGTGCGGTGGAGAATGTCCATCGCGGAATCATTCGCGAACGCCGCTACGGCGAAAGCTAACAGCAAGACAGCTTTCATAGCACCTCCCATGGGCCGGCGCCGGTCTACAAATGATTACGACTCAATCCGCCGACCGCCGAAGTCAATTATACGCCGCTGTCCGCCGTCGTGTTAGTCGTCGGTGGGTTACAAGGTACGGGTTGGCCCTCTCGCGAGAGGGTTTGGATGATCCAGGCATCGAAGCGAGGCATGTGGCCTCACCGCAAAGATAACCGCTGGTACGGCTCCATGCCAATTTTCAGCGATGCGGCGAATGGCGCCACGGGGCGCTGATCCCGCCACCGCGTTCCGGGAGAGCAACGCCGTGCCCACGACAGGTCCACTTTTTCGGTATACCGCCGTCTTCTTGCAACGGTTCGGAACACGTCAGTTTGCCGAGCAGAGTCGCATTCGGCATAAAATCCTTTCTCGGGCGGAGTCTGAAAGGCGCAAACCTCAGGGATGTGGATACCAACCTACGTGTATCGGTCCTGAGCGGTAGTCAGTGAATATGAGTTGCTCGCCGTCGGCACTCGCCAGATAACCGTTGGGAACCCATTGCCATTGCACCTGCTCCCAGGTGGAGGCTTCCCGGTCCAGCGTCGAAAGATGAGGGTTTCTGCCGTCCATACTGCGGTAATAAACGAAGAGGTGGTCGTCTGAGGTGAAGGCTACCCGCAACTCGTTCACGAATTGGTCGAGTCTCCAACGGCCAGTCAGGTTCCCGTTAAGGTCCAGTTCTACCCACTCCGTCTTACTGCCATTCATACCTGAGTTGACCAAAAGCCCGACCCGGTCGTGAGAGAGCGTTATGCAGTTCGTCAGTCGCCACACTTCGCCGGCAGGTTCGAGGCCGTCCGGAAATTGGGAACGGGGGAGATAAGCGCCAGCCTGCTGGCCATTCGGCAAGAATTTCCGGACGATCATATAGTCGTCTCGGGCGGGGTTGTACGGCCGCCCGATCACTTGCCAGCCCAGACTCCAGAGGCAATGATCTTCGGCGAATGACAGATAGGCCGGCAGGTAGCGGCCGGTCTGGATCGTACGCACCAATGCTCCGGACGAGTCGTAAAGATCGACTCCACCAGTGGATGGCGTTGTCCAGGCGACGGCGAGTGCGCCATTCGTATCGACCGCAATCGCCTGCGCCGTTGCTTTTGATGGCGGGATGACAGGCATCAGATGGCCGTCCGGAGCGTAGATTCTCAAAGGCTCTCTTCCGGCCCAGTAAATGTATCCCTTGAAAAATCGCGGGGGCACGCTGTCGTTCGCTGCCTCGGAAGTCACCTCACGAATGGGAGCGTTCGCCGCCGCGGCAATGCACGTGATAGCCCATAAAAGCGCAAGTGATCTATGCACGGATGCCTCCTCCCTTTACTAACGCTGACGCTGCTCTAAACGTGCAATGGGATCGGCAGCATAATCGTGTATGACAACCGACCCACCCTGAGAGGCAGCCACCATTCTCCCCTCAGGTTCGAGCCCTTGGGAACGTCATAATATTCTCATCCAAGGAGGTCCAGGTGAAGAAACGCGCGATTTTGGGTACCATCCTCAGTGCACTCACGATCCCGGTGGCGGCCCACCCCGCCGATGACCCCGCGAAATTCGATGCGGCCGATGTTCATGTCAGCGCCAAATCGACCAGCCAGATGGAGCAGTATATCAGGACCAGCCCGGTGCGGGCCGGCCGCTACGAAATCCGGAAAGGCACGCTGGTGGACCTGATTCGGATTGCATATGGGTACGATTCGGACAAGATCCTGGGTGGTCCAAACTGGCTGGAAATGGATCGATTCGATATAGCAGCGAAGGTTCCGGAAGGATCGAATCCCGAGACTCTCAAGCAGATGATGCAGGCGCTCTTGCAGGACCGTTTCAAATTAGTGACACACAAAGATACCAAGCCTCTGCCCACCTACGCGCTAATCGTCGGGAAGAAACCTCTATTGAAGGAAGCCGAGGGGTCGGAGCAAACGGGGTGCCGGCCGAGCGCGAGCGCTCCGGCCGGTGCGCAGGGCGGGCGGGGCTTCGGACGGATCATGACCATGGGTCCGGATGGCAAGGAAACCACGTTCACGCTGGGGCCGGGCAGCACTCTCCAATACAATTGTCGCAACATTTCCATGGAAGCCTTCGCGGCGAACCTCCTTACCATGTTCGGGTCGAACCTTGGAAACAACCCTGTCCGCGACGAGACCGGACTGAAGGGTAACTGGAATTTCGACATGACCTACTCGCTGTCGATGTTCCCTGTTATGGGCGGAGATGAAGCCGCTCATATCTCGATCTTCAATGCGTTGGAGAAACAACTGGGGTTAAAGCTGGAGCAGCGGCAGATCCCGACTCCTGTGATCGTGGTGGACAGCGTCGAGCGGACACCCAGCCCGAACCCACCGGGAACAGCCGACGTGCTGCCGCCCATTGTCTACCCCACCGAATTCGAAGTAGCCAGCGTCAAGCCCGTCGAGCCGGGAGGCAGAATGGGTGGTCGTTACATGATGCAGCCCGGAGGACGGCTGGTGGCGGACGGAATGCCGCTGCATTTCCTGATCCAGCGGGCTTTCAATACCTTCAACAACGACGCGATTACGGGACTGCCGTCGTTCGCCGATTCGGACCGATTCGACATTGTTGCGAAGGCGCCGGCAGTTGCAGGGGTAACACTTAGCAACATGGATATGGACGTAGTGGCACCGATGATGCTCGCCCTGCTGAAGGAACGCTTCAAACTGACGTACCACACTGAAGAGAGGCCGGTGAACGCCTACACCCTGGTAGCGTCCAAGCCGAAGCTGAAGAAGGCCGATCCGAATCGACGCAGTTCCTGCAAGAACAACAACGCACCGCCACCGGCGCCGCCCGGCTCCCGAGTATTGTCGTGCACGAACGTCACCATGGATCAATTTGTGGAGAGATTCCAGGGCATGGGACCAGACTTCAACTGGCCGGTGGCCAACCAAACGGGCCTCGAAGGGGCGTGGGATGTCACTTTGACGTTCAATCAGAGGGCGCTGTTTAACGCAGGGATGGGGGGCCGCGGCGGCAGAGGTGGCGCGGCTGAAGCCAGTCCGGAGGCGGGCGCCCCGGCGGCATCAGATCCGAACGATGCTGTGACCATTTTCGAAGCGGTGGAGAAACAACTGGGCCTGAAGCTGGAAAAGCAGAAGAGGCCGATGCCGGTGATAGTGATCGACCACATCGAGCAGAAGCCCACGGAAAACTGATTCAACCCGACTGGTCGAAACGGTGAGGACACTGAGACAGCACTCATCTGCGAACATGCGTTAACAGAATTTTGTTGCGCGGATACGGAAGACCGCTTTCAGCCGGCAGTCGTTTAGACCGCGATAATGCAGAGGCCCGCTCCCCGTGGTATCGATGCATCGCACTCGCTCAACGCTTCGGCCGTTTCCGGCACCGACTGAAATGCCGCCGCATCTCTCTGGCCGCCGGCGATGGCTGCGCAGTTGATGCCGCCTCGAGTTTCCGGGAGTAGATGAGGAAGGGAGGAGGTCGACTGCCGCTGGCCGGTTCAGGCAGCTCGCGAAATGCGCGCGCCCGGGTGATTCCCTGGAGAAGATTTTGCGAGGAAATTCGTTGTGATTGAGGGTTTTGGGGCGGGTGCCGCCGGGCCTCAGTGCGTCATGGCGTAGGTGATGTAGTTGAGCACGATGCGAAAGGCGAGGCCTGAGAACTTCTCCGGATAATCGCCGGCGTTGGCCCACTCCCAAGCGTCGCCCAGGTGCATGTTGAAACAGATGGCGACGACGATGCGCCCGTCCTTGTCGCGAATGCAGCGCCAGCCAGGGACATAGCCGTCCTTCTCATAGGTGCGGCCGGTGGCCACGTACTGCTCGCCAGGGATCTGGAACTTCTCGCGGATGTCGTAGAGGTCGTGGAAGATGGCGTCGTCGTCCGGGATGTCTTCGACGACGGCGTCGGGCAGCACCATGCTCATGCCGCTCATGAAGCGGTTCCAATCGTCCTGGCCATGGAAGTGATCGACCATGAGAAACCCGCCGCGCGCAATAAACTTGCGGAGCCGCTCGGCTTCGGCGTCGGTGAAGGCCCAGTTGGAGACGCCGACGGCGTAGATCCACGGGTAGTCCCACATGTGGTCGTCATCGATATCGACGACATTGAGGGGCGAAGGGGAATCGATGCGGGTGAGACGGCGGAGGGCGACGAGGCAATCGTGGTCGGCTCGCGGGAAGTCCTGCGCCCATCCGCCGCCGAATCGGCGATAGCCGGACCCGCCACCATAGCCAGTGTTGTAGCGGAGGCGGCTGAAGAAAAATTCGGAAGGGATGGTTAAATCGGACTGGTCGTAAGGCTGAAGGCCAGCGGAGGGCGCTCCGCCGAACCGTTGCCAACCGAAGAGTGCAATTACGGCCACAAACAACAGGCCGGTCGCAATCAGGAGACGTGCCAGTTTCATGTTCCGTAGCGGCCTTTGTTATCCTGAAGCGTATCACGAACGGCCCGCCGGACGAAGGTCCCGCGAATCTTTTTCGATGCCCAGCCCAACCCCTATGGATCGCCGCGGTTTTCTGAAGCTGGCCGGAGCGGCGGCAGCCGCTGGACCACTGGCAGGGCAGCAGATGCAGATGCCGCGGCCTATGACGCCGGCGGTTTCGGGCGCCAAAGAGATTTCGGGAACGGTATTCAACCTCGAGATCGCGCCCGTGATGGTGGAACTTGCGCCCAACCGGATTGTCAGCACGATCGGGTACAACGGCATGTCGCCGGGACCGCTGCTGCGGATGAAAGAAGGCGCGCCGGTCACCGTCAACGTAGTCAACAAGACCGATACCCCCGAGTACGTCCATTTTCACGGGCTGCTGATTCCGTCCGATGTGGACGGTTCCGAAGAGGAAGGTACGCCGCCGGTGCCGCCGCATGGCAGCGCTAGCTACAAATTCACGCCGGCGCCCGCGGGCGTTCGCTGGTATCACACGCACGCGATGTCGATGGACGATCTGCACCGTGGGACATATACCGGACAGTTCGGGTTTCTGATCGTGGAAGGCGCGGCCAACCCTGGCAACTACGATCAGGAGCATTACCTGGCGCTGCGCGACTGGGAGCCGTACTTCACGTCGCAATACATGGATACCGACGATCTCGACCCCTCGGGGCCGAAACCGGAGAAGCCTGCGGTGCTGGATACCCGGCCGCCGGGGCTTGAGGTGACGGCCGATCTGTATTCCATCAATGACAAAGCGCTGGGGGCGGGCGAACCGATCCGGGTGCGGGCGGGCGAGCGTGTGATGTTCCATTTTCTGAACGCCAGCGCCATCGAGAACCGGCACCTGGCGCTGCCCGGGCATAAGTTCAATATCGTGGCGCTGGATGGCAACCCGGTGCCGCGAAGCGCGGTGGTGGACGTGTTGATGCTGGGGCCGGGCGAACGCATCGACGCCTGGGTGGCGATGAATCAGCCTGGTGTCTGGGTGATGGGGGCGCCGGAAGATATGGTGCGCGATGGCGGGCTCGGCGTTGTCATCGAATACGCCAACCAGCGGCGCAGCCCGCAATGGACGCCGCCACCGCAATCCGCATGGGACTACACGATCTTCGGCAAGCCCGCATCGGGGGAGGCGCCGGCGGAGCGGCTGGAGATGATCTTCGAGAAGGTGCCGCGTGGGGCCGGGAGGTTCAACCTATTCACGGTGAACGGCAAACCTTATCCGCACGACCGGGAGTTCGTGTTGAAGCAGGGCGTGCGCTACCGGCTGACGTTCCGCAACCGGACGGACGATTCGCAT
Source organism: uncultured Solibacteraceae bacterium (assembly GCA_963853855.1). Taxonomy (GTDB): domain Bacteria; phylum Acidobacteriota; class Terriglobia; order Bryobacterales; family Bryobacteraceae; genus Sulfopaludibacter. Next base: position 196,527 of record CAWKYG010000031.1, on the reverse strand, counting down.
CCGCTGCACCTGCATCGCCATCAGTTCGAGATCGCGGAGATCTACGGAAAGGCGACCGCTGGCATCATCAAGGATACGGTTGTGGCTCCCTCGTATGGCCGGGTGAGCGTGGACTTCACGGCCGATCAAACAGGGCCGACGCTGTTTCATTGCCATATTCAGCACCATATGGACTACGGGTTCAAGGCGCTGCTGAAGTACGCCTGAGGCAGAAAGCGGCCGGCGATGCAGAGCCCACGATCGCCGCTGACGTTTGTGGCCAAGACGCGGCTCGATCCGCTATCGCTGGTCCCCGCGATACGCGCGAAGTTGACGGCGCGCGCTTCGGCCCGGGCGCTGGGGAAGGTCCGGGCGATGGCGGGGACGTGGAACAAGCGGACGGTTCGCCTGAAAGGCGAAGGGTTTAGACTTCCCTTTCAGAAATCCGATCGCCGAAGCCACTGGATGCTTCGGTGGAATCGACCGGATGAAATTCCCGGTACGGGCCCGTGCCGCGGCTCTTCCGCGCTATCTTTCGACCGTTCGCACGAACGTGACGTCCTGGGCGCGCGCCGCAGGTATGACTTTGAGATTGGAAACAACCCCGTTCTCGACGTGGCCTTCTACAGTAGTCCGATAAGGCGCGTGGAGCTTGAAATCCGCGGTCCAGGACTTCGGCCAGGCCGGCAGCAGTTGGATACGTTTTCCATCCGTTTGCATCAGCATGAGTTGCAGGGTAATCATGCCGGTGCCACCGTTGTCGAGGTCGGGGATATAGTCGTGGCCGGTCCGCCAGAACCAGGAAAAACGCTGGTTGCCGTACGCCGTAAACTCGTCGATGGCGGCCTTCTGCGCCACGTCCGTCAGCCCCAGCACGGCGGCTTGCGGCCCGTCCTGCCCCCAACAAGTGTCCTGTGGGAAAAGCCTGGCTTTGAAGGTGTTTCGAGCCAGCTCCAGCTCGGGCTTCCCGACGCCGTATAACCGATACGGAAACGCAACATAGCTCTCCGGATTTTCGGAATTGCGGGTTCGGCCGTATTTCTCAGCGGGAAGAATAACCATCGTCCCATCGGCGTCGCCCTGACCGAGCGGAGGAATCTTGCCTTTGGCGGTCTTGCCTATCGGGATTGGCGGCAGATCGTCAAGAGTTTTCTTCCAGGCGGCTCTCTGGGCGGGCGCGGTTACGGACTGGGGCAGGCCAAGAAGTCGCGGCAGGACGTGTTTGAGCCCCGCGATGTCGGGCGTTGGATCCACGGCATCCAGTTGATACGTCTCGAGCGACTGTGCTGGTGCCATGCGGATCTTTCCATTGGGATCGCGCGGCCAATGCTGGGCGTAGTAGGTCACGATCTCGTCGCCGAAAGGCACGATCTTCTCCTTGGCGAATACAGCGTCTTCGGTCACGTCGTACTGGTCCAACATCTCCGCCAGCACCTCGAGCGTTCCCTGTATGTGGTAGCGCATCCATTGGCTGTTCACTTCGGTCTTGGGGTTGTCCCAACCGAAATCGTTGATGTTCGGCAGCCCCCAGAAGTCGATGGTTTCGATGAAAGAAGCGCCGGCGTGGTTGAAATAAAGCCGCGTGCGGTCCTTTGCCAGCGGCGTCGCATTCAAGTACAGATCGAACCAGGGCTTGAGCAGATCGAAATCACCGGTCTGGACCAGCGGCCAGTACAATAGCCGGTTGTTTTGGTTCCAATAAGAACCGCCCCACTGCCGGAAATCGGGGTTGTGGTTGGCGGGGGTGGATCCGACATTTCCGGGCATGTCGTGGCCAACCGTAAAGAGCCCCCCATTGAACTTGACCGGAAGCGTGCCCCGCGAGGAAGCAGCCATCATGTAGCGCTGCATGATGTATCCTTGCGACACCTTATCGGCATCCGGGGAGCCGCTGATGTGCAGCCAGCTTCGGTTCCAGAAATCGGTCCACCATCGTTGGTGGTCGGCGCGCGCCCGCGCCGGCCTTCCGCCGCCTTTGGTCAGGAGCGCGGATAGCTGCGTCTGCCATGCCTGCAGAGAATCTGTTTGCGTGGTCGTCAGCGCCGTCAGATCCACCCGGAAAGTGCGGATCGGGGCCGTGGATTTCACGGAGAGATCTCCGTCGCTGACCAGGCCAGGCCCGGTCAACGCGGCGCCGAAGCAACGGTGAAGCAGCGGATCGGGATACTTCGTGAGCAGCGTCTCCAGATGCTCCTGCTTGAGGATGATGGGGTACACAGAGGCCTGATTGAAATGGGCCCAGGACACCCGCTCCCTGGCGGCGGGCAGGACGCTGTCGGCTTCGAAGACGAGCGGGATTGAGTGCGAGCCCAAGCCGAAGAGTCCGCCCTTATCAGGCGACGCTTCATCGTAGGGATGGTCCTTTGTGCGCCACAATTCCACAGAGGCGCGCACCGTGGAAGGCTGTCCCAGGTTCCCCTCTACGCGCAGCAAAGGATGATTCGCGTCCGCCCATACCCTGATTACATTCGAACCGCTGCGGATCTCTACCGTGGCATCTTCCAGCCGGAGGGTCTGTTTGAAATCGGTCGCATTGGCGAAGGGATTCGGCGTCAACTGGACGCGAATACGGCCGAGCTTCAACGGCTTATTCAGTTCACTCCAGGCGTCCGCCTTTGAGACCAGCAGGACGAGGTCGCCGTTTGGCTCCGTCCAGACGTTGGCCGCGAGATCGCCGTTGCCGACCGGCATGGAGTCGTTCTCATTCTTGCCAAGACTGACCCAAACGACATCGTTCGACGCTACAGACGGACGGGGACCCGCAATAGCCGTTGCGGCCCCGAGCAGGATAAGCGTAAGGACAAAAAAACGTATCACGGAGATTTGTTTCCTCGAGTCTACGAAATAGGCGTCAAAAACAGGCAACCGGCAAAACAATGCTGGATGCAAACTGCTACGGTTTCACATGTGCGACGAAGACCTCACTGCCGTCAGTTCGGCGTCCGCAGTTACCGTCGCACGGCACATGCCTTGCGATAACGCCACCAGGTTTCTCTCCGGCGTCCGCCCGAACAGCAGCCCAATTCGGATCATATCCACCGCCTCACGCCTCCACTCGAAACGACGAATAGAACACCGCTTTCACCGCCTGCGCCCGTGCATTCGCGGGAGTGCAAGTCAGGAGCGCCACATAATCCCCCGGCGGCACCGGCTTTCCGTTCGACGTGAGGTCCCATTCCACGTAGTCCCTCTCCGGAGTGTGGTGTTCCGTCTTCACCAACACCGGCGCCCCCGCCGTTCGATCACCCCGCCAGATCTTGGCCGCGACCGTCGCCTCCAGGTCGAATTCGATCGTGAACGCCCCTCTCTGGTGCAGCCTCGCCGGATCCGGCCGGAACGGTGCGCTTCTCAGGAACGTTTCCAGTTGCGCTACCGTCATTCTCTCGCCCAGCACCGCGTCAACGCTCGGGCGCGCGCTTCCATGCGGCTGCACATTGATGTTGACCCGCGACGCCGTCCCCGGAACGCCCTTCGGCAGCGACGCCATCGCCGGCAGCCCCCGCTCCTTGATCTCCAGCTCCGGGCTCGAGACCTTCGGACCCTGCCGCGTCTCGATATCGATCCTCACCGTGCACGGCGTCGATGCCGTCACGACGATCGTGAGCGGAACCCCCTCATCCACCGGCGCCTCGTCGAAACCCAGCGCGAACACCGGCGCCCGCTGCGCGCGCACCAGCCTCGCGCCGCCCGCCAGCGCGGCCCCCGCGAATAACATTTGTCGGCGTGTCGTAAGCCCCATGATCCGATCTCCACCTATTGCAGCAGCTTTACCAGCTTCGCGATCAGTTCGTCCACGTATTTGGCGGCGAACTGGGCCATTCCCGCCACAACCAGCAGAATCACGCCTCGAGACCACGGGTCGTCCGCGGCCTCCCCCAGCATCGCCGGCAGCAGCTCCTGGCCGGCCTGTTTCAGATGACTCGTGTGCGCGTGGCCCTTGATGTGCAACGTGGGACTCCCGTAGCTCTTGGGATCCGGCACGATGGAAAGTTCGTCCAGACTCGCCGAACCGGATCCCACTTCAAAATCCGCGGGCGCGTCTTTGATGATCCCCGCCACCGGCTTGCCGTCCGCCCGGATGTCGGGATTAACGCAGCCTCCGGCCACCAGCGGCCCGCTGCCGCTCGTCGCGCCACCGGGGGACGCGATCCCGAGCGGCACCGGACCCGTGCGCGGCTTGAACTGCAATGTCGCAGTCGCTCCTGCTTGCCCGCCCGGCGCAAGAGCTAGCCCCCCCGCCGTCATGTCGATCCGGAAAGCGTCCTGCGGGCTGCTCCTCTCCGAAAGCCCCGGCAGCCGGCACGCGTACCCCGTGATCCTCAGTTGCGTAGCCGAGATCGTCAGCGTTGCCCCGCCGGATGTCGCATCTTCGAGGACGAGTTGCGGTCCCCCGCCCGCACCCACGCTCTTCAGGACACCGTCCCGCCTGATTTCGATCTGCAGTTTCCCGAGCGGCGCCTGCAGCCGGTCCACCGTGAGTTGCGAGCGCGTCGCTCCGCTGTTCCCCTGGACCTCGAATGCCTTGCCGGAAACGGGAGCCGGATCACCCTTCCCGGTCGGATCGAACGCAATCGCGGCCGCCATTGCCTTTCCCCCGAATCCCACAGTCTCCACCGACGTAAGAACCGTGGCCGCGCTCTTCAGGACATCGATCGTCAGAGGAGATGTCACGGGCAATGACGCGCACGTCCCCTCGAACGTGACGTCCTTGGAAAACCTGGTGCGCGCCAGGATCAGGAATGCGATTCCGAGCACTGCAACGGTAACGATGATTCGCCGCCAGCGCGGCCCATGTCCGCCCTGCGGCGGAGGGGGCGATCCCAATTCTGTCTCCGTGTTCGCGATCCGCCATCGATCAGTATACGCGCGCAAACCCGTCACAACAAGAAGCTACGGGCAAAAACTGCAAAGGCCCGCCGGTCCGGACTGGGCCCAGCCAAAGGAGAGCGGTAGGCGTGATGCGGTCCGGCGCCGAGCGAGGCTCCACCGCCACCTCAGGGTAGTGTTTATCATACGTGTTCAGCCGAGTAGGGTTTCTCGCCTCATCTTTCGCGAGTGTCTCCGATTCTGAGATCGATGTCGCCGAGGGTTACCCTGTTGAGCGGCGGCACCACGGCCCGCTGCGGCGGCGGGCGCGGGTTGCCGCGAGTAGGCCGCGCATCCGGACAGAGCGCTACGAACGCCGTTCCCGCCCTTAAGACGAATTTCGTTGTCATGTGTCCTCTCGTGAAAGGCCACTGGAGCAACCGCGGCGCGAACGCATTGTCCACTGAAATCCCTGGTTTCAGGCCCTTTTAGGAAGCATAAAGTCTAGTGGAAGCGTGCGCGGGAGTTAGCAGGTTCGCTTTCCGATTGCGGTTTTGCCGGGCTCGTCCGGAGGCTACGGGCCGGTGAATATCGCCGCGATTGGCGTGGGAGGGTCCGTATATCAGGTTCAGAATCTGCAGCAGCCGCGCTCGCCATTGCACAGATCCGCCCGAACGGGCTCGCCGTCGGGTCCGAAGCCGGTCTGGGTCGAAACGCACCAGTAGACGGTGTTGTCGTATGGGTCGTAAAAGTTCAGCTCGTCGGGATCCACTACGGCGTTCATGTACATGCCTTTGGTACGCAACCTGGCGCAGTGTACGCCTACGGTAATTTTGGGTGAAATCAAGTTCAGCATAGCGGCTCCTTTCAGGCGGTCTGAATGCCGGCGGCGCGCAATATAGCGCGTTTGACGGCGGTCTTCGCGACGTCGATTTTGTAAGCGTTTTGGGACAACGGAATGGCGCCCTTTAGTGCGGCGACTGCTGCCGCGGATGCAGTTTCTTCCGTGATCTTCTTTCCCACCAGAGCCTTCTCGGCATCGGCCGAACGCCAGGGGATCGGAGCCACCGCACCCATCACCACCCTGGCCGACTGTACGGTTGCGCCATTAAACGAAATCAGCACGGTAGCGAAGGCGATCGGCCAGTCGTGCGAGGCCTTGTAGCGGACCTCATAGTGTCCGGTCTTCACGTTGCCGGCCGGCGGCAGAATCACATGGGTCAAAAGCTCGTCCGGGGCAAGCACATTCTCCACCCGCACATTCCGACTCGGCAGCGTGAAGTAGTCCGCCGCGGCCACCAGCCGCTCCCCCTTGGGACCGGCCAGACGGAACGTTGCGCCATAAGCGACCATCGGAACCGCGAGACTCGATGGGTGCACAATGAAGCTCGGTCCGGCTCCCAAGATCGCGTGGAACTGGTTTTCGCCGGCCGGCGAGAAGCACGTGTTCCCGCCTTTCTTGAAACAGACGAACTCTTCGTTGCGGAAGTACCAGCAACGGGGCCGCTGATTGAGGTTGCCGCCCACCGTACCCTGGTTCCGGATCTGCGGGGTGCCCACTTCAATAGCCGCCGCGCCAATGGCCGGATACATCCGCAGCACTTCCGGGTGCTCCGCAAGATCTACCATCTTCATCGCCGCGCCGATCCGCAGCCCGCCGCCCGAAGGCGTCACCGTCGATTCCAGCGCCGATTTGACGTTGACGATCCGATCGGGCTGCGTAACGTAATCCTTCATCCGCGCCAGAAGATCCTGGCCGCCACCGATCGGGATCGCCTGTTCAAACTGTGGCGAGAGCGCGGCGATCGCCTCCTTTTCATTGGTCGGATTGACGTAAGTAAAAGCTTTCACAGAGCCTCCTGCTTCCTCACCGGACTCAAGCTTTCGCCTGCCTCATAGCGCCCAGAACCTTTGCCGGCGTCAGCGGCAGGTTCCGCATGGTCACACCGGTCGCATTCCGAACTGCCAGAGCAATTGCCGCCGCTGTAGATACCGTCGGCGGCTCCCCAATCCCGATGACGCCGCGCTCCGGCTGGTCCTTGAGGCGCACGTCAATATGCGGGATATCCGACATGCCGGCCAGCAGATACCACTCCATGTTGGGGTTGACCATCTGTCCGGTATTTCGATCCAGAATGCGATCCTCGAACAAGGCGAAATTCAGCGATCCGACGATGCCGCCATAACACTGGCTCTCCGCGGTAAGCCGGCTCACCACCAGGCCGCAATCCTGGACCACCAGCACCCGAGTCACTTTCACGATACCGGTCTCCACGTCCACGGTGGCCTCGGCAAACTGCACCCCGCTGGTCGTCGACGACGACATTCCGGCTATCCAATCGCCGTCGGTTGCGATTGTCTGCGGGCCAATTCGCTTACACGCCTCCGCCCAAGCCAATCCTTTCGAAGGATCGTTAGCGTCCTGAATGCGGCCACCTACCGCGACCAGCGACGAGGCATCCACGCCAAGCGAAGGCGCGACCTTCTCCTTCAGCGCATCGAGTGCCTTGACCGCCGCTACGCGGATGCCGGGGCTGATGCTCGCCGCGGTGGTGCTGCCGCCCGACAAGGCACTCACGCCGTACGCGGTATCTCCAATTTCAGGCCGGACCTGTGACGGCCGTAGTCCCAGCGTTTCGGCGGTGATGACGGCCACCATGGTGCGTGTGCCAGTGCCGAGATCCTGCGATCCCAGGCGCATGATGACGGCGCCATCCGAGCTGATTTCACAATGGGCCGGCGAAGGTCCGCGGCCGCCGCCGCCCCAGGTGTTAATCGAGACGCCCATGCCGGTCTTGATTGGTCCGGGAGTCTTGTCGCCCGTCGCATGCCGTTTGTTCCAGCCGAATTCCGCCGCGCCTTCTTGCAGGTAAGCGCGCCACATGGCATTCGGCGCCTGGGGAGGCAGGTTCTTGATCCGAAACTCCACCGGATCCATATTGACCAGGTCCGCCAGCTCATCCATCATGATTTCGGTGTTGAAGGAACCCTGCGGATGGCCTGGGGCTCGCATGGGCCGCTGCTGACCGGTGTTGGTGAATACGTTCTTGTGGGTTCGGCTGCGATTGGCAACCCGATAAATATACGGCAATGGGAAGTCGGCGGTGGCGCCTGCCCCACCGGTGCCCCACGATTGGGCATCGAGTGCGGTGATGATGCCATCGGCCGAAACCCCGGCTTTGATTTTCGATGCCGCCGACGGCCGATTGCCAGTCGCCAGATGTTCTTCCTTACGATCGAGCATCAGCTTGACTGGAGCATTGGCGGCCTTGGCCAGTTTGGCGCACATCAGCCCCTCGGCTCCGACGCTCAGCGCCTTACTGCCGAAACCGCCGCCCATGTATTGGCATAGGACGCGCACATTTGCATGCGGAATGCCCAACGCGCTCGCGAAGTTCTCTTTGGCGCCGTTGATTCCCTGGGTGGAGATCCAAGCCGTGAGCTTGTCGCCCGCCCATTCACATACCGAGCCATGCGACTCCATGCATGTGTGCGTGATGACCTGAGTGGAATAAGTCTCTTCGATGGTTTTCGACGCCGCCGCGAAACCCGCGGCCAGATCCCCGGCTTGCGCAGGACGGCCATCGCGCACGTTTCCACCGGTGAATACCGCCGGAGCCGTCCCGTTCAGCGCTTTCTCGACAACAGTCACGTGCGGCAGTACCTCGTACTCGACTTTGACCGCTCGCGCTGCATCGATTGCGTGTTCTTCCGTATCGGCGGCTACGGCTGCCACCTCGTCGCCCTGGAACATCACGCGATTGTTCTTCGCATCGGAAAAATCACGGACGAGAAGCGCGGCTTTTACGCCGGGCATTCGGGTTGCCGCGGACAAATCCACCGACACTACCCGCGCGTGGGGATGCGGCGAGCGGACCATGCGGCCGTACAGCATGCCGGGACGGTTGATGTCGAACGTGTATTTCGCGCGGCCCGTCACCTTGTCCGGCCCGTCGACGCGATTGACCCGCGTGCCGAGAACAGACGATTTGCCTGGCCAGTCGAACTCTGAGTTAGCCACGTTGTCCCCCTTTCACACTCGAAACGGCCTCGAAGATCCGGGAGAATGTGCCGCACCGGCAGATGTTGCCGTCGAGGCCTTTCTTGATCTGTTCGGGCGTAGGGTTCGGATTCTTCTCGAGCAAAGCTACACTCGCCATGACGAAGCCCGGCGTGCAGAACCCGCACATCAGCGCATCCTTATCGCAGAAAGCCTGCTGGATGGGATGCAACCGGTCGCCGTTGGCGAGACCATCCACATTGCGGATCTGCTTGCCTTGAACCTCAATTGCCAGCGTCGAACAGGAGTAAACCGCGCGTCCATCGACGATCATCGTGCAGGCGCCGCAGGCTCCGCGGTCGCAGCCCCGCTTATTACCGGTGAGATTCGCGCGCATGCGCAGGGCATCCAGAAGCGTGACGCGCGGTTCGATCATGAGATCGATTTGACGGCCATTTACGTTCAGGCGCACGGGCACATCGCCGGGTCCCACAGCCGCGGGCGTGTTCCGGGTCTGAGCTTCCACGGGCACGGCAATGGTCTCGGCCAGACCCACAACGCCAGTGGTTCGGAGAAAATTGCGACGGTTAAATTTCAGGCCGTCCGACGAGTCATCCTTCGTAGCCATTCAAAGCTCCCCTCCGCTGCCGGTGGGCGTTGAACTCCGTATGTGCCATGCGACAGAGTTCAAGGCGGCAGCAATCCATGCCATTCAAGGTTGCTAATGGCTAAAATTATACCCGCGCGGGGGTAGCAAAGACCAGCGAAATTTGGGCGAATCACGCGGGAGCAATTAAGAATTACAAAGACTCGAAACGCCGCTGGTACCGTGGGATACGAACGTGCCCGAAGCCGGCAGAAGCAGGCAAGAAATCGGCAGGATCAGGATATCGAGTTCGAGCTTGCTGGTCGTATAATTACGGCCTAATCGGGCATCACACGGCACTTTGGGGAGTACCGACCGATTCCAACTGAGGCGCGCCCGCTGAGCGAAGGCCCTTAATATCCCGCATCGGCGGTTGGCCGAAAAACCGGCTGTACTCGCGATTGAACTGGCTCGGGCTTTCATATCCGACCTCAAAAGCCACAGTCGCGGCGTCCAGATCAGCAGTGAGCATGCGCGCACGAGCGGCCTGTAATCGTATGTGCTTTTGATATTGCAGAGGACTCATGGAGGTCAGCACACGGAAATGATGATGCAACGTAGAGACCCCCATCCCGGCAATTTCGGCGAGGTACTCCACACGAAGCGGTTTCGCATAGTTCGCCGTGATCCACGCGATTGCTTTTGCCGTGCGGTTGCTCTGCTCTCCAAGGGTGGCGATAGAGCGCAGACGGGCTCCCTCGCTGCTTCGAAGCAGACGGTAAATGATCTCGCGTTGAATAAGGCCCCCAAGAAACGGCGCGTCTTGGGGCGATTCCAGCAGTCGGAGCAGGCGGCAGCACGCATCGAGAAATTCCACGCTAGCCATGCCGGCGGATATGGCAGGGCTCTCGGCTGGGGGCTCAGTCACATGAATCTCTTCGCGACTGAGAAGTTCACGTACTACAGGGATCTCGATTTTGAGTGACAACGCCAGGCAAGGCGTATCTTCACTTGCTTCGACAATCCGGCTGATCACCGGCAAATCAACCGCCGTCAGCAGGAATTGAGACGGGCCGTAAGTGAAACTAATTGAACCCAGGTCCACTCGCTTCCGGCCTTGCGCCAGCACGGTCACGCTGGGCTGATAGGTCATCGAACACGGCGCGGTAGGGCTGGTTCGACGATGAAGAGTGAGGCCGGGAACCTCCGTTGCCCGCTTCTCTGCCGAGCCAACGAGTCGCGCAATTCTGGCCGCCAATTCCATCCGCAGACTAGCCGCTGAATCAGTAGTTGGCGTATCTAATGTGTGCTGATTCACTTGTTCGAAACCTCTTTCCGCTCCACATCAGGATAGCGCGGCGTCCCCATCTGCGCTAGCGGCAAAGAGGAATAGGCAATAAATCGGAAGGATCGGGATACCGCTCGAAGGCCTTTAGACACTAACCTGGAGATGTGGTTATTCAGGAGCAAACAATGCAGAAGCGCAAACTGGGAAAGAGCAATCTTGAGGTTTCGGCCCTTGGCCTTGGCTGTATGGGTCTGAGCTTCGGTTATGGCCCCGCGACAGAGCGGCAACCGGCGATCACCCTGATCCGGAGGGCGTTCGACCGCGGCGTGACATTCTTTGACACGGCCGAAGCCTACGGTCCATTTCTGAACGAAGAGGTGGTCGGCGAGGCGCTTGAGCCGTTCCGCAAGGAAGTTGTGATTGCGACCAAGTTCGGCTTCAAGGACGGCATTCCTACGAATGGGCTGGACAGCCGCCCGGAACGCATCCGCGAAGTGGCAGACGCTGCCTTGAAGCGCCTCAGAACTGACGTCATCGATCTGTTCTATCAGCACCGTGTTGACCCAAACGTGCCGGTGGAGGACGTTGCCGGTACCGTGAAAGACCTCATTGGGCAGGGTAAGGTAAAGCATTTCGGCATGTCGGAGGCAGGTGTTGATTCGATCCGCCGAGCTCACTCAGTTCAGCCGGTCGCGGCCCTGCAGAGCGAGTACTCCCTCTGGTGGCGGGAGCCAGAGAACGAGATAATGCCGCTCCTTGAGGAACTGGGAATCGGCTTCGTTCCTTTCAGCCCGCTCGGCAAAGGCTTTCTGACCGGCGCAATCAATGAGAACACTGCCTTCGACAGCACGGATTTTCGCAACATCGTTCCACGCTTCTCGGCCGGGAATCGTAAGGTCAATCAGAGGCTGGTCGAGGTGCTTGGCAAAATCGCGGCGCAAAAGAATGTGACGAACGCCCAGATCGCGCTGGCATGGCTGTTGGCGCAAAAGCCTTGGATTGTGCCGATTCCAGGAACCACGAAGCTTCACCGGCTGGAGGAAAACGTCGGCGCGGCGGCCGTTGAGCTGAGCTCTGAGGACCTTCGCACGATCAACGAGGCCGTTTCGAAGATCACTGTGCAGGGCGCGCGCTACCCCGAGAGGCTGCAGCAGTTAACCGGACGTTGAGGAAATGAGACCCTACATCATCTGCCATATGCTTTCTTCGCTGGACGGAAGGATCGACGGCGGAGTTCTGCGAAGCCTGATCGGGAAGGGCGAGTACGAGGAAACCGGCGCAGAGCTAACTAACCGGCGAAGTATCTTTGGGCGTTCTCCAGGCATCGGCGGGCGTGGCCGGCGTATCCCAGTTGTTTAACTCTCATCAGGTTGGGGATTTCGAGTGAATATGGAATCGTGGGCAACCGGCTGACGATCCCCGCAATATCGATGGCGCCTTCACCGGGATAGAGGCGTGCCTCCCTACCGGTGCGGATCAGTTCGTCTACCGACGAAGGTATCTCTCTCGGCGCATCCGAGATATGGGCGAAGTGAAACCACGAGCGCGGGACTCCGTCCAGTTCCTCCAGTCTGACTCGTGAACGATGGAAATGCAGCACGTCGATCAGCAGGCCGAGATTGGCGCGATTAACGGCACGGTGCACCTCAATCGCTTCCTGAAGGTTGGCCACCTTGGCCCATGTGACGAATTCGAGGCTGACCGAGAGGCCGCACTGTCCCGCCAGGCTGCAAAGCTCCGCCAGGGAATCGACTGCCAAACTGCGGTTGGCGGTCCAGATGCTCGCAATCACCCGACGCGCTCCCAGTTCAGCGGCAATCTGCAGCGCCGGGGCGTACGTCTTCACGTCGACGTTGTCGGCAATGCGGGCGAGTTCAATATCGTGAAGTCGAAGTCCAGTGTTGCGCAGCGCGGCCTTGGTTTCCCGGAGCATCGCCGCATTGCGCGCCAGATCGTAATCGGGTTCGTTCGCCAGGCCCATGGAGATGATCCGGAAACTGACGAAATGGTAGCCGGCGTGGGCCGCGATCCGGGTCATTTCGGGCGGCGGACAGCCCAGGACCGTCAGGTGCGCGAGGCTGAATTGCGACGGTCTGGCTGCCCGGAGCGGGGTGCAGCCTGCGACCGCGGTGGTTTTGAGGAAGGCTCGCCGGCTGGTGCGCAGGGACAGCAAGGCTATGCTACTCCGGCCGCGGTCAGGGCGGCGTGAGTCACTTGTGTCCCTTGGGCAACCGGAAAGCCGTGATCTCGTCCGACGTTATCGGCGCGCCGGCGTCGCCCCCACCGGTTCCCGATACGACGACATACTGCCCGCCATCCTTACCCAAATAGGTGGCCGGGACCGACTCCGCCGAAGCGTTGAGTTTGGTGGACCACAATTCCTTTCCGGTCTTGCCGTCGAAAGCACGGAAGTGGTTGTCGTCTGCGGCGCCGATGAATACCAGGCCTGAAGCGGTGGCGATAGAACCACCCTGGCTGGGACGGCCGGTCTTTTGCTTCTCGGGAGGAAGGCTTTCGGTGATGCCCAGTGGCACGCGCCAGGCGATATCGCCGGTGTTGACGTTGACCGCCACCAGTTCGCCCCACGGCGGCTGGCTGCAGAACATGCGGGAGACGTTGTCACGGAATCGTCCGCTGGGACCACCGTTCGCATAGGGGCCGGTGCGGCCGCCCGGTTCATTGCTGCCCGCCAGAGTGGTGAGATCGATAGGACCGGAGGCCGGATCCTTCACGCCATTGAGCTGGCCCAGGTCGCTCACATTGATGAAGAGATAGCCAAGCTGCGGGTTGAAGGATCCGCCGCCCCAATTTGCGCCGCCAATCTCGCTGGGGAAAATGACGCGGGAGTGGTTATAAGTGGGCGGCGCATAGGGACCCATCCCGACCTGGATATTGTTATCGCCGATCAGCTTGCGGCAGGCCGCTTCCAGCTCGGGCGTCACCGTGGCGATGTCCTTCATAGTGAAATCGATCCGCGCCAGCGGCGCCGGCTTGTATGGGAAGGGCTGCGTGGGTGAGGTATTCTCACCGGGTACGCCGGTCTGAGCAACCTCCTTCTCGGTCACGTCATAGATCGGCTTACCGCTGGTCCGGTCCAGCAGGAAAAGCAGCGAGCTTTTGCCGAAAACCGCCACCGAGGGAATAACCTTGCCATTCCTTTTGACGTCCATCAGCACTGGCGGCGATTCCAGATCGAAGTCCCAGATGTCGTGATGGACCACCTGAAAATGCCACAAATATTTGCCCGTTTTGGCGTCGGCTGCCACCACGCTGGTGCCGTAGAGATCGTTGCCGGGACGGTCGCCGCCGAACAGGTCACCCGAGGGCGCGCCGAACGGCATATAGACGATTCCGCGCGCCGATATCGACCGTCATAAAGCCCCAGACATTGACACCGCTGCGCTGCTTCCAACTGTCGCCTGCCCAGGTACCGAAGTTGGTTTCGCCGGGCCGCGGGATGGAATGGAACGTCCAGGCCAGTTTGCCGTCATGGATGTCGAAGGCGCGCACATCGCCCGCCACGCCCGGGCCGCTGCTTTCCTGGACATGATCGCCGACGATGATGAGGTTCTGATACATGACCGGCGGCGAAGACATGCCGGCATTCCCTCTCGGGAGACCATTGCGGATCTCAGGAGTGTTGAGATCCACAATTCCGTCGACACCGAATTTGGGGTTCAGAACGCCGGTTTTGGCGTCCAAAGTGAGCAGCCTGCCGCCTGAAGTTCCGACCACGATCTGTGGGGGAGTCGTCTTGTCGCCAGCGAAGTATTCCACGCCGCGCAAAGCCGGATTGTCGCCCGCGGGCATCTTGTAGACCCAGATTTGCTCTCCGGACGTGGGATCCAACGCCACCACCTGACCATAAGGCGAGCCAATATACATCGTTCCATTCACAACGAGCGGAGTGACCTCGGCGGCGCGGAAGCCGGTTCGGCCGCTCCGTCCGCCACCCCGTCCCCCCGCCGGAGGGACATAGTCCGGCGGCTTCAGATGATACGTCCAGGCAACTTCGAGATTGGAAACATTTGCCGGGGTGATCTGCTTCAACGGCGAGTACCGCATGCCGCCCGAATCATGGCCGTACGTCGGCCATTCCTTCGAGTCGGCGTAGTTCGCTGGTGCAATCGCAGGGGACGCCGCTTTCTTGTTCTGAGCATGAGACAGGCAGGCAGTGGCGGCAAAAGTGGCCAAGGCTATGAAGAAGGTTCGCTTGTAGCAATTCATGGTGAGTAGTCGGGCCAAGGCTGCCAATGATTTCACGGTTTACCAGATGTCCGAAGCGCTGGCCCGGAACGGCAACAGACTATCACCTCGAAGCCGCTTGGGCGCAGGTGTAACAGTATGTATACCGTAAAGCCAATGAGGCAGGGCGCCCATGCGAACGCCGGGAAGGCTCGCGAACTCTCACGCGCTCAACCAATGAACTTGACCGGGCTCGACCGTCTCGTCATAATCTGGATGGTGCCTTACAAACGCATTGTCAACGGTGATTTTGGAGCAGAGACCGATCATCCTGCGGATCCCGCCAGCATTCTCGCCGAATTACCTGAAGGCGCACCAGATTCGGGGCCCTTGGGTATCCCATCCGGTATCAACGGGGATTTCGGTGGCGAGTGCGGCGATCCTGTAAACGTGCCGGGCGCAGCGAGCTAAGGAACTGTAAATAAATAACCATAGCATTTTTAATGGGGCAAGATCGTATAGTTCCATTCGCCGTGGAAAGTGTCGGTGCGGAGTTGGATGGCGGCAAACTCCGACTTACCCACCTTGATCCCTTTCGGGTACTTGCCTGTATCCAACTGGCTTTGAACGCGAAGGCCGGTTCTTGTGGTGGTGGCTGCAATCAGGTTGACGATGACTTCATGGCTGACCAGCGGTTTGCCGCGCCAGTTCTTCGTAATGTAGGAGAAGAGGCGGTGCTCAATTTTGTTCCACTTGCTGGTGCCCGGCGGGAAGTGGCAGACCGAGATTTGCAGCCCGGTTTCATCGGCCAGTTTCTGCAACTCCAACTTCCACAGCCGCACGCGCGATCCGTTGCTGCCTCCACTGTCCGCCGTTATCAATAGCTGACTGGCACCGGGGTAAGTCTCTCGACCCATCATGTTCCACCAACGCCGGATACTCTCCACGGCGAACGCGGACGTGTCATGATCGGTACCGACACTGACCCAACCAGCATTCTGCCCCAGATCGTAAACTCCGTAGGGAGCATCCTTCTGCTTGGCGAAATCATGCACCTGCACCGGTTCGGGCTGACCCTTCGGCCGCCACTCGCGGCCTCCATTCTTGTAGTCCCCTACCTGTTCCTTCTTCTTCGTGTCTACTGAAATGGCTGGCTGGCCACTGTTCAGGAATTCCGTCGCCTTGGCACTGATGTATTCAAACTGCGCATTCCGGTCCGGGTGCGAGGAGCCCTCCTTCGTCTTGCGGTTCGCCTGCAAACTGTACTTCTGTTCGTGCAACAGTTCGGCAACCAGCACGTGGCTTACCTTGTGTCCTTGGGCTCGCAACTCGTCGGCGAGATTCCGCACGCTTTTGCATGTCCACCGTAGTGGGGACTGCGGATCTCCACGGGTTACCGGTTCCAGCAGTTTCTCTAGGTCGAGCAGCAGGTCTGGATCCTTGAACGATGCCTTCTTCCGACCGCCGCCCTTTTGTCGAATCGGCAGATGCTTTCGCTGTGAGCGGTCCGGCTTTTTCCGCAATTCCGCCAATCCCACTGCGATGGCGCGCCTGGAAACACCGCTGGCGCGGGACACAAGCGAGATGCCACCCCGCCCGTGGGCCGCGCTTTCCGCTGCCGCCCACAAACGTCGCGCGTGTTCATCCAGCCACGCCTCTAACTGGGAGAAACGCTTCTTGATCTCAGCCTCGCTGGCCACAAAAACATTCTAGGCCGAAAATGATTTAATTGCTACACTTATTTTCTTACAGACGCTAAGTACATCGTTTCAAAAGTTCACCGACATATCAAGCAGACCGCTTGCTGACGCGCGCGGCTCCGATCAGAGATGGACGCGACCGTTAGGGAGCGTTCGGAAGGGAATACGTTGGCATACTTCTGAAACGACCGACTAAGGCAGCCCCAACTGGTCGAACAATTTGTGGAATCGCGGATTGCCTCTGAGCAATTCCCAGCGCGGGTCCACCCTCAGGGAAATCAGTTCAAAACAGCGGTCCTGGAAAGCTTTTGTCAGCCACTGAAAGCCCTCGTCCACCTGGCCCAGCGCGAAGTGGATCGATGCCAGTTCGAAAGGTGACACATACCGTCTCTCCGATAACTCATGCAGTTCCCGCAGAATGCCAAGGGCTTCCACTCTCTTGCCAGACAGTGCAAACGTCCGGCCCAAAGCAGCCTGCATCAGAGGACTGCGCGGCGAGAGCTGAATGGCGCGCTGAAAGGCCGCCGCGGATTCATCGAATTCGCCTCTCTGCTCTTGCACGAGGCCAAGAATCCAATAGGCCGGAGAAAAATGCGGATTCAGTTCGATGGTGTGATCGCATTGTTCCAACGCGGCCTCGTAGTCTTTCCGGTAGTAATAGATGCGCGCCAGGTCCCGGCCGATTATGGAAGAGATAGGGTCCAGTGCCTGAGCCAGCATCATTTCTTCGCAGGCCTGATCCAGCCTCCCCAGCGGCGTGAGGCAGGACATGGCATACCAGTGATGAGCCGTGGGATATCGTGGATCCAGCGCAAGCGCCTGCCGAAACTCGCGCTCGGCGCCGAGCCAATCCCAATCCTGAGTGGATTTCACATGCGCCAGCGAGGTGTGCGCTTCAGCCGAATTCTCATCCTGCAGGACCGCCCATGCCGCGTTAGAGGCCGCTTTGGTCCAGACTTCCGCGGGCGCTAACACGCCGTAGTGGCCCAAGAGCCCGTAGGCATCGGAAAGTCCGGAGTAGGCTTGCGCGTACTGCGCATTCTCCACGATCGCCTTTTCAAAGAACTCGACGGCCTTGCGCAGGCCCTCCTCAGTGCGCTGGTTGAGGTGATAGCGTCCTTGCAGATACAGATTGTAGGCCGCCATGTTTTCCATGGGCCGCCTGAGGCTTCTGGATTGAACGCCTCCCATCAACTCGCGTTTCAACTGCTCGGCGACGGTGCTGGCGACTTCCTCCTGCACGGCAAAAATATTTTCCAGCGTGCGGTCGACCGTACCGGACCACAGATAGCAGCCGTTGGCCGCATCCACCAGGTTGATGGTGACGCGGGCCTCGCTGCCGCTCTTCCGAACGCTCCCCGTAACGATCAGGGCGGCATTCAACCTCTCCGCGGCTTCTCTCATCGCCAGGGCCGTGCCGGCCGGTGCGCCCTCGCTCCAGGCCACAAGCCGGATCGAGTCGACGCCCGCAAGGGTATGAATGATCTCCTGGCTCAGGCCCTGGCAGAAATATCCAAGGTCTCCGGCGGCGCTGTGATCCGCGAAGGGCAGCACCACCGCCGTATTCCGGCTGATCAGTGCCGGGCTCAAGGTCCGGCGAGCGGGAGCGCTCTTCAGCGATTTGAAGATAGGAGCATAACCGCCTTTTGGCAGTTCGATCAACAGTTCGCCGTCCGGGCCTTCTTCGCGGTAGTAGCGCGCCAACTGAGCCCGCAAACGTCTCGCCTGCACGCGCACGATGGGGTCGTTGCGCGGGTCGAAGGACTCGGGTTTACCGAAGACCTCGACTCCGACGACGAACTCCTTGAGGCGCTCCCCACGGCCGGCAATCGTCTCTTCGACGATAAACGTGAGAAAGCGTTTGAGGCGGTCCGCCTGGCGGAAGGCTTTGCTGGCAAGGATCCGGTTGAGCTGTTCGGTTACCTTGACGTTGGAATCTTTGGCGAGCTCGGTCGTGGAGCCCTGCAATGCCATAGTGTCATCATATGACATCGAAACCCCCGATCGGCGTTCATTTTGCGGCTGGCGCCGCGGCATCCGGCAGCGGCCGCGGCGTCACGTCGGCATCGGTCAGTTTCAGCGCCCATTTGATCGCCTCGAAGTACATGTGATAGACGTCCGGGTTGTCCCACGTCTTGGCATCGTGCGCAAAAGAGCCATAGAAAACGCGCCCCTGGCCGTACATCCTGGCCCAGGCCAGCGGAAAATCGCCGTTCTTATTAATCAGGTTCTGATTCGGTGGAAGCTTGGAAGTGTCCAGCCGAAGAAGCACGCGGCTCTTTTCGCGCGAGAAGTTCTTCACCTGATAGAACTCGTCTGTCAGATTGAAAAACGCGGGCAGGTGCCGCGTGGCGGGGAAGTTCGGATCTTCGTTGATGACCACTCCAGCAACCGAGCCGTAGGGGTGGTCCTGGAACTGCCCGCCGAGCATCTCCCCGAATTCCGGCCACGACATGAGCGCGGTCAGGGCCACATGCGCGGCCACGAACCCTTTGCCGTCGTCGTGGACGAACTTCAGCAGGTCAGCCTTTTGCTGGTCGTCGATCGGCACTTCGCGATGACCCATGAAGAAGATCGCGTCGACATTGTTGAAGCTGGGGCCGCCGCTGGCCGGCTGCCCGGTAGTCATCAGCGGATGGTAGGAAGCGATATTGGAATCGGTGCGGATGTAGGTGTCCCACAGACCCGATTCGTAGCCGAGCCGTTCGATGGTGGCGAGTGCGTGCGACACGGAGTCGTGCTGCGCGATGCCGTTGCGTGTGTCGGCCCAAGCCAGTACCACCTTACGCCCCGGGGGACGCCCGCGCCCTCCGCGTCCTCTGCCGGCTTGGCCACGCCCACCCTGTTGCGGCGCGGTGGGCGGAGTTTGCTGTGCGCGGATGAGCAAAGCGCCGCACAGCACCGCGAGAAGCGCCAGACCGAATCGTTCCTTCTTCATAGAGAGATCCTCAGGGCAGGTCCACACGTCACCCGCGCGATTCAGGCTATCACGGGAATCAGGCGGATGAGCGCCGTAACGGTGACGAAACCGTTAAGCCCAGCCGCCTCACTTTACCTGTATCGATTCGATGAACCCCACCAGATTGCCGACGCGCTGCGTGACGACCGCCGGGCTATCCGCACTTACCGTCGAGAGGATCGGCCCCCACACAGGCATGTCTTTGGAGCCATGCCCGGCCTGAGTTCCGTCCTTGATCGAATTCATGACACGCATGGCCGGGAACTTTCCGCCGCTCGCTTTAGACAGCAGCGTCAGATCCTTAGGCTTGTTCTTGAGCGCGGGCGCTGCCGGGCCGCCGCCTTTGCCATCGAGTCCGTGACAGGACGCGCAGTAGGCGCGAAACATCTCCTTACCCGAAGCGGGCGAGGTCGGCGCCGCCCCGACGGTTTTGACCTTGGCGTTTCCTGTGCCGCCAGCAGCGAGACCAGCAGCATAGTCAGCAAACAGGCGATTCTCATAGAGGTCGTCACTCAGAACGATATCCGAAGATTCGCCACAAACACGCGATTGCCGTAGAAAACCGCCGGGGTGGTGAACGAATTCGAGCCGCCCGATGAGGGAGCGGAGATGCGGCCGAAGCTGGTCGAATTGATATTGGTCGTGGGATTGGGGAAATGGGGCGTGTTCGTCGCGGAGATGGCGTCCAGGCGGAACTCCGCCGTAATCTTCTCCTTCACCGTGAACCGCTTGAGCAGGTTCATGTCGAAGTCGAACAAGCTCGGCCCCTTCCAATTCGAGACCAGATCCATGGTGCCCAGCTGTCCCAACGCGGAATTCTCGAAGAGAATATTGCCGTTGTACTGCATGGCCAGGTCCGTGCAATGGCTTTGCAGATTGTACAGGTTCGTGATGGAGGTGCAGTAAGGATCCTTGACCTGCGTGAATTGGCTGGGGTTATAGTAAACCACGCCGTTACCGGTCCGGATGACGTGGCCCGGATCGCTACCCATGGGCTGCAAACTGGTGCAGGGGTCGCTGCTGCCGCCGATGGGATTCCCGGTGCAAGTGAAGCTGAGATAACTTCCGGAGTTCAGCGTGAAGATGCCGCCATACTGCCAATTGCCTATGATCTTATCGATGACGCCGGCGGCGCCGGACGTGGCGTTCAGGAACTGCTTGCCCCGGCCAAATGGAAGCTCATAGGTTCCGCTTGCCTTCCAGGTGAATTTCTGGCCGCCGGGCTCTCTTTGCGCGTTCCAGTTCCGGGGATCGAGGCCAAAGCCGTTCAGGCTCATGCTTTTGGCCCACACGAAGTTGCCGTCAAACGCCAGGCCGTGCGAGAACCGTTTGTTGAGCTCGACCACTCCCGAGTTGTAGGTGTAATTGAAACACGCGCATTCGTCCGTTACGCCGGAATACTGTGGATTGACCACGATAAAGTTCGCCGGCAAGCCGGCGTTCCCCAGCAACCAACCACGGACCGGAGTGGTCCCGGCCGGCCCCAGCGCCTGGGTGGTATTGAAAAAGCTGGCCAGACCGCCGGCGCTGTTGCCGGCAAAATTCGCGTATGTGCCGGTGTACTGGAGCAGCGCCTGCGATCCGGTAAGCGTGGTGCCATTGACGGTGCCAACGCCGGGGAAAGTGACTCCGTTGAGAAGCTGGTTGAACAGCGGCGCATTCCCTCCCTGCGCGGTGAGGGTGGTTGCGGCCGCAATTCCGTTTTGAAGAACATTGACGGTGTTCATAGCGGAAGCTCCCGGGCTGGTGCGTGGTGCGGTTGCCCACATAGCGGACGGCCAGCGTCAACTGGGAGTGAGCTGCCGCTCCAGCGAGGCGTTCCAGTTCTGGACTACGGTCGGCTTGAAATTCGGATCGGTCACGGCGATACTCTGGGTCTTGTCGTTGACCGGCCAGACCTGCAAGGGGTTGCTGAAGGTCGGCGACAGCGGAAGGCTGATGTTGTTCAGAAACGTAGGCGCATACCGCGGAAAACGTGGCACTGGTGGCGAACTGCGTCACGGCGCCGCTGATGTCCAGGAAGCTTAGAGTCATCGGCCGCGACATGCCGTATCCCACTCGCAGTACGGTCTTGTTCTGTCCGAAATACGGAATCGCCCAACTCAATCCCACGGCCGGCTCAAAGGCTTTGTAATAGTTCTTGATAGAGCTGTTGGCCGGGATTGGCAGAGTTCGGCCCCACGGTCTGCATCTGGGTCGAGGGAGCCTGAGTTGGCGCCGGGCGTCCACATGGCATTGGCAAAGTTCGTCCCGGAAATGCCGAAAGCGCCGGCGAAGCCGTAGTCGGCTCCAGTTCGCGTCCCCACTTTTCCCACGGAACCCCGACCCAGTCCCAACGCATGCCGAAGTTTACGGTCAGGTTCGGGGTCACTTTGAAATCGTCCTTAATGAAGCCGTTGGCGTCACGCTGTTCGAAGGCCGCGCGCGAGGGGTAGACAATCCACTGCGGGTTCTTTCCGTTGGCGACGCCGAATCCTTCGGAGATCGACGAAACCGAGCCGGCGAGATCGGTAAGCAGGTTCGTCGCCAAGCCCTGGTTCGCGCCGACCAGCCCTGGAATGGTATTGATTCCCTGACCACCGCGGTGCTGCCGGCGCCCAAAGTGACGGCGGGAGTCACGTTGTTGTTGATGTTGTAGGAATTGGTGGCGGTGTAGTCCACCTGGAAGCCGAATTTGATGGAGTGGCGGCCGTGAGTCCAGGTCAGGCTATCCCCCAGCGTGTACACCGGGTCGATCAGCTCGGATTCGATACTTCCGGGGATGGGGCTGGTAAAGCTGGAGAAACCGGGAATGTAGGTGATCCCGTTCTGCGTGCGGATATACCTGCGGATAGGCCGCCACGCCGCTATCCTGCAACAGATCCGGATGCTGGAGGCCGATCTTGAATTGGTTGAGCAGGTTCGGCTTGAGGGTCGAGTCGAAGTTCACCGAAGCAAACCAGGCGTGGTCCTGGTTATCGCCAGTCACCGGGAGCGTGGGAAAGACGGACGCCGTGCTGGTGTAATACTGGTGCTCGTGCGGTCACCACGACGCTGAGGTGATTGTTCTGGTTGAGGTAGTGATCCACCTTAAAGGTGAATTGATCCAGGTCCGCATACGAAGGGACCGCCCAGTTATAACCGGCAGTATTCAGACCATCCCCGACGGTGAAGTTATTCGGGAGCGGAGTTTCGCCGATGATCTTCGACACTACGCCGCTTGGATCGGCGGCCGGGCGGTTCGGGTCCCTGGTAAAGAGATTGACCGTCTGCAGGGGACCCGTTGCGGTCGAGGGCATAACCGGATTCCCGGCAGCATCGACCACAGGATTGCTGGTGGCGCTGTAATTGGAGTTGGTTGCGCCCGGGAAGAATCGGTAGTTGCCCTGCCGCGCCGGCGCCGTCAGCACCGTATTGGTTGCCGTAGCCGAGGTCCGCTGGCGATTGCCGTCGTACAGGACGAAGAAGAAAGTCTTGTTCTTGCGGATCGGTCCGCCCACCCGCGCGGCGAACTGATTGCGGATCAGGATTTGCCTGGGTATATAGGGTTGCGAGAAATTGTTCCAGAACGTGTTGGCATCGAGGTCGGTATTGCGGAGCCCATCCATCACGCTGCCGTGGAACTGTGTTTGTCCCGGAACGCACGATCATCGACACCGACCCCAACGTTCGTCCCATTTTCGGCATCGGCTGGGACTGCTGGTCACCTTGACCTCCTCCACCATGTCGACGGTTTGGGTCAACTGGAAGGATAGCAGTCCGCCCGCCCGGTCGAGCCGGTTATTGGATACGCTAATGCCGTTCACCGTCATCGCCAACGTCATGGTCGAGCCGCCGGCCACGCTGACGCCGCCTCCTATGCCGCCCGCGAATTGAGCCTGGGTGAGCGCCAGATTGGCGGCGTTCTGGTCAATCAGGGGAAGGTGCAGAATCTCATCCCCGTGACGATGCCGCCCACCACCGCACTGGTGGTCAGCAGGGGCGATTCCGCGGCGCTGGCCACTTCCACGGTGGTGTTGGCGGCGCCCACCGTCAGGGTGAAGTTGAGCCTCACCTGCGCGCCGACGTCCAGCACGACCGCTGATAGACGAACTCCTTAAACCCGGCGACCTGCGCGGAAACCCGGTAGTTGCCTTGCTGGAGGCTGGGAAACTCGTAGACGCCGCTGGTGTTGGTGGTGGTCTTGGTGACAACACCGGTTTCGATTCCGGTTGCCGTAACTACAGCGTTTGGAATCACGGCCCCGCTGGTAGTCCGCGACGGTGCCGCCAAGGCTGGCATTGAAGGTTTGGGGCAGTGCGAAGCCCGCGAACAAAGCATCCGGTCAGGACACAGAACAAAACCCTTTTCATGAAGTTCTCCTGGTCGCTGTCATAGCGACAGTGGCGCCGGATCGGCCGGTGTCAGCCGTTCCGGCGAGCTCTGAAACCGTGAGCGCTCGAGTCGATTCGTACGGTGAATCGCATGGTCAAAAGCTCTTGTGACGGAACCCCTTGTGCGCGCCGCTGAGGCACAACGCGCAAACTGTGTATGAACGTATCACCGGACCGGCCGGGCCACAATGAAGTAACAGTGGTCTTACCGTAACAAGTCTGGTTTTACGCGGTCCCGCTCAACGGGTGTAACGGTGCCGCCACGGTTAAGTCCCGGCCCGGCAGGTTCAGGAGTGATAGTCTGGGACAGTCGAAATTGCGGCTCTGACTTCGATGCCGCGGCAGTACATCGTGATCACGGCCACCGGCGGCGGCTTTCTGGGAGACCGGAGCCATGGGGATACTGTAATTGCGTATGCGCTTCCCTAACTCAGCGATCGGAATTGCTATGGCGGCCTGTGTTCTGATGAATGGATGGGGGGTCCAAGCGCAGGAAACGCCGGGAACCTTTCCCGCTGCTCCCGGGAAACAGGTAGTAGTGCGAGTGTGCACGGGTTGCCACGATGTCGAAACTATGATCGGCAGCCGCCGGACGAAGCTGGGCTGGCGGCAAAACGTCGACGATATGATCTCGCGCGGCGCGGAAGGGTCCGGGGAAGACGACATGGATGCGGTGGTTGCCTATCTCACGGCATACTTCGGGAAGGTCAACGTGAATACCGCAACAGCGCAGGATCTGGAGAAAATGCTGGAGCTTTCCGAGAGGGAGGCCCAGGAGATTGTGTTGAAGAAAGTTCCCGGGGTGAGTGCGGAAAGGCTTCAGTCAAAACGGGGCCTGATTGCTTTCAGTCTTTAGCTAAACGGCAGGAATCAGAGGGCAAAACTCATGGGTAATGGCGCGAATACCGTAACGATACAGGAGGTAACAAACGGAGCAATTGAAACGCGAATTGCCTCCTACCTTCTGGCCGACTACTTGGAGCGGCTCGGTGTGGAGGTGATTTTCGGCCTTTGCGGCCACACCGTAATCGCATTCCTGGATGCCCTGGGCAAGAGCCGGATCCGTTTCATCTCGACGCGCCACGAGCAGGTTGCCGCACATGCCACCGATGGTTATGCGCGCGCATCGGGAAAGCCCGGAGTGCTGCTCACGCACCTTGGCCCCGGTCTGACCAATGCCGCAACCGGCGTAGCCAATGCCGCCCTGGACTCCATCCCCATGGTGGTGATCGCCGGCGACGTGCCCTCGCACTACTTCGGACGCCATCCGCATCAGGAAATCAATCTGCATCTGGACGCGGATCAGTTCGAGGTCTACCGGCCGTTCTGCAAGCGCATTTACCGTGTGGATCGCCCGCTGGATCTGCCGCGCATCATGGAGCGCGCGTTCCACCTTTCGCAGTCCGGCCGGCCCGGCCCCGTTCTGGTGGATGTGCCGATGGATATTTTCTCCGCCGACCTGCCCATCGACGCCTTCCAGAAACTACCCGCGCCTGTCGCGCGGCCGGCGATGGATCCGCCGTCCGTGACGCGCGTCGTGGAAGCGCTGGCAGACGCCCGGCATCCGATTATCTACGCGGGCGGAGGCGTCTTGTCCGTCAGGCGCCACGCGAGAATTGGCGGCCCTGGCGGAAGCACTCGAAATCCCAGTGGCCCATACGCTGATGGGGAAGGGCTGCATGCACGAGGATCATCCGCTGCTGCTGGGGATGACCGGCTTCTGGGGAACGCCGATCGCCAACGAGATGTGCCGTAAGGCGGACCTGATTCTGGCGGTGGGAACGCGGCTGGCGGAAGCATCGTCCAGTTCCTGGGATCCGCGATTCACGTTCTCCATTCCACCGACCCGGCTGATGCACATCGATATCGATCCTGCGGAGATCGGCCGCAATTTCCCGACGGAGTTCGGAGTCGTGGCCGATGCGAAGCTGGCGCTCGGCATCGCTGGCCGCCGCGGCGAGCGGAAGCGGCCTCGATCGCGCGGCGACGTGCGCGACGGAGATCTCGCTGGGCCGGCGCGAGTTCGCGGAGAACTGGGCCCACCAGCGCGATTCCAATCAGTTTCCGCTGCGTCCGGAGCGCATTCTCGCGGAACTCAGGAAGGCTGTGCCGGAAGACGGCTTCATCGTCACGGACGTGGGCTGGAACAAGAACGGCGTAGGCCAGCAGTTTCCCATCACCGTTCCGGGAACCTTCATTACTCCCAGCGGGCTGGCCACCATGGGATTCGGCCCGGCCGCGGTGCTGGGAGTGAAGATGGCGCAGCCGGCGCGCGCCGCGGTGGCGCTGATCGGCGACGGCGCGTTCGGCAGCAATCCATCGGTGGTGGCCACGGCGATGGAAGCGAATCTGCCCGTGGTCTGGGTAGTCATGGATAACTCGGCGTTCGGCACCATCGCGGGCCTGGAGAAGATGCACTACGGCACCAGCTTCGGCTGCCTGTTCGAGCGGAACGGACGAGACCTATACCGTGGATTATGCCGCCATGGCGCGGGCATGCGGAGCGCGCGGGATAGCGGTGAAGAGCAGCCGCGCGAACTGGCTCCGGCCCTCGCGGAGGCGCTGGCTTCGGACCTTCCGACGGTCATTCAGGTGCCGATGGAGAACGCTCCCACTCCCACGCCAGGCCACTGGAATATCAACGATATCTACCGGATGGGTTCGTAAGAGGCCCGGAAAGCGAGAGCCATGGCAAGAGCGGTCACGGAAGAAGAGAAGCAGTACGCGCAGGAACTGCTGCAGCGCGCCCGGTGCGCCATGCGCGCGATTGAGAATTACGACCAGGCGGCCATCGACCGTCTGTGCCAGGCGGTGGCCTGGGCGACGGCCAACGAGCAGACGGCCACGCGTCTGGCGCACATGGGCGTGGACGAGAGCGGCTTGGGGGATCGGGAAGGGCGGCCCAACAAGCGATTCAAAATTCTGGGCATTCTGCGCGATGCCCTGCGGCAGAAGAGCATGGGCATTATCGAAGAGATCCCGGAGAAGGGCATCGTGAAATACGCCAAGCCCGCCGGTGTGATCGCTTCGATCGTGCCCGTCACCAATGCCGCGCTGACGGAACCCGGCAACGGCATCTACGCGCTGAAATGCAAGGACGCGATCATCTTCTCGCCGCATCCTGCCAGCAAGAAGACCACGATCGAGACCGTCCGGATCATGCGCGCATGCCTGAAGAAATACGGCGCGCCGGAAGATATCTTTCAATGCATCGAGAAGCCCGAGCATTCCGCTGGCGCAGGAGCTGATGGCCATTTGCGACCTGACCATCGCCACCGGCGGCAGCGCCATGGTGAAGGCGGCATACAGCTCCGGAAAGCCGGCTTATGGCGTGGGCGCGGGCAACGCCACCATGGTGATCGATGAGACCGCCAATATCGAGGAGGCCGCGCGCAATACGCGGCTGAGCAAGACTTCCGACTTCGGGTCGGGATGCTCGGCCGACGGCAACCTGGTGGTGGAGGAGTCCATCTACGACCGCTTTCTGGAGCAGTTGCAGCGCGAACACGGCTACCTGGTCACCGAACCAGAGAAGCAGCGCTTGCAGGCCGCGATGTGGGATGCGGAGGGCCACCGCACCAGCAATACGATTGCGCGCCCCGCGCATCAAGATCGCCGAAATCGCCGGATTCCGCATTCCGGAGGGCAAGAAATTTCTGATCGTGGAAGAACATCGCATCGGCAAGGAACACCTGTTCTCCAGCGAGAAGCTTTCACCGGTGCTGGCGATTTTCCAGTACGACGGATTCGAGAATGCGCTGGAGATGGTCAAGCAGATCTACGAGGTCGGCGGCAAGGGCCACTCCTGCGGCATCTACTCGTTCGATGACGATCACATCCATCAACTGGCGCTCACCGCGCCGGTCAGCCGCATGATGGTGCGCCAGCCGCAATCGAAAGCCAATGCCGGCGCATTCAACAATGGGATGCCGATGACTTCCAGCATGGGCTGCGGCATCTGGGGCGGAAACATCACCAACGAAAATATCTCCCTGAAGCACTACATGCAGGTGACCTGGGTCAGCCGCCCGATTCCGGAAGACCGGCCCGCGCGAAGCCGAATTGTTCGGAGAGTTTTATAACTCCGAAGTCTTCTGACCATGCCGGACACCTCGGATATCGACGTTCTGGTGAGCGAGGTCGGGCCGCGGGACGGACTGCAGAGCATCGGGCGGGCGATGCCGACCGAGGTCAAACATCGCTGGATCGCGGCGCTGGCGGGGGCCGGTTTGCGCGAAATCGAAGTCGGGTCTTTCGTCTCTCCCGAAGCTGCTGCCGCAGATGGCCGATGCCGAGCAGGTGGTGCGGGAGGCTCGTGAAGATCGACGGGCTGACGGTGCTGGCGCTGGCGCCGAATCTGAAAGGCGCGGAACGTGGCATCGCCGCCGGCGTCCACAAATTGAGCTTCCCCGTCTCGGCCTCGCGGCAGCACAGCATGTCGAATATTCGCATGACGCCGGAGCAGGCCATCGAGCAGGTGCGGCAGGCGTGCGAACTCTGCCGTGGCATCCCGCCCGATGCGCGTCCCTCCGTGGAGGCCGGCATCTCGACCGCTTTTGGATGCTCGATGGAGGGGACCGTCTCCGAGGACTGGGTCATGCGAATGGCCACGGATCTGGTCGCGGCGGGCGCGGCATCGGTGGGACTTTCGGACACCGCGGGCTACGCCAATCCGGTACAGGTGAAGCGTATGTTCACGCGACTGCGGCACGAGATTGGGGACCATGCCGGGGCAGCGCACTTCCACAATACGCGAGGGCAGGGCCTGGCGAACGTGGTGGCGGCGCTGGACGCAGGCGTCACCACCTTCGACGCCTCTCAGGGCGGCCTGGGCGGTTGCCCCTATGCGCCCGGCGCCACGGGCAACATTGTGACCGAGGATCTGGTGTTTTTGCTTGAGTCCATGGGTCTCAGAACGGGAATCGACCTCGACTGCCTGATTGCTGTCCGCGAGATCATTCTGGAAGGATTGCCGGGCGAGTCGCTGTACGGCAACGTGCCCAACGCCGGACTTACCGAAAGGGTTCGTTTACGCGCGGCACGGGAGAAATGGATGAACCCCCGGATCGAGGCTCGGCAGGACGAGTTCCGAAACTCTGCGCCACCCGAGCCGGTCGTGACATGGCGATCGTGGATGGTATGGGGCATCGCCGCCCTGTTCTACCTGACGGGATTCTACCAGCGCGTCTCACCCGCGGTGATGACCTCGGAGCTGATGCACGATTTCGGATTGGGCGCCAAGAGCCTGGGCAGCCTCTCGGCGTTTTACTTTTACTTCTACGTGGCCATGCAGGTGCCGGTGGGAGTGCTGATCGATTCGTGGGGCGCGCGCAAACTGCTGTTCTGGGGCGCGCTCTCCGCTGCCGCCGGGACGTTTCTGTTCGGCGCCACATCGAACTTCGCCCTGGCCTGTGCGGGGCGCGCAATCGTGGGGGGCGCGACGGCGGCCGGATGGCTGGTGCTACTCAAACTGGCGACGCACTGGTTTCCGGCGCGCCGGTTCGCCATGCTGTCCGGCCTGGGCTTGTTCTTTGGCAATGTCGGCGCGCTATTTGCGCAAGTGCCGCTGCGGCTGCTCATCGAACACTTCGGCTGGCGCGACGTGGTCTTGTGCTCGTCCATCATTCTGGTCGCAGTCTGCGTGCGCGGTCTGGCTCGCCGTCCAAAACGATCCATCCGATGCGGGCCTGGAAAGCCACGCGCCCAGCCGCTCTACGCTCCAGGATCGGCGGACTATGCGAGCGTTGGGCGCGGGCTTCCGAAAAGTCTTCGCGTACCGCAACACCTGGTTCATCTTCTTTGCGCAGGGCGGAATTGTGGGCCCGATCCTGGCGTTCACCGGGCTGTGGGGAACGCCGTTCCTGGCAGTCAGGTACGGCTTGCCGCCGGCGCGAGCCGCCGCGGTCTGCTCGGTCATGATCGTGTGCTGGGCGGTCGCGAGTCCCGATCTCCGGCGCACTGTCAGACCGGATCGGCCGGCGAAAGCCAATTTACCTGCTGGGCGCGATCGGTGTCGGCGACCGGCTGGATCGTCATGTTCTATGTCAATCTTGCCGCTGGAGGCATTTGTCGCGGTCGCGGCGTTGACGAGTTTCGCCAGCGGCGCGGTGGTGCTCGGCTTCGCATACGCGAAGGAGTCGGTCCCAGTGCAATTTCTGGGAACGATCTCGGGCGCGGTCAACATCGGGAACATGATCGGGCCCATGCTGCTGCAGCCCGGGATCGGACAGATGCTCGACAGGAATTGGGCGGGGCAGATGGTGAAGGGCGTGCGCCTGTACGATCTGCAAGCCTACCACGCCGCCTTTCTGCTGGTGGTGGGCTGGGCAGTGGCCTCGTGTTTGCTGATCGCCGTGACCAGCGAGACCTTCTGCCGGCCTCGCGCGTAGCGCCCGGAGGTTCGACTAAACTCAAAGCCATGACGCCTATCCCATCTGTGAGCAGGGCCGCTGTGGTCCGGAATTTCGGAGAGCCGATCCTCATTGAGGAGGTTCCGATCCCCACCGATCTGGAACCCGGCGCCATTCTGACACGCATCGAGATGTGCTCAGTCTGCGGCACCGACGTGCATTTGTGGCAGGGATCGCTGTCGACGAAGGTGGAACTCCCGGTGATCCTGGGCCACGAAATGGTGGGCCGAATTGTCGCCATGGGGAGCGGACCCCAGCGCGATACCGTGGGTCAACCCCTCCGCATCGGAGATCGCATCACGTGGTCGCACACGTCCTGCAATTCGTGTTTCTTCTGCACGGTGGCGCAGGAACCGACTCTGTGCCAGAATGCCCGCCGCTACATGTACGAAAGAATGGACCGCTTTCCGTACCTGTTCGGCGGCTTTGCCGAATATGGCTATGTGCTGCCGGAGGCGGGGCGCGTTCGCGTCCCGGACAACGTACTCGAACGAACTGGCGAGCCTTTCCAGTTGCGCGCTTCGTTCGGTGATGAACGCCATCGATGTGCTCGATGGCATCGGCGCGCACGAAGTCGTCGTTGTGCAAGGTTCCGGACCCTTGGGGCTGTTAGCGACGGCTGTCGCCAAGGTTTCCGGCGCGCGCCATGTGATCACGATTGGCGCCCCAGATGCCCGGCTGGCGATCGCAGCGGAGTTCGGCGCCGATGAAACCATCTCCATCGAGAAGGCGCCACCTGAGGAGCGCGTCGAACGGGTCAGAGCAGCCACGAACGGGCGCGGTGCGGACATTGTCATGGAGTTCACGGGTCATCCCCAAGCGTTCAATGAAGGCCTCGACCTGATCCGCCGCGGCGGGCGCTATGTCGTGGTCGGCCAACTCGGCTCGGGGACCACCACATTCCGGCCCTCGCTGATCGTGAGCAAGCAACTGCGAATACTCGGCTCGCTCTCAGGCAGGGCGAAGGCCTATTGGAAGGCGTTGGATTTCATCTCGACGCATAGAGGTACGATCCCCTTCGAACACATGATTTCCAACCACTACACTCTCGACCAGGTCAACATCGCGATGGAGCGCATGAGGAGATATGTGGAGATCAAGCCGGTAATTGAGCCATAGATCGTGGCGCCACTCTGGACCAATCTCGATGTGCTCAAGCTGCTGGATAGCTAAGGCGCCCGGCGTTCGCGCACTGTCAGGAAAGAGCCGGCGGGGACGTTCGTCAGCATCTGCCGAAACCCGGAGGGCCACTCGATTTCTATGCTATCGGCGCGCGAGCTGTGGCCCAATCCGAAACGCACGGACACGTGATTCACCTGGGTTGTGCCGCCGCTCCGGACGGTCACACGCGCTTCGATAGCGTCGCGATTACTGGTGACGCCCATGCGCCCATCGCGGTCGAAATCCCCGAAGGCGGCACCGCGGTTCTGTGCGGCAGGCGATTGTGGAACAAGGTGTTGTCGTTAACGCCGGTGACGAACAGGTCGGCGTGCCCATCGTTGTCGTAGTCCCCGGCGGCGACGCCGCGTTGCGGAGCACGAACGAGATGGCGGATTTGGCGGTGCGGTCCTCGAGTATGCGGGGGCCGGGGCGGCCAGCAACCCGGCAGTCAGGATCGCAACCGAACCCAGGAAGGCAGTCTTCATGGGCCTTCCGGCGCGGCTTTGCAGTTTTCGAGCGCCTTGATTTCAGCGCCGGCCTCGCTGCCCTTGCCGCTGGCGGAGTAAATCCGGGCCAGCAGATTATGAACACGGCACTCGTTGGACACGCGTGCGGGTTTGAGTACCCGCGCTGCTTCCTCCAGGCTGTTGCTCTGATACAGCACCCGCGCCAGTTCGAAGGGAACATCCACGGCAGACGGTGCCAGCTCCAGTGCCCGTCGCAGCACGCGCAGGCTCTCGGCCGGCCGCCCCACGGGTAGCGATTATCGATCGCTATGGCGCGTTTGGCTTCGTCGCGCGCAGCACCCAACTGGTCGAGGTTCAGCAGCGCGCCGGCCTTCGGCGGTACGGAGCGAGCCGTAGGCGGCGTTGGCCTCCGCCAGTAAACGATCCCCGGCATCCTGCGCGCCCACGCAAGACAGTACGGCGAGCGCGGCGCCCAAGGCCCGTATCACGGTGCTTTGACAACCTTGAAATCCATAAACCGTGCACTGCTTCGATGAGCGAAGACGCCGACATCCAAGGGCCCGGACGCCCCCGGCACCTCCGCTTCGCCGATCTTACTCCAATTGGCGCCATCCTTGCTGGAGTACCCGGTGAATTTGGAGCCTTGCCGCTCCAGCTTGAGCCAGCACGGCCAATTGGTATATCCATCCAGGACCGTCCGCTTATCGATGCGGCCATCGCCGTTGGAATCCCACTCCAGCGAATAACCGTTCGCGGGCGAAGCTCCAAACACCAGGTAGCCGGGCGACTCACCGGGCTTCGAAATATCCTGGCGCACCATGATCCCTGCGCGGCCTACCCAATTCGTTCTTCTGTCGGGATTCTCCAGTTTCACAATCGCCGAATCGGAATCTCCCAATCCGTGCGGCAGATAGGCCGAACCGTATTGGTCGCCATGATCCAGGACGGCGTAATCGCCATTCTCGCGAATGTAGAATCCGCCTTCCACCTGCTGGACCTGCCCTGCAAGATTCTGAAATCCCACATACGGAGCGGTCACCGGACTACCGGCAGGTTTGGGTGTCACTACCACTTCCTTCGTCACGTCTCCGAGACGCAGCGGAATATTGCCGCTCCGGGTGGATTGCAAATTGGTGAAGCCCACGCGCGCCGTTTCATTCGCGCCCAGCCAGGCGACGCGTTTGATTTCCTCATTCCCTACCCGCAGGTCGACCTCGGCCAGGCCCTCGTGACCAGTGTTCTGGATCGTCGCGGGCAGGTAAAACGGCTCGCCCGATACCAGTCTTCCAGATGGCGGATCAAGAGACTTCAGCAGCACTTTAGCGGACAGTGCCTCCACGCCGTTCCTGATGAGTTTGCCAATGCCGTCGAAGAGCAGCGAGGGAGCGCCGTCCGGTTCTCGCTCTGCGACGAAGCGGTCCAGGTCCAGCGTGCCAATATTCTCACCGAACAGGGCCGGGCGGCGGTCCTTGTCCAGGTAGTCCACCCGGACATCGTGCAGTTCCAGGTTTTCTACATTGCGGCAGTACACGCCGTAGGCCTGAATCATCGAGTAGGGGCTGAATCCCTGGCCGTTCGACTCTTCGTCCTTTACGCCGCCTACGAACGTCATCCGCGCATTTCTCAGGATGATCGACTTCGCCGGCTTTTCACGCGGTCCGGCCACGTAGAACGGCGTTCTGCCGCAGTTGATTGCGGTCAGGTTCTCAATCACGATGCGGCCCACGCCCAGATTGTTTCCGCTGTAGGGTGCGTCGGCGCCGAATGCCACGAATACGGGTGAACGGACGTTAATCATGGTGACATTGGAAAGGACCATGTTATCCACCGGACCGGGCGTGACCAGCCGTGAACTTGCGCCGCCACGGCCCGCGTTGTGAGGCAGAATCTGGAAGCCCGACTCGGTATTCGTGCGGAATCCCAGCCGGTGCGCGTACTGTCCGGGACCGTAGATCAGGATATTGTTGATTAACACGTTGCGCCCGCCTACGCGGATCGCATTGCACGAGCTGTTCAGGATGCAATTGGTGACGGTCACGTTCTCCCAGTAAGCGCCGGCCAGACTATCGTCGCCTGTGTATAGTTTCGAGTTGGAGATGGTGGCGAGCCTCACGTCGTGCATGTTGATGCCGTCATAGCCGTTGTACGCTGTGAAATTATCGATAGTCACCCGCTCGCAGGAACGAAAGATGAGAGAGTAATTGCCGGCATCCCTGATTGTGATGTCGCGGACCACAATATCTTTGCTGTTGTTGAAGAGGACCGCGTGGGGTCCGCGGATATGTTCCTCGCCCCTTGGATTGTTCAAGTTTTGTCCGTTGATGCTCCCGCGACCCATGAGCGCGACATTGTGGACTCCGTTGGCCAGGATGATGGAGCCATCCCACTCGCGCCCGCCATCCGGCCAATGATAATCGGCGAGGTTCTTCGTGCCCAGGATCGTGGCGCCCGCGTCAATCCAGAGAGTCACGTTGTTCTTCAGCAGGATGGTGCCTGAAACGTAGGTGCCCGCGGGAACCATAACGGTCCCGCCCCCGGCGTCGCTGGCCGTCTGAATGGCCTTGTTGATCGCATCGGTGTCCGTGCGCCGTCCGTCGCCGGCGGCGCCGAAGTTCCTCACGTTGAACTGGGCCGCCGGCTGCGCCATGGCGCTGCTCACCAACAATCCGAACACACAAACACTCGCTATGGAACGCATCTGGATTCCTATTTCCGCTTCGCCACCAGGTAGTCGAATGCACCGAGTTGATAACTGAACTTGCCGGGAGACAATGAAGCCGGCAGCGTTCGATTCTTCAGAATATCCCGGCCCTGCGCGTAATCGGCCGCGGACACATCCACCTGCACTTTGGAGATTCGGTTGGTGAGATTGATCAGCACCAGAATCTGGTCGTCGCCCTTCTTTCTGAGAAAGCTGACAACGCCGTCCAGGTTGCTGTTGTTCACCCAGGCCAGTTCGCCCTCCGTGAGAGCTGCTTCATCCTTGCGCATCTGGATCAACTGCTTATAAAAGCGGAGCTTTATGTTCTGCCGTCCGGCGATGCTGGTGCGGCGCTGGCTCTCGGGCTTCCAGATGTCCCAGCGGATCGCCACATGGGATTGTTGCTGGGGCGCGGTAGTGTCGCCGACCTCTTCGCCGTTGTACAGGAAGGGAATCCCGTCCAGCGTAAAATCCAGTACCGATGTCGCCATGGCCGCCTTCTCGCCGAACACCACATCGGCGCGATTCCGGTCATGATTGTCATTCAAGTGTAGAAAGCGCGCGCCGCGGGGGAAGCTGTCCTTCGCCTTCTGCCATTGCTGGCGGATGCGTTCCGCCGATTCCCCGTTCACTACCACCGCCGTCAGCGCCGCATAGTACGGGAAGTTGTAACTGATGTCGAAAGCCTTGAGCTGATGCTCCGGCACGTCCGCCTCGGCCAGCATGATGACATTGGGATTGATCTTATCCATGGCGTCGCGCGCCTCGTCCCAGAAGCTCGTTGGCACGCCGCCCGCCACATCCGCGCGGAATCCATCCACACTCACATCGCGAATCCAGTGAAGCATGTTATTGCGAAAATACTCGCGTACTTGCGGGTTCTTGAAATC
Source organism: uncultured Solibacteraceae bacterium (assembly GCA_963853855.1). Taxonomy (GTDB): domain Bacteria; phylum Acidobacteriota; class Terriglobia; order Bryobacterales; family Bryobacteraceae; genus Sulfopaludibacter. Next base: position 161,043 of record CAWKYG010000031.1, on the reverse strand, counting down.
CGGCTGGGGAGTCCGCCAACGCGACATGATGAGCTTGCCGTCGGGAGTCCGCTGGTAGAAGCCGGGCTTGTTCAGCAGAACATTGTCATTCGCGCTGTGCGCGTACACGATGTCCATGATCACCTTCAGACCCAGCTTGTGAGCCTGCGCTACCAGTGCCTTCAGGTCCGCTTCCGTGCCGTATTCAGGATCGATCGCATCGTAATCCTTAATCTCGTACGGAGTGGAAGGCCCGAACACCGAGGGATAGCCATGCACGTTGAGAGGGCTGACATAGATGATGTTCGCCCCCAGATCGGCGATGTGCTGCAGGTGCGTAGTGGTGGCGTACAGAGTCCCTTCCGGCGTAAAGGAGCGCATCCAGATCTGATAAATGACCGAGCGGCTCATGAAGTCCGGAGCAGTGCGCGCATTTTGCTCTGCGACTGGCCGGTTCTGGCCTGGCGAAACAACGCTCAGAGCAGCGGCGAGGAAACAAACAAGAGATATCTTGCGCATATTGTTCACTGAAAACAGAAGGGCGCGGCCCAACTCAGGCTCGCGCCCCATTGTTACACTTTCAGAATTCGACGGTGAGATAGAGCTGCACTTTTCTGCCGTCCGCCGCGGAGGTTACTTGTCCGTAGTTGGCGCTGGTGATGCTGGTATTCGGATTGTTCCAGCGAACGAAGTTGAACGGGTTGTTGACGTCCATCCGGAATTCAGCCCGAAGTCTTTCCTTGATCGGGAACGTCTTACCCATCGAAACCGACTCCGCCTTTTGCGTGAAACCGCGGACCCAATCCAGCGTAGGAGCGGTATTTCCGAATTGATACAAGGGAGGCGTCACGAAGGCGCCGGCCGGAGCGAAATAACGGGAAACGGCAGGATCGAAACTGCGCGGATCGGTTGTACCGAAGATCGGCACACCCGCCACATAATTCGCGAACTTGGCGCCGTATCCCAAGGTCGAAAGGTTATTCGATGCGGAGAAACTCATGGCGGAGCCGTCGGTGTAGCGGACGTACCCCGCCAGGTTCCATCCGCCAATTACGGCCACAACCGCTGGATTACTGGAGTTCAGGAATTTCTTCCTGGGTCCAAACGGCAAGTCATAGCTGGCGTTCAATACAAAAGTGGACGGTGGGGAATCCCCGCTGTACGTGATGGGCCGGTAGGGCGTGTACTGAACGCTCTGGAGGGTGCTCATGTTCTTCATCCAGGTCCAGAAGGCCAGCAGAGTGAGGCCATTGGAATATCGCTTGGTGAGCTTCACCTGAAGGGAATTGAAGCGGGCGCTGCCCACCGGGTCGTTCTCGGCGCCGGTTCCCACGGAGGTGTATTGCGGGTACGGCATCAGAGCCTGCGCCACGGTGTTCCGCGAGTAACTCGTGAAACCCGCGAACGGCACCGGAACGTTAGCCGCGGCGGCACCCGGGGAACCTGCCGTCTGCAGCAGCAGATTACCGAGGGATAAATATTTCTGGTCCACGTAGTTGAAATTACTTCCCGCGGCCAGGTGGGTGGAGTGGCTGCCGATGTAAGCCACATCGAGCGAGAGGTTGTTTGCCAGTTCCCGCTGAATTCCGATAGTCCAACTCAGAATTTGAGGAAGGCGGGTTCCCTGCGCAAGAAGCCAGGTGATGCTCTGGTTGTTCTGGAAATCCGGCGTCAGTTGGGGCGGGCGACTGTAGTTCTGCGGGAAGCCGGCAGTGCCCCAGTTATATACATAGGTGAAGGGATTCGCCCCGCTGAAGCTGGGAGACGCCGTGAAACCCGCTGTATACCCGCCTGAGACCGCCTGGTCGGAGTAATAGATCCCTCCCGAGGACCGGATGATGGTCTTCGGGTTCAGCGCATAGGCGAAACCTAAGCGCGGGCCGAAACCTCTCGTCCATGTCTTTATGAACTGGTTTCCTGTGCGGCCGGGTCCGTTCCCACCGAAGACAAGAGCACCAGGAACACCAACGGGGTTGATTACCGTGGGGCTAAACGAACTTACCTGACCGTTCACTTCGTAAGGCGCGGGCGCGACATCCCAACGGAGACCGTAAGACAGCGTCAACTTAGAATTAATTCGCCAGTCGTCTTGTGCAAACAAAGAATAGGAGTAGAACCTGTAACCCGTTGTACTCTGCAAGGTCGTGCTGGCGCTGTTCACGTCTCCTAACAGGAAACTTGCAAACGAGCTACCCCAATTAGACAGACTGGAGGAGTCCGGCTGGCTGGTGGTCTGGTTGCTGAAACTGAAGCTTCCGGCGGTGTTGGATTGACTCCTGGAGTTGTTGTTGTAACGCCAATGGTAGAAGCCGAATTTCATGGTGTGTTTTCCATGAGTCCAGGTGACGCTGTCGCTGATCGAGTAGCGCGTCTGGGCTCCCAGCCCGTTGCTGGTGAGCCCCATGGTGATAGGGGAAGCGGTGCCGCCGCTGAAGCTTAGTTGGGGGAACGCGCCCAGGTCCTGCGGCATGCCTTTAATCCCGAGTGCCGTGTCCCAGCCCTTTCCCACACTGGTGTTGGTGTACGGGTTCACGTACCGGTCCACGCCCGCCGTCACGTGGTTGATGAGGTTCGGGCTGAAGATATAGTCGTGGTTCACGCGCCAGGTCTGGCTGGTAACCGTTTGCAGTTGGAAACCTTCCAGCACATCCGGCTCACTGGGAAGCCCGGATACGACGTTGGCGAAGTTGCCCCAACCGTTCGAGTTGATCAGACGGGGACGCCACTGATTTTGATACGTGACCGATATCTTCTGTTTGGTGGAAACATTATGGTCCAGTTTCGCCGTCGAAGTGAAGGTATTGAAGTACGGAAAGGCGCCGGTCCGGTTGTACCAGTTATTGGTTGCGCCCGGACGGTCCGGGTTCGGCACTAACGCCGCGATTTTGGCCGACACCGGGCTGATACGGTTGCCGGGGATGATGTTACCGGGAAACTGAGTGCGCACGAAGCTCCCGTTGCCGTCGGGCTGCGTACTCTCCGGGTCAAAGATCGGAATCTGCGTGCCGTTCGCAGCCAGGAGACCGGTGAAGTTGCCCGCTCTGAAATCGGGCGTCGGAATGGTCTGCAGTCCTCCTGTGCCTCCCAGCCGGGCATAGTAAAGCCCCTGTCCAAAGAACAGAAACGTCTTGTTACGGCCGTCGTAGACCTTGGGGATATAAACAGGGCCGCCGAATTGGAACCCGCCCTCATTCTGGCGCAGTTTCGTCTGTACCGGCCCTTGAAAGAAGTTGCGGGCATTCAACGCATCGTTGCCGAAATAATCGTAAACCTTTCCATGGACCGTGTTCGTGCCGGATTTCATGGTAACCGTGGTGAACCAGCTTCCGAAACCGCCATATTCGGCATTAAAGGCGTTCGCGACCACCGTGTATTCCTGCACCTGCTCGACAACCGGGCCATTTTCCAGCACGGCGCCGCGCCGCGTGCCCCATTCGCTGGAGGGGGCGCCATCGATGAAGACCTCGGTACTGCCTTGAACCGCCGAGTTCACGCGGCCGGACCACGATTCCGCCGCTTCCCCGCTGTTGAGGGCGCCATTGCTCGAAGTGTCTCCAGGCAGGAACCGCAGGTTGTCCGTGATGTTGCGCTTCTCTCCGAAGATGATCATCGGCAGATCGTCGATGAATTTGGCCGAGAGATTGGTTGGGTTGGCGGTGGCCGAGACATCCAATAGCGGTGCTTCGCCACTGACGGTAATGGTGTCGGTAAGGGCACCTAGCTGCAGCGTGAAATCCAACCCCAGGTTGTTCTGCGCCGAGACCAGGATAGGCTCTCGAACGATGGTTCGGAACCCCTCTTTCTGAACGATCACACGGTAGGACCCGACGGGTAGACTGGATGCCAGGTAGTATCCGACGTCATTGGTCGAGAAATCGAACTTGTTGTTCGTGTCGATATTGACCACCTGGACTTTGGCCGCCGGGACAATCGCTCCATTCGGATCTTTTACCGTTCCTTCGATGCTTCCGCGGTCGGTTTGCGCAAAGAGGATACACGCTGCCGTCATCAACCACGCGACTGAACAAAGCTTTGCCACACTCATGTCGTTCTCCTTCGTCAGAATTCATGGGGCGCTTGCGCCCAGTAAATATCGATATCCCTCGGGTCCTGGACTACAATCTTTCCCTGGGCCACGACTGCATCCGGACGTCCCTGGGAAAATGACTTGAATCGCAGTCCTTCGGCGAGGTGCAGATCGTCCACCTCAATCTCCACCGGCTTGGCAGCCGCGGCGCGATTGAGGACCACCAGCACGTGTTCCCCGGGCGAACTTCGCAGATAAATGTACAGGTCCTTGCCGGCGCTCAACTCGACCAGATCGCCCCGGCGGAGCGCAGGATGATCGAGGCGGAAATGGAGGAGGTCGCGCATCCAATTAAACGTGGTCGCGGCGTCACCGGTTCGGCCCTGCGAGAGAAAGGCGTTCACCGGGTCGCCCGGGAAGCCGCCGGGAAAGTCGGCACGAATGGATCGGTCTGTCCGGTCGGTTCCGGCACCCATTGCGATCTCGTCGCCATAGTACAAATGGGGAATGCGCCGGGTGGTCAGCACGAATGTCTGGGCCATGAGGAGCTTGGACACATTGCCTCCGGCTACCGTCAGGAAACGCGGCTGGTCGTGGTTCCCGGCAAACACCACCAATTCTTCCGGCCGCTGGTAGAGCGAATCCTGCGCCAGGATGTCCGTCAGGCCAGTCATCGGCGAATCCTGCGCGAAAACTTTCCTCAGCGCGGATTCCAGTGGAAAGTCCAAAATCGACTTCAGTTTCGTATCGACACCGTATCTCCGGACGCCTCCCTGGAAAAACGACAGGACCGCGGGCGTCCCCGCCGTGACCTCGCCGGTGACCACGAAGTCGGGATATTGCAGGTCGATCGCGCTCTGCCACTTCTCCCAGAACGGGCGGTCCACATAAGGATATGTGTCCTGCCGGACCCCGTCGATTCCGCTCATTCCGATCCACCACAAGGCGTTCTGGATCAGGTAGTCGCTCACCAGGGGATCGGACTGGTTGAAATCCGGAAGGATGCCGGCGAACCACCCGTCAAGCGGCACCTGCCGGCGTTTGGGCCGGGCATAGGGGTCTGAAAGCGCGGCGATATCGAAGTTGTTGCGAAGTTTGGGTTGGCGCGCGAGATCATGCCACCATGTTGGCGTGGGCGGGTCGGCCACGAAAGGATGGCGCGGACCGCTGTGGTTGGCCACTTGATCCTGGACTACTTTCAGCCCCATCCGATGGGCGGAATCCACCAGGTCGCGAAGATCCTGCATGGTGCCCAAGCGCGGTTCGACGGCGTAGAAATCGACGGCCGAGTACCCGTGGTAACTGGACAATCCCGGCAGCGAGTTGCGGTAGATCGGTGTCATCCAGACGCCCGTAACGCCCAGGTCCTTGAGGTATCCGAGATGGTCGCGGATGCCTCGCAGATCCCCGCCGTGGGTGGCTCCCACCACGGAACGATCGGCCGGGCGGCCAAGATCCGGCGGACTGTCGTTGGAAGCGTCTCCATTCGCGAACCGGTCGGGCATGATCAGGTAGATCACGTCGTCCGGCGAGAATCCCTGAAAACGACCTTTCGGGTCGAGCGGAGTGTCCAAGGAAAACGGGAACGTGGCCGTCCCGCCGGCGCCCTTTACTTCAAAACGGTAAGCGCCTGCCCTGGTGGAGGGATCGATCGTGACATACGCGAATAGATAATGGCCGTTTTCCGAGATGCGCCGGACCTCGACTCTGAAACCCTTGGGAGCGGTGACCGACGCACCGTTTAACTCGCGGCCGGTCAGCAGCACCTGAATGGGGTTCCTGGTGTGGTGCACCCACCAGTTAGGCGGTTCGACTTTCGTGACGGACGGCGCGGCAGCAAGCGTCGCTTCAACGAGGCAGAGAAGCAGCCATCGGAGGTTTACGGAACCGACGAGGTTCTCCATACAATTCACCCAACATTAAAAAAGACCCGGCGAGCGAGACCAAGCGCATCGGATTACTGGCAAGCATACTCGTTCCCGGCGGATTTACAACCCACCGTCTATCGTTTGTTGTTCAAATCTTGTTCATCAGCAAAACCTTTCAAAAAATTAGAGTTAACAGCCCACGACAACAGCCCGGCGAGATTTTTCTAAAACATTCCGGGTTGTGATACTCTGTTGACGTTCCATGCTCGAACAGATCCCAACCCATTTGGGCAGAATCCGGTTTGGCGTATTTGAAATCGACCTTCGAGCCGGTGAGTTGCGGAAGTGCGGAATCCGCATTAAGCTCCAAAGCCAGCCTTTCAAGTTGCTGGCCATCCTCCTGAGCCACGCAGGAGAAATCGTCACCCGGGAGGAACTGCAGCAGCAAATATGGGGCGCGGAAACGGTAGTTAACTTCGATCACAGCCTGGGCACAGCGGTAAATAAGGTCCGCGAGGCCCTGGGCGACTCGGCGGAGAATCCTCGCTATATAGAGACTCTGGCAAAACGCGGATACCGGTTCGTCGCACCGATAGAACGGCTCGAGCTACCGGAGTCGCCCGCGCGTGCAAAAACGTCGGTGGTTACCTCCGGACCCCAAATGGAAGCGCCTGTCACGAAACCGGCCGCTTCCCGTTGGATCCGCTGGCAAACTGCCGTTTCGGCTGTTGGTGCGGCCGCCCTGATTGTCTTTGGTCTTCGTTTCTGGGAAAGCACGGAAGCGACGAAGCCGCAACTCCTTCCGTTCACCCAGATCACCTCGTCGGATTCCATTTTCCCCGGCGATATCGGAGTGGAACGATTCCCGGCCCTTCTCACGGACGGCTCGCGTCTGTACTTCTCGAAGATTGAGAGCGGCCGGGTCGCCCTGGCCTACTCGGCGATTTCAGGCGGCGATGCCCACGCTCTGGTCACACCACCAGAGATTGGAGCGCCCAGGTTGGCGGATATATCGCCGGACGGCTCCAATCTGCTGGTTTTCGGTGAGATATTCTCCGAGTTGGAACGAACCATGTGGATTGTCCCATCTACAGGCGGAGCGGCCCGCAAAATCATCAGCGGCCTCGGCCATGACGGCACCTGGATGCCCGATGGAAGCACCGTGCTTTATGCTTCCGGGCGCAATATCCTGATCACTCATAACGACGGTCAGGAGCCTCGGGTTTTGGCGTCGGTTCCAGGGCGGGCATTCTGGCTTCGTTGCTCCCCGGACGGCTCCCGCGTGCGCTTCACGGTTGTCGATTCCGCCACGCGTGCCACTTCCTTGTGGGAGTTTACCTTCGCGGACAAAAAGCTTCGGCCGCTACTGCAGGGCTGGTCCAATCCCACATCGGAATGTTGTGGAAACTGGACCCCGGACGGGAAGTACTTCATCTTCCAGTCGAATCGGGTGGAAGGAAGCAACATCTGGATTTTGCCGGAGAAGAGTTGGATCGGCGCGCCGGCGCCCTCGCCATCACAGCTTACCGCGGGTCCGTTGAACTTTATTGGACCGGTGCCGGCCCGCCGCGGAAATCAGATCTTCTTTACCGGAGCACACAGGCGGAGCCAACTCCGCCGCTATGACGCCGCCACGCACCAATTCGTCCCGTACTTGCGGGAGATCAGCATGGCGGGCCGCACAGAGTTTTCGCGAGACGGTACCCGGGTAGCGTGGGTCAGCACCAGCGATGGGAGTTTGTGGCAGAGCCGGTTGGATGGCTCACAGCGCCTGCAACTCACCTCCCGCCCCATGCGGGTCTTCATGATGCGCTGGGCTCCGGATGCGCGCACCATCGCTTTCATGGGCAAGGAACCGGGCAAGACATGGAAGATCTACTCCATCTCCACCGAGGGCGGCAAACCGCAGATTGTTTCGGAGGAGGCTCGCAATCAGGCGGACCCGGACTGGTCTCCGGATGGGAAAACCATCGTCTTTGGCCGGTCGTCGGAGTACATGGCCGAAGATTCAACCCCAAAGGCCATTCAGATGGTGGATCTGACAACCAGGTCGGTATCGACCGTGCCCGGGTCGGAGGGGCTCTTCAGTCCGCGGTGGTCTCCGGACGGCCGCTACCTGGTTGCCATGCCACTCGACCAACGCAAGCTGCTGCTCTACGAGATAGCTTCGAAAAAGTGGACAGAGATTGCCAGCGGAAGTTTTAATAACCCCGTCTGGTCTAAAGACAGCAAGTTTATTTACTACCAATCGTACGACGAGGGAAGCCCGATTCGACGCATGCAGATCGCCGGCGGCCGCGTCGAAGAGATAGCCGACTTTCGAGATCTGCAGCCTGGTGCGACCGTCGGTTATTGGGGCATCGCGTCCGAGGACGCTCCCATCGTGTCGTTCCACTTTCTCACCGCGGACATCTATTCGGTCGAGTGGACGCACCGCTAGACTGCGTGCCTCGCGCTGAAGGTTCACCTGCCCGTGCCGCACCGAAATGGGCTATGGCGGCGAATGCCGCATGGCCCTCCTACCACTAAAGGGCACCTTTTTCAAATATCGCTTAGGTGGACACACACCTCTGCGCACCGGAATTTGTTGTGACCAAAACTCGATTCTAGGTGCTTGTAAGTGATTGAGAACATGGTGGCCAGGGACGGAATCGAACCGCCGACGCCAGCCTTTTCAAGGCTGTAATCGACCGCTTCTATCTTCCGCATTCCGTTCGCCTTATCACCGTTTTGCGTATCCCAAAGCCATCGAGTTATTGTGACCAATTGTGACCAAACTTCAGTTGACCACCACGGACAGGCCTGAAAGCCTGTCTACCACCTTGCGTTCAGACTCCGGAATGAACTGCTGATAGATATCCAGAGTCGTGCTTGCCCTCGAATGACGCATCAGGGCTTGCGCGTCCTTCACATCCGCGCCGGCCAGCTTCAGCCACGTCGCATAGGAAGTCCGTAGACAACGCCAGTTCACAAAGGGAAGCCCCATCTTTCGAGCAACGGGTTTGATATGCCGCACGAGAATGTTGTTGTCTCGCATCGGCACTCCCTTTGAAACCGATTGGAACACCAGATCATCAGGACCGCACGATTCCACCGCTTGATAACGCCGGGTTCCGCTACCTGCCTTCACTTCCACAACCACTCCCTTGAGTGCATGGATACGCTCGATAACCACCGCATTTACCGGAATGGTGGTGTTGCTGGCTTCGCTTTTGGGCGCGCCCCAATCACCCCGGCAATACCTTTCATCGATCGTAATGGAATCCTCATGCGCAGTTAAGAGCGCGTGAGGCGTCCGTAGCGGATCGGCCCGGCGCGGCTCTGGTTAAAAACCAAGTTGGGCCAGGCTGTGGCGGAAGGCCGTCTAACCAGCGTCAACAGTCAGTTATCGCAACTCAGAACCTTACGAGAGAGAGCCTGAAAGATAGGGTTAGTTTCCATAACCCAAGTTAGTATTGAGGGCCACGGTCAAACATGCCCACGATAGTGATATGAGAAAGCTCTCCGTGAATCTCCTGGCCGTCGCGGCGCTGGCCTTGTCCGTCACGTCCATGAGCGCGGCCGAAGTTGCCCAAACAGGTGCAAGGGTGTACGTCAACAACATGGGCGGATTTGGCTCCTATCTGGCCGCCGCACTGCGTGTGAAGGGCGTTCCGGTGACAGTTGTCATGGATCGGAGGCAAGCGGATTTCGAGATTGTTGGCACGTCCGAGAGCAAGAATCCCAACTGGGCAGAGGTCATTTTCTTGAAACATGGCCGATCCACCGAAAGCGCAACAATCACCTTGGTCAACCTCAGAAGTACAGAAGCCGTGTTCGCATATGCGTACAACATGGGGCAGGCATATTTCGGCAAGCAAAGTGCCGCTGAATCGTGTGCCAAACACTTGAGAGAAGCCATCGTCAAGGGCCGGGTAAATCTGAGCCGTACGGCCGGCGCTACGTTGAGTGCTGATGATGCTGACCGGCCCGCGGGGGAGACGACAACAGTTCCGCCGTCTGAAACCGGCGCGGCCGGAGCGTTACCGGCAGAACAGCTACTGATGTCTGTGATGGTGAATTCTCAGCCGTCCGATGCAACGGTTGAAGTTGATGGGACGTGGGCCGGAAGGACGCCAGTAAGCGTAAAGGTCAAGGCGGGAACGTACCAATTCAGGGTGTTCACATCGGGCTTTCAGCCATGGACGCAGAAGGTAACTGTTGAGGTTGGCAAAGCCCAAACTCTGGGTATCGCGCTTTCCGAATCCAAGAAATAAGGCGTGTTCCAACGGAAGGGTTTGCACTCGGCCCAAGACTCTTTGGGACTCGCTCTGCGATACCAGCCTAATCGCCACAGTGGGCGCGGTGGTCATAATCGTGTAATCTTTTGCGCCGAAATTATCCGCCCTACGTCATCTCGCGTAAGAGCCATTCGATCAGTGCTATTGTGCCATTCGCGGAGCATCTTCCGGTAGCTTTCCAGCATTGGCCAGTGACTGTTGAGGTCGGGTATGTTGGACTCTTCCCATCGTCCTTGGTCCACTATCAGAAATCTAACGTACTCGTAGCGCGCCGTCTCTTCATTTTGGTCGAAACCTCCAAATGAAATGCGACCGTCGATCCCTGTCTTATCATCAAGTTTGTCGTATCCTGCCTTCAGGGCACGGTACATATCGAGGATATCGTAAACCTCTCTGCATTCGTCCTCGGTCAATTCGTCACTAATCGGTTGAAACAACACCGTGTATTCAAGAGCATAGCCGTTCTCAAGAATTTCGCAAGCCTCCGCATAGTGCTTCTCTTCCTTCGGATTCATCACCGCCAACGCACGATACTGATTTATCAGAATAAGCCGTTCTGTTTTGGTTAATGTCATATAATCCAACCTTAACGAGGAAAGCGATAGCGCACAAGGGCAATCTTCGATCTGTTTAGTACCCGCTTGCGGAGGTTACAGACCGCACTCCTGGAAGTCAACGCCGGCCTACAGCCCCACCACGGCCGCGGCATTCTCACGGAACAGGGAAGCATCGCGGATATAGCGGCGCACCATATTTCCGGACCTGTGGCCCGTCTGGTTCATGATGGAACGTTCCGAGGCGCCCGCGATCGCGGCGGCCGTCGCCAGGCCCGCGCGCACCGAATGGCCCGCATACTTCGCGGTGTCGAGGCCCGCGGCGCCTGCGTGCCGTTTTACGATCAGGGCCACGGCTGTGCCAGAAAGGCGGCCGGGTTGTATCTGTCCATGGCGGTTGATGTGACGGAACAGAGGGCCTGTCTCGATTGCAGAGGCCTCAATCCAGGCCCGCAGAGACCGCACAGGGCAGGTATCGGGATTCGAGCCATAGGGTAACCCCACCTTACGGCCCTGGCCGTCCTGATCGGTCTTAGAGCGGCGCAACGTCACCACCAGGCCATCGGCGGAGAATTCGATATCCTCACGATTCAGCCCCACGAGTTCAGAGCGGCGGAACGCGCCGGCAAATCCGGTCAGGAGTAGCGCGCGATCGCGCGAACCGATCACCCGATCCGAGAGAGTGCGGACCATGGACCGAAGGTCTGGCGTCATGAGCGGCGCCTTTTGCGTTTGGGCTGTGCCGTGCGTCCGCTTGATGCCTTGCCATACCGCGGACACGGCGCCGTGTTGCATCGATGCCGGCGAAGTGAGGCCGCGGGCCTTGTGAGCGCTGGCAATCGCGGCCAGGTGTCGGCCGATAGTTGCGGGCTTGTGCGATTCGGCAAGATGGCTGATGTAGAGTGCTACGGTCTCAGGGCGCGCCGGCAACGAATCGAGGCCCGCGCCCTGACACCATGCCTCAAACTGGCTCCAATCTGACCGATAACCGCGGCGGGTGTTCTCTGCTTTCGAGGCGCGGGCGTATGCCTCCGCCCGGTTGAAGCTGTGGGCCAGGACCGCGGCCGATTGCTGTCCGATCGGGACCAAAGCTGTTGTTGCCATGTCGTTTTCCTCCGGCGCTAGGTTGCGTCAATTGAATCTTGACGAAAGTCAGACGGCGCACCCTTTTTTTGTTTAATTCGTTTATTGCGTAGGGAGTGGTTGTGGAGGAATCAGGGTTGAGAGACACCCGAACGAACCGAAATAATTGTGACCAATTGTGACCAAAACTCGATTCTAGGTGCTTGTAAGTGATTGAAAAAATGGTGGCCAGGGACGGAATCGAACCGCCGACGCCAGCCTTTTCAGGGCTGCGCTCTACCAGCTGAGCTACCTGGCCAAGGGGAAACTTTAGTTTAGCAACCGCGTTATACCTTCTGCAATGCGTTCCAGCGCTTCGCCCGTCGCTTTCTCGACGTCCGCGTGCAGGCTGTTGCCGTGCGCGTCCATCGTCACGATCGCCGCGAAGTTCTTCACCCGCAGGTGCCACATCGCTTCCGGAATGCCGAACTCCATCAGATGGACGCCCAGCACCTTCTCCACCGTGCGCGCGTAATACTGCGCCGCGCCGCCGATGCCGTTCAGGTACACCGCGCCGCACTCCTTCAGCGCGGCCAGCGTCTTCGGCCCCATGCCGCCTTTGCCGATCACCGCGCGCACGCCGTACCGCTTGATCACGTCCGCCTGGTACGGCTCCTCGCGGATGCTGGTGGTCGGGCCGGCGGCCTTCACCTTCCACTCGCTCGCCTTCCTTCAGCATCACCGGACCGCAGTGGTACAGCACCGCGCCGTGCAGATCCACCGGCGGCGGGTTCTTCATCAGGTACGCGTGCACGTTGTCGCGGCCGGTGAACATCTCGCCCGTGATCAGCACCACGTCGCCCACCTTCAGCGCGCGCATCTGCGCCTCGGTCAGCGGCGGCGTCAGCACCACTTCGCGGCCGGTCAGCGGGAAGCCTTCGCCGCGCGCCATGCGCTCCACCGGACGCGCCGGATCGCGATACAGCCACTCGCGTGATCGCGCCGCGTCGCCGCATCCAGCCGCACGCCCAGCCGGCGGAACGCCCAGCAATCGTAGGCCACCGAAACGAAGAAGCTGGCCGGCAGCCGGTTGGCCGCCGTGATCTTGCAGCCGATCAGCGACGCCTTCCCGCCGAAGCCCATCGCGCCGACGCCCAGCCGGTTGGCCTCTTCCATGATCTCGGCCTCCAGCTTGGCCAGCGCCGGATCGGGATTCACGTCGTCCAGCGTGCGGAACAGTTGCTGCTTCGCCAGTTCGTAGCCGTGCGCGCGGTCGCTGCCGATGCAGACGCCCAGCGCGCCGGGCGCGCAGCCCTGCCCCTGCGCCTGCCACACGGCGTGCAGCAGGCACTTGCGCACGCCTTCCAGGTTGCGGTCGGCGCGGCCCAGGTGGTCCAGGTTGCACGGCACCGAATACTGGATGTTCTTGTTCTCGCAGCCGCCGCCCTTGAGGATCAGCTTGACCTCGATCTCGTCCTCTTCCCACTGCTCGAAGTGGATCACCGGCGTCTCCGCGCCCAGGTTGTTGCCGCTGTTCTTGCCGGTGATGGAATCCACCGAATTGGGCCGCAGCTTGCCGCAGCCGCGTGGCCTCGGCGACCGCCTCCAGAATCGCTTCGCGGATGCGGATCTGGTTGACGCCCACCGGCGTGTGGACGAAGAACGTGGGCATGCCCGTGTCCTGGCAGATGGGGCCGTCGATCGTCGGCGGCCATGTCGATGTTCGAGAGGATGATGTCGAGCGCCTGCGAGGACTGCGTCCCCGGCGTTTCCGCGTTGGCGGCGATCGACATGGCGGCGCGCACGTCGGGCGGAAGATTGGTCGAGGTCTGGGTGATCAGTTCCAGCAGACTGGTGGCGAGAAATTCCATAATCAGGTTCCGAAACTTCTATTCTACCTGTTATAGTTCGGCGTGATGCCGCGCAAATTCTGCCACACCTGGTCGACCGCTTTCAGAACGTCGCCCGGCAGCGGGCCGCCGTTTTCGAACGCGTTCAGATTCTGTTCCAGGTGATCCATCTTCGACGCGCCCAGAATCACGCAATCGGCCGCCGTATGGTGCAGCAGCCAGCTCAGGGAAAGATCGATGACACTGCGTCCCGCGCGCCCGGCGATGGCCTGCAGTTCCTCCACCGCATCGAAGTAGCCAGGATGCCAGTAGCGGTCCAGGTACAGCGGATTGTTGTCGAAGCGCGTGCCGGCGATGGGCCGTTCGCGCTGCTGCTTGCCGGTGAGCAGCCCGCCGGCCAACGGATTGTAGACCACCGTGGAAACGCCGAAGGCCTTGCACATGGCCAGGTATTCCTGCTCGATGCCGCGCGCCAGCAGGTTGTACATGGGTTGGGAAACGTAGGGCGGCTGGTATCCGCACTTCTCGCTGATGGCGATCATCTGCGCCACCTGCCACCCGGCGTAGTTGGAACTCGCCGGGTACCGCACCTTGCCGGCGCGCACGAATTCGTTCATCGTTTCCAGCGTCTCTTCGATCGGCGTGTTCCAGTCGGGCGCGTGCAGGTAATACAGGTCCAGGTAATCGGTCTGCAGGCGCCGCAGGCTCAGGTCCAGCGCTTTGCGCATGGCGGCGCGCGAAAGGCCCTCTTCGTCGGGCGCATCGCCCATCTTCATGCGCACTTTGCTCGCCAGGATCACCCGGTCGCGCCGGCCTTTCAAAATGTTGCCGACGATGCTTTCGGCCACGCCTGTGTTATACATGTTCGCGGTGTCGAAGAAGTTGATGCCGCGGTCGATGCAAAGATCGAACATGCGCGCGGCAGCCGGCTCGTCGGTCTGCGAACCGAACGTCATTGTGCCGAAACAGGCGCGCGAAACGGTGAGACCGGTGTGGGGAAGGGTGCGGGTCTGCATGAATCTACATAGTATCGTAGGGAAATGGTGAAATTGCGATTGGCGCTACTGCTGGCCCTTCCGATGATGGCCACGGGGCAGGACCGGATTGCCGTGGAACGCTGGGTGGCGGCGCACCAGCGGCAGGTGATGGCGGAATTCACGGAACTGCTGGCGATTCCCAATGTGGGCACGGACCGCCCCAACATCCGGCGCAACGCCGAGTTTCTGCGCGCGATGCTGGAGCGGCACGGGCTGAAGACGGAGCTTCTGGAGACCGCCGGAAATCCGCTGGTCTATGCGGAGCGCAACGTTCCCGGCGCCACGCGCACCACACTTTTCTATATCCACTACGATGGGCAGCCGGTGGACCCTCCGAAGTGGAAGCAGGAGACGCCCTTCCATCCGCTCATGCGCGATGGCCGCATGGAGGAAGGCGCCAGGACCATCGCCGGCTTCCGCGCGCTCGATAAACTGCCCGACAACTGGCGCATCTACGCGCGCTCGGCGTCGGACGATAAGGCGCCCATCGTGGCGCTGTGCGCGGCCCTGGACGCGCTGCAGGGAAAAACGCAAAGCAACATCCATGTAGTGATCGATGGAGAGGAGGAAATGGGATCGCCCAGCCTCACCGCGGCCATCGCGCGCTATCGCGACAAACTGCGGGCCTCGCTGCTGCTGATTCTGGACGGGCCCGTGCACGCCAGCGGACGCCCCACCCTGGCCTTCGGCGCGCGCGGCATCGTCACCGTGGACCTTACGGTATACGGTCCCAAAATGGCGTTGCACAGCGGCCATTACGGCAACTGGATTCCCAACCCAGCCATGCGCCTTGCGCAACTGCTGGCCACCATGAAGGACGATCAGGGGCGCACCACTATCGCCGGTTTCTATGACAGCGTCCCGCCCTTGACCGCGGCGCAGCGCCAGGTGCTGAAGAGCGTGCCCGACGATGAGCCCGCGCTCCTGAAGCTGTTCGGCGTGGCCCGCCCCGACGCCGTGGGCGAGAGCCTGCAGGAGGCCATCCAGTACCCCAGCCTGAACGTGCGCGGGATGCGCAGCGGCTACGTGGACGAGCCTCGCACCATCATTCCGCCCGACGCCACCGCAGCCATCGATATCCGCCTGGTGAAGGAGACTCCTTCGTCGCGGATGATCGAACTGCTCCGTGCCCACATCGAAAAGCAGGGTTACCACCTGGTGGAGCAGGACCCCGACGATGCCACCCGCATGAAGTACCCCAAGCTGGCGCGGCTCCACGCCAGCGAGGGAATGGAGGCGTTTCGCACCGAGCCCGAATCGAAAGAGGGGATCGCGGTGACCCGGGCGCTGACGCGCATGTGGGGCGCCGAGCCGGTGCGCATCCGCACCATGGGCGGCACCGTTCCCATCGCCCCGTTCATTCGCGAACTTGGCCTGCCGGCGGTCTCGGTGCCGATCGTGAATTTCGATAACAACCAGCACGGCGACAACGAGAATCTACGCCTCGGGAATCTGTGGAACGGGATCGTGACTCTGGCCGCCATGCTGGAAATGTAGCGAGTTTTCCAGCTCCTCGCGAAACTTCGGGTGGGCGATCTGAATCAGCGCCTCGGCGCGCTGGCGCAAGGTTTTGCCGTGCAAATAGGCCACGCCGTGCTCGGTGATCACGTAATGCACATCGCCGCGTGAAGTCACCACTCCCGCGCCCGGACGCAGCAGGGGCGCGATCCGCGAGACCGTGCCGTGCTTCGCCGTGGACGGCAGCGCGATGATGGGGAGCCCGCCTTTGGAGCGTGCCGCTCCGCGCAGAAAATCGATCTGGCCGCCGATGCCGCTGTAAGGCGCGCGGCCCATCGAATCGGAACAGACCTGGCCGGTGAGGTCCACTTCAATAGCCGAGTTGATGGCCACCATGCGCTCGTTTTGGGCAATGCGGAACGAGTCGTTGCTGTAAGCCGTCCTGTGCAGTTCGAACCGCGGATTGTCGTCCATGTATTCGAACAGGCGGCGGCTGCCCAGCGCGAATCCGGCAACCAGTTTCCGGTCGGGATCCATCACGCCGGATTCGATCAGGTCGATCACGCCCTCCGGAATCATCTCGCTGTGGAAGCCCAGGCGCCGGTGATTGCCGAGAAAACCAAGCGTGGCCTCGGGAATGCCGCCGATGCCGGTCTGCAGCGTGGCGCCATCGGGAATCAGGTTGGCGATGTGGCGGCCAATGGCGCGATGGTCGCCGGTGACCCGCGGCATAGGGTACTCCACCAGGGGATGGCTGGCTCCCACCAGGGCGTGCACCTTGCTGGCGTGCAGAAATACGTCGCCGTGAGTGCGCGGCACATTCTCGTTGATCTCGGCGATCACATGACGGGCGCAAAGCGCGGCGGTGAGCGAAACGTCCACGCTGGGACCCAGGCACAGATAGCCGTGCTCATCGGGCGGAGTGCATTGCAGCAGGCAGACGTCGATCGGCAGCGCGCCGGATTCGAACAGGGCTTCGATTTCGCTCAGAAAGATGGGCGTGTAATCGGCGCGGCCCTCCTGCACGGCCTGCCGCACGTTGCCGGCGATGAACAGGGCGCTGTGGCGGAAGTGGCCGGCATGTTCGGGCGCGGCATAGGGTGCGATCCCCATGGTGGCCATATGTAGGATCTCCACGTCGCGCAGTTCGGCGCTGCGGCGCGTGAGCGCCAGCACCAGGTCTACCGGCTCGGAGCAGCCATTGTGGATGTAAACGCGGTCGCCGCTTTTGACAACCTTCACCGCTTCGTCTGCTGTCATGCGTTCACCGGGCTATAAATATCCACAAGCTGCGCGCGCGTGGCGTGCAGCCGGTCGGTCATCACCGTGAGTACGGCGCGCATAAAGTGGAAGCCGAAGGCGTAGTCTTCCTCGCAGGCGTGGGCCAGCCGCGTGCCGTCGAAAGCCAGGGCGTGGACCTCTTCCAGCGCGCGCGCCTGAAACTGCTTGCCCATGGTGCCGGTGACGCTCGACCAGCCGAGCACCTCGCCCGCCATCAGCGTCGAGACCCGCAGCGGCCGGCCGGGCGAGAGGATCTCCAGCGCCACATTGCCGGAGATCAGCAGGTAGAACAGGCTGGAGGGATCGCCTTCATGGTAGATGAGTTCCCCGGACTGGAAGCGGACTTCGGCGGCCATGGCGGCAAGGCGCGCGATATGGTCGGGCCAGAAGCCTTTCGTGAAGGGATGGTTTTGCAGGATATCGGAATTCATTGGATGCCTCGATGACGCAGCAATTTCTCCAGGGCTTGCCGGACAGGCGGTGAGAGAGGGTGGCCCAGTTCGAAATCCGAGCCGGCGATGGTGATCAGGGTCGCGGGCGGGCAGCGGCCGTACAGTTGGCGGGCCCCGGCCAGCAGGGCTTCGGGCGCAGCGTAATGGGTGAACGCCGTGCCGGAAGCCGCCGGCTGCAGCGTGCGCTCTTCAATCGCGCCCGGTTCGCCGCTGGCTTTGGCGTCGATGAAGACCACGCTGGAGGCCTGGCTGATGGGCTCCATCAACTCCGGTGTGAGCTGATGGCGTGCCAGCCCGTCCAGGCGCTCGGCGGCCATATAGCCCACTGCGTCGTCGCCGCGCAGCGGATTGCCATAGCCGATGATGAGGATCTCAGCCATTGACGCAGGTATCCAGCACCTCCCCTTCATGGTTGCGCAGTTCGATTTCGAGAGCCATCCGCCCGTCCGCGTGCGTGGAACAACTCAGGCACGGATCGAACGCGCGGATCACCGCTTCCACGCGATTCAGCATTCCCTCGGAGATCTTGTTGCCGTGCACGAAATGGCGCGCCACCTGCAAAACGCCGCGATTCATGGCGGCGTTGTTGTGGCCGGTGGCGATGATCAGGTTGGCCCACACGATCAGGCCGTCGCGGTCCACCTTGTAGTGATGAATCAGCGTGCCGCGCGGCGCTTCGGAGACGCCCACGCCTTCGGAATTGTTGGCGCGGGCATGGGCGCGCACGTTGGGGTCCAGAATCTCCGGCGCGGTGAGCAGTTGCTCGATCTTCTCCAGCGAGTACAGAATCTCGATCAGCCGCGCATAGTGGTAGTAGAAAGAGCTGAGCACGGCGCCGCGATCCAGCTCGCGGAACTCCGCCCATTCCTGGTCGGCGCGCGGCGTGCCGCACCGGTCGATGATGTTCAGGCGCGCCAGCGGTCCCACGCGGTAGACGCCCTGCGGGTAGCCCAGGGCTTGTAGTAGCTGGTCTTCAGGTAGGTCCAGGGCTGCGCGATTTCGGCGATGTGCGCGGCGTAATCGGCGCCGTTCGATACCGTCGGCGATGATGTTCCCGCCGGCATCCAGGAAGCGCAGCTTGCCGTCGTAATGTTCCAGCGTGCCATCGGGGCCGACCAGCCCCATGAACAGCGAGGGAAAATTGGCAAAGGTGCGGATCTCTTCGCGGAATCGCTCCATCTCCGCCTTGAACCAGTCGAAGCGCCCGCTCGGTGATCGCCAGCGCCTCCGGCAGCAGCGCCAGCATGCGGTCGCGCCGCGCGGCGTCCAGCGGCTCATTGACGCCGCCCGGCACCACCCACGCCGGATGAATGCGCTTGCCGGCGAGCCATTCGATCATCTGCTGGCCGATCTGCCGCAGGCGGATGCCGTCCCGGGCCAGCGCCGGGTTGGCTTCCAGCACGCCGAAAATGTTGCGCGCGGCCGGGTCGCTATCCATGCCCAGCAGCAGATCGGGCGACGAGAGATGGAAGAAGCTCAGGGCGTGCGATTGCACGATCTGCGCCAGGTTCAGGATGCGGCGCAGGCGCGACGGCGTTCGCCGGAATGCGCACCGCCAGAATCGCGTCGCAGGCCTTGGCCGAGGCGATCAGGTGGCTCACCGGGCAGATGCCGCAGATGCGCGCCATCAGCGACGGCATTTCGGTGAAAGGCCGGCCCTCGCAGAACTTCTCGAAGCCGCGGAACTGCGTCACGTGGAAATAGGCCTCGTCCACGTGGCCCTGCTCGTCCAGGTGGATGGTGATCTTGGCGTGGCCTTCGATGCGGGTCACCGGATCGATGACGATTTTTTGCCGTGGCCATGGGTTTATCCGAATTTCGCGGCCGGCGTTCGGCGTGCGCCCGTCCAGCAGGTCGCTACAGCACCGAATAAATCAGGTCGGCCGGACGGCGGGCAGCCCGGAACGAAGAAATCCACCGGCACCACTTCGTGCACCGGGCGCGTCATCGGGCAGCAGCGCCGGAATCACTTCGCGCGGAATCTGCGCGTCCAGCGTGTACGTTTTCCAGGTAAGCCGCGGCGCAGCACGGCTTCCACGCCGAACGGGTTGCGCATGGCCGGCACATTGCCGGTGACCGCGCAATCGCCCAGCGAGATCAGCAGCTTCGTGCGCGAGCGGACCAGTGCGGATGCGGTGCAGATCCTCTTCGCTGGAGACGGCGCCTTCCACCAGCGTGACGTCCACGTCCTCGGGAAACTCCTTGGCGTCCACCAGCGGGCTGCAGACCAGGTCGACGCGCTGTGCCAGGTCGATCAGCCGCTCGTCCATGTCGAGCAGCGACATGTGGCAGCCCGAGCAGCCATCCAGCCAGACCGTGGCGAAGCGCGGTTTGCTCATTCATCGTTGCCCCTCCCGCATCAGCGTCAGGTAGGGCAGGAACTGGCGGCGTTTGGACATTTCGGCGACCGATTTGCCCTTTCTCCGAAAGCGCGCCGGTGGGGCAGACCTGCACGCACTTGCCGCAGCCGGTGCAGCTTTCCGAACTGCCCCAGGGCTGGGCCAGATCGGTGATCACGCGGCACTCCACGCCGCGGGCCATCACGTCCCAGGTGTGCGCGCCTTCGATTTCGTCGCACACGCGCACGCAGCGTGTGCACAGAATGCAGCGGTTGTGGTCCAGCACGAAGCGCTCGTGCGAGGCATCCACCGGCAGCCGCGGATACCGATACGGGAAGTGGACGTGGGTCATGCCCAGGCTGCAGCGCCAGGTTCTGCAGGTCGCAGTGGCCGTTGGTGACGCACACCGAGCAGACGTGGTTGCGCTCGGCGAAGAGCAGCTCCAGGATGCCGCGGCGATAGCGCGCCAGGCGGTCGGAATTGAGCGTCACTTCCATGCCTTCGGCGACGCGGGTCACGCAGGCCGGCAGCAGTTTGGTTGCTGCCCTTCACTTCCACCAGGCACAGGCGGCAGGCGCCCCAGTCGGTGAGGCCCGGCAGGTAGCACAGCGTGGGGATGAAGATGCCGTTTTCGCGCGCCACTTCGAGGATGGTCTGGTCTTCGCGCGCGCTCACGTCGCGGCCGTCGATGGTCAGGGTCTCGGACGCGAATCATGAGGTTCGGTCATTGCGTCACCTCCTGCCAGGAGGCCCGGCTTACACACGCGGGCACTCGCCGCCTTCCAGTGTGGGTCTGGTATTCGTCGCGGAAATAGCGCAAGCGTGCTGAGCACCGGGTTGGGGGCGCTCTGGCCCAGGCCGCACAGGCTGGTGTTCTTGACCAGGTCGCAGAGTTCCTCGAGCAGCGCCAAGATCGGCGGCGGTGGCCTCGCCGGCCGTGATCTTCTCCAGGAGGTCGTGCATCTGGTGCGGTGCCGGCGCGGCAGGGCACGCACTTGCCGCAGGATTCGGTCATGCAGAACTCCATGAAGTACCTGGCCACATCCACCATGCAGGAGGTCTCGTCCATCACGATCATGCCGCCCGAGCCCATGATGGAGCCGATGCGCGCCAGCGATTCGTAATCCACCGGCATATCCAGATGCTGCTCCGGGATGCAGCCGCCGGAAGGGCCGCCGGTCTGCACCGCCTTGAACGCTTTGCCGTCGGGGATGCCGCCGCCGATTTCGTAGATGATCTCGCGCAGCGTGATGCCCATGGGCACTTCGATCAGGCCGGTGTTGTTGACCCGTCCGGCCAGCGCGAAGACCTTGGTGCCCTTGCTCTTCTCCGTGCCGATGGCGGCGAACCACTCGCCGCCGTTGCGCAGGATGGGCGCGATGTTGGCGAAGGTCTCGACGTTGTTGATCAGCGTGGGGCAGTCCCAAAGCCCTGCTTCGGCGGGGTAGGGCGGGCGCGGCCGCGGCGTGCCGCGCTTGCCTTCGATGGAGGCGATCAGCGCGGTCTCCTCGCCGCACACGAACGCGCCCGCGCCCAGCCGCATGTCCACGTGAAAGCTGAAGCGCGTGCCGCAGATGTTGTTGCCCAGCAGGCCCAGCCGCTCGGCCTGCCGGATGGCGGTCTTCAGGTGCTTGCACCGCCAGCGGATACTCGGCGCGCACGTAGATGAAGCCCTCGCTGCGCGCCCACGGCATAGGCGGCGATGGCCATGCCTTCCAGCACGCGGTGCGGATCGCTTTCCAGCACGCGCGGTCCATGAACGCGCCGGGGTCGCCCTCGTCGGCGTTGCAGATCACGTACTTCTCCTGCTCGCCGGTCTTGGCCACCGTGCTCCACTTCAGTCCCGTGGGATAGCCCGCGCCGCCGCGCCCGCGCAGGCCGCTGCGGATCACCTGGTCGATCACCTCCTGCGGGGTCATCTCGGTGAGGGCGTTGACCAGGGCCAGGTAACCGTCGCACGGCGATGTAGTCCTCGATGCGCTCGGGGTCGATGCGGCCGGAGTTCTCCAGCACGATCTTCTTCTGCCGCTGGAAGAACGGCACATCGGTGGGACACTCGCAGGGACCCGCTCCGCCCGTATCGATGTGCCGGATGATATCGGGCGCGTCGCTCCGGCGTAACGTCGGCGTACATCTTATGATCGGCGGCCACTTCGCCGTCCACTTCCACCAGCGGGCCGGCGCTGCACAGGCCCATGCAGCCCACGCCCTTCACCTGCACCTCGTTCTGCATGCCGGATTCGGCCACTTCCGTCTTCAGCGCGTCGCAGCACCTGGTCGCTGCCGCTCGAAAGGCAGCCGGCCGCCATGCAGACGCGCACGTGGTGCGCGAATTTCTTCTGCGCGGCGCGTTCGGCCTCGGCGATCTTGTGCAGCTCCTCAATGGTCACGGCGGAGCCTTTCTCGATGCGCGCCAGCATCTCTTCGGGGCCGGTCTTGCCCAGCTACCGCGCCATCCACACCGCCGCCGGCGCCAGCCCGCAGGAGCCCAGGCAGCGCGCGGTCAGCACGGAGAGTTCGCCTATCTGCCGTGGTCTCGCCGGGCTTGATCGCCGTGAGCCTTCTCCAGGGCCGCCAGCAGCGCCGGCCGCACCTTTGATATAGCAGGCGGTGCCCGTGCAGACCACGCAGGTGTGTTTGCCCTTGGGCTTGAGCGTGAAGAAATGATAGAAGGTGGCCGCTCCGTAGACCCGGCTGAGCGGCACGCGCAGGCTGGCGGCGACGAAACGCAGCGCCGTGTCATCCAGGTACCCGAAACACTCCTGGACGGTGTGCAGGGTTTCGATCAGAGCGTGTGGCTCGCGGCCGTGCCGGCGCGCGGTGGCTTCGACGATTTTCCAGCGCTTATCGTCCGAGGGCAGTTGCGGCGGACCCACAAAGGTCTGCATGAAGCCCCACGAGCACGTGGAGTTCCAGATTCGGTTGTCTTAATTATCAACAGGTTGCGGGACGCCGGTTTGGGAGTTGGGGGTTAGGGCTGGGGGAAGACGCCCGCTTCCGGCGGAGCCTACTCCACTTCAAATGAGATGTACAGCAGTTTGCCATCGCGTTCGACGAAGAGAGCCACCGCGTCGCCCTGCTTGAATTTGTCCATGGCGGCGCGCAAGCCGTCCAATCCATCGACCACGCTGCCGTTGATCTCGTGAATCACGTCGCCCACTTCCAGGCTGGTTGGAATCGTCGTGGCGCCCGGGGATTTGGCAGCGACTACCACGCCATAGGCGCCGCGCAGTTCCGGGAACATGGCGGCGGTATCTTTGTCGATCGCCAGGCCGATGATGCCCAGGCGCGGAATACGGTTCTTTTCGGGATCGATCAGGCCGGTCATTCCGTCGGACTCGTGTGACTCCTCGACTCCCTGAACGTCCAGCGATACGGTATCGCCGCCGCGTAGCAGTTCCAGTTTCACCGGCGTCGAGGCGTCGTGCATCAGGAGCGTAGTGGTAAACAGAGGCAGATTCTGTACCGCCCGCCCGTCGATCGACAATACGATGTCATTGAGCTTCACACCGGCCGATTCCGCCGGACCCTTCGGCTTCACATCGGAAATGATGACGCCGTGAGTGCGCGGCAGATTCAGCGCCGCCGCCAGGGTTGGAGTCAACGTCTGCACGCCCACACCAATCAGTTGCCGGTGAACATGACCGTACTTACGCAACTGCGCGGCCACGAACGTGATCATGGGACTGGGGATGGCGAAGCCGATGCCCTCGCTACCGCCGGATTGCGTCAGGATGAAGGTGTCCAGCCCCACCACCTCGCCGGCGGTGTTGACCAGGGGGCCGCCGCTGTCTCCGGGATTGATGGAGGCATCGGTCTGAATGTAGATGAACGGGCTGTCCGGGTCTGGCTGGCGTGCCACTGAGCTGACGACGCCCATGCTGACCGAGTTGCTCAACCCCTCGCGGCAGCCGAAGGCGAAGACCACCTGACCTTGCCGCAACTTTTTGTAATCCGCGAACGGTAGGGCGGGCAACCCCTCGGCGGGTATCTTGATCAGCGCCAGGTCCAATTCCTTGAAGACACCTACCAGCATGGCATCCATGGCAGGCGCGAAGGGTTGGGCCAGGGCCCGGTCGATGGTTTCGTCCGGCTTGTGATTCCCGGGGTCACGCTGTCCCACCAGGGTCACGCGAATCCGCTGGGCGTCGGAGACCACGTGGGCGTTGGTCACAATGTAGCCCGAGGGATCGATAATGACACCAGAGCCCAGGCTCTGCTGTCTGCCGAATACCAAACCGGTGCGGCCATCTCCACTGTCGGGCTGCGTGCCGAATCGCGTTACCGAGATCTGCACCACGCTCGGCGCGACGCGCCCGGAAAGCGCCTCTACGGACTCGCTGAACCGATCCAGGGGATTCCCGGCAACCGCGGTCTGGGCGTGCGCCGACAGTGCGCACCCCACCAATCCGAGCCAGACTGCTCCGATTAACTGCGCGTTCATATCTCTTAGATGCACCGGAAGCGCCCTTCGTGCCAGGCTCTTAATGGCTATTTTGGGTGCCCAGATTCTCGATTTCCCGGCCGATCTCACCCGCCTTTTTTCCAATAACGATCCACGCAGCCGTCAGCAGCATCGCAAAAACAATTAATGGAGCAGGGGATTCCTGGAACCGCACATACCACGACGCGTCAATCCCCAGCCGCTTCGCGATTTCGATTGCCGCTCCGCCCCACCAGGCGGCGACCATGCCTGGAAACAGCAGGAATAGAGTCAAGCGGATTTCCAGCAGTCTCTCGCGTTTCCGCGTAAGTTCAGACCGCAGAAAGTCGACGCATGAATCCGGCCTCGACATCGCTTGAACTCTGCCAGGTGGTCCGTTCCTGGCCCACCGCAGGCCTATGTATAAGAAAGTGGCGGCGCCTGACGCCCATCCCATCCTTACTATCGGTGCGGAGAACCAAACAAAATTGATAGCCGCTTTGGCGATGAATAGGGCCAACAGGCTCAAAACCAGCCAGTATTCACGCGCGCTCTTTTTCTCGAACGCCCGCGCCTTGACGCAAACCTCGTCCAGCGTCATCTGTACCTGTTCCTCCTCCTGACGCTTCCACGTGCTTTCAGGCTCATCTCCCTGCATGACGCTCTCCTTCATGAAACTGGCGGCCCAGAAGCTTCTTGATCCGGTGAATCTTGGTTGCTATGTTGACTACTGACAGCCCGGTTGTTTCTGCTATTGAAGCAGCTTGTTCTCCCTCGAGATAGAGCAGGAAGATCTGCCGGTCCAGAGGCGTCAGTTTGTGGACGAGATCGAGTAGTTTTCCGGCTGAATGCATCCGATCCGCATGCTCCTCGCTGTCCCCGGTCGCCGGATCCGATGCAAGTTCTTCCAGATTCACGAGCCGGGACGACGCACGGCGGTTCCGCACGATGTGGGAGGCAGCCACATTGTGGGCCACACGATACACCCAGGTCCGCAAGCTGCAACGTCCATCGAAGGAACTGAAACTCCGCCAGATTCCAATGTGAATCTCCTGCAGCAAATCACGCCGGCGGTCGCTATCGGCCTCATAGCCCCGTGCCAGCCGGCTGAGCGCTGCTCCGTGCGCCGCGATGGCTTCCTGGTACAACCGATTCTGCTTATCCACCGGCGTCGAACTGACCCTCTATTCGGATAGTCGCTCGATCTACCAGATTCCTTACAATATAGGGCTTCTTTTTGGGCCGGCGACTACCCCGCGGCCAGTTGGTTGTCGCCGGCGGCGCGTCCGGCCATTGCCAGATAACTTTGGAAAGCCTCTTCCGCAATAGCCTCCCAACTGAAGCGGGCCTCGACGCTCTGCCGGGCGTGCGCGCCTATCCGCTCGCGTTCTTCGGCGCAGGCCAGCAGGCGGCACAGCGCCACGGCGAACTCGTCCCAATCCGCGCGAATCAGTGCGTCGACCCCATCGCGCAAGCCCAGGCCGGCGCATCCGGCCGGTGTCGAGACTACCGCCTTGCCACAAGCCATGGCTTCCAGGACCTTGATATTCGTGCCGGCCGAGGAACCCAGCGGAGCCACCGCCGCGGAGGCTCCGGCATAGAGCGGCCGCAGATCTTCCACGAACCCATGCAACACAATGCGCGGGTCGCACGTGCCGGTCCAGTAGCGCTCGAAATCCTTCCCTGCCACCACTCGCAGGCGCGCCTCGGGAAGCCTGCTCCAAACGCGCGGCATGACTTCGCGGCACAGGTTGTCGAAAGCGAGCACGTTGGGCAGATGGCGGAAACTCCCCACATACAGGATCTCCGGTACTCCGCGCGGCTGCGCGCATGGCACATACCGCCGCACATCCACACCGTTGGGCACGAGGAAGGTGCTAGCCCGCGACCGGCCGCCTTCGGTCATGGCGTCGCGCCAATCGGCCGGAGAAACGGTCCAGACGCCGTCGTAATCGGCCAGCCAGCGGCGTTCGAACTCGAGCCAGCGGCGGAATTCGTGTTGCGCCTGTTCGCTGGGCCGCTCCTGCGCCAACTGATGATACAGGCTGAAAGTCAGGTCGTGCTCCACCAGGATGGCCGGCACCTGGGGAGCGCTCTCGCAGAAGTGCGCCATGTGGGTATATTCGATCTGGAGCACGTCCGGCTTCCAGCGGAGAGCCACTTCGGCGATCAGAGCCCGGAGGGACTGCGACTGGGTGCGCCGCACCTGTTCCGGCAGATCCGGGTCGCCGGAAGCGTGCTCATCCATATCCACCACGTAGACTTCGCTGAAGATCTCGCGCAAACGTGGATAGTCCACCACTTCGCCCTTTTCGCGGAGGGTGATCAGGACGAAGTCCACCCGGCCGGCGAGCGCGCGGCAGAGATTGTAGATGCGGACCGCGCCGCCGTGCGAGAGTGGAAACGGCAGAAACGGAGAAACCAGCAACACCTTAAGCCGGCCTCCTGTTTCCACGGCCGCCGGCCGCACCAGGGGCGCGAATGCCACGCTCCCGCGCGCCAGTTCCGTCTCCGCGGGCCCAAGACTGCGAAGCGTACGGTCCGCCAGCAGCCGAAACAGGAATTCGGTCTCCTGAACCGGAAGATCCGGTTCTTCGCTTAGCGGTTGTTCCTGGCCCACGCTGAACGACCGCCAACCCGCGGAGGCCGCCTTCCAGAAGTAGAGCATCCACGCCGTCTCCGCCAGCCGGCAACGCGGAATCCCCAGGGCCAGCAGTTTCTGCCGGTCCACCAGAATCGACGGCGCGACGGGCGCGAGCACCTGCGACGCCTCACCAGGCTGGAGGGCCCGGAACGGCGCGGTAATAAGCAGCGCCGGCTTCCAGGCGCGGAAATGGGACTGCCGGGAAACGGCGAAAGCCTTCGCATCCGCGAACGGCGCAATCAAATCAGCCGGCGAAGCGGACTGGCTCTCGTACCGGCGCCACAGGATCCAGCGTGTGTTCGCAGAGCGGGCGAACCGCTGGAGGGCTGCGCCATCCCAACGCTCGCCTGTCTGCGTGAATACCGCGACCCCGGTGGATGGCGAGGGTTCCGGCGACAGATGCAGAGTCCCTTGGCGATGCATCCGGTGGAACCAGCGCCGCTGCGGATTCCCGGCGGCACGCAACAGGCCGGCCGCGGCCAGAAGGCCGAGGAAAATGATCTTGCCCCAAGCACTCCGGACCCGGTCGCCCGCCGAGTGCGCTGCCTCTCGCCCGCCGTTCCATAACGAGCAACTGCCGTCATGTAAGAGCCTGCGACCATGCGCCAGCACATGCCGCGGCGTACCAGGCAAATAATCGCCGTTGCCATTGCGCAGCAACACGCGGCAGGGAGGAATCAGAAAAGGCGCCCATTTCAGGAGCCGGTCGCGATGCGCCGCCCCCCACACGCCGGCGCTGATCGCCACCCATCGGTGCCAAAGCGTCCTCTGGGCGTTCCACAACAGTACCAGCGAACTCGAGCGCACACAAACCTGCTGGCACGCGGCGCCGGTATCCGGATACGGCCGGACCTTTGTAAACAGGAATATGGGCACTTGGGGCGCCCCGCTGCGCACATGATCGACCACTTGTTTACACGAGTCCGGGGTAGGCGCGAACACCACGGCCACTCGCGTTCCGCTCTTCCCCACGTAGCGCAGCAGTCTGCCTATACCCACCCCGGTAGCTTCCATCCCAATCCTCGATCGTGCCTGGAGCGAGCAGACACCGTCGTATAACAACCTGCGGCCATGCGCCAGCACGTGCCGAGGCGTACCCGGCAGAAAATCGCCGTTGCCGTTCAGCAGGAGCACACGGAACGGAGGGATCAGAAAAGGCGCCCACTTCAGGAGCCATTGCCGTGGAACCCCGCTCCACACGCCGACACTGATCACCACCCAGCGGCGCCGCAACGCACGCTCCGCGTCCACCAGCAGCACCAGCGGACTGGAACGTACGCATACCCGCTCGCACATTGCTACTGTCCCCGCCGAAGGCTGGGCCGTCGAAAATAGGAATACCGGTACTTCCGGCGCTCCGTTTCTGAGGTAAGCAACCGCCAGTTCACAGGACTGGGGTGTGGAACCGAAAACAACGGCCACCCTTGATTGCCTGATGCCTACGCAGCGCAAAAGCTTGCGCACACGTACCCTTATACCTTCCAACAAAACCTCAATCGCCCGATCAATCTGAGGCCCGGGAGACTCCCCCAAATGCCATCTCCCAGGGACTACACAGTATATACGATTTCGGATGCGCGGACGCTTCCGCCTGGTACGTTTTCGGATTTATTTAACGGACCGTAACATCGGTGGCCGCCTGGGATAAACCATCGCTGGTCGCCACCACGTGAATCCTGCCCTTCTGTCCCTTGTGGCCGTTGACGATCACCAGCGCCATCCCGGAAAAGGCCTTGCGATGGTCCGTCTGGAACGATTCCTCGGAGGCCGCATTGCCGTTGTCCACAGCCCGCAGAGCGCCGGCGCCGGTGACCGCGAAGTGCACCAGGTTATCCGCTCCCGGAACCAGGTTGCCGTCCTTATCCTCCACTCTTACGGTGAGGAACGAAAGGTCTTCGCCATCCGCCTGAATGGCGGTGCGGTCCGGCACCAGGCTTAGACGGGCCGGCGCGCCCGCCGTCTTCACTTCGCCCACCGCCACCTGCCTGCCGCCCGAATAGGCCACGGCCTTGAGGCTTCCGGGCGCGTAGGGCACCTGCCATTCCAGCCGGTACTTGCTGGAGAATTTCTCGTCCCGGCTGGCATTGCGGCCCACCGGAATCACCACCGGCTCGGAGAAGCGCTTCTTGCGACCGAGCGATTTTCCGTTAAGGAACAGTTCCACTTCCTCGGCATTGGTATACGCCATGACCGGAATGGCCTGCCCTTCCTTGCCCGCCCAGTTCCAATGGGGCAGCACGTGCACCATGGGTGTTTTGCTCCACTGGCTCTGGTAGAGGTAGAAACGATCCTTGGGGAAGCCCGCCAGATCGATAAAGCCGAAGTAGGAACTCCGCGCCGGCCAGTCCGCGCTATTGTCGGTACCGCGGCCGCCGCCGAAATAGGGAGTGGGCTCGCCGATGTAATCGAAGCCGGTCCAAACAAATTCACCGAGCACGTTGGGCAGTTTGTCCTGGTAAAAGAATTCCACATCCGGGCAATACGCCCATGGCGGCGCAATGATGTCGTAACCGGAGAGTTGCAGCGACGGGTGCTTCTGGTACTTCTCGATGGGCAGATGATACACGCCGCGCGAACTGACACACGATGATGTCTCCGAACCGTAGATGATCCACGTGGGATGCTCTTTCTGGAACTGTTCGTACTGCCACGGGCGATAGTTGACGCCGAAGAGGTCCACGTTGTCGCCCAGGTGATTGCGGATGGCGCCCTCCGGGTTGTTGAACGCCGAGGTGGTGGGGCGCGTGGGGTCCTCCTGGTGGAAGAATCCGGTCAGCCGCTTGGCCATTTCGCCGCCCTCGGGGCTGCCCTGTTCGGGAATCTCGTTGCCGATACTCCACATGATCACGCTGGGATGATTGCGATCGCGCCTCACGAAATCGCGCACATCGCGCTCGCTCCACTCGTCGAAGTACTTGGCGTATCCGTTGGGCACCTTGGGCCGCCTGCCACATGTCGAAGGATTCATCCATCACGACGATGCCCATGCGGTCGCAAAGCTCCAGCAGTTCCGGCGACGGCGGATTGTGGCTGGTGCGGATGGCGTTCACTCCCGCCTTCTTCAGAATCTCGATCTGGCGCTCGGTGGCCCGGCGGTTCACCGCCGCGCCGAGCGCGCCCAGGTCGTGGTGATCGCACACGCCCTGAATCTTCACGTGCCGCCCGTTCAGCAGAAAGCCCTGCGCGGGATCGAACTTGATGGAGCGGATGCCGAACGGCGTGGTGTAGCGGTCCACTACCTTCTTGTTGGCGTCCACCACCTCGGCCACCAGCGTGTACATGGCGGGATGTTCCATGTCCCACCGCTGCGGACGGTTCACCGTCAGATTGGCCGTCACGGTTTGAGTGCTTCCGGCGGGCACATCGGCAGGGGTCCCGGCTCGCGTCACAGGCTTTCCGGCGGGATCCAGGATCGCGGTCTGCACGGTCACGCGGGCTTCGCTGTTCGTCCGGTTCCGGATATCCACTTTGGCCGTCACGGCGGCCTTTTCCTCGCTCACCTCCGGGGTTGTGATGTAAGTGCCCCACTGGCCGACGTGCACCGGCCCGGTGACATCCAGCCACACGTTGCGGTAAATGCCCGCGCCCGGGTACCAGCGCGAGGAGCGATCTTCGGGCGTCAACCGCACCGCCAGCACGTTGGTCTGGCCGCCGAATTTGAGGTGTCCGGTCAGATCCACCGAGAAGCTGATGTAGCCATACGGGCGGCTGCCGATCTCTTCGCCATTCAGAAACACGTGGGCGTTATTCTGCGCGCCATCGAACATGATGCTCAGGTATCGGTCCTTCGCGGAATCGGGGACGGTAAAGGATTTGCGATACCAGCCGGTCCCGGAAATGGGCAGGGCTCCGGTGTGCGGATTGGCTCTGGAATCGAAGGGACCTTCAATGGCCCAGTCGTGCGGCAGCGAAAGTTGGCGCCACTTCGAGTCGTCAAAGTCCGGCATTTCGGCGCCGGGGGCATCGCCCTTGAAAAATCGCCAGCCGTCATCGAAACTCTGGCGGCGTTCACTCGAAATGCGCAGCGCGGTGACTGCGGCGGAAGCTGACGAGACGAGCGTCAGGAGAAGCGCGACGGCAACGGAGGGCCGGCAAAGGGGATTACGCATCCCTCCAGTTTAAGACAGTTACGTCGGATTCGCTTTTTCTTCCGGCAATACCCCCAAACTGGGGTTGGATACTCACCCTCTTTATTTTTCGGATATATTTATCTGATTATGGCTACCAAAAGGATAGTAATCTTTCCCAACCTGGAGTGATGATGCACGCGATGAGCTGTTCCCATACGACGAAGAAACCGGCCCGAATGAAAAATAGAACCAAGGGACTGCCCGTAAAGGAACCGGCCGGGCATCTGGACGAACTGGTGGAAGAAACCCGCCGGCTGCACGCTTCCCTGGCGCGCTGCCGCACCATCATCGCCCGTCTCGCCGCCGGATATGCGCGATAGCCTGACGTCCGGTGAGAGCCCCGGCTATTTCAAGGACTGGCTGACGCGTGCGCGGTACTCCGCTGCCTTGGCCAGAATCGCCTTCTCGTCCAGGGTGAGAATTCTGGCGTCGCGCACCACGGGCTTACCGTTGACCATCACGTCGCGGACATCTTCGGCCTTCAGCGCATACACCATCTGCGAGACGGCGTCGTAGAGCGGCACTGCATTGGGCCGGTCGAGCCGTACCAGAATCATGTCGGCGCGCTTGCCGTCCTCGAGCGAACCGATCAGTTTTTCCATGCCGAGGACGCGGGCGCCGCCGATGGTGGCCATCTCGAGCGCCTGTCCCGCCGGCAGCGCCTGCGGATCCATGGTGGTCACTTTCTGCAGTTTGGCGGCCAGGTCCATCTCTTCGAACATGTTGAAATCGTTGTTGCTGCCGGCCGGACCATCGGGGCCGAGTCCCACGTTGATGCCCATGGCGAGCATCTTGACCACCGGCGCCACGCCGCTCGCCAGTTTCATATTGCTGGAAGGGCAATGCGCCACGCCGGTGCCGCGCGCCTTGAGAATCGCCATATCCGCATCGTCCACCCAGACGCAGTGCGCGGCTACGGTGCGGCCCGTGAGCACACCCAGCGAATCCAGTATCCGGGTGGGGCTCATGTGACGCTGCGCCATGGCGTCGTCATTCTCTTTCTTAGTCTCGGAAAGATGAATGATGAGCGGCGCGTCGTACTTGTTGGCCAGTGCGCGGGCGGCCTTCAGGGTCTCGTCGGAGTTGGTGTAGAGCGCATGGGGGGCGACCGCCGGTACCACCAGAGGGTCGTGCCGGAAGCGCGTCAGGAAGCCCTCGGTGAATTTCAAAGAGTCGGCCGGGGTCTTGGCGTCGGCCACGGGAAAACCGATAATGGTCTCGCCTAGCACCCCGCGCATGCCCGCTTCCTTAGCCGCTTCCGCCACCACGTCTTCGAAGTAGTACATGTCGGTGAAGGTGGTGGTGCCGCCCAGGAGCATCTCCAGGCAGCCCAGGCGCGTGCCCCAGCGGACGAAGTCGGCGTTGACATTCTTGGCTTCCGCCGGGAAGATGTAGTGCTCCAGCCAATCCTGCAGCTTCTTGTCATCGGCGATGCCGCGGAACAAAGACATGGCGGCGTGCGTGTGGGTATCGACGAGGCCCGGAGCCAGGATGGCATCCGGACGATCCAGCCGTTGTTTCGACTGGAACCTGCCGTCGATCTCCGCCCGAGTGCCGACGCCAACAATATGATCGCCCACGATGGCCACGGCGCCATTCTCGATGACACGATGCTGCGCATCCTCGGTAATCACCCATCGCGCGCTCCAGATCCAATCCGCCGGAGCCGCCGAGAGGGAGAGCGCTACGAGGAGAAGGAGAATCTCACCACGGAGCCACGAAGAACACGGAGAAAGCACGGAGAAAACCCTATTGATCGTACTTCTCCGTGCTTTCTCCGTGTTCTCCGTGGCTCCGTGGTGAAAGAGCATCTTACAGATACCTGGCATCGAAAGGCTTCGGGAATAATTCCTTCAAACGATACGTTTCGGTTTTACCCCGCGGGTTCACCAGCAGGATTTCTATGTCCCCGCAGAATTCCCAGAGAATCTGGCGGCAGGCTCCGCACGGCGGTGTGAGGTCGTTCGTATCGGCGGCCACGGCGATCCGGCGGAATTTACGGACGCCTTCGCTGATAGCCTTAAACACAGCCACGCGTTCGGCGCACACGGTGAGGCCATAGGTCGCATTCTCGACGTTGCAGCCGGTGTGGATTCCCCCATCGACATCCTCTAACGCCGCGCCCACCTGAAATCTGGAAAACGGCGCGAACGCATGGAGGCGCGCGGCCAGCGCAGCGGAGAGCAGCGGATCGTCCATGCTACACCGCCAGCCGGGGCACCAGGGCCTTCAGGAATCGCACCAGCGTGTCGCGCACCATGGCTCCGGTTTCCAGCACCTCTTCGTGATTGATCTTCTGCTGTAGAATCCCGGCCGCCATATTGGTAACGCAGGAAATGCCCAGCACCTTGATCCCCATGTGGTTGGCCACAATCACTTCGGGCACTGTGGACATGCCCACCACATCCGCCCCGATGGTCCGCAGGAACCGGATCTCGGCGGGCGTTTCATAGTTCGGCCCCAGCATGGCCGCGTACACGCCTTCACTAAGCGGCACGCACAGTTCCGCCGCGACCTGTTTCGCCAGGCTGCGAAAGTGGTGCGAATACGCCTCGGTCATATCGGGAAAGCGCGGCCCCAGCGCATCGTCATTGGGACCGGCCAGGGGATTGGAGCCCTGCAGATTGATGTGATCGGAAATCAATACCAGCCCGCCGCGCTGGAGGTCCAGGTTGATGCCTCCCGCGGCATTGGTGAAGACCATGGCCTTCACGCCCAGCGAACCCAGCACACGCACGCCATAAGTGACCTGCGCCGGAGAGTAGCCTTCGTACAGGTGCGCGCGCCCGGCCATCACCGCGACGCCGGTGTCGTGCAGCATACCGAGCATCAGCTTGCCCGCATGGCCGGCTGCCGTGGAAGACGGCCAGCCGGGAATCTCGTGATACGGGATGTCCACCCGTTCCGTCAACACATCGCCGAAGGCGCCCAGGCCGCTGCCGAGCACGACACCCACCGGCGCGCGAAGGCCGGTATGGCCTTCGATAAAACGTATGGCTTCGTGGATCACAGTATCATTCCGGCAATGCAGGCGGACATGAAGTTCGCCATGGATCCCGCCGCTACGGCACGCAGCCCGAACCTGGCGAGATCGCTCTTGCGATTCGGCGCCAGCGCACCGATACCGCCAATCTGAATGGCGATGGAGCTGAAATTGGCGAAGCCGCACAGCGCATAGGTCGCGATGGTGAAGGAGCGCGGATCCAGCGTTGCTTTCATCGGCCCCAACTTCAGAAACGCCACGAATTCATTGAGCACCAGGCGCGTGCCCAACAGGTCGCCGATGGCCGAAGCATCTTTCCACGGCACGCCCATCACCCATGCCACCGGGGCAAACACCACGCCGAAAATCTGCTCCAGGGAGGGCGGAATCCAGCCCAGCAGCGGCAGCGTGTGCACCCAGCCCAGGATCCCATTTACCATGGCGATCAGGGCCAGAAAGGCGATCAGCATACCCGCAATGTTGAGCGCCAGGTGGAGCCCGTCGCCGGCTCCCTGGGCCGCGGCATCGATCACGTTGACCGCGGTCTTCTCCACTTTGATATCCACGCGTCCGGCGGTAGCGGGCTTTTCGGTTTCCGGAACGAAAATCTTAGCCAGCATGATGGTGGCCGGCGCAGTCATGATCACCGCCGTCAGCAGGTGCGTGATCGAAACGCCCGCGATTTTCACATACGCCGCCATCACCGAACCGGATACGTGGGCCATCCCGCTGGTCATGATGGTGAACAGTTCCGATTCCGTCAATCCGGCCAGAAACGGCCGGATGGTCAGCGGCGCTTCCGTCTGCCCCATGAAGATGCTGGCCGCCACGTTCAGCGATTCGGCGCCGCTGACGCCCATCACCTTCTGCATCCCGATAGCCATGAGCCTCACCACAAACTGCATCACCCCCAGGTAATACAGAACGGCGAAAAAGGAAGCGATGAAGATGACGATGGGCAGCACCTGAAAAGCGAACAGCACGCCATAGGGACCCGAACTCTTGCCCAGCGGCCCGAAGATGAATTCGCTGCCGGCTTCGGTGTATGCCAGCATGTTATTCACGCCGGCGCCGATGGCCTGAAATATTTTGCCGAAATCGGTCTTCAACACCAGGAACGCAAAGGCGAATTGAAGACCCATGCCCCAGGCGATAATCCGCAGCTTGATATCGCGCTTGTGGTTGGAACAGAGCCAGGCGAACGCCAGGATGACGGCTAATCCCAGCAGACCGGTGAAACGGCCCATTACCCGACTACTTCCAGGATGAGTTCCCGTTCGTCAGGCTTCTGCGCGGAGATGCGGAAGGCATCCTCCACCATGTCCGCGGCCTCTTCCACTTTGTCTTCCTTGGTGTAGTAGAGGCGGCACAACACCGAGCCGGCGTCCACCTTCTCGCCCGACCTTCACTTCCAGGATGATGCCCACCGCGGGATCGATGGTGTCTTCCTTTTTATCGCGGCCCGCGCCGATCATGTTGGAAGCGACGCCGATATCCTCCGCGTCGATCGACACTCACGTAGCCGGCGCGCGGCGACGTGATTTCGCGCATGCCCGTAGCATTGGGCAGCAGTTCGAACTTGTCCAGCGCCTGCGGATTTCCGCCCTGCGCCGCCACTACCTGCTTGAATTTCTTGTATGCCGATCCATCCACCAGGTGCTTTTCGGCGACCAGCCGCGCCTCTTCCAGCGTGGCAGTCTTTTTACCCAGGAAAATCATCCGCGCGGCCAGTTCGAGCGAGAGCTTGGTGAGATCGGACGGGCCGGCATTTTGCAGCGTCTGCGAGGCTTCCATGATTTCCAGCGCGTTGCCCACGGCATAACCCAGGGGCTGGTTCATGTCGGTAATCAGCGCCTGCACCTTCTTATCCATGCGGCGGCCGATCCCTACCATGGTCTGCGCCAGGCGGCGCGCATCCACCTGCTTTTTCATGAAGGCGCCGTTGCCTACCTTCACATCGAGCACCAGCGAATCGATTCCCTCGGCCAGTTTCTTCGACATGATCGAAGAAGAGATCAGCGGAATGGATTCTACCGTCGCCGTGACATCGCGCAAAGCATAGAGCTTCCGGTCCGCGGGCGCCAGTTGATCGCTCTGTCCGATGAAGGCCAGCCCCAGTTCTCCCAGTTGCTTGCGGAACTCCTCGGTGGAAAGATTGGTGTGGAAACCCGGAATCGATTCCAGTTTGTCCAGAGTGCCGCCGGTATGGCCCAGCGCACGGCCGGACATCATGGGCACTACCACTCCCGCGGCGGCCGCGAGCGGAGCCACGATGAAGCTGGTTTTATCGCCTACGCCGCCGGTGGAATGCTTGTCCACCTTGTGCCCGGGAATGGCTGAGAGGTCGACCGTCTCCCCGGAGCGCAACATGCACTCGGTCAGGCGGCTGACTTCCCTGTCGGACATTCCCGAAAAGAAAACTGCCATCAAGAAGGACGACATCTGGTAGTCGGGAATGTCGCCGTTGGTGTAACCATCCACCAGAAACTCGATCTCCTCAGGAGCGAGTTCTTCCCCGTCGCGCTTGCGCTGGATCAAGTCAACTGTACGCATTATGAGACACTTAGCCTATCATCCTAACACCCTCAAAGTAAAGGAAGAGTTTTGCGCGCAGGTGCGCAATCCACCGTCCCCCTTGACACCGGCGCCTCTGCATACTAATAAATTAGTATGCGAAAAGCCATCCTGGGTCTGGTATTGGCAGGTTGCCCGGCATTCACGCAAGCTCCGGGCGACGCGCCAAAATTCGAAGCCGCCGACGTTCACGCGAGCGCCAAAACCATGAACCAATATATGCGCACGGGAGCCGTCCGAGGGGGGCGGTACGAAGTAAAAACCGCCACCATGGTCGACCTGATCCGTCTGGCGTACGGGTATGACAACGACAAGATTCTGGGCGGGCCAAACTGGCTGGAGATGGACCGGTTCGACGTGATTGCCAAGGTGCCCCCGAGGTCGAATCCGGAGACGCAGAAGCAGATGTTGCAGGCGCTGCTGGAAGAGCGGTTCAAGCTGGCGGTCCACAAAGAGGATAAACCGCTGCCAACCTATGCGTTGGTGCAGGGGAAGAAGCATCAACTCAAGGAATCGACCGGCAGCGAATCGGCGGGCTGCCGGCCGCAGAGCCGCGCGACGGGCGAAGGCGGAGGCCGCCTGATGATGGGGAATGCCGACGGCACGACCACAATGATCGCGTTGGGGCCGGGAATGACGGTTCAGTACTCGTGCCGCAATATGACGATGGAAGCGTTCGTATCGAATCTGCGGAGCATGATCGGCGCCAGCGTCGGCAGCAATCCGATTCTGGATGAGACAGGCTTGAAGGGCGGATGGGATTTCGACCTGAAGTACTCGCTCACCTTCAACGGCATGTTGGGGGGAAATGGCGACGTGGAACGGATCTCCCTGATCGACGCGGTGGAGAAGCAACTCGGCCTGAAACTGGAGCAGCGGCAGGTGCCGACGCCCGTGCTGGTGGTGGACAAGGTGAACCGGAAACCCACCGATAACGCGCCGGACCTGGCAGAAGCGCTGCCCCCCGTGCCCGTGCCTACGGAATTCGATGTGGCCAGCGTCAAGCCGGCCGCCGAGGGCGCCCCGGGCGCGCGCATGATGCGTTTCCAGACGCAGCCGGGCGGGCGGTTGCTGGTGGAAGGAATGCCGCTGCACGTTCTGATTAACCGCGCCTTCAATGTCAATAACAACGATTCTGTGGCGGGGATTCCGAAGTTCGCCGATACGGACCGCTACGATATTGTGGCCAAAGCACAGACCTCCGGGGGTGCGCCATTGGACATGGAAGCCGTCTCGCCACTGGTGCGGGCCCTGCTGGTGGAGCGTTTCAAAATGAAGTATCACAGCGAAGACCGGCCGGTGAACGCATACGCCTTGGCAGGTTCGAAGCCGAAGATGAAGAAAGCCGACCCGGACAGCCGCTCGTGGTGCAAGAATCTGCCCTCGCCGGCTGGCGCGCCGCCGGGGACGCGGGTGTTTTCCTGCCAGAATGTCACCGTGGACGAGTTCGCCGAGCGCATGCAGAATATGACTCAGGAGCTGAGCTGGCCGGTTGCCAACGCGACCGGAATCGAAGGCCGCTGGGATTTCACTCTGACGTTTAGCATGGGCATGCCGATGATGGGGCCGGCTGCGGGACGCGGGGGCGGGGAGGGAGCAGGCGATGGGGCGCCGATGCCGACAGCCTCGAATCCGACCGGCGGTTATACGCTGTTCGAGGCGATCGAAAAGCAACTCGGGCTGAAACTGGAAAAGCAGAAGCGCAACATGCCGGTGATCGTGATCGACAGCATCGAACAGAAGCCTACCGATAATTGAGTGTCCGCCTGTTAGGATGGTATCGATGAGCCCCAACCAACCCGGCCAGATGCCCAAGATGCCCATTCCCGGCGTGAAGAACCTGATTGCTGTCGGTTCCGGAAAGGGCGGTGTGGGAAAGACCACCGTTTCGGTGAACCTGGCTGTCGGGCTGGCTTCCTTGGGCTACAAATGCGGACTCATGGACGCCGATGTCTACGGCCCCAACGTGCCCCTGATGATGGGCATCAATCGCACCCCCATGGCGTTCGGAGAGCGCATTCAGCCCATCGAGCAGTTCGGCGTGAAACTCATGTCGATGGGATTTCTGAATCCGGGCGACAAGCCGCTGGTCTGGCGCGGCCCCATGCTGCACAGCGTGATCCAGCAGTTCCTGCGTGGCGTGGATTGGGGCGAACTGGATTACCTGGTAATCGACCTTCCTCCGGGCACCGGCGATGTGCAGCTTTCGCTCATCCAGACCGCGCCGATCACCGGTGCCATCGTGGTAACCACGCCGTCGGATGTCTCCCTGGAAGACGCGCGCAAGGCTATTTTTATGTTTCACCAGGTAAAGGTGCCGATCCTGGGGATGGTGGAGAACATGAGCTTCCTGATGTGTCCCCACTGTAACGAGCGCATCGACGTGTTCAGCCACGGCGGGGGACGTCGCACGGCCGAGCAGATGGACGTACATTTCCTGGCCGAACTGCCGCTGGATCCCGCGGTCCGCATCGGCGGCGATAGCGGCCAGCCCATCGTTTTGCGGAAAGGCGAGGGAGAACCGTTCCTCGCCCTGGCGAAAAACGTGGTGGCGCGTGCCGAAGAAGCCGCGAAGGAAGAAGGGCCGAAAATCGAAATCAGCGACTAAACCGAAGTTCCAGCCCTGATCGCATGTAGATCCCTTTTCTGACAATGAGTTGCGCAGATTTGATGATGATTTTGTAGTCATGTAAATTAGTGAATTTCTCTTGTTTTATCGGTCCCTTTTTAGTATTCTGTCTACATGTACGTGGCCGTCGTCCCTAATCGCAACTCCCCGCCCGCTATCCTCCTCCGCGAGAGCTTCCGCGAAAACGGCAAGGTCCACAACCGCACCATCGCCAACCTCTCCCACTGGCCCCCAGGCAAAGTCGCTGCGCTTCGCGCCGTCTTAAAGGGCGCCACTGCCCTCGGTGCCCCTCTGCCTGAAGCCTTCGACATCGTCCGCTCCCGCCCTCACGGCCACGTCGCTGTCATCCTCGGCACTTTGCGCAAGTTGCATCTTGACCGCCTCTTCGAAAAACATGCCGACCGTAATCGGGATCTCGTCTTGGCCATGATCGCGGCTCGCGTGCTGGAACCCGCATCCAAACTCGCCACCTCTCGCGCTCTTCATCCCGATACCCTCAGCAGCACGCTGGGCGAGTCACTCCATCTCGACTCTGTCACCGAGGATGAACTCTATGAGGCCATGGACTGGTTGTTGCCTCAGCAGGCTGGCATCGAGGATGATTTGGCCAAACGGCACTTGGCCGAGGGATCGCTCGTCCTCTATGATTTGACCTCCACCTATTTCGAGGGGCGTCACTGTCCGCTTGGCAAACTAGGCCACTCGCGTGACGACCAGAAGGGTAAGTTGCAGGTTGTTTTCGGCCTGCTGACCAATGCCGAGGGTTGTCCCGTGGCAGTAGAAGTCTATGCGGGGAATACATCCGATCCTAAGACCGTGTCCGATCAGGTGACCAAACTGCGCCAGCGATTCGGACTACAACGTGTGATTTTAGTCGGCGACCGCGGCATGATCACCAGCGCGCGCCTGCGTGAGGATCTCAAACCTGCAACCGGGATCGATTGGATCACGGCGCTGCGCGCGCCAGCCATCAAGAAACTGGCCTCTGATGGTGTTCTGCAGCTCTCCCTATTCGACAGCCGGGATCTGGCCGAGATCACCCATCCGGACTTTCCCGGCGAGCGCCTGGTGGCCTGCTACAATCCCCTGCTGGCCGAGGAACGCGCCCGCAAGCGCCCCGAACTTCTGGCCGCCACCGAAAAGGAGTTGGAGAAGATTGCCGCAGCCACACGGCGCAAAAAACGTCCGCTACGCGGC
The DNA here is from genome assembly GCA_963853855.1 of uncultured Solibacteraceae bacterium. GTDB lineage: Bacteria > Acidobacteriota > Terriglobia > Bryobacterales > Bryobacteraceae > Sulfopaludibacter. Next base: position 120,276 of record CAWKYG010000031.1, on the reverse strand, counting down.
AAGCAAAACATCGGACTGCGCGCCGGCAAGGTCCTGAACCGCTACAAAATGGGAAAGCACTTTCAAGTTCAGATCGAAGACGACGGCTTCACTTATACGCGCAAACAAGCCAATATCGAGAAGGAAGAATCGTTGGATGGTATTTATGTCATTCGCACCAACGTACCCGCCGAAGCGCTGTCTAGCGAGCAAGCGGTGCGAAACTACAAGAGCTTGTCGGGGGTGGAGCGCGCCTTTCGCAGCTTGAAAACGGTAGATCTGCACGTGCGCCCCATCCACCATCGCCAACCCGATCGCGTCCGCGCTCATATCTTTCTCTGCATGCTGGCTTATTACGTGGAATGGCATATGCGCAAGAATCTGGCGCCCCTTCTATTTGACGACGAGGATAAGACCGCAGCGGAAAAACTGCGCGCCTCAGTGGTCGCGCCGGCCCAGCGCTCCCCTTCAGCTCAAGCCAAGGCCCTCACGAGGCGCACTCCAGACGATCTGCCCGTGCACAGCTTTCAGACTCTTCTCGGCGACCTCGCCACGATCGTCTCCAACCGCGTACAGCCCAAAGATGCCAGCACCCCAGCTTTCGACATCATCACCGTCCCCACCCCTCTCCAGCGACGCGCCCTCGAACTCCTCCAAGTATCTCTGTAAGCCTCCGAAAACGGTAAGCCTCCGAAAACTAGTCAGTAGGCCAAGCTGTATTTTTGGCAAACTGCCGTGTAATCAAATACTTGCGTTTTCAGGGCTCTGGAACTTCGGACTAAACCGCTTACTAACGTGCGCGGCTCCGCAGATTCAGGGTCTTACAGAGCCGCGACCGTCAGGGAGCGATCAGGCCTACAGTTTCGGCTTTGGCGGAGGCAATTCGCGCGCTGCGACCGTATCGTTGAAACCCATGCGATTGTGACTTCCATCGCAAAAAGGCTTATTGGCCGAATGGCCGCAGCGGCACAGCGAAATCACCGTGCGGCCCGCGAGTCCAAAAGACGCGCCGGCCGGATCGAAAATCTCAAATTCGCCTTCAATGCGAATGGGACCATTATTCTGAGGAGTTATCTTGGTGGGCATTATTTCTTCTTTGTAGGTGGAGCCTGCTTGCTCGTATCATCCACTACATCGCCGTACTTGATGGTGGACTTGCCTTCGTACTTCTTGTAATCGGTATATCGCACGGTCATGCGGATGCGCTGGTCGAACGCGTTGGATCCGGTGAAATGCAGCGTGTCGTCGGCATGCGTGTAGGTGGGGAACCAGTATTTGCCGTCGATCTGCTCGCGGTAGGTCTCGAATCGCGGGAACTGATTGGTCTTGGTATTGATGATGCCCACGCCTTTGCCGTACGTTTTCACAATTTGCAGATCGCGGTCATCCACCCAGATGGTGCCTTCGAAGTAACGCTTGCCCTTGACCATCTTCTTGGGTTTGACGGCGAAGGAATAGGTCCCGATCTCGTCGATCTTTTCGCGGCCCAGGTAATCGATATTGTACTCGCCGACTTCCTTGGTGGTGAGTACGAAGGGTTGCACGTCGCGCAAATCCTTTTCGTCCTCCGGAGAAAGCAGAATGTTGTGCAGCGAGACCACGGGCGCATAGATCACCTTCTCCATGCGTTTGCCTTCCGGCGTGAAGATCACGTCCTCCACCAGTTCCCACTTGCCGCCGGTAGGATTGCCGCCGGGGTCGAGTTCTTCCATTTTCACTGACTGGCGGTAAGTGTAGTTGTTTCGCGCCTCCTGGAATTCGGATTCCTTGGCGGCGAATTTACGGATGATGTCCTCAACGTTGACGTCGGCAGGCTTTTGGGTGTCAGCAGGTTTTTGCGCCTGGTCCAGGCCCCAAACCGGGAAGCACAGCGCCGCCGCAGCGGCCGAAAGTACCAATCCTCGCATATTGCCCTCAAACAAGAGACGAACTCACTTGCCCAACAGTTTCTTAGCGATGGTCACCAATTGTATGTTACTGGTGCCTTCGTAGATCCGTCCGATTTTAGCGTCACGATAAAGTTTCTCCACGGGGTAGTCCTTGGTGATCCCCACGCCGCCGTGAACTTCAATCGCTTTGGAGGCCACGTTTTCAGCGACCTCAGAACTATAATACTTCGCCATGGCTGCCTCGGTGAGGAACGGCAGTCCGGCGTCGCGCAGGCGCGCCGCGTTGTACACCAGCAGGCGTGCCGCTTCCACTTCCACCGCCATTTTAGCCAGTTCGAACTGCACACCTTGAAATTCGCCGATGGTCTTGCCGAACTGCTTGCGCTCCCGGGCGTAAGCCACCGCATGACCCAGGGCGCCGCGCGCCAGGCCGATCATCTGCGCGCCAATCGCGATGCGGCCTTCATTCAGAGTTTCGATGGCGATCTTGTAGCCCTTGCCTACCTCGCCCATCACGTTCTCGCGCGGAACCCGGCAGTTGTCCAGAATCAACTCGCAGGTGGAGGAAGCGCGCAACCCCAGCTTGTCTTCCTTCTTCCCTACCTGAAATCCCGGAAAGCCGCGCTCGATCAGAAATGCCGTGACCCCTTTGTATCCGGCGTCGGGATTGACGTTGGCGAACAGCAGGTAGAATCCCGCTTCGGCGGCGTTGGTGATCCACAGCTTGCGGCCGTTTAGCAGGAAGTGGTCGCCCTGGTCCTGGGCGCGCGTCGCCATGGCGAATGCGTCGGACCCGGATCCGGCCTCGGAGAGCGCGTACGACGCCACGGTATCGCTGGCCAGACGTGGCAGATACCTGGCCTTCTGCCCGGCGGTGGCCCATCGCAGCAGGGCGTTGTTACAGATGGTATTCTGCACATCCACGATGACGCCGGCCGAAGGATCCACCGCGGAAAGCTCTTCCACGGCCAGAATCGCCTGAAAAAAAGTTCCGCCCTGCCCGCCGAACTCTTCCGGGATCTCGATGCCCATAAGCCCCATCTCGAAGAACTGGCGGATGATTTCCTTGCGGAATACACCCGCTTCATCCATCTCCCGGACGAAGGGCCGGATCTGCTCGCGCGCAAACCTGCGCACGGTGCTTTGAAAGAGCTTTTCGTCTTCCGTCAAAGCGGAGAGAGGCTGCGGAACTGCTTCGAGAGCATTCGGCGTCGTGGCCATACGTACAGTGTAGCCCCGCCGCCGGCTCTAAGCGGCCAATTCGGTGAGCAGACGGACCGCCGCGCCTACGTCTTTCAGCCACTCGCCGGGCGCGGCGCCTTCGCGCTCCACGTTCAGGGTGCCGCCGAAGCCCAGTTCGGCAAGGGTGCGGACAAAGCGGTCGATGCCCACCGCGCCGTGCCCCAACGCGCGCTCGCTGCCCAGCGCACCGGGCGTATCTTTGGGCGGCCAATCGCCATCTTTGGCATGCACCGAGAGGACGTGCGGAGCCAGGATGCGGAGAGCCGCAATCGGTTCGCCCGTGCCGTAGAGAATCAGGTTGGCGGGGTCGAAGTTGATCCCCAGATTCGGGCGCGCGCAGTCCGCCAGAAAGCGCAGCAGCACCTCGGCGCGCTCCTGCCCGGTCTCCAGCGCGAACGTCTGGCCGTGGCCGGCGGCATGGTCGCAGATGCGGCGGACCACATCGCGCACGGCGGCGTAATCGGGATGCGACGCGTCCTCCGGCACAAACCCGATGTGGCAGGCGATGCTTCTCACTCCCAGGCTGGCTGCGAAATCGCTCACCGCCAGTGTGCGCGCTTCCCGTTCGGCGCGGGTCGCGGGCGGAATGAAACCCACGGTTGCCTGCACCGTGGGAATGTCGGCGTAGCTTTCGCCGTCATACGCGGCAAACACCGTGACCAGGGTGAAGCCCGCGGAGTCCAAAGACTCTTTCCACTGCGCGGCGGCGGAATCGCTCAACTCCAGGCCGCCCGCCAGGCCCAGTTGGCCGCACCGCACCCCCAGGCTGCACACATCCGCCAGGGCATCGCGCCCGGCCCAGAACATCACTCCCGCTTCCAGCGGTCTCAGAGACGGCATACCATTTTCACTCCCTTGCGATTTCGCGATTCCAGCAGCAGGCGCATCACTTTCACGGCGTCCGCCGATTCGGCCGGAGGGCAGCGCTCCGGCGCGCTGTCCGTCTCGCAGCATTCGGCGAAATAGGCGATCTCGCCGGCGTATCCATCCTGCGTCGCCAGGTCCAGCGACTGCGACCCGCCCATGGCGCTGTACAGCACCGGCGGCCGCCCCAGCGAACTGTACTCGACGGTGCCGCCATCCAGCGTGACACGAGTATTCCATGCGAAACGGATAGTCGCCGGAATTGTGCCAGCCGCCGGTGACCGCCGCGATGCCGTCCTCATAGAAGAGTTGCGCGTCCATGCAGTCGATTCCCAGCCCGGGTTCGCAATAACCCGACGCGCACACCGCCTGTCGGCTTGCCGAACAGGTGCAGGCACATGTCCACGTCGTGAATCAGCAGATCGAATACGCCGCCGCCGCTCTGTTCGGCCTCCTGAAGCCATCCGCCCCAGCCCGGCGCGGCGCAACTGCGGCGGAACCAGGCGAAGCGGCAGCGGCCCAATTTGCCGTCCGCGATCACTTCGCGCAGCGCCATGTATTCCGGAAAAAAGCGCAGCACCTGCGCCGTCATGAGTACGCGCTTGTAGCGCCGCGCGGCGTGGATCATGCGGTCGACTCCGTAGGGGTCCAGCGCCATGGGCTTTTCCACGAGTACGTGCTTACCGGCGCGCAGAGCATCCACGGCCACCGAATCGTGCAGGTAGGTGGGCAGGCACAGATCCACGGCGTCGAGCCGGGTGTCGGCCAGCACGGCCTCCAGGTCGCTGTATTTGCGTACCCGTGAGAAATCCATGCACTCGCCGCCCGTGCCCAGGTTGCCGCGCACGCCGGTAAGGTCCCCCGCCAGCTTCTTCTGATCGCTGCTGTATACCGCCGCCAGTTCCACGTCCGGCAGGCCTCGCAGCGCCGCCACATGCGTGCTGCCCATGAACCCCAGTCCAAGCACCGCGAGTCTCATTTCCAGTTAATTATACGGAAAAGGGGACAGACGCATTTAAAAAAGGGGACAGACGCATTTAATAAATGCGTCTGTCCCCTTTTTTACAGTTGCTCGTAGCAGTAGCGGGCGGCGCAGCACTCGAATTCGTCGACCACTTGGCCGTCCGGCCCAAAGGGCTTGTAAGTATGCTGGCACCAGAACGGGCCGTGGATTCCGGGCGGCGAGTTCGGGTCGCGATCGGCTTCGATGAACATGCCCTTCCAGCGCAGCTTCTCGCAGCGGTTCATGCTGGCTTTCTGTCGTCTGAGGCTTCCATGGTCAGGCCCTCCTTTACCGCATCCAGCAGCGCGCGCTTCACCGCCATCTTCGCCAGTGTCACCTTGTAGGCGTTCTGGCTGAGCGGCTTGGCATCGCCCACGGCGGCCTTGTCCGGCCGCTTCGGCGGTCGCGGCGTTGATGGGCTTGCCCACCAGCAACCTTTCCGCCGCCGCGGCGTCCCACGGGGTCGGCGCCACGTGCCCCAGCACAATCTTCGCCGAGCCCACCGTCGCCCCCTTCATTGTCAGCGCCACCGATGCCGCCGCCAGCGGCCAGTCCAGCGCCTCCTTCTGCCGCACCTCGTAGGTGGCGCGGTGCGTCACGCCCGCCCGGCACCAGAATCTCGGTCAGGATCTCGTTCGGCTGCAGCGCGATCTCGCGCGACGCCTCGTCCTTCGGCGTCACGAAGAACTGCCGCCACCGGCACCTCGCGCGCTGCCCTTGGCCGAAACCAGCTTCACCTTGGCGCCCAACGCCACCAGCGCCGGTCCCAGGCTCGACGCGCTCACGAAATAGGCCGGCCCGCCGCCGAAGATGGCGTGATACTTGTTCTCGCCATCGGGCACCAGCGACTTGCCGTCTTTCATGGCCAGCAGCCCCAAGCCCTGCGGTAATACCAGCAGCGCGGACGCTGGCACAGGTCGCCGCCCACCGTTCCCATGTGGCGGATCTGCGGGCTGGGAATGCCGCCGGCGGCCTCGGCCAGCGATTTGTATTCGCCCTTGACCTCCGCATTCTTCGCCAGCTCGTCCATCGTCACCAGCGCGCCGATCCGCAGCCCCTCGCCGGTCTTCTGGATGCCCTCCAGCTCTTTGATGTTCTTGATGTTCACCACGCGCTTGGGCGTGTGCAGGTGTTCCTTCATGCAGGCTGATCAGGTCCGTGCCGCCGGCCAGCACATCGGCCTGGCCCCAGCGCGGGCCCAGCAGGCGCCACGGCTTCCTGAACGCTTGCCGGATTGGCGTATTCGAAGGTCTGCATTATGCGTTCCTCCCTTCCAGTGCATCGAGCACGTGATCTGGGCGTCATGGGAATGTGTGGCACCCGCACGCCAATGGCGTTGGCCACCGCATTCCCGATGGCCGCGCAGATCGCCACGGCCGGCGGTTCGCCCAGCCCGATCACGCCGCGCTTGTCGTTCTCCGGCCGGATGTCCATGTGCACCATGATGTCGCCGATGTCGCGCGATGCCCGCCAGCTTGTAAAACTCCATGTCGGGGTTCAGCATACTTGCCGGTCTGCTGGTCCATGACGCGCTCTTCGTACAGCGCTGTGCTGATGCCCATGATGATGGCGCCGTAGACCTGGCTTTCCGCCAGCCGCGGGTTGATCACCAGGCCGCAATCCTGCACCGCCATGTAGCGGTTGACCTTGACGATGCCGGTCTCGGTGTCCACCGAAACGTCGGCGATCTGCACCCCGCCCACCCCCTGATCGTTCATTCCCGGCGCCGGCTGGCGGCGATTGAACTCGCCCATTTCGGAAATCTTGCCCGGCCCGATCTTCCTGCAGGCGGCCTCCCAGGTGATGCTCTTGTTGGGGCTCCCTTTCACGCGGATATGGCCGTCCACCGCTTCCAGTTCCTCGGGTTGCGCGCCCAGAGCCGGCGCCGCCGCTTCGAACAGCTTGGCCAGCGCATTGACGCTCGACCTTCGCGTCGAGACCGATACGCCGCCCACCGTGCTGGAACCGCCCGAAGCCGCATCCGGCGGCAGATCGTTGGTTCCGATCTCCAGCTTCACCTTGCTCATCGGCAGACCCAGCGTTTCCGCCGCCACCTGCGTGATGATGGTTCGCGTGCCGGTGCCCAGATCCTGCGTGCCGATCTCGACCAGCACCGAGCCGTCCGGATTGATGGTGGTGCGGCAGTTGCTGTTGTGCCCGCGCTCCGCCCCATGCGCTGATGCCCAGGCCCAGCCCGCGCTTTACCGTGCCGCTCGCTTGGCCCGCGCGGATTCCACAGCTTCTTCCAGTCCGCCAGTTCGGCGGCCTTGTCGAGTTGGTACTTGTACAGCTCCACGCGCGACTTGGGCGCGTATTCCACGGCCTTCTTGAAGACCTCGATCGGGTCCATCGCGATCTTCGCCGCGAAATCGTCTACCGCGCTGCACGTCAGGTAGCGAAGCTGCTGATTGTTCGGCGCGCGCCAGGCCCGCGAAGGCCCGAGTTGATCGAAACCGTATCATGTTTGATCCGCATGTTCGGGATCTGGTCGATGATGTACGGCAGCGGCATGTTCGCCGGTGGACCACGTCTCGCTCTGCCATCCGGTGATGGTGCCGTCCTTCTTTCCGGCGATCCGGATCGTGCCATAAGCCGACGGCCGGTTGCCGGCGATCATCAGCTCGGCATCCCGCTCCAGGAACAGCTTCACCGGCCGTCCCCCGGCCTTCTGCGAAAGCCGCGCTGCCACTTCTCCCCAGGCATCCGGACCGAATTTGCTGCCGAACCCGCCGCCAATGTAATCCATCTTCACTTTGATATTGGTGGCGGCCACTTTGATGTTGGGCGAAAGCTGCGTGGCCCAAGTCAGTCACGTCCTGCGTCGAGGGCCAGGCGTAAACCTTGTCGCCCTGCCATTGAATCACCGCACCGTGAGGTTCCAGGCAGCAGTGGTTGGCGATCGGGATTCCGTACTTGCCTTCGGACACGACTTCGGCGCTCCTGAAAGGTTTTGTCGGGGTCGCCGACCACTTTCTCCCCGCCCTGCTTGGTGCGGCCGGTGGCCTTGCTCAAGTCGTCGTCTTTCACCAGGTGCGGGAGCACTTCATACCCCACCTGGATCCTTCCGGCAGCCACGCGAGCCGCCTGTTCGGTGGTGGCCGCCACGGCGGCAATCTCCCAGCCCTGACATTGAACTTCCGTGCCGGCGGGAGCGGCCACGTGCACCGCCTTCACCCCTGCCGATTTTTCGGCATCGCTGGTATCTACGCTGGTAACTCGCGCGTGCGCATGGGGGCTGTGCACGTACACCGCATACAGCAGGTCTCTCGGCTTCAAATCCGAGGAGTACTTGGCGCGGCCTGTGGCTTTCGCCGGCCCGTCCAGCCGCTTGAAGGGCTTGCCCATCACCTTGCGGCTTTCCATCGGTGGCCAGCTATAGTCGGGTGTATCAGCCATTTTTCTTCGCTCCCTTCATTGCCGCGGCGGCTTCCAGCACGGCTTTGCGGACTCCCATGTAGGTGCCGCAGCGGCACAGATTGCCGCCCAGTCCGTGCTTCACGTCCTCCGCACTGGGGTTGGGATGCTCGTCCAGAAAACTCTTGCACGCCATCACGAACCCCGGCGTACAATAACCGCACTGCTGCGCATCGTTGTCCCAAAACGCCTGGGAGACCGGATGCATCTTTTCCGGTCCGCCAAGACCTTCGATGGTTTCGATATTCTTTCCCTGCGCATCGATGGCCAGCACCGTGCAACTGTAGACCGACTTGCCGTTCATGATCACCGTGCACGCGCCGCAGGTGCCGCGATCGCAGACCCGCTTGGAGCCGGTCATGTCGAGATAATCGCGTAGCGCGTCGCTCAGCGTCACCGCCGGTTCGACTGACACGCTCACCGGTTTACCGTTGATATTGAGGGTAATGGGGACCGCCCCGGGTCCAACCACGCCGGCTGCGGGCGGTGCGGCCTCTGCCTCTTTTTCCAGCAGTCCCGTGCCCAACGCTCCGCCTCCGATGCCCACCCCGCGAATGAATCCGCGGCGCGAGAACCGGCCTTTGGGCTCAGCGGGGAGCTGGGGATCTTTCTTTGAACTCACCAGACACCTTCCTTTCGGCCTTTTCAGTTGAAGTAGAACGGAAACTCTGCTTATTTTACTCCCGCGCGGGGTTGGGGTGGAACCGCAATCGTCGGGATAAACCGGCGTTGAATAACCAGCTTAGGAACTTAGTCCAACAGGTGCAGTTGCGGTATGGTCGTCTCAAGCCGCGCCGCCGGCTCCGGGAATACCGCCACCACGACAGCCGCGATCGCATATCCGGTGCTCAGCAGCGAGAGCCACAGAATCGGCGTGCGGTAGCGCGCATCCACCTGCACAAAATAGTAGAGCACTGGAAACAGCGCCAGGACCGCCGCCAGAAATGCCGCGATCGGCACGTGCCTCCGCACCATCAGAACAATCCCCGCGAAGCCTGCCAGGCTGATAAATGCCACTGCGAAACCGTGAACCGGGGTGAAGCCTTCGGCATCCGGAAACCAGTACAATCCCATGCGAAGCAGGGTCAGCGAGAGGAAGCGCCGCGGGTGACTCCGAATCCAGCCCAGCGCGGTGGCCAGCCGCTGGTGAGCATACTCCACTTCACCCAGTTCGCGGACTGCCAGCGCCTCGGCGCGCGAACTGCCGGGGTGAAAGGCGCGCACGCCCAGTGGGAAAATTGCGCACGATATCCGGCTGCGCCAGGTCGTTGTTGGAGATGTACAGTTCCAGCCCCAGATTGTCGCGTACGAAGAATACACTCTGGAACTGTTGGTAGTTCCGCCATGTCCAAGGCGCCAGCGTGGCCAGAAACGCCAGGGCAATCAGTACCGCCGAACGCCGCGCGTAGGCTACCCGGTTCCGCCATATCAGGTACGCCAGCCACAGGACGCACACAATCACGCAAGCCGGGTTCAGCAGCACCAATAGGCCCGCGAACAGTCCCGTGAACAGCGCACCGCCGGCGCCTCCGCGAGCCAGCCGCCGATCCGTGGCCAGGCAAAACAGCATCAGTCCGATCGGGCAGAAGATGCTCTCCGAATGCGGAAAAAAGTAGAGGACCGGAAACAGGATCACCACGAATGCGGCGCAGATCCCCGGCAGCCGGTCGCGAAAAAACAATTCGGAAAGGCGCGGCAGCAGCGCCGCATGCAGTCCGTGAGCCACCATGTGGCACAGAGTCAGCACCGTGGCGAAATCGGCGGCCTGCGCGAAGATCTTCATCAGCAGCGCAAGAAACAGGGGATACAGCGGCGGCAACAGCGCACTGGGTCCGGTCGCAATCGGGAACGGGTTGGCATATTGCCCGTGAAGCACCAGGTTGTGCGCCACCGTGAAGGTTTCGAATCCCGCACCGAAGCGCGCATTGTGAACCTGTGGAGCCACGGAAAGAAAACCGGCCAGAAAGAGCGCGACATCCGTCAGGCGATCCTTCGAAGCCCACCGCCGGTTTCTTTCCAACGTCATGATGACGTTAAGGATAGTCGAATGCCCCTAATCCGGGAAATCCGCCCTTAGTGAATGTGGCGCTGTTTACTTCGGTATACAGCCTTCCGCCCGCCCGGGACTCACTTCTTGCGCAGGTGCTTGATCATCCGCAGTTCGTTCTTTTTGCCGGGAATCATCTCGTAATGCACCTCGTCCATGAGCGTCTTCATCAGGCGCATGCCGAGACCCCCGGAACGGCGGCTGGAGATCAGCTTTTCCAGGTCCAACTGTTCCACCGCGGTCGGGTCGAAACCCTGTCCCGTGTCGATGACGGCGATTTCCACGGTATCCCCGTCCAGCGTGGCGCGCACCGACACTTCCTTGGTCAGATCCTTGCCGTAGGCGTGCTCCATCACGTTGGCACAGGCTTCATCCACCGCGAGTTCCATTTCGCGCAACCTCTCCGGGGGTCAGCCCGGCCTGTTCGGCAATGCTGGTCACAAAATCGCGAATCATCGCCAGATTCTCGGTGGAGGACGGCACCTGCAAAATGAATTTGCGTTCCACGGATGGCATCATTCCCCTCCCCTGACCGGGCATTCGGCATAGCGCTTGACCGCCGCCGGCACGTCGGGCAGCATATCGAAAATCGCGGGGAAACCCAGGATTTCAAAAACCTGCAACACCTTGGGCGACGGTCCGCAGATCTTGATATCGCCGCCGTTTTCGCGCAGTTCTTCCAGAAAGCTCATGAAAACGCCCAGGCCGGCGGAGGAAATGTAGGTGAGGCCCTGGCAGTCCACAATCAGCTTGCGGTGCCCGCCATCGATCTCCTGCTCTACCGCGGTTTCGAATTCCGGCGCCGTGTGCGCATCCAGAAAACCCGCCAGCGACAAAATCGTCAGGTCGTCCTGCGTGGAGCGTTGAATCGTGAATGAAGTCGCCATATCGCTCTTGTTATTAGCTTAGTTTACCCGCAGCACCACAATCGTCATATCGTCCTGGGGGGCAATGCCGTTCAGGAACTCCCTGACCCCTTTTAAGATCCATTCCCGAACCGCGCCCGCATCCAGGCCGTCCGCCTCTTCCACCGCGCGCATCAGCCGCGCCTCGCCGAACTGCTCCTGCTCCGCGTTCATGGCCTCGGTCACCCCGTCGGAATAAAACACCAGTGCGTCCCCGGCGCTCAACTGCAGCCGGTCCAGTTTCAGCGAGCGGCGAAAGAGCCGGTCGGATACGATGCCCAGTCCCAGCCCCGGCGCATTCAGCAGCGAGGTCTCGCCCTGTGCCGGGCGCCGCCACACAATGGGGTTGTGCCCGGCGCGCACATGGTCGAACCACAGCGTCTCCGGATCGAAGGCCCCCATCGCCAGCGTTACGAAAGTCTTCTTCTCCGTAGCGGCATGCACGTGGCCGTTGACGTTGCCGACAATCTCCAGCAGGTCGCTGCTGTCCTGCGTGGTGGCTACCAGCAGGCCTTTGGTGAGCGTCATGTACAGCGCCGCATGCACCCCCTTCCCGGAAACATCGCCCACGCCGATGGACCAGCGGCCGTCGGGAAGCTGGAGAAAATCGAAAAGATCTCCGCCCACTTCCTGCGCCGGATGGCACGACGCCGAAACGCTGCACGCCGGGATCTCCGGCGGACGGCTCGGCAGCATGTGCTGCTGCACGCGGTGCGCAATAGAGAATTCCTTCATCAGCGATTCCCGCTGCGAAGTCACCACCGCCGGCGCCGCGTTGTCTTCCACCGCCAGTTCGCTTCCTCGCCAGGCAACCAGCGCCGCGCACCCCGCGCACACAGCCAGAAACAGGAATGCCTCCGTTCCCGCCGCGCGCAGCAACGGCGCCGGCTGTAGCATCAGCGCCGAGCCGTTCCATATCACGCGCGCGCACCACCCCGCGCTCAGCACCGCCAGCAGATCCAGTCTGCAGAAAGAGCTGGCGATAAGCCAGGAAGAGCAGCGCTCCGCTCAGCAGAAACGCGGCGGGCGCGGTCTCGGTAGGCAAAGCGGTAGTCGAAAGCAACAGAACTCCGGGGACCGTGAAAAGCGCCGCGGCCAGCCACTTCTTGCGCACATGGCGCCCCAAAAATGCGGCGCCGAAGCCGAAAAGACCCAGCAGCGCGATGTCCACCATCACGTCCAGGGCCTGTACCCCGGGATGCGCCGCGAAAATCAGGCTGGCCTCCCGGTCGCCGGTCTGCTGCGAGCCCGCCACGTGCAGCGACGATACCGCCAGCGGCAATGCCGCCAGCAGCGGACCGCACAGCAAACCCGCCAGTATAGAGGTCCCGGCGCTGCCGATTCAAAATCGACGCGCTGAATACGCTGCGCAGGGTAACCAGCTTCTCCTGCGAACCGATCGCGTCGGCAGCCCCCGCCAGCGCCATCAGCATCAGAATCAAACAGACCTGAACCGCCAGCGCGCCGAAAAAATCCTCCAGGAACGAGGAGTTGGTGGCCACCGATTCGTAACGTTCGTCGTACCCCATCCAGTTGGACCAGTACACCGCGCCCCAAAGTATCGAGGTCGCGCTGAACGCCAGCACCCAGCGGTGCCTCACCGCACGCCGCACCGCCCAGAAAATATACACGCACGCTGCCAGTGCCACTCCCACGAAGTCGATCCCGACGCCTACCGCGCCCTGAAGCCAGTCAAGGTACTTCTTCCGCGCACTCACCGCTTCGTCCACATCGTGCGGATAGGTCGGCGTCAGTACCGCCTTCACCAGCCGGCCGCTGTCCACCGTCGCTTCCAGGCGTTCGTCCAGGGGCGCCGTACGCTCAAAGGCGAAGGTGCGGGTCTCGCCATTCGGGGTGCGGTCCGCCAGCGGCCGGAACGCCGCGGCATCTTTGCCCATCAATCGATCCAGGGCGCCCGCGGCCAGGGCGCGCGCCACCGCCGGATCCGTGACGCCGGCTTTCGGATATCCCGTCCACTGCCAGCTATTCACATTTCCGGAGGTGGACAAAGACACCAGGATGCGTCCCGCGCCGCCAGGCGCTTTCAGCGCTACTTCGGCCTCAAACGGTGAGAAGCGGCGCGCCTCCGCCGCCTCCGGGTGCTGCTCGGCGAAGTAGGCGGCATGACTGTCGGAACGCCCGGTCACCGTTCCGGCCCAGCCTTGTGTATCCACACCGAACGCCGCGGAAATTTCGCGCGACCGTGCCTGGCTCTGTTCTCCGTCGCGGTCCACCAGCCAGCGCGCCGCCGGATGAGCACGCGGCGCCAGGTAAGCCAGCGACGCCACACCGGCGGCGGCCAGCGCGCTCCACACCGCCCACCGCTTCACGCCACTACCTCCATGAGCGCGCCCACCCGCGTGACTCGCACCACCACCGCGGTCAGGTCGTCTTCCAGTTCGTGCTCCCGCCGCTTCTTGGCCAGAGCTTTCAAAATACTGTCCGCCGCCCCTGGTCCCGTGGTGCGCACCCGCCGCGCGATTCCGTCGGTGAACAGCAGCACCGTGTCGCCCGTGCGCAGGTTGACGCTTCCTTCGTAGAGCACGGTCCCGCTTCCCGGCAGTTCCACCCGCTGTTCGCCGCTCAGCGCACTCGTCACCACAACCCGCGGATAGTCCCCGGTGCGCGCATACCGGACCGTACCGGCAGCCGTGTCGATCACCGCATAGGCGACGTGCGTGGCGGCTTCCGCGCCGGCTCCTTCCAGCAAGCGGCCCAGAGTCGATTCCAGCCGTTGGATCACTTCCCCCGGCGAAAGGTTGCGGCTCACCGTGTGCATCAGAAAGCCCTTGGCCAGCGCGATACTCAACGCCGCGCCGATTCCGCGATTCCCACCCTCGGCAATGAAGATTCCCAGGCGGTTGCTGCCCAGTGGATAAAAATCGTAGAAATCGCCGCCCACAATGCGCGCCGGCACGCATTCCGCCTGAATGAAAAGTCCCTGAACTTCCGGCGCCTTCTTGGGTAGCAGGTGCAATTGCGCCTCACGCGCCGCCGCCAGCTCCGCCTGCATCTTCTGCCGCTCGGCGATATTCCCCGCGTAGGCCGGCCGCACTTCCTCTTCGCGGTACTCGCGCCCCTGCAGCGCCGCCCACGCTTCCAGACCCAGGAAGCACAGCCCGATGGCGCCCACCGCCACTCCCATCTGCATCCACGAAGGCGACAGCGCCATCACCCGCGCCATCGAGGTCGCTACCTCGAACGCGCCCAGTCCGAAGATCACCGCCAGCAGGTCCATGCCGAAAAACGCACCCAGCATGATCGTCGTGAGCAGCGCAATCCCTACCACCGCGCTCTTCAGTTCGCCGTATTTCACCGCGTTGGCCGAACAGCCCAGCGCCGCGAAGAGCACCATCAGCATCGTGCGCAGCCGCGGACGGTGCACCCGCCGGCCCAGAAAGGCCAGCGGCAGCAGTAGCCCCGAGGCCGGAATCAAAGTCACGAACACTACCTGCCCCGAAAACAGCGCCAGCACCGGAGCGCGAAATAACGGCAGCTTCATCAGTTCCGGCGCGAATTTGGCCGAGCCGGCATGCAAGCTCCAGTCCGCCAAACCCTCGGCCAGCAGCATCCAGGCGGCATAGGCCACGCCGAACACCGCCGACCGGCCCACGTTGCGGCTGAACAGTTTGCCGCGAAACAGCGCGTCCAGCGAAGTCATCTTGCCCGGGTACAACTCCCGCAGATCGCCTTCGCCCGCCCCGTATGCCACCGCCACCCCGAGTCCCGCCACCAGGAAACTCAGCGCCACCGCTATCAGCGGATACCAGATAATGCCTTGCCCCGCATTGATCAGCCCCCACACGTATTCATCGATCGCGATCACGAAGCTCAACATCAGCGCGCCGCCCACACCCACGGCCAGCAAAATCGTGCGTGCGTGGGATACCTCCCGCTCCAGGCTCCGCCGCGCATAGCGGTAGACGCTGTAAATAATGACCAGCGTCATGTACAGGAAGTAGACCACTTGCAGCAGCTTCAAAGGCCGCCTGGCGCGCCCCCAGTGGGCTGACGCGTAGTCCTTCTCCACCGTGGCCGAAACCCGCTGTTTCACCGGCAGTGTGCCGCATACCACGCTATTGACATCGAAGGAAATCCCGGGCAGCGCCGCCGCTTTCGCATTCCACGTAAACTCGCGGCAGCCCTTCCCAGTCTTATCCAAAGTTTCGATCTTGGGCTGGTTCAGGGTAAGCACTTCGGCGAGGTTCGGAATTCTCCCGACCGAGTCCCGCGCAATCGCCAGGGCCTGCGGATCCGGAACCGCCGCGCCGCCCGTGAGCGCCTTGACCCGCGTGAAATCGTAGGCAAACACGTGGCCGCTTTGGTTCAGAAAAATCCTGGCCCGGTCCCCTCGCGGAGAGATCAGGATCACGCGCACTTCCACTGGCGGGCTCAGGGTGCGCGCCGCTGCCGCCGCCGCTTCGGTGTGCATCCGGTAGTAGCCCAGCAGGTCCTCTACCGGCTCGATGGTGGCGTAAGCGCTCCAGTTGGTGGTATCGACGCCGTGGCCTGCCGCAAACTGTTGCGCCGTGGAGATGACCCCTTCCCGGTCCACCGCCACCACCGCCACATCGCCGCCCCCTTTCCGCTCCAGCAGCGAGCCGCCCACGTACGCCAGCGGACCTACAATCAGGAACACCGCCCACCCGATGCGCGCCGCGCGGGAATCCGGACGCCGCAGCAGCACGCGTTCCACCAGGGTTTCGATCATGACCCTTCCCCGGAGGCGGCCCGCTTCACAATCATCAGCGTAATGTCGTCGAACTGCGGAGCCTCGCCCACGAACTGGTCCAACTCGCGAAATACGGCATCGACAACGGCCGCCGGCTCCTCGCCCCCGTAGCGCCGCATCACGTCGATCAGCCGGTCGGTCCCGAACTCTTCCTCGGCCAGGTTATTGGCTTCGCTGACGCCATCGGAATAAAGCGCCAGAAGGTCGCCCGGCTCCAGACTGCAGGTTTCTTCCTGATAGCTCTGCCGCGGAAACTGGCCCAGGGCCAGCCCCGTACACGCCAGGCGCGTGACTTCACCGCCGGCGCGCAGAATGATGCCGTCGCAGTGGCCGCAGTTCACCCAGTGGAACCCGCCCGTCACCGGCTCGTAGAATGCCAGGAAGGCCGTGGCATAGCGATTCGAAGGGGTGCTGGCGTAAAGCAGGTCGTTGGTGCGGCCCGCCAGCGGCCCCAGTTTCAACTCACCGTGCAGCAGCGCCCGCAGCGTGGCCTGAATGTTGCCCATCAGGATCGACGCGAAAATGCCCTTGCCCGAAATGTCCACCACGCACAGCAGATGCGGCTGCGCCGGACTCGCAACGGCCAGCGGAATCACGTCGTAGTAGTCCCCGCCCACCTGCTTCGCCTGCCGGTTGCGCGCCGCGATGGCCGTCTGCTGCAACTCCGGCAGCGAGGCCGGAAACAGCGTCTGCTGGATCGCAGCCGCCATAGCCAGCTCTTTTTCCAGTTGCTGCGCCACCAGCGTCTCGCGGAAATACCAGGCATTGTTGAACGCCACCGCGGCTTGCCCCACCAGTCCCGCGCCGAATTCCAGGTCGCTTTCCACAAACGGCCTGTCCGCCGGACGAGGTCCGCATACCACTACGCCGCTTACCTCGTCGCCCGAGCGCATGGGAAAGAGCACCGAACCGGCCGGCAGCCCGTGCAGATCCTCCGGCGCCAGGTGGGCGTCGGGCAGACCCGCCAGGGTGTCCTTTGCCGCCAGCAGCGGCGCCAGGTCCATGCCCCGCTGCCGCAGCGTCACCGGATGTCCCTCCCGCCACGCCGCCACGCCATATTTGCGCAGCGCCCAGCGTCCGGCCAGCGTCAGCGCCAGCAGTTGCGCGATCCCTTCGGGCTCCAGGTTGGATGCCAGGCCGCGCACCATTTCCAGCAGCGCGCGCAGTTCCTGGATCTTCTGGTCCAGCGAATGGTTCAGCCGCACCGCTTCGTCGTGCGATTGCGCATTCTGAATGCCGCTTGCCGCCAGCCCCAGCAACGCATGTAAAAAGTTGTGCTCTTCTTCGTCCAGTTCGCCGCGCTTCGCCTTGCCGATGCCCAGCAGGCCAACCGGATCGGCCGCGTCGCCAATCGGCAGGATGCGCTCTATGCCTGCCTGCTTCGCCGTTTCTTCCAGAAAAATCTGGTCTACGGCTAGTCCGGGAATCCCGCGTACCAGGGCCACGCGCATCTCGCCGTCTTTGCGAATGGCGATGGCCGCGCGCCCCACCAGCAGGCGCCCCATCACCGTCCGCATCAGGTGCCGTAGAAGATCTTCCACCCGCAGGGAGGCGTGCAGCAGTTCCGCCGATTCCAGCAGCGCCTCCAGCCGCGATTCCCCCAGGCGCGCCGAAATCTGCGCCCGCCGCAATGTAGTAGTCGGGACCATGCCGTTAAAAGAGAGTATCGCAATTTTACGGCACGCGCTTCCGGGTTTGGCCCTAGTCCGGCCCGAAGGGCCCCCCGCCTTACGCCGCGGAGCCTATCTGTGCAAGGCACTCCTCAGCGCAACCCGGACACTCCTGCCTGCGAGCGCAATGCCTGATTCGCAGCTCGTTGTTCCCCAGGGCATGCATCCGCACGGCATACCAGGGGTCCAACTGCACCAGGGCGGGGGCACTGAGAGCGGGGCAGGTCAACTGACGGGACTTACTCGCCCTGCGCCAGACACGCCAGGAAGCCCAGGCAACCGGCGCCAGCAGGGCGAGAGCCAGATAACTGATGAACGTATAAACGGCCCACATGGGAAGGTACCTCCCTGGCCTGTATTTTAGACCAGGGAGTCCGATTTGTGAACCGTGGGAGGTTTACACCGCGACTGTTTCGTACTGCCTGGCCATCTCCGCCAGCGGGATCGGGGCATAGTCGCTCGCATGGCCGGCCTGCCCGAACTGGGTCATGCGCAGGGCTACCACTTTCTTCATGGCTTCGCGCGCCGGCTTCATGTAGCTGCGCGGGTCGAACTCCTCGGGCTTCTCCACGAAGACCTTGCGGATGGCGCCGGTGATGGCCAGCCGGTTGTCGGTATCCACGTTGATCTTGCGCACGCCGTTCTTGATGCCGAGCTGGATCTCTTCCACCGGCACGCCCCAGGTAGGCTTCAGCTTGCCGCCGTACTGGTTGATGATGTCCTGCAGATCTTTCGGCACGCTGGAAGAACCGTGCATCACCAGGTGCGTATGCGGCAGTCGATTGTGAATCTCGATGAGCCGCTGCATCTTCAGCGTCTCGCCGGTGGGCTTGCTGCTGAATTTGTACGCGCCGTGGCTGGTGCCGATGGCGATCGCCAGCGCATCCAGTCCGGTCTGCTTCACAAACTCCACCGCCTGCTCCGGATCGGTGAGGTGGCTCAGGCCGTCCAAGCCCGCGCCGTGCCCGTCTTCAATGCCGCCCAGGCAGCCGATCTCGCCTTCCACCGTCACGCCCTTGGCATGCGCCAGTTCCACTACCTGCCGCGTCACGTCCACGTTGTACTCGAAACTGGACGGCGTCTTGCCGTCGGCCATCAGCGATCCGTCCATCATCACGCTGGTGAAACCCATTTCGATGGCGCTCTTGCAGGTCTCTACGCGAATTGCCGTGATCCAGGTGCAGCACGGTGGGAATCTCGGGATAAATTTCAGTGGCCGCAATCATCAGGTGATACAGAAAACGATCCTGCGAATATGCGCGCGCGCCGCGGCTGGCCTGGATAATCACCGGCGATTTGGTCTCACGGGCCGCTTCCATGATCGACTGAATCTGTTCCATGTTGTTGACGTTGAACGCGCCAACACCATATCCGCCTTTTGCCGCTTCGTCCAGAAGCTGACGCATCGATACTAATGGCATTTCTGTGGGGGCTCCTTTGAAAAACTCAAGCTATCACCATTGCGCGAAAGCCCGCAAGTCTGGGTAGGACAGGCCTCCCGGCCTGTCCCTGCGTATACTGGTTTGATGCCCGATGCCGCGCTGCGCCTGCGCAACCTTCGCAAGGCATACAAGGATGTGGTCGCGGTCGACGGCCTCGATCTGGAAGTCGCGCGCGGCGAGTGCTTCGGCCTGCTCGGTCCCAACGGCGCCGGCAAAACCACCACCATCGAGATCTGCGAAGGCCTGACTCCGGCCGATTCCGGCGAAGTGGAAGTGCTCGGCCTGCGCTGGGATTCCGACGCCGCGCGACTGCGCCAGCGCCTCGGCATCCAGCTGCAGGAAACGCAGCTCTCCGAAAAGCTGACGGTCCTCGAAACCGTCCGCCTGTTCCGCAGCTTCTTTCGCCAAGGGCCCGACCCCGCACGAAGTCATCGCCCTGGTGCAGCTCGAAGAGAAGCGGAACTCGCGCGTGGGCAACCTCTCCGGCGGCCAGAAACAGCGCCTGGCGATGGCCTGCGCGCTGGTGGGCGATCCCGATTTCCTGTTCCTCGACGAGCCCACCACCGGCCTCGACCCGCAGGCCCGCCGCCAGCTCTGGGAACTGATCGAGCACTTCAAGGCATCCGGCCGCACCATCCTGCTGACCACCCACTACATGGATGAAGCCGAACGCCTCTGCGACCGCGTGGCCATCATGGATCACGGCAAGATGATCGCGCTCGGCACGCCGCGCGAGCTGATCGCCTCCATCGGCGTCGAGCACATGGTGGAGTTCTCCGCCGGAAGCGCTGCTCACCCGCTGGACCTCTCCGCGCTGCGCCGCATCGAGGGCGTCCGCGAAGTCCGCACCGAGAACGGCAGCGTGCAGATGCAGGTCACCGAACTGCACCGCGCCGTGCCCGCGCTGCTCGCTGGAGTTAGGCCGCCAGTCGGTCCCGCTCACCGAACTGCGCACCCATTCGGCCACCCTGGAGGACGTCTTCGTCACCCTGACGGGACGGCACTTGCGCGATGAGTGAACCATCCCGCTGGCACGCAACTGACGCTGGTGCGCTTCCGCGAATTCGTGCGCGAGCCGGAAGCCCTGTTCTGGGTCTTCATCTTCCCCATCCTGCTGGCCGCCGGCCTGGGCATCGCCTTTCGCAACCGGCCCGCCGACGTGCTCAAGATCGCCGCCGTCAGCCCCGAACTGGCGCATTCGCTGCGCCAGGAAAAGCTGCTCGACGTGCGGGAACTCGCCGCTCCGCCGCCGCCGATGCGCTTGCGCAACGGCAAAGTCGCGCTGCTCGCCGAACCCGGCCCGGCGGCGCGCGTGGTCTATCGCTACGACGACACCAATCCCGAAGGCCGCACCGCCCGCATGCTGGCCGACCGCGCCATCCAGCGCGCCGCCGGCCGCACCGACCCGGTCGCATCCAGCGACCAGTTCATGCGCGAGCCCGGCTCGCGCTACATCGATTTCCTGATCCCCGGCCTGCTGGGCATGAACCTGATGGGCAGCGCCATCTGGGGCATGGGCTTCGCCATCGTGGACGCGCGCCGCAAGAAGCTCATCAAGCGCCTGGTGGCCACGCCCATGCCGCGGCACTATTACCTGCTGTCGTTCGTGCTGTCGCGCCTGGTGCTGCTGGTGGTGGAAGTGGCCGCGGTGCTGGGCTTCGGCTGCGTTCGTGTTCGGCGTTCCGGTGCGCGGCTCGCTTCGCCGATCTGGTCGCTGCTCTGCGTGCTCGCGCTCGCTGTCGTTCAGCGCGCTGGGACTGCTGATCGCCTCGCGCGCCCAGACCATCGAAGCGGCTTCCGGCATGATGAACTGCGTCATGATGCCCATGTGGATCGTCTCCGGGCGTCTTCTTTTCCGCGCAGCGATTCCCCGATGTCGTCCAGCCCGTCATCAAGGCGCTGCCGCTGACCGCCGTCATCGACGCTCTGCGCGCCAACATGCTGCAAGGCGCCGGGCTGGCGCAGGTGGCGCCCGCAGATCGGCGTCCTTGCCGCATGGCTGGTGGTCTGCTTCGCGGTCGCTTGAAGCTGTTCCGCTGGCGTTAGAGTCAGTGAGACATCTTACCGGTCTGCTGGTCCATCTTCCCTCCGGTCTTGTCCATCTTGTCGCTCTTCTTCTTGGACGACTTCTTCTTCTTAGCCGTGCTGTCCATCTTGCTGGTCTGGTCCATCTTGCCCATTTTGTCCATCTTGTCCATCTTGTCCTGGGCGAAAGCCGCACCCATCGTGAGGGTGGCGGCGGCAATGCAAACTGCGAGTGTTCGTTTCATGGTGTTATGTCCTCTTGTGTTTTGTGGAGTTAAAAACCTGCGTAATCGTCGTAACCGCGCTCACCCCAGAAATCGGGTGGGCGGCTCTTGGTAAAGCTCATCCGGCCGATGCACTTCAAATTCTTGATGCCGTACTTAATGGGAATCACCAGCCGCAGAGGCGCGCCGTGCGAGTATGTCAGCGGCCGCCCCTCCATTTCGTAACAGAGTAGGGTCTGCGGGTGCATCGCCGATGCGCGGTCCAGGCTCACGTAGTATTCGTTCCCCGGCGTAGCCAGCCCGACATAAGAATCCGGACCGGGATAAGCCGGCGGGTAGCGCCGCGCGAAATCCGCCAGCCGCGTTCCTCCCCAATGCACGCGCTTGCTCCAGCCCTCCACGCACTTCAACTCCGTGGTGAATTCCACTTTGGGGAACGCCTGAATCTCGGCCAGCGTAAACGACGCCTTCCCTTCGTCTGTGGCCAGGCCGGTGACTTCCAGTTTCCACTCGTTGATATCGAAATCCGGATCGTCGATGCCGATCACGCCGTTGACCTTTGGCATGGTGCTGGTGCCGGCGGGAAACTGGCGCGCCAGCCGCGTGGGACGGTAGTAATCGCGCGCGAATTCTTCGTTGGTCTCCAGGGCGCGGCGCAATGGCCACGGCACGCCGCCTTCGGGGTTGCGGCTGCCGATCCAGCGCCACGCGCCGTACCCCGCCAGCGCCGCGATCGCTCCCGTCAGAAAACTGCGGCGGGTCTGCTGCTTAAGCGACGGTTCCATCGGTGGCCTCCTCTTTCTCTACCAGTTCCAGCCCCGTGACCATCGACCGGAAATTGTTCCAACCCGCGCGAATCACCTGCGCGATGTGAACAAAGAAGAACAGCACGTATCCGAGGTGAGCAGGAAATGCTCCAGCCGCGCCGCCTGCGTATCCGCCCAGCATCGCCGTGAGCCAGCCGAACTGAACCGATTTGAAGATCGCCAGCCCCGTGATCAAAGATCCCGCGCCCATCAGCACGATGCTGGTGTAGGCGATCTGCTGTGCGCCGTTGAACTTGCGACGAGGCGGAGCCGTCTTGCGCAATCGCAGGTCGTGCAGTGTCACCTGAATGGCTTCCACGAAAGACCGCCGATTCGGCACCAGGTAACGCCACTCGCCCGCTAACGATGGTGTAGATCACGTAGCATGACTCCGTTGATCGCGAAAAGCCACATGATCAGGAAGTGCCACGCCATCCCTTCCGCCAGGCGTTGCGGAATCCCCAACGCATTGGTAAAACCAGTCGGGAAATAAATGATGGGTCCGAGCGAGTAGACGTCGTTGGCCCAGTAGATCAGCATCCCGCTCCAGATCATCAGCAGCAGCAGCGGAAAGTTGATCCAGTGAAACCAGCGAATCGCGCGCGGATGTTTCTTTTCGACGCGGAGCACTTAATCGCTCCCTCCTTCGATTGATACTTCGGACTCATAGCCGGAAAAGTTACGCCACTTGCGCGAAACCGCCCCACCCTGATAGCGTGAAGCTGCAGGTTGTCTCCCCTCATGGTTTCTTCCGTTCTCAGCCGGGAAGAGGAACTTCACTGGCTGGCTCTCAAACTGGTCCCGGGTCTGGGCACCAGAACATCGGGCAAACTGCTGGACCGCTTCCGCACCCCGCAGGCCATCTTCCGCGCCTCGCGCACGGAACTGGAGGCCGCCGGCGTGAGCGGCGCGGTGGCGCAGTCCATCGCCAGCGGCTGCACTTTCGAAGACGCCGCCGCGCAGCAGCGAGAAGATGGCGCGAAGCCGGCGCCGTGCTCGTGACCATCGGC
Source organism: uncultured Solibacteraceae bacterium (assembly GCA_963853855.1). GTDB lineage: Bacteria > Acidobacteriota > Terriglobia > Bryobacterales > Bryobacteraceae > Sulfopaludibacter. Next base: position 97,024 of record CAWKYG010000031.1, on the reverse strand, counting down.
GACCCGCGCTATCCGCAGCCGCTGCGCGAGATCTTCGATCCGCCGATCGCTGCTGTTCGCGCGCGGCCGCGTGGAACTGCTGCAATCGTTGACGCTGGGCGTGGTGGGCACGCGGCGGCCCACGCCCTATGGACTGGCGGTGGCCGAGCGGCTCTCGGGCGACCTGGCGCACGCCGGGCTCACCATCGTCAGCGGCATGGCGCGCGGCATCGATACGGCGGCGCATCAAGGGCGCGCTCGCGGCGGGCGGCGATACCGTGGCGGTGCTGGGCTGCGGCGTGGACGTCGTCTATCCCTCGGAGAACCGCAAGCTGGCGGCGGAGCTCGCGGCCAAGGGGCTGATCGTTTCCGAGTTCCCCATGGGCGCCACGGCGTTTCCGCAGAACTTCCCCATTCGCAACCGCATCATCAGCGGCATGAGCGTGGGCGTGCTGGTGGTGGAAGGCGCGCAATACAGCGGATCGGCCATCACCGCCAAGCTGGCGATGGACCAGGGCCGGGAGGTTTTCGCCGTTCCCGGCAACATCACTTCGAAGCTGAGTTGGGGGCCTAACCTGTTGATCAAGCAAGGCGCCAAGCTGGTCCAGGACTGGAACGACGTGGTCGTCGGAGCTGCCCGCCTGAATCCCGCCGGCATCTAATCGATAGAGAGCGCAAAAGGATTCTCGGCGGCGGAGGCTGCAACTCCGGGCGGCGAGCAGGCATCCTTATTAAGTGAGCCGGGTCCGGAATTGGAGTGTAACCGCCCGGCGGGCGCTCGAAGCGCTGCAAGTGGATACCGCCATACACCTGGACGATCTGCTTGAAAAGGTGGAAGATATCTCGCCTTCGGAGCTGATTGCCGCGCTTTTCGAACTGGAGATGCTGGGCCTGGTGAAACAGCTTCCCGGCAAGAATTTTGTTAAAGTGTGGTAACGTCACTGGGTAATCTGCAATCATTACGTTACGCGACAGGGCGCCGATTCGAAATTTATATGGCAAAAGCTCTGGTAATCGTGGAATCGCCTGCCAAGGCGAAGACCATCAACAAATACCTGGGCAAGCAGTTCGTCGTCAAAGCTTCGCTCGGTCATATCAAGGATCTTCCCAAGAAGGACCTGGCGGTGGATGTGGAGCACGGTTTCGAGCCGCGCTACGAAGTCATCGAAGGCAAGAAGAAGCTCATCAGCGAGCTGAAGCAGGCCGCCAAGAAAGTGGAGAACATCTACCTGGCGGCCGACCCGGACCGCGAAGGCGAGGCCATCTGCTATCACCTGCAGGAAGAACTGCAGAGACAGCAAGAACGGCCCGCACATCTTCCGGGTGATGTTCAACGAGATCACCAAGAAGGCCATCGAAAAGGCCTTCGAAAAGCCCGGGCAGGTGAACATCAACCTGGTGGATGCGCAGCAGGCGCGCCGCGTGCTGGACCGCCTGGTGGGCTACAAGATTTCTCCGCTGCTGTGGGACAAGGTGCGCCGCGGGCTTTCCGCCGGCCGCGTGCAGACCGTGGCGCTGCGCCTGATCGTGGAGCGCGAGCGCGAAATCCGCGCGTTCGTTAAGAAGGAATACTGGACCATCGACGCCGACCTGGACGCCAAGAAGCCGCCGCTGCTCACGGCGCGCCTGATCGCGCATCAGCGACGCAGCCGCGCCGAGATCGGCTCGCAGCAGGCGTCCGACGACGTCGTGGCGCAGCTCGAAGGCGCCGACTACATCGTCAAGATCGGTGGCCACGCGCGAGAAGAAGCGCAATCCGGTGGCGCCGTTCATCACCTCCACGCTGCAGCAGGAAGTCCTCGCGCAAGCTGCGCTTCAGCGTGAAGCGCACCATGATGCTGGCGCAGCGGCTGTATGAAGGCATCGAGATCGGCAAGGAAGGTCGGTCGGCCTGATCACCTACATGCGCACCGATTCCACGCGCGTCTCCGACGATGCCGTAGCCGACGCGCGCCATTTCATCGCGGAACGGTACGGCAAGGAGTTTCTGCCCGGACGCGCCCAACGTATTACAAATCCAAGAAGGACGCGCAGGACGCGCACGAAGCCATCCGGCCCACCTCCATGGCCTACTCCCCGGAGATCGTGGAGAAGTACCTGGCCGAAGACGAGATGAAGCTCTACCGGCTGATCTGGAACCGCTTCGTGGCCTCCCAGATGATGCCGGCGTCTGTTCGACCAGACCACCATCGACGTCTCGGCGCAGGGCAAGAACGGCGTGGAGTATATCTTCCGCGCCACCGGGTCGGTGCTCAAGTTCGACGGCTTCCTCAAGGTCTACGAGGAAGGCAAGGACCAGACCGACGAGGAAGACGAAGAGCTGAAGCACCGTCTGCCGCAGGTGACGGAGGGCGAGATGCTGCGCCTGCAAGGCCTTGCGGCCGGAGCAGCATTTCACCGAGCCGCCGCCGCGCTACAACGAAGCCACGCTGGTGAAGCGGCTGGAAGCCGATGGCGTGGGCCGGCCGTCCACCTACGCCTCCATCCTCTCCACCATCCAGGAGCGCGAGTACGTCAAGAAGGAAGGCGGCCGCTTCACGCCCACCGAGCTGGGCATGGTGGTGACCGACCTGCTGCTCGAGAGCTTCGACGATATCTTCGACGTGAACTACACCGCGCGCATGGAGGAGGAACTCGACGAAATCGAAGAAGGCAAGCTCGACTGGCGCGCAGGCCATGGGCGAGTTCTACGAGCGCTTCGACAAGGATCTGAAGCACGCCGAAGAGCACATGACCGACATCAAGCGGATGGAGAAGCCCACCGACTTGACGTGCGAAAAGTGCGGCAAGCCCCTGGTGGTCAAGTGGGGCAAGCACGGCAGCTTCCTGGCCTGCACCGGCTATCCGGACTTCTCGCCGCGAAACGCGGATGCCGATATCGAGGAGATACAAAAGGATATCGCCACGCGGCAAGAGCGCGCGCGGAAAGACCTGGATGAGCATTCTGTCAAGATCAAGGCCAGGCAGGAGACCGAACTGGCGAAGTTGGCCAGCCAGACCGATGGCTCAGGCGGCCAAACTCAGAGAGCGCCGCCTGAAGATCAATCTCCGCTACCAGAAGGGCCTCGAAGCTCTCCTGGCCCAGAATAAGGAACGCAAGCAGAAGGACCGCGAAGCCGATCGACCAGCGCCTCGCAGAAGCTCAAGGCCCGGTATCCCACAGATCGAGCAATTCTACGATGCACTGGAACTGAAACAGGCAGCCGGAAGGCATGGTCTTCCTGCCCGTGAAAAATCAGAATCTTCTGCACCTACACGCGCGAATTGACGGTGGATCTGCCGGATCTGGACAACGCCAACCTATCCGAGCAGGGCGAAGAGGAGTACTGCGAGAACTGCGGACGTCCCATGGTGCTGAAGAAGGGCCGGTTCGGCACGTTCTTCGCCTGCTCCGGCTACCCCGACTGCAAGACCACCAAGCAGATCGGCGGCACGCAGAAGAAGCCCGACCAGCCGCTGGAAGAGAAGTGCCCGCACCTGCGGCAATCACCTGGTGCTGAAGATCGGGCCGCTTCGGCGAATTCACCGCGTGCAGCAATTACCCCACCTGCAAGTACGTCAAGCAGAAGACCATCGGGGTGAAGTGCCCGGAATGCACCGAAGGCGAAATCATCGAGCGGCGCTCGCAAAAAGGGCAAGACCTTCTACGGCTGCAATCGCTATCCCGAATGCAAGTTCGTGGCCTGGGGCAAGCCGGTCGCCGAAAAGTGCCCGGAATGCGGCAGTCCCTACATGGTGGAGAAGTGGCTGAAGGCCGGCCGCGTGTGGCAATGCCCCAACCCGGAGTGCAAGCACAAGCAGGACGCTCCCCAAACCGCCGAACTGGTGCGGTAGCGTAGACCGGCGACCGGCGACCGGCGCCGGTCAACCAATTCCCTTTTCGCTTATAACGAGCGACAATATCGGTCAGTATCCGCAGGCGCTAACGGCATAACCTTTGAAGCGATATTGGTTTTTCATCTTCTTCTTCATCTCGGGATGCTGCAGCCTCATTTACGAAGTAGTGTGGCTGCGGCTCAGCATGGCGAAGTTCGGCGTGACCACGCCGATGGTCTCCATTGTTCTTTCCGTTTTTATGGCCGGACTTGGCCTGGGATCCTGGGTGGGAGGAAAAATCATTCGCCGCTCCAGGCGTACCGGCGCCGCCGTGCCTTTACGGCTGTACGGAATGCTCGAACTGATCATCGGGATCTCCGGATTGGTGGTGCCGCGCCTGATCGATGCCGGCTATGGCTTACTCCGCAACGCAGCGTGGGACTCCGCCGTTTACTACCTGATCTCGGGAGCGTGGGTCACGCTGGCCCTTCTTCCATGGTGCGCCGCCATGGGCGCGACGTTCCCCTTTGCCATGGCGGCCATTCGCAAAATCGTGAGCGCGGAGGCGGAGCATTCTTTCAGCTACCTCTATCTGGCAAATCTGATTGGAGCGCTTGCAGGGACTCTGCTCTCGGCGGGCGCTCTCATAGAGCTATTCGGCCTTCGCGGCACACTGCTCATCGCCGCGGGATTGAACTTCATACTGGCGGTCACCGTCCTGCTCCTCAGTTTGACGCTGCGAGTACAGGAGCCGGAACGGACAGTGCCCGCGGAGGCAGCAGCCATAGAGGATTCTCTCCGTCTCAAACCGGCAGCGGGGGAATTGTGGCTCCTGTTTACGACCGGCCTGTGCAGTATGGCGATGGAGGTGGTCTGGGTCCGGCAGTTCACGATTTTCCTGGGCAGTGTAGTCTATGCGTTTGCGGCCATTCTGGCTCTGTATCTGACCGGAAACTACCTCGGGTCGCTGCGGTACAGGCGGGGGGTTCGAAAGCAGGCGCCTGGCGGGGGCAGCATGATATGGATCCTGATGGGCATTGCAGCGTTGCTACCGCTCGTTTTTGCCGATCCGCGTTTTCCAATTCCCGGTGACACGGACCCCGAGTTCGGCGTCGATTTTCTCTGGGGGATGTTGCGGGCCGGGCTCGGCGTGATGCCATTCAGCATGCTGGTGGGCTTCGCGACTCCGATGCTGGTCGACCGGGTCTCGCAGGGAAAGCCGGATGCGGCGGGAAAGGCGTACGCGGTCAACGTGCTGGGGTCCATTCTCGGTCCGCTGATTGCCGGATTCGGTGTGCTTCTCTGGACGGGCGAACGCGGCGCGCTGTGCGTGATTGCGGCGCCTTTGTTCGCGGCAGGCCTGGTAGCCGCGATCCAGGCGCCCCGAGGCTCGCGCCCGATTCTGCGTCTTTCCCCGCCGGCACTCTATGCCGCGGTGGTCCTGCTCAGCGTGTCCATGATCGCGCTGACCAGGGGCTATGAGGCTGAGTTCAAAGATCGGGTGGAACTGAGGGACTACACCGCTACTGTGATTGCAACGGGCACCGGCATGGGCAAGCGCCTGCTCACCAATGGCACCGGCATGACCAAGCTGACTACCATCACGAAGATGATGGCCCACTTGCCCCTTTCCCTCTTAAGGCGGCCTCCCTCGAACGGGCTGGTCATCTGCTTCGGCATGGGGACCAGCTTTCGATCGATGCTCTCATGGGGCATTCGCGCCACCGCTGTGGAACTGGTCCCGAGCGTGCCGAAACTGTTCGGCTATTTCCATTCCGATGGGCCCTCGCTTCTGCGCTCTCCCCGCGCGAGGCTCGCTATCGACGATGGACGCCGGTTTCTGGAGCGTTCCACAGAGCAGTTCGATGTGATCACCCTCGATCCACCCCCTCCGGTCCCCGCGCCCGCGTCGAGCCTGCTCTACTCGCGCGAGTTCTGTACTATCCTGCGGCAGCACCTGCGTCCCGGCGGCATCGTGCAGATCTGGCTTCCGGGAGGAGACGATCAGACCCAGGCGAGCATAGCCCGCGCGTTGGTCGCTGCCTTTCCGCACGTGCGCGCGTTCGGTTCGGTGGAGGAGTGGGGCACGCATTTTCTGGCGAGTATCGATCCCCTGCCGGACACCGGCGGAAACCTGCCGCAAACGCTTCCAGCCTCGGCCCGTCAAGACCTCTTGGAGTGGGAGCCCGATTCGACTCCCGAAGACCTCTTCGCCACAGTTTTCTCGCAAGAGAAGCCGATGTCCGATTTCGTGGCTCTGTCGAGGACCACTCCGGCTCTCGAGGACGACGGGCCGATCAACGAGTATTTCCTGCTGCGCCAGCTATGGCCCCGCCTGAGCCGCTGAAGAGGCGCTTATCCGCGTCCGCCCCGCCGGCCTCCCTGTGGCGCCGGCGGCAATTCCGCCGGCAGCCGGTCTGCGCACAATTCCAGAACTTCGATGGCGGTGAGGGAAGATTGCGCCGTCGTGTTGGTGGAAACGAAGGGCGCTTCGTCGATCGGATTCATCACATCGGGGCCATCGACATGCGCGGGTGGCGTACAGCCCGCCGGGGAGCTGGCGGAATCCGCCTCCGGCGCGCAGTTGGCTGACGGCGTGCGCAATGAAAGCCGGGTTTCGCGTTTTCGAATAGGCATACGCCGCCAGGCGCCCCGCGCCGGCATAGGAACCGTCGGCGCCTTCCGTCACCGCTCGTCATGTCCTTGGCCACTACAGTTTTAGGGGCGCGTGGTCAGGCGGCAATATTGCAGGAATGCCTTCTGCCACCCGGGATGGTCGATCAACTGGTTCAGTTCAAAGGCCACTTCTCCGCCCCCCTGAATCACTTGCAGGTTGTAGGTCCCAAAGCCGTCCGGCACCAGCGGGTAGAGCATTCCGGTTTTGGGATCGTAACCGTATAGCGTGTTCGGTCCGGTCATGAAGCCGTAAGGCATTTTGGCGATGCAGTTCATTCCGGTAATGATCTTGTCGCGATATTTGGTGTTTCCCGTGCGCTCCCACTCGGTCATCCAGTTGCCGGCGCACGCCAGCCAGTCCGGACCGCCGCGGATGCGGCCCGGGATAAGGAATCGGGCCGGTGCGCGGCGATGCCAGCCGCATGGGGTCGAGCTCGGTGACTTTGTAATCCACGTCCACCACGGATCGCATGATGTCGCCGGTGCGTTCGTCGGTGGTGAGGTAGTAATGAAACCGGCGGAAGGCGGCCTGGCTGATGCGCGCCTCCTTGGCGCCGCACCCCCAGTGCCGCACGTTGTGTCGCGAGCCCAGACCGGCGAATCGGCCCAAATGGTAGGTGTCCACTTCGCTGGTGTGACGGGTCATGGCTTCCGCCATTCGGAAAATGTCCGCGCGCCCGGTGCGCAGGAAGCTGTACCACAACCACATATCGGTGCCCAGTTCGGTGTTGTCCCAGGCGTAGCCGCCGATGTCGTAGCGCCATACGTGCCGCGCCGGATCATACGCGTGCATGACGTCACCGAAGTCCCAGAACCCGTACCAGTGCCGTTGTTCGATCTCCTTTTTGTAGAGTTCCAGCGCGCTATGGAGCTGGTCCTCGACCGCGCGCTTCAACGGCGTGGAAGGGTCTGGCAGGCTCCAGACACCGAAGGCCGAGACCGAATGGTAATGCTCGGGCTTACACACCAGAAGCAGAGGCGCGGCATTCATGCGGGCCTGCTTCGAGCTGTCCTCTTTGGAAGGCACGGAGGCGCTGGGGTAGAGCGTCAATTCACTCGTTCGGCCGATACCGTGGGCGGTACTGAACCCGGGCTGCACATCTTCGTAGCTCGCCTGGAGGGTATGGTTCTTCGTGTCATAGTGACGGAGATCCATCGCCGGCGCGTCGGGCGACCACAGCCAGACGCGAAGGTCCGCTTCGGTGTGAGTGGCATTCAGCACTTCCAGCGAGGATGGGTGCGATTGCCAGAAATTCTTTACGGCGACAGCCAGCCCGCCGCTCACATCGCCCGCGAAGACCAGCCCGGAAGCGCGCTTCCCTGCTCCGGCGAACAGCCAGCAGCTTTGCGGATTCGTGCGTTTATGAATCTGAAAACCATCGGCCGATGACTGAACCAGCTTGTAGGAATCCCAAATCGCCCAGTTGTCCAGGAGAAACTGTTCCTGCTGGTTGAACGCTTCTTTATTTGGAATGCGCTCTCCCGCGAGCTGTTTGGCGTACAGGTCTCCCGCCGCGGTGAAGTTGCCGGGCGTGGGAGGCGGAGCGCCAGGCTCCCGGAGAGTGCGCGCGCCCGTCGCCGGCTGCAAAGGCTCCGACCAAAGGCCCTCGCCTTCGCCTGAAAACCGCACGTGCCGGTTCTGCACCTGCTCGCGCATCGGCACGGAGAACTCGACGCCCAGCCCGCGGATGAAATCTCTGTCCTGGTCGCCGTCGAAAACGATGCTGTGGACCATCCGCACCGCCGCCTGCCCGCCATAGAAATAAAAACGAACCGTGAACGGAAGCCATTCGCGGTTACCGGCCTCGGCCTTGTGCACCCCGTCGACCCGGACCACGGCGCGCACCGGGCCGGTCTGCTCCACCGTGACCTTCCTGACTGAGCTCCCGAAATTTTGCAGGCGGACAATATTCGGATTCGAGTGATCTTCCAGCATGCACATCAGCCGCCCCTGTCGTGCGACCGCCCGCCCCTCCATCGTCATCGAGTCGATCAGGTGTGCGCCCTGGCGCGGAATGCGGCATTGCATTTGCCGGTTCGATCTCGATCGCAGCAGCGTTCTGCCGCACGTTCACGGGCGGATGTCCTGCGTCGCCTGCGGCGCTTCCGGGAGCCACGAGAAACGGTCCCCGCCGGCGCCCGCAACGGTTGCGAGGCCACTCCACTTCAAAGAACCGTCCGGCCAGTACGCCAGAGGCCAGCTTTGCAGCGGCAGAGCTTTGCCGTCGGATGCGGTCAGCGTGAAACACTGATCCTTGCGAACCTTGCCCCGCGGCCAGGGCACTCCCCAGCTCACACCGGCCTCGCTAAGCGGAGTTCCGTCCAGCCAGTCGACGGCTACCGCCCCGGACTGCTCCGTGGGTACCTCCTGATCGGCGGACGCGCTCTCCACCGCCGTCACCGCCAGGCTCGTGCCGGCCGCTGTACGAAGAAAAGCTCTGCGTTTCATTGGGATCCCTATATATTCAGTTAATCACGCCGGCATGTGCTTAGAATGAGAGCCTGGCGCTGAACTGCAACTTGCGCGGGGAATTGGCCATGGCTGTGAAATGTCCGAACGTCGCTGAATCGATGTTGGTTCCCGGCGCCGCGAAATACACAGCATTGTCGAAGTTAAAAGCATCCGCCTGAAACGCCAGCCGGAATCTCTCGTGAATCGCGAACTCCCTGCGCACGCTGAGGTCTATGTCCGCATTATTGGGTGCAAACAGCCCCAAAGGGGCCGACCGTGGAATGGAACCTTCCGTCCATGCCAGCGGATCGACGAAAGCTGCCTTGTTGAGGTACGCCGTGGTGGTGATGTTGCCGGTTCCGGGCGCTCCGTTCTGCCAGACACTCCCCGAAAAGCCCGGGGCGTAATTCGGATAACAGGAACCGTCGATAATTCCGCCTCCGGTGCAGGAACCGGTGATCGAGAGAGGCGTTCCGCTGGCGAACGTGAAGATGCCGGACATCTGCCAGTTGCTGATGATCCCGTTCACCACGCGCGAGTTGCTCTTCAGCGCGTTCCCCGTGCCGAAGGGCAACCGGTAAACAAACGTCGCGCTGATCACTTGGGCGCGATCGATCGCCCCCGGTCCTTTTTCGAGGAAACGCTTGTCCGGATCGCGCACGCCGGCCAGATCGTCCAGTTCCTTGCTGTAGCTGTAGTTGAACATGAACGTCAAACCGTGCGAGACGCGCTGGTTGAGCGAAATCTGAAGCGCGTTATAAGTCGAGTTTCCGACGTCCAGCCAGGGGTTGGAGAGGCCGCCATACTGCGGAAATGGCCGTAACGCCTGGGCTACGGTGCCGGTGAAGTTCGGAAATGGTGTGTGGAAACCGGGGAACATCGCCTGCACTTGCGCCAGAGTGCTCGCCGTCAGCGTGGAACTCAGCAATCCCTGCAACGGCAGATACTGAACCGGAATCTGGTTGGTGAGCGGTCCGTTCACTGCGGCGCCCGGTAGCCAGTGGCCCGCGCTGCCGCTATAAGCCACGCTCAACACCAGGTTCTGCGTGAGCGAGCGCTGCACATCGAAGCTCCAATCCTCATAGTAAGGAGCTTTGCCGCCGAGGTTCGGATCGCCATAGGTCATCCCGATAGCCGTAGAGGGGCCGGCCCATGGCGCGCCGGCCGCCGTAGCCGCTGCTGCGGTGATGAACCCGATTCCGTAACTGGGATTGATGTACGGCGGGGCAAATGCGATCCCCGGAACGCCGTTATCCCAGATATACGCCGGCTGTCCGGTAACCACGGAGGACTGGGCATTGGTTCCATTGAAGCCGACCTGGCTCAGACCCTGGCGTCCGTTGGTTCGCCCCCCAACTCCGCCCGCGTGCGCATAAAAGATGTTATAGCCCGTGCGAATCACGGTCTTATCGGTCACCCGGTAGGCGAGCCCGATGCGGGGACCGGGGTTCAGATAGTGCATGTGTACGGGTGTCGAACAATTGCAACTGTCCTGCCCGCTCCCCGCAAACTGCAGCGCGCCGGGGATGCCGCCCGCTACCGGGTTTGGCAGGTTCGGATTGAAGAACGACATGCGGTTGGCCACTTCCGTGAACGGCCCCCACATGTTCCAGCGCAGCCCCAGGTTCAGACTCAGGCGTGAATTCACTTTGAAATCGTCCTGAACGTAAAAGGCGTAAGTCTTGTACCGGCCTCCGGTCTCGGCCACCGAATCCTGCGTGTTGCTGCTGCCGTCCACCATACCCAGCAGGTAACTCGCGTATCCCAGTCCAGTAGTAGGGCTCAGCGCTCCATTGACAAACTGCGCGGTTTCATTGTTGCTAAAGGTGAATCCGGCGTTCAGCGCAAAAGTCTCATTATCCTGGAGCGACTGCCACTGAAATCCGAAGGTGAAGTTGTGCCTGCCTTTCGTCCACAGAAGGTTGTCTTGCAGGTCTAACGTGTTCTGCGCTTCGTTGTATACATGAGCATTCGTTCCGCGCCAGCTTACGGGTGCATTGACGCCGCTGAAAGTGATGTCCGGAAAGGCCGTGCTCGCAAATCCGGCAGGGAGTCCTGTCAGGCCCGCTTTCCCGGGGTAGTTGCCGTTCGCGGTGGGATCGGTCAGGGGAATCCACATCCGGCTGAAGGAAACGCTGGCCTGATTGACCAGAGTCGGCGTGATCACGTGAGAGTCGTGAATTTGTCCCACGTTCGAATACTCGATTACGCCCCGGCCGTCCGTGTACGGCGTGGGGAGAGTCGAAGTCGAAACCGGCGTCAGGCTTCCGACGATGGGCCAGGCGTACTTGCCCCATGACATCATCGCGAAAAGCCGGTTCTTATCGGTCACGTTGTAGTCCACCTTGTCCGTATTGCTGTCGTTATTTACCGTGCTCGGCAGCAATGCCAGGTAGTTATTCGTAATGTTGCCGTTCGTGGGAGGCGGGAGGTAAGACTGAAACGATTGCGAAGCCTTCGAAATGCGGTTTGACGGGATCGCATTGCCTGGGAACGGCGTCCGCGGATTGGTTCCCGTGGCGCTGGTGGGGTCGTAGATGATCTGCGGAAACGCGCTGAAATCGCCGGTCCGCCCCGCGGTGGTCGGGATGCTCTGATACCCGACGGGACTCGTCGCCGATACGAACCGGTAGCCATCATAGTTGCTGAAGAAGAATAGTTTGTTCTTCTTGATGGGTCCGCTGAAATTGGCCCCGAACTCGTTCTGATGGTCCGCCGGCAAAACCGTCGCGAAGAATCCGCGTGCGTCGAAATCGGTGTTCCGGAAATATTCGTAGACGCCGCCGTGGAACTGATTGCCGCCCGACTTCAAGACATAATTCTCCACGCCCTGACCGTCGTACATCGACTTGGCCCCGGAGGTCTCAACCTGGAACTGTTCTACGGCCTCGACCGAAACGCCAAACGCCAGATTGCGTGTGTCGGCCTCGGTTCCGGCGCTGGTGAGAGGCAGGCCCTCCACGTAGACTTCGTTCTGATAGGTCTGGCCGCCGTTGAACGACCCGAACGATGGGCCGGCCGCCTGAGTGCTGTAGCTGCTGACCCCGATGGCGAGTCCGGCAAATGCGGACGGATCGCGTGGAGACCCCGCCGCGTTCATCGCCAGCGGCAGCGCATCGTAAACATGATTCTCCATCGACGATCCCAGCGATACATCGTCGGTTTTCAGCACGGACGGCGCCGCTTCCACCGTGACCGACTGGTTGGCCTGCCCGACTTGCAGTTCAGGATTCAACCCCACCACCTGCAGCGCGTCGATCACGACATGATGCTGGTTGAAGGTCTGGAAGCCGGTCGCTTTGACCGTGATGTCATACTCGCCGGCCGGAAGTAGAGAAAGAACGAAGAACCCTGCATCGGTGGTTTTGCGTTCCGTTGCGACCCCCGTGGCGACGTTCGTGGCACTCACGGAAGCGCCGGCCACAACCCCGCCCGAGGGATCGGTGACCGTGCCTTGAATGGTCCCGGTGCCGCCGACCTGGCCGAATGCCGGGCCCGCCGCTACCAACATGACGAATACGGAGAGAGCGTGACGCATCGTTAGACTCCTCGCAAACAAAGTCGTATCCAGTGGCCGGTCCCTGCCGGGGAAAACGTCGGGTATTTGAGAATTCCCTCGTCCGGAAGCGTTGCCACAGCAAGTCGTTCAAGACGTTGGGCAGGATAGCGGTGAGGCCAACGCGGACAGCGCACCGGATCGAAAACTTCTGTATGGGGCGTAGCATGGCCCCCTTCCTCAGTTATGGCGCCGATGTTTTCACACTCGTCGGTGTTTGGCAAGAGGGTGGCACGCACGCGGGCGCGATTTCGCAATCTGAAACGCGAAAGAAGCGTTAACTACATCACGCAACCAGCCCTTTTTGCTTATTGTTGGGCCAGACACACCATGAGAACGGATAGCGGATTTCGGAACGAAAGGAGAAATCGCCGTCTTGCTCTGCGGAACGGCGGCGCGGCCCGATTACCGGATCAGGGTGATTTCCTTGTACCAGATTGTGGCGCCGCCGCCATGGTGTTGGATGGCGATATAGCCTTGATCCGGCCTCGCCCCGCGGTCCGGTTCGTACTGCCCCTTCTTCGGCGGCACAGGCGCCTGGCCGTCATAATCGGTGACGACCGCTCCATTCAGCCGCACCACGGTGCGCGGTCCGCGCATCTGGATCTCGAGCGTGTTCCATTCGCCCGCGGGCTTGTAAGGACGCGCCTTCGCCCGAGTCATCGAGTACAGGACTCCCGTGCAGTGGTAGTCGTCACCGGTATCCTGAATCTGAACCTCGATTCCCCTATTTATGGCATCGTCCTCGCTCTTGGGCGCGTATGGAATGCGGATGAACACACCCGAATTCGCTTCCGGCGCGGAGACCTTGTACACCACCCGCAAAGTCGCATTGCCGATCTTCTCCGGCGTGTACCACAGGTCGTCTTCCGGAGCGTCCGGCATGCTTACCAGGAGTCCATCCTGCACCAGGAATCCGGGCTTCTGGCCGGCCGGCGCATCTTCGTGCCTCGGAATCCGCGCCCAGCCGGTCAGGTCTTTATGATTGAAAAGCTGCTTTTCGACGGCCCATGCCGGGGCCGATACCAGCGCCAGAATCGCAAGCCACTTCTTCATATCCGCTCTCGACGGCCGCCGTTGCCGCAGCCACGCGCTTTTAAACACGGCGGCATCCGTATTTGCGCTTGCTGACGCGCGCGGCTCGGAGCCGCGACCATAAGGAAGCGAATGCGCAACTACTTATGACGCTTTGTTTAGTATCACACGCACCAGCCGGGAACAGGCTGCGGCAAAGCAGAAGCATGCGCTACTTAGAAGAAGAACTTCACGGCGAGTTGGATGATACGCGGGTCGCCGGCGCCGTAGATCCCGCCGAAGTTGCCGCTGTTCACGCTCGTCGTGGGGTCGGATAGCTGCGTATGATTGAGGACGTTAAAGAACTCCCCGCGAATCTGGAAGCGCAGACTTTCATGCGCCTTGAACGGGAAGAAGTTCTTAAGAATTCCGGTGTCCACATTGAAGCTGCCCGGCCCGCGGAAAGCGCCCTTACCGATGTTCCCGAAAGAGCCGATTGCCGGCAGCGCGAACAACGACGTGTTCAGCCACGGAACGCAGGTGGCCGAACCGCAGCCTGAGCGCGAACCGGCGGGCGCCGTCTTGCCGTACTGGCCGACGGGGCCGATGAAGTTGCCACGGTCGTTGCCCAGAGCAGTCTCGGAACGGTCGGTTCCGGCCAGGATCGTCATGGCCTCCCCGGTCTGGTAGGTGAAGATTCCGGTCCATTGCCAACCGCCGAGTAGCGTGCGCACCGCCACATTAGAACTGCTCAGCCGCGGGAGGTCCCAGACGTACGAGGCGACAAAACGGTGCGTGCGGTCCTGCCCGGGCGCCGGACCGGTTTCGAAGTGACCCTGGTTGGGATTGCCGAACGGCATGCCTGACCCCTTGCTCGATCCCATGTCGGTGATGCCGCCATTGGAGGCCAGAGCGATCTCCATTGCCTTGGAATACGTGTAATTGGCAAGCAGCGTGAGGTCCTTCAGGGGACCGCGGCCGCCTCCCGGTCGTTTCTGGATGCTGACCTGCAAAGCGTTGTAGTTGGACATGCCGGTGTTGTGGTTCTGGTAGATGTCGATAAAGCCCTGGTAAGGCCGGCTGGCGTCGGTGCCCACCCCGGCCGCTCGCGGATTCAGGTAGACATCCTGCCGCAGGTGCACACCACGCAGTCCTACATAGGAGATATCGAACAGTGTGTCCGCCTTCAACTGGTGCTCGATCGTCATATTCCAGTCGAAGGTTGTCGGTGTGACCCAATTCTTGCCCGGCTCCAGGCCGTAAACCGATACGCCGCCGGTAAACGGTACGCCGCCGGCAGGGATCGTGGCGAGCGTATACCGCAGCGGGAACTGGCCGCAAACGTAGGCTCGCTTTGCAGAGGGTTGGCGAACGGGATGAGATTGTTCGGCGCCGAGGGCTCGGTCAGGTCCGTGCGCAGGCTGAAGGGCTGGCTGATGGATGCGTCGTTGAGGAACAGGCCGGGCAGGCGCGACGAATAGAACTCGCCGCCGCCCGCACGCACCACCGTCTTGCCGGTGCCGAAAATGTCCCACGCGATTCCGGCGCGTGGAGCGAAGTTGTTGACGTCCGGTCCCTGTCCCGTAGCAGGCATCGTGACCCCGTTGTACGAGTCGCCGATAAACACCAGCCCCGCGGGCGCGGTGGGAATGATCTTGGACCTGACACCCGCATAGTACATGTCCGGCCGGAACTGCTCGATGCGGCCGAAAATTTCCTTTATGACGTATTGAGGTTCCCAGCGCAGGCCCAGCGTGAGGGAGAGATTCGGCCGGGCCTTCCATTTGTCTTCCGCAAACAGCCCGATCACGTTCTGCCGGGAATCCGAAAAATTTCCCGACGTCTGGCTGTAGGAATGCATATGACCCATGACAAAACTGGCCAGTCCCAGGTTCGTGAGAATATCGGAGAACTGCCAGTTGCCGTTTTCGAAATCCGTGTTGCGCACATTCGACTGGTCGCGCTCGAAATTGCCGCCGAACGTGACGGTGTGTTGTCCGTGCGTCCACACGGCCTGGTCGCGGATTTCGCCGGTGTTGCGGATGAAAGCGCCGTCGGTGAAATTGCCAAGCCCGAAGAACCCGTTGGTAATGCCGAATCCGCGGATTCCGCCTTGCGCTTTGGGCAACTGCGGAACGTTGGCGCCGAAATCGCTAAACTGAGGCACGTTTCCGCCCTGGCTGCGGTCCGATGCCGCGCGTACTACGTCGGCCACGAATGTGTTGACGAAAGTCGGAGTTCTCACCCACGTGTACCCGGCGGCCCAGTTCTGCGTTTGCACCGTTGACCCGATGGAGCCGGCCAGCAGAATATCTTTCCCGTCATAGCCCGGCAAGTGGGTGTAGCGGTCCAGGTAGAACCGGCCGTATAGCTTGTCCAGGCCGCCCCGCATCACTTTGTCGACCCGGGCGATGTACTCGTTGAAGTTCTGCACGGTAGGCACGCCGTACGTAATGCGGCCATTTGGCAACGCCTGCGAAATCGGCAGATATTTCGCCAGATTCAGCGCTACCGGGCTGACCGGGATCTGGTTATTGGGAAATGGGTTCCCGGTGGTGGGATCGTTAATCGGAATTACCTTTCCCAGCGGATTGACGCCGGAATTGGCAGTCAGATAGTTGGAGAAGTCACCTTGCATGTTCGCCGCCGTCGGCAGAATCGTGTTGTTGGCATTCCCCTGCGTACGTATCCGCGTCCCCTGATAGCCGAAGAAGACGAACGCGCTGTCCTTCTCGATCGGCCCGCCAATCGTTCCGCCGAATTGATTGCGTTTCAGAGGATCGACCGTGGGTGCGAAGAAGTTGCGCGCGTTGAACTCGCGGTTGCGCACGAACTCGAACGCATCGCCGTGCCACTGGTTGGTTCCGGACTTGGTGACCACGTTGACCACCGCCCCCACATTGGTGCCGTACTGCGTGTCGAAACTGTTGGTCTGGACGCTGAATTCCTGCAGTGCATCCGGGAACGGGAATGGGTTGTTGGTGTTGCTCATCAGGTCCTGGTTGCTGCCGCCGTCCAGGTTATAACTGACCTCGTCGGGCCGCGCGCCGTTCACCGACATCTGCTCGGCGCCGGGAACCTGCTTGGTATCGCCTTGCGTCGTGCCCGCGGAATTATTGGACGAAACCGCGCCCGCGACGAGCCTCGTCAGGTCGGCCGCATTCCGGCCGTTCAAGGGAAGCTCCACGACGCGCGAGCGTTCAATCACCTGGCCGATGACGGGCGTCACCGTGTTCACAAGGGTTGCCGTGGATTCCACCGTGACCGTCTCGGACGCCGTGCCCAACTGCATTTGCACTTGCAGGGTGCCGTTCTGGTCGGCAAGCAGCGTGACGTCTTGCGCGTAGGTTTTGAATCCCTGGGCCTCCACCGTCACGCGATACGTGGCAGGCGGAAGGGCAGGCACGGTAAATTGGCCCGCCTCGTTGGTAACGGCCGAGCGCTTTACCTGCGTACCGGTTTGCGTCAGGTTCACGGTCGCGCGGGCGATCACGGCGCCCGTAGGGTCGCTGACCGTTCCGGTCAGGGCTGCGTTGCCGCCCCCCTGTCCAAATGCGCTAAAGCAGAGGAGCAGAACTGCGCTCGCAACACCAACCCCGTTCTTCATAGAATCCCCTCAACGTTGAGGCTCAAATTAAAACAACCCTACGCCTCAGGTCGGGCGGAACGACTCTACACACGGCCCGAACCCGGGGCGAGCCCCTTTTGTTCAATGGTCGAATTATGCCATCCACGCCGGGGGGTGTCAAGAAAAAATTGGCCGGGAGAAATTGGTCATATTATTAACTTATTTGACGTTCCGTGCTTCCGCAGGCCCCGGGTTGGAAGAGTTCCTTGAGTTCCGCTGCGAATGCTTTGGGGCGGAGGATATAGCCCGTGTGCCCTCCCGGGAACCCGGCGGGCTTCCGCTTCAGGATCTCAGCCAGGGCAACCGCGCTGCGATAGGGAAACGTAGATGGAGAACTACGCCCGACAGCGGGTACGATTTTGGATCTTGCGGCGCTCAAAGCGGGGGTGTCCGGTTGATAGAGAGTGACGGCTGGAACGTCCCAGGTGAAAAAATGCTGGAGATCGGCGGAGCGTTGTGCCGCCGATTTCGGATCGGCCGTGGAAGCGGTTGGCAGTGCAACTTCGGGCTCGCGGTCGTTGAAATCGACTCCGCTTCGAGCGACCATGATTCTCATTGCAGCGGGTAGCCCCTCTCGCCTGAACGTCTCGATCAATTCCTTGTGGCTGCTGATTGCTTCGTCCTGGTCTGCGCCTTCGAGCAGCCTGTAAACCGGCGGCTCATGAGCTACGAGCAAACGAACCAGATCAGGGTATTGCGCGGCCAGTTCAAGGCCGATTAGCGCGCCCATACTGCTACCGAATACGAATGCAGGCGCGCTTGAGAGGGCAGTAATCAACCGCGCTGCATCACCGGCATGGGCTGCGATCTGTTGTCCCCCTCCCCGGATTGGCGTGCTGTGGGACAGACCGCGACGATCGTACGTGATGACAGTAAAAGTGCCGGCAAGTTGATTGGCCAGCGCTTCCGACCCGTCAGCGTTACCAGCGCCGCCCTGGAGGATCAGCAACATCGGCCCTGAGCCTCGTAATGTGTAGTAGAGATTCACTTCCTGTGTCTCGAGTAGAGTGGTAGTCATATATCAGGTATCCTTATATCAGGATGCCTGATATAATCGGCTCGTGTCAAGAAAAATCATCAAACCCGCGCTTAGGCCGGTCACCGTCCTCTTGCGGCAGATCCACGTCGCTACGAGGCATGCGATGGAAGAAGCTCTTCGGGACAGCGAACTGACTGTGGCCCAGGCCAACGTCCTGGTGGAGCTCGCCTATGACCCGGCTCGCTCCAACGCAGAGCTAGCCCGCGCTCACTCCGTGACCCCGCAGACTATGGGGGAGATGATTGCGTCGTTAGAGCTTCGTGGGCTGATTTCGCGAACCGCAAAGCCCGAGGGCGGCAGGGCGATGCCGGCGGAATTGACCAAAGAAGGCGCGGCCAAAGTTCTGGCGGTGCATCTGGCAATGCGCCAGGTGGAAGGTCGACTGGCAAGCGCGCTCTCCAAGGAGGACGTTTCGCACCTGCGCCGGCTGCTGGAAGGCTGTTTGGCGGCTATCGAGACGTCCGGCGAACATCCTGAGTAATGAGCCCGCCGGCAGCTCCGCGGATCTTAGTTTTGATGAAGCACGCGCACCTCTGCCACAACCTGGCGCACGGCCTCGCCGATGGCATCGGGCGCATCGTAAAGAAGGTCGCCGGCCGTCCCATCTACTACGATCTGTCTTCCCCGTGTGGACAGGCGAGCGAGATCGCTCTGCACTTTCGTCCAAGCCTCGAGGAATTCGGGTGGCGCGTCGAGATTCCCGGCGCCCAGAACACGCAGCGGACGGCCGCCGAGACTGCCGGGCGCCCGCGCCTCGGCGGAGCTTAACCGGCAGGAGGCGATATCCTGCATCAGGGCGCTGACAGCCTTGGAGGAGTGGGTCAGGAACCAGATGGTCTTCCACTCCGCGGCCGTCAGTCCCCTGGGTGCCTCCGGCGCAGGCGGGACCGAACCCAAACGGTAAAGCCCGACCCAGTTGAACAACTGCGCCATGGCATCTTGCGAGTGGTAAATCCACTGCGGAATCCGCTGTGCACGTTTCCCATTGTTGGATCCCCGCTCCAAGAAGAGCACTGGATCGGCCCAGTTGACCAGCACCAGGCCGGCCACCTCAGAAGGATACTGACCCACGAAAACACGAGCATCCAGGGCAGCGGACGATTCGCCCACCAGTACGTATGGCGGCGGGATTCGCGCGGCGCGAAGAAGAGCCTCAAGATCGCGAGCCTGTGACGCAGAGTCGCGCGGATAAGGACCAAGGTCGCTCCAGCCGGAGCCGGCGCGGTCGTACCAACATACCGTGGTAACGCCTGCCAGTTCGCGCTGGATCAAGGCCCAACTGTAACCCGGACGCGGCCCGCCATTGGCGAATATCGTTTTGGGGTCGTGAACGGCCGAACTGAGGGCCCAGTTGGCACCGCTTTCCAGGATCACGGCGGGCTGGCCGGCGCCCGCGCAGTGGATATCGAGCGTGCGGCCGCCGATATCGATGGAACGCCCAATCTGCGGATAGCGCTCGCGATCGCGGGCCCGCTGCGTCTGCTCGTACAAAAGCCCGGAGACCAGGGCGAGGGCGGCAATGCCTGCGCCGGCAATCGCAACGGCCAGCGCCGCCGTTTTCCATTTCGCAGCCACCCGGCCAGTATACCTGCCAGGCGAACACTGACGGCGATTTGCGATAAGCTCAGTAGCGATGCGACGTCGAGATTTTCTGCCCGCACTGGCCGCGTGCGCCGCGGCGGCCCAGACTCCGGCCCCTGTCGAACGTAAGGGACGGCTGAAGCAATGCGTCACCCGCGGGGTGTTCGCGCGCAACATGAGTTTCGAAGATACCTGCAAAGAGGCCGCCCGCCTGGGCTGCAAGGGGTACGACCTGATCGGGCCGGCGGATTGGCCCACGCTGAAGAAATACGGGTTGAAGCCGACCATGTATCCGCCCGGTCCCGGCGGCAACATACCGGAGGCTCTGAATCGCAAGGAGAATCACGAGGCACTGGAAAAGAAGATGCATGCGGCCCTCGATGAGGCACAGGCCAACGGCGTACCGAATATCATCACCTTTTCGGGGAATCGCAAAGGCATGGCGGACGCCGAAGGCGCGGACAATTGCGTCGCGTTTCTCAATCGCGTGAAGGCTCATGCCGAGGACAAAGGGATCACCATCTGCATGGAGTATCTGAACAGCAAGGTGAATCACAAGGACTACATGTTCGACCACATCGCCTGGGGCGTGGACGTCATGAAACGGGTGAACTCACCGCGCGTGAAGATCCTGTACGACATTTATCACGCCCAGATAATGGATGGCGATATCGTGCGCAACATCCGGGACAACTTCCAGTGGATCGGTCACTATCACACGGGCGGGAATCCGGGACGGCATGAGATCGACGATACGCAGGAGCTGAATTACCGCTTCATCGCGCAGGCCATCGCGGACTTGGGATATACCGGATACGTGGCGCACGAGTATTCCCCGGCGCAGGGGCGCGATGCCATCGCCAGCTTGACCCAGGCAATGCAGATTTTCGAAGTGTAACTCGCCGGCGCAGGCGGGTGGCAATCCTACAAAGGGGGGTGGGGGATTCCCCGCCAGGGTCACGCCCGGAACCAACCGGGGGCATGGCTATAATTGAGTAGTGAGATTCACCTGCGTTGTCGTTTTATTTGCCGCTCTGACCGCCTGTAATCGCGGAAATCAGAGTAAAGAAGCCATCCGTCAGGGTGTCATCGATTACCTTTCCGGCAAAACGTCCAGTCTGGCGCTCAACATGTCCGCCATGGACGTGGAAGTTACCAGCGTGACGTTCAGCGGCAATCAGGCGGACGCGTCCGTGTCGATTACGCCGAAAGGCACTCCGGGCGGCGGAATGAGCATGAACTACCACCTCGAACAGGACGGCTCCAAGTGGGTGGTGAAGGGGCGTAAGGACGTTGGGGGAACGCCGCACGGCGGCGGAGCGGTGCCGCCGGGAGCGGCCCCTGGGGGCGAGAATCCGCACGGAGCCATGGCTCCTGGCGCAGCGGGCGGCGGCAAGATGCCTTCACCGGACGATCTGCCACCTAGCGGCAAGAAAAAATGAAGCGTGTCGCCATCCTGGGAGGCGGACCGGCGGGAGCATTCGCCGCGGAAAAACTGGCATCGGCAGGTTTGAAAGTTCAGTTGTTCGATGAAAAGCTGGCCTGGGAGAAGCCCTGCGGCGGTGGTTTGACCTACAAGGCGTACAGCCAGTATCCATTTTTACTGCACAATTCCACGCGCAAGCGGGCGATTCGCGAGACCGTGCTGGCGGCGCCCCGCGCGGGCGAAGTGAGCCTGCCGCTGGACGAGCCGCTGCTGATCTATTCCCGCTTCGATTTGAACCGCATGTTGCTGGAGCGGGCCGAACGTGCCGGGGCACAGATCGAACAGGCGCGCGTGAACCAGGTGACGCGAGCCGGCGCCGGCTGGCAGTTACGCACCAGCGGGGGAACCGCGGACGCCGATTTCTGCGTGGTGGCCACCGGCGCTCGCAACCCGCTGCGCGATTTCGGAACCGAGTTGAAATCGCACGACACCATGTCCGCGCTAGGCTATTACGTGCCCGGCGACCAGGAGCGGATCGACATTCAATTCCTGCCGCAACTGGAAGGCTATATCTGGATATTTCCGCGCTGCGGACACCTTTCCATCGGCATCTGCGGCAAAGGCGAACCCGCCTCGGCGTTGCGCAAGCGCCTGGAAAACTGGATGGCGGAGCGCGGCATTTCATGGAAAGACGGCACCTTCTACAGCCACCTGCTGCCGGCCCTGGAGACCCGGTCGTGGAAGCAGAATCGCGTGTCCGGCGAGGGCTGGATGGCGGTGGGCGACGCCGCCGGCCTGGTGGACCCGATCACCGGAGAAGGAATTTACTACGCCATGCGCTCGGGCGACCTGGCGGCGCGCGCCCTGCTGGACGATACGCGTAGCCTGGCGGCACGCACGGAGGAATATCGCTGCGTGCTGCGCCGCGACTTCGCGGCCGATCTGGAATTCGGTTCCCGCCTGGCGCACCGCATCTTCGCAGGACGCTTCCTGTTCGGCACCATTCCGCAGCGCATGGTGCAATTCACGCGCCGCAGCGCGCGTTTTTCGGTGATCATGCAGGATCTGTTTTCCGGACGGCAACCCTACCTGGGCCTGAAGAAGCGGCTGCATGAGCAATCTGAACGGCAGCCTGTATGAGATCGGCATGAGCCTGGGATTCAGCCGGCAGGTGCCCCGAAAGGCGCGGGCGTAACATAACTCCCAACATCTGTATGAACCATTCGAAATCGCAAGAGTTGTTTCGCCGCGCGCAGGAAATAATTCCAGGCGGCGTGAATTCCCCGGTGCGGGCATTTAAGAGCGTGGGCGGACAGCCCGTGTTCGTGGCGCGCGGACAGGGCAGCCACATCTTCGACGTGGACGGCAACGAGTACATCGACTACGTGGGGTCGTGGGGACCGCTCCTGCTGGGTCACCGTCACCCGGAGATTCTGGCGGCGCTGGCCGAAACGCTCGAGATCGGAACCAGCTTTGGCGCACCCACGGAGCGCGAGATCGAACTGGCCGAGGCGATCATCCGGGCAGTCCCGTCCATCGAGATGGTGCGGCTGGTGAATTCGGGCACGGAGGCCACCATGTCGGCCATCCGGGTGGCCCGCGGATTCACCGGGCGCGACCTGGTGGTGAAATTCGAAGGCTGCTATCACGGGCACGTCGATTCGCTGCTGGTGAAGGCCGGGTCCGGCGTGGCGACCCTGGGGATTGCCGATACGCAGGGCGTGCCGAAAGCGTTTTGCGATACCACGATCGCGCTGCCGTACAACTCGGTGGAGGCCGTGGAGCAGGCGTTCCGGGCGCACGGCAACCGGATCGCGGCCATTATCGTCGAGCCGGTAGTCGGCAATATGGGCTGCGTGCCCCCTCTCCCCGGGTACCTCGAAGCCCTGCGGCGCATCACCGAACGCTTCGGAGCACTACTGATTTTTGACGAGGTGATGACAGGATTCCGCGTGGCCTACGGCGGCGCGCAGCAGCGCTACGGCATCCGGCCGGACCTGACCACGCTGGGCAAAGTGATTGGCGGCGGGCTGCCGGTAGGCGCCTACGGCGGCCGCAAGGACATCATGAGCAAGGTGGCGCCGGTGGGACCGGTTTACCAGGCAGGGACGCTCTCCGGCAATCCACTGGCGGTTGCGGCGGGGCTGGCCATGTTGCGCCACCTGGAAGCCCATCCGGAAATCTACGATCAATTGGAAGCTCGCTCAGCCCGCCTGTGCGCGGCAGCGCCGGCCGGGTTGACAGTGAACCGGGTGGGCGCCATGTTCACCTTCTTCTTCACGGACGGACCGGTGACCGATTGGGAATCGGCCAGGCGATGCGATACGGCGAAGTTCGGGCGATTTTTCCAGGGCATGCTGGAGCGCGGAATCTATCTGGCGCCGTCGCAGTTTGAGGCCGCGTTCCTTTCGGCGGCGCACACCGAAGAGGATATCGACCGCACCATAGCGGCGGCTCGCGACGCTCTCTAATACCAACGTAGCTGAGCCGCGCGCGTCAGCGAGCGGTCCGGCCCAGCAGAGGTGCAGGTGCAAGCCTAATACCCGAAATCAAATGGCAGCGTACCCGGCGCCTGGAATACATTGAACCCGAAAATCAGCTTGGAGAGCTGATTGGGGTCGGGAATAGTCTGGCCGTCGGATGCCAGAAATCCGGCGATCTGGCCCTGTGCGTCCAGACTGATCGAGATCCCATCCAACCCGGGCAACTGGATCGAACTGCCATTCAGGCTCACGAAGAGCACCAGGAAGGGGTGCGGATCGAGGGGCAGATCGGGAGCCTGCGCGCGCGCCAGGTCATGCCGGTATTCCCATGTACTGCCTTGCAGGCCGGCCACGCGAATCAACATGCTGTTGGCGGGATTGGTGACGGTCATATCGCCGCGCGCGAATTGCATCAGCACCGGCCGCGCCGTCACACCCGAAAGCGGCGAGACCTGGAGGTGCGGCGCAAAGGCGATGGGGTCACCGGAATTGGTCAGCCACTCCAGCGTCTCGAAGACATTTTGAATATCCACCGCCCCCGGCACGGTGACGTTGTGGACCGGCTGTCCGGGCAGAACGTAATCCTGATTGAAGGTGGACCCGGCATTCAGTAGCGAGGGCATGCGCAAGCCCAGTACCTGATTGCTGAGTGACTGATAGGCCGGGCTCCAACGGGCGATATCCACGGTGCTGGCGCCGCCCACGTTGAGCGCAGCGGCGCGCACGTTGGGTTCCAGCGACATGAACATGGCCCCATACATACCGCCCAGAGATTCGCCCGCGTAGTAAATGTGGGAAGCATCCAGATCGGGCTGGCCATCGCCGTCAAAATCCATGCCCGCCTGAATGGCGCGCACCAACTGCATCAGGTCCACCACGGTCTGGCGGAAGCAATCCCGCGTGCCGTAAGCGATGGGGACGGTGAGGGCGCAGCCTTCGTTGGATTCGATGATGCCGTCGCCGTTGAGATCCATGCTGCGGCCCATGGCGTTGACCGTGGTGCGGTTGCCGGCGGTATCGATGAAGGTGACAGAGCTGAGCGGCCCGAAGCCGTGACCCACGGCGTCAATCGCGACCACCGCGAATCCCTGGCGCGCCAGCGTGGGCGCGACGGCCGTGGGGCCGCCGAACCGGCTGTCGCCGAATCCATGGCCGAAGATCACAACCGGGTAGCCCGCGGCCGGCTTGGGCGTGGCGGGCAACAGCGCGTTAAACCCGACCGGGTTGACGTTGACCGGCACGGCGAGCCCCGGCAGCGTCGGGCCGGGTGGAATGGTCTGGTCGCCACCCAGGAAGCTGGGCGATTCATAAGAGCCGATCACCACGCTGCCCAATCCGTTCAGCAGTCCCGAACTGACCGGCAGCGAAATATTGTTGAACGCGGGCGGATTCACGCCCACCTGCTCGTTCAATACGATGCCCGAAAGATTGGCGATGGCAAAAGTGCTCTGCGGTTGCGCCAGCATCACCACCGGGGGCACATAGGGAAGGGTGGCGCGCGCATGTTCCAGCCAGGCGGTGGCGCTCTGGGTGGTGAAGACCGATGCGCCGACGATCTTGTGCGGCGCCACCGAGGATGCGATGCGTCCGAGCGCCGCCTGCAACGCGCCGCAGTACGTCGAGCCGCCCAGCGCGCAGGTTTGAAACGCTGGGTCGGCCGTCACCGCCGCACCGGCGCTATCGAGTACCGCATCGGTAATCACCAGCGCGTATCGGCGGTGCTGATCCAACGCTGCGAAAGGTTTAGCATAAACCGTGTTGGTAAGAGGATCGAAGACCACCTGGTCAACAGCCACGGTATCGCCGGTTTTGTTTATTCCGGGCTCTTCCAGGGTCAGGTTGTCCAACGCCACGTAGAACATTCCGCTACGCAGGGTGGAGGTGTTGATAGCGGCGGAAAAGCGGACAGTGACACGCGCGCGGATGCTGAAGCCATCAAGCTGTTCCAGCAGGCCGGTCTCCTGGCACGACGTGTATTGGGAGGCGCAGTTGGGCAGAGGCAGATTGAGCCGCAGGCCGGTCTTCTGTTGCGGGTCCGGAACAGTGAGAAAATCCGTGGGAAACGGGCCGGTGGCGGGCGTCGACGGATCGAATAAAACAGTAGTGGCGGCTGGGAGCAGCAGCGGCGCGAGAAGAAGGGCAGCAAAGAGGCGAGGCATGATTCAGAATTCTGATCATACCTCGCAGCGTTTGGGAAGACCGTTACTGTCGTTTCGGCCGGGGGACTGCCGCGGGCGCCGGCATGCCGGGTCCGCGGCCCGCGCCCGGCGGATTTTCGGCCTGCAATTTCTTCCATTGATCGGGCGTCAGCACGCGGCGAATGCCCAGAAGAAAACGCGCATTGGCCTTTTCGAGCTCGGCGCGCGCCTGGGCGACCTTATCGATCTGCGCCAGTATTCTTGTTTCATCGGGCTGATCGGCGCCCACCAGAGGCTCCAGCGTGACCTCTTCCTTTTGCAAGGTGGCGTTGAGGTCGATCAGCTTCAGTCGATTCTGCTGGAAGATGTCGTCCATCTTCTTCTGCTGGTCGGAATTGAGGGCCAGTTTCTGAACCATCTGCGGATTGTTCCACCAGCGTCCGGGAGGCCCCGGCATCAGCGAGCGCTCCATGAGCGGCCGGTTGGCCCGCAGGGGCGGCGGCGGCGCATAGGCGGGCGGAGGAGGAGGCTGCTGGGGCCCTCCCGGCTCTTGCGCGGGGCCCGTGACTTGCGGCGGCTGCGCCAGGGCAGCGCCGGCAATCAATAAAGTGAGTCCTAAATATCGTTTCATTTTTGTGCCTCGTTGGAATTCCACGACACCATCTTCACTAAGGGATCCATTGCGTCCGGAACGGCGCGAGAGATCTCCGAATCCACCTGCTGCAATAGCTGCGCGTCCTGCCGCTCGATGGCCGCC
The DNA here is from genome assembly GCA_963853855.1 of uncultured Solibacteraceae bacterium. Lineage (GTDB taxonomy): Bacteria > Acidobacteriota > Terriglobia > Bryobacterales > Bryobacteraceae > Sulfopaludibacter. Next base: position 70,479 of record CAWKYG010000031.1, on the reverse strand, counting down.
CTCCGGCGCGCCTCACGCTCCCGGTACAACGGCGCCAGCAGGAGCAGGGCGATGGCCGCCACCGCCAGCAAATTGGGCCATGCCGCCGTGCGGCGGGCGCGCCAAACCGGAGGCGGAGCGGGCACGCTTCCTACGGCGCTACGAAACTGCGCGACAACATCTTCGAACCCGGCCGCGCGGCCGCGGCACTGGTCGCAACTTGCGATATGCAATTCCGCTTCCGCCGGACGCTCGCCGGCAATCCACTGCGCGATTTGTTCCGCCGACAAATGTGTCATCGTTCTTCTCCCACCTGTTCCCGAATAGCTTGCACCGCGCGGAATAAGTGTGTCTTCACGGTGCCTTCCGCGAGTCCGGTGACCGCGACAATTTCAAGCAGATCCATCTCCTCCACAAAGCGCAGCAGGAACACCGTCCGCTGCTTTCCTGAGAGCGCGGCGGCGGCACGCCACACAGCCTCCACTCTTTCGCGAACCACAGCGGCGGCTTCCGGCGAAAGCCGCCCGTCCGGAGTCCATTGCGCGGCCGAATCCGGCGCCTGGCTGCGCTTCCAGAACTGCAGCCGCCGGTTACGGGCATGGTCGCGGACCAGGTTCACGGCAATCTGCATCAGCCAGGTGCTTAACGTGGATTCGCCGCGAAACCGGTAAAGATTCTTGTGGGCCCGGTAGAAACAATCCTGCGCCACCGTCTGCGCGGCATCGTAATCGCGCAGGGACGCCAGGGCGAAGCGAAAGACGCGCGGCCAATAGACGCGCACCAGTTCGTCGAAATCCTGGGAGTCGGCAGCGCCTTCCGTCACGGTGATCGCCGGCTGCATTCGTGGGTGTAGACGAGTTTCCTTAGCCCGGGGTTTACAGGTACCTCTAAGGCAGGCGCTCGGAGCGATAAAGGAAGACGGTGTGTCGAATCACGGCCACGACCAGCATCAGCGAGATGCCGAAGATCCCCACAGCGCCGCCGACATCGAACAGGCGATACCGTTGGCCAAGGATTCCGACCACTGGCCGGTACAGCAGGGCAATATTGCCGATCATCAGCAGGATTCGCAATTCGGTGGGGCTGAACTTCCAGAACGACAGGTGAAACGTACCGATGGTATAGGTGGCCAGATACACTTCGATGGACAGCATGAAATAGGCAATCAGCAGGCCGGCGGCGATGGGCGGGCTCATATAGCCCGAAAGCCCGATGCCGCCCAGCAGAAAAAAGGTGCCGAACGCGTCCACCACGTGGTCCACGTAAAAACCATAACGCGGGCGTTGGCGGTTGCGCACGCGGGCGAGAGTTCCATCCAGGCTGTCGCCCAGCCAGTTCAACATCAGAAAGCCGATGGCCAGCAGCAGGCCGGCGTGGTTCCAGCGAGCCCACCAATAGCTGAGGCCGGCGCCCAGCAGGGCAATCAGGCCGAGCGCTGTCAAGTGGTCGGAATTGATTCCGCGAGGCGTGTGATGCGCCAGCCAGAGGAGGCACCGTTTTTCCAGCGGCGCCAGGAAGCTGACCTGTGCCCGGCCGGCTTCGCGAAACCTGGAATCCGGCTTGGATGCCGCAAGGTTCGCCATGTTACCTGTTTGGACGTGTGAGAATCAGAAAAGGTGACATCCGAAACCTGGTTCGTGATTCCCGCCCTGCTGCTGGCCGGGCTCACCGATGCCGGCAAGGTGGAGCTGAAACCAGCCACCACGCAGGCATTTGAACGCTACATTCAGGCCACCGAGGGCAAATTGGACCAGCGAGTCCACACGCCCGCCTTTCTCTGGGTGGATGGGGATGCTTCCCGCCGCTCCGCCATGCAGCGCGGCGAGGTGGTCTGCGAAGCGGTAAGCGCGAAGGGCGATATCGAAGTGCCGGACGGGCTGATCCACGATTGGGTGGGCGCGATGTTCGTACGCGGCGCCACGCTGGAAAAGGTGATCGCGATGTTTGAAAACTACAACAACGCGAAGAACATTTACAAGCCCGAAGTGATCGATTCGAAGACGCTGGAGCGCGACGGGAACCGCTTCAAGGTTTACATGCGGCTGCTCAAGAAACAGGTGGTGACGGTGGTGTTGAACACCACGCACGACGTCCAGTATGTTCCGGTGGATGGCACGCGCTGGTACAGCCGGAGCTACAGTTCGCGGATCGCCGAAGTAGAGAATGCCGGCAAGCCTGACGAGCGGGAACTGCCGCCGGGGCAGGACCACGGATTTCTGTGGTGGCTCAATTCCTACTGGCGTTTTGAAGAGCGTGACGGCGGGGTGTACGTGGAATGCCAGGCGGTCTCGCTGACCCGCAATGTGCCCGCGGGCTTGGGATGGCTCATCAATCCGATCATCCGGAGCCTGCCGCGGCAGTCGCTCGAAAACACCTTGCGATCGGCCCAGAAGGCGGCGCTGAAGCTGAGGTGACGCTCAGTTGGTTTTGAGCACGCCGATCTCTTTGAGCTAATCGCCCAACCGGAGCTGCCAGGTGGTAGCCGCGGGCGATGGATTCCTGGTATTCGGGTTGATGCCGAATCCGTGGCCGCCCGTGGCGTAGACGTGCGGTTCGGTCTGCACGCCGGTCGAAATTCAGGAAAGCGAGACCTCCGCCAGGAACGATAACCATGGCGGCGCCGGTGGCTTTCAGATATCCGTGTGCCTGGTTGGGCGCCTCATCCACCTCTTTCGCCGTCTTCCCCTCGGAGCCCGGCGCGCCACGGCCCGACAATGCCTCCAGAAAACGGGGAGGCCGACGAGGGCGTCGGCCGCGGACCAGGGGTCCGCACTACCAACACATGCTGCTGCACACTTCAGGCGACTTTCAGTCGCAACCTCAACCTATGGGCCTTCAGCCGGTAGTCGCTTAGATGTGGCATTTAGGAACAGCGGCATGTCTGCCCGCTGCGAGCTTGACGAGCCAGGTCTCGGCCTCCTTGGCCGTAAGGTGCAGGCCAGTCGTCTGGTAGCGGAGCAGCAGGTGTAGTGGACTGGCGCCTTCACGAGTCTTAGGAGTATGCGATGGCTGGTACCGCTGATCTGCACCTCGGCCATGGCGGCTCCGGTGCTGCGGCTTCAGAATCCTGCCCTGGTCTGGAACGCTGGACCTGAGCGCCTCGGTGCAGAGCGGGATCACGTGGCTGACTGCAAGCGTTGACGCGAACCAGTGCATCCAATTCGTGCTGGATGTTCGGCCTTGCCGCCCGGCACGTATACAGCCAGCGTGACCGTCTCCGCTCCGGGTGCCATCGATGCACCGCAGGTGGTGACCGTCACAGCGCTGGTGGGTGGCGGCGATCCGGTGACGATCGACCAGTACAGGTTGTCGGTGGATCTTTACTTATTGGGCACCATGGGGTTTGTCGCGCAGACTGCGTACGTTCACCTGACGTGCTGCGCAGGCCGGGGATCTACACCGACGGAATAGTGACGATTTAGTGCAATGGCGCAAATTGCCCGGTTCAGGTCCCGGTGCGCCTGGAGATTGTCCCGCAGGCCCCTCCGACAATCGCCGCGTCGCTCCCATTACCGTCGAACCTGGGCGGGGCGACCGTCCTGGGAAATGATGTTCTCGCGCCGTTGTACTACACTTCCTTTGGTCAGGTTGCGTTTCAGATGCCGTACGGCGTGGCGACGGGTCAGGCGTTGGTGCAGGTATTGCGCGATGGCGTCTGGAGCAATACCGTAACGGCGAATGTGGTGGCGACCGTGCCGGAGATCGCGGCGATCACGGATTCAGCCTATAACGTGCGCGACGCCACGCACCCGGCCAAGGCCGGCGAGGGTTTCCGGTCTGTACGGAGCGACTCCCAGCTTTGCGGGTCTAAGTGGAGGCTCGGCCGTGCAGTGATGAAGGAGTAAGACAGACGACGCAAACCGATTCGTCTGTCCCCTCGTTTAGTTGTAGTGGTGCGCGTTGAGTTCGGCGAAGCTGGCGAACTCGGCCGGAAGCTCTTCCAGGGTGTAAATGGAGTTGGTCGGGCAGACCGGAATGCATGCGCCGCAATCGATGCAATCGTCAGGATTTACATAAAGCTGGGGCGCATCCGCGAAGCCGCCTTCGTCCTGCTTGGGATGGATGCAATCCACCGGGCAGGCTTGCACGCACAGTTCATCTTTCGTACAGGTATCCGTAATTACGTATGCCATATGACACGCTGAATGCAATTCTTCTGCCAGCTCTAAGTAGAAGAAAACAAGAGGTGAAACTCGACAGTTAACAGGGTGTGGGTGGGGCATTTCACCCGACGGGATACACTGGCAGAGATGAGAATCGAAACCCGGGCCATCCACGCCGGACGCCGCATCGACCCCGGCACCGGCGCCGTCACGCCTCCCATTCACCTCTCCACCACCTTCGAGCGCAGCCCCACGGGCGAATACCCACTGGGCTACAGCTACTCGCGCGAGGGCAATCCCAACCGTCACGCCCTGCAACTCTGCCTGGCGGACCTGGAGGGCGGCAAAGAGGCGCTGTGTTTCGCTTCCGGCCTCGCCGTAGCCACCGCCGTAGTGCAGGGACTGGAACCGGGCGACCACATCCTGGCGCCGGACGACGTCTACTGGGGCCTGCGCAACGTGATCGGCGTGGTGTTCGCCAAAGCGGGTTTCCAGACCAGCTACGTGGACATGAGCCGGCCGGATCTTGTGAAAGCGGCGCTGCGGCCCGAAACGCGGCTGATCTGGGTGGAAACGCCCTCGAATCCGCTGATGAAGATCACGGATCTGGCGGCCATTGCGGAGATTGCGCGCGCGTCCGGACCGGACGTGATGACGGTATGCGACGGCACCTTCGCCAGCCCGGTACTGCAAAGGCCGCTCGAGTGCGGTATCGACATGGTGGTCCACTCCACCACCAAGTACATCAGCGGGCACAGCGACGTGGTGGGCGGCGTCCTCGTCACGCGGCACGATAACTACCTGTTCGAGCGGGCGCGCAAGTCGCAGCATTACGGCGGCGGGGTGCCTTCGCCGTTCGATTGCTGGCTGACGCATCGCGGAATCGATACGCTGCCCTACCGCGTGCGGGCCCATTCGGAGAACGCCATGCGAGTAGCGTGCTGGCTGAACGCCCACCCCCAGGTAGAACGTGTGCATTACCCCGGGCTGCCGGGTCATGCGGGACACGAGATCGCCGCGCGCCAGATGTCGGCGTTCGGAGGCATGCTCTCCTTTGAGGTGCGCGGAGATCGTGCCCGCGCCATGAGCGTGGTGGCGCGCTGTGAACTGTTTATTCGCGCCACCAGTTTGGGCGGCGCGCACAGCCTGATTGAGCATCGCGCGTCGGTGGAAGGGCCGAATACGAAGACGCCGCAGAATCTGCTGCGCTGTTCGATCGGCCTGGAGCACGCGGACGATCTGATCGAGGACCTGGAGCAGGCGCTAGCCCTTTGACCACTCACGCAGCACCCGGTCCGCGTCCTGCCGCGAAAAAACAATCGGCGGCTTGATCTTGATCACGTTGTGATAGGGTCCATCGGTGCTGAGCAGGATGCCGCGATCTTTCATGCGATTGACCAGCGCCGTGGCTTCGGCGGCCGCCGGTTCCTGCGTCTCGCAATCGCGCACCAGTTCGACTCCGAGAAACAAGCCTTGCCCGCGGACATCGCCGATGAGTGGGTCGCGGCCGGCCAGGTCGCGCAATCCCGCCATGAGGTACTCGCCGGTGGCGCGGGCATTCTCCTGCAGGCCCTCTTCGCGAATCACGTCCAGCACCGCCAGCCCCACGGCGCAGGAGACGGGATTGCCGCCGAAAGTATTGAAGTACTCCATGCCGTTGTCGAATGACGCCGCAATCTCACGCGTGGTGACCACGGCGCCCATGGGGTGGCCGTTGCCGATGGGCTTGCCCATGGTCACGATGTCCGGCACCGCGTCGTGGGTTTCGAACATCCAGAAGTGCGAGCCGGCGCGGCCGAAGCCGGTCTGCACTTCGTCGGCGATGCAGACACCGCCCGCTCCTCGTATGGCAGCAAAAGCGTCGCAAAGATAGCCGGGCGGCAGGATGATCTGGCCGCCGCATCCCAGCGCCGATTCGCAGAGGAAAGCGCCCACACTTCCGGCGGCTGCCGCCTCGGCGACAGTGCCCGCGTACGGCATGCCGCGATAAACGTCGGGCATCGGGACCACCTGCACGTGCGGCGGCCGGCCGCGTCCGCCGGGGCCGTTGAATTTGTAAGGGCTGATTTCGACCAGCGCGTTGGTGTTGCCGTGGTAGGCCGTATCGACCACGATCACGCCGTTCCGGCCGGTGTGGGCGCGTGCCAGCCGCAGGGCCAGTTCGTTAGCCTCGCTGCCGCTGCACACCAGGTAGACCACGCGGAGCGGATCGGGCAGTGTGGCGGTGAGGCGCTCGGCGTAATCTGTCAGCTTGCGGTGCAAATAGCGCGTGTTGGTGTTGAGCAGCGCCATCTGTGCGGCGGCCGCGCGGGTGACGGCGGGGTGGCAATGGCCCACATGCGCGACGTTGTTCACGCAGTCCAGGTACCCGCGGCCGGTGGCATCGTAGAGGCACTGCTTCCAGCCGCGCGTGATGTGCAGGGGCCGGTCGTAGGAGAGGCTCAGCGAAGGACCAATGATACGGCGGCGCGCGCCGAGGAGGTCGGGCTCGGGCTGCGCACACATGGTGGAAGACCTCGGTGGGCCAACCCGGCGGCAAGTCCGCGAGCTTTTCCAGCAGAGCCCAGGCAGGGGCGCTTGAAATATTCAGGTACTCGTTGTGCGGCGCTTCGGAATGCTGCCAGGCGGCATAGCAAACGCTCATGGCGAGCCGCGCGCCGGCCAGCGGGAAGAGCGCATCGAGTTCAGCTCCGGTGAGTGGACGCACGCCGTTGTATGCCGCCACCACCAGAGCCGCCGCGGCGACGGGGTCCGGCTTGGATAGCATTACGTAGGCCAGGGCGATCGCCAGGTCGCAGACGGTCGCTGTGTGGACCATATCGCCGAAATCCAGCAGCGTGGTGACACGCCCGCCGGTCACGAGCACGTTGTAATCGTTGGCGTCGCCGTAAATGACACTGGCGGGCAGTGAGGTCCAGGGGATGCGATCGCAGGCGTCGAAAAGCGGCTCGACCAGGGTGCGGCGGGCAGCCGGCAGCAGTGGCAGGTGCCGGCGTGCCAGGGGAGCCTGCGCCAGGTCCCAATAGAAGGTACGATGCGCGGCGGGGTGGGAGAAGGATCGCAGGGCGTTGTCCGTCTGCGCCAGCGCGCGGCCCAGCGATGCCAGCAGTTCCGCATCGTGCGGTTGAACGCCGGCAAGACATGCACCATCCACCCATGTCAACAAGCGGACGTAGTGGCCGTCGACCTGCTCGATCTTGCCCACTGTGCGAGGCCAAACCAGATCCGTCCCGGCCGCCGCGAGAAACTGCAGCGCCTTCGTCTGCATGTCGAGTACATCCAGAGTCTCCCCGGCGTTAGCGATTTTCAAAACGTACCCGCCGAGGCGGAAGTTCTGATCGCGCTCGCTGGGCAACGGCTCGGCCTCCGCGCGCACGCCGTAATACTCCCAGGCGATGCGGGCGGCATCTTCGAGGGAAAAGCGGGGCGCTCGCTGGACCAGAGGAGTCATGGAACTTCCAGTGTGCCACGGTGCGCAGGCGTATATTAGAGCTGATATGCGCAGAGTTTGCGGTATTTTTCTGATGGTAGTAGGCGCTTGGGGACAGTCCTTGTTGAACTCCCCGGATGGCGCTATCGAGATGACCATCTCGACGGATCGGGGCCTGGCGTACACAGTGAATTTTCATGGCAGGCCGGTGATTCTCCGGTCCACCCTGGGACTGGAACTGGCCGGCCAGCCGGTTCTCGGCGCCGCCGTCCGCGTGGTGAGCGCCCAGCCGGGATCCCTCGACGAGACGTACACCATGGTGACCGGCAAAGCCAATCCGATTCACGATGTCTGCCGGACCCTGAAGGTGGAACTGGAAGAGCCCGCGGCGCCTTCGCGCAAGCTAACCCTGGAGGCGCGCGCATATAACGATGGCGTGGCGTTCCGCTACCTGGTGCCGGAGCAGGCGGGCATGAAGGAAGTCCAACTGGCTTCCGAGCACACCCAGTTCAAACTGGCCAAAGATGGCACCACGTGGCCGCTGATTCTGGAGAATTTCCAGACGCCATACGAGGATAACTATTCGATTCTGCCGCTGACCGGCATCCATCGCCGATTCGCTGGTGGGCCTGCCGCTATTGGCCGAACTGCCCGGTGTGGCCTGGGTGGGGATCACCGAAGCCTACATCGAAAACTACGCGGGCATGTATCTGCAGCGCAATACCCGCGATGCCCTGGTGCTGGCGTCTAAGCTATCGCCTTCCCTGGAAGACAAGGGCCTCGCGGTACGCACGGCGGCGCCTATGCAATCGCCGTGGCGCGTGATCCTGATTGGCAGCGAGCCCGGCCGGCTGATCGAATCCAATATCGTGACCAACCTGAATCCGCCGTCGCAGATCGCCGACACGTCCTGGATCAAGCCTGGAAAAACGGCGTGGGACTGGTGGAGCGGCAGCTACGCTGAAGGCGTCAGCTTTAAGCCCGGCATGAACACCGCCACCATGGAGCATTACGTCGACTTCTGCTCCCAGACCGGCCTGCCCTACATGCTGGTGGACGCCGGGTGGGCGGCCAACGGGACCGGGCCGAACTGGTCGCGCGCCGACCTGACCCGCACGGTCGCGGCGATCGACATGCCGGCCATTCTGGAACATGCCAAAGCGAAAAACGTCCGCATCTGGCTGTGGGCCCATTGGAGCGATGTGCAGCGCCAGATGGACGAGGCTTTTCCGCTGTTCGAAAAGTGGGGCGTCGCCGGCGTCAAGATCGACTTCATGAACCGCGACGACCAGTGGATGGTGGACTTCTACCATCGCGTGGTCAAACTGGCGGCGGAGCATCACCTGATGATCGACTTTCACGGCGCGTACAAGCCGGACGGCATTCGTCGCACCTGGCCCAACCTGATCACGCGCGAGGGTGTGATGGGCGCGGAGTACAACAAGTGGAGCGGCCGCGTCACTCCGGAACACAACGTGACGCTGCCGTTCACACGCATGCTCGCAGGGCCCCTGGATTATACGCCGGGCGGATTTAACAACGTGACGCCGGCGGAATTCGAGCCGCGCAACCTCCAGCCGATGGTGATGACCACGCGCGCGCATCAACTGGCGCTGTACGTGATTCTGGAGACCGGTCTGCAAATGCTGGCCGATTATCCGGAGATCTACAAGGGCCAGAAGGAGCTGGATTTCCTGCGCGCGGTGCCGGTGGTGTGGAACGAGACTCATGTGATTACCGGCCGTCCAGGAGAGTACGTGACCATTGCGCGGCGCAACGGCCGCGAATGGTACGTGGGCAGCATCACCGGATCGCATGCGAAGGAACTGGAGATCCCTCTGGAGTTTCTGGGTAAGGGCGAGTTTATCGCGGAGATCTACTCCGATGGATCGGGGCCGAAGCAGACTGTGGAGGAAGAAAAACCCGTCACCGCCTCGACTGTGCTGCACGTGAAGATGGCCCCAGCCGGGGGCCAGGCGATCCGCATCCGGCCGGCGAGGTAGACGAAAATCGTTTCAGGCTACAACAACTCGCCGCCGCTCAGGGCCAAGATCGTATTCAGGAATGCTTTCAGCTCCGGGCATTGCCTCGCCGCCTCGGAAAGGTCTTTACCGCGCAGAATTCGGGTGGCATCTCGCGATTTCGAATAATCGTCGCGACTGGTTCCAATCCTGAAAATCTCGCGGATATGGTGCGACGGCGGATGGGTGTGGTTTACGGATTCTGGAGGTCCCGGCGGAGCCCCTTTGTTGTGTCCCGCGAGCGCCTGGATATCTCTCCAAAAGGGCAGGAGCCATGCTTCGAAATCATACTGTGCCGCATGCGGGTAGAATCGGTCGTTCTCGCCGACCCACTTGCGCATTTTTCGCTTGGCGTCGCCCGCGTCCGTGAAGTCCTTCGTTCCCGTGTACACGTCGGTCAGTGCAATTACCGCATCCGTACCGGTTCGCAAGAGCAGTTCAACAGTCTTCCGCAGTTTCTGTTCCTTTGGGATCCGTCCGTCGTATGGAAAGGGATCGATCTTCGGCATTCGCCCCGCAAGCCTGCGCTGGAGAAACTCCACCAGATGGGGTTTAAAGGCCTTTTCAGTTCTTCCCTCGACAAGGATGGTAATTCTCATGAGCGCCCCCCCATGCGCCCATTACGCCAAAGCTCGTCCAACGAGTAGTCGTTCAGCCACTCACTCAAATCAAGATCGTCGGCTCTTGTAAGATGAGTCATGCCGTCCTCCGTAGAGTCAAGCACGACTACTTCAGGCGGCTCGAGGAATCGGATCAGAGTATCCGAATGGGTGGCAATAATGAGCTGCGTGCGCTGCGAAGCTTCCCGGAATTGATCCGCCAACAGGCTTAGTAATTCGGGATGCAGACTCACCTCCGGTTCATCGAGGAGAGTGAGTGCGGTAAGTCCTGGGCTCTGCAAGAGCGTTGTCAACCAGAGAAACCGGAGCGTCCCTTCGGATAATTGATGCGCGTACAACGGTTTCGAAAAACCACGCTCTCGCCAGGCCAGGGCCAGAGTGCCGGCGGCTACCGGCGGGAAATCCAGCCGGTCAAACCGCGGAAAGGCCGCGCGTAGCGAATCTTCGATTGCCTCGAATCTGGCTCGATTGGTTTCCCTGAGATAGTACAGGCACGATACCAGGTCCTCACCATTTCTTCCGGGCAACTCCGCCGGCCCCATCGCCTGCGGCAGCCGGATTGGAGAGCGGGGATCGACGTTCAGGACGTGATAGAAGGTCGAAGATGCAAGCCGGCGACGGAAATCCTCCGGCTCCTGAAACATCTTAGGAACCTGGGAAAGTGACGTCTCCAGAGGATTGTGTTCCCAGGTTGGGGGCAGGAGTCCTTTCTTCTCCGGATCGTAGTATTTCACGTCTCCTTCATAGGAATTGATATAACGAAAGGGCGGTGGTTCCGGACGCCTCTGCTGGCTCAGAACCTCTTCTCGAATAGCGTGTGATATTCCCTGGGAGCGAATCCACAAAGAGTATTCGAGGGGTTGATGCCCGGGAACTTGCATCGTGATCCCGAGCCCTAGTTCCGGCGCACGGTCATACGTGAGGATGTTGGCAAGTCCAGACAGTTCAGAAATGGAAGAACTGAATTTCCCTTGCGCGGATGACGCCAACAAGGATAAGACGTCGAGCAGGGAGGTTTTCCCCGTTCCATTCGCGCCGATCATCACCGAAAGTGGATGCAGCGCAAGCTTCACATCGAGCAGACGTCGAAAGCCCTGAACAGAGAGCTCGCCGAAACGTATTGAGGATGGATTCATTTTTCGCGGCCGTTTCAAGCGGCGGCCGTCCCACCAGTGTACCTGCTAGTGAGCCTGTCTTACCGCATCCTGCCCTTGACCGCGGCGTCAAAGGAGATATTGTTCTGGTCCAGAATAGTGCCGGTGGCTCGCTGAAGGGCCGCTTTGGCCTTCACCCAGGAGCTCTGAGCGGCCACTTCCGTGCTCTTGGCCTGGGCCAGCAGGCTCTCGTATTGAATCACGAAGAATGCCGTTGAGGCGCCCACTTCGAACTTGGCCTGCTCGGCGTCCAGGCTCTCCTGCTGGAATTTGCGGGCCTGCACGGCGGCCTCGTAACTGGCACGCGAGCGGCGCATGGCGATGACCGCGTCTTCCACTTCAAGCTGCGCCTGGTTCTGTAGCTGCTTCACGCGGATTTGCGATTGCTTCACCTGAATTTCGTCGCGCGCCAGGTCGGCTTCGGCGATCCGGTTGTGAATCGGCAGTGTGACCTGGAGGCCGATGCCGTAAGTCGGATAGTCTCGCGCCAGCATCTGCCCCAGCACGCTGCCGTAGCCGCCGATAAAAGCCGGATTGGTATTGTTGACGTAGCCCGTTCCGGGGCCGGCCAAGCCGTTGTTCTGCATCGTGCCGACCAGGTCCACTTCAGGCAGCGTGGCGTTCCTGGTGCCTTGCAGACCCAGGATGGAATTTTCCACCTGGATGCGCGCCTGTCCAAGGTCCGGGCGGGCGGCCATGGCGTCGGCGATCAGGTCTTGGATGGGACGCACCTCTTCCTGCGCGGGAATGCTCAGGGTATCGGTGGGAATGATGCGCGCCGACCGAATTTCCTGATCTTTGTTGCGCGTGAGCACCGTCTTCAGGATGGCCTCTTCTTCCTCGCGCAGTCCGGTAGAGTTGATCAGGTCCTGCCGTGTGGAGTAAAGCTGGGCGTTGGCGCGGGTAAGTTCCACCTGCGCCAGTGTGCCTTCGTCCACTTGCGCCTTGGTATCGCTCAGCAGCTTTTCCGCCAGGGTCACGGTTTCCTGTTTCACCTTTTCGTCTTCGTACAGCGCGACGAAATCGGTGTACAACCGGATCACACCGTAAACCGTCTGGATCAACTGCTGCTGGAACAGAAGGCTGGTGATTCTCTGTTCATTTCCGGCGATGCGAATGAATCGGCGATTGAGGCTGATGCCGAAACCCCGAAGCAGCGGCTGCGTCACCGTGAATCCCAGGCTGGATCCGGTGAAAGGATCGTAGCTGGTATTGAGCGAGTTGAGGTTCTCGTGGAAATTGTTGAAGCTCGCCGAAAGCTGGGCGCCGGTGGAGAAGCCCTGCTGAAAACCGGCATTCGCGGTAGTGCCGTTGGTAACCAGGGAATTCGTGCCGTAGGCCAGAATGTTGGTCTGGGGAGTGGTCTGGTGCAGCCAGCTCAACTGTCCCACCAGCACGGGATCGTAAATCGGAATGGCTGTGCCGGTAGCCTGGCCGATGGGACCCTGCATGGAAAGGCTGGTGACGGGCTCGCCGAGCACGCCCAGTTCGATGGCATTGGCTGCTACCGCCGTCCCCGCAGTCGCGGTTCCCGCGGGCGCTACATTGACCACCAGGGGGCTGAGCGGCCCACCCACACCAGCCGGGACTTCCGCCAGGTTGTAGCTCAATCCACGCGTGACACCGCCGCCGCGCGTGCGCAGCCGCTCCGCATCCACCAGCGGGAGATTGAAGCGCTGCAATTCAATATCGAGGTTGTTCTCGATGGCCAGAGCCAGCGCGTCCTGCAAGGAGAGATACATGTTTCCGGCACGAATGAGGTCGTGCACCCGCTGTGAGTTATCCAGACTTACCGGGCGGCTCATGGGCGGCATCGGGGCAACTTGATTCGGAACGGGCGCCTGCTGCGGCGCGGCAGCACACAGCAGTGACGACAAGAGCGTACTGAGTATGGATTTTCGCGTCATGAATGACTTAACTTTTCTTAGCCGGGGCGTTAGCAGTGGACTGCACGGGTTTGACCTTGGCTCCTTCACGAGTAGCGTCGCTGGGATTGACTACCAATAACTGCCCTTCCTCGATGCCCGAGAGCACTTCCAGCGACGCGCCGAAATCGCGGCCCAACTCCACGCGCGCAAAATGCACGGTGTTGTCGGGACGCACCACGGCCACCTGCGGGCCGTCGGCGCGGATCACCAGCGTATCGCCCGGAATCACCAGCGGCGGATTTTTGCGCGGAACGGAAAGATCGACCTGGGCATACATCCCCGGCGCCAGTTGGCCGTTCGCATTGGCAACCTGCACTTCCACGAGCAGCGTGCGGGTGGCCGGGTCGAGGGCATTGGAAGTGCGCGCCACAGTGCCGGGGAAACTCCGGCCAGGCAGGTCCGGAATGGTGAGGTTGGCCGCTTGTCCCACGCGAACCGATGCGGCATCGGCCTGCGGAACATTTAAATACGTCCGCAGGCGGTCGGTCTGCGCTACCCGATAGAGCAAGGTATTGCCTTCGGACACCAGCACGCCGGTATCGATATTGCGCACCGTGATGACGCCGGCGAACGGCGACCGGACGGTCTGATAGTTTTGCAGATCGTTAAGGCGGGATACGTTCGCCTCCATGGCGGCGGAATTGCTTTTGGCCGCGGCTATGGCCTTCTCCAGCGCCTGTACATTGGCCTGTTGGGCGGCCCACTGCATCTGGTAGGTGTCATTGTCCTGACGCGACACCACGCCCTTGTCGAGCAGCTTTTTCCAGCGCTCGGCGGTCACTCGTGCCAGGTTCTCGTTGCTGCGCCCCTGCTCAAGCGAAGCTTCCGCCTGCTGCACCGAAGAGTTGGCCTGGTCCACCGCGGCCTTGGCCTGGCGGATCTGCTGATCCAGTTCCGGCGCCTCAATTTCCGCCAATACCTGTCCGGCTTTCACGCGATCGCCAATATCCACGTACCGCTTGCGAATATAGCCGGATGCACGCGCCAGGACGGGAGCCTCCGTAACTGCCTGAATGTTGCCGGGCAGCACCAGGTTGCCGGTCGTAGCGCTGCGCCCGATCGCCACCACGTTCACCAGGGGCAGCGAATTGGAATTCGTCTGCGCCTCCGCGGCCAGAACCTGTTCGCGATGCTGGCGTGGCACGTAACCACGGTAGTACCCGGCCACCGCCAGAAGCGCGAGCAGCACCACCACCACCAGCAGACTACGATACGTGGGCGGTTTGCTTACCGGGTCGCCGTGTCCAGCGGCGCGCCGCTTCTGTTCCTCCAACTGGCGCTTGAGCTGTTCGATTTCAAGGCGCAGGCTTTCTTCGGTCGTATTGATTTCGTTCATTGCTCACCTTCACTGAGCATCCCAACATCCTGCAGGTACGCGTGTTCCTCCTCGACAATCTTACGTTCGTAGTCGACGGGTGGCTTGGTGCGAAGCAGACTATATACCAATGGAACCACAAAAAGCGTAGTGATTGTGGCCAGAATCAGGCCGCCGATGACCGCGCGTCCGAGCGGCGCGTTCTGCTCGCCGCCCTCGCCTAAACCGAGGGCCATGGGCAGCATACCGATGATCATCGCGCTGGCGGTCATGATCACCGGGCGGATCCGCGTGTGGCCGGCCGAGAGGGCGGCGGCGCGGGCGTCCATGCCTTCCTCGCGCTGATCGTTGGCGAACACCACCATCAGAATACTGTTGGCCGTAGCGACGCCAATGCACATAATGGCGCCCATCAGCGACGGCACGCTGAAGGTGGTCTGGGTCAGAAACAGAATCCACACGATGCCGGCGAGCGCACCGGGCAGCGCCATCAGAATGATGAAGGGATCCAGCCACGATTGGAAATTGACGGCCATCAGCAGGTAGACCAGCACCACCGCGAAGATCATGCCCAGGCCCAGCCGGTAGAAGGAGCTTTGCATGGTGCTGATCTGGCCGCGCACATCCAGCGTGGTGCCGCGCGGCAGTTTGGCGGAGGCCTGGCTCACGATCCGGTTCACCGCGTCGCCCACCGAACCCAGGTCGCTGCGATCCACGTTGGCGTAAACGTCGAACACAGGCTGCACGTTGTAGTGGTTGACAATTTCCGGATTCACGGAGCGCGCCACGCCCGCCAGGTTGGCTAGTAACTGCGGTCCTGTCGGCGCGGCCCCCGGATTGCCGAACGCCACGGATGTCTGGCTGGGGCTGGCCCCCACGGAAGCATTTCCGGCATTGGCCACTCCCGCCAGCGAAGTAGGCGTATTCGAACTGAATGCGAACGCCGGACGTAATAGGCGTGCGCATCAGCGAGTCCAGCGAATTCATACGGTACTGAGGCGTCTGCACGGAGACGAAATAACTGACGCCGGTCTTCCAGTCGAGCCACTGGGTGGGCGCCACCTGCCCGCTGGAGGCCAGCGAGACCAGCAGGCTGTTGCTGACATCCTTCTGGGTGAGCCCAACCTGCCCGGCTTTGTTACGATCCACATTGACGTCGATCTCCGGCCAGTCCACCACCTGGTGAATGTGGACGTCCGCCGCGCCGGGGATAGCGGCGATCTTCTGCCGCAGGTTCTGCGCGATCTGGTAATTGGCCGCGGCGTTCCGCCCCACCACCTGCACATCGATGGGAGCCGGAAGTCCGAAGTTCAGAATCTGGTTGGTGATGTTGGCCGCTTCGAAGAAGAAGACTACATCCGGGAAGGCTTCGTGGAGATGCTTGCGCAGTTTGTCGGTGTACTCCGCGGTGGAACCGTGCTCTTCCTGGTTGAGGGAGATCAGAATATCGCCGTCGGCCACGCCGAGCGTGGGGTTATCGCCGAAGGCCAGGTTGAAGCCGCCGTTCGGAATGCCGATATTGTCGATGATGGTATCGATCTCGCGCGGTGGGATCACTTTGCGGATCTCGCTTTCGATGTTGGCGAAGACCACCTCGGTCTGCTCCAGGCGCGTGCCGGAAGGAGCGCGCGCGTGCAGGCGCATCTGGCCGGAATCCACCGTGGGGAAGAAATCGCGGCCGATCAGCGGAGCCAGGCAAAGCGATGCCGCGACGAAGAGGCCGAACGATACGATCACCGGCGCGCGATGGTCCAGGCACCAGTGCAGCAGCGAAACATAGGCAGCGCGCATCTGCTCGAACCGGTGATTGAACACATAGTGGACCTTCCAGATGATGCCCGTGCCGCCGGAAGTCTCGCCGTGTTTCCCCTGCGCGTACAGCTTCACTTCCGAGCGAAGCATGTAGTGCACCATGGTGGGGATGATAGTGCGCGAAAGGAAATAGGACGCCATCATGGCGAACACCACGGCTCCGGCCAGGGGCGTGAACAGATACTTGGCCGCCCCGGTCAACAGCAGCACCGGAACGAATACGATGCAGATGGAAAGGGTGGAGACGAAGGCTGGAGCGGCAATCTGCATCGCGCCATCGAGTACAGCGCGCACCAGCGGCTTCTTCATGGCCATGTTACGGTGCGTGTTCTCGATTTCCACGGTGGCATCGTCCACCAGAATTCCCACGGCCAGTGCCAGCCCGCCCAGCGTCATCACATTGACGGTGGCGCCCAGCAGGCTCAAACAGATCAGCGACACCAGAATGGAGAGCGGAATGGAAATGCACACGATCACTGTGCTGCGCCAGCTTCCCAGAAAAACCAGGATCATCAGGCCGGTGAGAAATGCCGCCGTAATGGCCTCGCGCACCACTCCGTTGATGGCCGCGCGAACGAACAGCGACTGGTCGAACAACTCGCGCACGTGCAGTTCCGGTGTGATGCCCGCCAGGATCTTCGGCATGGCCGACTTCACCTTATTGACCACGTCCAATGTGGACGCCTTGCCGCTGCGCAGTACGGTGAGCAGGGCGCCGCGCGTACCGTTGGTGCGGACGATGGCCGTCTGTACCGAGTAGCCGTCGCGCGCCTGTCCCACATCGCGAATGTAGACCGGCGCTCCGTTGACCACCTTGATCGGCAGGTCGTTCAGTTCGTCGAGCACACGCGGACTGCTGTTCAGCCGGACGGTGTAATCGATGGCCCCGATCTTGGCGTCGCCGGCGGGTAGAATCAGGTTCTGGTTGGCCAGCGCATTGGATACGTCGACCGGCGAGAGCCCCTTGGCGAAAAGCTGGGAGGGATCCAGATCCACCATCACCTGCCGGAACTTTCCGCCGTAAGGCAACGGCACCGCCGCGCCCTGAATGGTGGCAAGCTGGGTACGAATGAAGTTCTGTCCCAGGTCGAACAGTTCCTGCTCGCTGAGGGTCTTGCTCTCCAGACCGAGTTGGATAATGGGAACGCTGGATGCGTCGTATTTAATAATGCTCGGCGGTGTGGTTCCCGGGGGGAAAATCTTGAGCAGCGTCTGGGCGATCGCCGTGACCTGCGAAAGACCCACTTCCACTTTAGCGTTGGGCTGAAAGTAAACGCGCGTCACCGAGTAACCGCCGTAGGACTGCGACTCGATATGCTCGATGTCATTCACCGTGGTGGTCATGGCGCGCTCGAAGATGGTGACCATGCGCTTTTCCATCTCCTCGGCCGAAAGACCGCCGTAGCTCCAAACGACGCTGACTACCGGAATATCGATGTATGGAAATATGTCCACCGGCATCGAAACGATGGCCGCGGTGCCCAGGATAGCGATGAGCACCGCCATGACGACGAAGGTATAAGGGCGCCTAAGGGCGAGTCGGACAATCCACATTGCTGTCAGTACACATTCCCAGCTACGGAGCTGGCGCTGGTTGGGTTATTAGCTTCCATGATATTCGATGAGCGCGGAATGCGCATGATTCCGGCGGAGCAGGACCGGGTAGCCCTTTGGGGCTAGTTTACGGTAAGGTTGTCGTGGAGCTCCCCATTGGAAGTCCATCTCATCGACGGTACGTACGAACTGTTCCGCCATTACTACGCTCTTCCGTCGGCACGGGACGAGCACGACCGGGAAGTTGCAGCGGTGCGCGGCGTGCTCGCGTCCATCCGAGGCATGATTCAGGCGGGCGCCACTCACGTGGCGGTCGCTACGGACCATGTGATCGAATCCTTCCGCAACGGATTATGGTCGGGCTATAAGACCGGCGAAGGGGTCGACCCCGATCTGCTGGCACAGTTCCCGCTGCTGGAGGAGACCCTCTCCGCGGCCGGGATCGTAGTCTGGCCCATGATTGAATTCGAAGCCGATGACGCGCTGGCTGCCGCCGCGGCGAAAGCGGCCCAGGATCCGCGAGTGGAGCGCGTCATCATCTGTACGCCCGATAAGGACCTGGCGCAATGCGTGCGCGGCGAGCGGGTGGTCCAGTTGAACCGCCGCACGCGGACCTTGGTCGACGAAGCGGGCGTGGTCCACAAATTCGGCGTGTTGCCCGAGTCGATTCCCGACTATCTGGCGTTAGTTGGCGATGCCGCCGACGGCTATCCCGGGTTGCAGGGATGGGGAGCGAAATCCTCGGCCGCGGTCCTTTCCAAATTCCTCCACCTGGAATGCATCCCGCCGGATGCCGGCGACTGGCACGTGAACGCCTCCAACGCCGGCTCGCTCGCCGCCACCCTGAGGCGCGAGCGCGACATGGCCTTCCTGTTTCGCACGCTCGCGACCCTCCGGACGGACATTCCCCTGTTCGACGATGTGGACCAACTGAAGTGGACAGCGTAGGTAGTCAGGCGCTGCCGAGGGGGATGTCTGTAGGCTGGAGACCGCCATAGTGACCTTTCTTCGAGCGGGGCGTGATAGGGGCGATAACACCGGTATCGGCCGACGAACGCCACATGGCGGAAGCGCCGCCTGGCAGGACCAACTCCCAGTTTGTACGCGCCGCTGGGTTCGCGTTCAGGAGCGGCCGGTTCAAATTCAGACGGCGGGCGGATGCCACGCGGACCACAACGGAACTGGAACGGGAGGTGACTTTCGCGTTCGTTGCACGGCGAAACACTATGGACAAAGGGTCTCGCCAACACCCAAGGAGGACTATTCAAAATCGGCGCGGCGTGGAGGGAACTGCAAGGTGAAGTCGCCATAGACCCAAATGTGGGCTTCATCATACAGCTTCCGCAGATCGTCCTTCGGTGCTCCTTTCGCGCCCCAAGGCTGTAAATCGCTGTCCAGCTCAGCAAACGAGATTCCACGCTCGCCTCGGTTCCAAAGCCTGCGAGAGGAGACTAATATGCCTGACAGAATGGCATGGTCGAAAGGTTTCTGGGCGGCTTTTGTCAAAGCTAGCTCATTCGCCAAATCTAGCATCTCGTCGTCCAACGCAAAGACCTTTACCCATGGAAGGCCGGCAATATCGTTCAGTATCGCGGGAACATCACTCAACTCCTTGCGTATATCCTGGACGTACCTTTCCGCGAGTCGATGGGCATCTTCAACTTGTTTGTCATTTAGTTCGCCATTCCTCTGCGCCCACCGAATGTACCGATGAATCCCCGGCCCGTCAGCCGGCTGGCACTTGGTTTGGATCGACTGGCGCGCCTCGGCAAATGAAACGTTGGGAATGTGTAAAACGAACTCACCTCGGCGTGCCCGATCAAGCAATGTGACGGCTGCCGGAACCTTGTGATGGGCAGGCGCCGCATAGTCATGCACCCAGTTCGTTTCGACGAAGAGGTGGCGAATCTTCTCTTCTGGCATCAACGAGGATGGGCCGCCTTCACTTCCCCCGCAGCGATTGCGGGCAAGAGATAAGATTGAATGATGTCTTTGAACTGGGGCGGCAACGACGGCGCAGAAAAATCAACGAGATCTTCGATCCATCGCTGCACGAAAGCTTCAAATTCGAGCGGCTCGTGAGGTGGATTCTGACGCCATAGCGGAGTGCTGTCAAACTCCTCGACTCGCTGTACGGACGCGGGGGAAAGGCTAGAATAGGAATCCCGATAAACCCATCCTTTTTCTGGCGTAATCAGCAACCCAAAGGGATATTGCATGGCTACCATATACCCCTTCAGCGCTTCTTCCGTGTGCGGAAGGTCATGAATTGCGACTTTGGCTTCGATGACCATGACCCGGCCATCGGGAGTGGTAATTATAATGTCTGGTTCGAACGCCATTCGGTTTTCCCCACATCCACCTTAGCAGGTTGTCGCCAGCGATCAGCGGCCCTCGCCAAGTCCAGCCGTGGAATCTGGCTTACTTCCGAGTGTATAACTCGTCCACTCGGAAACTGGCACCGCTCCGCAGGTTAGTGGAAGTTCCGCCTATCTTAACAGAACATCATTGAGCCTCAGGCTTCCTGACTCTCAGGCCTGGGCCGCTTTGCGAGCCTGCGCGGCGTCATAGCTTTCGCCGTAAATGGATGGCACTTTGGCCCCCATCGGCCGCAGATACATGGAGAGCTGCCCGCGATGATGCACTGAGTGGTGGAGCACAAATCCCAGATACTCGACGGCGGCCAACTGGAACATGCCACGAAAGTCGACAATCTGGCACAGTTGTTCTTTCGACACTTTGGTCAGTGCCGCTACGCGCGGCTCGAAGTTCTCCGCGTACCAATCGAGCAGATCCGCCGAGTTCCGGATGGAGTCGGGCCGCGGGCGCGGGGTGAAATCGAACGCCCCCGCCTGGACGGCGTCCAGGAACCGCATTTCGGTAGCGACGATGTGCCAGGCTAGTTCCAGCGCGCTTTTGGAAATCTCGTCCGGACGATAATCCCCTTTATCGAGCGGAATGGCTTCGATCACTTTCCGGGTGAGGCGACTTTCATTCTTCAGTCCAGGCAGATAAACATTCTGCAGAAGGAAATCAGCTTGATCGGGTTGCATGGCTACCAGGATACCGCGGCGCCAGCGACGATTTCGTTACATTGGAAAGATGATACGAGACCTCGGCTACGCGGTTCGGCTTCTGGCGCGGAGCCCCGGGTTCGCTGCCGTTGCCGTCTGCACCCTGGCGCTGGCGATTGGAGCCAACACCGCCTTGTTCAGCGTCGCCAACGCGCTGCTGTTACAGCCGCTGCCTTACGCCGAGCCCGCGCGCCTGGTGCTGTTGTCCTCGCAAGCCGCCGGCCTCTACACCCGGCAAGGTCCGCTGTCTTACCCGCGCTTCCAGCAGGTGGAGGCCGGCAATCGCTCCTTCCAGGCAGTGGCGGCCTTCGCCCCCGAAGCCTTTAATGTGACCGGAAGAGGCGATCCGGAACAGGTCCCGGGCCTGCGTGTTTCCTGGAATTTCTTCGATGTCCTCGGCGTGCACCCCGCGATGGGCCGCTCCTTCACCCAGCCGGAAGGCACTCCCGGTGGCGACCCGGTGGTGATGATCTCGTACTCTCTGTGGACCCGCCGGTTTGCTTCCGATCCGCACGCAGTGGGCCAGGCCATCACGCTCGATGGCCGGGACTTTACCGTCATCGGCGTGACCGCCGAGGGGTTCCGCTTCGATTTTCCAGCCCCCCGGCTCGATATCTTCCTGCCCCGTGTTTTCGAGTTGAACGAACTGACGGCCGCGCAGATTCAGATGGGGGCGGGTTATCTGAACTATGTGGCGCGTCTTAGGCCGGGAGTGAGTATCGCCCGCGCGCAGTCGGAAATGGATGCACTGGCCGCGCAGTATCGCGCGCTGCACCCCAGTGGCCCTGACGCCAGCCCCTCCATGATCGTCCACGTAGGCAATCTGCGCGACGAGACCGTCTCCGGAGTCCGGCCTGCGATCCTGATTCTGTTCGGCGCAGTTTCGGTGGTGCTCCTGATCGCCTGCGCCAATGTGGCCAGCCTGCTGCTCTCTCGCGCACTCCGGCGCCAAAAGGAAATCGCCGTGCGCACCGCCCTCGGAGCCACGCGCGGCGGCCTGATCCGTCAACTGCTAACCGAGAGCCTGCTGCTTTCCCTGCTGGGCGGCGCATGCGGCGCGCTGCTGGCGTCGTGGGGCACGCGCGCGGTCGCCGCCCTGGCCGCTGCCAACCTGCCGCACGCACAGGAGATTCACACCGATGGTTACGTGCTGGCCTTCACCCTGCTGGTTTCCGTGGCCTCTGGTGTGTTCTTCGGGCTGGTGCCGGCGTTGCAGGTATCCCGGCCGGATTTAGTCGGCGCGCTGCGGTCGGAAGGCCGCGGGTCCACTGCCGGACCGCGGCGCAACGCCGTGCGCAATCTGCTGGTGGTCTCGCAGGTGGCTCTCTCCCTGCTGCTGGTGATCGGCGCCGGCCTGCTGATTCGCAATTTTCTGCAACTGCGCAATCTGCGGCTGGACTTCGATCCCGGCCATCTGCTGACCATGAACATCGCCCTGCCAACCGCCCGCTACAGCCGCACTCAGGATGTCGCCTTTTTTACGGAACTTTCCCAGCGCGTGCGCCCGCTTCCGGGTGTCCGCGCCGCCGGGGCCACTTCTTCCCTGCCCCTGAACACTCTGCGCCAGTCGCCCGCGCTGCCCGAAGGCTATCCCGTGGTGCCGCTGGGCCAACGGCCGCTGTTCAATATTGTAGGCGTGACCCCCGGCTATCTCGATGCCATCCGCGCCACTCTGCTGCGCGGACGCGATTTCACCGGCCATGACGGCGCTAAGGATCCGCCGGTCATCATCGTCAACGAGATTCTGGCACGCACCTATTGGCCGAATCAAAACCCCATCGGCAAGCACATTCTGGTGGGCCGGCAGGTGAATGCCGCCGAAGTGGTCGGGGTTCTGGCGGATATCCGCAATCGCAGCCTCTCGGCCGACGCCAACCCCGAAATTCTCTTTCCGTTCGCCCAGCTTGCCTGGCCTTTTATGAACCTGGTGGTCCGGACCCAGAATGATCCGCAGGCCGTCGTTCAAGCCGTGCGGGCGCAAGTGGCGTCGCTCGACCCCGATCAGCCGGTCACCGCCATCCAGACCATGGACGAGGTGCTGGCCGCCGGCGCTTCCCAACCGCGCTTCACCACACTTCTGCTGGGCGCGCTCTCGGCGACGGCCTTCGTGCTCGCCCTTGTGGGCATTTACGGCGTGATCGCCTATTCGGTGGCAGAGCGCACGCAGGAGATGGGAATCCGGATGGCCCTGGGGGCCAACCGCGGCGATATTCTGCGACTGGTGCTGCGTCAGGGATTGTTGCTGGCACTGCTGGGAATCGGCATCGGCCTGGGCGCGGCCCTCGCGCTCACCCGATACCTGGCCAGTTTGCTCTATCGCGTTTCCGTCACTGACCCAGCCACGTTTGCCGCCGCCGCCCTGCTGTTCGCCACCGTCGCTGTGCTGGCCAGCTATATTCCAGCCCGGCGGGCTACCGAGGTCGATCCCGCCGTGACTCTGCGGTAGCCGGCGGGCTGCCGCCAAGGGTGTTCAGTTCGTTAGGGCATAGGTTTGTCTGACGTCGCCCTGCCGAAATCTGCCGAAATACCGTCATTGGCGCCCGGCCCGCGCATGATGATATAAGTGTGGGGCGTCGAGATCGCGATTCAATATTATGATTGGCTCGTAGCAGCGGGCTGATGGCTCTTTCGCTCACTCTCGCATGGCAATGGCGGCCTGGTGGTTGGCGTGCCACTCGCTGGTTGGGCGGATTCCATCCACCATCTTGACCGCAGACTTGCGGCTTAGTTAGCCGGCCCCCTCGCGAGGAGGATTTCCTTCGACGGAAACGATAGGCATATCGGACACTGACTGCGGCGATCTGCCGGGCCACCTGGCCGTATCACGCCCTCAGCGGATCGTATCAGGCTTATCAAAATGCCAGCCGGCACAGAGATCGCACGATAATCACCAGACCGCGATGACCAAACCGTCAACTTCACGGAAGTGCCGGTCGCGCGTGGCCAGAACCAGTCCATGCGAAGCGGCAATCGCGGCAATCCAGATGTCGTTCTCAGGGATGGGCTTCCCCTTCGCCCGAAGATCCTGTTTCAGCCGTCCGTACTCGCGAGCGACCTGAAGATCGCAGGGAAGAATGCTCCTGCCTACTGCAAACTGTTCCAGTTTCGCCGAGTTCTCCTGAGGCCGGCTTGATTTCGCGGCTCCGAAGAACAACTCGCCGAACACAATGGCCGGCACGAATACTTCAGGTGCCTGACCCAGGTTCGAGACGACCGCCTCATCGCCCTCCAGCAACGCGATGATGATGTTGGTGTCGAGGAGAAACCTACCACTCGCTGACATCCACGCGCTCGCAATGTTCTTCTATAGCTTGTGCAATTTCCCGCGCGGAACCCGGATCCAGGGAGCCGGAGAAGTGCCGCAACGCCGTTCCGCTCTCCCCTGTTGAACCGCGTGCCGCCAGAGACGCCACGAAACGAAGCACCCGCTCCTGCATTTCGGGAGGCAGTTTCTCAACGCGCGCCACTAGCTCTTCTCTGAAGTCCATACTGGGAGCCTCTGATCTCCAGGATACGCCACTTGGCTGCAAAACTCGACTCACCGATCGGGCGTTGCCTGCTCCGAGTGACTCCGGAGTTCGCAAATTGGTGCCACGCCGGAGGATTCTCGCCGTTTCGCGTTGTTTTAGCTGAACAGCGCCTACCGCACGTCTTCCACTTCCCGCAGCCAGTCGGGCCGCTTCAGCACTTCGCGCGGCTTGCTGCCGTCCGGCGGTCCGATGATGCCGTCGCGCTGCATCATGTCCAGAATGCGCGCCGCGCGGCCGTAGCCCAGGCGCAGACGGCGCTGCAACGTGGACGTCGACGCCTTGCCCATCTCCAGCACCAGCGCGCACCGCCTCTTCGTACATCGGGTCCTGATCGCTCGTTGACGCGTTCTCCCTCGGCCGCCGTCGTCGTCGTCGGCCGGCGGCGCGATCAGGAAGCGACTGGTCGTATTCCGGCTTGGCCTGCTGCTTCCAGAAATCCACCACCCGGTTGATCTCCGTTTCGGTGACGAACGCCCCGTGCACGCGCGTCAGCCGCGACGAGCCCGGCGGCAGGAACAGCATGTCGCCCTTGCCCAGCAGATGCTCCGCGCCCATCACGTCCAGCACCGTGCGCGAATCCACGCGCGTGGCCACGCGGAAGCTGATGCGCGCCGGGAAATTGGCCTTGATCAGTCCGGTGATCACGTCCACGCTGGGACGCTGCGTCGCCAGCACCAGGTGCATGCCCACCGCGCGCGCCATCTGCGCCAGGCGGGTCACGCTCTCTTCCACGTTCCGGCCTTCGAGCATCATCAGGTCGGCCAGCTCGTCGATCAGGATCAGGATGTAAGGCAGCGGCTTGCACCTCTTCCTGCGGTCTGCTCCTGCTCGTCGAACAGGTTGCGCGGCTCGTCCTGCAGTCTTGCGGATCTTCTTGTTGAACTGGTCGATGTTGCGCACGCCGTATTCGGCCAGCAGGCGCAGCCGCCGCTCCATCTCCAGCACCGCGTTGCGCAGCGCGTTGGTGGCCTTCTTCGGGTCCGTGATCACCGGCGTCAGCAGGTGCGGAATGCCTTCGTACATCCCCAGTTCCACGCGCTTGGGGTCCACCATGATCATGCGCACTTCGTCGGGCGTCGACTTGTACAGAATCGACATGATCATCGAGTTGATCATGACGCTCTTGCCCGAGCCCGTCGATCCCGCAATCAGCAGGTGCGGCATGGTTTCGAGCGCCGCCACCCTGATGCGGCCGTTGATGTCCTTGCCCAGCGAAATCGTCAGGTGCGAATGCGACTGGCGCGAACTCGTCGGACTCCAGCATCTGCCGCAGCGCGATCACTTCGCGCCTGGTGTTGGGAACCTCGATGCCCACCGTCGGCTTGCCGGGAATGCGCTCGATCAGGATCGATTCCGCCTGCAGCCCCAGGCACAGATCTTCGGTCAGGTTGATGATGCGGCTGTACTTGATGCCGGCGTCGGGCTTGAATTCGAAGGTCGTCACCACCGGGCCCGGGTTGATCTGCACCACGTTGCCGAGCACGTTGAACTCTTCGAACTTGCGATCTTGATCTGCGCGGCGATGTCCTTCAGTTCCTGCTCGTCGTAGGCGGTGCGCCCGGGGATCTCGTTCAGCAGTTCGGTGGCGGGCAACTGGAACAGATGCGCGCGCTGGGGCGGCGGAGGCGCCGGCGCAGCTACCGGGACAGGCACGGGCGGAGGCACCGGCGGCAGATCTTCCACCTGGCAGATTGGAATTTCGTCGAGTTCGGCGAATTCGTTCTCCACGGGCTCCTCTTCGGTTTGCCACGGCGGCGTCTGGTCTCCTGGTTCCGCGACAGCGGCCGGTACGGATTCCCGCTGCCTGTTCCGGCGCCGCGCACGGTCTGATCCTTCTTCCTGCTTCGCCGCGTAGCCTGAGCCTGGGCCGCGGCCTCCATGCGCTTCCGGTTGCGCTCGCGAGCCTTCTCCAGAGACCGCTCCCGTACGCGTTCGCGCCACGCCTGCCAGGCTTCCCGGCGGCGGCCGAACCATGCCAGCGGGCCGGCGAACCACTCGATGCCAGTTTCGCCAGAGTGAAGGTCGAAACCAGGTACACGGCCACGATCACCGTGGTCACCGTAGCCACAATCGCTCCCGCCACGTTCAGAGAATTCACCAGCCAACTGGCCAGCACGTATCCCAGCGTGCCGCCCAGCCGGACGGTACCCGCCGAAGATCCGCCACGGCGCGAAACGCCAGCGCGGCGCACAGGCTCAACGTCAGCAGCAGCGACCCGATCACCTTGACCGTGCCCGCCTCCACTGCCTCGGACCGGATCCACTTCCATGCCAGCAGAAACGTAAAGCAGCGGAAATAGCAATGCGGCAGCGCCGAATATCTGAAAGAGCAGGTCGGCGAGATACGAGCCGGGGTAGCCGATGAGATTGAGGGGCTGCGCGTCGGCGGCGGTATCCCAGGAAGGATCCTGGGCGTGGTACGACACCAGGCTGAGCAGCATCACCAGGCCCAGCGAGAGTAGCAGGAAGCCGGTGACTTCGTTCAGCCGTTTGTGTTGCGTCGGAGATAGAAGCTTCATCACGCTGGCCGGCGGATGAAAGCCAGAGCAAGCACTATTATGCCAAAAATAATGCGATAGTACACAAACGGACGAAGGCTGCTCCGGCGCAGGTAGTGCAGAAACCAGGCGATTACCGGGCAGCCCGTCACGGCGCTCACGGCTACGCCCACCAGAAAGCCGGTGGTTCAGCACTGCGTGCAGCTGGTGTGCTTTGTGCATGTCCCACAGCGTCTTGGCGGCGGCGCCGCCAATCGCCGGGGCCGAAAGCAGGAACGAAAAGCGCGCGGCGGACTGCCGGTCTAAATTGCGGAACAGCCCGGCGGAAATGGTGATCCCGCTGCGCGACGTCCCCGGAATAATCGCCAGCGCCTGCGCCAGCCCGATAGTCACCGCGTCGGGCATGTTCACCGATCCCAGGTCGCGCGACCCTCCGCCCGGCGTTTTCCGCCACCCACATCACGATGCCGACGGCGATCAGCATGGCGCCCATTACCCAGGGCGTGCGCCACTCGCCCTCCGCCTGCTTATTGAATAGAAACCCGGCCACACCTACGGGCACGGTGCCGATGGCCAGCAGCCACAGCAGCATGGGATTGCGCTTCAACTCCGTCGTCGTTACCGATGCGCAGTCCGAACCCCTGTCCGAAAATCTGTACCCAATCGGGAAAAAGTACAGCAGGATGGCCAGTAGCGTACCTAAATGGAGCATGATGTCGAAATACAGTGCCTCGGTCTGCCATCCCAGCAGCCAGGATGTGAGATAGAGATGCGCCGTGCTGCTGACCGGCAGAAATTCTGTAAGGCCTTGCACGACGGCCAGGACAATCACCTGCAAAATGGGCATTAAAATTTAGCCTGCGCGATGAGCCCACGGATGTCAAGTTCGGAATGGACTCGCACGTGCGAGAGGATGTTTTGGCGTAGCCATGATTCATGAAGCAGCAGTGACCGCCTACACCATGGCCTGCCCCTTCGAAAGGGCTCTCCCGGCTGTGCGGGAAGCACTCGCCTCGGGAGGGCTGGCCATAGCCGGCGAAATGGACATTTCGGAACGAATCCGCCGGCTATTGGGGCTGGATTTCGGTCCCTGCCGCATCCTCCTGGTGGATACTCCGTATCTGCTGGTGGAGGCCCTGGCGTTAGACCGGTCGGCGGCGGCGCTCCTCCCTCTCCATGTGGTGATTGCCGGCCGCGATGCGGTGACGCACGTGCATTGGGTCAGTGTGGCCGGCATGCGCCAGGCGCGTCTTCCGGCCGGAGCGGAAGCCCCCCTCGCCAAGCTGCACGCGGAACTACTGCGGGTATTCGACGGACTGGCCCGAAAAGAGCACAATTGGCCGGTACCGGCCCCTCACGCTTCCTGATGCTCGCGGCCGGGTGCCGCCAGGCCGTATTTCTCCATGCGATAAATCAGTGTGCGGCGGCTGATGTCCAGGTACCGCGCCGCCTGGCTCTGGTTCCAGTCGAACTTCGCCAGCGAGCGCAGAATCAG
This sequence comes from uncultured Solibacteraceae bacterium, assembly GCA_963853855.1. GTDB lineage: Bacteria > Acidobacteriota > Terriglobia > Bryobacterales > Bryobacteraceae > Sulfopaludibacter. The sequence goes on along the minus strand of CAWKYG010000031.1, from coordinate 41,967 downwards.
CTCTTTCTCTACGCCTTCCAGGCTGATTCCCTGCGGCGGCAGGTCCAGGTGCAGTGCTTCCAGAATCGGCCGCTCGACCCGTAGAAAATCCGGCAGATCCGCCAGTTTCACCCGGTCGCCTGTGGTCAAAACAATCAACCGTTCCACCACGTTCTCCAGTTCGCGTACATTGCCCGGCCAGGAGTAACTGCAGAAATAGGGCAGAAGTGAAGGATCCAGGCAGAGTTCATTACGCTCCTGCCTGGCTTTGAGTTTGACGAACAGGTTCTGTACCAGCTCCGGGATATCCTCGGTACGTGCGCGCAGCGGCGGCAGCTCTAAAGTAATCACCGCCAGCCGGTAATATAGATCCTGCCGGAAGGCTGAATCTTCGATCATGCTTTCCAGGTTGCGATGCGTGGCCGCAATGATGCGCACGTCCACATCCACGGTGCTGGTGGCCCCCACCTTATCGATCTGGCCCTCCTGGATGAGGCGCAGCAGCTTCACCTGCAGCTCCGTCGGCAACTCGCCGATTTCGTCCAGAAACAGCGTTCCGCGGTCGGCCATCTCCACCTTACCGGCCTTATGGGCCATCGCGCCCGTGAACGACCCTTTGCGATACCCGAACAGTTCGCTCTCCAGCAGATCTTTGGGGATGGCTCCGCAGTTGATCGTGATGAAGGGTTTGTCCTTGCGCCGGCTGTTCCAATGGATGGCCTTGGCGAGCAGCTCCTTGCCCGTCCCGGTCTCTCCGCGGATCAGGACGGTGGAGTTGCTCTGCGCGGCGCGGGATGCCACATCCAGCACGTGCAGCAGCTTCTGCGATTTACCGATGATGCTTTCGAAACCGTACTTGCGGTCCAGCGTGGCGCGCAGGTGACGAACCTCTTCCACCAGTTCCTGATGTTCCAGCGCGCGGTTGACCACGATGGCGAGCTGGCTGTAATCCAGCGGTTTGGTCAGGTAATCGTAAGCCCCTTCGCGCATGGCGGCCACCGCCGATTCCACGGTGCCATACGCGGTGATCACCAGCACCGCGGTCTCCGGGTGCTCCTTGCGTACCTGGTGGAGCAGTTCCAGGCCGGACATGCCCGGCATCTTCAGGTCGGTGAGCACCACCGGCACCGCGCGCGACGCGAGAATCTCCAGGGCCTCACGCCCCGAGGCGGCGGCCAGCACCTGGCAGCCGATCTCCTCCAGTTGCATCTCCATGACGCGCCGCAGGCTTTGATCGTCGTCCACGATCAGAATCGTCCGGCGATTCATCGCGGCCCCCCTTGCCGGACCGGCAGCATCATCTGGAAGTTGGATCCGCGCGGCGAGCGGCATTTCGCGGTGATCAGCCCACCGTGTTGTTGCACGATCTGGTGCACCACCGAGAGGCCCAGGCCGGTGCCGTCAGGCCTGGTTGTATAAAAGGGGTCGAAGATTTTGTCCATGGCGTCAGGGTCTACTCCTCCACCTTCGTCCACCACTTCAATATAGATGCGATCGTTTTCGCGGTGCGCCGCGACCATGATCTCGCCCGGGTCCGGGGAGGCCTGGATGGCATTCAACAGCAGGTTCAGCAGAGCCTGTTTGATCTGTTCCGGATCGCATTCCACCAGCGCGGCCTGCGCGGGCAGGCTCAGGCGGATGTGAACGCCCTTCGCTCCAACGGCATGCGCCGCCAGTTCGACCACGGCCGTCAGCACGTCTTGGACGTCGACGGCCTGGTAATGCGGCGCGCGGGGCCGGGCGAAATCGAGAAATTGCGACAGGAGCCGGTTCAGCCGTTCGCATTCCTTCAGAATAATCTGCGCGCATTCGCCCCGCCGCTGTTCGCTGGTCTGCGTGCGCTGCAGAAGACCGGCGGCCCCTGCCAGGCTGGCCAGGGGATTGCGCAGTTCGTGCGCCAGGCCCGCGGAGAGTTGGCCCACGGCTGAGAGACGCTCCGCCCGCTTTACCTGCTCGAAGCTGTCCTGCAATTCGCGATAGACTTCCGTGAGCCGCTCGGTGGTCCGCTCCATCGCCAGGCGGTGTTCGCGCTCCCGCTGCGCCAGAATTCCAGTGAACACCCCCGCGGCGCAAAAGACCACGATATCCAGAAGTTGGTCGCTGGCGTAGGAAGGCATCACCCGCGAGCAGGTGAAGGCTATAAGGCAGGCTGGAAATTCCCGCCAGCAGGCCCGCAAACAATCCTCCCCGCCAGCCGGAGTACATGCCGGCGAAAACAATAGGCAGATAGTAGAGGTGCTGCAGTATGTTGTGCCAGTGCGGCAGAGTAAGCGGTATCGCGACATGCAGTCCGCCGCAGAAGAGAATGGCCCCCAGGATGGCGACCCAGCGGGCATGCACCATCCGTCCGGGCTTGGCCCGCAGCCACAAAGAGGTTTTCAAGTCAGAAACCACTACCAGTTTATCCGGAAGTGTGCCCGCCCGGCCGCTTCCGGCAGCCGCGCGGGCACGACTCTGTAGCAGGGACTGAGGTCAGCCTGAGGAGTGGGGGAACAATCCAGGTGGGAGGGTCTCACTGAAAAGCAATCAGAATCTTGCTTCCGCCCAGACGGATCTCGCGGATCTCGTCGATGCCGTCCACCTTCTGCGAGGTGATAGCGGTCTGGCCGAATTTCTTTTCACCGGCTTCGACTTTGGCCGTCACTTCCACCGATTTGCCGGTTTTCACTTCGGTCACGCGCACTGACGCCGTATCGATTGCCAGCTTATAATCGCCCGGCGCCAGTGGATTGCTGCCGATCTTCGACGGGTTCGATAAGCTTGATTCTGTACGTCTTGACGTTCGGGGTGCCGGCCACCAGCGAACCTGCCAGAATGGCTAACGCCAGCGCGCATCCGTGCCACATCTTCATCATCTGAAAACCTCCATCTGATCGCTTACCCGGCTTTTAACAGCACGCTCCGTTCCACGCGGAAATCATGCGAAATCAACAACTGGACTGTCCCAAATGGAACAAGCGCCCGAAGGTACGCACGCAAAGCGGACACGTGCACCGCCCAGGAAGGCTGCGTTTCCGTCCGTGCGGTGTTGGTATCCGAATTGCAAAACCTTGGCGGATTGAAACGAGCGGCCCATGTCTCGGAGGATGAAGGTCAGGGTAATGCTCACCGGGGCGGAAGACTTGTTTGACCGACGCAGTCTTCCGCCCTCTCGCCTATGGCTCATCCGCCGTCGGGCCGTACATCTGGGGCACGGGAATATCGTTCAGCCGCAGGTACAGGCCGAGTTGCGCCCGGTGATGCACGTTGTGGTTCATCACAAACGAGCGGATCACGGCGACGCGCGGCATTGTGAATATCTTTTGCCCGCCCGCCAGCAGAGTCCAGTTGCCCATCATCTGTTCGTTCTCTGCTTGCGCTAACGCTTCCCGCGCTGCACCCACATTCTTGTCGTACTGCTCCAGCAGTTCTTTCGACGTAGCGATAATCTCCGCCTTGTAGGGCTCCCCTCCGGGCGGCGCGAAATCCAGTTCGTCCTTCGTCAGCGTTTCCACCGTCCACCAGGGCATCTGCGCGATGTGCGTCGCCAGTTCGCCCATGGTATAAGACTTGGCATGCGGCCGCCAGCCGAATTTCTCTTCCGGACAACGCTCGAGAACCTTACGGGTGGTGGCGGATTCCTGATCGAACTCAGGCAAAAGTGCATCACTGATACGCATGAAAACCTCCTGGAGCAGTTTCGCCTTTTATTCGCCTGATGTCAAGGCCCTTTTATGAACCAGACAGTCACCCTGAACGGCACACAGATTTACTTCGAAATCCACGGCGCCGGCGATCCGCTGCTCCTGCTCCACGGATTCTCCGGGTGCAGCGCGGACTGGGCGCGCACTATCGCACTTGCAGCTGGATTCGTGCAAAGCCCCCGGTATCAGCGGAGGCGGCAACGTCCTGCTTCACATCGCCACCATGCAACCCGATCCCTGCGAGGCCATGGTGTTGGTAAGCGCCACCCCGTACTTCCCCGCGCAGGCGCGCCCGATCATGCGCGACTATCGCCGGCACCTCTCCGCCGAACAGTGGGAGTTCCTCCGGCGCAGTCATCCCGGCGGGGACCCGCAGATTGAGGCGCTCCTCCGAAGCACGGAATCCTTCGCGGACTGTTACGACGATCTCAGCTTCACGCCGCCTCGATCCCCTCCAGCTTTGGATGCCAACGCCGGCCACGGTCCGGTCTTCGGCGAAAGATGGTCCGGCTTCCTGGACACCGCCGCCGGGTTCCTGGGAGAGAGGAAATCTTAGAGCGCCCGGACTACAGCCAACGCCCTGTCGATCTCTTCCGGACTGTTGTAAATGTGCGTGCAGTGCCGGATGGCCACAGCGCTCGAACCGCGCGGGCGCAGTTTCGCCCGGTCCCACATCTCCTTCGCCAGTTGCGGACCGCTCACGCCATCGACGCCGTACACCGTTATCCCGGCGCACATCGAATTGTCCTCCGGCGAGTAGATTTTCACCTTGGGAATCTTGCGCAGCCCCGCACGCAGGTAATCGCCCAGATATTTGATCCGCTGCTGCACCCTCTGCGGGCCGATCTGATTGTGAAAATCCAGCGCCGCCTCCAGGCCCATCATCATCGACATGCTGCCCGTGCCGCGCTGGCTGAATCGCAAGCCGTTGTCGTCGTGATTGTTCCACGAGAAACTCGCCACGCTGGACCACACGCCGGGCGCGCGATCGCCCCGCAAATACAGAAAGCCCTCGCCCGCCGGAGCCAGCATCCATTTATGGAAGCAGCCCACGTAGGCATCGCAGCCAATCTCCTTCACGTCCACTGCAATGTGACCGAACGCCTGTGCGCCATCGATCACGGTGAAAATTCCGCGCTCGCGCGCCGCCGCGCAAATCTCCTTTACGGGCAGAATCGCGCCCGCCGCCGTGATTACATGCGATAGGAACAGCACGCGCGTGCGAGGGCGCATGGCGTTCATCACGATCGCCACAATCTCCGCCCGGTCATGCGCCGGCTTGGGCAGTTTGAACTCCGTCACCGTGCCGCCGTGGCGTTTGGCCGCATTCAGCCAGGGGCTGGTGCCGCCCACATGCTCCTGATCGCTCATGATGATCTCGGCGCCTTCGGGCAAATCCATGCCCGACGCTACAAAACTGTTGGCCGAAGTTACGTTCTCCGTGAGCGCCAGTTCCTTGACATCGCAGTTCAGCAGGCGCGCCGCCTTTCCGCGAATCGCCGGCACGTCACTATAGCCGGATATCCAATCCGGTCCGCTGTAATCCCAATCAGCCACGTCGGTCGCCATTTTGCGCAGGTGTTCTACGGTCTTGTCGAAAACCACGCGCGGCATGGCGCCGATCGTGCCCGTGTTAAAAAACGCTTTGTCGCGCGAGAGCATAAACTGGTCGCGCACCTTGGCCCAATACGCGGAATCCTCGGGCCGCGGAAAAGCCTGCTGCGGCAGAAACGGAACGGCCAAGGCAGATTTCAAAAAACTGCGGCGTGGTGTCATGAAAGGGATTATACCCGCGCGTTCCCAAATCGAACAGCCATTCTCGAAAACGGACACCGCCTAACGAACAAAACTCCTTATTTTCCAATATGTTCAGTGGAATTCCAATTGCACACTGCATACCTCCGAAATGGTGAGCTACTTGAGGAATTCCCTAGTTTTTGTTCTGATTGCGTCGACGCTTTACGCGCAGTCCTCGGAAGTGTCGATCCAGACGCCCAAACAACCTCCGGTCATCGGCACCTTCCTCCGTCCCTTCCACATGGAAAAGCGCATCGTAGCACCGGCGAAGTTGACCAACTCGCCGCGCATCGAACAACTGGTCCGCGCCGGCAATCTCTATCTCTCCGTGCAGGACGTCATCGCGCTGGCGCTGGAAAACAATCTGGATATCGCTGTCCAGCGATACTCGCCGTTTCTGGCGCGGGAGGTTCTGCGCCGTGCCGAGGGCGGCGGCATTCTGCGCGGCACCGATACTCCGGTGGTGGCCGGTCCCACCAGCGTCAGCACCGCCGGCGTCAGCACCAACGCCAATGGACTGAACGGCGGCGCCCTCAATGCGGGGGGCAGTGTGGTAACCCAGATCGGACCCACTCCGCCCAACCTCGATCCCAACATTTACACGAGCTTTCAGTTTGGACGCGTCACCACGCCGCAATCCAATCTCGGCCTCAACGCCACCGAAGTCCTGATTACCAATTACCGTAACTTCTACACGCAGTACAGCCAGCAGTTCATTACCGGAACTTACTTCCAACTGGACTTTTCCTCATCCCGCCAACTTACTAACAGTTCCAGCCCGCTCTTCAACCCTTACCTCCAGGGCAATCTCGAGTTCTATATCACCCAGCCGTTGCTGCAAGGCCTCAGCATTGCGGTTAACAACCGCGATATCCGCGTGGCGCGCAATAACCTGAAGGCCAGTATGATGAGCGTCAAACAGCAGGTGGTGGTGACCATAAGCGCGATTCTCAACCTGTACTGGGACCTGGTTACTTTCAATGATGCCGTGCGCATTAAAGAGCAGGCCCTGGCCACCGCGCAGAAATTATTACAGGACAATCAAAAGCAGGTCAAGGCCGGCGCCCTGCCTTCCGTGGAACTGACGCGCGCAGCGGCCGCCGTTTCTTCCAGTAAGGAAGATCTGCTCTTTGCGCAAACCAACGTGGCCCAACAGGAAATTGTGCTCAAGAACGCGCTCAGCCGCAACGCCATACAAAACGCCTGGCTGGATGACGTGCATATCGTGCCGCTGGACCACATCGATATTCCCAAGACCGACGAATTGAAGGCTGTGCCGGAGCTGATTGGAGAGGCGCTGGCCAATCGCATTGAAATCGATCAGGCCAAGCTCAATATCCAAAGTCAGGAGATCATGCTGAAAGGCGATAAGAACGGACTGCTGCCCAGTATGCAGGCCTTCGCCGACGTGAGCAACAACGGATTGAGCGGCGTGGTCAACCCGCTCTACAACGGCCTGAGCGGCGCTCCCAATCCGTACTTCATCGGCGGCGAATCCAACGTGGTGGCGCAGCTTCTGCGTCGCAATTTTCCCAACTATTCCGCCGGGATTTCAGTCACCATTCCCCTTCGCAACCGCCAGGCGCAGGCCGATACGGTCACCGACGAATTGAACCTGCGCCAATCGCAATTGCGGCTGCAAGGTTTGTTGAACCAGGTGAAGGTGGACGTGAAGACCGCGGTGATCGGGTTGCAGCAGGCACGCGCCCGGTACCAGGCGGCCGTGGATACCCGGGTACTTGCCGAGCAGAGTCTCAAGAACGAACAGTTGCGATTTCAGTTCGGCGCCTCTACCGTTGCTCTTGTGATTCAGGCGCAGAACGACCTGGCTGCCGATCAGACCGCCGAAGGCCAGGCCGTAGCCAACTACTCGCACGCGCGGATCGCGCTGGATCAGGCGCTCGGCCGTACGTTGGACGTGAACCACGTTTCCATGGACGAAGCCGTATCCGGAACGGTGCATAGAGAGTCGGTTCTGCCCGCTAACCTGCCGGCCCCCGTCCGTCAGGAGGTGCGCCGATGAGAATCGATTCTGGCCGCCGAATGCGCCTGTCGCACCTCGCGATCTGCACCATCCTCAGCTCGCAACTGGTGGCGCAGCAAATGCCCATCCAAGTCGCGCCGCCGCCGTTCCGGTTCCCAATCCGCTCTTACGCGCCGCAGCAGGTGCCTCCCATCCGGCTGGCCAACGGCAGCCGGCTGCACGATTTGATTCGTGCGGGCAAGCTGTATCTCAGCGTAGAGGATGCCCTGGCTCTCGCCATCGAGAACAACCTGAACCTGGAAATCGACCGCTACGGCCCGGAACTGGCCAGAACCGCGCTCGAACGTGCCAGGGCCGGCGGCCCCATACGCGGCGTGCCCAGCGCCATTTCACAGATATCCGCGGCGGATAGCGGAATCGGCGTCAACGGTGCGATCGCCGCGGCCGGACTTACCAACGGCGGGGGCGGCGGCGGGGGCGGCGGCAACGGCGGCGCAACCATTCAGCAGGTTGGGGCGATTACTCCGGTACTCGATCCTTACATACAAAACTCCACGATCTTTTCGCATACCACCCAACCGCAGTTCAACACTACGGCCAGCCAGACCGAGGCACTAGTCGACAGCGTGCGCGCCTATAACACCCAAGTGACCCAAAAACTGCTCAGCGGCGGCACAATCCAGTTCAAGGACTACGAATATCACGATCAGGAAAACGCTCCCAGCAACGTGTTAAACCCGGTAGTCGGGCCTTACATGCAATTGGCCGTCACCCACAACCTGCTGCAGGGCTTCGGCGTCAAGCTGAACGATCGCGGCATCCGCATTGCGCAGGTGAACGTGAAGGGATCCCTCGAGAACTTTCGCGCTTCCCTGTTCAATCTGGTGGTCAACACTCTGAATCAATACTGGGACCTGGTGGCCGCCAGCGACGAACTGGCCGCCCGCCGCCATTCGCTCGAAATCGCGCAGAAGTTCCGCGACGATACCGCGCGCGAGATCGCGGCCGGCGCCTTGCCGCGCGTCGAAGGTCCGCGCGCCGAGTCGGAAGCCACCAGCCGCCAAATCGATCTGTTGGATGCGCAGCAAAACCTGGCCGTCCGGGCCATCTCGTTGAAGCAAACGCTCAGCCGCACGGATGATCCCTTATTAGATAACGCGGAGATTGTGCCGCTCAATCACATCGATGTTCCCGCCGTCGAGGAACTGCCACCCCTCCGGCAACTGCTCCAGGACGCCCTGGAGAACCGCCCCGATGTAGCCGTCTCCAAAATCCGCGACCTGACCAATGAAATGAACCTGTCCGGCACCACCAACCCGCTGCTGCCTTCTCTCCAGGTGCAGGGCGTGCTGCAGAACCGCGGCGTTGCCGGCACTCCCGTCCCCGGACAAAGCGTGAATCCCTATTTCATCGGCGGTTACGGCACGGCACTAGGCCAGATTTTCCGGCGCAATTTCCCGACCGAACAGGGAGCCGCGGGATTTTCCGCGCCGTTTCGGAATCGCCAGGCCCAGGCCGATTATGGCGTGGACCAGTTGCAGTATCGCCAGGGCGAACTCACCAGCCAGCGCGATCTCAACAATATTGTGGTAGCCATCTCCAGCCAGATGAACGCCCTGCAGCAGGCTCGTTCGCGCTACACCGCGGCCAAGGATACACGCGTGCTCCAGGAGCAGCTATTGGCAGCCGAGCAGGAGAAATTCACCTCCGGCCTTTCCACCTTTAACAACCTCATTGTGGATCAGCGCCTGCTGGTGACCGCGCAGATTTCCGAAGTGACCGCCAAGGATGCGTACGCCCACGCCCGCATCGCCCTCGATCAGGTGCTCGGAGAAACTCTCTCGAAGAATCACATCTCGCTGGATGAAGCTTTGTCCGGCAGGGTGGCCCGCCCCTCGGTGGTTCCCGCGAACGCGAAGTGACGGGTTAGACCCGGTAGGTATCCGGCCGCCAGTTTTTTACGGCTTTCTTGATGGCGTCGGGCGCCATCTGCTCCTGCGCGGCTTTTTGCGCCAGCCCTGCAAACTCACCGTCGGAGGCAAACCGCAGCGCAATAACCTGCCGGATGTCGAGCCGTGAATCCAGCAATTTGCCTGTGAGCACATAGTGCCGTAGATTTTCCTCGGCGCGGATGGCGCGGTCCTGCGCTTTCAAAGCGAAGATCCGCGCAAACAGCGTCAGGATGATCACACAAACCACCATCACCACAATCAGCGAGGCGCTATAAAAAACGACGTGGTCCCCCCAACTCTTGTACAGGTTGACGCAGGCGCCGATCAAGGTAAGGAACAGGATGCCGAACAGCACTCCGTGAAACATCGGCACGAACTGCCGGTGGTTGGCGTAACTTTGGCTGGCCATTCCTCCCAGAATACAGCTAAAACTTCAACCTCTCCTTATTAATCTTCAGCACGACTCCGGCATTGCGGTCCGCTACCTCGCTCACCTTATACTCCGCCGACGTGCCCAGCACCTGCGCCACCTCCGAAGGGGTGAGCTTGTAATCCTGTGCCAGCCACTGCGCCATACCGGCCGTAGCCATGCGGAACGCATCGTCGATTGAGCCGTCCAGCCCCACCGCCATAATGTGCGTCGCCGTTTCCACCCGCGGCCCCATGGCCGATTTCCTGGGAATCACATCCACGGTGAATTCCACGTCCATGGAGGTCTCCAGGGCATTGCCGTTCAATTCGCCATCGCCTTGCGCGGCGTGCCCATCACCCACATACAGAAGCGCGCCCGGAACGCTGACCGGCAGATAAATCGTGGCGCCCTCCGCGATTTCGTTGAAGTCCATATTTCCGCCGAACCGTCCGGAATCGCCTGTTCCCGGAGGCGCCTGCGCCGGCCCCGGCGCCACCGCGATGCAGCCCAGCATGGGATGCAAAGGCACCGTGTACCGCGCCAGGTGCTCGCCGGGCTTTTCCGATGTCGCCACGCCGCGCTGCAGATCCAGGTGCCAGCGGACGTTTTTCCCGGCGTCCTTCATCTTCACCGCCAGGCCGCTGTCCACTCCGCGCGGCACAATCGCATCATCGCTGATGGCCCAGTCGCGATTCAATTTCAGCCGCGTCAGATGCACCGCCAGCATATCGCCCGGCGTCGCCGTCTCAATGTAGAAAGGGCCCGTTTCCGGATTCCCGCCCAACACGCGAACGACGCCCTTCTCATCGGTGCCGCCGGCATCCACCGTCGTGGTGTGAATAGTATCGCCCGGCCACACCTTCAGCACCGGCGCATTGGCCGCGGAAAACTGGCGGTAGAATACGGTGGGCGTGAATTCATGCCGCGCCGGCGCGCCGGTGCGCCGCTGCGGAACCAGGTCAGCCGTGAACGAGTGCGTGGACGGATGTGCCGGATCGCCGGAATCGACCACGACCAGGGTCCCCGACATGGCGGCGCCGTTCCAGGTTCCCCGGCCATCCTCGCTCCCGCCCTCCGTGTCCTTGGCCAGAAACCGGATGCTATTCCCGTTCACCGTTCCCTCCAGCTTGTCTCCGCCAAACGTGCCGGTAAGTTGATCGCCCTGCCGGTTCAATTCCATTCGAAAGTAGAGCGGTGTGCCGTAAAAATCCGCCTTTACCATCCACCGCCCGCTTTGTGCCGGGAGAAGGCCCGGAACCAGAAACCAGAGAAGCGCAGCTTTTCGCATGTTCCTGTTAGACGAGAACCTGCCCGGAAGGTTGGGTGGGAGAGCCATCGTGCCGGAGCCATGGCGTTTGGCGGTCGATTTCCCGGGAGGCGGCGGCCCTCTTCCTGTCCCATTCGGGACAACGCAAAGAGCGTATCGTACGTCTTGCGGCATCCCGACCACCAGGATCGGCGTAGCATTTCTCTGCATCGGGAAGTTTTCGCCAGTTTTATGCGGTGGCCTTTAATTTGCCCCTGGTGGGCTAAAGGATGAACACGCTATGCCCGGTGATGGGAATGTCAGCTATTGCATGCGGGAGCCATATGCAGGCACGATCGAAGCCATCCGTCGATCCCTCGCCAGCCGCGGACTCAGAGTAGTGGGACAACTGGACGTAGCGAGACGCCTGAAGCAGTCTCTCGGAATCGTCACGGGGCCTTGCAGTATTCTCTTCGTGTTGCCGCTGCCCGATGTGCTGAGTATGGCCAGCGCTCATCCGTGGGCAGCGAGCTTTCTGCCGCTGCACGTTGTCGTCTCCGCCGCCGGCGAAGAGACCCGAATCCAGGTGCAAAACCTGGTCTGCCCCGATCCCGGGGAGGCGGAAACAGCGATTGCCGCCGCGCTATTGGTAATTCAGTCGCGCATCGCGGAGGCAGTCGGTGCGATTGCGATGCGCCGGCGCAGATCCCGGCCGGTCGAAACGGCCTGTGAAGTGCCTTAGCAGTGAATGAGTATGGTGGCGCCGATGAATCTTGCAACTACCGGCAACATTCGTATCATTGGTGAAACGGTCGAGAGGTCGGTGCCGGTGATTCGGCGCATGCTCCGGGAGGCCGGCCTCAGCGTGGTAGAGGAATTCAGCCTTTCGAACAATCCGCACTTTCAGTTGGAAACTGCCCGCCGGCCGTGCATCGTGCTCCTGGTGGACACACCGGAGGCGTTGCTTCAATCAATCGCTCTCGACCGCGCGCCGGCGGTGTTCCTTCCCGTTCACGTTGTGGTCAGCGGAGATGGTGACACCAGTTACGTCTATTGGGCGCATCCGCTTGGGGGCTCCGGACAACAGGCCGCCCTTGCCGGCGAAGACTCCGCTGGAGGAACTCAATGCCCGCGTCACTCAGGCCCTGCGGGCTCTCCCGCAGGTTGCCAGGGCGGCTTCGCAGCAATCATCCGGTTAAGTAAGAACTCGGCGCTTGCCGATTGGAGGCTCTATGTTTAACAGCTTGGATGAGCAAATCAAACACGACAATCAGGCCACATCGACACCGCGGGAACGCCGGCTCTTCTATGCCGCCGTGATGATGGTTTCGATCATCCTGTTCGGCGGCTTGTACGCCGCAATCAAATACCTCGAATAACCGTTTGCGCCCCAGCCCGCGTCCTGGCAGGCACTCGCGCCAGCATGGAAGCGATCCACGCGGTACCGCATGGAGCTTGACAGACGGTGTCGCCTAAACCAATACTGGTAGGTGTACTGGACAATTCTGTTCAGGCGCGGATCCTCTGAACTAAGGCTGGCGATCCGGTCCTTCCTCTTAGGCCAACCAGACAGCCCAGGAGGTTTGCCGTGCTCGAAACACTCCCCGGTCCTGCCACACTGAGATCTTGATGGAGAATCCAAAGACGCACTTCATTCTGAAAGGTTTTAGTCAGGCTCTGGAATTCCGCGTTTTCGAATATGAGGGTTTAATGCCCAACGCGATACGCGCGTCATTTACCGTCAGGATCGATACCGGACTCGCCAGAAAATATGGCATTCGACTGCAGGAATTGCCGCTGCTGTGCAGGGGCGTGCTGGATCAGTGCGGCGAAGGGGAGGAACAACGATCCTTCCTGTACAGTGAGGCGCACATGTCCGAATATGCGAGCGGCCAGGCTGCGCGGGAAGAGGCCGCAAAACATAAGAAATCGCGTCAGCCCGCGCCCGCCCGCCCCGCCTGGCCAATGCCTCCCCGCTAGCGGGCGATATCAGCGTCAGAGCCCGTTTGTGATTTCCGCAGCCCGGTAGACGCTTCCCAGAACACGCGCGGCTGCGCTAGCCGGAAAACCCCTCAGGCTGCTGCCGCGGCGACGCGCGGCTCGCGGCCGGTCATCAGCGCCACAACCGCCACATAGATAATTGCGGCGATCGGCACCAGAAAGCCCACCTGTACGTCGCTATGATCGGCGATTAGCCCCATCAGGGGAGGCAGTAAGGCGCCTCCCACGATCGCCGTGACCAGCAGGCCGGAAATCTCGCTGGCCCGCTCCGGCAGGTGTTCCAGCGTGAGGGAGAACACCAGCGGGAAAACGTTGGCGAATCCCAGGCCGGCCACAAAGAAACCGCCCGCCGCGATACTGCTGGCCGGAGCGAAGAGTCCCAGCAAGCCGGCCAGGGAAACCGCGCACGTAAGGATCAGAAATTTCGCGGGCGCCACCCAGTTCAGTATCAGGCCGCCGCAGAATCGTCCCAGAGTCAACGCCGCAAAAAAGAGCCCGGTGCCGAGGAGACCCACGCGGGCGATGTCCAGATCGAATCGCTCTTTTAAGAAGAGCGGAATTCCGGCGCTCAGGCAGACCTCGGCGCCCACGTACAAAAAGATGGCGCCGGCCATGGCGAGTACGTACTTGTCTTTCAGCAGAGCCAGGCAGGAACCGAGCGTCGCGGCTTGCGGTCCCGATTCCTCCGGCGGAACGCGCAAGGTGCCCGCCGCCAGGAGGGTGACAATGAGGGCCACGCTGTAGACCGGAAAGATCACCTGCCAGTTCGCGCCGAAGAATCTCGCAGCCACCACCGGAATCACGGGACCCGATAGCGATCCGATGGCCTTCACGAACTGTCCCAGGGAGAGATTGCGTGCGTATTTACCCTTGGCCGAAACGTCTCGCATGATCGGATTCCCGGCGACTTGCAGAATTGCGGCGCCCGCGCCCACCAGCACGATGGTGAGCAGGAAGCGCGGGAACCAGGCCAGCCCGAAACTGGCGTTCAACATACCTGTCAGAGCCACCCCCAACCCCAGCATCAGGACGATCTTTTTTCCATGGCGATTCTGAAAAATCCCGGTGGGAATAGACAGCAGACCGAACATACTGAGGCCCACGAACGGAATCAGTGACGCAACCGCGTTGCTTAACTGGAATTCACTCTTCGCGAGGCTTACGAACGGCCCCACCGCATCTGCGAAACCCATCGCAAGGAATGCCAAAAATACCGGAAACGCTCTTAGTTTCATTCTTGCCGGCGTCCTCCTGGGACGTCACAACCCCATCGCAATACACAGCGCGGCAACATCGCCAATCTGCTCGCCGAGGCTGGCGGGCACAATCCGGCAAACCGATGCCGAGGATGAGATGGCCTCGCGCAGCATGATCCGGCGCGCCGGTTCGAGCAGCAGATCGCCCAGCCGCATGGCCAGTCCGCCAATCACGATCCGCTCCGGATTCAAAATATCCACCAGCACGGCCAATCCTTCACCCAGCCTGCGGCCGGTGGATCTGACGATGCGGATTGCCAGTGCGTCGCCCTGCGCCGCCGCTTCGCCTACATCGCGCGCGGTGAGGCACTCGTTGGCACGCAGCGCATCTGCCAGAAGAGACGTCTGCCCGCGTTTGACGGCCGCGCGAACCACCTTCTCCGCCACTTGCGCCATGCCGCCGCCGCTGGCCCAGCCCTCCACCGATCCCGCTTTGTGATATCCGACCGGGCCGGTTCGCGTGAGGCGCACATGGCCTATCTCGCCGGCATTGCCGTTGGCGCCTGCGTAGAGCCGGCCCCCGGCGATAATCCCGGCGCCAAGTCCCGTGCCCATGGTGAGAAAAACCATGTTGCGAGTGCCCTGCCCCGCTCCAAAGCGGTGTTCGGCGACGGCGCCCGCGTTAGCGTCGTTCTCCAAGCGGCAGCATGCTCCGAATTCCTTTTCCAGAATGGCTCTGATCGGCACGTCGATCCAGCCCGGCAGATTGGGCGGCGACTGGATAATGCCGCCGGCGGCATCGAGAGGTCCGCCGCAACTGACACCGATGGCCTTCAGCGATTGGCTCGCAACGCCGCGCGCCGCCAGCGATTCACGCAAACCCTCGACAATCATTTTTAGCGCGCGCTGAGGTCCGAGTTCGGGAAGAGTCGCGAACTCAACGCGCGAATCGACGTGCGGTGGCGCGGCCGACAGCAGGACCGCAGTCTTCGTGCCGCCGATATCGATCCCGGCGTAAACGCTATTCATCGCAACTGCACCGCGCACCTTTTATCGAGAGAGTTCGGTCCAGGAACGGACAGGCACGGAAATGCGTCAGAGACGAAGCACAATTCCGAAACGCGATTATTACCCGCGGCCTGGTCTTTGTCAAGCACGCGAGCCATCGAAAGGCAGCGTTTCGACACTTGCCGGAATTCCGACACAACCGACACTCGCGGACTGCGGTCGAGGCTGCGTTCCGAGCGGCAATACATTGTTACTAAATGGCTTGGACTAATCGCGAAACGCTCGCAGGTTTGGCTGCGCGATTGCGTTTGTAGGGGTCACCGAGCCGCCACCAGGGCCGGAGTAGGAGACAAACCAATGAAGAAGTTAGCGGCAATCGCATTAGGGTTCCTGTTATGGCAGAGCACTGCTCCGGCCCAGACAAACAGTGTAGTTACGCCGCCTGCCGAATCGCCGGCAGCAGCCGACCGGCCAACCGGAACGGCAGGCACGGCCGGTTCTCCCGTGAAGCCGGAGTTCGTTCCCATGACGGCCAGCGAACGGTGGAGGGCCTATTTTCTGGGCGCGTTCGGCCCGGCGGCAATCGCCAGAGCCGCCCTTACCGGCGGTCTGACACAGTGGACCGGAAATCCAAAGGAGTGGGGCGGAGGCGCCGAAGCGTTTGGCGAGCGCTTTGGAAATTCGTACGCCGAGCACATCATCCGCAAGACCCTGGAATCCGGCGCCGCCGCGGCATTGCATGAGGACAACCGTTACGTACGGTCTACGGAATCAGGCTTCTTCAGACGCTCTAAACACGCTGTGCTGTCCGCGTTTGTGGCACGTAATGATGCCGGACGCGAGCATTTCGCGTATTCGCGCGTGGGAGGCGCGCTGGGCGCCTCGTTTATTTCACGGATCTGGCAGCCGCCCAGCACCACCAGCTCCGGCGATGCGGCCGTGAACTTCGGCCTCACAATGGTCGCCAACATGGGCTGGAACGTGGTGAAAGAGTTCCGCCCCCTCGGCAAGAAACACGTTGAGGGGCACTGATTATGCGCGCGAAGTGGCTGTTCCTTTCGTTCGCTCTGAGTTGGGCGGCTTTGCCCTGCGCGGGCGCGGACGCCAAGCCGGTGCTGTGGCAGGCGCCTGGGGAGATGACCATGCGCGATTGGGTTTGGGGAGGCGGCGGTGAAGCGCACGCTCCCAAACCGCCCTTCGAATTCGTCGAAGAAGACCTGAAGGGAACCAACCCCAAAATCAGGGTGAACGATGCCAAGGGCGACCGTTGGACGGTGAAGTTCGGCGGCGAGAACCACAGCGACGTGTTTGCGTCGCGCCTCCTGCACGCTTTGGGATACGTGACCGAGCCAAGCTATTTCGTAGCCAGCGGCACGATCTCGGGCGCTCACGACCTGCGCCGGGCCAAACCGTTCCTGGACAAGGACGGCGCCTTCCGCTACGCCCGGTTCAAGCTGCGCGATCACAAAATGCTGGCGCACGTGGACGGCGCTACGTGGTCATGGAATGACAATCCGTTCACCGGCACGCCGGAGTTGAGCGGCCTTAAGGTGCTGCTGATGTTGACCTCCAACTGGGATGCCAAGGACGGACGCGACGGCGAGGGAAGCAACACCGGCGTGTATACCAGGCAGGGATCGGCCGGCCAGACTTATTACGCGTTCGACGACTGGGGCGCGACCATGGGCAAATGGGGCGGTTTCTTCGAACGCGATAAGTGGGATCCGGCCGGCTACCGCGAGCAGTCGCGGAACTTCGTGCGCGTCACGCCGGGCGAAACCCTGGACTGGGGCTATCGCGGCAAACACGGTAAAGATATCACGAGCGGGATCAGCACCGGCGATGTCCGCTGGCTGCTCACGTACCTCTCCCGCGTGACCGACGCCGAGTTGCAAGCCGGGTTGCGGGCCAGCGGCGCGACCGAACCCGAAATCGCGGTCTACACGGCGGCCATTCGCGAACGCATCACGCAGTTGGAGCGTGTTGCCGCGGGTCCGGAGCAGCGCACCGCACGATGACTCTTAAAGGTGGAAATACAGCGTGATTCGTCTCATTCGCGACATCGTACGTCCGTACCGTTGGAGCCTGGCCCTGGTGCTTTCCGCGATGTTCGTGGAAACCTTGATGAGCCTGGCCGCGCCGTGGCCGCTCAAGGTGATTCTGGATAATGTGGTGGGGGGAAGGGCTCTCCCGCACTGGCTGGCGGGCGCCGCCGGCAGGACGCAAATCGCCCTCTGGGCCGCGGCCGCCGTGGTTGCAATCGCGCTCATCGGGGCGCTGGCTTCCTATCTCGACAGCTATCTGAGCGAAAGTGTGGCGCAAAGCGTGGCGCACGATTTGCGGATGCGCACCTATCACCACCTGCAGCGCCTCTCGCTGGCATACTACGACAAGCACCAGGTGAGCGCGTCCCTGAGCACCCTCACCACCGATATCGAAACCATCCAGGACTTCGCCTCGTCGGGCACGCTCTCCATCCTCATCGACTTGTTGTCGGTAGGCGGCATGTTAGTTCTGATGTTCTGGCTGAACTGGGATTTCGCGCTGATCGCCGCGTCGGTGACACCGTTCCTGCTGTGGTTTGTGTCCCGTTTTAAAAAGGCGGTGAAAGAGGCCACTAAACAGGTCGCGGCTGAACCAGGCCGAAATCGTCGCCGTCGAGATGCAGGGTCTCGAATCGCAACGCGTGGTAGAAGCATTCGGGACGCAGGACCTGGAGGAAACACGGCTGCGCAAAGTGAGCCGGGCGGCGGTGCAATCGGCCCTGCAGGCCAGAAAGATCAAGTCGTCGCTTTCGCCCATCGTCACGGTGACGGTGGCAGCCTGCACCGCCTTCGTGTTGTGGCGGGGCGCGGCCCTGGCGGTGGCCGGAGTGATGACGGCCGGAGTCCTCACCGTCTTCCTTTCGTACCTGGCGCGCTTCTTCAAGCCGGTGCAGGATCTTGCCAAGATGACTAACTCGATTGCGCAAACGGCCGTGGCGGCCGAGCGCATTCAGTCGATTCTGGACACCGGCGAAGTGATCCCAGAGCGCCCGGGCGCGCGCATTCCCACTTTCGTGCGCGGCCAGATCACGTTCGAACATGTCGCGTTCCGCTATAATGCCGATGCCCCTGTGCTGCGCGACGTCAGCTTCCGCGTCGAGCCCGGTCAGTTTGTTGGCATCGTAGGGCCGACCGGCAGCGGGAAATCCACCATCATCAGCCTGATCCCCCGCTTCTACGATCCCACGGCCGGGCGCGTGCTGATCGACGGCGTGGATATACGGGATTACCAGTTGCAGGGGCTGCGGCAGCAGTTTGGATTCGTGCTGCAGGACACTGTGCTGTTCCGCGGAACGATTCGCGAAAATATCGCGTATGGCCGGCCGAACGCCACTACCGGGGAGATTGTCGAAGCGGCGCGGCTGGCCAATGCCGAGGAGTTTATCGAACGGATGCCGTACGGCTATCAGACGATTGTCGGCGATCGCGGCCTGACCCTTTCGGGTGGACAGAGGCAGCGGCTGGGAATCGCCCGCGCGCTGGTTCGCAACAGCCCCGTGCTCATTCTCGATGAGCCGACCGCGGCGCTGGACGTGGAGGCCGAAGAGCGGGTGATGGAAGCGCTGGAGCGCCTGATGAAGGGCCGGACAGTGGTGATGATCGCGCATCGCCTGGCGACGCTTCACGCCGCCGACAAGATCGTCGTTGTCAAGGACGGCTCCGTGGCCGAAGAAGGCACGCACCAGCACCTGCTCTCGCTGGATGGCGTCTATGCCGGGTTACACAAGGCGCAAGAGGAATCGCAAAGCGCGGAGGCCGTGGGATGAACCGGAGGTCACTATGTCACGCTCGTTAATTGTTCTGCCGGACGATTCGGCCAAGCCGATCGTGGATGCCATCGACGCGGCGGCCAAATCGCTGCGCATCAAAATGTTCTCCCTTTCCGACCCCGGAATGCTGGGTGCGCTGATCCGGGCGCACCAACGCAGCGTCAGGATTCGCGTCATGCTCAACCCGGCGCGGCGCAGCGGCGAGATTCAGAATAAAGGCTCCCGCAGCGTGCTGCGCGATGCCGGCATCGACGTGCTCGACAGCAATCCCACCTATGATGTCACCCACGAGAAGTCCATGGTGGTAGACGACAGGACGGCGTTCATCGGGTCGCTGAATTGGGACACCGGAGAATTTCGAGAAGACGCGCGACTACGCCGTCATGACCGCGGACCCCGGGGAAGTCACCGAGGTTATCGACTGCTTCGAAGCGGATTGGAGCCGCAAGCCGTTCGAACCGCGGGAATCGTCCAGCCTGATCTGGTGCCCTGGAGAAGGGCGGAAGCAAATCGCCCATTTCATCGACAGCGCAGAGCGCTCGCTCTACATCCAGAACGAGCGCTATCAGGACGCGATCATCGTGGAGCACATCGTGCGCGCGAAGCTGCGCGGCGTGAAAGTCAGGGTGATGACCCGCCCCTCGCATTCCCTGCGGGCGGAGAAGCTGGTGGAGGGCATCGGCGACCTGAGGATTATGCAGGATGTCGGTATCGGAATCCGCAAGATCAAGCATCTGAAACTTCACGCGAAGATACTGCTGGCGGACCGGTCGCGAGCCATCGTCGGCTCCATCAACCTGACCTCCGGCAGTTTTGACCGGCGCCGGGAGCTGGCCGTCCGCTTGCAGGAGCATGATGTGGTGAACCGGTTGTCGAAGGTGGTCCACGACGACTGGGAGAACTCCCATGCGCTCGACCTGACCGATAGTGGACTTCTTTCAGACCTGGAGCGTCACCCCAGCGATAGCGCCATCGCGCGCGCGAAATCGGTGACTACGGATCAGTAAGAGCGGTTCGCAGCGTAATGATCTGCACATACCCCGAACAGGTTAGCCTGGAAATCCTCGATCTCGTGATGACCCGGGCGCCCGAATTGTCCATAGTTGTAGCATGACACCAGCGAAACCCGATCCCGCCGCAACCATCGCAGCGGAAGTTATTCGCACCTTCGACGCACTCAATGGATCGCATCCCGGCTACCGGCCGGCACACGCCAAGGGGATTCTGCTCAGCGGGCGGTTCACGCCTTCGCCCCATGCCGCGGCACTGACGCGCGCACCGCATATCCAGCGGAGTTCCACGCCTGTGACCGTGCGCTTCTCAGACACGACGGGCATTCCCGCAATCCCGGACAACGATCCCAACGCCAGCCCGCGCGGCATGGCCATCCGCTTCCACCTGGCCGAGCATGTCCACACGGACATCATCGCCCACTCCGTGGATGCCTTCCCCGCCCGCAATGTGGAGGAGTTTCTGCAACTGCTGCAGGCGATACGCGACAGCCGGCCGGGAGCGCCCAGCCCCCTGCCAATTGAAACCTTCCTGGGAGCTCATCCCGCTGCGCTGGCATACATTCAGGCGCCCAAGCCCGTGCCGGTCAGTTTCTCGAAAGAGTCATTCTTCGCGGTGAACGCTTACCGGTTCGTCTCCCACGACGGAACCGCGAAATACGGCCGCTACCGGATCCGTCCCGATGGCGCAGGCGAATACCTTGATGCAGAGGCGGCGAAGCAGCAGGCGCCGGACTTCCTGTTCGATGACATCAAAGGCCGGCTCGCCCAGGGTCCGGTGAAAATGCGCATCGCGGTTCAGGTGGCGGCACCGGAAGACACTGTGAACGATTCCACGGTTCCCTGGCCCAAGGACCGGCCCGAAGTGGAATTCGGCACGGTAGAACTGATGAGCGTGCATCCGGAGAACGATGTCGAACAGCAGCACATCATCTTCGATCCCATCCCGCGCGTCGATGGCATCGAACCGTCGGGAGATCCCTTACTGGAACCACGGGCCACCGTATATCTGATGAGCGGCCGTCGCCGGCGGCACGAAGTCCGAGGGGAACAGTGAGGGTTGTGCGCATGAATGGCGCCCGGCCGGCGCTGGTTCAGGACAGCGCCATGCGTCCGCAGGCGGGCGCGGGGGAGTTACTGATCCGCGTGTGGGCGGCCGGGGTAACGCCCACGGAGCTGGGCTGGTATCCCACGCTTCACACCAAATCGGGCGAGCGGCGTGCCGGCGCCATCCCGGGGCACGAGTTCTCCGGAGTGATCGCGGAGGTGGGCCACGACGTCGGCTGCCTTGAGGTGGGGCGCGAGGTCTACGGAATGAACGATTGGTTCAGCGAGGGCGCCATGGCGGAGTTTTGCGTCGCGCCCTTTTTCGCGGTCGCCCCCAAGCCGGCGGTACTGAGTCATGCCGACGCCGCCTCTGTACCGATTAGCGCCCTGACCGCCTGGCAGGGGCTGCTGGATCGCGCGCGGCTCAAATCCGGCGATCGCGTGCTGGTACACGGCGGCGCGGGCGCAGTGGGAATTTTCGCGGTTCAACTGGCCCGCCTTCACGGCGCGCATGTGACCGCCACGGCATCGGAAGCCAATGCGGAGTTCGTCCGGAGCCTGGGCGCCGAACAGGTCATCGACTATCGATCCGGCAGGTTCGAAGAGCACGCCGGCCACATGGACGTGGTGTTCGACACCGTGGGAGGCGAAACGCTGCAGCGATCCTGGAGTGTTCTCAAACCGGATGGCCGAATGGTCACCATTGTCTCCAGCGAGGAAAATCCCGCCGACCCGAGAACCAAGGCGGCCTTCTTCATTGTCGAACCGAATCAGAAGCAGTTGTGCCTGGTCGCGGAACTTCTGGAGACGGGACGGCTGCGAACCGTAGTGGATACCGTAGTTCCGCTCGCCAGCGCCGCTGACGCTTACTCCGGCAAACTTCTCCACCATCGTGGAAAAATCGTGGTCGCGGTCGCAAACGCAAATTGATCAGGAGAACATTTTGGACAGGCTGAAAAACAAACGCGCCCTGATTACGGGCGGAACCACCGGCATTGGATTCGAAACTGCGCGGCAATTTCTGAATGAGGGCGCGCGTGTCGCGCTCACCGGCACGAAACATGAGACGCTGCACGCCGCGCGGCACGAACTGGGCAACGATGCTCTGATCATCAATTCCGACGCTGCGGATCTTGCCGCCCAACGGACCCTGGCCAAGACCATCGAGGAGGCTTTTGGCCAGCTCGACATCCTGTTCGTCAATGCCGGGATCGTCGAGATGCGGCCGATTGAAAAATGGGACGAGGCGGCGTTCGACCGCTCCATGGGAATCAATTTCAAGGGGCCGTTTTTTTTGATCCAGGCATTGCTGCCGGTCTTCGCCAGTCCCGCGTCCGATCGTGCTCAATGCGTCCGTCAACGCGCACATCGGTATGCCCAACACCAGCATTTACGGCGCTTCCAAGGCCGCGCTGCTTTCGCTGGCGCGCACGGTATCGGGCGAACTGGCAGGGCGCCGCATCCGCGTCAACGCCATCAGCCCGGGCCCCATCGCTACACCTTTGTACAGCAAACTGGGCCTGCCGGAAGACCAGCTCAAAGCCGTCTCCGCTTCCATTCAAAGCCAGGTTCCCGCCGGGCGCTTTGGAACTCCCGCTGAAATCGCCAAGGCGGTGGTCTTCTTTGCTTCCGACGAATCGGCATTCACGCTGGGCAGCGAACTGCTGATCGATGGCGGCATGAGTAATCTCTAAACCGCTCTCTCACATTCGCGGCTCTAATCGGAGCCGCGCGCGTTAGCAAGCGATGCTTTTGTTTTAGTGCATGTACCAGCCGCCATCCACGTTGAGAGTCTGGCCGGTGAGTCCGTCGCTGAGTTCGCAGGAAAGGAAAAGAGCCGTGCGCGCGATATCGATCGGCAGAATGCGCCGCACCAGGCTCTGCTGCGATACGAACACCTGTACCTGTTCATCGGACACCACGGCCTTCTCCGCTTCCACCAGCACAGCGCCGGGGGTGATGCAGTTGATATGGATATTGTGTTTGCCGAATTCGCGAGCCAGCGAACGTGTGAGTCCGATCACACCGCCTTTGGAAGCCACGTAGTGCGTAAGATTCGGCACCCCGAGATGGAAAGTCACCGAAGAGATGTTGACGATCTTGCCGCGGCCGCCGGCGATCATGTGCGGCAGCACGGCCTGTTGCGTGTGGAACATGCTTTTCAGATTGACGTCCTGCATTTCGTCCCACTGCGCTTCGGTCATGGAAAGGAACTCCTGCCGAGGATAAATGCCGGCATTGTTGATCAGCACGTCAATCCGGCCCCACTCCCGCAGGGTCCGCGCCACTGCCGCATCGATAGCCGCGCGGTCCCGCACGTCCACCGCAAGGGCGATAGCCCGCTGCCCCGATGGATCCAGTTCCTGAGCCGTCGCCCGGTTCGCTTCCGCGTTCCGGTCGAGCACGGCGACACGCGCTCCATGCGCGGCAAACAGCCGTGCAATCTCTTGTCCAATGCCTGTTCCGGCACCGGTCACCATGGCAACTCCGTTGTCTAGCAGCATCTGCCACATTCTAATAGAATTTGGATGAAAGCGATGAAAGCCGCCATTTTGAACACACCACGGCAGCCGCTCGAGATCGGCGAGCTGCCCAAGCCGGCGATACGGGAAGGCGAAGTGCTTCTCCGCGTGCGAGCCTGCGGCGTCTGCCGCACAGATCTGCACATAGTCGAAGGCGAACTGCCGCCGCTGCGCCATCCGCTGATTCCCGGGCACCAGATTGTGGGCGAGATCGTAGAGGGCGCCACCGCCGGTCTTCCCTCCGGAACTCGCGTGGGCGTTTCGTGGATGGGCGGCGTGGACGGCACCTGCCCCTACTGCCGGCGCGGCATGGAAAACCTGTGCGACTCGCCGACGTTCACCGGCTACTCCCGCGATGGCGGCTACGCCGAGTACGCCGCAGCCAGGGCGGATTTCGTTTTCCCGCTGCCGCAGGATCTCGACGACCTGCATGCGGCGCCCCTATTGTGCGCGGGCATCATCGGGTTCCGCAGCCTGCGCGTCGCCGGAGTGGAACGGGGCGACCACGTCGGGCTGTTCGGCTTCGGCGCCTCGGCGCACCTCGCCATTTCCGTGCTACATGCCTGGGGCTGTCGCGTATATGTATCCACGCGCGGCGAATCGCACCGCAAGCTGGCAGCCTCACTGGGCGCCGAGTGGGTCGGCAGCGAAACCGAAAAGCCGCCGGCCGCCCTGGACCGCGCCGTCACCTTCGCGCCTAGCGGCGACGTGGTGGTCGCCGCGCTCTCCAGCCTGCGCAAAGGCGGCGTTGTCGCCATCAATGCGATTCACCTGGATCGCATTCCGGAATTCGATTACGATCGCCTGCTGTGGGGCGAACGCCAGATTCGCAGCGTGGCCAACATGACCCGCGCCGATGCCCGCGACTTTCTGAAAATCGCCAGCGAAATCGGCCTCCGGCCCAAGGCCACGGCGTTCCCGCTGGACCGGGCGAACGATGCGCTTATGGCGGTCAAGAGCGACCGGATCGATGGCGCCGCGGTCATTGTGCCGTAGGCTGTTGCCCCGCCCAGTAACCCTTCTTGGCATTCACCACTGCTTTGCGGTCGCGCACCTGAACCGTGATCGCCCGGAACTTCCCATCCAGGTTCGCATTGCCGGAAACGTACCCGAGCATGTAGTAGTCGCGGCCATCGGCAAAGGCGCGTTGCAAGCCTCCGAGCAAATTGTTGTCGTCGTGAAAGGCCGTGCCGCCGGTGGAGGCCGCGATCTCCACAAGCGTATTGCCGGCGGCGGAGGCCACGTCCCTCTCCGCGCGGCCGACCGCGCCGTCTACGCGGACCGAGGTGCCGCCTTGCGATGCGTCGAATGCCTGCTGGCCGTACAGCCCGCGAGAATCGAGGGTATCGATGGTGACGTTGGACGCAG
Organism: uncultured Solibacteraceae bacterium; assembly: GCA_963853855.1. Taxonomy (GTDB): domain Bacteria; phylum Acidobacteriota; class Terriglobia; order Bryobacterales; family Bryobacteraceae; genus Sulfopaludibacter. Next base: position 16,948 of record CAWKYG010000031.1, on the reverse strand, counting down.
CCGCAATTCGCAGGATCGGCTCGAACTCCGCCGCCATGCGCGTGCTGGCTGAATTCCAGCCCGTTCTGCGGGCACATCACGTTGGATGGCACAAAGCAGTGGGATGCCGCCGGGAAGAAAGCATTGAACAACTCCGCGGCTTCCCTGCCCGGGTCGATCTGAAAGCCACTGGAGACCAGAATCATGGTGCGGCGGTCGTGGGCCTTCGCCAGTTGCGAAACCAGCGAGCGGAACTGCTGGAGAAACCCCGCAATGAGATTCCGCTCCGATTCCGCGAGTTGTCGTGCCCGTTCCGCAACGCGGAGCAGCCCGGATCCGCACTGGACGCTCATGGTGCCGTCGCTGCCCGCCAGATCGCAGGCGGCGCGAACGTCATTCAGTTCGCTCCGGAATCGTTCCATGCCCGCCGTGATCCCGCCCAGTTGACCGTCGAGGTAGATCTTCTGAAATCGCTTGCCGTCCAAAGCGGCCAGCACGTCGGCTGGGTTGGACGTAACGTTGCACACCATCTCAGGGGAAACTCCCAGGGCGATCACCACATATTGCGAATCGCCCGCGCGCTCCTGCTGGAAGAACTTTACCAGCGCCTCGCGCGCCGGCGCCAGATCCAGAAAGGGAGTGTGAAGCGTATCGATAACGATCATGTAGGTGCGGCGCGGCTTGGGTGGCGAAGGCGCCGCGGAAAGTGCCGCTGCCGCCGCAGGCCCTGCGGCATCAACCTGCGCGGCGTCCGGCGCCGGCAGGCCGGAGCTTTCCATGCTGAACGACGTGATCTTCTGCTCCACGCCATCTTCGAACACCTGGAAATCCGCCTGCTTGAGGCCGGTCATGCGGTGTCCCTGCGGATCGGTGACCACCACGGGAACCAGCACCTGCCTCACATCTACCTTGATCGTGGTCCCTGACGCTGCCAGCCTGGCTTCCACGGATTCGAGCAGGCGCGCCAGGTCCGCGTCGCCCGGAGCCAGGCTCACAGCCGTCCGCAGTTCCTCCACGGCCCCTTCACTGCTCCCCGTGCGGGCCAGCGCTTCGCCCACGTTGAAATGGACGTTCGGATCCTCGGGAGCGAGTTTCTCCGCGGCGCGAAATTCCCCCAGGGCCGCTTTGGCATCGCCCGTCTGAAACAGCGCCATGCCAAGATTGTTGTGCGCCTCGGCCGACTCCGGATTCGCCTGCACAGCCTCCTGCAGCAGCTTCACCCTGGCGCTCGCGTCGCTGTCCTGGGCGCAGGCGGCCGCTGCCAGCAGGACACCAATGAAAAGAGTTTGCGTCACCCGGCTCCCTATTTGGTCGGCCCCATCAGCTTCTGGAACTGGCCCAGACGATCTTTCACCTGCGCCAGATCGGGTGCATTGGGTGCGAGTTTCACAAATTCCGCCAACTCCGCCGCGGCCCCGGCGTAATCCTTCTTTTCCGCCAGCACCAGTCCGAGCAGATAGTCGGATCGCGGGTTGGCATGCCGCGGGTCGAGCCTCACGGCCGAGCGTGCGCTCTTTTCCGCGGCGTCGTAATTCCTGATGTTATAGTTCGCCACCGCGTCGGCATACCAGGCTTGCGGAAAATCCAGGGGATCCAGTTGCACGGCGCGGTCCAGATACTTGCCGGATTCCTCCCACTTGCCATCCTTGGCGGCAAGCAGGCCGAGTTCCACGTAAGGCGCCACCAGTTTCGGATCGGCTTCCATGGCTTTTTTGAGAGCGACGCGCGCCGGTTCGATGGATTGCTGTTCCAGCCGCACCTTCCCCAGGTTCACCCAGGCATCGGCGTAGTTCGGGTAAAGCGCCACAGCCTTTTCGAAGTCCTTAGCGGCTTCGGCCAGCTTGTTTTTCAGCAGCGACTGAAGGCCGCGCTCGTAGGCTTTTTTCGCGTCTTTGGGAGCCATCATCGCCGTGAGGCTGATGGACGCGCCTTCCACTCCGGCGATGCGGTGGAGAGCGATCTGGCCGACGTCGGGACTATCCGAGCTGTGGCGATTGAACAGGTTGACCGCGTCTGAGGTATAGCCCGCCATGCTGGCCCGCAGTTCGCAATTCATCATGCGGTTTCCAAACGGATCGGCCGCCAGCGTGTTCCCGCCGCCGGCCGATTGCGCGCTCCCGAATCCGCCGGCGCCGGAACTGCGCGCGGAACCGGACCCGGCGTCGGCGGCATCGGTGACGACCATGTTCCGGTCGCCCCACCGAAAGCTGAAGCTGCCTTTGGAATCGGTGTAGGCCACGGTCTGGGGTATGCCGCTGCAGACGCGCTGGATAGCGATGCTCGGCACGACTGGCGAGCCATCGGCCATCACGACTTTACCGGAGATGTAAATGGGGCGGCTGGTGTCTCCTCCGCGACCGGGGTTCGCTTGCACGCTGGTTTGTCCCCCGCTACCAGTGGTGGGAGAGGTTCCACCCATTCCGCCGCCGACCTGTCCATGGAGGGAAACGGCTGCCATCGCCGCGAGCAGCGGGAAAAGTGCCGGTTTCTTCATGTGTGAAGACCCTCCGGTGAGTGAACTTGCCCCAATTATGTCATAGATTTCGGAATAGTGATGTAATGTTCCAGTGAGTCCAAAAATCGCAGTCATCACAGGTGGCGGCAGCGGCATCGGGCGTGCGGTCGCGCTGGCCATGCACGCCGGCGGATACCGGCTGGTTCTGGCGGGACGGCGCCCTGCCCACCTCGACGAAACCATTGCCCTGGCCCATGCCACCGGGGACGAAATGATCGCGGTACCCACCGACGTCAGCAGCGCCGATTCGGTCCGCGCCCTGTTTGCGAAAACCGCCGAAGCTTTCGGACGCGTGGACGTGCTCTTCAATAACGCCGGGACCGGCACGCCCGCCATTCCCATGGAGGAACTCACGGTCGAACAATGGAACCGGGTGGTGGGCGTCAATCTCACCGGCGCATTCCTGTGCGCCCAGGAGGCCATCCGCATGATGAAGCGGCAGGAGCCCCGCGGCGGCCGGATCATTAATAACGGATCGCTTTCGGCGCACGTCCCGCGGCCCCACTCGGCGCCTTACACAGCGACCAAGCACGCCATTACCGGCCTCACCAAATCGATCTCGCTGGACGGGCGGCCATGGGACATCGCCTGCGGCCAGATCGATATCGGCAACGCGGCCAGCGAGATGACCCAGCGCATGACCAGCGGTGTCCTGCAGGCGAATGGAAGCACGGCAGCGGAGCCGCGCATGGACCTTCAACACGTGGCGGACGCCGTTCTGTACATGGCGAACCTGCCGCTCGACGTCAACGTGCAGTTCATCACGGTGATGGCCACCAAGATGCCATTCATCGGACGAGGGTAAGATGCCCACACACTTTTCCAGACGGGATTTCGCGCGCATCGCGGCAAGCGCCTCGCTGGCTGTGCCGCCATTGCAGGGCCAGCGCGCGCCGCTCACGGCACAGCAGGCGATCGACCGGATCGAAAAGGGCGCCGCCATTTCCATTGGCGATCCGCAAACGCCCATACGCGGCGTCGCCACCAGCGCGATGGCCACGATGGAGGTGCTGACCCGCGCAGCCAAAGAAAACGCCAACCTGATCGTCACGCTCGAGCCGGTCTTTTTCGGCCGCACCGACGCGCCCCTACCGGACGACCCCGTGTATCTCGGCAAGAAGGCGTTTATCGAGAAGAACCGCCTGGTGGTCTGGCGCATCGGCGATTTCTGGCGCGCGCGAAAGCCCGATCCGTTTGCGGTGGGTTTGGCCGAGGCGCTCGCATGGAAGCGTTACCAGGTAGGCGGCGATCCGCTTCGCTACGATCTGCCCGCCGTCACCCTGGAAGCGCTGGCCGGACGCCTGAAGGCGCAACTCAAAGCGCGTGCGGGCATTCGGGTGATTGGCGCTCCCGAAACGCGCGTCCGCCGCATCGCCTTGCTGCCCGGCGTTTCGCCGCTTGCCGCCACCATGAAGAGCCTGCCCGAATGCGACGTGGTGATCGCCGGAGAGACGCGGGAATGGGAATCGGTGGAATATGCCCAGGATACCGTGGCGGCAGGCCAGAAGAAGGGCCTGATCATGCTAGGGCGCGTGTTGTCTGAAGAGCCCGGCATGAATCTCTGCGCGCAGTGGCTGAAGACCCTGGTGCCCGAGGCGCCGGTGCGCTGGATTCCCGCCGGAGATGCGTATTGGAGGCCCGCTTAGCATGACTGCCAATGACGTAGTGGAACGAATCCGTAAGAACCTGGGAATTCCGTGGAACGAACGCACCTACCGGGACACGTTCAAGATCGGCAATCCGCAGGCGGAGGTGAAAGGCATCGCCACCACCTTCATGGCCACGCTGGACCTGTTGCAGCGCGCGCACGCCGCGGGGATGAATTTCGTGATCACCCACGAGCCCACCTTCTGGAGCGACAACGATGCCACCAGGGATCTCACCGGCGATCCGATTTACAAATTCAAGGTGGACTTCTGCGAGCGAAACAATATAGTGGTCTGGCGGTTCCACGATCACGCGCACGCGCACAAGCCCGATTTCATCTGGGTGGGACTGGTCAGGGCACTGGGCTGGGAGAAGTTCGAAATCGCGACCGGACAGCGCCGGTTCCATTTGCCGCCGACTACTCTGGGAGCCCTGGCCGCGGATGTGAAGCGGCACCTGAACGACCGGACCTTGCGCGTGGTGGGCGACCCGCAAACCAAGGTGAGCGCCGTCGCCGTGGGAATGGGCTACGGCATGCCGCGTCTCACGCCCGATCTCGACGTGGCGATCGGCGGCGAGAATCCGGAAGCCGGCGGCGCGTTCGACGATACCGAATACGCAAGGGACGCCGCGGCTCTCGGCAAAGCCAAGGGGCAGATCATCCTCGGCCACGCCATCTCCGAAGAGCCGGGGATGGAGGATGTCGCCATCTGGCTACGGAAGTTCGTTCCCGAGGTTCCGATTCAGCTCATTCGCGCCGGCGAGCCGTTCTGGTCGCCGAAGTAGACCGGCCTACCGGCAACGCAGCGCTTCGATGGGATCCACGCGCAGAGCGCGCCAAGCCGGAATCACCGCGGAGAGCACGGCGATGGTGACGACAAAACCGGCGGCGCCCGCGTAGACCAGAGGGTCTGCCGGACTCACCGAGACCAGCACCGCCGCGGCAACACGAGCCAGGGCCGCCGCGGCCAGCGACCCCACCACCAACCCGATGAGCGCGAAGCCCAGACCCTGCCGCAACACCATCAGCATCATGTCGCGCGGTTCGGCGCCCAGGGTCATGCGAATCCCGATCTCGGCGGTACGCTGCGCCACCGAGTAGGCCATCACGCTGTACATCCCCAACGCCGCCATCAATAATCCCAGACCGCCCAGGACGTTTAACAGGATGGCCCCCACCTTCTGGCCGTATAGCGAAGCGGAGATGTACTCGGTGAGCGGCATGCTGTCGTAGATCATGACGGCCGGGTCGATGGCCGCAGCTTCCCGCCGGATCGCCGCCATGGCGCCGGGCAGCGGCCCCGACGTGCGGACAGCGAAATTCAGGCCATATTCGGGGCGGTAAACCTGGCGAATGGGAGCGTAGAGAAAGGGACGCGGATGTTCGGTGATTTGGCGGTATTTGATGTTGCCGGCCACGCCAACCACCGTGAACCATTCGCCCCATCCGCGCACCTTGCGGCCAATGGGATCGCGGCCGGCGAAGTATCTCCGGGCGAACTCCTGGTTTACGATCATCACCTTGCGGTGCGCGGGGTCGTCGTGCAGCTTGGTGGCGGTGTCGCCCAGGTCGAAATCGCGGCCCTCGAGGAGTGGGATCTTCATCAGGTTGAAATATCCTGGCGACACCAGGTCGCGGTCGATCTTCATGTTCTCGCTGCGGCCGGGAACGTAGCCTTCCACTTCGATGGGCTCCCAGCTTCCACCGGAAAAGCCCAGCGGCGGGGAATCGTCGTAGCTGACTGCGGTCACACCGGGCGCCCGCTCCAGAGCTTCGCGCAGGCGCCGGCAATACGCGTCGGCCTGCTGGGCGCTGTAGCCGGCCGAGGCGATATCGAAACGGGCCAGCACCACGCCCTCGGCGTCGAAGCCGGGACGGATCTCGCGCGCCTGCCGGAAGCTCTTGAGAAACAGGCCGGCGCCCACCAGGGCGATCACGGCCAGCGCCACTTCGGCGACCACCAGCGGTCCCCGCAACCAGTGGGAGTGAACGCCCGCCGCGCCGCTGCGTCCACCCTCTTTGAGAGTGTCGTTCACGTTGGCGCGCCCGGCAGTCACCGCGGGACCGGCGCCCGCCAGAATCGCGACGGCAAAGGCCACGGCCGTAGTGAACAGCAAAACGCCGCCATCCAGCTCCGGCTGGAGAATCGCGGGGGAAGCCACGCGGGGCAGCAGCCACCGCAGGGAACCGCCGAGCCAGCTTGCCACCGCTAAACCTGTGGCGGCCCCGGCCAGCGCCAGGATCAGCGTCTCAGTGAGAAGCTGCTGGCCCAGGCGCGCGGGCGCCGCACCCAGCGCCAGCCGGATGCTGAATTCCTTCTGCCGGCCCATGGCGCGCGCCAGCAGCATATTCGCCACGTTGGCGCAGACAATCAACAGCAACAGGCCGCTGGCCCCCATGAGAATGGCGACGGGCGCCAACAGAACCGATTGGGGCGTGAAGTGGCCCTTCCAGATGGGCAGCACGTTGGCGCCGATGCCCTGGTTGGTATCGGCATCCAACACGGCCATGCGGCCGGCCAGCGCCCGCGTTTCCGCGCGCGCCTGCGCGATGGTTACGCCCGGTTTGAGCCGCGCCAGCATGGTGAAGTTGCGCGTTTGCCGGTCGCGCAGCATCCACGTGCCGGTGTGGGTCAGTTGACCGTACATCGTGACGGGAAGCCAGAGGTCAAAATCCAGGCCGGTTTGCGAACCATGGAAACGGGGCGGCGCGACGCCGATGATGGTGAACGGTGTGCGGTTGATGCGCAACGTGGCGCCCATCGCCGAGTTGCTCAGATTGTAGCGGCTCTTCCAGAACGAATGGCTGATGACCGCGACGGCGTGGGCGTTCTGCACGTCGTCGCGCTAGGCGCCGGAAAAGAACCGTCCCGCTTCCGGCCGCACCCGCATCAGGTCGAAATAGTTGCCGGACACCAGCTCTCCCCAAACGGGCTGGGTGGTCTCGTCGCCCACTGCCAGCGTGGCGGGCTGAACCGCGCTGATGGCCTGGAAGGATTGCAGGTGATCACGGAAATCGCAGTAATCCAGGTATGAAGTGGTTAGCGGATCTCCATTCGCAGCAACCGTCTCCACCGCCACCACGCGATCCGGTTCCACCGCGCCGGGCAGTGGATTGAGCAACAGGGCGTGGATCCAGCTATAGACCGTAGTGTTGGCGCCGATACCGATACCGATAGTGAGAATCGCCACAGCGGCGAATCCTCGATTCCTCGATAGACCGCGCAGGGCATACCGCAAGTCGTGTCCGAATGTGCTCATGTTCGCCTTAAGTTCGGATTCTGCACGCCGCGTACCATCCCAGGCGATTGAAAGCAGGCACCTAACACCGATCGCGATGGCCGGATCGGGGACCACGGTGCCCGAAATCGGACACGTTCACTTCGTGCCGATCTCGGCCAGCAGTTCGCTTACCGCCGCGTCGAGTTGCGAATCCCGGCCGGTGTAGGATTCGCCGATCGGGCGCGTCACCGCGATATCCACCGGGCGCGGATTGTTCTCCATGTTCTTGCCGTCGGCGCCCGTGATCAGGGTGCCCGGCATGCGCATCACCGACCCATCCACCAGTGTCCATCGAGCCGGTGTAAATGATCCAGCCCGCCGTCGGCTCGCCCACCACTTTGCCCAGCTTCAGCGTCCGGTAGCCTTCCGTGAAATCCTCGGCGTCGGAAAGCGAATGCTGGTTCACCACCAGGATGGTCGGCAGTTCCAGCGAGCGCTGGCCGAGCACGGTGCGCGCCGGGCCGGCGGGCCCGCCGCGATTGGTCATGGTCAGATAGGGACGGCGCGCCAGCACGTCCAGCGCGTAGGCGTTGACGAAGCCGCCGTTGTTGTTGCGGATGTCGATCACCACGCCCTGCCTGGCGCGATTCTCGGCGTCCAGATCGAGATAGAGCTGCGTCAGCGCCTGCTCCGACATGTCGCGGATGTGCACGTAGCCGAGCCGCCCGTTGCTGATCTTCGCGACATAGGCGCGATTGTCTTCCACCCATTTGCGATAGATCTGCTCGGCCAGCGAAGCCACCGGCCGCACGATCACTTCGCTGCCCGCTGATGTCCAGCAGCCACGCGCTTGTCCGATCTTGTGCTGCAGCAGTTCGTCGAGATTGACGTGCGGCCCGATGGCCACGCCATCGACCGCGCGCAATTCCTCGCCCGGCTTGATTTTGGCCAAGCTCCGCCGGCGAATGCGGCAGCACCTCGGTGATCCTCAGCTTGCCGGAGCTCTCGTATTCGGCGCGATCGAAGCTCAAGCCGAGCTGCCCGGTGACCGCGCGCGGTCCGCCGCCCTCGCCGCCGCCGGCCGCGGGCGCCGAGACTCCCGAGTGCGACGAATTCAGCTCGCCGATCATCAGCCGCAGGATGCGCCCGCATTTCATCCGGCGTGCGCGCAGCCTTCAATCAGCGGAGCGTACGTCTTCCGCACCGCGTTCCAATCGGCGCCGTGATACTTCGGATCGTAAAAGCCGTCGCGCTGGCCGGCCCAGGCTTCTTCGAACACCGCCATCTTTTCCTGGTTGAAATCGACGTCCATCTCGGCGTTGACGGTCACGGCGCGCGCCACTGCGGGTATCGACTGGTGATGGCCTGCACGCGGCCGCCTTCCAGGTAGTAGACCTCCTTCGAATCGGGCGAGAACTGCGCGTGATTCTTGGCGCCCGGCGTGGTGGTCAACTGGCGCGCGCCGCGCTCCGCCTCCGCGCCGCCGCGCCCGCCCCGGCCGCCGCCTCCGGCGGGCGTCTCGTCCAGCGGATAGAGATACAGTTGGTCTGCCCGCCCACGGTGGCCGACAACAGCAGCCAGCTTGCCGTCCGGGCTGATCTGCGGATTGGAAACAGTCAAGCCCGATCGGCAGCATGCGTAATGCGCTCGCGAATGTCGTCGAACTCGATCTCCACCGGCTTCACCGGCGGCTTGGCTTCGGCCGCTGCCGCGCCGCGGCCGGCCGCGCGGCGGTTCGGGCTTGAACAGATCGTCGAACGTCTCTTCGGCGAACTTGGGCTGCGCGCGGCACCAGGTCGATGCGCGCCACCTGCGGGGTCTCCGTGCGCTGGCTGGTTTCGATACAGCAGGAATTTGCCGTCGGGACTCCACTGGATGGCGAATTCACGTTGCGTGTTGGCCAGAAAACTGATCTGCTGCGGCGCTCCCGCCGCCGCCGGCGACCACGTAGACGTTGCGCAGCGCGCCGGTCGCCCGCGCTCGGCATACGCGATCCACTTGCTGTCGGGCGACCAGGCGAACGCGGCCGCCGCCGAATCCGCCGCCGATGAATCCGGAGGCCAGCACGCGCTCCTGCTTCGATTCCAGGTCGACCACGCGCAGTTCTTTGCGATCGCGCACGAACGCGATGCTCTTGCCGTCGGGCGAAAAGCGCGGGCCCTGGTCGGGCAGCGCGTCGCGCGTCAACTGCGTTTCGGCGTGATGCGCGAAATCGTACAGGAAGACGTGGGTGACCGCGTCGCGCTGGCTCAGGTAGGCGATGCGCGATCGAATCCGGCGCCCAGGTAACCTGCGATTCCGGGCCCGGCGTGTGGGTCACGCGGATGGCCTCGCCGCCATCGCGCGCCGAAGCGGCGAAAACCTCGCCGTGCGCGATCAGCGCGATCTTCCGCGCGTCCGGCGAGAGCGTCAGGTCGGTGAACTGTGTCAGGTCTGAGGTGCGTGACTCCCGGCGCCGCCGCCGAGCCCACCAGCGTGATCGGCAGCGGCGTAAGCCTCGCCGCTCTTGGTGTCGAGCTGCCAGATCTTGAAGTCGCGCTCGAAGACGATGGCCTTGCCGTCATAGCCGATCGACGGCCACAGCACGCGGCCGTCGGTGAACTTGGTCACCTGCTTCGGCTTGCGCGCCGAGCGCCAGCGTCCAGATATTCTGCGCGCCGCCGCGGTCCGACATGAAGTAGAGCTGCCGGCCGTCGGGCATCCACATGGGCCAGACATTGCGGCCGTTGAGATCGACATCCGCTCGTACGTGGCCGGCGACCCTCTTTGCGCAGCCAGATTTCCGATTCGTCCAGATGGCTGTGGCCGTGCCGCCACCACTGCTGATCGCCGTTGCCGCGCGCCGCGAACGCCACCGTGGTGCCGTCCGGCGCGGGCGCGGCCTGAAACTCGTTGGTGAAGCGGTCGGCGCTGACCGGCATCGGCGTGCCGCCTTCGGCGCTGACGCGATAGAGATCGTTCTTGCGCCCGACGTCGTGCGTGCCGGTGGAAAAATAGATCCACTTGCCGTCGCGCGACCAGGCGTCGAGCTGGTCCATGCCGTCGTCGAAGGTGAGCCGCTTCAGATCGCCGGTAGCCAGCGTGAGCACGTAGATATCGCCGTTGCCGGTGCGCGTGGAAACGAACGCCAGCTTCGTGCCATCGGGCGAATACAGCGGGCGCGATTCGTCGGCCGGATGCGAGACCAGCAGGTGCGCCTCGCCGCCCTTGGCGGGCGCCACCCAGATGTCGCCGCCGGAGACGAAGGCGATCTCCGGGCGCGTGGGGCACAGCGCCGGCTCGGTCAGATAAGGCACGCCGGCGGAGAGCGCGGTGGCGGAGCACACCAGTAGGAAGATCGAATTGCGCATGAAGACGATCTTATCTCAATTGGCGGGCGGGACTTCCCGGGACAGGCCGGGAGGCACGCACTGCCGCGTCGGCGATTTCCTGTTCGCTATCGGGAAAGTGCAGGCCCTTTGCGGCCATCTTGTCCCACTCGGCGGCGGCCACGCGATACCACATCCTCGCTTCGACCGGTTGGCGCAGTACCCGATAAACGTCGCCCTTGGCGGAGTAGGCGCGCGGCAACTCGCGCCAGCTTTCAGGGGCGGCGTTGATGTTGCCGGCCACCTTACGCGCTTTGTCGATGCCATCCTGGGCCAATGCCACAGCCTCGCCTTCCTCCCCTTCGCGGGCCAGAACCAGGAAGAGCCAGCGTTGCACCTTGATGATTTCCAGCAGATTGGTGGTGTTTTTCGGATCGCTCTCCGCCAGTTTGTTCAGATCGCTCAATCCCCGGCGAAGCCAGGCCACGCCTTGCCGCGGCGCGCCGCCACGTACCAGGAATTCGCCCATATCGGCTTCGGTCAATGCCGCGTATAGCAGAAAGACACTGTTGCCCGGCTCGCTCTTCAGCAGCGTTTCCAGAATGGGCAAGGCGCGGCGCAGGTAACTCATGCCTTCCTGCCACTCCTCAGGTTGGTGCAGCGTTTCCGCCCCGCTGGAGAGGTATTGGGCCAATTCGCTCTGCGCGGTTTTGTCCCACGGATCCACCGCGGCCAGCCGCTCCGCAATGGCGATGGCGCCTCGGACGTGGGCGCGAACCTGATTCTCGTCGTGGCCAGGGACGCGCACTTCCATATCTCCCAAGAGTTGGTGCGAGCGGGCCAGATCCCGCTGCAAGCCGGCGCTCTCCGGGTCCACCCGGGCGCGCTCCTCGGTATCCGCGAGCACCTTCTGGTAAACCTCCATGCTCTGCTGCCAGTTGCCCTGCCGGCGCAGCACCGCGGCCAGCACGTTGCGGGCGCCATTCACCGTTTCGTAGGCTTCCTTGGTCCGGAATCCGCGCCGCAAGACCTCCTCGCCCCCTGCAATGGCCGCGCGCGCATGACTTTCGCCCTCGGCCAGCCGGTACTGCATGCGGTAGAGACGCGCCAGGTGCCATTCCGCAAAAGCCTTGATCAGCTCCGCCTCGGAGTTCCAGCCCAGGCGCCTGCTCGCTCCGGCAGCCAGCGTTTCGGCAGCCGCCAGGTTTTCCTCGCCAGACTGGATCTGTCCCAGATCCAACAGGGTCGAACCCGCCCGCCCCCGCAACCGCGCCAGCACCAACGAATCGGCCGGCCCCAGCGATGAGCCCTTCCCTTTGCTTTCCAGCAGGCGCCGGCCGCTTTCGAAACTGGCGATGGCTTGCGGCGTCACGCCCTGCATTTCTCCCAGGCGCAGATACGTAGTGGCGAACTCGGTGGCCAGAGCCGCATCGTCGCCGGAACGCTGCGCGGCGACATGGCGGAGGTAATCGTCCACGTATGCCACCAGCGTCTGGCGTGCTTTGGAGGTACCTGGAATATCGTTCAACTGGGTGTTCACATCCACCAGGACGGTGCGCGCAAAGCCGCGAAGCTGTTCGAAGCGCTCGCGTGCCGCGAGTGCCTGCCGGCCCGCGATTACCGTGCCGGTAGCCACGGAGACCGCGATCAGCAGGCCGGCGAGTGCAACCGTCCAGTTGCGGCGCAGAAATTTCCCGCCCCTGTAGAGCAGCGTGTCTCGGCGTGCGTGCACCGGCAGCCCCTGACAGTGACGCCGCAAGTCTTCGGCCAGTTGTTCGGCGCGGCCGTAACGGCGCGACACGTCCTTGCGCATCGCCATGAGCACGATGTTGTCCAGGTCGCCTGCCAGGCGACGGCGCATGCGCGCGGGCAGCGCCTCGGCCGCGCTTGGCTTTTTGGGCTCGGCGCCGCAGACCAGGCGCTCCATTTCCGGCCAACTGGCGTTGGCCAGCCGGTAAGGCCGTGCGCCCGTAAGTATCTCGTAGAGCACCACGCCGAGCGAGTAAACGTCGCTGGCGGTAGTCACCGGAGCGCGCCGAATCTGCTCGGGGCTCGCATACTCGGGCGTGAGCAGCATCGAGCTTCCGCGAGTCAGAGGCTCTTCGCCGTCCATTTCGTCTTCCGAGAGCAGCTTGGCGATACCGAAATCGAGCAGTTTCGGGTTTCCGTCCGGCGTAATCAGAATATTGCTCGGCTTCAGGTCGCGATGCACCACCAGGTTGCGATGCGCATACGCCACGGCATCGCAAACCTTGCAGATCAGGCAGACAGCGCTCTTCGATGGACAGCCCGCGCTCCTCGCAGAATCGATTGATGGGCAGCCCCTCGATGTATTCCATGGCGATCCACGGGAGCCCCTCGGGGGTAGTCCCTCCATCCAGCAGGCGCGCGATGCAGGGATGCTCGAAGCCGGCCAGAATACGCCGCTCGCGGCGCAGGCGCTGGATCACGGAGGCCGTATCCATGCCGCGCTTGATCAGTTTGACGGCCACGCGTTTCTGAAACTCGCCATCGGCGCGAGCCGCCAGGTACACCACCGACATGCCGCCGCGTCCGATTTCGCGCTCGATGCGGTAGGGGCCCAGCATCTGGCCGGCAACTGGGTCGTCACCCAGAACACTGGCCACTCCAGCGTTGATAGCCTCCAGCAGGGGCGGTTCTTCGGCAAGATCGAATTGCAGCAGGGAGAACACTTCCGCCCGGAGTTCCGGGTCTCCGTGGCACTGTTCCTCGAGGAATGCCTCCTGTGCGCCGGGCGGCAGATCGATACTGGCCTGGAAAATCGCCTCGATCTGCGTCCATCGGTCAGCCGGCAGCGGACTCCGCACGACTACCTCCTATATATGTGTATGCGAAATTCCGGCCGCTTTCCAGCGCCCGCCAGGAAAAAAAGCACCGTCTTGAAAAACAGCGTTTGCTGGCGCGCGCGGCTCCGGTTCCGGGCCTCTATGCGTACAGGTGGTACAGCATCACGTACACCACCACGCCCGTCACGCTCACGTAAAGCCAGATGGGCAGAGTCCAACGCGCGATCCGCCGGTGTTTGTCGAAGCGCGCGGTCAGGCCGCGGCGCAACGTGATCACCGCCAGAAACGGCACCGTCGCAGCCAGAATGGTGTGGCTGATCAGGATGGTGAAATACACGGGACGGACCCCGCCTACTCCCTTGAACGGCACGCTGCCCACCTGCGCGTGGTAGATCAGGTAGCAGATGAGAAAAACGCACGAGACGCAGAAGGCCGTGATCATCACTTTACGATGCTGCGCCACGCGTTTGCGGCGAATCAACACGTATGCCCACACCAGCAACACGGCCGCGATGAAGTTCAGGCTCGCGTTGATAGTCGGCAGTATCGAGATCATTGTCTTTCCAGTTGCCGGATGTCATGCATCAACCGCGGCATGAAGGCGTCCTCGGCCGTGATGTAAAAGCCGCGGATGTGACCCCGGCGGTCCACCAGCGCAAACCTGGTGCTGTGCGTCAGCGAGCCATCCACCGTGTTCAGCTTGAACCCCAGCCCCACGGCATTGAGCTGGGTCATATTGCCGGTGAGGAAATGCCAGCGGTAAGGGTCCTGCTTGAAGTGCTTGGCATAGGCTGCCAGCACCGTGGGCGTATCGTGCGCCGGATCCACGGTGAAGGAAACCAACTTCACGTCCGTCATCTCCGCGGTGGAATTCTGGAGCTGGTGCATTTGCGAGCTCATCATGGGGCACGGACCGGTACAGGTGGTATACACGAAGTCCGCCACCCACACGTGCCCGGCCAGCGACTTGCTATCGAACGGCTGCCCGTTCTCCGCGGTCAATTGGAAGGAAGGCGCGGACCCCAAATCGTCTAATGGCTTGGGCTGTATGCAGCCGGTGAGCGAAACCAGCCAGACAAGCCCGGCGATTGAAGCGAGCCTCATGCCGCGCTTCGGGTGGCCTTTTGGGCCGCCATCACGCCCGATAGGAGCAGCAGCACCAGCCCGAAGGCCGCCGTCACGATCAGGCTCTCCACGGGACCCGGAGTGGCATTGGGAAGGCGCAGCGTAAAGTTCAGCAGCGAGATGGAGTAGGTCAGCGGATTTACCCACATGATCGCATTTTATCGAAGCCGTGCGCCGTAGCCATGGGGAAGAGCGATCCGGAGACCATCCACATGGGCACCAGCAGCAAATTCATAATGGCATGGAATCCGGAGGTGGAGTCCATCCGCCAGGCGATCACGAAGCCCAGCCCGGTGAGCGTGAACGAAATCAGAAAAATCGCCGCCGCGATGGAATCAGTTCCACCAGGTCCACGCGCACGCCGGCCAGCGGCGCGAAACACAGGAAGATCAGTCCCTGAATCCACGCCAGCGTAGCCGCGCCCAGAATCTTGCCCAATACCATGCTGGTGCGCGGCGCCGGAGACACCAGCATGGAAAGCAGAAATCCTTCGCGGCGGTCTTCGATGATGGAGATCGTCGAAAAGATTGCCGAGAACATCACCGTCAGCACCAGCGCGCCCGCATAGAATCGCGCCAGGTCGTTCGAGCCGTAGCCGATCAACAGCCAGAAAACCAGCGGCGAAGCCACCACGCCCAGCACGCGGCTCTTCTGGCGCCAGAAGCGCACCAGTTCGCGCTGCCACAGGGTCGCCGCCGGTAAGAAAAAGCTACTCAATGGACGCTCCCGTTTCCCGTACGAATACGTCTTCCAAAGTCGGCTTGTGCAGGCCCACGGATTGGATGGCGCCTGGAAACGCCTCCACCACTTCGGCGATGAAGCGATGGCCGTTCTCGATTTCGACGCGCACCTGCCCGTCGCGCGCCGCGGCGTTTCATACCGAAGCGCTGCTCGATGCGCGCCGCCAGGCCCGCGCGATCGCTCAGTCTCCAGCACCACCACGTCGCCGCCGATGCGCGACCGCAGCTCCTCCGGGCTGCCCTGCGCCACGATGTTCCCCTGGTGCAGCAGCACCAGCCGGTCGCAGCGGTCGGCCTCTTCCAGAATGTGGGTGGTGAGCAGGATGGTGACGCCTTCCTCGGTGCGCAGCCTCTCCACGTGGCGCGAAAGGTCGCGGCGCGCCGCCGGATCGAGCCCGGTGGACGCCTCGTCCATGAGCAGCACCTGCGGCCGATGCAGCAGCGCCTTGGCAATCTCGACGCGCCGGCGCAATCCGCCGGAAAGCGTGTCCACCAGGTCTTTGCGGCGGTCGGTCAATGCCCAGTCGCTCCATGGCGGCTTCCATGCGCTCGCGCAGCAGCGCGCCGCTCAAGCCGTGCAGATGGCCCTGCGCGCGCAGATTCTCTTCCACCGTGAGCGCCTTGTCGAGGCTTTGCGTCTGGAACACCACACCCACCTGGCGCCGCACCGCCGCCGGATCGCGCACCACATCGTGGCCGGCCAGCATCACGCGTGCCCTCGGTCGGCACCATCATGGTGGAGAGAATTCGAAAGAGAGTGGATTTGCCGCCGCCGTTCGGCCCCAGCAGGCCGAAGATTTCGCCTTTTTTCACTTCGAAGCTGACGTTCGAAAGCGCGACGCGGTCACCGTATCGATGGGTAAGGTTCTGAACTTGAATCACAGACCAGGCCTATCCAGAAGCATGAGCCCGTAAATGAACGGCAAGTACAACACCGACGTGACCAGCACACCACGCGCGCGCGACAAACTGCGTTCCAGCGCCACCCGCACGCCCGAGTACAGAAACCACAAACCCAAGCAGCAGCGCTCCCACCAAATAGATGCGGCCCGACATTCCCAGCATGGCGGGAATCAGGCTGACCGGAATCAGCGCGATGCCGTACAGCACGATCTGCCGCGCGGTGGACCGGCAATCCGGCTCCACCACCGGCAGCATCCGAATGCCGGCGCGCGCGTAGTCCTCTTTATACATCCAGGCGATGGAATAGAAGTGCGGGAACTGCCAGAGGAAGAGAATGGCGAAGAGCACCCAGGATTCCGGCGTGATGGCGCCCGCTGCGGCCGCATAGCCGATCATCGGCGGCATGGCGCCCGGGACGGCGCCCACGGTGGTGGACCACCAGGTGCGCTGCTTCATCGGCGTATAGAGAAACAGATAGCTGGCCAGCGTGAAGACGCCGATCAGCGCGCAGAGCAGATTCACGCCCAGCCACAATTCGGCGAAGCCGGCCACCGAAAGCGCCACGCCGAAAGCCAGCGCGCGGTTCGCGCGACATCCTGCCGGAAGGCAGCGGACGCAGCCGCCGTGCGCCGCATTTTGCGATCGGCCTCGCGCTCGTACCACTGATTCAGCGCGGCCGTGCCGGAGGCGATCAGGCCCGTA
>CAWKYG010000030.1:0-51768 GCA_963853855.1 uncultured Solibacteraceae bacterium | reverse complement strand
CGTCCGGGAGCGCCTGCAGATCAGTGCCGCGGATGACCAGCGCGGTGGCGTTGTTGTCGGGTTCCACGCTCACTGTCGAGGTGGCTTCCCCCTGTACGGTGACTTCCTGCCTTTCGGCGCGCACGGCCAGTTGCACGGGCACCTGCACGGTCCCGCCCGCCGTCACGGTGACCGCTTTAGTGAACGGGGCGAAGCCCGCCAGCGTGACCGCCACCGTATAATTGCCCGGCACGATTCCCGAAAAAGTGTAGCTGCCGTCGCCTTGCGATTGAATCGTTTTGGCCGCACCCTGGCCTGTAAGTGTCACGGTCGCGGCTGGAATCACCGCGCCGGAATCGTCGGCCAGCACGCCCTTGACGGTGCCGGTGGTTTGTTGCGCGGCGGCGGCGCTCACCAGCAGCACCGCGATCAGGCCGCTCATCAATTTATATTTCAACATTATTTACTCTTAAATTGCTAAATTCACCCGTGCTATTGAGAAGGCGTCGGAGCCAGGCGCGAGGATACGGCAATCATGTTAAGAAACGTTAAGAAGCTGAAGAAAAAGGAACTTCTATAGATAATTGTGTAGGGATTTCACCTACTACGCGGCCAGCATTCCCGCAATCTCGTCATAGAGCCGTTTCGTGAGAGGCACGCGATCCGCCAGCGTCATACCTTTCGTCGAAATGGGAGCGCCGATGCGCAGAGTCACCCGCCCGGTGCGGATGTGGATGGAATCCATCGGCAGTTTCTCGCGCATTCCGATCAGGGCCATCGGCACAATGGGCACGCCCGCCTTGATGGCGATATACGCGGCGCCTTCAGTGAACTCCCGGAGGCCTTGCGGCGAGCGCCCGCCCTCGGGAAACAGCAGCATGCATGTGCCGTGCTCGGCGATCCGGCGCGATGCTTCGGTCATGGCTTTCAGACGGGCTCGCGGATTGTCCCGGTCCACCGGCAAATGGCCCGCGCGCATCAAATGCGTGCCCAGAAACGGGATTTTATATAGCCCTTTTTTGGCGAAAAAACGAAACTGGTGCGGCAATTGCGAAAGAATCGCCGGAATATCCATGTAGCTGGCGTGATTGGACACGAAAACGTACGTGCCTCGCGGGTCGAGTTTCTCCAGCCCTTCCGTCCGCACCCGAATGAAGCTCGCGGCCAGCAGTAGTTTGCCCCAGATGCGCGCCAGATGATGCAGGGTGTTGCCTTCCCGGTCGAAAAACGAGGTCAGAATCGACAGGGTGCCCATCACCACGGTGGACAGCACAATTAAGGGAGTGGAGATCAACAGGGACCGGAGGAAACTCATCGTCGCCCAATGATAACAGGGGGGCGGGGACGGCTACGAGGCCGGCTCTACGCTTCCGAGCGGGCCGGATTGCCGCGAAGCTCGGGAGCGATGCGCAGCAGTGCCCACCTGGCGGCGTAGAGAGAGCAGCCAATGGCCACCGCCAGCACCGCATTCACGCAAAGCACCGCCAGGGCGGTGGCCAGGAACGCGGCGGCATCCACGCGGCTCATTTTCGGCAGGCGGCGCCAGGCGCTCCAATCCAGCAGGCACAGCCCCATCCAGGCGGTGACGCCGGCGATCGCGGGAATCGGGATGTGCGCCACGAAGCCCGCGCCCACCGCCAGAATCAGCACCAGAAACACGGCGTGCAGCAGGTTGGACAAGCCGGGTGGTGCCGCCGCAGCGGACCACGGCCAGGCTGCGCGCCGGAATCCCCACGCTGAGCGGCGCGCCGAACATGCCGGCGAAGATGTTGGCGATGCCATAGGCGCCCAGTTCGGCATCGGCGTCGGACGCCTTCATGCGCTTGTGGCGGCCGCGGAAATGTTCCACCACGCGCGACGTGATCAGAATATTCACGCTGGAGACGAACGCCAGGCCGAATGCCGAGGGCAGCACCGTGAACACGTCGGTGGCCTTCCACGAAAAGCCGACAAAAGGCGGCAGCGAGGCGGGCAGCAAGCCCAACCTCCTTTTCGTGCATGCCGAACAGGCGGGCGACCAGAATCGCCAGGCCTACGCCGATGAGCGGCGCGGGCAACCGCGGCGAAACGCGGGCTGCCACGGTGGCGGCCAGGATGACGGTGACACCCAGGATCAGCGGAAACAGCGTGCATCGCTGAGACGTGATCCAGGAACAGCCACCAATTGACCGATGGCTGTGACCGCGGCGCGCGAAGTGGGCGAAGCTGATGCCGAACATGATGTCGAGCTGCGAGATCAGCATCATGCCGCCGATGCCGCAGGAAAAACCGGAGACGACGGCGTGCGGCACCCGCGTGATATGGCGGCCCAGGCGCATCACGCAAAAGCCCATCATGATTACCGAGGCCACGATGGAAACTTTCGCCGCGCCGCCGATTCCCTGGCTGCGCACGGCAGCCGCGATGAACGGAACCGTAGCGCTGGCGGTGCCGCCGATCAGCACCGGGTTGCGCCCCAGCAGGGCGATGACCGGCGCGGTCAGAATCGACGTGAAGATCCCCAGAACCGGCGGCAGTCCCATCAGCGACGCCAAGGCCAAACCGTAGGGCAGCGCGATCAGTGCGGCAATCACGCCACCCGCACAATCGCCGAGCAGTTGAGTCGGACCGTATTTTGCGCCGGGCGGGGTTCCTGTTCAGCAGGAACGGCCCGAAGGTTCAAGCCATCACCTTAAGGAAGGCGGCTTGGAACTTCTCCATCTCCTCCGGCGGTCCCACGGTGACGCGGACGTAGGTTCGGCCAGCTCGGCCAGACGCGCCCGATATACACCTTCTCGTTGCGCATGGCGGTGACAATCTGGTTGCCGGGCCGTTTCACGTCCACCATGAAGCAATTGGAGACCGACGGGACGAACTTGAAGTTGTGCTTGTCGAGGAACGTGAAAGTCTCGTTGCGCACGTCGGCGATGATCTTGCGGCGCTCCGGCACCAGGTTCTTCACTTCCAGGCTGGCGCTGGCGGCGGCCATGCCGGTGATCGGCATCATGGTGCTGCTGAAGCCGCTGATCCGGTCCTGCAGGTCGGGACGCGCGAACGCCGCGCCGGCGCGCAGCCCGGCCATGCCGTAGATCTTGGAGAAGGTGCGCAGGATCACCACGTCCTTGTCGGCAGCCACCAGGTGAGAATTGAACGGCGCCTCGGTCAGATGCGTGTAGGCTTCGTCGATCATCACGATCGAGCCCTTCGGCTTGTTGGCGACCAGCCACTCGATCTCGGACTGCGGCGTGAGGGTGCCGGTCGGGTTGTTGGGATTGCAGATGTAAATCAGCCCGGCGTCCGGGCTGGCCGCGGCCATCGCCTTCACGTCGTGGGTGTAGTTCTTGGTGAGCGGCACGTTGATGACCTTGGCGCCGATGAATCGGGCCGCGCGCGCGCCGGCCTCGTAACCGGGATCGGCGACCACGAAGGGCTTCGTCGGCGAGGTGAACGCCAGCACGGCCTGATGCAGCGGGACCGCTGGAACCGGGATGAACACGCACGTATCCCTGCTTCAGCCCCTCCTGCTCCGCCAGCAGCCTGACCACCTTGTCGGCTTCGCTGTAGCGATAGCGGCCGCCATACTGGATCATGTTGTGCACGGCTTCGCGCGCCTCGGGGCAGGGGCCCAGCGGGTTTTCGTTGGCGTTGATCATAACGGCATCCGGCGGAGCGTTCACTTTGGAAAGCTGCGCCAGTGCCGGCTCGTTGTAGAACGGCAGGGCAGCCGCTCCCGCGCCCATCATCGCTGCAATGCGTCCGAAGTTGCGGCGGGAAAAGCCGCGTTTCGTTACATCCTGTCTTTGCTCGTCTGTAAGAACGTTCATGTTTATTCCCTCTCGTGAGCCGAAGATGATGTGCGCGCGGCACGGTTGCTCGCGACAAGGAGCGGTATTCGCGGCAGCATGGACGCGAGCTGAACTTTCTGCCAAACTATCATCTCCGCACCCTGGTGTCGAATCAATATGTCTTATAGGCCCATAAATAAGATTTATTTATTGCTTTTTTGAGCTTCAAAGCGGATTTGTTTGAGCAGTTCCGTATCCTTCTGCAATTCCGTCTTACCCGCGGGAAATTGATTGAAATTCAGGATATAGGCCAGAATATCGGCGTTCTGCTGGCGGCTCAGGCTGCCGGGTTTGCCTTCCGGCATGGAAACGCGAATCCGTTCGAACAACTCGCCCAGGGTCAGGCCGCTCCAGTTCGCCATGAACGCCCCTCCGGAAAGGGGCGGAGCCTCTTCGCCGCCGCTCAGTTCGGTACCGTGACATGCGGCACATTCCTTGGCGTAGAGCGCCGCGCCGCGCTTGGCTTGGTCCTCTGTATAGACTCCGTCCCAGACCGAGGATTGCGCCTGGCAAAAGGCGGCCACCGCGACTACCGCCAGCAAGGCCGGTTTATTCATTGGGCAGCGTATACGCCACATATTCGCCGGAGTAGGCGCCGCCGCTGATGGCGACGATGATGTATTGCTTGCCGTTCCACATGTAAGTCATGGGCGAACCGCTTTGCGGAGCGGGCATCAGGACGCCGCCCACTTCCTTGCCGGTAGCCTTATCGTAAGCGCGCAGCATGGCTCCGCGAGGATGTTCGGGCGTGGTGGTGATCTGCCCATCGCCGGCGATCACCAGGGTCTTGGTGACCAGAGTCCCGATGTTGTAGCCGCTCTGTCCGGTGCGCGGAATGGTGAGGCCCTTGAGCGCGGGACTGTTCCGCACCACGTCGGGCGTATCGCCGTGGGGCACCTGCCAGACAATCTCGCCGCGATCCAGATTGATGGCGGAAATGGTGCTGTACGGCGGCTTGATCAGTGGCAGACCTTGCACAGAGAGCCCGCCGCCGCGACCTCCTCCGCCGCCGGTGCGGCGTACCGGCATGGGAGAATCGGCGCCGGCGTTTTCCCCGGGACCGGTCCGGAAAGTCACTTGCTGCCCCGCAGTGCCGGCAATGTAACGCATGTCGGAAATCTCTTTGGGCGACGGCACCAGGCCGATCGGAGTGGCACAGGCATTACACGCATACGCATACACCGTGTGCGTCTCCGGATCGTAAGATGCGCCGGGCCAGTTGGTGCCTCCACTGGCGGTGCCCAGCGTGAGAGTCGCCAGCTGGTCCGCCGGCTTTGCTCTCCACCGGCGGCGTAAAGACCGGACCGATCTTGTATCTCGCGATCACCGTGAGTGCCTGATCGTGCAGGGCCGGTGTGAAATCGATCAGATCGTCCACGGAAATGCCGTTGCGGCTGTAAGGCGCGGGCCGCGTGGGGAACGGCTGCGTGGCCGAATACCATTCGCCGGGCACATTGCCTTTCGCCACGGCGCGCTCCTCGATGGGCCACACCGGTTTGCCGGTGATGCGGTCGAAGACGTACAGGAAGCCCTGCTTGGTGGGCTGCGCCACCGCCTTGATGGCGCGGCCATTCACGTTGATGTCGGCCAGAATGGGCGCGGAGGAAATGTCCATATCCCATAGAGGATGGTGGACCAGTTGGAAATGCCACTTATGCTGACCGGTCTTCAGATCCACGCAGACCAGGCTCTCGCCGTACAGATCGTTGCCCGGGCGATGGCCGCCGTAATAATCGCCAGTGGGCGATTCCACAGGCAGGTAGACCAGGCCCTGCTGCTCATCGACTGTGATTTGGGTCCAGACGCCGGTATTGCCCGTGTATTCCGCGGAACCATCCAGCCACGTTTCGTACCCGGGTTCGCCCTTGACCGGAATCGTGTGGAAGATCCACAGCCGCTTGCCGGTGCGCACGTCGAAACCGCGCACGTACCCCTTGTTATTGCGCATGCTGCGCGGGGTCATACCCTCGCGAAAGGAAGCGCCGATAATCACGGTGTTACCGGCCACGACAGGCGCCGATTGCAGCCCGATCTCGCCGGTAGTCAGGTCGGGCTGGATCGTCTGATCGTCGTTGAGCTTCAGATCCACCGCGCCCTTTTCGCCGAAGCCGGGGACGATCGCGCCGGTCCGCGCGTCGAGCGCGATCAGCCGGTAGCCGGGCGTCACATAAAGGATGCGTTCCTCTTTGCCATCGGTCCAATACGCCAGGCCGCGGCCGGAAAGCTGGCGCGGAGCTGCTGCGCCTCGCGCGCCTTCGTGCTCGCCGTGGACCCAGAGCAGTTCGCCCGTAGCGGCATCCAGAGCAATGGCGGCGCGGCGCGAACCGGCGGTGGCATACACCACGCCGTGAACCATCAGCGGAGTGCCTTCGAGTTTATACTCGGGACGGTTCCCCAGGCTGTCGGTCTTGAACCGCCAGGCCACTTCCAGCTTGGAAAAATTGGCGGCATTGATCTGGTCCAGCGGGCGGTACCGCGTGCCCGCCAGGTCGGCGGCGTAGGAGGTCCACTCGCCGTCCTTGCCCGCGCCGGCGGCTACGCAGACCGCCAGGGTTGCCAGGGATACAACCGATTTGAATCGACCCATGCCGTTATGCCGCCAGTTTCAGTTCCGTCAGCTTGCTCTTGATGAATGCCTTTTGCTCTTCGGTCACGTCCAGATGCGGCGGGCGCTGATACGTCTGACGCGTGCCCATGCGGACACTGAGAGCGTATTTCATGGGACCGTAGGAACCGATGCCGCCCGGCCGCATCGCGCTCGACATTTCGCGGTACTTAGCGTACGGCGCCTCGAGATCCTTGCCCTGGCGCGCGGCGGTGAATACCGCGGCGGCGTACTCGGGGAAGATGTTCTCGGCCAGGATGGCGCCCATGCCGTTTTGCAGCGCGGCCCTGAGATTGTTGCCCGTGCCGGTCATCATGTTGAGCTTGGGGAATTCTTTGACGTAGCTCTGATACTCGGCGGCATCGCCATTGGAATCCTTGATGCCGGCCAGGTTGGGATACTTCTCCAACGCGTGCAGCAGTTCATTGCTGATAGGTACGGCGCT
This sequence comes from uncultured Solibacteraceae bacterium, assembly GCA_963853855.1. Classification (GTDB taxonomy): domain Bacteria; phylum Acidobacteriota; class Terriglobia; order Bryobacterales; family Bryobacteraceae; genus Sulfopaludibacter. The sequence continues at coordinate 44,915 of CAWKYG010000030.1, read as the reverse complement.
GGTGCCGGGAATGTGATACAGGTGCACCGGAATCTTGGACGCCTCCAGAATCATCGAGAAGTACCGGACCAGGCCTTCCAGCGGCGGCTTCTTGTAATAGAACGGCGGAATGCACAGTACGCCGTCGGCGCCGTTGGCGGTGGCGTGGGCCAGCAGGTCGAGTGTTTCCGGAAAATTGGTGGTCCCTACCTGCACGATGATGCTCAATCCGCTGCGATGCTTGAGCGCCGTTTCGGCCACCTTCTTGCGCTCGGCAACGGAGAAGGATGGATATTCGCCCGTGGTGCCCAATACCACCACTCCGTCGGCGCCCTTCTGTTTGAACCACGGCATCATTTCTTTGTAGATGCCATCGTCGAATCTGAGTTGCTTGTCGCAGGGTGTCACGGCTGCGATGTAGAGCCGCTGCTTGGGCAGCGAACCGCCTTCGGGCCGCGCCGGCCGCGGCGTAGCCGCCATGGCGCCCGCGGCACTCACCGCGCCCAGGAATACTCGTCGCGTTGTTTCCATGGAGTCCCCTCCTCGCTTGGTGAGCTATTGTATTACATTCCGCGGGGCAGCATGCGGGCAGCGCGCCTGCTCCGCTGGTCGAATGTGCCCGGGGCAACTCCGGCCCTCGGATGGCGCACGCGCCATGCTTCCAGAGATGGCCAGAAGGCCGGATCTTCCTGTCCGAGCGCCCATGCGGAGACGCCCGGAAAGCCCATTTCCCGCGCCAGTTGCAACTTGGAACGCAGGCTGCGAGCGTCTTCGTACCAGAGTTCCGTGCGGCGCCCGGCGGCGTCGAGCGTGAGGTGCGGCGAGCTTTCCTTTTCGTCCCACTGCGACTCGGCGGTGGCCATCGCGGCCGAGGCGTCGCGGTAGCGCGTGGACCGGCTGCGCCACTTGCCCCCTCCCGCCGCTTCCCATTGCCTGCCGTAGAAGGGCACACCGAGAGAGACTTTGCGCGGCGGAATGGTCTTCGCCGAATACTCGGCGATGGCGCGCACCCAGGGAAGCCCGGCCACCGGACCCGGATCGGTGGACGAGCCGTGTTCATCGTACGCCATGATGCTCAGGAAGTCGGCGTATTTGCCCAGTTCGGCATAATCGTACACGCCGCTCCAGTTGTCCCAGCCGCCGGGCCTCCCGGCGTTACGCGTGGCACTTTTGCGGCCAACGATAGCGGCGCTGAGCTGCAGCCCGTGCCGGTGGAACGCGCGCGCAGCTTCCCGGAAGAAAAGTGTAAACTTGTCGCGATAGGTGTAGTGGATGTTTTCGTAGTCGAACTGGAAGCCGATGTATCCGTCGCGCAGGGCGTAATAGAGCAGGTAGCGGATGGCTCTGGCGCGCGATTCGGGAGCGTCCAGCACAGTGTGCATGAGCGGCTGGTTGAATCCCCTGTTCACCACCAGAGGCATCACCGCGATGCCCTTCTCCCGGGCGGTGCGCATGACTTCCGCGGGCACTTCACCCATCACGAAGCCTTGGGCATCCATGGAAAAGGTCTGCGGCGCGATGATGGACGTGAGTCCCGCGTGCGCCTGAAAATCGGCGATGGCATCGGCGCGGTTCACCATGTACATCAACGTGGTGACTGGCGGCTTTTGCGCGGGCTGTGCCGCGCTGAGAGCGCCGACGGCAAGCCAAAGCAATAAGGTCCGCATTTCCCGAAGTGTATCACCGCGCTTGAGAAACTCGCGGGAACTTTCGCGGCCCGGCGTGGAATAAGATATATGAAGTGGTCCGCGACGCGTGTAGATGGTAGTAACCGGAACCGGACGCCGGACATCCTATAAACTGAATGCATTCTTTGCCATACGCTATAGTTACGTGCCTTGTTCTCGGCAGCGCCATGAAGGCCCAGGGGCCTGCCGAGCCCGTGGTGCAGGCGCCTGAAGACAAGCGCATTTTCGGAGTTCTGCCTAACAACCGAACAACCGAAAGCTCGATTCCGTTTCACCGGATCACTGCGGGCCAGAAGATGGCGATCGCGTACAAGGATTCCTTCGATTGGCCGGTGTATCCCACGGCGGGCCTGTTCGCCACGCTATATCAACTGGAAAACCAGAACCCGTCGTTCGGACAAGGTATGGCGGGGTATGCCAAACGTTTCGCTACGGCTTACGGCGACCAGATGATCGGCAACATGATGACCGAAGGAATCGTCCCGTCGATCCTGCACGAAGATCCGCGCTATTTCCGCCTGGGTGAAGGGACTAAGAAGCATCGAGCCTGGTACGCGCTGACGCGCATCCTGATTGACCGGAAGGATTCCGGGCGCGCCAGTTTCAACGTATCGGAATGGGGCGGAAACGCGCTGGCGGCGGCCATCTCCAACGCCTATTATCCCGATACGCGCGACGCCAAAGACAACGCCACCAAGCTGTTCATCTCGTGCGGCACCGATGCGTTTTCCAATGTACTGAAGGAATTCTGGCCCGACGTAAAGAAGAAACTACATCGCAGGCGCGCGCCGGAGGACTCCACTCAGTTGGACACTACTTCAAAATCCACCCACTGAGGGAATTCCTTGCCGCCTGCCGTGACGACGACTCCGAAAACATATAGGCCGGGAGTGGCGGCGGCGTCCAACCGGTAACTCCCGTCATGGACGGGCGGAGGCGGGCCGCCAGTTTCACTCGATCCGGCACAGCCGGGTTGTGTCGGAGCCCGCCTCTTCGTTCTAGGCGGCGTCGCAGGGGAAATGGAGCACCACGCGATAAGTATCGCCGATGCTGCCTGCCTCCAGCGATGCCGCTTCGCCGTAGCGGACCTTCAGGCGGCGGCGGACATGAGCCAGGCCGAGACCGTTCTTACGCGGCGGCGGCATGTCCGGGTCGAAGGCATTCTCCACCGCGATGGTCACGCCGGAGGCGGCACGGGTGGCCGAAACGCGCACGGCGCCCCCCTCCACCAGGCCCGCGATCCCGTGCTTCACGGCATTCTCCACCAGGGGCTGCAACATCAGGGCCGGGACCATGCACTCCTCGCAGGCGGCTTCGATCTGCTCTTCCACCCGCAGTCGTTCGCCAAAGCGCACCCGCTCCACCTCCAGGTAGTTCCGCGCCAGCGCCAGTTCGTCGTGGAGCGGAATGCTCTCACGATCGGTCAAGCCCAGGCTGCTGCGCAGAAAATCGGACAGGCGGATGCACATTTCGCGGGCGCGGGCGCCGTCGATGGTGGCCAGCGCGGCAATCGAGTGTAGGCTGTTGAAGAGGAAGTGCGGATTGATCTGCATCTTCAGAGCCCTTAGTTCCGCCTCGCGCGCCAGGGTGCGTGAGTCCGCGGCGCGGCGTTCGGCTTCGCGGCCCTGTTCGGCGCTCAGGGCGGTATAGTGCAGTCCCGCCGAAAGCAGGTATAGCACAAAGCCCATACCGAACAGCAGCGGCAGAACGCCCGGCATTTTCTGGTCCACGCCCTCCAGGCCGTGAATCGAGGAGAGGAGCGAGGCCGTCACCCAGGCGGCGCCCGCCAGCACCAGGCTCCCGGCCGCGGCGGCGACCGTCCAGGTGGCCGCCAGGCTGGTGACTCCGGCCAGGCTGAGAGGCCGCGTCCGGCAGATGTACCAGGGGGAGAGGCAGACGAAAGCGTACACCAGGCAGGGCGGCCCCAGGACAGAGACAGCCTCGGAGACCGGCAAGCGTCCGGAGGCCCAACTGATGGCCACCAGCAGAGCCAGGATGGGTGTCCACGCCAGCAGGTAAACCACCAGCCTCCGACGCGCAAGAAGGGGATGCATGGCAGCCTACTTGTTCTTGATTTCCACGCCGCCGAACACCGCCGAGCCCTTGACGATGAGCCGCTTGGGATGAGGCACCAGCACCGGGTCCGGGGCTTTGGTGCTGTTGATGACGCCCCCAAAGACGGCCGTGGCTTTGATCACCACCAGCCAGTCCTCGGGCACTTTCACTTCCGCCCCGCCAAGTACCGCGTCGATTTTTATCACGGCTTCATCGCCGATCATGTGGGAGCCGCGCAAGTCGATTTCGATGCCGCCAAAGACTGTCTCATACCGGCCGCCGTCGAATTCCTGCCCGTAGTAACTACGGGTGGCCGACCCGAAGACGGTGGACTCCTTGGGGTGGTAGTGGAACCCGAAGAAACCCCTATGGCGTTCGGCCCGGGCTTGCAGCGCACCCATGTTCCAACGCGTGCGGTCCAGCAACATCAGCAGGCCCGCGCCGATCAGGGCGAGAGGCCACACCTGGTTCCAGGTGATCACCAGGAATCCCAGGTTCCGGGCCAGCAGCAGCGCCCCTACTGCGACAAACACTCCGCCAACGGACTTGCCGAAAGTCTCGGCCGAATCCACCAGCAGCATGATTCCTACAGCCACCAGGATGCCGGGCCAATAGCGCAGAATTTCGCGCACCGGCAGAATGTGCAGATTATTGAGGAAGAAGAGGGCGCCCACGGCGATCAAAACAATCGCCGGGACCATGCGCTCTATTCCATTCCAATCGGATCTTTGGTCTTGATTTTCCGGTTGCATGAATTCAGCGTAGAGCGGGGGGCGCGCGGAAGCCCGGCGTTTTCGGCGAACGGCGGGCGGTTACCGGCGAACGGCGGCGCCTGCTTCCGCTACCGGTGAAAATAGCACGGAGCTCATCTTGCGCAGAAACTCGGCCTCCGAAAAGCGGCTGGCATGCGCCTGCAGTTCCGCCGGGCGAATGTCCGGTTCGAGCGATTCAAACTCGCGGATCGCGGCGGCAAGCGAGGCTTCCGTGGGTTCGCGGAAGAAAACGCCGCCAAACGAGGGAACCGTCTCCAGCGCGCCGCCCCGGCCAAAAGCGATCACCGGCTTGCCGCTGGCCAGGGCCTCCACCGGCGTGATGCCGAAATCCTCTTCCCCGGGCAGCAGAAGCGCCCGGCAACGGGCATACAACTCGCACAGCGTGCGGTCGGAAACCCGCCCCAGGAACTCCACATTGCTGAACGCCATGCTCCTCAGCCGGCGCAGTTCCGGACCGCCGCCGGCAATACGCAGGCGGCGGCCGCTGCGCGAAAAGGCGCGCACGGCGATATCGATCTGCTTGTATGGCACAAGCTCGGAAACGATCAGGAAATAGTCCTCCGGCCGCTGCCACGTGAAGGCGTCCACATCCACCGGCGGGTGGATCACATCGGCCTCGCGCCGCCAGGTTTTCCAGATGCGCGTCTGGACGTTGTGGCTGTTGGCGATAAACCGGTCTACGCGCGCGGCGGAAGCGAAATCCCAGAGCCGCAGATAGTTGCTCAGCGGCGCCATGGCCGCCCGCTTCAGGCGCGAGCGCGTCCACTCGTTGCGGTAGGCCGGATAGAGGTCCCACAGATAGCGCATGGGAGTGTGGCAGTAGCAGATATGCCGCGCGGTGGAAGGCGTGATGACCCCTTTGGCCGGGCCGGATTCGCTGCTCACCACCAGGTCGTAGCCGCGCAGGTCGAAGCCTTCCAGAGCCATCGGCATGAGCGGCAACAGCGAACGATGCCAGCGGCGCAGCGGATTGAGAGCGGAGGCGGTGATCCGGTGACGCCGCACTTCGGGGCTCAGCGTCGCCGGGTCGCAGAACAGGGTAAAGATGTCCGCGTCCGGCAGCAGGCGGCACAGCGCGTCCAGGACTTTTTCACCGCCGCGCTGCTGGAGCAGCCAATAGTGGACAATGGCGCTGCGCATTCGATAAATAGCTTACGCCTTTTCCGCCGGCCTGCAACGGATCGCCAACAGTTTTACCACTGTAAAGCTAATACCCGTGTTATCAATTATTTGTGAGCAGATCGAGGACCGTGGGAAAGAGCTTATACGATCCCTTGTTGCATGATGTGGAGTTGCCTCTGGCGGTGGATTATTATCCCCTGGGATTCCGCGTCAGGGTGCTCAGCAACTCACCGGATGTGCAGGCCGCCGCACAGGAAAGCTGGCGGTGGTATGGTCCGGAATTCGACCGGCCGCCCCTGGAGGTCCGCATCATCGTGCGGGCCGAGGGCGAACTGGCGCCCGAGCCGACGTTCCTGTCCCAGGAGCACATCATCACGGTGGTATCCGACCGGGACAATTTCGCCTGCGTGGACTTCCGATCGCGATTCGCTTACGCCTTTGTTTCGCGGAAGACGGCGGCGGACCACGCCTGGCTGCGCTGGTTCTTTCTCGAGCCCCTGGTGTACTTCCTGCTGGCGCAAGCCTATACCATGCCGATGCACGCCGCCTGTATCGCCAGTGGCGGGAACGGCATTCTGCTCAGCGGAGCTTCCGGCGCGGGCAAAAGTACGCTCGCCTTCGCCTGCGCGCGGGCCGGATGGACCTTTGTGTCCGATGACGCCACTTCGCTATTGCAGGAAAGCGAGGATCGCATCGTCATCGGCAAGCCGCACCAGGCGCGCGTTCGCGACGATGCGCCGCGCCTGTTCCCGGAACTGGAACGGTATTGCACCCGGGCGCGCCCCAACGGCAAGCTTTCCATCGAAATTCCGATGGAGGCGTTCCCGTGGATTCGGACCGCGCTGCATTGCCGCGTCGATGCGATCGTATTTCTGGACAGGCGCAGCGGAACGCCGGGGCTGATTTTGGCGCCGCGCGAAGAGACCGCCGATGCTTTGCTGGCCGCGATGCCGTCGTATGGCCACGAGGTGCGGAGCCGCCACGAGCGAGCTGTCAGGAGACTGCTGGAAGTGCCCGCGTACCGTTTACGCTACGAGCGGCTGGAAGACGCCATGGAACTGCTGGATGGGCTGAAGAATGTTTAGGCCGCGGATGAACGCGGATGAACGCCGATAAGGAACAGGAATACGAATTGAACAAATTACTACTTGCTCTTATTTGTCTGCCTGCCTTCGGGCAGATCGCTTCCTCGACCCTCTCGGGGACCGTTACGGACCAGTCCGGCGCTGTGGTTACCGGGGCCGCCATCACCGCGGCGCAGACTTCGACCGGATTTTCGCGCAGCACCGTGACCGATGGCCGCGGCGTATACACCTTCGAGGATCTGCCGCCGGGAACCTATTCGGTGACCGCGCGGAAGACGGGCTTCCGCGATTTCGAAGCCGGCGGGCTCGAGTTGCTGGTCAATCAGAAGGCGCGGCAGGAGATTCAACTGGTAGTGGGCACGGGCAGCGAACGCATCTCGGTGACGGGCTCGGTTTCGCCGGTGCAGACCGAAGAGCCCAGCCTGGGCTACCGCATGGACAGCACGCGCATCGCCGATCTGCCGCTGGTTTCGCGCAATGTCGTAGCGCTGGTGACGCTGGGGCCGGGCGCCATCCCGCGGCAACTCGGCGGCTTCGTGCATGACGTTGTCAACGACGTGCAGGAAGGCTCGCGCGGCTCGGTGGCGCTGAATCCGCCGATCAACGGAAGCCGGTCCACCGATAATGCGTTTCTGCTGGACGGCGCGTACGATACCGACCGCAACACCTTCGCCATCGCGGTCTATCCGCCGATGGAATCGGTACAGGAGTTTCACATTCAATCCCTGCTGGCCCCGGCGGAGTTTCCGCAGAACGGCGGCGGCGCCATCGACGTGGTCACCAAGTCTGGCACCAAAAGCCTGCACGGCAGCGCCTTCGAGTATTTCGATAACGAAGCCACCGACGCGCGCAATTATTTCGACGATCCCGCTCTGCCGCGCCCCATTTTCCGCCAGAACGAATTCGGCGCGTCGCTGGGAGGCCCGGTGCCGCTCCTCAAGAATACCTTCTTCTATGGCGTCTACGAAGGGCTGCGGCAGAAGGGCGGAACCTCGGCGGTCAGCCTGGTGCCCGACGCTCCCACGCGCGCGGGCAATTTCGCGGGCCAGAATCATCATATACGACCCGCTGAGCCTCAACGTGGCGGCCAACACGCGCACGCCCTTTCCCGGCAACCAGATTCCGCAGGGCCGCATCGACCCGATCGCCAGCGCCTTTCTGGCGAAATACGAGCCGCTGCCCAACAGCAACAACGCGTCCGGCAACTATCTGGATGCCACGCCCAACCAGAACAACACCGATAGCGCCAGCGGCCGCATCGATCATCAGTTCGCCAATCAGAGCCTGCTCACCGGCCGCTACACTTACAACGGCGAGGGCAACACGGTGGCCGGATCGTTCCCGCTGCTGCCGCTTTCCGAGCAGGTGCGCGCGCAGCAGCTCGCCCTGGGGTACACCACCAGCCGCGCATCGTGGATCAACGAGGCGCGGTTCGCCTACACGCGCCTGCGGATGTACGATGTGCCGGAGAGCGCCTTCAAGACCAACGTGGAGCAGGCCCTCGGGCTGGCGAACCCGGACACCAATCCCTTCGATTTCGGGCTTCCGTATTTCAACGCCACGGATTATTCCATGGTGACCGATTCGCCCACGCTGCCGCAGGTGCAGCGCGACAATTTGTGGCAGGCATCCGACGGTCTTTCGATGGTCCGCGGGCGGCACACACTGAAGTTCGGCGTGGATTTCATCCACTCGCAGTTGAATTATCTGCAAAGCAACAATGTCCGCGGCACTTACAATTACTCCGGCGTTTTCACCAGCGCGGACGGCTCCGGCGTGGGCAGCGGCGATCCGTTTGCCGATTTTCTGCTGGGTTATCCGCAGGAGACCATCAAGACCAGCGGGTCGGGCCAGGCCTATCTGCGGCAGAACGACTACGCCGGGTACCTACAGGACGAGTGGCGCGTGAACCCGCACCTGACCCTGAACCTCGGGCTGCGCTATGAATACGCCGCGCCGTATACCGAAGCGCGCGACAACCTGTTGAACCTGGATTATTCCACGCTTCCAAATGCGCCGCGCCTGGTGCGCGTGAATTCGGCGGTGAATCCGGACTTCCACAACTTCTCGCCGCGCGCCGGGCTGGCGTGGCAGTTGCCCGGTTTTGTGTTTCGGGCCGGCTACGGCATTTACTACAGCCAGGAAATTTCCACCGAAACCTACGACCTGGTGCTCAACGGCCTTTTGAACGTCCACAATGAGACGCAGGCCACGCAGTTGCCGGTGCTGACCACGCGCAACGGGTTCGCCACCACCAGTGCCACGGGCTTCCCCAGCTATTTCGGAGTCGACCCCAAGGCGCCCACGGCGTACGTCCAGCAATGGACCGCCAGCGTGCAGCGCGAACTGCCGAAGAAGGTGCTGCTGGAGATCGCCTATGCCGCCTCGAAGGGCACGCACCTGGGCCGCTTCCGCCAGTTCAACACGCCGGCGCACGTGGAAACGGGCGAAAACCTCGGGCCGCGCCCCGGAGACCTGCAATCGCTGCGCACCTTCCCGGAACTGGGGCCCATCGTGCAGCGCCAGCACATCGCCAACTCTGCTTACAATTCGCTGCAGGTGAAGGTGGAGAAGAGCCTGTCCACACGGCTCAGCCTGCTGAGCAGCTTTGTGTGGTCGAAATCGCTGGACGATGCCGACACCATCATCCCGGGCCTGTTCGACAGCGTGGGCGCGCAGGATGAGCGCAATCTGCGGCTGGAGCGCGGGCTTTCGTTCGCTAACCCCGGCCGGCGGATCAGCGCGGGATACGTGTACCGGCTGCCGGACACCCGTATGGCTGGGCCTCTGCTGCGCGGCTGGTCGTTGAGCGGCACGGTGACCCTGCAGGACGGGACGCCGCTGAATCCGTTTTACTTCGCGCTGGATTTCGCCAATTCGGGCACGCCCAACCGGCCCAATATCGTGCCGGGACAGAGCATCGCCCTGCCGCGCAGCGTGCGCGACGCCAACCAGTTTTTCAATACCGCCGCATTCAGCGCTCCGGCGCCATTCACCTTCGGCGATGCCGGGACGCGACATTCTGCCCGGCCCGGGCAACAATATTTTCGATTTCGCCTTGCAGCGGCGCTTCCGCCTGCGTGAAGCGCAGAGCATTCAATTTCGCGCCGAGACCTTCAATACGTTCAACCACCCGAACTGGGGCATTCCCGGTCCGAATCCGGATTTCGGCCCGTTCTTCGGCAAAATCTTCACGTCCGGAGATCCCCGGCGCATGCAGTTCGCCCTGCGGTACGATTTCTGAAGCATGGAACCATGCCGAACCCCTGGGTGAAGGGCTCCAGCCTGCCGCGCGTTCCCGCCGCCGTTCTGGCAGCGCTGCACCTGTGCGAGCCGCGCCCGGACCTGCTGGCGTCGCTCAGCGAACGCCAGTGGGAGCAGGCGCTGGATTTCAGCAATCGCTCGCAGTTGACCCTGGCGCTGAGCGCCCTGGCGCCGGAGCGCACCGCCCTCGCCGTCCGCAATAACGCCGAACGTCTGCGCCGCGCCCGGCAGTTGTACGGCGACCTGGCGGCGTGTCTCGAACGTGCCGGAATCGAATTCCTGGCCATCAAAGGCCTCACCCAATGTCCGGCCTTCATTCCGGATCCGGCCATTCGCCCGCAATATGACATCGATCTCTTCGTGCCTCGCGAGAGGGTGATGGCGGCCGCGGAAGCGGTGCATACTCTCGGCTTCGAACCGTTGCAGGATATGGAACGGTTCCCCACAGACCATCTGCCTGCCCTGATCCGCAAGACCGGATGGGAATGGCGCGGCGATTTCTACGATCCCGAGATGCCGCTGGCGGTGGAGCTGCATTTTCGCTTCTGGAACCAGCAGGTGGAGAAGCTCGCGGTTCCCGACGTGGAGGAGTTCTGGAACCGCCGCGTGGTCCGCGAAGTAGCCGGCATTCCGATGGCGGTGCTGGCGCCCGCCGACGCCCTGGGGTATACGGCGCTGCACCTGCTGCGCCACCTGTTGCGCGGCAGCGAGCGGCCTTTCCATGTGTACGAACTGGCCCGCTTCCTCGATAGCCATGCCGCCGATGCCGGGTTCTGGAACGAGTGGCGCGACCTGCATTCGCCGGCATTCCGCCGCTTGCAGGCGGTCGCCTTCCGGTTGGCGGAGGAGTGGTTCGGTTGCGCCCTGAGCGCCGTCGCGCGGCACGAACTCGACCGGCTGCCGCACGCCACGCAGGCCTGGTTCGACCAGTTCGGCGTATCCACGGCCAACCGCCCGTTCTCCTCCTCGAAGCCGGAGCTGTGGCTGCACCTGAGCCTGCTGGACTCGCGCCGCGACGCCTGGAGCGTGGCTCGCCGGCGTCTGCTGCCGTTCAGCCTGCCCGGTCCCGTGGACGCCATCCACATCCCCGAAAGCGACATGGAGTGGCACCGCCGCGCGCTTAGAGGCTTGCGCTACGGCGCCTATGTGGCCTCCCGCTTGAAGCACCATGCCGCCTCGATATTTCCCACGCTGCGCTCGGGCTCACTGTGGTGGTGGAAGACGAACCGCCTGGGCGCGCAATTCTGGATCTTCCTGGCCGCCGCCGTGCTTTACAATTTCGCCCTGTTCCTTTTTGTGCTGCTCTACAACCTGCACCTGCTGGACTTGGGCTTCCGCGAAAATTTCCTGGGAGTGGTGAGCAGCGCCGGCACAGTGGGCTGTCTGCTTGGCACGCTGCCCGCGGCCGCCATCGTGCGGCGCTTCGGAACGCGGCGCAGCCTGGTGGGGACCATCGCCGGCACTTCGATGCTTTGCGCGCTTCGCGCCCTCGTGGTTTCACGTGCCGCCCTGGCCGGCCTGGCATTCGGAAACGGGATCGTCTTTTCGGTCTGGGCGATTCTGATGGCGCCCACCATCGCGGGCGCGGTGGAGGAGGACCGGCGCCCCACGGCATTCAGCCTCTTCTTCGCCGTGATGTTTGCCGTAGGCATCGCCGGCGGATGGGTGGGCGGCAAGCTGCCTCTGTGGGTGCACGGCAAACAGGTGGCCCTGCTGGTGGCGGCGGCGCTCGCAGGCCTCGCCATTTGGCCGGCGCTGCATCTGAGGCCTGCGCCACCTGCGCCGGAAGGCGCTCGCATCTATCCGCGCGATCCCTTCCTGCTGCGCTACCTGGTTCCCTTTGCGCTGTGGAACCTGGCGACCGGCAGCTTCAATCCTTTCTTTAATGCCTATTTCGCACGTTTGCGATTTCCCGTGGAGCGCATCGGGTTGATTTTTTCGGGCTCGCAGGCCGTCCAGGTGATCGCCGTGCTGCTTGCCCCGCTGGTGTTCCGCCGCGCCGGACTGGTGACCGGCATCGTGTGGATGATGGCCGCCACCGCCTGCGGTCTGGGCGCGCTTGCCACGCAACCGGTCACCGCGGCGGCCCTGGCCTACGTCGCATACATGGCGTTCCAGTGGATGAGCGAGCCCGGGCTGAACACCCTGTTGATGAACCAGGTGGCCGAGCGGGAACGCAGCGGAGCATCCGCGTTGAATTTCCTGGTGGCATTTTCGGCGCAGGCGCTGGCCGCCTGGGGCGCGGGCTCGCTGCTCTCGCGTTTCGGCTATGGCGCCGTGCTCGCGGGCGCGGCCGGACTGGCCCTGGCATCCGCCGGTCTGTTCCAGCTTTTGCTGGGCCATCGCAATTCTGAAAGGCACATTCGGAGTGCCGCCGCTCCGGAGGCTGCTGCGTCAAGTTCTTGACGCCCGGCAAAAAAATGGCGCTGCCGCGAACGCACCGGCAGATTCGGATCAACAGGTTGCGGATGGCACGCGATCTGCAAGGAATCCGGCGTGGCTATTCACACCAATCCGATTCGACCTCACTCGATCGCGAGCCAGCCGGTGAGCCAGGCTCCCGCCAAAAACACCCAAACCCAGGCGTTCAGCACGCTGCTGAATAGTATCGCCTCCAATAAGCCGGCACAACGAACTCCTGTCGTGGGTGCCACTGCCAACGGTTCAACGAACACTCCCAGTTCGACGAGCACCCCCAGTGCGCCGATCAGTCCTTTCCCCATCTCCACCGACACCACGCCCGTCCCGACACCGGTCAGCAGCACAGGCACCTCGCTGGCGAACCTGATGGCTGCGGCCTCTTACGCCGGTGTGCCGTATGCCGACCTGACTTCGACGTTTAACGGAGTCAGCAATGGCAGCTACGATCCGAACTGGCAAACCAAACTGGCCAACGCGCTGGAGGCACGCTTGCAATCCGTGGCCGGATCGAGCACCGCCAACCAGATCTACGATCCGAACCCCGCCAACGACACCGTTCCGATCGATCTGACCAACACGAAGCAGTTCTCTTCGTCCAGTTTCGAGATCAACACCTTGTTGAACAACATGTGGTCCGCGGTCCATGCCGGGGATGTGAACGCATACCATTCCGCCCTCCAGCAGGTGGATTCGTGGTATCAAAGCAACGGGCAGCAGAACTATTACACCGGCCTCTCCGATGGTCAGGTGGCGGCCTACAATCCCGCCAACGGGGTCGGCCAGGGAGTCGAGATGCCCAATGCCAATCCCACCGTCGCCGCCGCCGAACTCGCCGCGATTACCGGGCAGTCCGCCGCGATGTTGAACCTGGCCTCCATCGCCCAAGCCGCGACAATCAAGACGTAAGCAAGGCGCTGATGCAGTGGCGTCAGTAGTGGTACCGAGCTTGGAGGAAATCAATGGCCTCGTCCGTGACCCGGTACACCAGGCGGTGTTCCTGAGTGACGCGGCGCGACCCACACCCCGCCAGTAAATATCTCAGCAGTTCGGGCTTTCCTGGCCCTTCAAAGGGGTCCCGCATGACCGCCTCGATGAGATCCAGCACCCTGATTGCGGTGCTTCGTTCGGTTTTGACCCAAAAACGCAGATCCTCCCGGAACTCGGGTTGAAAGATCGCAACTCGCTTACGCTCTCGCTTCACCGAGGATCGCTCGCCTCAATTCCAATACGGTTTCGGGCTTCGTCTTTCCTCGCTCTGCCCGGCGAAGCGCTCCCAGAAGACGTCGAGCGTTTCGTGGTGAGCGTAGCAGATGCGCAGTTTCCAGGAGGCCGGCGAGTTCGGTGGCCGGAAGCAAAGCCACATCGCGGGCTCCCCGTCGCCGGACAATCACCGTATCCTGCTGGTCGACCACCTCGTCGAGAACGCTGGCGAGATTTTCACGCAGACTCGTATATGTTGTTTCCCTGGGCATCACGCACCCCAATCCGTATTGTACAGCATTCCTGTACGTCCACGGAGAGGCGTTTGCGGTGAGGTGCTTTCGGCCGTCTGGCTCTCGGGTCGTTTTGAGTCTCGGATGTCGCCACTGGGCCCCTGCGGGAGATTACTCCCCATAAACGCTTCCGACCTCGATCATTGCTACCGCTTGTTCACCCGCAGGGGATTGATGATCTTCAAACCCGTGAAGTGCCTTTCGTTTTCCGTGATCACCACACAATCATTTGCCTCGGCAACTGCTGCGACGATCATGTCGAGTGGGCTCCGTGGCCGCCCTTTCGCCGTCCCGTCGGCCATCAACCGCGCCCAGATGAGGCTGGCCTTCTCATCGAACGGCAGAACCCGACCGGCGAACAGCGCTTGCGGACCCTCGGAGCCGGAAAACCAACGCTCTAACTCCCTGCGCTTCTGTCCGGCGGGCTTCTCCAGAATTCCGCGCCGGATCTCAGCGACCGTCAGTGAGGAGATAAACAAATCCTCGTCGGCCTGTTCTGCCATCCAAGCTACCAAGCCTTCGGATGGCACCGGTTTGGTGACATTGCTAATGATATTGGTGTCGAGCAGGGACCTGCTCAAAGGTCAACCTCGCGTCCCAGTATAACCGGGCGTTTGAGATCCAGATCGGCGCCCACCAAAGGCGATCGGCGTAATGCGTTCAGAATACCGCCATTCTTCGGCGGCTCCCCTGAGATAGTTCGTCGGACGGTGGCTCGAATCCGCACCGAATCCGAATCGCCGCCGGCGAGGCGCTTTGCCAGCGACCTGATCAAGTCGCGATCTCCGTCAAGTCCCAGAACCTCAAACCGGGCCAGCCCTCTCTGGTTCAGGCGCTTCCGGTAGTTTTTGAGCGCTCGTTTTTGCGGAGTGGTGCTCAAGGCCAGATCCTTTCTGTATATCCAGTAATATAACCAGATTGTAGCATTTTGTCGCCAACTGTCCGGCATCACTCCCCAGAAACGCGCTTCCACCCGGCAATCCCATGAGTGCGAAGGCGACTCGCCGATCTGGCCCCAAACGGCGTTTGCAAGACCTTGCCGACTCCGCCCCGGCCCTCCCGCCTATTCGTATTTGAGCGCTCTTACCGGATCGATCCTCGCGGCCTTCCAACTCGGGAGTATCGCGGCCAACAGCGCTACCAGGGCGAGCACTCCGGCCGCTCCGCCGAGCACCACCGGGTCGGCGGCCTTGATGCCGAAGAGTTGCGAATCCACCAGGCGGCTAAGGGCCAATGCGCCACCCAGCCCGATGGCGATTCCTGCCGCCGCCATGGCGCCGGCCTCGCGCAGGATCATGACCACCACCTGGACGGGCACCGCGCCAAGCGCCATGCGAATGCCAATTTCCGGCGTGCGGCGCGCCACCGCGTAGGCCACCACGCCATATAGGCCGATAGCCGCCAGCAGGGTCGCCAGCGCTCCGAATGCCTCGCTGAGCAGGGCGATCAACTGCTCGGTATAGAGCGAGTCGCGAATCTTCAGGTCCAGCGGCTGGATGGTCATGACCGGAATGTTCGGGTCCGCCTCGCGCACCAGGCGCCGGATGTCCGCCGGTCAGGCGGCCCTCATCTCCGGTCGCGCGCACGTAAAATACCAGGCGCCCCGGCTTGTCCCATTGCTCATACGGCATGTAGATGGTTTCCTTGGCCTGGACGCGCACCTCGTTATGGATATCCGGAACCACGCCCACAATTTCACGGTCGAATACCGGGTGACTGCTGCCGCCAAACATGAGCCGTCGCCCGATGGGGTCTTTCCCTGCCAGGTACCGGCGCACGAAAGCATCGTTGACTACCACCGTCTTGGGCGCGGCATGGTCGTCGCGCGCGGTGAACTCGCGCCCGGCGCGCAGCGGAATGTTCAAGGCGCGGAAGAATCCGGCGCTCACCGCTACCGTCGCTGCGCCCGTGTACTCGTCGGGCTGGGCCGCGTAGCCTTCCACCGTGATGTTCCCAGCCGTCGTGCCGTCGCCAAAAGGACCATCGGCTGCCGCCCCCACACCCGAGACTTCGGGCAGTGCCGACAGGCGGCCCAGCACGTCCTTGTAGAACGCCAGCGCGTCCGCCAGTTTGGGGCGGCTTAAGGTCGCATTGGCGTTGAAGATCATGAGCCGCTGGGTCCGGAACCCCAGGTTGACGTGCAGCAGATTGCGCAGGCTGCCGCTGAACACTCCCGCCCCCACCACCAGCAGCAGCGAGAGCGCCAGTTGGGCTACCACCAGTCCGCGGCGGAAGCGCGCCGGCCCGCCCGCCACGTTGCTGGCCTGCTGTTTCAAGGTCCCCGAGACATCCGGGCGGGTGGCTTGCATGGCCGGGACCAATCCGAAGAGTAAACCGCAAACTGCCGATACCCCCACGGTGAACAGCAGCAATTGCCCATCCAGGGAAGCGCTCAGCGACCCCTGATAGCTCTTCGGCAGCACGTGCACCAGCGCCAGGACCCCCCAGTAACAGAACACCAGCCCCAGGACCCCGCCGGCGAAGGCCAGCAGCAGCCCTTCCATTAGCAGTTGTTTCACCAGGGCGCCGCGTCCCGCGCCCATCGCCAGGCGAATGGCAATCTCTTTTTGCCGTCCGGCGGCGCGCGCCAGCATCAGGCTGGCCACATTGGCGCAGGCAATCAGCAGCACCAGCGCCACCAGGGTCATCAGCGCTTCCAGGGGCTTCTCCCAGCGATCGCGCATGCCGCTGATGCCCTGCGCCGCCGGACGCAGTTGGGCGCGATGAGTCAGAAACTCCTGCCGGTCGCGCTCGTTCCGCATGTTGCCCATCTGCGCCAGTTCGCCTTCCAGGATGGCCCGGTAGACCACGTCGGTGGCCGTCTGAGCGCGCTTCACGGTCATGCCCGGCTGCAGCCGTGCGAACAGGTTGAGCCAGCGGGTGCGGCGGTCGTCGAGCGGGTCCATGGTGGGCAGGATGGTGCGCTGCATGGCGATGGGAACATACAGATCCGGGATGTGACCCGGGGTGATGCCGCGGAATTTCGTATCCGCCACGCCGATCACCTGGAAGGGAAGGCCGTTCAGGCTGATGTTCCGGTTGAGGATGGATGGGTCGCCGCCGAACTGACTCGACCAGTAGGCGTGGCTCAGGACCGTGACCGGCGAGCCGCCCGCGGCGCCGTCATCGGCGGCGGTGAACACGCGGCCCATAGCCGCATCCACGCCCAGCACCTGAAAGAAGTTCCCCGATACCATTTCGGCGGTCACCGAGACCACCGCACCGTGCCCGGAGAGCCGCGCCGAGCCGCCCATGCGCGCAATCATCCCCGCCATGGCCTGGTCGCGGTCCCGCAGGTCGCGATACATCGGGTAGGAAAATACCGATTCGTGGTTGTCGCTGGAACTGCTTCCGGGCGCGTTGTAGTCGGTGTGCAGCAGCACCAGGCGATCCGGCTGGCGGACCGGCAGAGAGGCCAGCACTACCTGGTCCAGGAGCGAGAAGATCGCCGTATTGGCGCCGATGCCGAGCGCCAGGGACAACACCGCCGCTACCGTAAACAGGGGACTGCGCCGCAGCGTGCGAAAGGAAAACGCCAGGTCTTTCCACATATGCAGATTAGACGACAGGTTGCCGGAAATCGCACCCTGGAAATTTGAAAAACAGGAACAATCCGGCGTTTCGCCCGTATAATTTGGGCGATGACACCTGTTCGCGTGGTTCGTGCCGCGCTGGTGGGACCGGCCCCCTGTGCGGTTTGCGCGCGAGGGCGGAGATTTTAAGCTTATGTTCCAACCTCGCCGTTTCTTTGCGCGTCTCGAGACGCTGACCGATATCCGCCGCGGCTTTGCCGGCGAGTGGGTCGTGACCTTCATTTTCCTGCTGTTCGGCACCACCAGCCTGCTGCAGGCGTTTGTGATTCCCACCGGCTCCATGGAAAATTCGCTGCTCGTAGGCGATCACGTGCTGGTGGATAAACTGACCTACTCGCCCTCCGATTCCGTTTCCGCGCACCTGCTGCCGTACCGCGACATCCGGCGAGGCGATGTCATCGTCTTCGCCTATCCGCTGGATATCACCGTCGATTACGTGAAGCGCGCCATCGGCCTTCCTGGCGATCGCATCCGGTTCCAGAATAAACAACTCATTCTGAACGGCAAGGCGGTGGCGGAACCGTACGCCGTCCACCTTCCCGTAAGCAACCCGTACCTGGACAACTTCCCGGCCTACGCCCCGCCGGGGTTGCGGCCGCGCGCGCAGAAGATGCTGGACCGGTATGTGGTCAACGGCGAACTCGTGGTGCCGCCGGGATTCGTCCTCGGCCTGGGCGACAATCGCGATAACTCCGACGATTCGCGCCTGTGGGGACTGGTCCCGCGCGATTCCATCAAGGGCACGCCGCTGTTGGTTTACTGGTCATTCGATGCGCCCTCCGAAGTGCTGATGAGTAACAACATTTCGATGGATCACATCGCCGACATGGTGCTCCACTTCTTCAGCAAGACGCGATGGAACCGGACCATGCGGTTGGTCCACGGCTACCCGTTAGGATACTGACTGCGCGTAATGCGCCCGGACGCGGCGGGCGGCGGCGCGGCCCACCACCCCAGCAAGCTGCTCCTCGCTGGCCGCGCGTACCAGTTCGGAGCTGCCGAATTCCTTCAGCAGGCGCACCACGGTTTTCCGGCCCACCCCCGGAATCTCGTCCAGTTCACTGGTCAACTGGCGCGCGTTGCGACGCGAGCGGTGGAAGGTCACGGCGAAACGGTGCGCTTCATCGCGGATGGATTGAATCAGGTGGAGAATGGGCGAGAAGCGGTCCAGGATTACGGGCTCGTCCTCCTGGCCGTACACATAAATGATCTCCTCGCGCTTGGCGATGGAGGCCAGCGGCTGATCGCTGATCCCGATGGCTTCCAGCGCGTCCGCAGCGGCGTGCAACTGCCCCAGGCCGCCATCGATCAGCACCAGTCCGGGCATGGGCAGCTTTTCTTCCTGCAGGCGCGAGTAGCGGCGCGTGACCACTTCGCGCATGCTGGCGAAATCGTCGTTGCCGATCACCGTCCGGATGATGAATTTGCGGTAATCGGACTTTTTCATTTTGCCGTCTTCCCACACCACCATACTGGCCACTTTATCGGTCCCCTGAATGTGGGAAATGTCGAAACACTCGATGCGCGAAGGCGCGTCGGCCAGATTGAGCGCGTCCTGCAGGGCTTCCTGAATGGCCTTGGAAGAGGGTTTGAGCACACGGAACCGGCCGTCGAAACTGTGGCGGGCATTGGTCTCCACCAGGTCCATCAGCGCTTTCTTTTGCCCGCGCTGCGGCGTGCGGATCTCTACGCGGCGATTGCGCTTTTCGCTGAGCAACTCCTCCAGCGCTTCCCGGTCTTCAAAATCCACGGGCACGTGGATTTCGCTGGGGATGTACTGCTGGTCCAGGTATAGCTGGCTGAGCAGCGAAGAGAAGAACTGCGGCAGATCGAAGCTTTCCTGGTCTTCCCAGAAAAACTCGCGGCGGTCCACAATCTGCCCATTGCGCAGGTGGAACAGGTTGACGGCCACCAGCGGCGGCTCGGCGTAGCAGGCGAAGATATCGATATCGTCGCCCTTGGCCGCGGCCATTTTCTGCCGCTCTTCAATCTCCTCCACGGTGGTGAGCAGGTCGCGCAGGGACGCGGCTTCTTCAAAGCGCATCTGGTCGGACGCGGCTTGCATGCGGCGCCGCATCTCCCGCGCCAGGTCGTTGTGCCGGCCCTCCAGGAAGAGCTTGACGGCGTGGACGGCGGAAGCATAGGCCTCGTCGGTGGTCAGACCTTGCACGCAGGGGCCGAGGCAGCGGTGAATGTGATATTGCAGGCACGGCTTGGGATGAAAGCGCGTCAGGTCCACCTTGCAGGAAGGCACCAGAAAATGGCGATGGATGAAGTGCACCAGGCGATGTGCCAGGTTGGCGGGGAAGTAAGGACCGAAGTAAGTCGAGCCGTCCTTCTTCAGGCGGCGCGTGACGTATACCCGCGGATACCTCTCGTGGGTGAGCTTGATATAGGGATAAGTCTTATCGTCGCGCAGCAGAATGTTGAAGCGCGGCTTGTACTGCTTGATGAGGTTGTTTTCCAGGGCCAGCGCTTCTTTTTCGTTGTCGACCAGGATGTAGTCGATGTCGCGCGCCTCGGAAATCAGCGTCCCGGTTTTGATGTCGGCCAGTTTGTCTTCGGAGAAGTAGCTGCGGACGCGATTGCGCAGAATCTTGGCCTTGCCGACATAAATGACCCGCCCGCCGGCATCCTTGTAAAGATAGACACCGGGCGCAAACGGGATCTGCGCCACTTTTTCGCGGAGGTCCATGGGAATGGGAAAGGTGTACTTCTCATTATAAATCGGGCGCGTTAAAATCGAAGTATGCCTCGCTGGGTCCTCGGCGCGCTGCTGGCCTGTGCGGCGCAACTGAGCGCGCAAAACATACCGCCACCGAAACCGCCTGAACCTCCTCCGGCTGCCGCCGCCGCGCCCGCACCGGAACCCAAACCAAGTTCCGAAGGGCTGAAAAGGGAGCGTCCCAAGGCGACCGTCACCAATAATCCGAAAGAGGAAGTACCGCCGGAAGAAGACGCTTCGCTCGCCACCGACACGATCAACTTCAATCCGTTGGAAGCGCAGAAGTGCATCTCGGTGGGAAATGAGTATTTCAAAAAGGGCAATTACCGCGCGGCCTTCAACCGGTACAAGTTCGCCACAAAGTATGACGACAGTAATAGCGAAGCCTGGCTCCGCCTCGGCGTGGCGTCCGAGAAAGTGAAGGATGCCGAAGCGGAAAAAGAGGCCTATACGAAATACCTGGCCGCCGCGCCCGATGCCAAGAACGCGGCGGAAATTCGCAAGAAACTCGAAAAGCTCAAATAGCACTCAGAAGCGGGCGCTTTTCGGCAATCCTGTCCAGGGTTCTGCCAGGGATTGACGGACCTTGTCGGTTAAGGCAGCGGCCGTAAAAGGCTTCGGCAGAAAGATCGTGGACATCTTTTCGACGCGATGGACCAAGGGATCGTCCGTGTATCCGGACATGAAGAGAATGCGAACATCCGGCCGGATCGCGGCCAGGTGCCGCGCCAGTTCCGGACCACCCATCTGCGGCATCACGACATCGGTGAGGACCAGGTGGAGTCTTTCAGCGCGCGTAGCCACCTCCAGGCCCTCCGCGCCGTCAGACGCTTCCAAACATTGGTAGCCGTCGTGTAACAACATGGCACAGACCAGCTTACGGATCGATTCCGCGTCTTCCACGACGAGAATGGTCTGCTCATGTCGAACCGAATCCGTAGGGCCCATTTGTTTTCCTCCCGGCTAGTGACATTGCAAAGCATCTGCCAATCTGTCTCAACCCGTTCGGTTGCAAGGGAGTTTCGCGGACTGTTATACTATGTACTTCGTAAGATCGAGGAGATTTCTGTCTTTATGGCACAAGTTTGTGAAGTATGTGGACGCGGACCTCAGTTCGGTAACCGTATCAGCCACGCCCATAACGTAACGAAGCGCCGCTGGAACGTGAATCTGCAAGCGGTGCGTGCACTGGTGAACGGTGCTGGAAAGCGCATTCGCGTGTGCACATCTTGCATTCGTGACGGTAAAGTACAAAAAGTTGCGTAGTAGTTTTCCCCACTGAAAGCTACCTGCGGGCATCCGATTGGTGCCCGGTATCCTCCTGATGGCAGTCCAGATGCTCTCTCCTATTGCGGGAGCGGAGCATGATCGACGAGATCGAACAGATCGGTAGCCAGGAAGAGGTAGCAAATCAGCCTGCGCCACCACTCCCCCCACCGGACCCGCAAGAGCGGAAGCGTCGCATCGTGGCGTATACGCTGGCTGGCCTGCTGGCCGCGGGAACCGTACTTTTCGTTGTATTTTACTTAAAATACGGACGCTTGATCGATAAAAGGCTGGCCGCCGGTCCCTTCTCTGAAACCGTAAACGTCTATGCCGCGCCTCGCTGGATTGCCCCGGGAGACGCGGTGGCTCCAGCCGAAATTCTTACCAGCCTGCGCCGCAGCGGCTATACGCCGTCGCAAAGCAACAGTGTAGGTTGGTACAGCAGCGCGCTGAATACCATCACGATTTTTCCCGGACGGGATTCCCACTCAGACGTTGTGCCCGCCGTAGTGGAGTTCCAGGGCGGTAAAATCAGCCGGATCACGTCCGCGGCGGCGCATAAGGCGCTCATCGGATACCAACTCCCTCCGGTGCTCCTCACCAACATATCCAGTCACCGGGAGCAGCGCCGCCTGGTGCATTTCGCAGATATCCCTCCTGTTCTGGTGCAGGCCGTCACTTCGGCCGAGGATAAGCACTTTTTCCATCACACCGGGTTTGACTTGCTCCGGATCATAAAAGCCGCCTATGTCGACATGAAAGATGGCCGCAAAGAACAGGGCGCCTCCACCTTGAGCATGCAACTGGCGCGGGGTCTTTGGCTGGAACCGGATAAAAGCTGGACCCGCAAAGCGCAGGAACTGCTGATGACCTTGCACCTGGAGCACAAGCTCAGCAAGCAGCAGATCTTCGAGGACTACGCCAACCAGGTCTACCTGGGGCGGCAGGGTACCTTCAGCATTAACGGATTCGGAGAGGGCGCCCGCGCGTTTTTCGATAAAGATCTCTCGCTGGTCACCGCGCCGGAAGCGGCCCTGCTGGCGGGACTGGTGCAACGCCCGAGCTATCTCAATCCGTTTCGCTACCCCGACCGCGCCCGCGACCGGCGCAACGTGGTGCTGACCCTGATGCGCGATAACGGATACCTCTCGCCCGCCGCCTATGCCGCGGCGGTCGCACAGCCCGTCCAGATTGCCTCGGATCGCTCCAGCGCCACCGCACCCCACTTCCTCGTAGACCTGGTGAGCGGGGAAATGCAAGCCGGCCTGGGCGAACGCGAAAAAGAGGCTCGCTCCATCTACACCACGCTCGACCCCCGGTTGCAGGCCGCGGCGGAAGAGGCCGTACGCCTGGGTATGCAGAATGTGGATCGGGAACTGGCCGGCCGTAAGCCCCATCATTCGGCCGCCGTGCCCAAAGAACCGCAGGTAGCCCTGGTGGCTATCGATCCGCGGACAGGGGCGATTAAGGCCCTGGTGGGCGGCCGGAATTACGACACCAGCCAGTTGAACCACGCTCTGGCCATGCGCCAACCAGGTTCCGTGTTCAAACCGTTCGTCTACGCCGCAGCCCTGAACTCGGCTATCGCGGGCGGCCAGCAGATTTTCACTCCGGCCAGCATTCTGGACGATAGCCCCACCAGTTTTCTGTTCAACGGAAAGGTCTACCAGCCAGGCAACTTCGAACACGAATACATGGGAGACGTGACGCTGCGGACGGCCCTGGCGCATTCGCTCAACGCGGCGACCGTAAGCCTGGCGGAGCAGGTGGGCCTGCAACGCGTGGCCAACCTGGCTCTCCGCGCGGGTCTCGGCGACGGAATCCAGGCCACGCCGTCCATGGCTTTGGGATCTTACGAAAGCACCCCCCTGGAGGTTGCCGGCGCATACACCATCTTCGCCAATCAAGGCGTGCGCGTCACCCCCTCGGCCATCGCATCGGTGCGCGGCGCGGACGGCACGGTCCTGCTACAGCAACAGGAACAGGAACAGCGTGTGCTGGATCCACGAGTCGCCTACCTGATGGTCGATATGATGCAGGAAGTGCTGCGCAGCGGAACCGGCGCCGGAGTGCGGGCCCGCGGGTTCACGCTGCCTGCGGCCGGCAAAACCGGCACCTCGCGCGACGGCTGGTTCGCCGGCTTCACCTCTAACCTGCTGTGCGTGGTCTGGGTGGGTTACGACGACAATCGCGACCTCAAACTGGAAGGCGCCCGGTCCGCCCTGCCCATTTGGACTGAATTCATGAAGCGTGCCGCCGCCTATCCGCCCTATCGCGATGTCAAGGCGTTCCCGCAGCCTGCCGGAGTCATGCGCACGGAGATTTGTGACGATAGCGGCCAGCTTGCCGGACCCGAGTGCCCCCGCGTCCACTCGGAAGTCTTTATCGATGGGACTGAACCGGCGGTGACCTGCGAACTGCATTCCCCCGAACAGAACAGCGCCGACCGCGTAATCGAAGTGCCGGAATCAACCGTTAAGCATTGATGGATGGGCCGCGAGGCCTGTCCTACCCTGCAATCGCGTAGCGCTTCATCTTATTGATCAGCCCCTGGCGGCTCAAGCCCGAGCAGCCGGGCGGCCTGCTGCTGATTGTTGCGGGTCTCCTTCAGCGCCTGCTGGATCATGCGCTTCTCCACTCCTCCACCGCCTTCTTCAGCGATTGCAGCGCGCACGGCGGCGCGGCCGCCGGTTCGGGCAGTTCGGGCGTGGGGAGGCCCTCCAACAGGTCGTCTTCGGTGATCACGTTCTGGCGCGCGCAGGCGGCCAGGCGCATCACCTCGTTGCGCAATTGCCGGATGTTGCCCGGCCAGGGCGCGCTCACCAGCTTGCGCAGCACCTCGGGCGAGAATTCCATAGGCGCGCGGCCCGTCTCCCGGCAGTATTCCTTCAGGAAATGGTTGGCCAGCAGCGGAATCTCCTCGCGGATCTCGCGCAGCGGCGGCATGTGAATGTGAATCACCTTGATGCGGTAATACAGATCCTCGCGAAAGGTGCCTTTGGCGATCTCCGCTTCCAGGTCCTTGTTGGTGGCGGCCAGCAGCCGCACGTCCACCGGGAAGAGCGGTGCGCCCGCCCACGCGCTCCACCACGCGCTCCTGCAGCACGCGCAGAATCTTGGCCTGCGCGGTGAGGCTGAGGTCGCCGATCTCGTCCAGGAACAGCGTGCCGCCATCGGCCTTCTGAAACTGGCCCAGGCGCGAATTCACGCCGGTCGCCACGCCTTTTTCGATGCCGAACAGCTCGCTTTCCACCAGCGTTTCCGGCAGCGCCGCGCAGTTCAGCGCCACGAACGGCCGGCGCGCGCGCGGGCTGGTGTAGTGGATGCGCCTTGGCCGCCATGCTCCTTGCCGGTGCCGCTCTCCCCGGTGATCAGCACGTTCACCAGGCTGTCGCGAATCCGCTCGATCAGCCGCACCACCTGCTGGATCCGCTGTCCCGTGCCGATAATCCCATGGGTGGAGTACTTGCTCTCCACCTCGCGCCACAGGTGCGCGTTCTGCTGCACCAGTTCGTCCTGGCTGCGGCGCAATTCGCCGATCAGCTGCGCGGTCTCGATGGCGATGGCGGCGTGCGAGGCCAGCGCGTCGAGCGCCTCCTCGTCGCGCGCCGGTGAACACGCCCGACGCGCTTGTTCAATACTTCGAAGGCGCCGATGATCTCGCCCGCGCTGGTTGCGTACGGCCACCGCCAGCACGTTGCGCGTGCGGTAGCCGGTCTGCCCGTCGATGGCGTTGTAGAAGCGCGGATCGCTGTAGGCATCCTTCACGTTGATGGTCTGCCCGGTCTGAGTGGCGGTGCCGGCGATTCCCAGGCGCGCGTCGAAACGCAGAATCTCGTCGCTGCCCAACGCCACTTTGCGACCACAGCTCGTTGCGCTCGCGGTCCAGCAGGAAAATGCTGGCGCGGTCGCAATCCAGCAGGTTGGTGGCTTCGCGCGCGATCAGGTCCAGCAGAGCTCCCAGATCGCGCTCGGAATTCATCTTCTGGCAGATGGCCAGGATTGCGGCCAGTTTCTCATGCAGGTCCGGCTGTGCCATGGCGCCCATAGGCGCAAGTCTACCCGATTGGCGAGCGGGTGTCTACCAAGTAGACACCGTGCAAATGCCCTGGACCGCCGCCCACGCTCTGTACATTTCGTGCGCAGGCCGGCGTCCTGAAAATAAAACAGATATCCTCGCAGGCGCTTTGGCCATCAGGTTGCTCTTAAGAGAGGCAACGGTGGGGAAAAGGTTCCCCGATCGGAGGTAGACCAGGGCGGCGGAGCGGAGGACTTCCGCCCAGGTCGAGCCAAGGGATCCCCACCAGGTTCGCACGCCATTAGAGCCTGCACACAGAGGATGATCGGGCCGAACTTCATTCTCTGATAACTACCGGCCCGCGCACATCCTACCTTTGGCTGCGCTCCCTTACCAGGCGGCGCAGCCTCCTACCTCTACCTGGACCATTGGGCTACCGTTCCGGCCGGCATCTTGCCCAACATGTATTCCGCCATCTGCTTCAGACGATCCGCCGGGAGTCTCAGGTCCCTGATAGCAGTGTCCCCGCATGGCGCCGTAAACGAAGAAACCTTCGTAGTGCGGGTCCTGAGTTTTTTGCATCCACTCCTGCAAACGATGCACTCCGTTGTTGAGGAAGAAATTGTCGGCGTCCCCCACGTAGACATGCAACTTGCCGGCGAGCCGCGGCCCCAGCATGTACCAGTTCTTCTCCAGGTAGTAGCGCAGGTCGTAGTTCTCCTTCCAGTATTGCGCCACTTCGGGATTCATCTCGCCGGTCTTCTTGTTGAACAGCGGTTCGAAATAGCCGTCCGCGCCGAGCGGCCCGAACACGGCCGACCAGATATCCAACTGCTCGCCGGAACGCCCGTGAGTGCCATTGACCAGTTCGAAATGGTTGCGCTGCTCGGAGGTCTGGCGCACTTGCCCGTTAATCTCGCGGCTGTTGATGGTGGGCTCGCGCCGCCATTCCATCTCCTTGTAGAAGGCGTTGCTGGTCCTGGTATACGTTGATGCCTTCCACGTCGCTGAAGTCCACCGAATCCGGGACAGTAGGCCCACGTGCCGCCGAAAAAATCGGGGTGGAAGATCTGCAGCGCCAGGGCTTCCCATCCGCCCGTGGATCCGCCCGAGAGCAGGCGCGCCCACGGCTGCCGGATCGCGCGAAAGCGCTTCTCGATCTCGGGAATCAGTTCCTGCAGAATGGCGTCCCCATACGGCCCCACGTTGACCGAGTTCACCGCATAGGAATCGTCGAAATACGGCGTAGGATGCTGGAAGGTGACCACCAGCATGCGCGGGAAATTGTCGCTGACCCAGTCCGCATAAATGCCGCGGCCGGGAGCGAAGCCCAGCGGCGCGGCAGTGGAAAAATGGCCCTGCTCATAGAGCACCGGATATTGCAAAGTGGTCTTGTCGTAATCCCTGGGCAGCAGCACGGTGGCGCCGAAATAGATGGGCCGGCCCCAGAACTTCGTCAGCATGGGACTCTGCATGCGAAACCGCTTGACCCATTCGGTATCGGCGGGCGCCTGGACCGGCGGAATCACCTGGTCGCAGACCAGTGCGACCCGGTAGCCCCTGGCGGCGTCCAGCGTGATCTTTTGCGGCCGGCTGTACAGGTTGCCCGGCGAGCGGTTCCAGCGCTGCCCTTCCCACTGGTCGTCGTGCATCCATACGGTGTGGCCATCGGCGCGATGAAACTCGGAATAGATGTTGAGGAATGCCTGCACGGAATACTCGCCCGGCGGAATCTGCGCCAGGCTCTCCACCGGCGTCCCGAGGTCGCCGGCATCGATGATGGCGTTCTGCCCGGGCGCCAGCCCTTCGATATCGCGGCCGAAGAAAGGCACGCCCACGCGGCCCACCTCCAGGCGCGGCTCGCGCTCGCTACTTCGCGAGATCATGACGAAAACCCGGCCCGTAATCGCACCCGCATGAACGGCGGCCGGAAACGTGATTTCAAAACGGGTATCGGCGGCCCGGAGCGGGAGAGACAGAGCGAGGAGACACAGAAGCGTTCGCATCTGGTGATTCTACCGAAAGGCGAACCACACGGTCTGCTGCTGGGTCGCCCCGTTGAAGTCCGAAGACGTGGATATCGGCTACCGTGTGGCGCCAGAGCCAGTTTCCGGCTAAACCCGGATCTCCTCGGTCAGTAAGGAGCGGCCCGGCCTGGTGGCCCGGCAGGAAGTGGACGATTCGCGCCAGCAAAGACCTCGTGGCGCAGGCGCAAGCGGAGTCATCACCAAACGGTATGCTGTTACGGGCTTGCCGCCGACAGCGGTGGATCTCGATACCGAGTCAGTTTTCGCGCCACGCACCGGCCGCGCGATGCTGGTGACCGATAATCTACGCCGCGCTCCGCTTCCTCGGTATAGTCAGCGATTGCCAGCGATCGGCCGCAAAATGTTTGGCCAGCAGAATGATCTGGCCGATGTGCTGCGCGTAGTGCGCCACCTGCCGGTTGACGGCCTGCATCACCGAATGCGGCTCTCCACGAATGGTCACGGTTCGCCCCAGGTCCGCATCCGACAGCGGCTCCAGAGCGCTGAATACGTGTTGCCAGCCCCCTTCCCACACCTGCATCAAAGCCTCGCGGGTCGCCGGCGGCTCCACGAACTCGGAGTCGCGGTTGCGATCCGGCTTTTCGCCGTCGCTCCCCAGGAAATCCGTCCAGCGCGATCGCATATTCCCGGTCATATGCTTCACGATGACCGCGATCGAATTCATCTCCCCGTCGAGTGTGACGAAAAGTTGCTCGTCGGTCACCTGTCCCATGGCGCGCTCTGCCAGCGTTTTATATTGGCGAAATAGCTGTAACGAATCCTCCACGTAGGAAGTTGTGAACTTCAATGGCATACGACGATTTTTTCACAAAAGAGCGCCTGCCGCGCTTCCGTGATAGGATGGGCGCATTGGAGGGCGACATTATGGCACAGTGCTCCCGACGCAATTTCTTGAAAGCTGGATTCGCCGCGGGCGTGCTCGCGGGAACAGGCGGCCTGCCGCTCCGCGCGGCTCGCGGATCTGCCACGGACTGGGTAACCCTTGGAAAATCTGGCGTCAAGGTAACGCGCCTCGCGCTCGGCACCGGAACGTTCAGCGGACGGGTTCAGCGCGACCTCGGCCAGGACGGTTTTACTCGCCTGGTGCGTTACGCGTACGACCACGGCATTCGCTTCTTTGAAACATCCGAAACCTATGGTGAGATGCACCAGATGCTGGGCGTGGCGCTGAAAGGCATCCCGCGCGATTCCTACCGGCTCATGTCCAAAGTGACTACCCGTCCGGGAGTGGATCCGCAGGCGAAGATCGACGAGCTGCGCAAAGAGGCAAACACCGAATACTTCGACATCATGCTGATGCACTACCAGCATGTGGCCACATGGCCCACCGATACGGTGCGCTGGCAGGACGGGATTCTGGAAGCCAAGGACAAGAAAATTGTAGCGGGTTATGGCGCTTCGGTGCACGGCCTGCCGGCCCTGCGCCAGTTCCCCGGCAATAAGTGGCTCGAGATCGCCATGATCCGCATGAACCACAAGGGCACCAAGATGGATGGCGAGGACTATAACACCGGCGGCCCCGGCAATGTGACCGAAGTGGTGGCGCACACTAAGCAGGTGCATGGGCAGGGTATGGGCGTGATCAGCATGAAACTGGTGGGCGAAGGCGCCTTCACCACGCGCGAAGACCGGCAGGCGGCCATGAAGTTCGCCTTCCAGAACGCCGGCGTCGATGCCGTGACCGTGGGATACAAAAACACGGCGGAGATCGACGAGGCCATCGCCAACGTGAATCTTGCTTTGGCATAAGAACGAGGCGAATGCACTTCATTATGATGGGCCGGTAGAGTAAGACGGAGAGCAGCGGAATAATCCGCGATTCATCGTGCGCCCGCCAACTCCGAATTCTCTGTAGTGCTCCTTCGATCTCACTAGCCTGGTGAGGCGACGCGCACCCTGCCCGGCTTCGCGTGCCCGTAGGGAGGATACTGCAGATTCAACGTATCTTACCGGAGCAGTATTACAGTCTAACGAGGCTTGGCCAGGCGCCGGCGGAGGCGGGCCGTTTCTTCGCGGTGGCAGCGGAGGCACAGGGTGCGCATGTTGGACAGGTCGCACTCGCCGCCGCCTTCGGCGACCGGGACGATGTGGTCGGCGTCCCACAGGCTGCGGCGGCCTCCCCACTCCTTTTCGAATTGCCGGCGGGCCCGGTAGTCCAGTTTGCGCTTGTCGCGGCGCAGGGCTTCGCGTATCGACGCCGCAGCGGGCGCAGACGCCGCGATCGCGGGCGAAGACCTGCTCGCGCAGATAGCCGGGATCGGTGCGCAGCTTCCATTCGTGCACGCAGGCCGGACCGCAAAACGTGAAACGGCCCTTGGGGACCTGCGCGCCGCACCAGCGGCAGAGGCCGCGCTGCCGCCGCCTCACCCAGCCTCCGGGCCTGGCGCGGCGGGTGCTCACACGCGCAGTTCGTAGCCCAGGCCGCGCATGCCTTCGATGATGCGGGCGCGGATTTCGCCCACCTCTTCGGACGACAGCGTGCGCTCGGCGGAGCCCACCGTCAGGCGGAAGGAGACGCTCTTCTTGCCCTCTTCGAGCGGCGGGCCGGAATACTGCCGCAGGAACTGGATCGATTCCAGCAGCGGACCGGCGAAGGAAGCGATGGCGGCCTGCAGGTTGCCGGCGTGCTCGCGCAAGCCGGCGATCACCGAGAGGTCGAATGCGCTGGAAGGATAACGGCGGATGGGCGTGTACCGACTTCTTCCGCGCTGAGCGACCGCACCAGATGCGAGGTCGAGATCCAGGATGGCCGCGCGGCCGGTCTCCACCAGCGAGGGATGCAGTTCGAACATGCGGCCCACCGGCTGCCCTTTCCACAGCAGATCGCGGCGGCGCGCGCCGGATGTTCGAAGGGGCGCGCTTCGGCGGGGGCGGCCTCGGCGCCGGGCATCAGGCACTCGGCGGCGCGCTTGATTTCGAACAGGCCGGCGGCGCCATCGCCCTGACGGTCGTAGATCGCGGCCACCAGGTGCGGAATTTCGTCGGGCAGCGCGCCGGCGTCGGCGGCTTATGAATCTCCAGGCCGATTTCGAACAGGCGGAAAGTTTCGCGATGCTTGGCGTTTTCCAGCACGTTGCGCCAGATGCCGGGCAGCAGCGAGGTGCGCATCAGCGCCTGGTCGGAGGCGATGGGGTTGGTCACGCGCACGTGCGTCCGCGGGATCGAAGCCGAAGGCGCGCACGGCCTCTTCGCTCAGGAAGGAGTAGTTGTAGACCTCGGTGAAGCCCTGGTCCACGAACATGTTGCGCACCTCGTGCTGGAACTTGCGCGCGGGGTTGCCGGGCGGCACGGCGGCGGGCACCAGCGGGCGCCTTCGGCGCGATGGAATCGTAGCCCACCATGCGGCCGACTTCTTCCACCAGGTCGTCCTTGATGGAGATGTCTTTGGTGGCGCGCCAGGAGGGCACGGTGACGCGGAACAGACGCCGGGCTTCGGCTCGGCCACGCCGAATTCCAGGCGTTCCAGGATGCCGCGCACTTCGGCGGCGTCGATGGCGCGGCCCAGTTTGCGCTCCAGCCAGTCCAGCGGCAGATCGATGGGCGGCGGGCGGCGGCGCATCTCCGCTTCTGGTCGGCCACGCCGCCCACCAGGCGGATGCCGGGCGAAATCTCGCTGCAGCAGTTCGATGGCGCGGGCCAGGCCGCGCACGGTATTGGCCGGGTCCTGCGCCTTTTCGAAGCGCATGGAGGCGTCGGTGCGCAGCTTGATGGCGGAGGAGGTCTTGCGAACGCTGATGACGCCTGGAAATTGGCGCTCTCCAGCACCACGCGCGTGGTCGTCTCGCTGATGGCGCTGTGCGCGCCGCCGATCACGCCGGCGAGCGCGATGGCGCCGCCGGCATCGGCAATCACCAGGTTCGACGGATCGAGCGTGTACTCTTCGTCGTTCAGCGCGTGGAAGTGCTCGCCCGCGGCGGCCGGACGGATGAAGATGGTGTCGCCGCTGCAGCAGGTCGGCGTCGAAGGCGTGCATGGGCTGCGCCAGCTCCGCCATGACGTAGTTCGTCATGTCGACGATGTTGTTGATGGGGTTCAGGCCGATGGCGGTCAGCCGCGCTTGCAGCCAGAGAGGCGACGGCTGGACGGTGACGTTTTCGAAAACCAGCGCGCTGTATCGCGGGCACAGGTCGAGATCTTCGATCTGCGATCTTGATGGCCGGCGGCGCCGTGGGCGAGCAGGTCGAGCTTCACCGGATCGTTCAGGCGTGTGCCCGAGGATCGCCGCCACTTCGCGCGCCATGCCGTGATGGCCCCACAGGTCGGGACGATGGGTGATGCGACTTGTTGTCGATCTCGATGACGCTGTCGGGCGGCAGCCGGGCAGCGGCGCGCCGGCTGCGGCATCGAGTTCGATGATGCCGGAGTGGTCGCGATTGATGCCCAGTTCGGCGGCGCTGGCCAGCATGCCGTCGCTCTCCACGCCGTGGATCGACCTTCTTGCCGATCGGCACGTAGGCGGTGACCATGCCCGGCCGGCAGTTGGGCGCGCCGCAGACCACCGTCTTGCGGCCGTAGCGGTCCGGCATCGACGACGGCCTTCACGTTGTGGCTGCCGGCGATCGGCTCGACCGATTCGACGCGCGCCGCGCAGGCGCGCTCGAGCAGCTCGCCCGCCGGTCTCGATGCCTTCGCACTCGGCGGTCTTCATGGTGATGAGCCGTTCGAGCGGCCCCGGGCGCGCAGTCCAGGCCGTCGACGAATTCGCGAATCCAGTTGTAGGAGAATTTCAATTCAGAACTGCTCCAGGAACCGCAGATCGCCGCCCTGCAGCTGGCGGATGTCGTCGATGCCGTAGCGCATCATCACCAGGCGCGTGAGCCCCAGGCCGAAGGCGAAGCCGTTCCACTCCTTCGGGGTCGATGCCGCTCATGCGCAGCACGTTGGGATTCACCAGGCCGCACGGCAGCAGTTCCACCCAGCCGCTCTGCTTGCAGACCGGGCAGCCGGGGCCGCCGCAGATCAGGCATTGGATATCCAGCTCGAAGCCGGGCTCGACGAAGGGAAAATAGCCGGGCCGCAGCCGCACCGTGACTTCGCGGTGGAAGATGGCGGTGAGCAGCGTCTTCATGAAGTAGAGCAGGTGCGCCACGGAGACGTCGCGGTCGATCATCATGCCTTCGAGTTGATAGAAGGTGTGCTCGTGGGAGGCGTCCACGCTCTCGTTGCGGAAGACGCGGCCCGGGCGCGATCATGCGCAGCGGCGGGCCCAGGCGCTCCATGCCGCGCACCTGCACCGGCGAAGTGTGGGTGCGCAGCAGATTGCCGCCGTCCAGCCAGAAGGTGTCCTGCATGTCGCGCGCGGGATGGTCGGCGGGAATGTTCAGGGCGTCGAAGTTGTGATACTCGGTCTTCCACTTCGGGGCCGTCGAGCACCGCGAAGCCGAGCGAGCGGAACAGCTCTTCGAGCTCGCGCTGGATGCTGCGTGATGGGGTGCAGGTGGCCGCGGCGCGGGCCGGGAGCGGGCAGCGTGAGGTCGAGCCACTCGGCATCGAGGCGCGGCGCGCAGGGCGGCTTCGGCGAACTGCTGCGCTGCCGCGCTTCGAGCGCCGCTTCGAGCTTCTGCTTGGCGCCGTTGAGCAGCTTGCCGATGCGCGCGCGCTCTTCGGGCGCGAGCTTGCCCATCTCCTTGCCGACCTGAGTGCCAGCGGCCCTTTGCGGCCGAGGGCGCTCCACGCGCACGGCTTCCAGTTCCTCGGGAGAGGCCGCGGAGTGCAATGCGCGCCAGGGAACGGGACTCCAGTTCCTGTATGGAATCATCAATCATGAGTGTGGAGATTTAATTGTAACGCGTGGCGATATTCTCACCACGAAGGCACGAAGGACACGGAGGAAACACGGAGAAGCTCAACGCGGAGATGCGGAGACGCGGAGAAGAAGGGAAGGTCCAGCCACAGAACCCTGGCCCCCGGCCCCACAGTTTCCACCCCCAATGAACAAGTGCCAAAGATACTGGTACCAGCCAATAACCAAAGTTAAGGTATTCTCTAGCGTTAACATGACCTTGCCTACTATTCAGCAGTGAACGTTTCCTACCGCAGGTGCATCAGCGCCTAATTACTAATGAGCGTCTTGTCGATAAGTGTATTGCAGGGTATTGTTTGTTCAATTCGCTTAAGAGGCAGGCGGTCCCTCCTCCAGTTTCGGCGAACTTTAGGGGGCCGCCCGCCAAAAGGAAGAAGATGAAGCAAGAAACAACGGGTGGGGGGTACTGCAAAGTGTGCCTGCTCGCTCATGACGAAGAGATGCACCAGGCGACGCTGGCCGTCCGGGAATGGCACCGGTGGCAGGTAGTCAAAGGCTTTGAAGACGAAAGCACCGGGGACGTCCCGGTGGAGGAGCTAGCGGAACCGCGCGTGGCTTAGGGCTGCGAAGGGCTGCTGAATTCGATTTTGGTTCCCGTGCCCGCCAGTTCGATCGCGTCCATACGCTCCAGGCCGGCATCTTTGCGGGTGCTGATGCGGGTAGCCTTGTAAGGGGTGGGGCTGCCTTCCACCGTTACCGCGGTCCGGAAAGACCGGGCGCTCCGGACATCGGTAAACACCGCGTCATTTCCGTCCAGCGTCACGCGATACTGTCCAGGCGACAGCCTGAGGCTGCCGGCTTGTATCGGCTGCGGCAGAAGCACTTCATAAGCAACGGAGCTTGCGAAGCTCAGACCCGCCAGGGCAAGGCCGGCCGCGAAGAAGTAACACGCGATTCTGGTCATCTATACTCTGGGACGTACCAGAACGCGCGAGGTAACTACCACCGATAGGGTATTCTACCCAAGACAGGCCAGGAGGCCTGTCCCTGGAGATTGGCCATTTGCGCCGTAAAGTCGGCGCGTCAGATTTCGCTGGACTTTTGCTCCCCGATGCTCTACTCTACTTCTGGCGGCTTCTGAATCATGCCGCTACTGCTGGAGAGCGGGACATTTGGAAGAGACCGTTTCGTTCTGCGGGCGCGTGCTCACCGCCAGCGAACTGAATCTGGTGCGTCAGATCATTGCCGATTTTCCTCGACTCAGTCAGGCTGAGTTGGCCTATACCATCTGCGAGTTGATGGAATGGCGCCGGCCCAACGGGAAACTGAAAAATCCCGAGTGCGTGGAGTGGCTGCAAAAGTGGCAGCAGCAAGTTCTTCCTGCTCTGCCGGAGTTGCGAGTCACCAAACCGCGTGGGCCCCATCGTCTTCTGGCCGACGGTCCGCAGAGTGATCCCCAGCCACCCTTACGTGGACGGTTGGCCGACTACCAGCCTCTGTGCTTGCAGTTGATTGAGGATTCCGCCGGCCGTCGTCTGTTCCAGCAGTATATTCAGCGCTACCATCCGCTGGGCTATCGGGTCCCTTACGGCGCACAACTGCGTTATCTGGTACGCACTCCGTCTCAGGACGTGCTGGCCTGCCTGCTGTTCACCAGTGCCGCTTGGAAGATGGCGCCACGCGATGGCTGGATCGGATGGAGCGATCAGGCGCGCCGGGCCAACCTGTCCCGTGTGGTCAACAACGCTCGCTTCCTGATTCTGCCCTGGGTCGAGGTGCTTCACCTGGCCAGCCACGTCCTGTCTTTAGCCGCTCGTCGACTCCCCACCGATTGGCAGGCCGCTTACGGCGTGGAACCTGTGCTGCTGGAGACCCTGGTGGACCGGCCTTACACCGGGACCTGCTACCGTGCCGCCAACTGGATTTATGTAGGCCAGACTCAAGGCCGCGGCCGCATGGATCGTACCCATGAGGCTCAGGGTACCTCCAAAGACATCCTGCTGTACCCGCTGGAGTCACATTGGCGCCAACGTTTATGCCAGGCTCCGGCGCCTCGACTTTGCCATGCTCTTACTGGAGAAATTCGATGAACTGTTGCAACCCTGGCGTTCCGCCTTTGCGCAACAGCGCACCTGGCAACGTGCGCATCGTCTGGCTTACGGTTTGCTCCTGTGCCTGCGTACGCATCTAACCAGTAATGCCATTTGCGCGATCGGCCGTCAGTTTCTGGATTGGAGCGCCGACTATCGTCTGTTTTCGCGCAGCGCCTGGGATCCACATGCCTTGTTCGATCCCATCTTCGATCACCTGGGAGCGCTGCTGTCTTCTCCGCAGGCTCCCGTGATAGCCGCCCTGGACGATACGCTCTGTAAAAAGACCGGCCGTCATATTCCCGGCGCCACCTATGCCCGCGACCCGCTGTCCCCACCCTTTCATGTGAATCTGGTCCGTGGATTGCGCTTCGTGCAGGCTTCCCTGCTGGTGCGGGCCACCCGGTTTCCGGGTCCGGCGCGCGCTTTACCGGTGCGCTTCGAGCCGGCGCCCCCGGCCGTCAAACCACCGAGCCTCAAGGGCACCCACAAGCGCGCCCGGAACAACCAAAGGAATCAGAAGAAAAATCAAAAGAAAGATGCAAAAAACAAGACCCGCGTCCGAGCAGGCAAGAACAAAGCTGTAGTCAGCCCCGAAGAGAAGCAATATCGACTCCAGAAAAAGCTGCATGCGTTAACTCAGGTGGGGGTCCGTCTCTTACACTCTCTGCGTCAGGCTTTGGATGCGCGTCCGGATACGCGCCAGCGTCAATTGGTGGTATCCGGTGACGGATCCTACACCAACCGCTCCGTACTGCGGCAACTGCCCCAACGCACTACCTTCATTGGACGGATTCGCAAAGATGCCAAACTGTTTCTGGCTTTGTTGCCCACCGCCGTTACCCGCTCCGGCGGACGGCCGCGCCGCTATGGCGCGCCGGCGCCTACGCCCGAACAAGTCTTGCACGATGACGCGGTGCCGCTGGTCAAGGTCCGCTGTTTCGCCGCCGGAGCGGTGCGCCAAATCCCGGTGAAGATCCTGTCGACGGTTTACTGGCGTAAGGCCGGTCCGGATATGCCGTTGCTGTTGGTGGTTATCAAGCCGCTGGGCTACCGCCTGCGCAAGGGCTCCAAGCTGCTCTACCGCCAGCCGGCTTTTCTGATCTGTACCGATCCCCAACTGGATCTACAGACGCTGTTGCAAGCTTATATCGACCGCTGGGAAATCGAGTGCAATCATCGCGACGAAAAGTCGCTCACTGGCGTGGCCCAGGGCCAAGTCTGGAATCCCCTAGCCGTCACTCGTCTGCCGCAATTCCAGGTAGCCATCTACAGCTTGCTGCTGTTGGCTTCCATCCTGGCTTATGGGTTTCAGCGCACTGCTACCTATCTGCCTCTCCCTAAATGGAGAAGAAAATCCATTCGCCCTTCGGTCTTGGATTTGCTGAACCTACTCCGCGATCAAATTTTTGCTCGCCAGATGCAGGATCAAGGCGCGTCGAATATCGGCGACTTCGCGATTCCGGCGCCCGCGGACGCGAACTCATCGAAACCCCCGCTGGGCTCGGAGACGTTCTGCACTGTCGCGGCTTAGGCTGTGCCGCCCGCCCTCAGCGCTGTTCTCAAATGGCCAATCTCCAGAGACAGGCCAGGAGGCCTGTCCTACTGACCCGCCGGGGTGGTGCGAACGGGAGCGCCGCCTTTCAGATACTTGTCATACCAGGCGAGATACCGTTCCATCCGATCGCGCTGATAGCTGGGGCGCTGGATGCCATGCGTTTCATTGGGATAGATGATGAGCTGGGTATCGATCCCCAGGCTCCTGAGCGCCTCATACATCTGCTGGCTACCCTGCACCGGCACGTTGAAATCGCGCTCGCCGCCCAGGAACAGGGTGGGCGTTTTGATGCGATCGGCGTGCAGGAAGGGGTAGGCGATCTTCAAATACGTATCCAGCGCCTTCCACGGCGGTCCAATCTCGTAATCGTATTGGGTAATGTACTGGTCGGTGCCGTAAAAGGAGAGCGCGAAGCCGGTGCCGGCGCCGCTGGTGGCGGCTTTGAATCGCGGGTCTGAGGCGATCATATAGTCGGTCAGAATGGCGCCGTAGCTCCAGCCGCCTACGCCCAGGCGTTCGGGATCGGCCACGCCCATCTGAATCGCATAATTGACGCCGGCTTCGAGGTCTTGGACCTCCAGATGGCCCCAGTCGGCCGCGATGGCATGGGAGTACTTCTGGCCGCGGCCGGATCCGCCGCGGTAGTTGACCGCCAGCACGGCGTATCCATTGGCCGCGAAGACCTGGCGTTCGGTACTGAAGGTATGGGCGTCCTGCCCGTTGGGCCCTCCGTGGATGCGCAGGAGCAGGGGGACCTTGGCGCCCGGAGTGTATCCCACCGGCCGGGTGAGCAGGCCGTGGACTTCGGTGCCGTCCTTGCTCCGGAAGCTCACCTCTTCGGTGGGCGGCAGGGTCAATTCGGCGAGCAGTTCCTCATTCTGGTGGGTCAACTGACGGAACTTGCCTCCCTCGACGGCATAAATCTCAGAGGGCTTGTTGTCATCGCCGGAAAGAACTACCGAGCAGCCGCGGGCAACGCTGGGACTGCTTACCACGATAGGCGAAGGGGC
The DNA here is from genome assembly GCA_963853855.1 of uncultured Solibacteraceae bacterium. Classification (GTDB taxonomy): domain Bacteria; phylum Acidobacteriota; class Terriglobia; order Bryobacterales; family Bryobacteraceae; genus Sulfopaludibacter. Next base: position 6,984 of record CAWKYG010000030.1, on the reverse strand, counting down.
CAGCCGTTCGACGCTGCCGCCGCCGATTCGCACACGCGCCGGATACACCGAGCGATCGTCCACCACCTGGAAGGTGAGCGAGGCGCCATCCGGGGTGAAATGCGGTGAGGAAACGCCGCGATCGAGCGCCTCGGTGGCTTTCATGAGGGTTGGCGCGGCACTGCCATCGGAAGGCGCCAGGGCGAGGTGCGCCATGGAGTACTCTTCCCACTGGATCTCTTCGCCCACCAGGAAGGCGATCCACTTGCCGTCGGGACTCCACTCGGGTTTGCCGCGCTCGGCCGGCATGGAGAGCGGGCTCAACTGCTTTTCCATCGCGCTGGCGTGGGCATCGGCTACGTAGACCTGGCTGCCGTGACTGCGATCGGGATCAGCGGCATGGTTGCTGAGGAAGGCGATGCGGCTGCCGTCGGGGCTCCAGGAGGGCGCCGATTCGTCGGTCTTCCCGGCGGTTAGGCGCCCCAGCTTTTTGCTCGCAACATCGAACAGATAAATGTAAGAGTGGCGATTGCTCAACAGGTACCCGGCGCCGTCCTGCTTAAACTTGTAGCGGTCGATCACGATCGGCTTGGGCGCTTTCGCCTTGGCTCCCTCCGCCGGGGCAACGGCTTCGGGGTCGGGATCGCCAATCACCAGTGCCAGCCGCTGGGAATCGGGCGACCATTCGTAGCCTTGCAGGCGGCCCTTCACGTCCGTCAGTTGCACGGCCTCGCCGCCCTGGCGATCCAGCAGCCACACCTGGTTTCCCTTCGCTTTGCCGGGGCGCGACGAGAGGAACGCCAGATACTTGCCGTCGGGACTCCATCGCGGACGTGGCCTCGCTTTCCGGGCTGGAGGTGAGACGCAGATCGCGTTTGCCGTCGTAGCTGACCATCCAGATATCGGAATCGTGTTTATCTTCCTTGGCGTCGGTGGTGCCCAGCGAATAGGCCACCCATTGCCCGTCGGGGGAGCATTGGGGGTCGCGGACCTCACGCACGCGGGCAAGGTCGTCGAGGCGAAAGGGGTGGCGCGCGGTTTGGCCGAAGGCGGAGCAACAGGCCAGAATCAGGAAGTAGCGGGAAGCGGACATGCGCATAGTTTACTCCAGTGCTCCTGTGGGTATCACAAAGTTGTCGGCGAGGTGCTGCAGGCCGTCCGCGGCGCCGGCCATGGGGGCCCCATGTCCCGCGGCGATCACGGACGGGCGCAGGCGCGCCAGAAGGCGGGCCGACTCGCGGGCGCCGTGCCAGTCCGGAGTGGCGGGCACAGGCGGACGGCACACCTGCTTGCGTTTGGCGATGGTGGCGAAGAAGCTGTCCAGGTTCATGGTGGTGACGGCGTCGCCCGCCAACAGCACCGCGTCTTCGGCGCGGAAGAAACAGACGTGGCCCGGGGTGTGGCCGGGCGTTTCGAGAAGCTGCCAGGCTTCCATACCGGGAACGGGCGCCGGATCGAAGGCGCGGAGACGGCTTCCCAGGTCCACGGTGCTGGTGGGGAAGAAGCGCGCCAGGCGGGTGAAGAAGCCGGGCGGCGCGTAGTTCATGGGCGGGTAATGCGCCTGGCCGGTGAGGAATGGCAATTCGCGCGCGTGGGCGTAAATGGGCACCTGCCACAGGTCGGCGAGCGGGGCGGCGGAACCGGCGTGGTCAAAATGGCCGTGGGTGAGGATAATGGCGCGCGGACGGGCGGCCGGGCCGAAGCGATGCTCGGCGGCCTGGCGGATGGCACGGTGGTGGCCGGGTGTGCAGGCATCCACCAAAACCCACGATGCGGCGTCGCCTACCAGATAGGCATTAGCGATCAGGGTAGGGAATACGGCCACGCCGCGCGCGATTTCCTGCATGTCATCCTTTGGTAGCATCGGAAGGCATGACGCCGCAACTCAAACGATTCGAAAACCAGGTGGTGATTGTGACCGGAGCCGGTCACGGCATCGGGCGCGCCGTGGCCGAGCGGTTCGCGGCCGAAGGCGCTCGCGTGGCCGTGAACGATCTCAGTGAAGCGCGGGCCGGGGAAGTGGCCGCGGCCATCGGCGGGCAGTCCATGGCGGTGCCGTGCGATGTGTCCGGCAAAGCGGCCGTGGACGGCATGTTCGACCGGGTGCTCGCGCGCTTTGGCCGGCTGGACGTGCTGGTGAACAACGCCGGCAACATCCACGCCGCGCGCCATTTCCTGGAAGCCGACGAAGCCTGGTGGGACCAGCTACTCGACGTGAATCTGAAGGGCTCGTTTCTGTGCGCGCATCGCGCCGCCCATATTATGGTGCGGCAGCGTCGGGGGCGTGATTATCAGCATGTCCAGCGGAGGCGCCACCCGGGCGCATCGCGGTAACGTGGCGTACGACGCATCCAAGGGCGGAATCGAGGCGATGACGCGCGCCATGGCGCTGGACCTGGCGCCTTACGGAGTGCGCGTGAACGCGGTGGTCCCGGGCCTGATTCGGACGTACGATCTGGACGAGGAGGCGGCTGTGGAGCGCGGCAAAGTGGTGCCGCTGGGCCGGCTGGGCACGCCGGAAGACCTGGCTGGGCCCACCGTGTTCCTGGCGACCGAGGATGCCCGTTATATTACGGGCGCATGCCTGGTGGTGGATGGAGGGGTGCTGGTGCAACAGCGCTCGCCGCAGGTGGAGACGTTCCCGTTGAGCCGGTATCCGGCGATATAGTTGTTCGGTATGACGGTAGTGCGTTCCGGCATGTTGTTGGCGTTGGTGGCGGCGCTGGTTCTCGCGCAGTCCGCGCCCGAACGGCCGGCGTTCGAAGTGGCGTCGATCAAACTGTTGGGTCCGGGGAGCGTGCGCGGTGCGTCCGGCGGACCGGGACGGCAGGACCCGACGCGATACTCATTCGATTCCGCCACCCTGCTGGACCTGATCTCCATCGCCTACCACGTGGACTATTTCCAGGTATCGAGCAAGATCCCGCTGGAGCAGAACCGCTTCGATTTCGCCGCCAGGGTACCGGCGGGCGCCACCCGGGAGCAATTCCGCGAGATGATGCAAGGCTTCCTGGCGGAGCGCTTCCATCTGAGGGAGCACATCGAGTCGCAGGAATTTCCTGGATTTGAGCTGGTGGTTGCAAAGACGGGAGCCAAGCTCCATGGAGTCTACTGCCGCGGGTGCGAGCATGGTCGCTCATCATTCGGTCAGCGGCGGCTACCTGCTGACGCGCGTCGAGGCACAACAACAGACTACGCAGACGCTGGTCGAATTCCTGCCGTCGCCGGATGCGGGGCCGATCTTCGATAGAACGGACCTGGCCGGCAAATACGATTTCACGCTGGAATTCACCCGCGATCTGCCGGGTGCGGCGCCGGACAAACGCTCCGAGGCGCCGCCCGCGCCCGATCTGTTCACTGCTTTACAGCAGCAACTCGGGTTGCAGTTGGTGCGCAAGAAGATTCCGCTGGATGTGGTGATTGTGGAATCGGTTGCCCGGATGCCCACGGAAAATTAGTTTGTTCACTCCTGCCGCAGCGCCAGGACCGGGTCGATTCGCGAGGCTTTTCGGGATGGCAAAAATGCGGCAAAAGCGGCGACGGCGGCCATTATCAATGACACTGCCGAGAAGGTGAAGGCGTCGGTCGCTTTCACCTGGTACAACTCCGACGAAAGGAAGCGCGTGAGCGGCAAAGCCAGCGCGAGGCCGGCGAGCAGCCCGGCGAACACCGGGAGCAGTCCTTTGCGGAGCATCATCGCCGTCACCTGGCGGCGCGTGGCGCCGAGTGCCATGCGAATGCCCATCTCCTGGCGGCGTTGCGCAGCCGCATAACCGACCACGCCATAAACACCGAGGGATGCGAGCAGAAGCGCAACGCAGCCGAAGACGCCCACGAGCACCATTTCCAACTTGCGGGAGGCTACCGATTGGTCCACCAGAGCTTCCATACTGTTCAGTCCGTAGATCGGTACGGACGGATCGAGCGCATGAAATTGCCGGCGAACCGACGATGCCAGCGCGGATGGCGCGGCTCTGGTGCGGACGACCAGGGCGCGGGGCGCCAGCCAGATCTGGCTGTCCTGGGCGACGGGCCGGTAGATCTCGGGCGATGAATCGATGTTCAAGGCAGTCTGGCGGACGTCGCCGGCAACGCCCACGATCTGCACCCATGGCCTGTCGCTGTTGTAGAACTGAAATCGCTTGCCGACGGGACTCTCACCGGGCCAGAAGCGGCGCGCCATGCTCTGGTTGATCACGGCTACGAGCGGAGCGGCGGCTCCGTCGAAGGGAGAGAAGGCGCGGCCTTCGCGAATGGGTATGCCCATGGTGCGGAAGTAGTCTTCACTCACCAGGCGGTTATTGGCGATCAGTTTGCGGGCGTTGAGGTCGGGATGGCCTTCGCGCATGAACCAGCTCGAACCGCCTTCCGGCGTTAGCGGAGAACAGGTGGCCAGGGCCGCGTCCTGGATTCCGGGAGTGGCTTTCATACGCTCCAGCAGGTCCCGGTAGTAGGACATCTTGCGGGCATATTCCGGGTACAGGAATTGCGGCAGCGCAAACCGGACTACCAGAACACGATCCGGTTGGAATCCCGGATTCACGTCCATCAGGCGAACGAAACTGCGGAGCAGCAGTCCTGCGCCGATCAATAAGATCACTGTCAGGGCGGCCTCCCCGGCTACCAGAACAGAGCGGGTCCGCTGGTCCGAGCCGGAACCGGTGGTCGAGCGGGACGATCCGGCGAGCGAGTCGCGCAGGCTGGCGCGGGAGACCAGCAGGGCCGGCGCAAGACCGCATAGAAGGCCGGCGGCGACCGAGAGCAGCAGGCCGAAACAGAGCACCGCCGCATCCACCCGGATTTCTCCGGCAGGGATCAGCGCCGGCGGCAACGACGCGCGCATTACCCTGGTGAGCGCCAGACACAGGCACAGAGCGGCGGCGCCGCCTACCGTCGAGAGACACAGGCTCTCAGTCAACAACTGCCGGACCAGGCGCCCGCGACCCGCACCAAGCGCGGCGCGCACGGCCAGTTCGCGACGGCGCACGGTGGAACGCGTCAGCACCAGGTTGCCGACGTTGGCGCAGGCGATCAGCAGCAAAAGCGCGACTGCCAACAGCAGCACCAGCAGTGCGGTACGAGCGGTGCGGGTCAGCGATTCCCGTAAGGGCACGAGGCCAAAATCGATTCCCACATTGGTGGCCGGAAATTCCTTCTGCAGCCGCCGGGCGACAAACGAGGCGTCGGTCTGCGCCTGCCGGAGGGTCACGCCCCGGTTCAGGCGGCCGATGCAGTGGAGGTTGTGGTTCGACCTCTCCTGGCGGTCCCGGGCATCGAAGCGGAGAGGCAGCCAGAACTCGTCATCGGCGCCCGGAAAGCGGAAGGCAGCCGGCATCACGCCGATCACCGTGTAGCCTTTGCCGTCCAGATTGAGAGATCGTCCCACGACATCCGCCTGGCCACCGAACTTGCGCAGCCAGAGGGCGTGGCTGAGAAGGATGACCCGCGGATTGCCCGGGTCGCCATCGCCGGGAATCATGGTCCTGCCGAGAGCGGCTCCCACACCCAGCAGGGCGAACATATTTCCGGTCACCTGCCGGCCGAGGATCTGTTCGGCATCGCCCGCGCCGATCAGGCCCGCTCCGGTGGAAACGTGCGCGGCGACGTCCGCGAGCGAAGGAGCCTGGGCGCGCAAATCGAAATAATTGGCATTGGCGAAGGCGCCGCAGGATTCGGGGCGGGTAGTTTCTGTTTCGCAAACGGTCACCAGGGTGTCCGGCCTGGAATAAGGAAGGGGGCGAATCAGGGCGGCGCTGACGACGCTGAAAATCGCCGTGTTGACACCGATTCCGATGGCTAACGAAAGGACGGCGGCCGCGGTAAAGCCGGGCGCTTTGCGGAGGGAGCGGAAAGCGTAGCGAAGATTCTGGTTCAGCTCATCCGGCCAGCGCAGCCCCCTGGCTTCGCGGCATCTCTCCTTCACCGCTTCCATTCCGCCGAACTCGATTCGCGCGCGCCGTTCCGCCTCGGCGCGGGGGAGCACGGAGCGAATCAGATCCGCGGTGTACGCTTCGATGTGAGCCCTGAGTTCCACATCCATTCCCTGCTCCAGCCGCGACCTCCGGAACAGGGCGTCGATCAGCGAGCGGACTGGCGCGATCATCGCCAAGCCTCCTTGCAGCGACTACTCCTAGACATCCTAGGAGGAGAATACCGCGAGTCTTCCGGGTATGCAAGAAGAACCTCAGGGGGTAATTCGGGGCGGCCGGGCATCGGGCTCGAAGAGCAGCACCTTGCGCCCGGGATAAAGCGCCTCCAACTGCTGATCCGCCTCCGGTCCCAGGTCGCGCGCCCAGATGATGCGCGAGTCAGCCACGTCCGCGCCGTTGTACACCCACTCGTCCTGGAAAGGATGCAGAGGGGAGTAGCGCACGAACACCAGCAGGCGGCCCGGCATTTGACCCAACTGCCGCATTCACGTAGATGCGTCGTTCGGGATTGCCGTGATTGATGCCGTCCCAGGTTTCATAAGGGCGCAGGGCCAGCGAGAGGGGCGAGCGGTCGAGCCACGTGCAGGCCGTACCAGAGCACGAACTGCCCGGCGCACAGCAGCAGAAGCAGGCGCGCCGCGTCGGCGCCCGCGGGTTGCCCGCGCACCACCAGGGTGCTCAGCGCTTCCAGGCCGGCCACGCTCATCAGCAGGAACAGGCAGGTCACCGCGGCCACATAGTGAAGCTGGAAGGCCGGGAAGAAATTCACGCCCAGCGCGAACAGCAGGCAGGTGAGGGCCACCCACCCGTGGCGGTCTTTCCGCAGCGTGAAGAGAAACGCCGCCAGCGCCAGGTAGAGCGGCGGAAAGAAAAAGAAGCGGTAGTAGCGGACGCGATATTCCAGGCGCTCCAGGTAGGTGCGCAGCGTTTCGCCGCGCGAGCCGCGAAAGCCCAGTTGCATGCGGTAGTCCAGGGCCTGCTGCGGCGTGAGTTCACGGCTGGGGACGGGGTTGGACTGGAAAGTCAAGGCAGCCGGGACGCCGTATTGTTACTGGCTGAGTGCTTCGGGCAGAGT
>CAWKYG010000029.1:0-72943 GCA_963853855.1 uncultured Solibacteraceae bacterium | reverse complement strand
GGGCGAGCCCTGTACATCCGCGCCCACGACCTGGTGGCCCCACCACTGGTGAGCCACCTCGTGCGCTGTCACGTAATAGGGGTAATCGATGTCTTTTTCATTGCTCGGGTCCACGCGGGCGATGAACCCGATCGATTCGGAAAACGGGATGGACGCCAGAAAGGACTGGGCAAAAGACTGGTATCGCGGGAACTCCACAATACGCAGGGTCTGGTTCTGATACGGGCCGTAATTGGCGGTGCAATAGGCCAGCGCGTCCTTGAGCCCCTGCATCATTTTGCCGAGGTTGTATTCATGGCCGGGCTGGTAGTAAATGCCCAGGTCCACACCGTTCCACTGGTCGCGCACCACGCGGTAGCGCGCGGAGACGGCGCAGAAGAAGTGGAGCGCTTTGCCGCGCGTGCGATAGGCGAAGTAGCGGCGCGCACCCTGTCGCCATTCGCGGAGCAGTTCGCCGGGGGCAATGGCAATCTGGTCCGGCTCGGTGGAAATCACGGTGTCCTGCGTGATCCAATCGGCGTCGTGGGAAGAATCGTTCTGCATGCGCCAGGCGGCGTCGTCAAGGTCGTGCATGCGCGGCTTGGGTGCGAGTCCGTGCTTGCGGCGGACGGCATCCCGGGAAAGCTCGGCGCCCTCGTCATAGCCAAAATCGGGAAAGGAATTGCTGTCCAGGAATGTACCGTTCTCCACCACTTTGCTGGCCAGCCCGCCATTCGGGAAACCGTGCGGAGTGAATTCGAAGTCGAAGTCGAAAGTGCCGGTGGAGTCCGGCGGCAGGGGTTGCGGCAGCCGGTAGATGCGCAGGCCGGCGTCGCGGTCGTCGGTGGCGAGGACCGTTGGAAAGGAAAACTGCATGCGGTGAATCTTCCAATCGTCGCCGTTCTGCTGGCCCACCAGCACCTGATCGATCGGGCGGCCGGACTTATTGGCGATCCGGTAGGTTCCATGCGCGCGAAAGCGGCCCTGCGAAGGGTAAAGATCGATAGCGATATTGGTGGCGACGATGCGCGGCTGCGGCGTTCCCGGATACTTGCGATAGGTCTGTTCGTAGCGTTTGGCCATTTCGTCGTGCTGCCAGGTAGTGCGGTAGCGGTGCAGAATGTGAGTGTTGTAAAAAATAACCGCGCCCAGCGCGACGAACGCGGCGCCGGCGGCGATCAGCACCAGCACGGCAGGCTTGCCAAAGCGGCGGCGGGCGATGCGGAAGCGCGAGGGCCAGTCCGTGGCCAGTCCGCGCACCCAGAACAGGTTCGCCAGCAGGGCCAGCATCACGGCCGCACAGGCCCAGTATGCATCGAACAGCAGTTCGGGCCCCAGAAAGAAACCGAAGTGGTTCATGTCCGAATAGATATGGTCCGTGCCGGAGCCGTAGTTATAAATATGCTGTTCGAATCCCAGGCGGCCCATGAACGTGTAGGCCAGGTAATACAGCACCATGATGAAATGCCCCAGATACTTATGATTGACCAGAGTTTGCACGGTAAGAGCCAGCACGCAGATCAGTAAGTAGCCGATAAGCTGAAGTCCCAGAAGTTCCTTGAGGTAAAGCAGCGGCTCAATCCGGGTGTATCCCTTGGAGAGCTGGATGCCTATTCCCGCCAGCATAACGACGGTTTGCAGGAGGGCAGGGATCAGGAAGAGGGCGAACAGCTTGGAGAGGAAGGGGATCCAGCGGGGGAGCGGGAGAGCATCCATGATCTCGTGAGTCCTGGCATCGCGCTCGCGCCAGACTAACTCGCCGGAATAGAAAGTGATAAGGATGATGATGAAGATAGCGAACGAGCCACCCGCGATCGACATAGTCTGGTAAGTCACTGGGTAAGTGGGGGTACCGTACATATCGCCAAGGGCGCGTCCGGCGAAGATGACTACCAGAACTCCAGCCAGCACGATGGCAAGAAAGTAGATGTTCTTAACAGTCTCGGTGAAGTTAAGCCAGGTGAGCCGGAAGAGCGCGGCGACGGGCGAAATCGCCTGTTTCACCGGAAAGGGCTGGCGCGCGGCCGGCGGGGCCTGGTCCGCGACAGGCGCCCGGCCTGCCATGCGCAGCGACATTCGAAACTTCCAGAAGGTGAAGGCGGCCAGCATGGCTCCGAGCCCCAGCCACAGCACGCGATTCCAGAGCAGAGGGCCCTGGAGTCCTACCAGCCGGGCGTTCTTTTCGGCGATGGTCCAATACTGCGTGAGGCGGTCGGCCGCCTCATTGCCGAAGGGATCCACCAGGGAGGCGATCCAGCGATTTTCGATATCGCCGGTCAGGGAGATGGCGATCAGGTATCCGGTGACCAGCAGCACGTTGCCCACGTAGACGGCGGCGGCCTTGCGGGAGAGGGCGCCCAGAGAAAAGAAGATGGCGCTGGTGAGCAGGATATTGGGAATGACGCTGGTGACGTACGGCATCGCGTACGCCAGCACGCGATTGGGCCCGAGGCGGGCCGGATCCATCCCTGGCAGTAGGGTCGCGGCCCAGGCTCCCAGGCCGATGCTGCTGAAGATGAGCACCAGAATCAGGACGGCTTCCAGGAACCGGCCCGCCAGGTAACCGGCCTTGCCGATGGGGTAGGTGAAGAGGAAAGCGTCCGTGCCGGTTTCGAAATCCTGATAGGCGGCGCGGCCCGCGATGGCGGCCATCACCAACATGCCGAAGTAGCCGAACAGCGTGATGATGCTGTGCAGAATGTAAGGGGAATTGACCAGCACCTTGCCTTCGCCCAGATTGATAATGGAATCGGCCATGGCGCCGCCGGTACCGGCCATGGTCACCAAAGAAATGGCGAAGAAGAACACGAAATAGACGTAGGTAGAGAGGGAGCGGAGGTGCCGGGCGAATTCGAAGCGGACGATGGCGGTCAGCACGTGGTAGGCTCCGGCGCGCGCACCGTCGAAAAGTAGACATCCTCCACGTCGGGCGTGGCGGCGGTGAATTCCGGGCCGGGGCAGGTGGGCGAGAACACGCGGATAAGGGTGCGGCCCGCGGCCAGGCGCATGGAGATCACCGGGAGCGATTCCTGGTACCGGGGCACATCGGCGCGCGCCGCGCTGGTCTGCCAGATGCGGCCCTCCAGGCGCTCGGCGAGTTCGCCCGGCGCGCCCGAGGCGACCACGCTGCCCTGATGGATGATGGCCATCGCCGGGCACAGGTCGGCGACATCGCTGACGATGTGGGTGGAGAGGATGACCACGATGCGCTCGCCGATTTCGCTGAGCAGGTTGTGAAAGCGGGACCGCTCTTCGGGGTCGAGCCCGGCGGTGGGTTCGTCGACAATCACCAGCCTGGGGTCGCCGATAAGCGCCTGGGCGATGCCGAATCGCTGCTTCATGCCGCCGGAGAAGGTGCCGAGGCGCTGATTGCGGGCGTCCCACAGGTTGGTCTGGTGGAGCAGCATATCCACCAGGAGGCGGCGCGCATGCGCGGTTGGCAATGCCCTTCAACTCGGCCAGGTGGTCCAGCAGGCGCCAGGCAGCCACTTTAGGGTAGAGGCCGAACTCCTGCGGCAGGTAGCCGAGCAGGCGGCGGACGGCATCCTTTTCACGCAGCACGTCGAGGTCGTCCAGGAAGACCGTGCCGGCATCGGCTTCCTGAAGCGTGGCCAGAATTCGCATCAACGTGGACTTGCCGGCGCCGTTCGGGCCGAGCAGTCCGAAGATTCCCGAGCCCGCGGTGAGCGTCACCTCGCGCAAGGCGCGGACGCCGTTGGGGTAGGTCTTCGAAAGGTTCCGGATGCGCAGTTCCATCGGTGAGATTCTATCCGAAGGCTGAAAGTAAGGTAAGTGGGCATTTAGGGCCACAGTGTTGCGGTCCCGTGTCTCTTGCGGGAATACCCGGTGCTACAATCGGGCTTCCACTTGAAGGACCCACTGGTCGGTCCCGTGGCTGCTATTGCTTCGGGGATCCTGGTTTCCCGCTTCGTACCGTTTCATCAATTCGAATTGCTCGCCGCCATCGCCGCCCTTCTGCTGCTCGGAATCCTTGCGGTATATCGGAATGCGCGCTTCCTGTCCGGCGTCTGCTGCCTGTTGGGGCTGTTCTTTGCGGGCGTGCTGACCGCGTTGGTGCATACGCCTGGTCCGGCGCCCACGCTGGATGTCGAAGGCCGCGAGGTGGTGATTCTGGGCGGCTGCGTGGTGGAGCCTCCGGCCATCTCCAGCGGGCGCGAGCGCTTCCTGCTGGACCTCGATCGGGGTGCACGCGCGCAGGTGACGCTCTACACGAAGAAGGATGGCGAGGCGCTGCCGGCTCTGCGCTACGGCCAGAGGATCGAACTGGATGCACGCGTGCGCAAGCCGCGAAACTTCGGCAATCCGGGCGCCTTCGATTACGCGCACTACCTGTGCGCGCCAGGATATTTATTGGACCGCCTCGGGCGCGGCGGAGAGCGTCCGGATTCTGCCTGGACATTGCGGATCGCCCTTCGCCAGGCAAGTGATGAATCTGCGCGCCGCCATGGTCGCGCGGATCGACCGGATGTGGGGCGCCAGCAGCTACCAGGACGGCATGATGCAGGCCGTTCTGCTGGGCCAGACCTTCCAGATGCAGCGTGTGTGGACGGAAGATTATCGCAATACCGGCACTTTTCATGCGCTGGTGATTTCGGGCACGCACGTGGCAATTCTGGCGGCGTTCTTTCTGTTTATCCTGCGCGTCTGCTTCGTGCCGGAAAGTCTGGCACTGCTGATGACGTCTCTGGCGGCGTGGCTGTACGCGCTGGTAAGTGGATGGGGATCGCCATGCGTCCGCTCGGCGGCAGGGCTGACGCTGTATATGATCGCCAGCTATTTCTATCGCGACCGGCGGCCGGTGAATCTGCTGGCGGCGGTTGCCCTGGGCTTTCTCCTGTTCGACCCGGAACAACTGTTCGAAGCCAGCTTCCAACTCACATTTCTGGCCGTGGCGTTTCTGGGCGTGTTCGCCATGCCGTTCATCGCCGCCACTACCGGGCCGCTGGCGCGCGGGTTGACAGACTTGGGGGACACGGCGCGCGACCTGCACCTGGAACCGCGCGTGGCGCAGTTCCGCATCGAAATGCGCCTGCTGGCGGAGACGCTGCGCGGCACCCTGCGCGTGCCCTCCGGCGCGGCGCGAGGAGCCGTGGCATTCATTGGCCGCGTACTGTTTTTCTTTTTCGAAGTGACTGTGATCTCGGCCGTAATTCAGATCGGGCTGGCGCTACCCATGGTGGTGTACTTCCATCGCGTGGGACTCAGCGGGCTTTCGGCCAACGCGCTGGTGGTGCCGGTGATGGGCCTGGTGGTCCCCGTAGGCTTCGTGGCGCTCGCTACCGGCTGGCCGTGGGTGGCTCATATGAGCGGCTGGTTGCTGGGAGTGAGCCAGGCGATTGTGCGATGGCATGCCTCGGTGGAGCCGAACTGGCGGATTCCGACGCCGCCCTTGTGGGTGGCCCTGGCATTTTCGGCGGCGCTGATAGCGGCGGCGGTGGCGCGCGGAAGGTGGTGGCGCACGGCGGCGGGACTGGGGGTGGCGGCAGCGCTGGCGGTGTTGCTGTGGTCGCCCTTTCCGGCGCAGGAGCATCGCGGGCAGTTGGAGCTTACGGCGATCGATGTAGGCCAGGGCGATAGCCTGCTGGTGGTGTTTCCCGATGGCAAACGGCTATTGCTGGACGGCGGCGGGATTCCGGCATTCGGCCACACGCGCCAAAACGCAATTGGATATCGGAGAGGACGTGGTAGCGCCGTACCTGTGGCAGCGCGGGATGCGCACGGTGGACGTGATCGCCCTTTCCCATGCGCACGAGGACCACATTGGCGGCCTGCCTGCGCTGGTGAGCGATTTCCAGCCGAAGGAGCTATGGACCGGCGCGACGCCGGAGAGTCCCACGTGGCACGAGGTGCGGGAGAGGGCCGCGCGAAATGGCTCGCGCATCGTGCCCCTGACCACCCCTTCGCGATTCGCCTTCGGCGGCGCGGAGATTCAAGTACTGGCGCCGCTGCCGGACTATGTTCCCGGCGATGAGCCAAAGAATAACGATTCACTGGTGCTGCGCGTGCGATACGGGCGCCACTCCTTCCTGTTGTGCGGCGACGCGGAACGGCAGATCGAACGTGGGATGCTGGAGGCGGGTGAAATTGAGGCGACCGATGTGCTGAAGGTGGCGCATCACGGCAGCCGGACCTCGAGTACCGAAGAGTTTCTGGCAGCGGTCCATCCGGCGTTCGCCCTCATTTCAGTGGGGACGGACAACAGCTATGGGCATCCCAATCGCGATGTAGTGGACCGGCTGGAGCAGCACGGCGCGGCGGTCCTGCGGACCGACCAGGACGGGTTGATCACCGTCCGCACCGATGGCCGGCGGCTGTACATGGAGCGCTACCGCTACGCGGCGGCGGGCCCACAAGCGATAGCGCCGTGGGGGTGGTAGTCCCGCCCCACCCTCACCACGAAGCCACGGAGAACTCATCGCGGAGCCGCGGAGTCGCTGAGGAAGACGCGGAGTTCTAAGCCACGAACGACGTGCGTGGTGGAATGAGGTGGGAAACCTCGCAGCCGAAAGGGGGTTGGGGATGGGGGTTGGGGATGGGGAATAGTGCGGCCCTTCGGGCCGGGCTTTTTCCCGAGCCTGTCACACTGGCGAGGAATCAACAGTTAGCGGGCGGGTTTCCAGAGAGAAAATCGAGATCCGAAGCATTTCTCCGCGGTCTCCGCGCCATCTCCGCCTTTCTCCGCGTCAAGTGTTCTCCGTGTGTTCTCCGTGTTTTCTCCGTGTTCTTCGTGCCTTCGTGGTGAAGAATTTCCAGCGCCCTGCACTCAATCGAAGTTGACGGCGGTGGTATTGGCTCCGCAGACGAGGACGCCGACGTGTTCTCCGGGGCGGGGCTGGTAACGGCCGGAGAGGAGCGCGGCCATGGCCGCGGCTCCGCCGGGTTCGGTGGCCACGCGGAGCACGCTCCAGAGGATGCGCTGCGCCTCTTGAATGGCGCTGTCGGGAACCAGCACCACGCGGCGGACATACTGCTGGGCGAGGGGGAACATCAACTGGCCCACCTGCCGGGGGGCGAGCGAATCGGCGGCGATGCCTCCGGCGGGTGAATCCACCGGACGTCCGGCTTCCAGGGCGCGCGCCAGCGTGGGCGCGGCCTCGGGCTCGACTCCGACCAGCGCCACGCGGCCGGCGTACCAGGCGGCGATGCCTCCGATCAGCCCGCCTCCGCCGACGGCGACCAGCAGCGAATCCAAGGTGGGCGCCTGCTCGGCGAACTCCAGGCCCACGCTCCCCTGCCCCAGCATGGTCTCGGGCTGGTCGTAGGCATGCACGGGCATGGCGCCGGATTCGGCGGCCCAGGCTTCGCTGGCGGCCAGGGCGTCGGCGTAGCGTTCGCCGGTGACCACCAGGGCGGCGCCATAGCCGCGAATGCGCTCCATTTTGGCCGGAGAGGCCACCGTGGGCACGAAGATGCGCACCGGCTTCCCAAGCTTGCCGGCAGCGTAGGCGACGGCGACCCCATGATTGCCGCCCGAGGCAGCCACGACGCCGGCAGCAGGAATTTCACGCCCCAGCATATTGGCGAAGGCGCCGCGCGTTTTGAACGACCCGGTGTGCTGCAGGAGTTCGAGTTTCAGGGTAAGGCGCACGCCAGGCAGGCTGAAATCGGCGCCATCCACTTCCACCACCGGAGTGCGGCGGATGTGCGGGCGAATGATGGCGTAGGTGCGGGAAATGGACGGACGGTCGATGGTCGTAAGCGGGTCCTACTTTTCTTTCGGCAGTAACTTGACGTTAGCGGGAATGGAAAACATGCTGTCGCTGACGTCCTTGTTGATCTCCACGGATTCGGCGTACATCTCGTAGATCTTGTCGCCGTTGCGCTCGCGGCGCACGTCGTAAGGCCACTTCACGCCGCCCGGGACCGAGTGGTACTTGCCGAAGAGGGTGGTTTCGGTGTCGAAATCCTTGAACTGGGGGTTGCGCCGGCGGTACGTCTGGCGGACAGGCAGTTTGGAGAAGCGGTCGAACATCACCGTCACGGTGACGCCGTCGGCATCGGTAATATCGACGATTTCCACCGGGGCCCTGTCGTAGAAGTCGGATCCCTGCGAGTACAAAGACAGACCGGGTTCGTTGAGACGCTGGCGCAGGATATAGAAGATATTACGCAGGGTGGTGTCCTGGTAGCTGGTCCAGCGCTGGTCGTCGAAGGGGCGCGCGCCGTGAAAGCTGATGTCCCACGCACCGGTCTCGGTAAACAGCAGCGAGCCTTCATCCTGCTTTTTGCCGAACAGCTCGCGCTCGCGCACCGCCACTTTGCCCGGCACCGGCGCCAGGTAGCGAGTATAAATTGTGGCCGTGGAGTAGCCGGAGATCTGCTGGCGATAGAAGGAATAAGCGCGCCCGGTTTCCACGCGGTCGGCCATGTGAAGAAAGGCATCGCCGCCAAGAGCCGCGACGGCCTCGTCGATCACACGTTTGCCGCGCTGCTGGCGGGTTTCCTCGGCCGCCGGAGCAAGCGCCGCGACGGCCAGCAATATCAGCGCCGCCCGCTTCATTTCTGCACCCCCGGGACAGGCTTCTGGTCGAGATCGGTGAGTTGCAGGCCGGTATCGAAGCGGGCGTCGGTGACGGTGACGTTGGCGAACTCCTGCGAGCCTTGCATGATCACGGATTTGAAGGGGAGCATAATACCCTCGACGTCGCGGAAATCGGAAAAGGTTTCGAGCACCTGCAGGCGGGGACCGGACTCCTGTATGGTTTCATAGGAGACCGCCTTAAGCAGGCCGGAAGATGCGTCGAAGGTGATCAATGCGGAATCGCCGGCCGCGGAGCTGACTTCAATGCCCCCGCTCCCGGTGGCAGTCAGGGTCCGGCCGGGGATTCGATCGCTCAGGAGCAGGCGGAAATAGAGACGGAACAGCGTTCCGCGCACCTGGTCCAGTTGCTGGCCCACCAGGGGGCCCTCACCCTGCGGGGTAGAGATCCAACCCTGCGTGCCGTCGTAATAGGCGGCGATTTTCCCGCCCGGCACTTCGCTGTCCTGCCGGAAGCTATTGGGGGCCATCCAGCGGTTGCGCAGCTTTACGTGCAAGCTGCCGGCGGCGGGCGTGAGGACGAACTCGGCGGTCTGCTGGAAATCTTTTACGGCGGCGAGTTTGTCGGCTCCGCCCGCGGCTTTTTGGGCGCGCGCCAGAATCCGCAAAGCCTGGCTGGTGGCGCTGCTGGTACGCGGGGCAACGGCGGGTGGCTTGATGGCCAGACTGATGGGCGTGACCGGACGGCCCAGGATTTCCAGGTGCTGCGCGAAGGTGTCCGGGTTACCCACTACCACCAGGGTGAAACGGCTCGGATCCAGGTGCGCCTGAGAGACGCGCAGGACGTCGGCGCGGGTGACGTTCGCCAGCGCCTTTTGGTACTGCTGGAGGAAGTCCATGGGGTAGCCGTAATAATCGTAGGTCATCATACGGGCCAGAGTTTTCGCCCGCGTATCGAACGCGAAAACCAGGCTGTGGAGCACGGTTTCTTTGGCTGCCTCCAGCTCTTCTTCGGTCACTTCGGATTCGCGCATACGCTGCACTTCCGTCTGGACGGCGCGAATGGTTTCCACCGTAGAAAGGTTCTGGGTGCTGCCGGAAATTTCCAGCAGGCCGGGGTGATCGTAGTTCGCGCTCCAGGCGGCATCGATGCTGTAGGCCTTTCCCATCCTGGTGCGCACCTGCTGGAACAGACGGCTTTGCGCGCCCCCGCCCAGGATGTTGGCCATGATTTCGAGAGCGGCATAATCCTTGTCATTAAACATGCCGCCCTGTTCGCCCATGGCGAAAAAGGTCTGGGCGGTACCCCCCTTCGCCGCCAAAAACGTGCCCGGCGCCGCGGGAGCTGTCACTTCGGGGAACTCCGGGACCGGCTCCCCTTTCACGGTCCAATCGGCGAAGAGCTTTTCGATCTTCGTCTTCATGGCGGCGGAATCGAAATCTCCCCAGAGCGCCAGCCGGACATTGGCGGGAAAGTAGTAGCGCTGATAGAAGGCCTGAAGATCAGGGCGCGATATGGCATCCACGGTGGCATGTTCCATATCCCAGCCGTACGGGGTCCGGCTTCCGTAGAGGATATTGGAGAATTCCCGTTGGAGGATGGCGGCGGGGTCGTCGTTGCGTCGCGCGATGGCGCTGTGAAGCTGGTTTTTGGCCAGATCGATCTTCTCCTGGCGGAACTCCGGGGCCGTCAGCACATCGTGAAAGATGGCCAGCACGGGACCGGCGCTTTCCTTTAGGGCGGTAAAGGAAACCGTCCCCGAGCTCTCGCCGATAGAGCTTTCCACGGAAGCCGCCACATCTTCCAGCGCCCGGTCGATCTCTTCCCCGGTCTGTTTCCGGGTGCCCCCGGTGCGCATGACCATGCCGGTCATGGTGGCCAGGCCGATTTTGCCGTCGGGATCGAACAGATTGCCGGTACGGATGCGCGCGCTTCCGTTAATGACGGGCAGTTCGTGATCTTCCAAAAGGAAGAGTTTGATGCCGTTGGGCAGCGTGACCGTTTCCACCGGCGGAATGGGAATGGGCTTGGCCGGGGGAAACTTGAGGTCCTTGTAAGAGGGCTCACCCGGAGCGCGGACCGCGGCGGGATGCGCCGGCGCGGCCTTGGTCTTCGGTGCCTGGGGAGCGGCCGGCGCAGTCTGCGCGGCCAGGCGCGCCACAACCAGGAGCGGCAGGATCCAGCATTTCTTCATCTTCGGCCTCCCACGGGCGCAGTCCGGGCAGGTACTGCATTGGAGACCTGAGTTCGGATATAGGCCATTGTGCGGGGCCGCGCGATGAGGTATTTCAGGGTGACACGCTGCACGTCGGCCGCCGACACCTTGTTGATATCGTCGACCGAAGTGAACAGTTTTCGCCAGTCGCCGTAGTTGGCGTAGTAAGTGGCCAGCAGATTGGCCAGTCCCGCGTTGTCGGCCAGGCGCCGGATCACGATGGAACGGGCTTTGGCCTTGGCACGGTCCAGGGTCTCCGCGTCCACGGGCCTGGAAGCGAACTGCAACATCACGGCATCCAGCGCCTGCTGGTTCTCTTCCACCGTGTGATTCAGGGCAGGCGCCAGGATAAATACGAACTCATTGGGGTAGCGGCCCTCCGGGAAGGTGCCGTACGCCATTGCGTTGACCGCCAGTTTCTGTTCCTGCACCAGATCCCTGTACAACAAGCCGGTGCGGCCATTGGACAGGATCAACTGCAGGACATCGAAGACCGGGTCATCGGGGTTATTCTGGTCCGGCCGGTGGTAGCCGATGATGGCGAGGGGTTGGCTGGGCAGATCTATGGCAACAATCTTTTCACCGGCTTGCGGGGGTTCCACGGTCCGCACCGGGGGCGGTAGGGGGCGGGCGGGAAGCGGGCCAAAATACCGCTCGGCCATGCGCCGGGCTTCTGCGGGATCGACATCCCCCACGATGGCGATGGTGATATTACCGGGCACATAGTACTTCTCAAAGAACGCCCGCGCGTCCCGCGTGCGCAGGCTCATCAGGTCGCTGGGCCACCCGGTGCCGGGGTTGCGATACGGATGGGCCTCAAAGGACGCGGCCAGGAACTGCTGGATCAGTTTGCCTTGCGGGTTGGATTCGATACGCATGCGCTCTTCTTCCATCACCACGTCGCGCTCGGTGTAGAACTCGCGGAAGACGGGATGGAGAAACCGTTGGGATTCCAGCAGAAACCATAATTCCATGCGGTTAGATGGCAGGCTGTAGTGGTACACGGTGGAATCGAGCGAAGTGGAAGCGTTCAGATCGGCTCCGCCGTTCTCTTCGATGACACGCAGGAATTCGTTCGGTACTACGTAAGATTCCGCCGATTCCATGGCGGTCTTGAGGCGGCTTTTGAGGAGATCGATTTTGCTGAAATCCGCTTTAAATCCCTTGTCGCGTTCGGCCTCGATGGAGTCATTAAGGTCTTCCACCGAGTCGAGGGCTTTCTTCTCGGCCGCCCAGTCTTTGGTACCGATACTTTCGGTTCCCTTAAAGGCCATGTGCTCGAACATGTGGGCGATGCCGGTGCGCCCGCTTGGATCGTCGGCGCTTCCGGCGTTAACGTAAGTAAAGAAAGAGATTACAGGCGCCTGGTGACGCTCCGCCACGATGAAGTGCAGGCCATTCGGGAGCGTGAATTCGGTGACCTTCTTTTCAAACGCCTTGAGGTCCTGCGCGGGCGCCAGAAACGGCGCCAGCATCAGGAACAGGCAAAAGAGGACAGCTTTCACGATGATTTGGGCTCCTATATCTTTATAGAGAATAGCAAGGGGTCGGCCGAAGGTGTTGCGGACCGGCAGATTCGGCTCTACCTACGGGTCGTCTCAGGGAATCCCTAAGAGGGTCGGTACCAAAATCAGGTACTAGAGTGACTTCAGTTCTGGCTTACAAACTCGCATAATGAAGTGGTTCGGATTAAGACGGACTAAATTGCGTTATGGCTTGGGAACAAAAGTCGAAGGAAGTCGAGACGATAGCCGGAGACCGCAGAAGTGACCGGCGCTACGCCCTTCATCTGGAGTTGCGCTGGAAACTGATTCGGCGGAGGCGGATCCTGGAGACCGGTATAGGACGTACGCTGGATCTTTCCAGCGGCGGAATCCTGATTGAGACGGATCGAACTCTCCCCGTCGGCCTGAACCTGGAACTTTCGGTGGCGTGGCCAGTGATGTTACACAACGTAGCACCCATGCAACTGGTGATCTCGGGACGAATCGTACGATGTTCCGGCCAGCGAGTCGCCATCCGAATGGTGCAACACGAGTTTCGAACCGCGGGAACCAACTCGGATCAGCGCAAAGGGACGGCTCCGGGGACGCGCGGCCCTCTGACTCTGATTGCCAAACCCGGTACCTTCTTCAACCGCATTCCTTAGACCGTCACTATCTGCCGCGGCGGGCGAGCGCCGTCTGGGGCGTGGACCACGAACTGGCTGGAGGTGGCGGCGGGGGCGCTTCCACGGGAGCCGGGGGTTTTTTGACGCGGCGATCCAGGCGGTGAGTCATGAAGTCTTCGCGCGCCTTGTTGTATTTGGGCGTGCCCGGGGTGCCCGGCACGGTAGCCCACTCCTCCGGCGTGATCTCCTGAATGGTCACCAGGTACTTCTGGTAGTAATTCCGCAGGCGCTCCTGCACCGGCTTCAGGCCGGAATGGTACAGCAGGAAAATCACTTCATCCACGTTGGCCGGCGACACGATGTGATACACCTGCGACGCTTTGTGGATACGCGCGGAACGGAGAGCCGTCTCCAGCTTCTTGGAGCGCGCTTCCAGCTTCTGCCATGCCTCCTGGTCGGCTTTGGGCATTTCGGTGGATTTGATCAGCGCCTGCTTCTCCTTGGGCGCCAGTTTCTCGGTGAGCACATACAGAAATGGCCCCACCCGGCCGGCGCGGTGGCGCACGTCGTCCGGCAGCATACGGCAGATCTTTTCGAATTTCGAGAGGCCCTGGAGGTTAAGTTTGGCCTCTGTGAGCGCGGGCGACAGCAGCACCAGCAGGCCCGCCTGTTCCAGCGCCTTGAGAATCTCCGTGGGGCTCTCTTCGGTGCTGATGCGGCGTAGTTCCTCGCTGAAGGCGTGCGGCGGAATCAGCTTTTCCACTTCGGCTTCGCGGGCGTTCGCCACCTGCATCGAGGTGCGCTCCTCCGCGGTGAAGCCGAGCCTCACCTGGAAGCGGACCAGCCGCAGCAGGCGCGACGGATCGTCATAAAAGCCGTAGGTACTGATGGCGCGGAGCTCTTTGCGTTCGATATCGGCCAACCCGTTCATGGGGTCGAGCAACAGCCCGCGAGAGGCTTTATTCAGGGACAGGGCGATGGCGTTACAAGTGAAATCGCGCCCTCGCAGGTCCTCTTGAATGGTGGCTTGGGTGATCTGCGGCTTGGAACCGGAGCGCCCGTATTTTTCCTGCCGGGCCATGCCAACCTGGGCGGTAACACCGCCGGGAAAGACCATTTCCGCGCTCTTGCGGCTCTCGTCGGTGGAGACGATCTGGGCGCCGCTCTGCTCGCTGATGGCTTTGGCCACCTTGAGTGCCGCGCCTTCCACCACGAAGTCCAGGTCGCGAATGCGAAATCCGGCCAGCATGTCGCGCATGGCGCCGCCGGTCAGGAACAAGTTGATTCCGGCCTGTCCCGCGGCCTTCTGGACGTCTTCCACCACCCGGTTTTGGTCCGGGCTCAGGTGGCTCTCCAGCATATAGATGTAGTCGCTCATTGCAAGCGTTCTCGCTTATCCGAAAATGTTTCCGAGCGAAACGGTTCGCTCAGGCCCGGGGGTGATGCTTCTCGACGGTATCCCGAAGACGCGACCGCATGACATGGGTATAAATCTGGGTGGTCGAGATATCGGCATGACCCAGCATGACTTGTACACTGCGCAAATCGGCTCCGCCTTCCAGCAGATGAGTGGCGAAACTGTGGCGAAGCACGTGGGGTGACAGCCCGTGGAAAATGCCGGCTTTCCTGCCGTAACCGGCGAGTTGATTCCAGAAGCACTGACGGGTCAGGCAACCGCCGCGCGCGGTAACAAAGAGATATTTACTGCTCCTTCCCTTGAGCAATCGAAGCCGCCCCTGGTCAAGATATTCCTGGATGGCCGCCAGGGCGTCGCGGCCCACCGGAACCAGACGGTGTTTGTTGCCTTTTCCCAAAGTCCGCACAATGCCCATCCTGGCGTCGAGGTCCGCGAGCCCTACATGACACAGTTCCGATACCCTCAGGCCCGATGCGTACAGCAACTGTAGCATGGCCCGGTCCCGGAGGCCGGTGGGCGTGGCCGCGTCGGGGGCTCCCAGCAATTTATTAATGTCCTCCAGATTCAGGAAGTTAGGGATCTTCTGCCACTGTTTGGGGCTGCGCAGGTGTTCGGTTGGATCGCTGGAAATCTGGCCTTCCCTCAGGAGAAAGCCGTAGAGATTCCGCAGTGTGGTGAGGTGGCGGGCGACAGAACGGCTGGAAAGGCCCGATGCATATAAATGGTCGAGATAAAGACGCAGTTGGTCGCAGGAAGGAAGCCCTGGGGAGTCCTTGAAAAACTTGCTAAACCTTGATAAATCAGCAGTATAAGCTTCTAATGAATTGTCCGAGAGGCCCTTCTCGATGCGGCAGAAATGGAGAAACGCGGTCATCGGACCATGAAGAGACGAACCGGCCGCATGCACTTCGGACATCGTGCCAATGATACAATAAGCGCCGAAATATCCGCTACAAGGGGCTCTGGAAATGTTCCAAGGTAAGTCATTGAAAGCTCTAAGCCAGTCCGTCTGAGCCAAACGCAATCATGGCCGATACCGGCGTCGCGGCTACAGGCAGGCCTCTTACAGTTACAATAAGCGGCTAGATGTCGGAACCAGGATTGTGACGAAGGGGTCGAGTTGGCAGCATCCACCACTAAGCGGGCGTTGATTCGCCGGTTCGATAAGGAAACCCTGGCTGGCTACGTCAATCCCCTTTCTTATCTACAGCCTACATGTATTGAACTACTCTCGGCCGAGGGTAAGGTGGCGACCGTACCGTATGAAGAAATCCGCACGATCTCGTTTGTGCGGAATTTCGAGAGCGGGAGCGAATCCGAACGTCAGGTGTTCTTCACCCGGCCGAAAATGGAGGGCCTGTGGATCAGTCTCCGGTTTCGCGACGGGGAGGTTCTTCAGGGCGTGATGCCCAACAACCTCCTGCAGGTGGAGCCTTATGGCTTTACCGTAATTCCGCCGGACTCGTTCGGCAACGTACAGCGGGTGTTCGTGCCGCGGACGGCGGTGCAGTCGGTGGAGGTGCTGGGCGTGGTCGGAAGTCCGCTAAACCGGCGCAAGAGCAAGCCTGTGCCGAAAGATCAGATCAACCTGTTCGATCAGTAGGTTAATGTAAATATTGTATAATGGAGTTTCACACACGCTAGTCTCAATGTTGGAGGTTCTATGAAGTTCCGCAACCTGGCTCTTGCCACCGCCGGACTCTTGGTTCTTGCCTTCACATCGCTCGCCCAGGTAACGGCAATCGAAGGGGATGTGAAGGGAACAGACGGGGCGCCGCTCAAGGGCGCTCAGGTTCAGATCACGCGCACCGATATTAAGGGGAACTATCCCACCAAGACTGACAAGAAGGGCCACTACATATACACGGGCCTGCCAATGGGCACATACAACGTCACGCTGCTGGTGGACGGCAAGGAAATGGACCATGTCAATGGGGTCAGGACTTCGCCGGGCGATCCGGTCCGCGAGGACTTCAACCTGAAGTCGGTCGCCATGGACAAGGCCACCAAGCAGGCTGAAATGCAGAAAGCCGTCGAGACCGGACAGATGTCGAAGGAGCTTGAAAAAAGCCTGACTCCGGAGCAGAAGGCGGCGATGGAGAAGCAGATTAAAGAGCAGTCCGAGCGCATGAAGAAGAATCAGGCGCTGAACCAGGCGTATAACGACGGACTGACGGCGGAGAATGCCAAGCAGTGGGACCAGGCGGTCGAGAACCTGAACAAGGCCGCCGAACTGGACCCCGCGCAGATAGCCGTGTGGAGTCACCTGGCATCCTCTTACCAGGGCCTCGCGAAAACCAAGACCGGCGCCGATTTCGATACCAACATGCAGAAGGCCCTGGACGCTTATGGCAAGGCGCTGGCCCTCAAGCCTGATGATGCCGGCCTCCATAACAACTACGCCCTGGCCCTCGCCCAGGACAAGAAATTCCCCGAAGCGCAGGCCGAATTGCAGAAGGCCGCGCAACTGGATCCGCCCGATGGCGGCAAGTATTATTTCAACCTGGGCGCGTTGCTGGTGAATGCGGGACAGTACGATCCGGCCGCCGAAGCGTTCAAGAAGGCCATCGAGCTTACGCCCACTTACGCCGACGCCTATTACCAGTACGGGGTGTGCCTGTCGTCCAAGATGACAACGGCCTCGGACGGCAAAGTTTCGGCGCCGCCGGAAATGGCTCAGGCGTTCCAGAAGTATCTGGAACTGGCTCCCAACGGTGCCAACGCGCAAGGCGCTAAGGACATGCTGGCTGCGTTGGGCTCAGGCGTTCAGACGCAGTATCAGAATCCGAATGCCAAGACCACCAAGAAGAAGAAGTAGTAGTCGGAATTTGCTTTTTCGGGGTGGGGGCTCGGGCTCCCGCCCCATTTCATGATCCGCGCATTCTTTGTCGAGATTGTTTTTCCTTTCCTGGTTTTCTGCCTCGTTCTATCCATCGCCAAGAGCTTTCTGCGCGGCCTGGGAGCCGCATTCAGGCAGGGTCCGCGCCCGGCCGGACGACCCGATCCACCGATCGTGCAATCCGGCGGGGAACTGAAAAAAGACCCGGTGTGCGGCACGTATGTTTCGACTTCCACCAGCATCAGCAAGGTGGTTAACGGGCAGCCGGTGTATTTCTGCTCCGATGAGTGCCGGCGAAAGTTCAGCGGGTGACGGCGGAAGCCAACTGCTGGTAATCGAGTTCCCAGTGGGGATTCAGTACGATGGGCCCTGATTCAATGGCGCCCTCGGCCAGAGCACGCTGGGCATAGCCGCCGACCTGGTCCTCGCCTCTTCCGAAGTCGCTCAGGTGATAGGACTCCGTTCCCGACCAGCGATAAAGATAGTAAATCTCCGAAGGCTGGATAGTGTCGTAGTCCTTCTCCGTCCCGATGACTGCGGCAAACCTGTCTTCGATCTCCCGGTCCTGTCCCCCATTCATATGGGCATAGCCGCCCACCTGGTCGAAAAGCGAACGATGCCACATGCTGCCACTATGAAACAGCGCCGGCTTCGGCCCGCTGACCATGCCATCGTTCAGGATGAATGCCTTCGAGGGTTTGAAGAAGCGCTTACGTCTGTCGTAGCGGGAGACGGAAAAGCTGAGACGATGAGGCAGGTAGATATCGTCATCGTCCCACACCGCAAGCAGGTCATAGCGGCAGAGCGCGGCGGCGGCATTCCGCTTTTCGCCCACGGTGCGGAAGCGCGTCGAGAGGTTTACCACGGTCACCTCCGGGTGGCGGAAGACGATGGTCTGCGGCGCGAAATCGTTAAGGATCAGAAGCTCCTTCCGGCCCGCGTAGTCCTGATTCAGGAAAGACCAGACGGCTTCCTCCAGCAGCCGCCTGGGCCGCGCATAGGTCAGGCACATACAACTGACTGGAGGAAGGTCCATCGAAAGCTACGCTACCGAAAGCACCACGCGGAAACGGGCGTCTCCGCTCATCATGCGCTGGTAGCCGTCACTGGCACGGTCCAGAGGGAAGACTTCGTTCATCGACCGCACGCCGGTCTGAAGACTGAAGGCGAGGGTGTCCTGCGAATCGATCGAAGTGCCCGAATACCAGCCCTTGATCGCGGTGCATCCGAAGATGAGCTGTACTGGAGCAAACTGCATGGACGTGGCGGCGCCGACGATCATCAGGGTGCCGTGCACTCCCAAGCCGCCGACTACGGCTGCCATGGCATCGCCCGCCGTGACGGTGGCCAGAATGACTTTGGCTCCGCCGAGTTTCTGCAGCTCTTTGGCGGGGTCCTGCGTGCGGCTATCGATGTATTGCGAAGCGCCGAGTTGAGCGGCCAGGGCTGCTTTATCCTGCCCGCGGGCGATGGCCACGGTTTTGAAACCCATCCTGGCGGCATACTGCACGCCCAGATGGCCAAGGCCGCCGAGGCCCAGAACCGCCACCAGGTCCCCGGAGCGCGCCGTGGTGTTGCGGAGACAGTTGTAAGTGGTGACACCGGCGCACATCAGGGGAGCGGCCTCCACCGGGGACAACCCTTCAGGCAGGCGCGCCACGGCTTCGGCGCGGGCAACCATATACTCGGCATAGCCGCCATCGGTGGTGACGCCGGTGATGTAGGTAGCCGTGGTACAAGCAAAGAAATCGCCGCGGCGGCAGTTGTCGCAATAGCCGCAGTATCCGCCATTCCAACCGACGCCGCCGCGCTGACCAGGCTTCCATTCGTCAACACCGGCACCCACGGCATCGACCACGCCGACCACTTCGTGACCCGGCACGCGTGGATAGACGATACCGGGCATGAGCCCTTCCTTGGTTAGCGAATCGCTATGGCATACGCCACAGGCCTGGACTTTCAATCTAACCTGCCCGGCGCCGGGCTCTGGTATATCGCGCTCGACAGTCTCCAATGGTCCGCCCGCGTGAGGGACCTGTACGGCACGCATTTTCGGCATGAATCCTCCAGACGTTAGATGAGAATAAGGCCCTTACGGATGCCTGTGGTTACCGCTTCGGTCCGGGTGCCGGCGTTGAGCTTACCCAGGATGGAAGCGACGTGAAACTTCACCGTGTGCTCCGAAATATTGAGCTTCCAGGCAATCTGCTTGTTGGCCTCGCCTTCCGCCATCATACGCAGCACCTCGATTTCGCGCGCGGTGAGCACGCTGGGCTCGGAAGCGGTATAGGACGGGAGCAGCGCTTCGAACTCGCGCGGATCCGCGGCCACCAGACCGGCGGCGGCGGCTTCGACGGCAGCCAGGATCTGCTCCGCGGAAGCGTCGCGGGGAAGCAGGGCGCGCACGCCGGAGCGAACCGCCTCCTGGGTCCAGCCGGAAGGCGAATCGCCGCCGAGCAACACATAGGCCGGAGCGAAGCCGTTGGCGGACGGTGGGATTTCCGCGAGCGGAAGCGCAGAGAGAACCACATCGGGATGCAGCGCTTCCACCGCGGAGAGGTCCGGAAACCCACCGGCCAGTTCCATGCCGGGGCTGGAACCGATGAGCGTTTCCAGCCCGACACGGGTAACCGGCGATGGCGCCGCCACAAGGACGCGAATCACGCCGCCTGGGCCCTCACTGCCAGTGGCACAAACACCTCGCGGACGCGCTCGATGCCGCCCCGGAAGAAGCGCAGGCGGATTACGTCGCGCCCGGAATCGAGGGCATCGCTGAGGTCGTCGAACGATCCCAGCAGGATGTCGCCCGCCCGCAGCGAAGCGGAATCGGCCGCGCCTCCGGATTCGACCTGGAGAATCTCCAGACCAAGTTGGACCGGGCGCAGGGTCACGCCCAGAGACGGCCGCGCGCCGCGGCGCACGAACTCCACCGCGGCGTTACCGGGAACCGCCACCCCCAGGCCGTTCACGATGGCCGTGTTAATGCCGATCAGGTGACCGTGCGCGTCGGCCAGCGGACCGCCGGAGTTGCCGGGCGCCAGTTGCACGTCGGCGCGGATCCAATTCTGGCGGCCCATTCCGGGAAGCGGGCCGGTGGAATGGATCACGCCGGTGGAAACCGCGCCGGCGAATCCCAGCGGGCTGCCTACGGCGATCACCAGTTCGCCGGGACGGAGCGCACTGGAATCGCCGGGCGTGGCGGCGGCAAGGTCAGGACCGCCGCCAGCGATGCGAAGGGCGGCCAGGTCGCGGCGCGAATCGCGCGAGGTCACCCGGGCGTCCAGGCGGCGGCCATCCCACAGTTGCACCTGCGCTTCGGTGTGACGAGCCACGTGAGCGTTGGTAAGGATCAGGCCATCGCTTTTCCAGATGACGCCCGAGCCTCCGCCTCGGGCGCCTTTCGAGAATACCTGCACGGTAGAGCGCCGCAGACGCTCGGCCACTTCCCCGAAACTCAGCATTTCAGCTCCTCCGGGGCCGCTCCCCGATAGCGATAGCGATTGTCCGCGAAGTGCCGCCGCGGAGGAACCCAGCCTCGACAGTTTGTCCCACGGCATGCCCTTCCAGCACGGACTGGATGTCTTCGGTGTCGTCCACGGTAGTGCCGCCCAGGGAGACCAGGATGTCGCCAATCAGCACCCCCGCCTTGGCGGCCGGCCCTTCGGGTTCCAGAGAAAGGACGATCAGACCTTTGTGATGATCGGGCAGTTCCACCGGTTGCAGCCCGACTCCCAGATAACCTCGCGTGACGTGGCCGCGTGCCAGGATCTGATCGAGTACGCGATTCACGGTAGCGGCCGGAATGGCCACGCCGGCGATGCGGGAGAGGGCCGAGGTGGCGATGCCGATGGCAGCGCCGTCAGTATTCACCACCGCCCCGCCCGACGTGTTGGGAAACATGGTAAGGTCGAGCCGGATATAGTGGTCCAGGCGGCCGCCGCGCCAGGTGCGCCAATCGCCGCTGACCGCGCTGACGATGCCCATGGAGGCGTTGACGCCCGAATCTTCGGAACGCGCCACGGCCAGGGCGATATGGCCGGGTACGGGTTGGTTCGCCGCGGGTTTCACCGGCTCGCCGGGACGCTCGACTTTGAGTACCGCGAGATCGGTGCCGGAATCGCTGCCGGCGAGCGTGGCGGCGGCGCTGCTGCCATCCGGCAGAGTCACGGTGATCTCCTCTTCACGGCGAATGGTGTGCTCGGCGGTGACGATAATTCCGGGACGCCAATAGACTCCGCTCGAAGGGAACCGGGGGCGGGCGTGGACTGCCACTACCGATTTTCCAGTTTGTTCCACTACGGCTGCCAGTTCATTAGAAAGGGCCGCCAGATCGTTTGCCATTTTGAAAGAATCTCCTGTGACTTCAGGATGCCGCGCGGGGGGCCGGTGGCACATCGGCTGTTCGGGCAGGTAGGGACAGGTAAATCGGGCAGGCAAAGGCGGCGGAGATGAATCCGTTCCCTGGCAGTGACCTACCGGGCGCAGCAGGTCGGTGTTGTGCTGATGATCTCGGGCAGATCCGATTTCTTGGGTGCGGCGGCAGTCGAGGCAAAATAGCGCTGCGCCGAAAGATTGCGGTAGAAGGCTCCGGCCACACCGGAGGCCACCGGACCGCTGACGGACTTATTGGGACTGGTCAGCATGACGACCACGACCAGTTGGCGCGGCCCCTCGTCAATGAAGGAGCCAAACCAGCCCATATGGCTGCCCGCACGAAAATCGGTGCAGGTCCCGGTCTTGCCGAAGATGGGTTCGTTGGGATCGTAATTGGCGCGGGTGGCCGTGCCGTAATCGACCGCGCCGCGCATGCCCAGCTTCAAATCCGGAATGCTGGTAGGGGCCAGGTCCAGCGTGCGCTTCACCTTGGGCTGGAGGTGCTCGATTTCCTCTTCGGTCCGCGGATATTGCAGATAGTAAAGGGTGCCATTATTGGCGATGGCGGAAACCAGTCCCGCCAGCTCCAGAGGAGTCATCTGGAAGCCTTCGCCGTAGGCCGTCATCAACACCATGCCGCCGCCTTTCGGCGGGCCCGCCGGAATGGTACCGGCCTCTTCGCCGGGGATATCCAAGCCGGCTTTTTCACCCAGACCCAGCATCTGCGCATAACGGTTGACTCTATCGAAACCGAGACGGGTGCCGAGTATGCCGAAGTAGTTATTGTTGGAATGAGCGATCGCGGTGGTCAAATTGAAGCTGGAATAGCGGCTCAGGTGGATGGCGGTATCGCGCTCGACTACATGCTCGCTGAGCGCCGCCAGCGCGGTTACTAATTTGATGGTGGAACAGGGTATGAAACCGCTCTGAAGCGCCAGTTTCTGGTTCACCATGGAGAGCACGCGCCCATTGCCGGGGTCCACCACGACGATGCTGCCGGGCTGCATACCCAGGGCATCTACGGCGGCGCGGCGAACAGCGAGATCCTCGCCATCGACGTTATCCCCCAGGGTCGGATCGACGGTGGGGGGAGTCACCCTGCGAACCACCCGTCTGGCTACCGGGGCGGTTTTCCTGACAGTCTTGGAGGCCTGGGCGTCAGCCAGACGGACGTTCTGGAGCATTCCGGCCAGAACCAGCAAAGGAAGCAGAAACCTTTTCATTCGTGGCACATACCTGAACGAAACCCGTTGGCGCTCGCGGAATCTCGTTCGCTCGGATTTCAATAGACTGTGCCCATTATGCTTTATCGGCGGATTACGGTCAACCGATATGTGAGGTTTTTACCCTAATTTGGAGGCGAATCGACGCCGCGACACTACCGCTAGAGCAACCCCACCTAGCATCAGCAGCCCGCTGGCCGGTTCCGGTACGGTGCCACCACCACCGCCGCCCCCGCCCGCAGGGGGGCCAGTGAGTTCCACGTTGTCGAGTAGTGCACCCGAGGATCCCGGGAGGTTGCTTTTGAACACGATATGCGATGTACCCGCCGTGGCGACCGTAATCGGAATCGAATACACGTTCTTTTGGGAAGTGGTCAGAACATATGTCTGGGTGAAGCTGCCCAAACTTACCGTGGTGGAGCTCGAGTTACCACGCAGGGTACCGTTGAGATCGAATGACAGCGTGTATGTACCCACTCCGAGACTGATGCTGCTGCTGGTCAAAGTGCCGGGAGTGTTCCCATTCAGGTCCACGCAGTTTATAAGCTCTGGAGAGACACACAGATTACTGGCTATGCTGGTAGAGAAAGTCCCTACAACGTCAACGTTGCCAGAAGTGACGGTGAAGCCCCCGACCGTGCCGGTTTTGTTGAGGCCGGTTGCCACCGTATTGAAGTTCTCTGAAAAGATAATAGAAGCTTGGCCCACTCCTGAGAATGCCGATACGCTCAAGCCTAAAAATGCAAGTAGTGTCGACGATTTCACGGAATCCTCCGATTCCTGATGAGTATGGCAGAAACTAGCCAGTACGTAAAGTACTATAGGTCGACTATTTGGTACTTAACGTACGTTACTAGCCGCCGCTAGTAGCCACGGATTTAGCCTGAAGGAACAAAAGGAGATAGTCCGGTCCTCCCGCCTTGGAGTCGGTTCCGGACATATTAAAACCCCCAAATGGGTGAGCTCCCACCATGGCGCCGGTGCATTTGCGATTGAAATAAAGGTTGCCGACGTGGAACCGTTCCCTCGCTTGGCGCAGGTGGTCCGGATCGCGTGAGAATACCGCCCCGGTCAGGCCGTAGACCGAATCGTTAGCGAGGCTGAGGGCATGTTCAAAGTCCCGGGCTCGGGTCACAGCCAGGACGGGACCGAAAATCTCCTCCTGAAAGATGCGCGCCTTGGAATCGACGTCGGCAATGATGGTAGGCGGAACGTAGTAGCCGCCCTCGGGAGCAGGGGACTCCCCCGTCACCAGGCGGCCCTCCTGTTTGCCGGCCGCGATGTAGCTGAGGATGCTCTTGCGGGCGCTCTCGCTGATCACCGGCCCCATATAGTTCTGGGGATCGTCGGACGGGCCGACTTTGATCGCGCTGGCGCGGGCGGTGAGCTTCTGAAGAAATTCGTCATAGATCCTGTCATGGACGATGGCGCGGGAGCACGCCGAGCACTTCTGTCCCTGATAGCCAAAAGCGGAAAAGAGGACGCCTTCGACGGCCTTATCGACGTCGGCATCGCCATCTACGATGATGGCGTCTTTGCCTCCCATCTCGGCGATGACACGTTTGATCCAGATCTGGCCGGCCTGGTGTTTCGCCGCGAGCTCGTTGATGCGCAAGCCAACGTCGCGCGATCCGGTGAAGGAGACGAAGCGCGTCTTGGGATGCTGCACCAGAACGTCGCCCACGCTGGAGCCGCTGCCGGTGAGGAGCGTGAAGGCGCCTTCCGGAAAGCCGGCTTCGAGGAGCACTTCGGCGAACTTGGCGGCGATGGTAGGGGTCTCGCTCGAGGGCTTGATAATGGCGGTGTTGCCGGTCACCAGGGAGGCGACGGTCATACCGGCAAGGATCGCCAGCGGGAAGTTCCATGGCGGAATGACCACGCCGACGCCCAGGGGAATGTAGATCATCTCATCCTGTTCGCCGGGAAGCTGCACTACAGGTTGCGGCCCATCCAGCCGATTCATTTCACGGGCATAATATTCGCAGAAGTCGATGGCCTCGGCGATTTCGGCTTCGGCTTCGATCCAGGTTTTGCCGGCTTCGAAGATCATCCAGGCGTTGAATTCCAGCTTGCGGCGGCGCAAAATGGCAGCCGCGTCGAGCAGCATGCGCACGCGTTCCTGTCCGGGCGTGCGGCTCCACGGGGCGAAGTAGGAGTAGGCGCTCTCCACGGCGCGTTTGGCCAGTTCGGGAGTGGCCTTATGGTGCCTGCCGACCACCTCGCTGGTTTTGGAGGGATTGACGGAGACCAGCATGTCGCCGGTCGAGATCCATTCGCCGCCGATGCGCAGGCGATATTCGCGGCCCAGTTCGCCGCGCACTTTTTCAAGGGCTTTTTGCATGGCCTGCCGGTTGGCGGGCTGGGAGAAATCGGTATAGGGCTCGTTGCGGAATTCAGTTAAGGTAGCGGTGGCCATCTACTCCATGTTAGCCGCTGGCGTCGGGGCAAGGCAAAAACAGGGGGCAGACATTTTTTTCGCGGCCCCTGCGAAAAATTCGTCTGTACCCTTTTTTGCCTCGTCTTTTTCGATCCGTTCTTCTTGCATAACGCGGGCGAAGTCGATTTCAGGATCGTGGCCGAAGCCGCAGATCCACTGGCCTTCCACGGCACGGGTGAGCCAGCGGTTCTTGTTTTCGATGGTCTCGAGCGGGTAGAGATCGAAGGCGGTGATCCACGACGGCTGCAGGTGGGCGGCGAACGGGACCAGATCGGAGAGAAAGCAGAACGTTTGGCCGCGGGATTCGGCGGTGACGACCATCATGTCGCGATTGTGGCCGGGAGCGCGGCGCATCCACACGCCGGGCGCCACTTCGTGATCGCCCGGGACCAGGGTCATCTGCCCGGACTCGACCAGCGGATCGTAATTTTCGTCCATGTAGGCCACGCTGTCCCGGACCAGCCGCTCGTGGGCGTGTTCCCACTCCGGGCGCGAGGCGAAATAGCGGGCGCGAGGAAAGGTGGCAACAGCCCCGCCGGCCTGCATGACGGTGTTGCCGCAGCAGTGGTCCCAATGCAAGTGGCTGTTGATCACGATGTCGATGCTTTCGGGATCGATGCCGTGGCGGGAGATGACCTCGGGTAGGGGATCGGTTGCCGGGGGAACCCGCATGCGCTCCCGCTGCCGGGCATCGCGCTTGTCGCCGAGGCCGGTTTCCACCAGGATGGTGTGATCGCCCGTGCGAATCAGGTAGCAGTTGAAGCCCAAGGCAATGCGGTTGGCCTCATCGGCGGGCACCTTCCGGTTCCACAGGGTTTTGGGGACCACGCCGAACATGGCTCCGCCGTCCCACCAGTAGACCGAATCGCGAATCAGCGAGATTTCGAAATCGCCGCGGGTGATGCTGGAGGCCACTCAGCCTTTGACCAGCTTCCGGCCGCGATCGAACAGTTCCGCGGCATCCTCCACGAGTTTGCGGCCGCGCTCGAACATCTCCTTGCTGGCATCGACCACGTCCGCGGTCGAATCGGTGATGGCATCTTTGCCCTGTTGCGCTTTTCCCGTGATGAACTTGCGGGTGTCTTTACCGCTCTTGGGCGCGTAAAGAACGGCCACCACGGCGCCGATCAGGGCGCCGGTGACAAACCACGCGATCCGGCCACTGCTGCTCTCGTTGTCCTCGGTGGGATCCGTCTCAACCTGAACGTCGTCGGACATCTGGTGCCTCCGCGAAAATTGCCCTGACTTAGCGGCCCTTTTCACATTCTGCGATATCCTGGAGTCATGGCGCAAGATCCCGATCGTGATGAAATTGCGGGGCAGGAAATGGTCACTCTGTTCAGTTCCTCGAACGTGGATGCGGAAATGGAAGCGAACAACATCCACGCCGTGCTGGAAGCGAGTGGGATTCCCTCGTTGCTGGTGGGGACTAGCGTGATCCCTTCGCTGGAGTTCCAGGTGCAGGTGCCGCGAGAAAACCTGGAGGAAGCCGAGAAGGTGATTGCCGACGCCCAGGAGGCCGGTCCGGACGCCGCGGCAGAGGCGGAAGCGGCAACGGAATAGCGCCTCTCACGTGATATCCTTCAGGCAAGGCTGTCCGTATGAGATTCCAGAGGGCGCTGTTGGCCGTGGGCTTCGGTCTGGCCCTGATCAGCGCGCTATACGCTTTCCAAAAACCGTTTCGTGTCTATGAAAGCTTCGAGCGGCAGGACAATGTCCCACTGCCGCCGGATTACCAGGAAAAGACCGAGTGGGTTTTCGCCCGCCTGATGTATCCCAGTCATCCCGACGCCATCCTGGGCGGTGGAATGTTCGGACGAAACCGCGGCTTCTTCGGGGGCTATCGCCGCAATGCCGACTGGCGCGAAGGCGGCACCAGTTGGACCCAGGACTATCCCCGCGCCGACCGCCACTTCGCTGCCGCCCTCCGGCGGCTTACGCGTATTCACGTACGCAGCGTGGAACAGCCGGTGAATCCCGACGACCTTGACGACTTTTACAACTGGCCGTGGATGAACGCCGGCGAGATGGGCGATTGGCGGCTCACCGATGCGCAGGTGAAAGTGGTTCGCGAATACCTTCTGCGCGGCGGCTTTCTGATGCTGGATGATTTCTGGGGAGCCGAAGAATACGCCCGCTTCGACGAAACCATGAAGAAGATCCTTCCCGACCATCCGGTGGTGGAAATGCCAAGCAACGATTCCATCTTCCACGTGGTGTACGATCTGGATGATCGGTACCAGGTCCCCGGACAGTGGGGACTCAGTCCCTACAATCCTCAGTTCCAGAGGCGAGCCGCCGGCACGGTGGCTCACTGGTACGGAATCTACGACGATAAAGGCCGTGTGATGGTCGCCATCTCCTTCAATTCCGATATCGGCGATTCGTGGGAGTGGGCGGACGATCCGCGGTATCCCGAGAAGTACTCCGCGTTAGGCATCCGCATCGGCGTAAACTACGTGGTTTACGCAATGAGCCACTAAGTGGCTCGGATCGGAGCCGCGACCGTCAGGAAGCGGTCGGGCGGCATACGTTAGCGCACCGTCGGGTACTTGATCCCTAACTGCTCCAGGTATGTATCGTACTTGGACGGATCGTAGTACAACGCCTTCATGCGCGGACGGTACTCTTCCATGATTTTGGTGTTGAGCCAGATGGCGGGCTTGTCGCCGTCCCGGATGAAGCTCGTGTATTTGGTGTCCTTAGTCTGCACGTTATTGAAGTAATCCCAGGCATTCTTGACTAACTCCGGGTGCAGCAGAATATCCAGCATGGTCATGGCCTGCACTTTGGCTCCGGCGACGACGCCTTTGTGAGCGATCGGCGTGGCCATGGCGACTCCGTCCGCCCAGTTGTGTCCGGGACCGCCGGGGATGTTCGCGGGATAGCGCAGGGTGACGGTGGGGACGGCCCAGGACACGTCTCCGATATCGTCGGAACCGCCGCCTGTGGGCTGTTGCGCACCGAAACCGCCCTCACCGGCGTTGGGATCGGGCGTGCGCGGCACGCGCATTTCGGGGATGCGGGAGGCCAGGCCCTGCACGCGCACTTTCAACTCCGTCTGCAGCCCTTTGGCCAGGGTCTCATCGTCTTCGGTCCATTTGGGCAGGCCGACCTTCTTGATATTTGCGTTCATAGCTTCGGCAATGGGCCGGTTGAAATGGCCGGGCCAGGCGCTGCCGAGCAGGCGCGAGGTGTAAGTGGTGTCGGTCATCAGGGTAGCGCCTTTCGCCATGTTATCGCCGATGTGCCACATGTTCATGATGTGGTCATAGTCCGCCTCGCGGAAGTAATACCAGACGCTGGCATCGGGCGGAACGACGTTGGGCTGATCGCCGCCATTGGTGATCACATAGTGGGAGCGCTGCGCCAGGCGGAGATGCTCCCGACGGAAATTCCAGCCTACGTCCATCAACTCGACGGCATCCAGGGCACTCCGGCCGCGCCAGGGAGCGGCGGCCGCGTGGGCGCTCTCGCCCTTGAACATGTACTCGACCGAGACCAGGCCATTCTGATTCATGGCCGGCCCCCAGGAGACGCCGAAATTGCTGGCTACGTGGCAGAACAGGACCACGTCGACGTCCTTGAACACGCCTGCCTTGACGTACCAGGCCTTGGTGCCCACTTCTTCCTCGGCCACGCCCGGCCACAAGCGAATGGTGCCCTGCAGGTGCTCGCGCTCCATGACTTTCTTGACCGCCAGGGCGGCAACGATATTCAGCGGCATACCCGAGTTGTGGCCTTCGCCATGTCCGGGCGCGCCTTCAATGAGGGGATCGTGCCATCCCACCCCGGGCTTCTGGGAGGCCTGCGGGATATCGTCAATATCGGAGCCCAGGGAGATGACCGGTTTGCCCGATCCCCAGGATGCCACCCACGCGGTGGGAATTCCGGCGATGCCGTGTTCGATGTGGAATCCTTCCTTCTCCAAAATGCCGCTGAGGTATTTGGTGGTTTCAAATTCCTGGAAACCCAGTTCGCCAAAACTGAAAACGCTGTCTACCATGACTTGCGCCTGCTTTTTCATGGCATCGATCTGGCCGGTGAGGTCGGCCTTCATTGAGGCTTCTTTTTCGGGACTCACGTTAGGTTGCGCCAGGGCGCACACCGCGATGAACAGCAAAGAGGGTGCAACGTTCCGCATATAGGAAACAAGTTTAATCCGAAAGAGCGTTAAGATGCTGGACAAGGTATGAAGCCGCCCCAAATTCCCCTGGAGAAGATTCTGATGCTGAAGCCTCCCTGTCTGCGCATGACTGTACCGGACGCCTGGCGCGACGATAACGGCCACATGAACGTGCGCTGGTACGTGGCCATCTTCGACGATGCCAGCGATGCGTTGCACGCCGATATGGGGCTGACGCCGGAGTATCACCGGCAGCATGGCAGCGGCACCTTCGACCTGGAGCATCACGTGCAATACCTGAGCGAAGTGATGCCCGGCGAACGGGTGGCGGTCTATGTAAGGTACATCGCCTGGTCCGCCAAACGTTTTCAGTATGTGATGTTTCTGGTGAATGAAACACGAGGCAGACTGGCCGCCACGCTGGAGTGCCTGAACGCCTTTGCGGACCTGCGGGTGCGGCGGACCGCGCCATGGCCGGAGGTGGCGGCGGCACGGATCGCCGCGGGCGTGGAAGCCTCCGGGAAACTGGACTGGGATCCTCCCCTGTGTGGGGCTATCCGTGGATCTTAACGGAACTGATATGATGGCGAATTCATGCGCGCGCTTGTACTGGTACCCCTGTTCATGCTTCAGACGTTGACCCACGCCCAGGACCGTTCGCAAGCGCGGTCGATGACCATCACGGACCGCGGAATCGTGGCCACCAGCCAGATTCTGGCGTCACAGGCGGGAGCGCAGGTGCTGGCGCGCGGTGGATCGGCCATGGATGCGGCCATCGCCGCGAATGCGGTCCTTGGCGTGGTGGAACCGGAAAGCTGCGGTATGGGCGGCGACCTGTTCGCGATCTACTGGGACGCCAAAACCGGTAAGCTGACCGCGATCAACGCCAGCGGATGGGCTCCCACCGGGCTGACCATCGATTTCCTGAAAGGACTGGGCGACAAAGAAATGCCGCAGGAGGGCATCCATTCCGTCACCGTACCCGGTTGTGTGGATGGATGGTCGAAGCTGCACAAGAAGTTCGGCAAACTGCCGTGGAGCGAACTGTTCCAGCCGGCCATTTATTTCGCCGAGCACGGCTACCCGGTAACCGAAATGATCGGCGATGCCTGGAAGATGGAGGAGGCCAAACTGGGCCGCGACCGCAACGCCAGGACGGTGCTGCTGCGGCAGGGTAAGGCCCCGGCGATCGGCGAGGTGTTCCGGAATCCGCAGATGGCGGCGGCATTGAGGCTGCTGGCCGGGCAGGGCGCGGCGGCGTTTTATAAAGGCGCCATCGCCCAGGCGATTCTGAAGACCAGCCAGAGACTGGGCGGTAAGATGACCGCGGCCGACCTGAGCGAGTTCCAATCCGAATGGGTCGAGCCGCTCTCCACGGAGTATCACGGCTGGAAGGTGTTCGAACTGCCGCCGAGCGGCCAGGGCATCGCGGCGCTCCAGATGTTGAACATCCTCTCGTTCTTCCCGCTGGCCAGCTACCCGCCGCGCGGCGTGGAGGAACTGCACACGGAAATCGAAGCACAGAAACTGGCGTATGCCGATCTGCACCGTTACGTGGCCGACATGCGATTTGCCAAGGTGCCCGTGGAGGGGATGCTTTCCATGGAGTACGCCCGGGAGCGCGCGCGCCGGATCGACCCGAACAGGGCCAACTGTGAGGACGTGCCCGGGAGTCCCGCAACCATGGCCGGCGACACGATTTACCTTTCGGTGGTGGACCGCGAGGGGAACATCGTATCGCTGATCCAGAGCCTGTACCAGCATTTCGGATCGGGCGTAGTGGTGGACGATTATGGTTTCGCGCTACAGAATCGCGGCGGTCTGTTCGAATTCGATCCGGCGCATCCCAACGCATTGATGCCGCGGAAGCGGCCATTCCACACCATCATTCCGGCCTTCATGGAGAAGGGCGACGTACACATCGGATTCGGGATTATGGGCGGGCTGAACCAGGCGCAGGCGCATGCCCAGTTCGTTTCGAACCTCGTAGACCATGGCATGAATATTCAAATGGCTCTGGAAGCGCCGCGATTCACGCGCAAAGTCTTCGGCGGCTGCGAGGTGATGCTGGAAAGCCGCATTCCACCGGCGGTGCGCGACGCGCTCGCGGCCAAGGGCCACCAGATCAAGCTGCAAGGCGACTTCTCGAGCGAGATGGGCGGTGGGCAGGTGGTGGTGCACAACACGGCCACAGGCGTGAACTGGGGCGCCTCGTCGCCACGCAAGGACGGCGCCGCGATCCCCGAGCCGCACCCGTATTTCACCAAGTAGGACGTTACCAGTCAGACCTGATGAACCCGTCGAGCGACATCAACCTGAGCTTTCCGGATGGAGGAACGGGGTCAGCCTGAAAGGCAATGGGATCGATGAGGAAGGTTTTGGCCCGCGAGGCCGACAGCAGATTTGGTAATTGCGGGATCTGAATCGCCACTGCCGGTCAACCCTGGCCAACATTCCTTCCGAGCGGGACCGGAAGTCCGGATACGGCATCCCCGAGCGACCACCGAATCCGCACACTGCGGTTATCAGGGCGCCGAGAATCGGGGAAACCAACCAGAGAATCCAGCGGTTGGGATTTTTCTTAATCCTGGGACTACGTTCGCCAGCCCGAAACCCGGCGTAAAGCACCCACAAGACCCACGCACCGAAGAAAGGTGCCAAGGGTATGCCAATGAACTCCACGCCTTTCAGAGTAGCCTCATCCGTCAGGAAGGCAAGAGGGGCGCCGAAGTGATGACGAAACCTTCCAAGAAGGTGAAGATTTTGGAACGCTCCGTGCGCATGCGATACGCCGCAAGGGTGTAAGCGCAGCCTTCAAACCATGACAGCCTCTGAGAGGAAAGCGCGCGCGAAACATGCTGATGTGTCCGGTGGCCGACCGCGTGTGGAGAATCGCGAGCGGGTTGTCGCGTTGCGTTCCGCCGGCAAGTCTCTGGCGGAAATAACGGTGGCGGTTCACCGCAGTGTAAGCACGGTTTCGAGGATACTGGCGCGATCAGAATAGCACTCAGTCATTTACGAATATGCATGATGACTCGCTAACCCAAGTGAGTATTGAGGCACAATATCGAACGTGACCACGATGTTGTTATGAGAAAATCTGTTAGCCCTCGAATATTCACAGTGTTCGCGCGTGCTGCTTTGCCGTTGATAGTCGCGTTCGCCCTCAATGGCGATACGCTCGAATTGAAGACTGGAGAACGCATTGAGGGCGCTTTCAAGCAGGCGACCTTGGCCGGCGCAATGGTCGAAGTCGGCGGACAGATAATTACTTTCCCCTTAGACAAGGTGAAGGCAATCTATTTCGGCTCGGCTCCTGGCCCGTCTCAAACTGCGGTAGTGGCGCCATTGCAAACACCATCACAAGCACCGTTGGGAGCAGCCCTTGATGCCTTGAAGGCCCTTCATTCGATTGTTGAGTCCGGGCCTGATTACCGGGACTATTCCCAAAGAGTGTCGGATACGAAAGTGAAGGTCGATCAGTACCTTGCGGCATCAACAGGCGCTACTGCGGAGCGGAAAGGCGTAGAAACCGCGATGCGCGAATACGAACTGGCTCGCGATGTGTGGTTTGTGAGCCCCAATTTCCTGAAAATCGCGCAACTCAACGCGAGCCGGATCCAGATGATAGGAGAGTTTGTCGAAGATCCTGACGCGACATGCGCGATCCTAACAAGTTATTCGAGACAGCAAGGCCAAGGTAAGCACGGAGAAGATTTAGGGCGGGCCTTTCTTGATTACACCGCGGCGATCTATGAGGTCCGTCATGTGCGGATGCATGAGGCTCTTTGGAATTGCGCCGCGGGTCACATCATACAAGCCCAAAAGTCAATAGGCCAGCAGTAGGCAAAGCTTCCGTTGGGACGGATGCGGAAAGTTGAAATCGGATCAAATCGGATAGACTACTCCCCATGCAATGCCCACGATGTCATCTTGAGAATCCACCGTCCGCCGATGTATGCGACTGTGGCTATTCCTTCGAAACAGGAACGTTCGTTCACAGGCCTCCGAGCCGATCCGCCTTGATGCGCGACGCGCCTGCCAGAGGCCGGTATTTTGTACTGGAGACCATTTCAACCGCATATCGGGTCGCCGCCTGGGTGACAGCGACGGCCATGGTTGTTGCGGGAGCCGTGTTGCTGATAAACGCGACCGACCAACAGAAAATCTATTCGATAACCGGCGCGATCGCCTGCTTTGTTTGGGCGGCAGTGGGATGGTTGACTTGCATGGTTGTCGCTGAAGGGATCGCTCTTTTTGTGGATGTTGCGTACGATGTCCGATCAATCTTAGCCAAGATGACGGAATAATTCACCGAGGCATGGCAGGTAAGCTTTGCAGACTGGAACCGCTCATCACGAGGTCGTATATGATAACAACCGTGGACACAACGGTGAGCATCGCAAAGATGCTCGTTACGGACTTGGCTACTTTTGATGAGAATGCCGTCTCAGGCCTGGAGAGAATCTCTACGCAACGCAGTATGACGTATCCGCCGATTAACACGCCTATGTCTGGAATCATACTCTCAACTTTACCCCGCACGGGGGATATCCGCAAATCCGCACAAACGCAATGGCTCTCTGGAGACCTACCCATGCTGAGCCTTTGGCGTCGTCACTTGAAGTCGCATCCGCAAGGCAGCGTCATGCGGCGGCGATCGCCGGCGTAGCGGCCGTCGGGGTCCTGGCCAACTACATTCCCGCGCGCCGCGCCGCGCGTGTGGACCCCATGCGGGCGTTACGCGCGGAATAGCACCTTGCGTGGCGCGCAGGGGAAATGGTACCAACTCAATTGTGCGCTTCTTTTGGGGACTTCTCGCGCTGGCGGCGGTCTGGGGCCAGACGCCGGCGCCGCCGGCCGGAGTGAAGATCGAAGAACAGACCCATTTCAGCCAGGTGATGAACGCCAATCGGGTCTATCGCGTGTTCCTGCCGGCTTCCTATAGCGCCTCACAGAAGCGCTACCCCGTGCTGTACTGGTTCCACGGGTACGAGAACTCCACCGAGGTCAACGCCTATAGTAAGGACATCGCGGACTACCTCGCCACGCACGACCTGATTGTGGTGGATTCGGGCCCGCTGGACACTACCGGCGAGTTTCCACTCTACTTTCTGGAACTGATGGACCGGATCGACCACTCGCTGCGCACCATTGCGAATCGCGATCATCGCGCGGTTTCCGGCTTCTCGGCGGGCGGCTTCCTGGCATTCTATGCGGCGGGCAAGTTTCCCGACCTGGTGTCCAGCGCTTCCAGTTTCATGGGTCCCACCGAGTATTCCGTGGGTCCCAAGGGCTTCGACGTGGAGTACAACGCCGGCGATGCGTTCGCGAATTACGCGGGCGTCCGCACGCGACTGGTCACCGGCAAGCGCGACTTCATCCGCTTCTACCACGAGCGCCTGAATGCCATCTGGAGCTTTACCCTGCCCACCCACCAGACCGAGGAGTTCGATGCGGACCACAGCGCGCCCGGTGTGGCCAAGACTCTGGACTTTCACATGCAGGCGTTCGCCCATCCCCTGCCCAAGCCCGCGGTGTTCACCCACGCCGATGTTTACCCGAACTTCAATGTGTGGGGTTGGGAGGTGGTATCGGACCGGCGGCAGCCTGGGTATACGGTACTGGAGAATGTTTCGGCCAGCGGATTTCGCTGCGCCGTGCGCGAATGGATTCCGGGCGGCTCGCCTATCCCATCGGTCAAGCTCTCGATCGCCTCTGGTCCGCTGTATGCGCCCGGCAGCCTGCACAAGGTGACTTATGTGCGGCTGCGCGACGGGCAGGTGCGGCACGCCGAGCAGAAGGCCGATGCCAGGGGACGGTTGAATTTCGACCTGGACGGCGAGCCCTGTGAGGTGGGCGTTTCCGCCGAAGCGGTGATCGCGGCGACCGGTTATGAGTTCGCCGGAGACTCCTGGCTGACCGCCGGCAAGCCGGTGAAGTTGCGGATCAAGCTCATGAACGCCGGCGCCGTGCGCAGCGCTCCGGCCACGATTCAGTGGGAGAGTCCCGACGTAGGGGTCAAGTTCGCCAATGCATCCAGCCAGTTGTTCGCCTTGCTGCCGGGCGAGACACTGGCGTTGCCGGTGACGGTGACGGTCCCGGCCGGCCGCGCCATGCTGCGGATCTTCGCGGTGAAAGCCGGAGTGCGCCGGCCCGTGGACGTGCCGGTGTTTCCCGAGGCGCAGCCCGCGGCCAACTTTCAGATTGCCGACGGCCGCAGGATCAACATGTACCAGCACGCCACCGAAAAGTCCGACGTGGTGCTGGGGGATGGCAATGCCGACGGCCATGCGGCGCCGGGAGAAAGTTTTGCCGTGTTGCTGCCGGACGGCGATTCCTTTCGCGCCGCCGAAGTATTTACCAGCGATGCCTGTGTGGACATAGGCGAGCGCGCCTCGGATTCCTGGACCGATTACGACCACACCGGCGCATCGGCGAAGTATACGCTGGCAGCCATCACCAAGACGTGCCCGCCGGGTACCATTGTCCACATGCTGGCACGAATCGTGATGCCGCACGCGCCGGATCACCAGGTGCGCTACTGGGCTATCGAATTCCCGGTCTGGTACCGTCGCGGGGAAGAGCCGAAACAGTAAGCAGCACACGGGATGGGCAATCTCCTGCTGATCTACCGGAAGGAAATGCGGAGCTACTTCGCGCTCCCGATCGGGTGGGTGCTGTTGATCGGCGCGATAGTCCTGTTCGGGCTGATGACGGACGCGGCCTGCCACGATGCCCTTCGGTCTCAATTGACCGGTCCGGTATTTTTGTTGACGGGGTTCCAGCCGCCGGCTGTGCTGCCGGATCAACCTGTGCTGCTGGTTGTGGGTTTCGCGCGGGTCATGGCCATGATCCTCATCCCGATGGTGGCCATGCGGCTGTTTCCGGAAGAGCGGCAGATGCGCACCATGGAGATGCTGCTCACTTCTCCGGTCACCGAAGCCGAGATCGTGCTCGGAAAATGGCTGGGTGCGCTGACCCTGTACCTGATGGCGATGGGGGTCTCGCTGGCGGAGCTGGTCTGCGCTTCTCCGTGGCGGAAGTGGGACTGGAACACGGTGCTGATCACCTTCACGGCGCTCGCGGTCCTGGGCGGCGGTCTGCTGTCGATCGGGGAATTCACCTCCACGGTGACCAGGCATCAGAGCGCGGCGGCGGGCGGCTCCCTACTGATCTGCGTGGCCGCATTCCGGTACTTCCGTACCGGGCTGCTGAGCCCTGCAGATGCGGGGATAGCGGCCGCGCTGGCAGCGGCGGGATGGTTCCTGGCACTGCGGTCGATTCGCGCGTGGCGAAGCGCATTTTAGACCGCCGGCGTCAAAATCGGGTTCAAATTTTTTCGATTCGCGCCGATCAGAACATTGAGAGACTATGCCGGCGCAAACCCGAAGCCGACCCGTGGTGTGGAAACCGCTGGTGGTGTGTCCGCAACCGGATTTCCACCGGCGGTTGCTGGCGGCCCTGACGGAGATCCAGGTGGAGCAGCCTACCATGCTGGCCGAATATCCCGCCAGCGGTGCGGCCGGCGCGCTGCTCGAGCGGAGCGGCAGCAACATTTGTTTTCTGGATACGGCCACGGACGCAGAGCGTGCGCAGGAGCTGATTTCCGAGTTCTCTGGCGCGGTGCCGGTGGTGGCGTTGCATCCGCG
This sequence comes from uncultured Solibacteraceae bacterium, assembly GCA_963853855.1. Classification (GTDB taxonomy): domain Bacteria; phylum Acidobacteriota; class Terriglobia; order Bryobacterales; family Bryobacteraceae; genus Sulfopaludibacter. Next base: position 36,070 of record CAWKYG010000029.1, on the reverse strand, counting down.
CAACGACGCCGACCTGATTCTGCGCTGTTTGCGGCGCGGCGCCAGCGAGTTCGTTGCCGATCCCACCGTGGAAGTGGTGCAGGGGGTTCTCGAAAGACTGAGCCGGGGGCGCGCCGACGCCTCGCACCGTGCGCCCGGCGAGATCTACTGCGTGGTGCCGGGGAAGCCCGGATGCGGCGCCAGCACGGTGGCCGCACACCTGGCGATTCAATTCCGGCGCAGCGGCTCGGGCCCGGTTCTGCTGGTGGACGGCGATCCTCTGACGGCCAGTATCGCGTTTATTCTCAAGCTCAAACCGGAGTTTCACCTGGAAGACGTGGTGCGCGACTGGTCGCGCATGGATGACGATTTGTGGTCGCGGCTCACCGTGCCGGCATTCGGCGTGGACGTTCTGGCGGCGCCCGAGGACCCTACCACGCGCACGGAAGTAAACCGCCGTTTCGCCGGAGAGTTGTGCGCCTTCTGGCGGGAGCGCTACGAGACGGTGGTGCTGGACCTTCCCGACATGCGCGCCGCGGCGGATTGCGGCTTTGCCGCGCTGGCCGACGTGATTCTGCTGGTCACCACCAACGAACTGGCGGCATTGCAGGCCACCAACCGCGGCCTCCGCTACCTGGCGGCCGGATGCGACGAGCGCGCCAAACTGCGGCTGATCCTGAATCGCTATACCACGGTATCCGGTTTAAAGCGCGAGGATGTGAAGACCGCCTTGTCCCTGGAGCCCTTCGCCAGCCTGTGCAACGAGTACGACGTCATTCAGACGGCGTTGTTGGACGGCAAGCCGGTGCCGCCCGGTTCCAGGTTCGGTGCCAGTGTGCTGGCGCTGTGCGGGAAACTGAGGCAGATGAAAGCACCAGAGAAGAAAGGCGCATCCTGGTTGGCTTCCTTACTGCATAGAAAGCCAACCGTAAGTCGGTAAGATTCAACCCCCAAGTAAGTGCTCAAACCAATTTAACACGTTTTAGTCTGGTGATAGCTTGGAAGAGGTAAAGGACTTATCACCATGAAACTATTCTGCAAAAACTTTTGGGAAGACGAACAGGGCCAGGATCTCGTGGAATATGCGCTGGCAGCCGGTATGGTTGCCGTCGCAGCGGTGGCCGCCATGCCCGCGCTCAGCACTACGGTGAGTACCGTATTCAGCAAGATCGGTTCGATCATTAACTCCAGCGTGAATTAGGAAAGGAGAGTAACATGAAGCGGCTCCAGGAACAGATTTTGAAGTTACAGGTTTGGCAGGATACCAGCGGGCAGGACCTGGTAGAGTACGCCCTGGCGGCGGGGCTGGTAGCCGTGGCCGCGGTGGCATGCATGCCGGGACTTAGCGGCACGGTAAATGCCGTATTCACCAAGATCGGCTCGATCATTAACAATACCGTGCAGTAAAGCGCGGGCGGATCCGGCAGGACAGAAACGGAGGTCCGAATTCCTAAAAACAGTCCGCTCCCTTGACGGTCGCGGCTCCGATTCGATTTCATACGGAGCCGGGACCGTGAGCGAGCCATCACTCCCGGGCGAAGGCGAGAGCTGACGGGGTCCAGAAGAGGGCGCCCAGCACAATGGTCAGCAACTGTACCGTAGCGATGAGCAGAACGCATCCCGGCCAGCCGCCGCGGCTCCAGAAATGGCCCGGAATCTCGGCCCCGGCGCTCCCGCCAATGTAATAGAACATGACATAGAGGCCCACGGCGGCCGCGCGCGCCTGGGTCGCTACGGTGCCGATGTAGCTGGAGGCAGCCGATTGGCCAATGAAGACGCCGGTGCAGCAAAGCGCCAGTCCCAGCAGCACCACCGGCATCTTCGGCTCCAGGGTGAGGGCGATTCCGGCGGCGCCTCCGCTGAACGCCAGGGTCAGGGCGAACCGGTGGCCCATGCTATCGATGGCGCGGCCCACCAGCGGAGTCACCACGGCGCCCACCAGGTAGACCACGAACAGCAGGCCCAGGGCCGCGGTACTCAGTGAAAAGGGCGGCGCGGCCAGGTAGAAATTCACGTACGTGAAGGTGGCCACCAGGGTGAACAGCACACAGAAGCCGACGGCATAGGTGGCCAGCAGGCGCGGATTGCGCAGGTGGCCGAGCATGGCGCGGGCCATGGGCGGACGGCTTCGCAAAGTCTTCCCGGGCGCATGGCGGTCCGGCGGCATCCAGGCCCACATCACCAGGGCGCACGCCAGATCCAGCACCGCCAGCACCACGAAGGCCCAGCGCCAGGATGCCCAGGCGGCCACCAGTGCGGCCACCATCCGGCCGCTGAATCCGCCCAACACAGTGCCGCTCACGTATGCCGACATGGCCGAGCCGACACCCTCCTCCCACTCCTCGTTGATGTAGGCGATGGTGACGGCGAAGATTCCCGGCGTGAACACGCCCTGCAGAAATCGCCAGAGCATCAATTGCCACAGGGCGGTGGAGGTGGCCGCCAGCAAAGTCGGCACCGCCAGCAGCAGTGCCGCCGGCACGATCACGCGCTTGCGGCCGAAGCGATCGGCGGCGATTCCGGCAAAGGGCGCCGCCATCGCCACTGCTATGGTGGAGGCGGTGATTACCCGGCTCACCTGCGACGCGGTGGCGCGAAAGGAGTGCAGCAGAACCGGCAGCAGGGGCTGCGGTGCATACAGCGTGAGGAACGCGCAGAAGCCCGCGAAGACCACGGCCGCGGTGCGTCTATTCGTCACGCAGGGCCGCCAGCGGATCCAGACGAGTGGTACGCCGCGCGGGCACATGCAGCGGTTTGAGCAGCAATGCGTCCACTACACTGAAGATCGCGGTATTCGCGCCAATGCCGATGGCCGGCGAAAGAACCATCACCGCCGTCAAACCGGCATTTTTGCGCAGCATACGCAGGGCGTAGCGAAGGTCCTGGAAAAGGTGCGGCATGTTCGTACCCTCCCCATTGTAGGATGAGAGGATCTTGGACGCTCCACAGATTCGCCGGCAACTGGGACTTTTCGACGCCACCATGATCGTGATGGGCGGCATCGTGGGCTCGGGCATTTTCATCAATCCTTACGTGGTGGCGCAGCACGTGCACACGCCGTTCCTGATTCTGGGCGTGTGGCTGGCGGGCGGCGCGCTGGCCATGCTGGGCGCGTTCATCTGGGCGGAACTGGCCACGCGCCTGCCGGGCGCGGGCGGCCAGTATCTGTACCTGCGCGAGGCCTACCATCCCGTCGGTGGCGTTCGTCTATGGCTGGGTGCTGCTGCTGGTGACGCAGACCGGCGGGATGGCGGCGGTGGCGGTGACCTTCGCGCGCTACTTTCGCGAGATCACCGGCTTCGGCGGCAGCGACGGCGCCATCGCGGCCGCGGCGCTGCTGGGGCTGACGGCCATCAACTGCCTGGGCGCGCGCGCCGGCAGCAACGTGCAGAGCGCGCTCATGCTGCATGAAGTCCGGCGGCCATCGCGGCCCTGGTGGTGCTGGGGCTGGCGCTGGGCGGCGGCACGATGCATCCGCTGCCGCTGCTCGATCGAGCCGGTCTCGCTCGGACTGCTCGCGGCCGATCGGCGCGGCCATGATCCCGGTGGCCTTCGCGTATGGCGGATGGCAGACCGCCAGCTTCGTGGCCGGCGGAGATGCGCGACCCGCGCCGCGATCTTTCGCGCGGCCTGGTGCTGGGCGTGATCGGCGTGATCGCTGCTCTACCTCTCGGTCGAACTTCGTGTGCCTGAAAGTGCTGGGGCCGGCGGGCCTGGCCGCTACGCGAACGCCCGCATCGGCGGTGATGCGCGCGGCGCTGGGCGAGCCGCGGCGCGCTGTGGATCGCGGTGGGGATCGCGGTTTCCACGCTGGGATTCCTCAGCCAGGGCATTCTGACCGCGCCGCGCGTGTACTACGCCATGGCGCGCGACGGGCTGTTCTTCGAGCAGCGTGGGCCGGCTTTCGCCGCGCACCGGCGCGCCGGTGGTCGCCATCGTGCTGCAGGGCATCGCTGGCCACCGTCATCGCGCTCTCCGGCCGCTACGAGCAGATTCTGAACTACGAGGTGTCGGTGGATTTCATCTCGTTCGCGCTCACGGCGGCGTCGCTGTTCGTCTTCCGCCGGCGCGAGACGGGCACGCCCGCCCGCGGGCATCTATCGCGCGCCGGGACATCCGTACACCACGGCGCTGTTCGTGCTCGCCTGCGCGGCCATCGTGGCCAGCACCATCGTGGCACGATCCCGGCGAACAGCGTCGATCGGGCTGGTTGATTCTGCTCACCGGCATTCCCGTATATTTGTATTGGAGCCGCCGCAGAACGCAAACACCGCATGATGACACAAACATTCCGATTACATGCACTGGGCCAAGACGCAGCAGCCAGGCGCCGCTTCAACCTGGCCACCAGCGGAGTGGGCTCGTTCCCGCTGCGCGAACTGCCGTTCGATTGCGCCACGCTCGAAATCAACGGCGACAACAGCTACGGCTATCGCGCCGCTGAAGCAGGCCATCGCCGCGCGCAGTACGGCGTGGACCCGGATTGCGTGGTGACGGCCGCGGGCACCTCGATGGCCAATTACCTGGCCATGGCCGCGCTGCTCGAAGCCGGCGACGAAGTGCTGATCGAGCATCCCGCCTACGGGCTGCTGGTGGATGCCGCGCGCTATATCGGCGCGGACGTGAAGCGGTTCGCGCGCCGCGAAGAGAACGGCTACGCGGTGGACCCCGCCGAAGTGCGGCGCGCGGTCACGCCGAAGACCCGGCTGATCGTGGTCACCAATCTGCACAATCCTTCGAGCGTGCTGACGCCCGAAGCCGTGCTGCGCGAAGTGGCGGATATCGCGCGCAGCGTGGGCGCGCGTGTGCTGGTGGACGAAGTCTATCTCGACGCGGTCTACGAAAACACGCCGCGCACCGCGTTCCATCTGGGCCCGGAAGTGCGTGGTCACCAGCAGCCTGACCAAAGTCTACGGCCTGAGCGGACTGCGCTGCGGATGGATTCTGGCCGAGCCCGGACCTGGCGCGCGCCATGTGGCAGCTCAACAATCTGTTCGCCGCCACGCCCGTGCACCCCGGCGAGTTGCTGAGCGTGGCGGCCTTCGAGCATCTGGACGCATTCCGCGCGACCGGGCGCGCCGCGTGGTGGAGGCGGACCGCGCTGCTCTGAACGCAGTTCCTGGACGGCGAGCAGCGGAGTCTCCGCCGTGCGAACCGCAGTGGGGCACGACCGCTTTTCTGCGGCTGAAAAGCGGGAACGTGGAGGCGTTTCTGGAACGGCTGCGACAGCGGTACGAGACCTCCGCGGTCCCCGGCCGGTTCTTCGAGATGCCCCGGCATTTCCGCATCGGCATGGGCGTCAATACCGAAATGTTCGGCGAGGGCCTGCGGCGCATCAGCCGCGCTCTGGCAGAGTAGCGCGGGCACGGCGCGCCTTGCACCAGCCGAAGGCCATGGCCGCCAGCGCCGCCGCCACACCCGCCGCGACTCCAATTACGACCGGTAGAATCTGCCCGTTCCGCTCACTGCGCCTGCCTACGTGCTCCGGCCGCACTCCTATCCCAACCGCGTAGCCCACCGCCAACTGCAACCCGGGAATGCGCACCGCCGCTTTCAGTTGCCACGGCGCTTGCAATTGCCCCGCCTGCTGAAAGATCTTCACCAGGCCGCGATGCGCCAGGGCCTGAACCGCCTGCGTGATGCGCGTCGGAAGCTGGCGCCGTTGTTGTACCAATGCCAGCACAGCTCCGGTGGCCCGCCCTTCCTTTAGCGGCAGCGCCAGCAGGTTGGCCGCCGCAATCGCGTCCTGAATCGCCAGGTTGATCCCCACGCCCCCTACGGGCGACATGGCGTGCGCCGCGTCTCCGATGCACAGCAGACCCTCCCGGTGCCAGCACCGCAGCCGATTCAGTTGCACGGTCAGAATCCTGATCTGGTCCCAACTCTGGACTTCGTCCACGCGTCCGTTCAGAAACGGCGCGATCCGCCGCAGGCTGTCCCGGAACTGGTCGAGCCCGGCGCTTTTGATTTCGTCGAACGATCCTTTGGGAACAACCAGTCCGGCCTGAAAGTAGTCCGCACGGTCAATCAGAAGCAGCAGCCTGCCATAGTTAAGTTGTCCGAACACTTGCCGCGGGTCGCCTGGATTGCGGCTGAGCCGGAACCACAGCACATCCATCGGCGCACCGAATTCCAGCAGTTCCAATCCACCGGAACGGCGCGTCACCGCATGGCGTCCATCGCAGCCCACCACCAGGTCGGCATGGACCTCTACCGGGTCTCCGTCCGGACCCAGCGCCCGGACTCCCGCAACGCGTTCCTCTTCCACAATCAGACCGGTGACCTCGTGGTGCATACGCAGGTCGAAGCTGGGATACCGCCTGGCCTTCTCCGAAAGGAAATTCAGGAAATCCCACTGCGGCATGAACGCCACGAATTTGCATCGCGTAGGGACATGCCGGAAATCGGCGCCTCGAAATGCAAAATCGCCGAAAACCCCGCCCGCCGATTCCGCCTTCTGGTGCGGCAGTTTGAGGAAATCGTCCAACAGATCCAGTTCGTCCAGCACCTCCAAAGTCGAAGGATGCACCGTATCGCCGCGGAAATCCCGGAAAAAATCGGCGTGCTTCTCCAGCACCGTGACCCGAATGCCCTTGCGTGCCAGCAGGTATCCCAGCATCACCCCTGCCGGTCCGCCGCCCACTACGCAACAAGTCGTTTCGACCGTCATGCCTGCATTCTGGCATGGCCCCGGCGCCTTAGCCAGATGCTAATGTGTCGGAATGCCCAGTTCGATTCCTACTCTCGAAACCCGCCGCCTGACCCTCCGCGGCTATCGTCTGGACGATTATGCGGCCTGCGCGGCGTTGTGGGCCGATCCGTACGTGACGCGCTTCATCGGCGGGAGGCCGCTCTCTCCAGAAGAATCCTGGGCGCGTCTTTTGCGCTATGCAGGCCACTGGTGGCTGCTCGGATTCGGGTACTGGGTGGTGGAAGAAAAAGCCACCGGAGCCTTTGTGGGCGAACTCGGCTTCGCCCAGTGGAAACGCGAAATCCAGCCCGCCATCGAGGTACCTGAAGCCGGCTGGGTTCTGGCCACCGCGGCCCACGGAAAAGGTTATGCCACGGAAGCTCTCCAGGCCGCCCTGGTCTGGGCCAGCCGCCATTTTCCAAAACCGCACACCGCCTGCCTCGATCCACCCGGACAATCTGGCCTCCATCCGGGTGGCTGAAAAGTGCGGCTACCGCGAATCGGCACGCGTCAACTATCGGGGCCAGATGACAGTCCTTTTCGAGCGGTAAGACAGGCCTCCCGGCCTGTCCCTTCACACTTAGAACGTCAGCCGCGCCGAAAGCTGCAACTGGCGCGCGCCCCAGATCAGGTTGCTGGTCGCGGTGGGCGCCAGGAATGCCGCATTCGGCACCAGGCAGCCGCTGGTATGCCCCGCGCAGACTCCGGACCCGGCCGCGGAGTACGTGAACCCGGTCGTGTTCACGCTGGAAACATTGGTGTGGTTGAACAGGTTGAAAGCCTCGCCGATCAGTGCGAGCCTCAGCCGTTCGCCAAATCCGAACTGCCGCCCGATCCGGAAGTCCACGTTGTGGAAGCCGGGCGCCCTGTACCCGTTCCGCGGCAGCCACGCGGCGCGTCCCGCGTTCGGGTTGGCGTTGCTGGCTTCGCCGCCCGTCAGGCCCCCATCCAGCGGGCTCGGTGTGCCGCTAATAAAGGGTGTGACCGGTTGGCCGGTGGACAGCGTGACGATGGTGGAGAACGCCCAACCGTTCAGCGCGTACTTGGCCGCCTGGTTCTTCAGGCCGCCGATGGTCGGCATCCACACTCCGTTGGCCACGAAGCGATGCCGCTGGTCCAGATCGCTCGGGGCGTATTCCAGCTTGCGGTTCTTGGGGTCGAATGGAATGTCGCTGCCGTTGAATGTCCCGTTGGAGCCGATCACTTGGCCGCCGTCGTATGCCTTGCTCAACGTATAGTTGGCGGTGAATTCCAGACCGTGCCGCATCGGCCGGCGCACCGTGATCACCATCGAGTTGTACCAGGAATTGACGTCGCTATAGCCTACGAATATCTCGCCGGTCGGGTCCACTCGCTGCGTGTAGAAAGGCGCGCTGAAAGTCTGTGCGGTGGTATTCCCGGCGCCCAGGATGTCGTAACTCTTGGTGCTGCTCGACGGGGCCAGGTTGGCATCGGCGAATATCGGCAGGTGCAGACCGCGGCTCACCACGTACCCGACCGATGCGCCGAAGCCGCCCTTCAACTGCCGCTCTACCGTGACTTCGCCTTCATGCACCACCGGGTTGACGAAGTTGGGGTCCAGGCCGCGCGTAGATTGTGTCGCCGAGGGCGGAGTGAACGGAGTCACTTGCGGCGTGAGCGCCCCGGCAAAAGGCGCCGCCAGCGGAGGCCCTGGAGCCGTGAAAATCAGGTTCGGGAACGTGAGTGCCGGGCACGATGCCGGAGTGCAGTTGAATGTCTGCTGAATGACGCCGTTCTCCACGCGCGTCGCATAGTATGTCGTGTTGGTGGTCTTGGCATAGAACATGCCATAACCGGTGCGCACCACCGTATTGGGAGTCACCTGCCAGGCGGCGCCGATGCGCGGCGCGAACTGGTCCTTGGGAATGTGGATCGTCGAAGTGTACAGGTTGGTGAGCGGCGTCAGAGTGTTGGGCTGCGGCGGCTGCGGAATCAGGAATACGTCGTAGCGCAGGCCCAGATTCAGCGTCAGCTTCGGAGTCGCCTTCCAACTGTCTTCGAAGAAGCCGGCGAAGTCGGTATTGTAGAAATCGTCCTTGCCCACATGCGTGACCGGGTCGGTCACCTGCACGAAGTTGCTGTAGTGCTTCCCGGTCAACCCATCGCCCGTGTTGATGCCGTACACATCCAGCACCCAGTTGTTGAAGATGGTTTGCGCGGCGCCGCTATAGGTGTACTGCCCCGGCCCGTTGAACAGGTTGATCATCACTTCGTGAATGATGTTGAGGTCAATGCCGGTCTTGAACGTGTGCCGGCCGCGTACGAACGAAACGTTATCGGAAATCTGCGTGCGATGTTCGTCCGGCTCCGCCGTGCGCGGCAGTGCGTAGTTCTCGCCGTACGCCATCACGTTCTGCAGATTGATGTAGGGCGCCGGCGCATTCGATCCCGCAACTTCCAGGTCGCGCCCCCACTGGAAGCGCAGGTTGTTGATCATGCTCGGGCTGAGCGTAGCGTCCCAGTTCGTCACGAAAACCCGCTCGTGGAAAACGTAACTGCCGTTCGTGCCCAGCGAGAGGTTGGAGTTGGAAGGCGCCGTCTGGTACGAGTTGGGCGCGGCGTAGTTCATCCAGTCGTACGACGAGCTGATGTGGTTGCCCGGCGATGCCTGGTAGTCCAGGCGGCCGAACAGCACGTCCTGGTTGGTGGCGCGCGGATACCCGCCAATCTGTCCCGCCAGAAAGGCATTGGCGCTGGCGCACTGGGCGCTGCTCACCTGCGTGGGACAGGGCAGCGCGCGTACCGAGGCGCTATAGGTGCTGCTGGTGTACGTCACCGGGTTGACCTTGCGAGATCCGTCGTACGTGCCGAAAATGAACAGCTTGTCCTTGATCAGCGGACCGCCGGCGCTGGCCCCGAACTGCTGCCACTGATGGATCGGCTGGCTATAAATGCCCTGCGACTTGGGCAGCGGATCCAGCGCGTTCCAGGTGGGATAGCGCAAATAGTAGAACAGGTCGCCATGCAGACTGTTGGTGCCGTTTTTAGTAACCGCGTTGACCACGCCGCCCGCGGCCTGCCCCAGTTCCGCGCTGTAGTTGCTGGAACTCACCTGGTATTCCTTGATGGAGTCCATGCTGAATACGTAAGCGCCGCTGATGGCGCGCCCGCGCGCTTCTGAGAACAGCGCCTGGTTGTTGTTCGCTCCGTCCACGGTGTTCGAGTTGTAAAGTCCGGAGATGCCGCGGTAGGATACCAGCCCGCTGGTGCCATCGGTAGTGACGTTGGGCGTGAGCAGCACGAAGCTGTCCCAGCGGCGTCCGGCGATCGGCAGGTTGCTCACCGCCGTCTCGCTGATCACCTGAGATTGCTCGGTCTTCTCGGCATCCACGATGGGCGCCTCGGCAGTCACCTCCACGGTCTGTTGGCTCGTCTGCACCGGCAGTTTGAAATCGATGGCCAGCGTCTGCCCCACTTGAAGATTCAGGTCGCTGCGCACCATCTTGGCAAACCCGGATTTATTGACTGTCACTTCGTAAGGGCCGGGCTGCAGAAAGGCCGCGGTGTAGACACCCGCGCCGTTGGTGGAGACCATCCGGTCCACCCCGGTATTGGTATTGTGGATCACCAGCGAAGCTTCCGGCACCGCCGCTCCGGACTGGTCCGTCACTGTGCCGGTGATGGTTCCGGCCGCTGCGCTCTGCGCCAGCGCCCGGCCTGAAAAACTGCTGCCCATGAGAACGGCCGCTGCCAGGATCGCTATGCCGCGCGCCGTGCGTTTTGAGTCTTTCATTGGCTCTTCCTCACGTGATCAGATGCGTAGTAATGCGTCTCTAACCTGGAGATGGGAAGTGCAGGCGTGGATGTCCCGGATAGAAATCCGGTATCAACTGCTTCCCCGTGAATTGCCCCGTTTAGGACTCAAGTATACAACGAAGGTCGTTCTACCGCATCAGTTGCCCGCCGTTCACCTCAACGGTTTCGCCCGTCATATAGCTGGCGGCATCCGATACCAGAAATGCGATTACCGTGGCGCATTCGATCGATTTTCCGACTCGTCCCATGGGGATTCCCTTGACGAAATTCGCAATCATCTCCGGGGTCGAGAACACTTCGTGAAAGGGCGTGGCGATCACTCCGGGCGAAATGGCGTTCACGCGAATGCCGTAGGGCGCGAACTCCTTGGCCTGCGCCTTGGTCATGGCGATGAGAGCCGCTTTCGACGCGGCGTACGGCCCCGCTCCCGGCCCTCCGCCGTTGTGCGCGGCGATCGAGACCACATTCACGATGGTGCCGGTTTTGCGCTCCATCATCGAAGGCGCCACGGCCTGCGTGCAGAGCACCGCGCTCTTGAGATTCAGATCCATAATCTCGTCCCAGCCCGCTTCGGTGAGGTCGCGCAGGGGGTACCGCTTCACCAGCGAGCCCGCATTATTTACAAGTATGTCCAGCGGACCAAGTTCGGCCGTCGCGCGTTCCACCAGCGGGCGAACTTCCGCCGGCTTGCGCATGTCGGCCTGCAGCGCCACCGCCTTGCCGCCCGCCGCAACAATTCCGTTGCAGACGTCTTCGGCGCCCTGGCGATTGTTATGGTAGCCGATCGCCACCCGCGCTCCCAGTTCGGCAAACACCGCCGCCGTGGCTGCTCCAATGCCGCTCGAGGCGCCTGTGATCAGCGCTGCCTTGCCCGTCAAGTCCATGTAATTTTGCATTTCAACTCCGTTCGAAAGATAAGCGCCGGATGGGACCGCCCAAACGGAAGATCACCACCGTCGCAATCACCGGCAACAGTCCGGCGAGTACCAGGATCGGCGTATAAGAATGAAACCGATCGACCACAAATCCCGTTCCCTGAATCAACAGCATGGCGCCCACTCCTGCGCCCATCCCACCCATGCCGGTTACCGAACCCACGGCATTTTCGGGGAAGTAATCGCTCGGCAGCGTCTGTACATTGTTGATCCAGCTTTGAAATCCGAACAGCACCACCGCAATCAGCGCCAGCGCCACCGTAGCGCTTTGCGCCCCCGGCGCAAAGAACCCGGCGCACATGCAGAACATGCCTGCGACGATCACGGTCTTGCGCGCCTTGTCCACGCTCCAGCCGCGCGAAATCAAATGTCCCGACGCCCAACCGCCGGCCAGGCTGCCCGCATCGGCGGCCACGAAAGGCAGCCATGCAAAGGCGGCGATCCTGCCCAGGCTGAAGTGCCGCACGTTGTACAGATACAGCGGCAGCCAGGTGATGTACAGCCACCACACCGGGTCGGCGAAGAATCGCGCCAGCAGGATGGCCCATGCCTGCGGATAGCGGAGCAGTTCGCGCCACGAGACCGCCGCCCCTTTGCCGGGGTCGCGATCCTGCTGGATCAGCGCTAATTCTTCGCGTGTGATCAGCGGATGGCGCTCGGGAGTTTCGTAGAAGCGCAGCCACAAGGCCAGCCACCCAAAACCCAGTCCGCCCATCAGCAGGAATGTGGCGTGCCATCCCACGCTCCGCTGCAACTCAATGATGAGCGGCGTCGCCACTACCGACCCGATCGATGTGCCGCTGTTAAAGATGGCCATGCCGAAGGCGCGCTCCCGCACCGGAAACCACTCGGCGATCACCTTTGCGGCGCCGGGCCAGTTGCCGGCCTCTCCCACTCCCAACAGGAACCGGAAGCAGTTCAGCACCAGCAGGCTGCGAGCCACCGCATGCGCCATGGAAGCCAGCGACCAGATCACGATCGAAACGCTGAAGCCGCGCTTTGTGCCGATCCGGTCGTAAAGCCGGCCCGAGAGTAACTGGCTGAGCGTGTAAGCCGCCAGGAACCAGGTGGTCAGGCTGGCGAACTGGCTGGCGCTCAATTGCAGTTCGCGCGTGATCACCGGCCCCAGCACCGCGATGATCAGGCGATTGAGAAAGTTGATGAGCGTGGCCAGAAAGATCAGGCCGGCGATCCACCAGCGCAGCCCTCGCACGCCATGCGTCACTCAGGCTGCTCCGCCGCAGTGTGAGTCGAGGCACGCACAATCAGCCGGCAGTCGAAAGAGACTTCGCGATGCTCCGCTTCGACTTCGCCTTCGATCCGCTCCAGCAGCATTTCCGCGGCGCGGCGGCCTTGTTCCGCGGTAGGCTGTTCCACCGTAGTGAGCGGCGGAGTAGTGAACGCGGACAGCGGCACATTGTCGAAGCCCACAATGGCGATATCGCCGGGAATACTCAGCCCGCGGTCACGCGCCGCACTGAGCGCGCCCATGGCGGTGAAATCGTTGCGCGCAAATATAGCGGTGGGCCGGCTGGAAAGGTCCAGCAGGCGCTGCATCCCGGCATAACCATCGGACAGCGTGGAGTACCCCGGGCCGGAATCGCCCGCCGGCCCCACAATCCACTCGTCGCAGATGTCCAGGCCATGCTGCTGCAGGGCATCGCAGAAGCCCTGAAAGCGGCGCAGCCGCCGCGCGTGCAGCGCCGACGCCCCGATATACGCGATACGCTTGTGGCCCAGCGAGATCAAGTGCTCCACGGCGTCGAAAGCGCCGCGCCAGTGGTTGGCGGTCACGCGATCCACAACCGCCAGCCCCGGTTCGCGGCCCACCGCCACGATGGGCATTCCGCGCCGCGTGAACCGCTGCAGGGCTTCATCGCCGGCCTTGGTTTCGAGCGTCGCCACCACAATCCCCGCCACCCTGTGATCGAAGAAGGCGCTCAGTCCGGCCTGCTCGCGCTGCACGCTCTGTTCGGTGGTGCAGACGAACGCCGAGTAGCCGCGCTCCAGCAGCACCTGCTGGATGCTGCCGGCCAGTTCGCCGGAGAACGGGTTCTTGATATCGGGCAGCAGGATGCCCACCACGTGAGTCCGCTGGCTCTTCAGGCTGCGCGCCAGGGCATTGGGATGGTATTCCAGCTTATCGATGGCGCGCCGCACGCGCTGGCGCACCTCCGCACTCACGTAGCCGCTTTCATTGATGACGCGGGATACGGTCATGGGAGCCACCTTGGCGATCTTGGCGATGTCCAGCAAGGTGGGATGTGTTTGTTTTGCCATCGGCGCCTGCTACTTCGAAAACGACACTTCCACCGTTTTGATCTCGTAAGGTTTGGTGGGCACCGCGATGCTGCGGCCATCCGGCGCCAGCGCGATGGCGGCAGCGGGCTTCTCCATCAGGTTCGTCTCCACGGCGCGCACGGCCTTTTGCGGAAGCTGCAGTTTCACCTGCGCCGGCCTGCCTTCGAATTCATAAAAGCGAAAGATGATGCCGTTATCGTCTTCGGCTTTCTTCATCGCCGTCAGAATCACGTTGCCCGCATCCACCCGCACCCAGGATTGCTCCGCGGGCTGGCTGCCGCTATGCGCCTGCGTGACGTACCCGATGAGCGGATAGTTCAATTCGTATCCCTGCCGCATGGTGTTGCCGGCTTTCCAATCGCCCGCATGCGCATACAGCGCGTAGGTGAATTCGTGGAAGCCCTGGTCGGCGATGTGATTATCGGGAGCAGGCATTTGCGGCGAGCGCAGCAGCGACAGGCGCAGCAGGCTGCCCACCGCATCGTACCCGTATTTGCTGGCGTTCAGCAGGCTGAAGCCCTGGGTGGCATTCGATATGTCGCCCCAGCGAATGGCCGGCACTTCGAACATGGCCTTCTCTTCCGGCGTGTTGCGCGTGGTGGGCCGCTCGATGGTGCCGTAAGGAATTTCGAACGTGGCGCGCGTGGCCTCTACGTTCACGGGGAACGCGGCCTTGAGCAGCACGTGCTCTTCATGCCAGTTGACCTGCGTCTTCACGTCCACGCGCGGCACTCCGGCATATACGGTGACGTCCTGCTGAATGGTGGAATCGGGCCCTTCGGCGCGCGTCGGCGCCTTGAAGGTGTGGCTGATCCGCACCACGACGCGCTCCGGTCCATTCTCCACCACCTTCACTTCCCTGGGCTGCTTGAGGTCCCACTCGTCCTGGTCGAAGCGGATTTCCCAGGCGTCCTGCGTGCGCGGAACGTCCTTGAAAGCCTGCAGCAGGTTGCCGCAGCCGCCGGGCGCCACGGCTTCCTTGCCGTCCGCCTTATTGACCAGGCTGGTGACGCATCCCGTCTTGGGATCGATCTTCATGCGGAGATATTCGTTCTCGATATCCGTGCCATTCACCTTCAGCGCGCGAAGCCGCGGCGCGCGCCGGATGGGCAGCCGACACCACGTGCAGCACTTCGTATCCCAGCGCCGGCACGTTCTTCACCATCGCCTGCGAGGGTGACCGTGCCGCGCCGTTTTGCGCGACAATCTGCGAGGGCAGCAGCTGGCCTGCGGAGTCGCGCGACCTCCAGATGCTGCCCGGCCGCGGGTGCGTGGACTTCCACCGTCACCGGAGCAGTGCGGTCCCAGGAGAGCGAATTGTAGACCACCACGGGAATGCCGGCGCCGGCGGTATCGATGCCGGCGCTCAGATCGTCCAGCGCGCCGTCCAGAATCTTCTGGCTGCGCAGACTGGCGTCGGTGAGGTTGCGCTCGGCATCCTCATAATTGATACCGATTCCCGAGCCCGGCATGATGTCGTGGAAATGATCGAACAGCACGCGCTTCCAGATGTCTTCGAAGGCGGTGTTGTCGTACGGACGCCCGGCGCTCAGGTAGGCCATGGACGCGAACTTCTCGGTGTTTTGCAGCAGCTCTTCGTTGTAGCGGATCAGGCGCTTGGTTTCGGATTGCGTGGTGTAGCAGCCGCGGTGATACTGCAGGTACAGTTCATCCTTCCACACCGGCGGCGCGAGGCTCTTTTGTTGAATGCTCTTTTCCACGTCGTCAAAGAATTGACGCGCGGTGCTGAAAACGGTCTTCGGATAGGTGGCCGAAGGGCTCTCCATCTTCACGGCTTCATCCAGCATCTGGCGCGTGGGACCGCCGCCGTGATCGCCCACGCCATAGAGGTGCATGATCTCGGGGAATTTGGTCTGCGCGGAGTAGTCGGCCACATCCTGCGAAAGGCTCGACCGGATTGATGCCGCCGCTATAACCGTGCGGGAAATAGGTCAGCACGCGGCTGCCATCGGGCGATTCCCACCAGAACAGCTTGTACGGAAAGGCGGTGGTTTCGTTCCACGACATCTTCTGCGTGACGAACGTATCGAAGCCGGAACGCTTGTAAATTTGCGGAAGCTGCCAGCTATAGCCGAACGAATCGGGATTCCAGCCGATGGTGGTGTCCTTGTCGAAATATTTCTTGAAGAAGCGCGTGCCCACCAGAAGCTGGCGCACCAGGCTTTCGCCATCGGGCATGTTCAGGTCGGGCTCGACCCACATGCCGCCCACCAGTTCCCAGCGGCCCTCTTTGACGCGCTGCTGGATCTCGCGGAACTCGGCGGGATACTTCTCGCGCAGCCAGTCGTAATCCTGCACGCTGGATTGCGCATAGGTGAAGCCGGGATATTCGCGCATCAACTGCAGCGCCGTGGTGAAGGTGTCGCGGACCACTTCCACGGTCTCGGTCCATGGCCAGAGCCACGCCATATCGATGTGCGAATTGCCCACGAGCCGGATGGTGTACTGGCTGCTCCAGTCCTTGAGGGGTTGGAGCGCGTGCGCGGCGGCTTCGAGCGAGCGGCTGAACGCCGGCCTGATCGCCGCGATCGAGCGCGGCCAGATCGATGGCCTTCACGGCGTTATCGAGTTGGGTCTGATGCTCGGCCGCCGCCGTGGGCGAGCCGTCGAGCAGCACTTCGGCCGCCTGAATTTCGCTGCGGAGCAGTCCCGGGGTCCGTCTGTCCGGGGTACTCCACCTGAATCTGCGCGCCTTGAAAGCGTCCCGCGGCCGCATGGAACGGCACCTTGACGGCGATCGCGAACTTCTGCCCGGGCGCGGCCTGATCGGTCAGCAGGATCGGGTCGAGCGTGCGCCCTTCGCCCTGCGCCACCAGTCCGCCGTTCACGAAGACGCGGCCGTCATTGGAAAAGCGCGGCATGATTTTGAGGCGCGCGCCGTGCAGATCTTTGCCGCCGGCAGTCTCGGGAACCGTGAAGGTGGCGCGGTACCAGGCCATGGTCCCGGCGGTCTGACCCTGCCGCCCGCGGCCGCCGCTCAGCGTGACTTTGGTCCAGGCCGAATCGTCCAGCGACGGATCTTCGCCGTGGGGCAAATCGGCGTGAGCGCTCCACTGCTGCAGCGGAAGCACGATCATGGATTCCAGGCGAGCCAGGACCGCGGGATATTTCTCCGGCGGGCGCACCGGCTGGACGCCCCTTTGAGCCAACGCTGCTACGGCGCAGAACAGGCCGCCGGCCACGGCGGCAATCGTCTTCACGCGGGAGAACTGCATATGGTAACGCTAACACAACGCAGGCCGCCCGCGCTCCCGAAAAGACGCTGGAAGAAACCCTCTTTGACGGTTCTGGTGCGCACGCCGCCGCCAGACAGGTCGAATGTCGTCCCCCCCGGGGCAATCACCTCGAGCCGCCGGAATAAAGCACCGTGCCCACATCCGGCCAGTCATAATTCACGGACACGGTATCGCCCACGAAGCTCGCCTTGGCCGGAGTAACGGCCGCGAGGCATGCTCCAACAACTACCGTCGCAAATGCAATACTCGATCTCATAAAAGTGCCCCCCAGTTTTCGCGTCAGACCGAAACGTTCGTAAATGCGCGTCAATTCTCGACCGGTACCTTATCGGCGCGGTCCACCACCAGCACTTCCACCTGGATCTCGCGCTTTTCCAGTTTCAATCCGAGTTGTTCCTGCAGGGCCTGTGCGAGGGCGGGGCCGGACTCGGCCGCCGCCACGTTCAGCTCCGGCGAATAAGTCAGATCGACGTCATAGAAGCCGGTGAGCCCGGTGGCGTCGATTACCGGGCGGTCCGCCGCTTTGCATAACAGGTCGGCGAATGTGGCCATCGAGGCAGACTTCAAGTGGACTCTGCCGTTGATGCCTCCCGCCATGACGTTGCGGCCCTCCGGACCCGCGACCGCCGCGAGTTTCGCGCCGCTCCTGACCGCCACCAACGCGTACGCCGGCATCCTGCGCATTTCGCGATGCAACTCCAGGTGGAAGCGCTGCGCCAGCAGAGAGCGCAGCATCCCGGGAGCTTGCGCGCGATCCGCGCCGGCAGGCATCAGGGCGGCGATCTCATATTTTTCCACCGCGATCCAGGAGGGGCCGGAGATCTGGTGCTCCTTCACCTGCCAGGCAATGCGAATCAGATCTTTCAGCGTGTTGTCGGTGACGGTGACGCGCCGGCCCACCACGCGCAATCCCTGCGCCGAAAGGGCGGCGCGCATCCCGGCATTGTAGCCTTCCGTATAGGCATCCTTGGTGGCGATAGGCGCGGACGCCGGTTTCACCGACGCTACTTCAAACGACAACGGCGTGTCGGCCGTCTGGCCAAACGCGGCACAAGCCGCCAGGGCCGCCAACCAGAACCGCATGGCAGGATTCTGTCACGTCTCAATTACAGAGTCAAAGGTCCGGATTGGTGGATGGCTTGCACGTCCTCCACTTGCGGCAGCCACTCGGGCCATTGGTGCGCCACCCGGAGCAGTGCGCGGACGGCGATCGGCAGGTGGGCCGTCTTCCGATAGATCAGGCCGGTGACGCTGAACAACTGGCGGCTCGACAGGCGGAGCGGCCGGAGAGTGCCGCGTCTCACATCTTCGGAAACGCTCCACAGCGGCAGCAGCGAAATGCCCAGCCCGAGCTTCACCAGCTCTTTGATGGAATCGGCCTGATCGTTCTGCATCACCACGCGCGGTTCGAAGCCCACGTCCACGCAGAACTGGCGAATGGCCGCTTCAATGACCACGCTTCTCTGGTACAGAATGAACGGCCGCTGCGAGAGTTCCGCCGCCGATACCACGCCGAGACCGGCGGAGGGATCGCCGGGCGGCACAACGAATACCATTTCGTAGCGCCAGAGGGGCTCCTGCACCAGGTCGGGGCCATCCACCGGCAGGTTCATCAGGATCAAATCGACCCTGCCGCTGTAAAGATCCTCGAAGAGGGACTGGTCGTTGCCGGTGATCAGGCGCAGTTCCACATTGGGATGCTGCGCCAGGTAGGCGCGCAAAAGGTGCGGCACAATCGCCACGCTGATGTGCGGTCCGCAGCCCAGGTACAAAGAGCCGCGCTGCACGCCGCTCAATTCGTGCACCGCGCTCATGGCCTCATCGTGCACCAGAATCAGGCGGCGGCAATATTCGATCATCAGCCGGCCGGCCGGCGTGAGCACCAGTTTGCGTCCGGCGCGTTCGTACAATTTCTCACCGGCTTCTGTTTCAAGTTGATGAATTTGGGCGAACACTGCGGGCGGGGAAAGATGCAGACGCTCGGCAGCTTTGCTGAAACTGCCCAACTCGCCGATGGCGATGAGCGCTCGTGAATGCGACAACTCCAAGCGGATCACCTCTTGGGACGGATTATAGCAACTATTCAAGTTTTTCGAAGAATTACAAGCCAAGCTTCGAAACAAGTGGATTCGCGAACCGGCGAGTGTTATCGGCTTTCCCGACGCCGCAAGAATGCGGGGCTATCCTGATGAAAGCCCAATGTTCAAAGCACAACACCGGCTCATCCTGGACGCCACAGTTTTGGGAATAGTGGGAGCATTCAGCGCGCAAGCCTTCGTTTTGCTTCTGCGATGGTCGCAGAAGCTGTTTCTGGGGTTGCTCGCCGGATATTTGCCGAGCGCTTTGACGGCCGATAGCAACACCACTCCGCAAGCCATGGGGCCGCACGGCCTGTGGTTGATTCCGGTGGCTACCACTCTGGGCGGATTGCTGGCCGGCGTTCTGGTCTATTCGCTGGCGCCGGAGGCGGAAGGGCACGGAACCGATACCGTGGTTTATGCCTTTCACAACCTGGCGGGCCGCATCCGGACGCGTGTGCCGTTCGTCAAACTGCTGGCATCCGCCATCACCATCGGCTCGGGTGGATCGGCCGGGCGTGAGGGTCCCACCGCGTTGATCACCGCGGGGATCGGTTCGATTTATGCCCGCGCGCGACGGCTTTCGCAAGACGAGACGCGACTGCTGGTGCTGGTCGGCATGGCCTCGGGGCTGTCGGCGATTTTCCGGTCACCCATTGGCGCCGCGATTTTTGCCATCGAAGTGCTGTACGAAGACATGGAATTTGAGGCCGGCGCTCTGCTTTACACCATGCTGGGCTCGATTGTGGCATATACCGTGAGCGGGTATTTCATGGGGATGCAGCCTCTGTTCCGGGTCCCGGTGGATCTGGGCGCGCCGGCGGCTGTGGATTACGGGTGGTACGCGATACTTGGCTTGGCGAGCGGCATCGCGGCGACTATCCTGCCCTTTGTGTTCTACAGCATGCGCGATCTGTTTCATGCCATTCCCTGCCCCCCTCATATCAAGCCGGCAATGGGCGGCCTGCTGGTGGGACTGATTGCGCTTTGGCTGCCGCAACTGCTGGGCGGAGGCTACGGCACCATCCAGGCGGCCATCGATGGCCGCATTGCCACCGGCCTGCTTCTGGTACTCGGGTTCGGCAAAATCCTCACGTTCGCGCTCACCATCGGCTCCGGCGGTTCGGGGGGAGTGTTCGCGCCAAGCCTGTTCACCGGCGCGATGATGGGCGGGTTTCTGGGTCAGGTGCTCCATCAACCGGTGGCGGCGTTCGTGGTAGTTGGAATGGCGGCGGTGTTCGGAGCCGCTGCGAAGATTCCCATCGCCACGCTGCTCATGGTCACGGAGATGACCGGCGGCTACCATTTGCTGGCGGCGGCCGCTTTGGCCGTCATGCTTAGCTCGATAGTGCAGACCATTCTGTCTTCGCGGCTGAAGTACCGAACCCTGTATGAGGCGCAGGTTCCCACCCGGTCTTACTCGCCGGCGCATTACGGAGAGCAACTGCGCACGGCCCTGGATCTGCTCCGCTCGCACCACGGATCTCCGGGGCAGCCCGAAACGAGGCTCGAACTGATCTCCCTGCTCGCCTCGGGAATGCCGGTGAGCCTGCCGGGAGACAAGCAGATCAAGATTGGAATTCTGCGGTCCAAAAGCACATGTGTCGGGCAACGGGTAGGGTCGGAATGCTGGGGCGGCATGCGCGGCGATTTCGAGACGATTTTGATTCTGCGCCGGAGCCGCGTGCTGGCTCCGCATCCGGACATCAAGCTGGAGGCCGGCGACCAGGTGATTGCGATCGCGTCGCCAACCGCGTGGAAAGCCGCGCAGGAGCATCTGGACATGGTCCCGCCGCCGCTGCCGGAACTGGCGGTTGCGCCTTCGGGATCGCTAAGGACGGTCCGCCAGAATTAGCGGCGAGGGGCCGGCCGATTCCACGGTTCTGGGATTTTCGAAGCCCGCCGCTTTCAGCCAGTCACTGATTTCGGCGAAGGTGAAAGTGTCGCCGTTTTGCGTGGCCACCAGCATGTTGACCGCGAAGATCAGCGCCTGGAGCGGCGCACTGCGCCCTTCATTCACCAGGAATTCGGCGATGGCGATGATGCCTCCGGGCGCCATGGCCGCGAATGTTTTGCGGAGCAAAGCACGGCTGCGTTCTTCTCCTTCGCTGTGCAGAATCTGTCCCAGCGTGGCGATGTTGTGACCCGCGCCGAAATCGGCATTTTGCAAATCGCCGGCCACGTAGGTGTAACGGTCCTCGAGTCCGTAGCGCGCCGTGACTCTGCGGGTGACTTCGAGCACGTCCGGCCAATCCACCGCGGTCACGGTGACGCGCGGCGATTTTTGCGCCAGCGCGATACCCCACACGCCGGACCCGGCGGCGAGATCCAGCACGCGCACCGGCGCCTGCGCCGAAGCAACATCCAGCACGTCGGCCAGGCGCTTCGCCGAGGGATAGTTCCTGGGAAAGATGTCCTCTACGAACTCGCGAAAGAATGCCGAACCTTCCGCCTCCTGATTGACACCGGTCTCCGGCGCGCCGGCCTGCACGATTTCGGTCAAATGGAGCCATTTCGGGACGAGCTGCCGGCTGGTATGCCGGATGGTCCCGCCTACGAAGGTGGGCCGGCTGCTGACCAGGTATTCGGCGCTTTCCGGAGTCAGCGAGTAGGCCTCGCGGTCGTCTTTGGAGAGCAACTCGAGACCCACCAGCGCATTCATGATGATCCCCAAACCGCGCACCGAGGCTCCCGATTCGGACGCGACCGCGGACACCGTCTTCGCGCCCTCCGCCAGCAGGTCGAAGATATGAAGCCGCAGCGCCGCCTCGATGATAAACGGGGGCGCATACCCCCATGCCATTTGCTGAATCCGTTCCGGTGTCATTCTGGCAACCAGGCCCATACCAAAATTATCCGCCATCCATTTTAATTAAGGAGAGGAGTTTTCCTCCGCGCAACCTCCGCATTCCTCCGCGTCAATTGTTCGCGCTCGTGTTCTCCGTGTTTCCTCCGTGTCCCCCGTGACTCCGTGGTGAAGTCACACGTCCCGTCTACAACGCCGGATGCAGTTGCGTGAATTCGAAGTGCATAGGATCCAGGCCCCGCGATTTCAGCATGCGGATACACTCGCCCAGGCTGTCGCCAATCGCTTCGATGCGGCGCAGGGGCAGCGTGTCCGGACTGTAAATCTCCAGCGCGATATACTTGCCCAAAA
This sequence comes from uncultured Solibacteraceae bacterium, assembly GCA_963853855.1. Taxonomy (GTDB): domain Bacteria; phylum Acidobacteriota; class Terriglobia; order Bryobacterales; family Bryobacteraceae; genus Sulfopaludibacter. Next base: position 13,895 of record CAWKYG010000029.1, on the reverse strand, counting down.
GCCGGGAACGTTCCTCCAGCGTGAGACGATCCGGAGAGCGCCCGATCGCGCGCTGTGCAAACTGGGAGGAGGTGGCTGGCATTTCAGGGGAATTGTAGCAGATGCTAGTCGCCGGCGACCGGGTCGGGCTTCGGGCCCAAGCGCCAGCCCATATCGTTGAGTGCGCCTTTAACCTTTTCCCAATTGGTGCGGATCAACGAAAGCGCCAGCATCAGCAGAATCACGATGACCGCTGCCGTAACGGTCTGCACCACGTTCAGGCGCTCCTTCAGGAAAAAGAACCAGCGGCCGTAGACCAGTTCAATATGCACCCAATACACCAGCAGCGAGGTCACGCCGAACTGCCGCACGAAACTCCAGGCGCCTTGCGTGGCGCCCCACCGGGTCCACACGAAAGCCGTGGAGAGCATCAGCAGCGTGACCCCCAGCTTGGTCAAAATTTGTGCGGGGTGGTTCAGCCAGAACTCGGCCTTCGTATAGATCTGGAAGGGCGCGCTGGCGAAATATTGCGATACCAGAATCAGCGCGCCGCCCAGCAGCGCGCCCCACTGCATCACGCGTTCGGTAGCTTCCGCCGGCACCGTGCGAATCACACTGCCCGCGCTCATGCCGAACGCCAGGTAGGCGCCCCACGGAAACAATCCGAAATAGCGATAGTCGGGCACCAGGTAATTGCGCACCATCCATGGTACGTGGGACCAGTTCATCTGCGAAACCAGCGGCGCCGCCGCCGCGATTCCCAGGCCCAGAATGGCGCAGAAGCGAATGCGTTCGCGCGTAGTGAAAACCGCCATCACCGAAAACACCGCAATGCAGAATCCCATGCAGTTCAGCACATCCACTTTCAGCAGATCCTGCCACGAGGCGGCTGGAAAAGCGAATGTGAACGCCTGCAGGCGAAAAGCAAACGCCAGAAAAAACAAATAGCCCGACCGCCGAAAAGCCTCGATCACCCGATAGGCCGGCCCCATGCCCTTCCGCTCCGTGCTATCCATCAGGAACGCTAAGGTGACTCCGGTGAGAAACAGAAAGATGGCCGGCGGCATTCCACCCACGAATTGGGAGAAGACAAACGCTCCGCCGGTGCGCAAATCCTGCCGCGTGAAGGAATCGAACACGTGCCCCTGAAGCATGATCAGGGCCGCGATTCCACGCACCCAATCGAGGTATTCCAGCCGGTAACTGCTCGCCCTGGTCTTCTTCATGCCCGTGCCCGAAACCTAGAGATGGATCGGCTTCTCCCGCTGCGCGTTTTTCGGCGCCGTGAGTTTCACCTGCGACTCGGATATACTTTGCAGCTTGACGTTGGTATACGTGGCGATGCTGTAATCCTTGCCGCCCCTCTCGTAAAACTTCACCTGCACGGCAGTCCCGGCGAGGGGTCCGTCTTCGCAAACCCAAAGCTCGAACTTGGGCACATGGGCCAACAGATCTTTGTCTTTCGGAATCAGTTCCAGCCGCACTGTTTTCTCTCCAGCCACCATTTCCTGCCCGCCGTATGTGATCTCGAACGTATTTTTCAGGTCCTGGCTCGAAGTGCCCCACCCCAGCAGTAGCAATTGTTCGGCCATCGGGCGGCTGGCCTTGCCGAGTATATAAGGGGTGATGCTGTTCCGTTTGGGATAGTAAATCTCGGCCTTTGTACCATCTAGTACTACTTGTTGTTGATCGGGCGGGTCAAAATCCACGCGCATCTGCAATTCGTGCGGCTTGGCGCGGCGCACCAGGATTTTTCCGGTTTGCACGTCGTCGTCCGGTATCAGGGCTGTGTGTTTCACTTTGTGGACGTCGGCCGTCAATCCGCGGAAGCTGGCCGCGGCTTTGTCGAGCGAACGGAACACGGTCGCCAGATCGTCGGCAGCGGGCGCGCCATAGGGTAGAAGCGCGAGTGCGGCCATGATTCCGATGGGGACGAGCGAAGGTCGAAGGTACGGCATCCAAATTACTCCTAATAGGTGGGCCGGTTCAGGGTCGCGCGAATGCCATGTAACCCTGCAGTTCGCCTTCCGAATTCAGAATCGGTTCAATCCGGGTGACTGTGAAATGGGTCCGCCCGGGCAGCGTCCGGATCTGCCGGGTCAGGGAAACGACCTGCTGATTGTCGGGGATTTTAGCCAGAACTTCGACGGGAACGAAGAAGCCGTCTGCCGGCAGGGGGATGATGCTGCTGGCAGTGGGAATCCGAGGCTGATCGCGAAACCAATCTCGCGGAGTGAGGAAGATAAACGCCAGGATGATTGCGACCATGACGTCGTACTGCCAACTGGCGCGCGCAAAATCCCACAGGATAAATCGCTTGAGCATTCTATACCGGTATTTTAACAGGGCTCACCAGGCTCTCGGCAGCACCAGGCGAATGCCGTTTGCCGGATCCACCAACTCGAACCCATCCAGATCCGTCAGTGCGTCCTGCGGGCTCAGCATGGCTGGGCCGGCCGGTGCGACAGCCGGCGAAGGCGGCGAGCCGAATTCGCTGAATGACATTCCGGACGACAGGCTGCGCAGGCCGGGAAGTTCCAGGCGCACGTCCAGCGTCTGCGAACCGTTTGCGGGAACCTCGAACGGAAGCACCACGTTGGGGTAGCCTACAACCGGCTGGTCCTTCTCCTGCAAGGCGTGGATCTCGGTGAGGGTGGGCCGGAACCGCGCGGCGCGGCTGGTAAGATTGCGCACCGTGTACCGGAATACCAGACCGCCGGACTCGTAATGTACCGATTGGAGCCTGGCGTTCAGGTTGCTTTCGTTCCAGGGATTTTGATGCAGGAAATCCCAGAACAGCCAGGCCGGCCCCGCCACCACCACGGCAAATCCCAACACGAGTCCCGCCAGAATCCAAACCGTGCGGACAGGTCGAGCGGCAGACATGCTCCCTATTCTACTCCGGCAGGAAGTAGGTCTTGCGCGCCCGCACCGTCAGATCCGGTCGCGTCACTTCCACGCGGATGTCGTGCCGGAGTCTGCCGCTCAAGCGCTCCGGTTGCACTCCCAGGACGTACCGGTGCCGCAGATCGGTTTCGATCCGCGATACGGCCGCATCGTATTCTCCCGCAGGCGCCGGGAACCAGGTGCCTCCGGCTTCCTCCACCAGGCGATACAGATCCGGCGCGTAGTGCCCTCCGAACTTGCTCTGGTACTGGACCGCATACACCGTGGTTTCGGCCCGTTCCGCTTCGTCCGCGGCCTGCCGCCACGTGTGCGGGCTGCCGCTATCGAAGCCGTCGGTGAGAATCAGCAAGGCTTTATTTCCGGTGATGCCTCCCAGCTTCAACCGGGTTGTATCGTAAATTGCATTCCACAAGGGACTGGAACCGCATTCCCTCGCGGGACACGGCGTTCCCAGCAAAATGCCGCTGCCGGCCTCCATCTGGCGGCGCAGGTCCGCCACCGAGGGCGAGAGATCCGCCGCCAGCCGCACCTCCTGGCTCACCGAGACGATAAAGGCCCGGTCGCCCGCGCGCATCAGTCTGTCCAGCAATGCCAGCGCCGTCCGGCGGTGCTCCGCGAGTTGTTCGCGCTGGCTCTCGCTGGCATCGAGGATCACCCCGATCGTCAACGGGACATCGCTGTCGAGCCACAGATTCCGAATCACCCTGCGGACTCCGTTATCGTAAACGCGGAAATCCTCGCGCGCGAGATCGTGCACCGGCGCGCCGTGCGAGTCCACCACCGAGCAGGGAATGGCGACCAGTTCCACGCCCGAGTGAAATGCCGGCAGCGTCTGCGGCCAACAGGCGGCCGCGAACCACAGAAACAGGCCCGCCGCCAGTGCTTTCATGTCACAACACCACGACGGGATGATACAGATTCGGCAGCACCGCTTCGCCGATGGCCACCAGTTCTCCGTGCCGCGAAACGGCCTTCACGTGCTTCGCGGCCGGCCGGAGCGGAACGGCGACGCCGGAAAATTGCGGCCGTTGCGGATCTGCGCCACCGTCAGATCGTCCACAAACACGGTGGGAAACCCGGGCAGCAGTCTGCGCCGCCGGAACCAGCGCATCCACCAGCCGCTCACTCGGCGGCCAGCGATTCCAGTTGCGCGATGGTGCGCGCCTGTCCGATTTCGAACTCGCCGCTCGCCGGTGCGGCGCAGTTCGCTCCAGGTGCGCGCCGCAGCCCAGCGCCTGCCCCAGATCGTGCGCGATGGAGCGCATGTAGGTGCCGCCGGAGCAGTGCGCGCGCAGTCGCGCGCCAGCGGCCGTCCACCTCCAGCAGCGTCAGTTCGTAGACCTGCACCTTCACCGGCTCCAGTTCCACCGCCACGGATTGCCGCGCCAGTTCGTAAGCGCGCTTGCCATCCACCTTCTTGGCCGAAACCGGCGGCGGCGTCTGCCAGAAACTCGCCGCGAAAGCGCTCCAGTAGCGGCTCCAGTTCCGCGGCGGTCGAGCGTCGACCTCGCGCTTCTCGCCGGTTGGCTCGCCGGCGCGATCGTAGGTGTCGGTGGCCCAGCCGAAGCGCACCACGCCCTCGTAAATCTTGTCGCTGCGCGTGTAGAACTGCGCCAGGCGCGTGGCTTGCCCGAGCACCAGCGGCAGCACGCCGGTGGCGATCGGGTCGAGCGTTCCCAGGTGGCCGACCTTCTTGGTGCCGCGCGATGCGGCGCATTTTGTCCACCACGTCGTGCGAGGTCCAGCCTTCCGGCTTATCGACTACGATGACTCCGTCCAATGGTTTCCTTACTGGGCGCGGTTGCGCGCCGTGCAAATGTATCCGACTGTGAAATTGCGGTCCCGGTCGAGAGAATCCAGAAACGGCAGGATCAGCGCCGGCGGGACCAGCAGGATCGCGGCCGGAATGAAGCACAGCCAGCGAACGCCCCCTGTAAAGAATTGTAGCCCGTTCAGCAGGCGCCGCGCGAGCAGGCGGAAATAGCCGCCGGCGGCGCGCATCTCGCACGACTTCGAAACCGGCTTTCTCCAGCAGGTACGCCAGGCCGTAGCGCGTGTAGCGGAAATAATCGTGCGGCGCCTGGTGGACTTCCCATTCGTGCGGCGCGGCCACCAGCAGCACGCCGCCCGGCGCCAGCGTGCGCGCGATTTCCGCCAGCGCGCGCGCCCGGCTCGCGCAGGTGCTCGATGGTCACGATGTGGAGCGCGGCGTCGAAGGCGCCGGCGCGGAACGGCAGCGCCGTGCAGATCGGCCACGGCGTCCAGGCGGCTGTAGTCCCAGGCGCGCGTCGCCCACCGCCAGGTCCACGCCGCAGTATCGCTGGCGCGCGAAATGGCGCGCGTACTGGCCTTCGCCCGCGCCGGCATCGAGCACGCGCGCGCCCGTCCGGCAAGCTCGCGCGCGAACGCCGCCACGGCGTCTTCGATCTCCACTTCGAAGTGCAGAATGTGGCGGCGCAGCGGGCGCGGCAGGCGATAGGCGAGCGTCGGTATAGCTCATCGGGCGGCGCGCCTCAATCATCACCGTGGAGCCCGCGCCGCAGGCCGCTTCCAGCACGTGAACGGCAGCGCCGCCGCCACCAGCGCCAAGTACGCCAGGTCTTTGGCCAGCCGCGCGTCCGGCCGCTTTCCGCGCACGCGCCGCACGCGCCGCGCCATGGGGTCGAGCGACGGGCGCCAGGCTGCTGGCCAGGCCGGCCGGATTGTCGCGCAGCGAAAAATATTTGCGCCGCACCACTTCGAAGCCGCAGGATTCCAGCAGCTTCTCCACATCGCCGGCGCGGAAATCGAACAGGTGGCGCGGCACGTCCACGCCGTTCCACGCGCTCGCCCAGCAGGCGGAACTGCCAGCAGGCGGCGTTGGGCACCTGCACCACCAGCCGGCCGTCCGGCGCCAGCAGCCGGCGCGCGGCCGCAGGTAGGCGCGCGGATCGTACAGATGCTCGAGCACGTGGAACATGGTGAGCACGGCCACCGACTCGTCGGCGCGAACGGGCGCATGCTCCAGCATGGCGCAGACCGCCGGCACCTGCTGCCGCCGCCAGGCGATGGCGGCGGCCTCGCGCGAGAAATCCAGGCCCACCACGCGGAAGCCGCGCTCGCGCATCATGCCCAGAAACAGCCCGCCGCCGCAGCCCACATCCAGCAGCGGGCCGCGGGCGCGCGATCCGCCGCAGCGCCCGCGCCACGAAGCGCACGTGGTCGCGCAGCACCAGCCGCCGGTACGCCTCCTCCATGCGGCTGGCCGCGCTGGCTCCGGCGCGAACCAGTAATTGTCGGGGTAGTAGCGGCGCAGTTCCTCGGGGGCGGGCTGCGGATCCAGCCGCACCAGGCCGCACTCGCCGCAGCGCACCACGGAGAATCTCCTTGGTCGGTGGTGTCGGTACAGCCGGTCGGACGCGCTGGAACAGACGCGCTGCGATAGCGGCCGGATCCGCACACGCAGGCAGGCGCTCATGCCACCTCCCTCAGGCTCAGCCGGTGCGCCAGAATCAGCCGCCGCACTTCGCCCGGCGAGAGACGCGCGCATGCGGCGCATCTCCGCGCGCTTGCGCAGCATGCGCGGCGCCAGGCGCAGCGCCGCCAATCGCCGCGCGATCAGGGCGCGCGGCCATGGCCAGCTTGCCGCGCAGCCCTGGAAAATGCGCCGTATCGCCGGCGCCGCGCCGGGCCGCGCCATCCCCGCCGCCACGCGCACGGCGAAAAACAACGGATTGAGCCACAGCAGGCTCCACGGAAACAGCTTCAGCGCCAGCAGCACGCGGTTGCGCTCGATCAACTCCAGCCGCCGCGCCGAGCCTTTGCCCAGCGTGGAGCCGCGATGGTGCCGCACCACCGCCCGCGGCGTGTAGATGCACTTCCAGCCGGCGATGCGCGCGCGCAGTCCCAGTTCGGCATCGTCGCCGTAGGCGAAAAAATCTTCGTCGAAGCCGCCGATCCGGTCGAGCATCGCCTTGCGGTACATGGCCGCGCAGCCGTCCGGCCACAGCACTTCCTCTTCGCGGTCGAACTGGCCGCAGTCGAGCGCGCCGCTGCCGCGGCCGCGATTCTGGCCGTCGGGATAGATCAGGTGGCCGGCCTTGTCGATGCGCCGCGGGTCTTCCCACACCAGCACTTTGCTGGCCGCCATGCCGACATCGGGCGCGCGCGAGCAGGCCGCGTGGAGCGCCGCCAGCCAGCCCGGCTCGGCTTCGGCATCGTTATTCAGCAGGGCGATGAACTCGCCGCGCGCCGCCGCGATTCCCTGGTTGTTGGCGGCGCAGAAGCCGCGGTTCTCCGCGTTGCGGATCACGCGCGCGCCGAACTCGCGTTTCGGCCAGTTCCGCCGATCCGTCGGTCGAGCCGTTGTCCACCACGATGGTTTCGAACTCGACGCCGGTCTGCCGCTGCAGGGAGAGCAGACAGGCGCGCAACAGCTCCTTCCGGTTCCAGTTGACCACCACCACGGAGATCAACCGATTATGCTAACAGGTTCACAGATTCCGGGTATTTCCTGTTGTAATATAGATTTAGAGGGTTAGGACCCCGCCCGTATGACCTCCGTTGGCGAGACTTTGCGCCGTGAAAGATTGAGGCGCAATCTGGATCTGGACCAGATCTCGCGTGAACTCAAGATCAACGCGAAGATGCTGGAGGCCATCGAAGCTGAAGAATTCGACAGGCTGCCCGGCACGATCTTCGCCAAGAATTTCGTGCGCCAATACGCCCACCTGCTGGGGCTTGACGAAGACGAAATGGCCGCCGAGGTGCAGCGCGCCCTCCAACCGCCCAGCGAGATCCCACGCTTTGCCGAGGGCGGAAAGCTGGCGTCCGCGCCCATTCAGGTGACGCCCATCCAGCTTCCCAAAGTGGAGCAGTGGGAATCGGCCGGCGATCGCGGTTTTTCGTGGGGGTCGCCGCTGCCCGCTCTGGCCTTGTTTGTGGTGGCGATGCTGGTTTGCTCGGGAGTGTACGCCTGGTATCAACGGACGCGCCACCCGTTGCCGGCCCAGAATACCGCCGCTGCCGCCGAATCCGCGAAGCCAGCCTCGCCTCCTCCGGTGCAGCCGCCGCCAGTGCACGCAAGCTGCCAGCGGCACAACCTGAGACGGCTCCGCCGGCACAAACCGCGGAACAGCCGCCTGCCGCACCGCCAAAGACTCAGCCCGTGCAGAACACATCCGCTCCCGCCAAACCGGCGCAGGACACCGCGGCGCGTGCCGCCCCTTCCGCGGCCGCCGCCGTCCCGGCCGGCCCGATCACGGTGCGCCTCCAGATCACCGCCGAACGAGCCCAGTTGGGTGCTCGTGCGGACCGATGGCAAGTACCTGTTCTCTGGCACTCTGGAGCCCAATGAGACCCGCACCGTGGAAGCCAGCAAGAGTCTCGAACTCCGCTTGGGCAACGCCGGCGGCGTCACCGTGATGCTGAATGGCAAGCCCATCGGCGCGCTGGGGCCCAAAGGCCAGGTGCGCACCGTTCAGTTCACTTCGGGCGGCTTCCAGATTGTGGCCGCGCCCAAATCCGCGCCTTTGATCGATCCCCTCTGACGCATCAGCGCCCGCTGGCGCTTCCGTTCCAGTTGCAGCAGTTCATTGCGGCGCCGCTTTTTGATGCGCTCATCCACTTTGTGCCAGAATTTGCGGAAGTAACTGATCGCCGAGAGAATGGCGAAGAAGATCACCACCCACATCAGCACCTTCGCCGGCAGCAGCAGCGACCTTGTGCCGGACCGCCAGCAGCATGCAGGAGATGGCCACCACCTGGGAGAACATCTTGGTCTTGCCCAGGTCGCTGGCCTTGATGGTGTAGCCCTCCGGCGGCGGCGATGCTGCGCAGTCCGGACACCGCAAACTCGCGGCCGATGATCAGAATCGCCATCCAGCCGGGCAGCACGCGCACCTGCACCAGCGAGATCAGCGCCGCGGAAATCAACAGCTTATCGGCGATCGGGTCGAGCAGTGTTCCGATGGTGGTCACCTGCCTCCAGCGCCGCGCCAGATAGCCATCCAGCAGGTCCGTCGCCGCCGCGGTCAGGAAGATCGCCAGCGCCAGCCACTCGTTGGTGACCAGGTACGGACCCAGATGCACCACCGACGTTCTCCTGGACCAGCGCCGCCACCAGCAGCGGCACGAAGAAGATCCGAAGAATCGTCAGCGCGTTCGGAAGGTTCATCGGCCCAAACCCAACTATAATGCCGAACGCGGTCCGCCAACAACCGGTAGCTGCGCGGTTCAATGTCCCGCACCGCTTATACTTGTATTTTGCCCATGCTTGTCTCACGCCGACACTTCTTTTTCGGCAGCCTCGCCCTACCGGCGCTGGCCGCCAAAAAGCCCGCTGCTGAGCGGCCCAACATCGTCCTCATCCTGGTGGACAACCTGCCCGGCTGGATGTTGGCAAGCTATGGCAATAAGGAGGTGCGATCTCCCAATATCGTGCGCCTCAGCGAGACCGGAACGCGCTTTCTGAATCACTACTCCGCCGCGGCAATGCCGGAACTGAACCGCGCCACCCTGCTCACCGGGCGCACGCCCATGCAGATCGGAGAGGCCGGCACACCCGCAACGGCCGACATCACCCTCGATAAGCTTCTGTCCGGCGCTGGATACGCCACACACGCAACGGCCGTGCCCGCCGAAGCGGAAAAGTTCCTCGATGCCCAGGCGTCCGGCAAATCCTTCGCGCTCACCGTGAGCTTCAATGACCTGAAACCGCCTTACAATACCGCACCCGAAAAATACCTGGAGATGTACGCCCAGGAACGGTTTGAAAATTACGCCGCCGACCCGGTGGCGCCCAATGCCCGCGCCGGCAAAGAGATGCTGCTCGACCGCATCGCCAGCCTGCGCAAAGTGGCGGCGACTATTACCGCCATCGACAGTCAGGTCGGCGCCCTCGTGGACAAGGTCACCCAGAAGCAACTGCTGGATAACACGCTGATCCTGTTCGTATCTACTTGCGGGGCGCTTTATGGCCGCCACGGCCTGTGGGATGCCGGCTTGGCGTCAGCCCCGATCAATATGTACGACGAAGTGGTGCGCAGCCCCCTCATCTGGAGCTGGCCGCACCGCATGCCGCCGCAGGGCCTGGTAGTCGAAATGACCAGCGCCTACGACCTGGTTCCCAGCATTTGCGACCTGCTGTCGCTTCCCGTCCCCGGCCGGAATCTATGCGGCAGGAGTTACATCCCGGTGGCCCAGCAGAAGAAACTGCCCAAGAAACAACCCTGGCGGAAAGCCATCTGCGCCCACACCCAAAACACCGATATGGCCCGCGAAGAGGATTACAAGGTGGTGCTGCGCGATGGCGGCAAAGGCGCTAACGAACTGTACGACCTGACTAAAGATCCGGTGGAGAAAGTCAATCTGTACGACACCCCCGAGTATCTGGATGTCAGAACCCGGTTGACCGCCGATATCACGCGCTGGAAGCAGACTTATTCGTCGTGAGGATGTCTGGAAGGTAAACGGAAGGAAAGCAGCCCAGGCCGGTTCTCTACCGAACCAAATGGCCGACGGGTGCGAGCGCCCCCCATGCCGGGCTGCCGGAAGCTACTTGCCTTTGTAACCGTCGAGCGAATGATCGTGCGCGGCGTAGTACTTGCCGGCTTCCGTCAGGTTTTTGAGCATGACGTCTTTGTGCGTGGGATCGGCCTTCTCGTGGCAGAACGTGCACTGCTTCTTTTCCTTGGCCGCGTAAGCGGGCTTTCCGTAGCTTGAAATATTGCAAACCAGGAAGCCGGCTGTGAGGATCGCCGCCGGGAGGGCGAGTTTCAACGTACGCATTATGAATCTCCTAATCTCCTCAGAGTACCGCATCCTGAGGTCTTAATTTCTGTATTGATTATGACCCAGACTGTCGGAATAAACAACAGGTTTTAATCAAAAAAGAGTTAAAGCTCTGAATTTGTGGGGGAAATTCCCCAGATCTCTTAATCAGATGGCCGCAGTCGATTCCAGACTGCGCCAAAGGTACCAACTCGCTACACTGCAATAGGGGCGCCAGCAACCGGCGATCCGCTCCATTTCGGCAGGCTGTGGCATCTCTTTCAGGCCGTATGCCTTGCGCATCGCGGTCCGGATTCCCAGGTCGCCCGTGGGCAGCACATCGGCCCTCCGCAGGGCGAACATCAGGAACATGTGCGCCGTCCACACGCCGATTCCCTTAACCTGCGTCAGGTGCTCGATTACCTCGGCATCGCTCAGAGACGGCAATTCCTCAAACACCACCGCGCCATCGCGCGTATGCCGGGCAAGGTCGCGGATGTAAGCCGTCTTTTGCGCGGAAAGGCCCAGTTTGCGCATCCGGCCCGGCCGCAGCTTGAGGATACTTGCCGGAGTCATGTCTCCGGCCACCGCAGCCTCCAGCCGCCCGAAAATCACCGAGGCGACCCGCCCGCTCAACTGCTGGTAAACTATAGACCGCACCAGGGTTTCAAAAACGGGGTCGCGAAATTGGATACGATATTCTCCAACGCGGCCGATGATCTCCGCCAGGACGGGATCCTGCCGGCTGAGGTGCAAAATGGCGTCTTTCATGTTGAAACATCCGCCCCGGAAGGCACGTCCCTATTGTACCGGCATGCGAATTCTCCTCGGATTGCTCCTTACTTTCGCGCTTTGCGCCCAGACACCGCCCCGGCAGACTCCCCAAAAGCCTGCCGAGGAAGACTTGCCGTCGATCAAAGTCGACGTCAATGTGGTCAACGTCCTGGCCAGCGTGCGCGACAAGAAGGGCACCCTGATTGCCAACCTCGAGAAGAACGATTTCACCATTCTGGAGGACGGCAAGCCACAGGAAATCAAGTACTTCACAAGGGAAACGGACCTTCCGCTGACGATCGGCCTGCTGATCGACGTGAGCGGCAGCCAGGACAACCTGATCGGCATCGAGCAGAACGCCGCCACGCAGTTTTTCACCCAGGTGCTGCGCAAGAAGGACGAGGCCTTCCTCATCAGCTTCGGAGAAGAATCCGAACTGCTGCAGGATTACACCAGCAGCCCCCGCCTGCTGCAGGATGGGTTGCGCGATCTGCGGGTCAGTTCCGGAGTAGGCGGCCTCGGTCCCGGGCCGGTCCCCACCGCCGGCGGCCCCGCGGCACCGTGCTGTATGACGCCGTCTACCTGGCGGCCACCGAGAAACTGACGGACGAAGTGGGCCGCAAGGTGATCGTGGTGATCACCGACGGCGTGGATGAAGGCAGCCGCCTGACCATCAAGCAGGCGATCGAAGCCGCGCAGAAGGCCGACGCGGTGATTTACAGCATCGATTATCAGGATCCGGCGCTTCTACGGGCCTTTCGGCGGCTTTGGCGGCGGCGGCGAATCGGCCCTGCGGAAAATGTCCGACGAAACCGGCGGCCACGTCTATCAAGTGGACCGCAGGAACCCTCGATCAGGTCTTCAAGGAACTGCAGGACGAAATGCGCAGCCAGTATTCCATCGGCTACACGCCGCTCAACGACATCAAGGACGGCTCCTACCGCAAGCTGGACGTCAAGCTGGCCAACAAGGACTCAAGGCGCAGGCGCGCAAGGGCTACTACGCCATCAAGCCCGAAACCCGCTAGTCGGCCGTCGTAAAACGCGCTCCCCGTCGCAAAACGCGCTCCCCGTCGCAAAACGCGCTCCCGTCGCAAAACGCGCTCCCCGTCGCAAAACGCGCTCCCCGTCGCAAAACGCGCCTCCCCGTCGCAAAACCCGCTCCCCGTCGCAAAACGCGCTCCCCGTCGCAAAACGCGCTGCCCGTCGCAAAACGCGCTCCCCGTCGCAAAACGCGCCCCCCTCGCAAAACGCGCTCCCCGTCGCAAAACGCGCTCCCCGTCGCAAAACGCGCTCCCCGTCGCAAAACGCGCTCCCCGTCGCAAAACGGGCTCCCCGTCGCAAAACGCGCTCCCCGTCGCAAAACGCGCCCCCCTCGCAAAACGCGCTCCCCGTCGCAAAACGCGCTCCCCGTCGCAAAACGCGCTCCCCGTCGCAAAACGCGCTCCCCGTCGCAAAACGCGCTCCCCGTCGCAAAACGCGCTCCCTGTCGCAAAACGCGCTCCCTGATCAGAGACGCGCACGTTAGTTCTACTGTGTCATAAAAAACAAATCTGTCTTATAATGTTTTCGTGGCTCAGAAAATCCTGGCGCAGCCCCACAGGAGAAACGCCTCGCCGCATACATGGACTGGCTGGCGCAAGCGGTGGGGGTATGCGGACCGCGAACTTCCTCTGCGGAATTACTGTACCGGCTTGTTGCTCGACGGAGAACGGAAAAGCGTCGAGCCCATGGCCGCGCGCTTGGCTCCCGATCATGTGCAGAGCATGCACGAGTCGTTGCATCACTTCGTCGCAGAGTCGCCCTGGAGCGATGCCGACATGATGCGGCAGGTCCGCGATTACGTCCTGCCGGCAATGCAGAAAACAGGGCCGGTAACGGCTTGGATTGTAGATGAGACCAGCTTCGTCAAGAAGGGCACTCATTCGGTGGGAGTAGCACGGCAGTATTGTGGCCGGGTGGGAAGGACGGAGAACTGCCAGGTGGCGGTGAGTCTCTCGGTGGCTACCGCGATCGGGAGTCTGCCCATAGCCTGGCGGGTGTATCTGCCGGAGGAATGGGCGAATCACCCCGTGCGGCGAACGGAGGTCGACATACCCAAGCATGTGCAGTTCCAGACCAAGCCGCAGATTGCGCTGGCGCAGATTCGGCAAGCGGTGAAGGACAAGGTGCCGCCCGGGGTGGTGCTGGCCGATGAAGTGTATGGATCCAGTGTCGATTTCCGGGATGGTGTGGCGGAACTGAAGCTGGACTATTCGGTGGCGGTAAGATCCACGACGACGGTATGGGCGCTGGAACGACAGCCGTTGCCGCCCAAGCCTTGGAGCGGGAGGGGGCCGCGGCCCAAACGGGTGCAACGGGACCGGACGCACCAACCGATCTCGGTGGCGCAGTTAGCGCGGGAGTTGCCGGAGAAAGCTTGGCGTGAGGTAGCCTGGCGCGAAGGCAGTAAAGAACCGTTGCGTTCGCGTTTCGCCGCATTGCGCT
>CAWKYG010000028.1:0-81425 GCA_963853855.1 uncultured Solibacteraceae bacterium | reverse complement strand
TTTTCCTCCGCGGCTTCGTGCCTCCGTGATAAGTTTCTCAAAGTGCTGTAATAGATCTCGAATGAGATTTGGAGCGAACACGTTGATCTGGGCCGAGTCATTCGGTCCAGAGGAGTTCCCGGTGCTTGCGCGGGTGAAGGCGGCGGGACTGGATGGAGTGGAGATTCCGCTGTTCCATCCGGCCGGCTTCGCGGCTCGGGACGTCCGGCGGGCTTTGGCAGAGGCTGGGCTGGAGTGTACGGCCTGTACGGTGATGCCACGCGGGATGAGCCTGGCTTCCGGGAACCGGCAGGAACGGGACCGGGGCCGGCAACATGTGCGGGACTGCCTTTCCGCGGCCGCGGAAGTGGGAGCCGGACTGCTAGTAGGTCCGATGTATTCTCCGGTCGGGCACTTCACCCGGCAGCGGCGGACGCCGGACGAGTGGCAGCGGGTTGTGGAGAGCTGGCAGGAACTGGCGGACGCGGTTCAGGCTTCCGGCGTCGCCGTGGCGATGGAACCGCTCAACCGGTTCGAGACGTATTTCCTGAATACCGTGGCCGATGCGGCATTGCTGTGCGACGAGATTGGCCATCCGCGGATCGGGATCCTGGTGGACACCTTTCACGCCAATATCGAAGAGAAGAGCGTGGGAGCGGCGCTGCGGCAGGCGGGCAGGCACCTGAAGCACGTACACACTTGCGAGAACGATCGCGGCACGCCGGGCACGGGAAATGTCCACTGGCCGGAGTTCTTTGCGGCCCTACAGGCCGTTCGCTATGACGGCTGGCTGACCATTGAGAGCTTCGGCTTCCGGCTGGGCGAGATTGCGGCGGCGGCATCTATTTGGCGCGATCTGGCGCCCACCCCCGAATCGATCGCCTTCGAGGGCGTGAAGTTCTTGCGCGCGAATGTGGCGAAAGCGTAGCCGGAGCGTGTTACTCGGCTTTGCTGCTGCGGCGGCGCATGAAAATCACGACGCCGAACAGAACGGCGATAACGCCGCAAATTACGCGTAAAGTGACGGAATCCATAACAAGAAATCTCCTTCCCCGTACTTATCGGCAGATTACATGTTTTCGATCATAGGGATCAGATCGCGCACCAGGCGGGTCATCACCGGACCCACCGTGACCACGAACAGCGACGGCAGCACGCAGAAGAAAATCGGGAACACCAGCTTCACCGCCAGCTTGGAGGCGCGCTCCTCAGCCCGCTGCCGGGCCATCGACCGCAGGTAATCGGCGTGGCCCCGCAGGCTCTGCGCGATGCTGGTGCCGAAGCGGTCGGTCTGCACCAGCACCGCCACCAGCTTGCGGATTTCCTCGACGCCGGTGCGGTCGGCCAGATTGTGCAGCGCTTCGGCGCGCCGCTTGCCGGCGCGCAGTCTCCAGGTTCATCACGGCGAACTCGCTCGCAGATCTCCGGATGCGCCGATCTGCAGCTCCTTGGCCACCTGCACGGTGGTCTGGTCGATGCCCAGACCCGATTCCACGCAGACCACCATCAGGTCCAGGGCGTTGGGCAGGCCCTTTCGATGGCGTGCTGGCGGCGGCGGATGCGCAGCAGCAGGTACTGCATGGGCGCGATGTAGCCCAGAGCCCCCGCCGCGCCCACGCCCAGCAACAGGTTGGCTCCCGGGGAACTGGCGCCCCACGCCACGAACGACGCCGCCGCAGTGAACAACAGGGTAGACACCAGCGCGCATGCCCTGGAAATAGCGCGCCGCGTCCGGATTGCGAAACCCGGCGCGAACCAGCCGGCGTTTGAGCAGAGGCAAGGCCGCGAGGACGCCGGCACCGCCGTGCCGATGCGGCTCACCAGTTCGCGCCAGACCAGCGCGGGAGAGGGCAGCCGTAACCCCGCCGGCACGGGCGCCCGCTCCAGCCGGTCGGACCGCCCTGCGCACGCCATCCTCCGAGCGCGCAGCCCAGGCCCACGCAGTCCCGGCAGCCACCAGCAGAAACAGAGCCGCAGTCAGCAATTCCAGCATGTCTACACCTCGAATGTCACGATCTTGCGGATGATCATGTAACCCGACGATCTGCAATCCCAGGCCCGCGGCCAGCAGTTCGTGCCCCACGGGATCGTCGATGAAGAACCTGCGCATACTGCGGATTGACCACGAACATCAGCACCGCCACGCCGGCTGGAATGGCCGACAGAATGCGGCCGCGACATCAGTCCCTGCGCGCTGACCGCGCGGATGCGCGCGCGCAGCTTGAAACGCTCGCGGATGAATGTGCGCCAGCTTGTCCAGCAGTTCCGCCAGGTTGCCGCCGGTGCGCTTCTGCAGCAGCACCGCCGAAACGAAGAACTGGACGTCCATGGAGGGCATGCGCTGCGACAGCTTGCGCAGCACGATCTCGAGCGGCTGGCCCAGGTTCTGTTCCTCGAAGGCGCGGCGGAATTCGCCGGCCAGCGGCTCGCTGAATTCCCGGTAGACCATTTCGAGCGCCACCGAAAAGGCGTGGCCGGCACGCATCGACCGCGAAATGAACTCCAGGCAATCGGGGAACTGCTCCTCGAAGGCATTGCATCGCGCCGCCCGGCATCTTCCGGCGCGCGTACCACCAGGGCAGCCAGGCCGAGCGACCGCGCCGGCGGCCAGGGCGGCCAGCGGCGTTGGTGTTGCGCGGTAAGCACCGTGACCGCCACGAAGCCGGCCAGGAACAGGGCGATCGAGCGGTGCAGCATGCCCGCCGGTCCCCACTTCAGGCCGCCGCTTCCAGCAGCCGCCCGGCGGCTTCGCGTGAGGCGCAAGCGGTCCAGCAGGCGGCTGGTCAGCAGGCCCGCGCACCTCCCCGGCGGCCTTGATCAGACGCGGGCGCCGGCGGCGCTGGGCAGGCGTTCCTTTTCGGCGGCCGGGGCCGTCAGGCGGCGCACCGCCAGCGCCTGGTCGCGGCGTTCCAGCCATGCCACAGCAGGCCGTAGGTCAGCAGCGCCGTGACCAGCCGATACCAGGAAGAGCGGCAGTCATGACAGGCCTCCGACGTCGACCATTTCGTCGAACATCTCGGCAGGCAGGCGGATTCCCGCGGCCACCAGCTTTTCGTTGAATTTGGGCAGGATGCCGGTGGCGCAGAACCGTCCCGCGCACCCGCCCGTCCGGCGAGAGGCCGCGCTTTTCGAAGACGAAGATATCCTGCAGGGTCACGATGTCGCCTTCCATGCCGGTGACTTCGGTGATGTTGGTCACGCGGCGCGTGCCGTCGCTCAGGCGCGAGCACTGCACCAGGATGTGAACCGCCGAGGCGATCTGCTGGCGGATGGCCGCCAGGTGCATGTTGGCATTGGCCAGCGTGACCATCACTTCCAGGCGCGAAATGGCGTCGCGCGGGGTGTTGGCATGCACCGTGGTGAGCGAGCCATCGTGGCCCGTGTTCATGGCCTGCAACATGTCCAGCGCTTCTTCGCCGCGGACCTCGCCCACGATGATGCGGTCGGGCCGCATGCGGAGGCTGTTGATCAGCAGTTGCCGCTGGCGCACCGCGCCGTGGCCCTCCAGGTTGGCCGGCCGCGTTTCCAGGCGCACCACGTGCGGCTGCTTCAGTTGCAGTTCGGCGGCGTCCTCGATGGTGACGATGCGCTCCTTGGGAGAGATGAAACACGGAGAGCGCGTTGAGCAGCGTGGTCTTGCCCGCGCCGGTGCCGCCCGGAGACGATGATGTTCAGCTTGGCGCTGCACGGCGGCCTCCAGCAGGCGCATCATGCCGCGCGTGAGGGCGCCCTTGGTCACCAGGTCGTCGGGCATCAGCTTGTCGGTGCCGAAACGGCGGATCGAGAGCAGCGGCGCCGTCCACCGCCAGGGGACGGGATGATGGCGTTGACGCGCGAGCCATCGCTCAGACGCGCGTCCACCATCGGGATTGGATTCGTCCACCCGCCGGCCCACCTGCGAGACGATCTTGTCGATGATGCGCAGCAGGTGCCCGTCGTCGTGGAAGCGCACGCTGGTCCGCTCCAGAACGCCTTTGCGCTCCACGTAGACCTGCTCGGGGCCGTTCACCAGAATGTCGGAGATGCCCGGATCCTGCAGCAGCGGCTCGAGCGGGCCCAGTCCGAAGACCTCGTGCAGCACCTCTTCGCTGATCTGCTGCTTCTCGGCGGCCGTGAGCAGCGTCGGCTCTTCTTCCACCATGGCCAGCACGGCCTGGCGCACTTCAGCGCGGATGCGGTCGTTATCGATGCCGGCAGAGCGCTTCCAGGTTGATGCGCTCCAGCAGTTTGCGGTGCAGGGTAAATTTCAGTTCCTGGTATTCCGGCTTGATGGTTTCGCCGGCGGCGGGGTGGCGCAGCAGGCGATCCGCCCAATTCGACCCGGCGGTATCGGGAACAGTGGCAGACGTCATTTGGTTTTCCGCTCCGGTGCAAAGGTCTCGACTTTCTTCTTCGACCCCTGGATCACGACCATCTGGTCGGGTTCGGCCGCGGGAAGGGGCGGAGGCGCGACTTTGACGGCCGGCGGCGCTGCCACGGGCGCCCGGCGCACCGGAGGCAGTCGCGGGAGGCGTCTCCGCCGGAGGCGAATCGTAGAGCTGGCGGAGCCATCTTCCGCCGGTGGCCGTTACCGTACGGTCGGTGGAGTTGCGCAGCACCAGTTGAATGTGGCCTTCGCTGTTGGCCAGAGTCAGCGCTTCGGCCTCCGCCGGGCTCACCAGCAGGGTCACGACGGGCGTCACAATAGGCTGGCTCTTGGGGTCGCTCTGAATGGTCTGGCCGGCGGAAAGAACGGCGATGTTCTGCAATACCGTCTGGGTCTGCATATCGCCGTTGGCGCCGGGCTTACCGGTGACCAGCACGTCCACGTGCATGCCCGGGAGCACGAATCCGGCGACCCCCACGACGTCGTTGACGCGCACGGAGATGGCGCGCTTTCCAGGCGGAATCAGCGGCCCCAGGCCGGCGCCGCTGCCTTTGACCGCGAGCCGCGCTTCCACCAGCGGCTCATCCGCCTGAATATCCTGAATCACGGGCCGGTCCACCACGTCCTCGACGCGCGAAAAAGCTCCCGCCGGGAACAAATCCTCGGGCACGCCGCGCAGGGTTACCGACGCGCGGGTCACCAGGGTGCCCACGGGGAGCGGTTTGGTAGCCACTACTTCCTGCCGGGTGGGGGCCGCATGAGCGCGGCCACTCCTGCCGCCGGCGAGGCGGTAGAATGCTCCCGCCACCAGGAGCGCCCAAACCAGGCTCACTCCGACCACCGTGAGAAATCGCCGATCGAAATACATCAGGAACCTCCACCGAGCAAACTGACCCACGCCCCCAAAACAATGGCGGGCGCATAGGGAATGGCGCGGCGGCGCGGCTTGCATGCCAGCGCGCCGGCGGCCAGAATGGCGCCGAACACGGCCGCGAACACCGCTGCCAGCAGGATGCCCGAGGGACCCAGCAGGGCGCCGAACGCCGCCAGCAGCTTGACGTCGCCTCCGCCCATGGCCCGCAGCCAGTGGAAGGGCAGCAGAATCAGAAATCCCGCGGCGGCGCCCGCGACCGCCATTGCCAGGCCGTGCCAGCCGCTCCCGGCGGAACATGCCAGGCCGCCGGCCGCTCCCGCCGCGGTCAACCAGTTGGGCACCGAGCGGCGGCGCAGGTCCTCTTCGGCCGCGATCAGGCCAAGTACCGCGGCGACAGGGTAAGTGGGGTTCATGGGAGAGCCTCCGGGCGGCGCGAGTAGAGCACCGCCACCGGGTCCTGGTACACCTTGTGCCAGCCGGGTTCGCCCGCGAGCGCGGTGCTCAGGACCCAATCCCGCGGCAGCAGCGCCATGTCGAACCGGTAACGGCCCAGCAGTTCGTGCCAGGAGCCCTCGCCGGCCATCAGTTTGCGGTAGTCCGACCCCAGCTCGGGGCCGTAGAAATCGCTGCGCCCGTCGAAGAACACGCGCTGCTCCGGGTACAGCCGGTAAATCAGGTAGTCGGCCCACTGGTCGGAGGTCAGGATGCGGGGCTTGGCGGCCTCCGGCGCGAGTTCCGCGAGGTTCCGTTCCACGGCCAGCACCGGAAACAGGGAGTCGGGAAAATCCACCGGCGGCGCCGCGGCGATCGCTGCCGCCACCGCCAGCGGCAGCCAGATGCTGGAACGCGCATGACGCCCCAGATCGAGCCCCAGCTCCCGGAAGATTCGCGCGGGAGAGCGGGAGCCGGCCTCCGCCGCCAGGCGCGCCCAGACCTGCGCGCAGCCCGCGGCGAGCACCGGCGCGGCGGCGATGGCAAAGAACGGCACGTGGCGCGCGGAGCGTAGCGCGGCGAATCCCCAGAGCAGCACCAGCAGCGCGTCGAAACGGTCCGCGCGCCAGGCCAGCGCTACCGAGGAAAGCAGCAGCAGGGCGAAGACGATCATGCCTTCGGAGCGGATGTGCGGCGACTGAAACTCCTGCACGTGGTCGAGAATCCACGGCGAGTTCAGGTAGCTCAGGATGTGCCGGTGCAACTGCCAGCCGTAGGGGTTCGCCAGGCTCGCCAGACCACACAGCGCCGCCAGCGTCCCGTACCGCCGGGCGGCCGGCCCATTGCGCTGCGCCGCGCAGAACGCCGCCAGCAGCAGGAGCGTGGCCAGCCAGGCGGCAAAGCCGGCATGCAGGTTGGCCCACAGCGCGGTGAGCGGCACCAGCAGCCACACCAGCCGCCCGCGATGGCTCCGGTCCTCCGCCAGAATCCATAGGGCCAATGTGTAAAACAGGATCGAAAAGACATGCGGGCGCGCCAGGTAGTGAATGCTGGAAGCGCTCACCGCGGCCATGGTAGCTCCCACGCCGATCCACAGGCCACTGCCGGCGCGCAGAATGCGTGCCATCAGCGCCATTGCCGCCAGCGCCAGGATAGTACCCGCCAGCACGGCAACCCCCGCCAGCCCGCGCCATCGCCAGGTCTCCGCGAACACCACGTCGGAGAGCCATTCCCACGCCAGCCACCTTTGGCCCGGACGGCTGAAGGAAAACGGATCGGTGGCCGGGACGTGGCCCGTCTTCAGCACCAATTCGCCGGTGCGGATATGCCAGCCGGTATCGCCGTCGCACAACAGCGCCTCGAGGCCGCGCGGATGGGCGAATGCCGCCACCAGCAGCGCCACAAAGAACACGTCGAGCAGCGACGGCACAAGCAGCCGGAAGAACAGGCTGCGGGGCGCGGTTACTGGTACTAGGGCGGTCATGGCACTTCCGATAATCAGATCGGCCAGGATGGCGATTTCTTGAAGCGCGTACTGGAACCGGTACCATTGCGGGCGTGGCACGGCCCCCACTAAGCTGGTCGTCGAGCGAACAATTATGGCGATTCTGCTGGTGTTTCTGGCCCTTCAGCTAGGCGATCTGGCGACGACCCTGTTATTCCTCCGGCACGGCGTGCTGGAAGCCAATCCGCTGGTGGCCGCACTGATGCATCTTTCGGCTGCCCCGGCGGTGGCCGTCCTGACCGTCAAAGTGGCCGCGTGCGCACTCGCGCTGTATGCGTGGAACAGCCGGCGGACGCGGCTGCTGCGGCGCGCCAACCTCTTCTTCGCCGTGTGCGTGGGCTGGAACCTGCTGGCGATCGCGCGGGCCTGAGCGCCCCGGCGCCTACTGCGTGATAATGGCGGCCGCGGTGGTCTGCACAGGCACGGTCGTGCCCGAGAGCGGCAGCAGGACGGTATCGAACTTATAAGCGACTTTCACCTTCACGGTGCTGCCCGGGTTGTTATTGGGCGTCCAGGTGGTAGTTACCGTCACCTGTTTGTTATCGAGCGCTCCGGTATAGACTTTGGCCGCGCTTTGGACGTCGGAGGCAGACGCCGCGTGGCCGCTGCTGCTGCCCCGCACCGAGGCGTAGCGGGCGGCACACTGCGCGGCGAAGGAGACTTCGTTATAGGCCAGCCCGAGGCGCCCGAATTCCATGATCCCGACCAGCAGCAGCAGAAACACCACCGCAACAATGGCCGATTCGACCAGGGTACTGCCCCGGGAGCGCCGCCTGCGAGGCATGGCTACTGGACCCTCATGCTGGCGGTCGAGGATGCCATGTTCGAATAGGGCAGGCGCGAGTAATTGAAAATGGTGTGCGCCGCAGCCCTGGCAGTAACCTGGACATAGATCATCATCTTCCCGTTCACGCAACTGCCCGAGCAACTGACCGCGGAGCCGCCGGAACACTGGCACGACCGCGTTGCAGTGGCCGTCATTCCGGTCACCCCCGGAGTGGCGGCGAGCGCGGCACTCTGCATCCCGGCGTAATCCACCGAGGCGGACGCGCTGCGGCTGCCGTATTCGATGCCGGCCCGTGCGGCACTGGCGGCGCAGGTGGCGGTGCGCAGCAACATGCCAAAGTCCAATACCCCGGCCAGCAGCAGCATCAACAGGGGCGACATCAGGGCGAATTCCACCGTGGCGATACCGCGTTTTCTCACTTTGACCGGCATGTTCATTCGCTCAAGGTCGCGTTTCCTTTGACCGGAGAGCCTCCGGGCAGGGAGGAGTAGTCGTTGTTGACCTTGCATCCTCCCTGGAAGTTAAGGGTCTTGGCAACCAGGATGGTATAAGTGCTGCTGGTTGTCGTTCCATTGGAGTAACTCATCGGCGTGGTGGGAAAGTACAGGGCGCCATTCAGGGTAATGGTAGTGCCCCCCAGAAAGCTGTTTACGGCGGAAGATACGATACTCCGGTCCTGGAACAGCAGGATTCCGGCCAGGGGGCCGGTGGTCGGCGCCGTCAGCGTGACCGTTGCGCCGTTGCTGAAATTGAAGGGCTGATAGGAATATCCGCCGCCCGAGGTGTTATAGAAAGTAACTCCCGTGCCCGTAACGGTAACTCCGCCCGCGATACTTAGCCCGCCGCCTTTCAGAATATAAGTTCCGGCCGGAGCGAAGGTAATGTGGGCGCCGTTGCCCAGGTTGATACCGTTGCAGTAGACTCCGGGCGGGAGCGTCTTGGTCAGGCCGCCGCCGACTACCGTGTTGGTGTAGGTGCATGCTCCTACCGACGGAGGGGAGATGTTCGCCAGAGGGTCGCTCATGGCGGGAATGGCGGTCGAAGCCGTGGGAGTGACGCTGGATCCACCTGTGACGGTACTGCCCCCGGTGACCCAGATCGATGAGGCTTTGACCGTAGTACCGCCGCTTACGGTAAACGCCGTGGAACTGGCGGAATCCACCATGATGCCGCAGCCGCTTTGCACGTTGGCGCCGTTACTGGCAGTGAAAGCCCCGGCCGCGGCGCTGTCCAGCGATACCACGCAAACGGTTCCGCTGGCCTGATGCGCCACCGCCCGGGCCTGCAGGGTGACGGAAGAAGCGCCCACCGCGCCCATAAAAAAAGTCGCGACCTTTTGCGCCACGATGATTTCCACGCCGGTGGGATCGGTGGTGGAATAGCCGCCTGACGGAGGGTTGTTCACCGTCACGGTCACACCGTTCTGTCCGTCCGTGAAACCGTTCCGGGCGGCATCCCCCTGCGCGGCCGTGACGACGTTAGCCGCGCCGTTCATTTTGATTTCCTGTACGCCGCCAATCGCCGCGGCATCGGCGGCCGTCTGCAAACGGGTCTTGACCCACTCCAGATAGCCGGTATCGATGGCCAGCCCGAGAAACCCCGCCAGGAGGACCAGGCAGCACAGCATGGTGACCAGAACAAAACCGCTGCGACGCGCGCTGAACAGGCTCATACCGGACCTCTCCATCCGCAATTGTACGAGCGGGAGGGTCCGGCGCCACTCAGCGGATCACCTGAATACGGAACCTGGTTCCGCTGGGAAAGCTCAGTTTTCGGTGGGGGTCTTGGAGATCGAGTCGACCACCAGGAGGGGCAAGGGGGCCTTGCGCTGTTCGAGTTTAAGGCCCAGGGCGTGAAGGCCGGCGTAGAGCGACGCATCGCTGGCATTGTCCAGAAGCTGCAGGGCTTGTGGCGGAAGGGCCACTCCGGCGCTGACGGCCGAGCGAATCAACATGGTCCGGTAATCCTCCTCGGTCAGGGGGATCGTGAGATCGTACTGTCCTTTGAGGTCCGTCATATCGACCACGGGGCGATCCATGAACCGGGTAAGGGTATCGGTCAGGTACTGCATGCTCAGCTTCTTCCCCACGAATTTGTCGTTGGCGAATGTGTAGGAGGCGCCCCCGGGAAGACTGACACCGACGCCGCCGGGTCCGCCCTGCGCCTCGACCTCGGTTGGAGCCTTGGCGTCGACCGGCGCGGTGGGGTCGCTGACATCTTTTAATTTGCTGCCGCCGGGCGCAACTTCCAGGGCATAAACGGGCAGATCCTTGGATTCGCGATGGAATTTCAACTGGAAGCGCTCCACCAGGAGCGACTGCAACATGTCGGGCACCTGCTCGCGCGTGGCGCCCGCCGGCAGCTTGGCATCAATCTGGAAGCGTTCGGAATCGATCCAGTCCGGCCCGGTAACCTGGTACGATTTCACCCGGTAGGCCATGCGGATATAGTCCTTGAGCGCGAAGCCGTCAAAATGAACCTGCGCGCCATCGATATGCATTCCGATATTGACGCGTCCGGGGCCGGCCACCAGGGAAGGAGCAGCCTTCACGGACGTAACTTCGAACTCCAGACGTGCCGGCGGGGCTTGGGCGAATGCCGTAGCCAGTACTAGACCGGCGGGAATAAGCGTGGAGATGACTTTCATAGAAGGGGTATACGCTCCCAGGATGGAAAAAGATCAGGAAATCAGATCCTGCGGTTACGATTCCAGTATCCCATGACGGCGCAACATTTCGACGGACCGCGGGTCGCCGTGGCGTTGGGCATCGCGGGCGTGGCGCCAGGCCGCGGGGTAGTCGCCGCGCACGGCGTAGATTTCGGCCAGTGCCGAGTGGGCGGGGGCAAAGGCCGGGTCCAGGCGGACGGCTTCGAGCAGCAGACCCAGGGCCTCCTCCTGTCGATTTTCCATACGGTAGAGCTGTGCCAGGTTGGCGTACGGCCGTGGATTCGCCGGTTCGCGGGCGATCCAGGCACGCTGTTCTTCCACGTGCTTGCGGGTCTCGTGGTCGAGTGCGAAATCGATCAGTTCTTTCTTCCAGAATCCCATCAGAGCGGTACCACGTCAGACACGAGAAACACATCGCGGAGACGCTGAGGCGCGGAGGAAGACGCGGAGGAAGAATTCAAATCTGATTTCCTCCCGGTTTTCTCTGCGGCTTCCTCAGCGTCTCCGCGCCTCCGCGATGAATGCTCCCCTGTGCGCCTACCAGAATCACATGGATGTCCATGACATTGGTGTTGGTGGGGCCGGTGATGACCAGATCGCCTAGCGATTCGAAATAGTGGTAGGAATCGTTGGCGGCGAGGTAGCGGGCGGCTTCGGGATTGCGCCGCACGGTATCGCCATCGGCAATGGCGCCGGCGGCGCCGGTGGGGCCGTCGCTGCCGTCGGTGCCGGCGCTCAGCACGACGATATCCGGCCGGCCGGCGATATCGATGGCGGCGGCCAGCACGAACTCCTGATTCCGGCCGCCCAGGCCGGAGCCTTTGATGGTGACGGTGGTCTCGCCGCCGGTGACGATGCAGGTGCCGGGCCGCGCATCGCGCGCGATGGCGGCATGCATGCGGGCGATCTCGCGCGTCTCGCCTTCGATGGCACTGGACAGCACGGTGGTGCGGAAGCCCAGGTCGCGGGCGCGGCGCGCGGCGGCGGCCAGCGCCAGCCGGTTGCTGCCGACGATGGAATTGCGCACGCGCGCGAAGCACGGGTCCCCGGCCTTGGGAGTTTCGGCAATCTCCCCGCGCACGCCGGAAGCGATGCGCCCGGCGATCGACGGCGGAATGCTGCCGGTCAGGCCATACTTTTCGAAGATGCCCGTAACCATGGCGAAGGTGGAGGCATCCGGCGCCGTCGGGCCGGAGCCGATGGTGTCGAGATCGTCGCCGATTACGTCGGAGAGCATCAGCGCCTCCACGCGCGCGGGCGACGCCAGACGCGCCAATTGGCCGCCCTTGATGCGCGAGAGGTGCTTGCGCACGGCGTTGAGCTCGTGGATATCGGCGCCGCAATCCAGCAGCAGGCGCGTCATCTGCTGCTTCTCTTCCAGGGTGATGGGCGAGACGGGCAGGGGCAGCAGGGCGGAAGCGCCGCCGGAGATGAGGCATAACACCAAATCGTTCCTGCCCGCCCCGGTGGCAATGGCGGCGATCCGCGCGGCTCCGGCCACGCCGCGCTCGTCGGGCACGGGATGGCCGCATTGGTTCAGCTCGATGCGCCGCAGTTTCGCCAGGTGCCCGTCCTTCACGTTGATCAGTCCGGCGGTGATGCGGCGGCCCAGCACGCGTTCGGCGGCCTGCGCCATGGAGGCACCGGCTTTGCCCGCGCCCACCACGTAGATATGGGCGAAGCGGGAAAAATCGTGGCGCTGCAAGCTCGCGACCACGGCGTCGATAGGGTTGGCGGCGGCCAGGCCGGCTCGAAAGATGGCGCGAGCCTGCCGGCGCAGCATGCGGGTGCTCATCGGACCAGCGGGTGGCGGAGGATGGCTTCCACCACCACCAGAGGATCGTCGGTGTCGATCGGGATGTGCATGTCGGAGAGCGCGTAGATCTCCCGGCGGTCCTGGTAAAGCGCCGCGAATTTTTCCGGATCGCGCGCCAGCGGGCGGTGGGAAGCCGGCGCCACGCGGCGCTGCACCGTTTCAAACGGACAATCCAGCCAGATGGCGATGCCGTTGCCAGTCACCAGTTCGCGATTAGCAGGTTCGATGAAAGCGCCGCCCCCGAGGGCCAGCACCGCAGGCAGCCCGCGTTCGATCCATCTGACGTGCTGCTGCAGAATGGCGGCTTCGATGCGGCGGAACTCGGCTTCGCCGCGCTTCTCGAACAGATCGGCGATGGAGACTTTCTCCGCGGCTTCAATCTCTTCGTCAATGTCGAAGAAGCTCCAGCCCAGCCGGTGAGCCAGCAACCGGCCGATGGTGGACTTGCCGGAGCCCATGAAGCCCACCAGGTAAAGGCCGGGAGTGCGTTTCAGTCTGAGATTCATGCGGTTCCATTCATTTGCGCCATGCGCCGCTCCACCAGCGAAGGAAACAGGCGCATGGCCGCCACCAGCAGCCAGCCGGCGCGCGGCGCCAGAACGGTGCGCGCGTCGCGTTCCACGCCGCGGCGGATGGCCGACGCACATTCGGCAGCGGTGATTGCCATTTTCCGCCCTTGCAGGACTTTTTCCGGCGGCCGGCCTTCCAGCACATTCTGCTGGAAGCCGGTTTGGACATACCCCGGACACACCAGCATAGTGCGCACGCCGTCGCGCAGCAACTCCATGCGGGCGCCTTCGGTGAGCGTGCCCAGGGCGCTTTTCGATGCGCTGTACAGGGTCATCCAGGGCAGGGTCATTTTACCGGCGATGGAGCCGACGTTGACGATCGTGCCGCTGCGCCGCGCGCGCATGTGGGGAACGACCATCTGGGTGAGTCCCAGGACGGCGAAGAAGTTCAGCTCCATGAGGGCGCGCACCTCGTCCATGGGCATGTCCCAGGAGGGCCGGTAAGCGCCCACGCCGGCGTTGTTGATCAGGACGTCGATGGCCCCGTACCGGTCCAGGGTGCGGTCCACCAGGGCCCGGCGGGTGGTTTCGCTGGTGAGATCGCCGGCGGTCACCAGCGCATCGCCGGCGTTTTCGCGCAGACGTTCTTCGCAGCGCCCGCTGAGCGACAGCCGGGCTCCGGCGCGGGAGAATTCGGCCGCGCAGGCGGCGCCGATTCCCTGGGAAGCGCCGGTGATGACCACGACTTTGCCATCCAGTTTCATGAGAGACCGCACGCGCGCGAAGGCTTCGAATTTGCTCCGGTTGTTCGTGAAACGTCATAATGTTACCATGCCTTCGCGGCTCATCCCGCTGTTCCCCTTGCAAGTCGTGGTCTTCCCGCGCACGCCGCTCCCGCTGCACATTTTCGAAGAACGCTATAAGGAAATGGTGGGTGACGCCATCCGCGAAAATTCCGAGTTTGGGATGGTGCTGGCCAAAGACGAGGGTATCGTCAATGCCGGCTGCACGGTGGCTGTGGAGAAAGTGGTGCATATGCATCCGGACGGGCGCCTGGACATTCTGACGCGCGGCCAGCGCCGGTTTGAGATCGAGAGCCTGGATGAAGAGAAGGATTATCTGCAGGCGCAGGTGAACTTCTTCGACGATGATGATTTTTCGCCAGTGCCGCCGGATCTGCGCGAGCAGGCGATCGCGCAGTTTCTGGCGCTCCAAAAAGTCTCCGGCGCGCGGGGCGCGGAGGAGCCCGACCTGGCCGATCCGCAACTCAGCTTCCAACTGGCGCAGGCATTGCCGGACCTGGATTTTCTGAATGGCCTGCTGCGTCATCGCTCGGAAACGGCCCGGTTGAAACAGTTGAACCACTACCTGGCGGATTATATTCCCCGGCAGCGAACCATTGAGCGGATCAAAGCCGTAGCGCCGACCAATGGCTTCGGCGGCAAACCGGCGGGCTTGTAAGCATGGTGCGCCGGCTGCGAGACTCGGTGCCGTTCAGCCTGTCGGCATTTGTGCACGGCGTGTTGCTGGGTTGCCTGGTGATGGCTCGCGTGCAGCCCCCGGGGGATGCCGGCTCGGCCTACGATCAGGAAATCCGCCCGTACGAGAAGCACCTGGTCTGGTACAACCTGAAGCAGAAACTGCCGGATGTGAGCCCCAGCAAGGCCAAGGCGGACAAACGTCCATTACGGGCGCGCAGGAAATTTCAGCAGAACCTGGTGGCGGGGGAGAAGGATCTGCCGGTGCCGCCGCAGTTGATTCGCGTGCCGCTGCCGAAGATCGAATTGCTGAGCACGCTGGCGGTTCCGAACGTGCTGGCGGTGGCGCCGCCCAAGCCGGTGCACCAATTCCACGCGCCACCAGCAACTCCCAAACCGCTGCCACCCGCGCCGTTATTGCCGGAGGCGCCGCGCATCGCCGCCGTGGCGATTCCCAGGAATGTGCCGTTCGATACCACCCTGCCGAAGCCGAAACCGCGCGCCTTTGCTCCGCCGCCCAGCCGCAAGGCACTGCCGCCGGCCGCATCCGCCGAGTTGCCGGCTCCGGAATTGCACGCCACCGCGCCTAAGCCGACGCCGCCGCTGATTCCGCGCGGGTTCACGGCTCCGCCACCCAAACCGAATGCCAGGCCCACCGCCGCGCCCGCCGAAGCGCCACCGCCGGTGCCGGAGATGACCGCGTCCGCGCCCGCGTCGGCCACGCTCGCGATTGTGGGGCTGAATCCGGTGGACCGGCCCGATGTTCCGCCGCCGCCGGGATCGCACGATGCGGCTTTCTCGGGCGGCCCCGAACATCATCCCAAGGGCGCCAGCGAAGCGCCTACGGAACATACCGCGGTGACCGTGCCGGGCCTGGTAGCGCGCGGGGGCGCCAAAGATAGCCCCTCCTCGAGCCTGATGTCTGTATTCGCACCGCTGGAGCGCCAGACGCTCGCCATGAACAAGGCCTCCGCGCCGCCGGTTCCCGCCCCGCCTGTGACCCGGCACGCGACGCCCCTGGCGGCGCACGTTTCGAGCGCGCCCGATCCCAGGCTGAACGGCCGTTACATTTACACCATGGCCATTCAGATGCCGAATATCACCAGTTATTCCGGGAGCTGGATCGTGTGGTTCGCGGACCGGGATCCCCAGACGCGCGAGGTTGTGGCCGATCTGACTGCGCCGGTGCCCACCCGCAAGGTTGACCCGAAATACATTCAGACCGCGGTGGAAGAAAGGGTGGAGGGCGTGGTGCGGCTATCCGCGGTCATTCGCCGGGATGGGCATGTGCAGTCGGTGGAACTGCTGCAACATCTGGATGACCGATTGGACCGGACCGCCGAGGAAGCTCTCTCGAAATGGGAATTCGAGCCGGCGGTACGCGATGGCGTACCGGTGGATGTGGACGCAGTGTTCGAGATCCCTTTCCGGCTGGCTCCCCGATCGTCCCGATGACCAAACAATTCCTGTTGATCGATGCCGACGATACGCTGTGGGAGAACAATATCTATTTCGAGCGCGCCTTCGATGAATTCGTGGCGTTCCTGGGGCACTCTTCGCTTTCCGCCGTCCAGGTGCGCGGCGTGCTCGATGAAATCGAAGAAGCCAACAACCGGATTCACGGGTACGGGTCGTTGAATTTCGGGCGCAATCTGAAGCAGTGCTATCAGCACCTGGCGGAACGGGAAGTGGGGCCGGAGGACCTGGCCACCGTGATGGGCTTCGCCGAGAGGATTCTGGAATGCCCCATGGAGGTCATCGGAGGGGTGGCGGACACGCTGGAGTACCTTTCCCTGCGGCACGACCTGACCCTGTTCACCAAGGGCAATCCGGAGGAACAGAAGCTCAAGATTGAACGCAGCGGGCTGGGTGGGTTCTTCGCGCACACGGCCGTGGTGAAGGAGAAGGATGTAGCGGCCTACCGGCGCCTCGTAGAGCAGCGCGGGCTGGACGCGGCGCGGACATGGATGGTGGGGAACAGTCCGAAATCGGACATCAATCCGGCACTGGAGGCCGGCCTGGGGGCGGTGTTCGTGCCGCATCAAAATACGTGGATCCTGGAACGGCAGGAGATTCGCGCCGGTTTTCCGCGGCTGGTGGTAGTCGAGCGGTTCAGCGAGCTACAGCAGAAATTCTGAGCGGCCCCGCGCCTTTACTGCTCGGGCCGCCGCGTCCGTTCGTAGGCGGTCTTCAGGTACTTGCTGGCTTCATCCTGGGCATTCTGGGTGTTGTCCTTGGTGCGGATGGCCAGATTGTATTCGTTCACGGCGCGGTCGCGCTGCCCGGCTACGTCGAAGATCTTGCCTAAGTTGATGTGGGCCCAGACTTCGGTCCATTTGGGCTGGAGGTCGCCGTTCAAGGCTTCGCGGAATTCATTGGCGGCGGGCTGCCAGTTGCCTTGCAGGAAGTAAACTTCGGCGATGCGGTAATGCGCCAGGGAACTGTTGCGGGTGGTTTCCAGCGCCTTCTGATACTCGTTCAGCGCCTCAGAGAACTCGCTGAGTTCGAAGAACTGCTCGCCGCGCTTGATGGCCACCGCGACGCGGATCTCCGGACTGTAGCGCAGCACCTTGTTATCCGGATCGATCACGATGCTCTTGGGCTTGCCGAAGGTGTCCACGGAGAATTCCGAGGAAGTGCCGACCACTTCGATCCGCTGGGTCTCGGGATTGCCTTCGGTTTCGATCCGCAGGTCCACGGGCATGCGGAAGGTGTCGAGATCCTGCGAGATTTTGCCCATCACCCGGAAGCCTCCGCCGCCTCCCTCTTTGGTGGTGCGGTAGATCGTATACTCCAGGCGGAATTCGGGCGCGCCGCTGGATTCGATCCACTGGATGAAGAAGTAGTCCATGCTCTTGCCCGTCACCTCGTCCACCACCTTGCGCAGGTCGTCGGTGACTACGGATTTGAAGGCGTACTTCTCCACGTACTGTTTGAGCACCTGCTGAAATTTGTCGTCGCCGATGGTGTAGCGAAGCATGTTCAATACGGCCGCGCCCTTGTGCGCCGTCAGCGCCCACAGTTCCGGCGAATAGTCCTCCAGGCGCGCGGATTGGATGACCGGCACGTTGTCCACGGTCAGCGCCGTCACCATCACGTCGTGAAGCTGCGTAGCCATGTAGGCGGCGCCGTTGTTGTGCTCGGCCCACAGCAGTTCCGAATAGGCGGCGAAACCGTTGCTCAGCCACAGGTGATTGCGCGTAGCCGGCGAAATATCTTCTTCCCACCACTGGCGCGAAACTTCGTTGGCCAGCAGGTTGGAATTCACATTCCGCGTGATGGCGGGCGGCGAGAGGAACACCATGCCGGGAGCGGCATATCCATTGGGCGCGCCGGCTTCGGTTTCCACCACCGTCAGATTGGCGTAAGGCGCCAGACCGAAAGTGCCCGTGAAATAGGAGACCAGCTTGCCGACCTCCGTGCCATACTGCTGCACCCGGTCCGCCTCCGCGCCGCGGAAGTACATGGACGTGGTCACTCCCTCCGACGGCACCTTCACCGGCGGATCTTTCACCACCGCGATGCTGCCCGGGAAGGAGTGGCGCTCCATCTTGAATTCGTAGAGGTTCTTGTCGCCGGTGGCTTGGTGGGAGTCCAGGCCGCTGCCGAGAACGGTATACCCCATGGGTACCTTTACCTTCATATCGGCACCGAAACGGTTGGTAGTGTAGCCGCTCACGGGGAACCAGCGGGCAGGATACAGCAGGAACGAAAAATCAGGATGGATGGCAGCGAACTTGATACCGTAGACCGGCGAATCCTCCTGGCCGTTGAGCGTGCCGTCATAAGAGAAAGCCACGGTGGTGAGTTTGCCCTTGACGAGCGGTTGATCGAACTGCACCCGGACGGTGAAATCCTGCTGGTTGCGGGAGGTCTGCAATTGCTTGCCCTGGTCATCCACCACGCGCCGCAGAGTCAGGGCGTTGTTCAACTCGAAGGTGGCCGAGCTGACGCCTTCATCCAGGGGGAGGAAGTGCACGGTGGCGGTGGCCGAGATAGTCGAGGTATTGGGAGAGACTTCGGCGTCGATCAGATAGTCCTGGACTTCGATCCGGGAACGGCGATCCTGGGCGAAAGCTCCCAACGCCCCGGCGAGAATCAACAAGACGCAAACGCGCTTACGAAACATGAGCAACTTCTTCCTCCAATATCTCCTGCACAATTTCGGCAGCCCGGCGAGCGGGATCTTCTCCGGCGCCCGGCGACAGCTTGCCGCGCACTTCCGCCAGCCCGGCTTGCATTTCCCGCCGCGCCGGCCCATCGGGCAGCAGACGCAGGGCCTCTTCGGCGATCCGTGCGCCGGTCATTTGCCCCTGCATCAACTCCGGAACCACGGTGCGCCCGGCGATCAGGTTCACCATGGAGTAAAACGGCACATTCACCAGGAGTTTCCCAGCCACCCAACTGGGTGTAGTGACCCTATAGAAGGTGACCATGGGAGTTCCAAGCAATGCGGCTTCCACCGTGACTGTGCCGCTCGCGGCCAGTGCCAGATCGGCGTGCGCCATAGCGTCCCAGCTCTCTCCTTCAATCACCAGAATTGACGAACGGCCCATCCGCTCGCGGAAAAACTCCACCCCAGTCGTGGCCGAAGCTGGAAGCACCAGGTTCACGGCCTTCTCGCGGTATAGCCGCTCTGCGGCATCCAGCAGGGCAGGCAGATGGCGGGCAGCCTCTCCGCGGCGGCTTCCAGGTAAAACTGCTATCAATGGACGGCTCGCAGCCAGTCTGTGTTTCTTAAAAAACTCGTCTTTCGATAGTTTCGGGCGCACCAGCCGGGCCAGGGGATGGCCAATATACGATGCGCTAACGCCTTCCTGTGTAAAGAATTGCTCCTCAAATGGGAAGATGCAGAGCAGGCGGCGGACGGTGCGCCGGATTGTTCGCACGCGTCCTTTTCGCCAGGCCCAGGCCTGCGGAGCCACCAGGTAGACTACCGGAATGCCCTCCGCGGCCAGCCGGCGGGCCACGCGCAGGTGGAAATCCGGCGAATCCGTGAGGATGGCCACGTCCGGCTTCCGGGTGCGCGCCTCCCGCAACAGCTTTCGGTATTCGCCGTAGATTCGCGGAATGTGGCCCACCACTTCGAGCAGTCCGACCACCGCCAGGCTGGCGGCGTCGATTACGGTGCGCACGCCCGCCTGGCGCAGGCGGGGTCCGGTGCATCCGAAGAATTCGGCATCGGGATGAATGCGGCGGAGTTCTTCCACCACCAGGGATGCGTACAAATCGCCCGAGGCTTCCCCCGCCGATACCAGGATTTTCGGGTGCATCTTTCCAAGTTTAACGTGCCTCCCTGCTACAATCGCTAACACGGGGATGTCCACTGACGCAGACCGATCCAAATTGACCGTGGATGATCTGGCCGCCCGGTTTCGCGGCGAGATGATTCCACTCACCAGTAAGTTCACTTACTTTACGACCCTGCCCGTCGCGGAGGAGGACCTGCGGCAATACCTGAACGACCCGATCGCGGCCATTTCGCCGGCCATTGTGGCCGCTCTTCCCAAGGTGGGACTGTTTCTGACCCCCTACCTGGAAAAAGGCAACGGCAAAGAGACCGACGTGGTGATGTACGAGCGCCCGCCGGAATCGCGGCAGGTTCGCTGCGCGCGCCGCGACCTGAAGGACTTGACCGTTCTGGCACTGAGCATAAAGGACTTGGACGTTGCCGATTACCACTACCAGTTCTACAATGCGCTGGCCGGCCTGATGGCCGATCATTGGAGCCCGGATGTGCAGGAGCGGTTCTACCGGACCCTTCGGGAAGAGCTGAATGCCGAGGTCCACGGCGAAGTCGACGAGAAAAGCTGGCACCTGAAGCAGGCGCTGGTGCGGCGCCAGACCAACGTGCGCAAAGAGACCAAGCTGTTTCGCGAATATGCCCGCACCTCCTTTGAAGACACGCTGACGCTGTACCTGCACGGCACCTGCTGCGATATCGACGTGGAGACGGGCCCGCGGCAAATGCCGAGCCGGTACCTGCGCCGGCGCCTGGAGCTGTTTATCAGTCTGTTTCCGCCGCCGCAAGGCTATGCGGTATTGCCCGAACAGCTCAAAACCCGAAGCTGACGCCGCGGAAACGGCGGTCTATTCCAGGTAGAACACTTCCTTCATCATGGCGAAGCGTTCTCCGGGCTGCATGACCGGGCACCGGTTCGAAGAGGCGGCTCATGAAGTGCTGCCAGCGCTGATTGACGGGGTCGCGGTCCAGTTCGTCCCACGCTTTATCGAAATCCGCGACACGGAGGCACAGGATCAACTCCTGACCCCGCCGAAAGATGGAATAGTCGGAGATGCCGACCTCTTTCAACTTGGCCAGCAGTTCCGGCCAGACCCGCTGGTGCTCCCGCTCGTATTCTTCGATGGCGTCCGGCTTTGATCTGGAGCTTGAAAGCGTAACGAGGCATGTCCTTAAGCGTAACTGGATACCGCGGCGGCGTTCTTTTGGGCGCGCTCGGCGGTGATCCGCTCCAGGTAGCCGCTCTGGCGGAAGGCGTCCATCGGGTCGGCGGGCAGGCCTTTGGATTGCGCCCACTCGCGAATCACCGGGCGGACGTCGGTGGAGAAGGCGTCCTTGCAGGCAGTTCTCGGCGTCCACCAGGGCGCAGCGCTGCTGGTGCGCGGCCAGCGTTTCGTGATCCACCAGCGCCGCCTTGGCGTAGAGTTCCATGGCGGTGGTGACGGTCTGGATCATGGCCTCGATCTTGCCCTTCAGGTTGTGGCTCTGGTCGATCATGTAGGCGATGTCGGCGCGCTTGCCGGTCTCCCATTCGAAGTGCAGAATCTCGTGGAAGATGCGGAACACCTGGTAGGGATCGATCGATCCCATGGTGAGATCGTCGTCGGCGTAGCGGCGGTCGTTGAAGTGGAAGCCGCCCAGCATGTCCAGATCCAGCAGCCACGCGACGATCTGCTCGATGTTCTGCGCCTGGTAGTGATGGCCGGTATCGACCAGCACCTTGGCGCGCGGGCCGGCGTCGCGGGCGAACAGCAGCGCCATGCCCCAATCGGCGATGTCGGTGTGATAGAAGGCCGGCTCGAAGGGCTTGTATTCCACCAGCATGCGCTGATCGCCGGACATGCGCGCGTGGGTGCGCCGCGAAGGCCTTCGTCGAACCACTTGCGGCGGTGGCGGATGTTCTGCGTGCCGGGATAATTGGAGCCGTCGGCGAACCACAGCGAAAGGTCGCGGCTGCCCAGACGCGTGGCGATCTCGACGCTGTCCAGAATGTGGTCCAGGGCGGCGCGGCGAATCTCGGGGTCGGGATTGCCGAGCGAGCCGTACTTGTAGATCTGGTCCTGAAACACGTTGGGATTGATGGCGCCGGCGCGCACGCCATAGCGCGGTGGCCAGCGCCTGGATTTCAGCGGCGTCCCTGGCGCCGTCGGGCAGATCCCAGAGAACGTGCAGGGCGACGGTGGGGCACACGCCGGTCCAGCGATGCACCTGGCCGGCGTCGCTGAACTTCTCTTCGGTGGTGCTGGCCGCGGCGGGCTGCATGAATTTGCCGAAGCGAGTTCCGGTATTGGCGAATCCCCACGAAGGCAATTCGATTTGAAAACGGTCCAGCGCCTGGATAACGGTATCGGTTGTTTTTTCGTTCACGGATTATGCCACCCTACTCGTAACGATGTTCCCCGCAGTGCGGCTTGGGGGTCAAACAATTATCCCTCTTGCGCGCATGGTTTCGTAATGTGGAACTTTCGAAGACGGTTCACCGGGGCGGAAGTCACAGGTCCGGAGGAGTTTACCCTGATCTAAGGCTCATCCACGGAGTGCGGTGGGGGCCGCCGGTCAGAGCCGGATGTTGCACAATGACAAACAGGAGCGGAGTGCCGCGGAGCCGGTCCTGCCGATTCCGTTACCACGGTACCCCGGCGAAGGCCTAGCATGGTATCGATGCGCCGATATATGTGTGTCCTTGTGACTGCCGTGGCGGTGGTGGCAGGTTGGCTCTCCGCCGCGTCTCCGGCAACCATCAAAGATCTCAAGGACTCTTTCCTGAAGCCTCCGGCCGATGCCCGCATGATGGTGCGGTGGTGGTGGTTCGGCCCTTCGGTGACCAAACCGGAGCTGGAGCGCGAGATGCGGGCCATGAAGCAGGGCGGTATCGGCGGGTTCGAAGTGCAGCCCACTTACCCGCTGGCATTGGACGATGCCGCCACCGGTTTTCACAACTTCCGATATCTGTCGCCGGAGTTTCTGGGGGACCTGGCGTTCACCGGAGCCAAGGCCAAGGAACTCGGGCTGCGTATGGATCTGACTTTGGGCAGCGGATGGCCGTTCGGCGGGCCGCACATCCCCATCTCCGAGGCCGCAGGCTGGCTGGTAGTGAGCCGGGTGCCGGTGCCCGAGGGCGCCACTACGCTACCCTTGCCGAGACTGGCGGAAGGTGACAGCCTGATTGCCGCGTTCCTGGCAAGCGGGGGCGGCAGTCGTCAACTGACCGATATGGATGCCAGCGCGGTGCGACTTCCCCCCGCGGAGGGCGCAGGGTCGCGCATGGTGCTCTATTTTGTGGCGGGGCACACCCGGCAGCAGGTGAAGCGGCCGGCAGTGGGAGCCGAAGGATACGTGCTGGACCACTACGACCCGGCGGCCGTGGCGACGCACCTGGCGAAAGTCGGGACGCCGCTGCTGGACGCGCTGAAGAAGGACCCGCCGCACGCCATTTTCAGCGACAGCCTGGAAGTGTACGCTTCCGACTGGACGCGCAATTTTCTGGAGGAATTCCGCAAGCGGCGCGGTTACGATCTGCTGCCCGACCTGCCGGCGCTGGCGGGCGGCGAGGGCGAGAAGGTGCATGGCCATCCGGCACGATTGGGGCAAGACGCTGTCCGAATTGTGCGATGACAACTACCTGAAACCGATCACGCGGTGGGCCCACGAGCACGGCACGCTCTTCCGCTCGCAGACGTATGGCATTCCGCCGGTGACTCTATCGAGTTACTCCTACGTGGACCTGCCGGAAGGCGAGGGCACGCAGTGGCGGCACTTTTCGACTACGCGGTGGGCCTCTTCGGCCAGCCACCTGTTGGGCAAGCCGGTGACCTCGTCGGAGACCTGGACGTGGCTGCATTCGCCGGTGTTCCGCGCCACGCCGCTGGACATGAAGGCGGAGGCCGATATCCATTTTCTTCAGGGGATCAACCAACTGGTGGGGCATGGGTTCCCGTACTCTCCTCCCGAGGCGGGCGAGCCGGGCTGGCGTTTTTATGCCGCCGGGGTGTTTAACGATCACAATCCCTGGTGGATGGTGATGCCGGATATCACCACCTACCTGGCGCGGGTGAGTTTCCTTTTGCGGCAGGGCCAGCCGGATAACGATGTGGCGTTGTATCTGCCCACCGACGACGCCTTCGCGCACTTCACCCTGGGCCGGGATTCGGTGAACCAGGCGATGGACGGGCTGATCGGCAATACCGTGATTCCGCAGATCCTGGACGCCGGGTACAATTTCGACTTCATCGACGATGGCTTCATCGCCAAAGGCGGCGTGCCGTACCGCATTTTGATTTTGCCGAATGTGGAGCGGATGCCGCTGGCCACGCTGACAGCGGATTTTGGACTATGCCAAAAAGGGCGGCACGGTGATTGCGACCCGGCGGGCTCCTTCGCTGGCGCCGGGACTGATGGATGCGGGCGACACGCCGAAGATCCGAAGCCTGGCTTCGGGTTTGCATGTGCTGACTGACGAAAACGAATTGGGCGCGACCATGCACAAGGCGCTGGCCGCGGATGTGGCAACGGCGCCGGAGATCGGCTTCGTGCATCGCAAGCTGCCGTTCGCGGAGCTTTACTTCCTGGCCAACACGAGCAATCACGAGGTACACCACGAGGCCGTGTTCCGCGTGCAGGGGCTCTCCGGCGAGTGGTGGGACCCGGTCACCGGAAAAATCACCAGGGCCGGTGGAGCGCAGCAGGACCTGACATTGGCGCCTTACGAATCGCGGGTGCTGGTGTTTTCGAAGGAGCGCGCGAGCGAGCCGGCAGCACCAACGGGACCCGAAACCACGGCGCTGGATCTGAGTTCCGGCTGGAAGGTCACGTTCCCAGGCAGCGCGCCGGTGGAGATGCAAAAGCTGGAGACGTGGACCGACCTGCCGGATCGCAAGTTCTTTTCCGGCCGCGTGACGTATGAGAAGAGCTTCGACTGGAGCGGCACGCCGGGGCGGCCGGTCTATGTGAACTTTGGCGAGGGCACGCCGGTGAGCGACACCGGGCGCCGCCCCGCCAACGGCATGCGGGCCATGATGGAGAGCCCCGTGCGCGAGGCTGCGGAGGTTTACGTGAACGGGCAGCGGGCCGGGTCGGTGTGGTGCGCGCCGTACGAGGTCGAGGTTACGAAACTGCTGCACGCGGGACAGAATTCGATTCGGGTGGTGGTGGCGAACCTGGCGCTGAATGAAATGGCGAAGGGGCCGCTTCCGGACTACAAGGCGCTGAACGCAAAGTATGGCGAACGGTTCCAGGCGCAGGATATGAATGCCGTGCAACCGCAGGCCTCGGGGCTGTTGGGCGGCGTGCGCCTGGTGACAAGGTAGGACAGGCCTCCTGGCCTGTCCCCTAAGATGATTATGGTAAACTCCGCTCTCTCTCCGGTGGGCCTGCTGATGGCGGCGTCCATGTCGGTCACCAACGTATTGACGGACGTGGCCCGCAAGCACGCTTTGGAGAAGCGCGACCTGATTCCTGCCACGCTCTGGATCCGGATCGCGGTTACGGTGGTGTTCGCCGCCGCGCTGCTGTGGCAGATCGCCGCCGGGTCGCCGGTAGTGATTCGGGATGGCGGGCCGCTATTCGGAATCGCGGCCCTGCATCTGGCGCCGGTGCCGACATTCTTCATTTATTTGACGCTGGACGTGGCGCTGATCACGTGCGTCATGTGGCTGTATTTCCGCGCGCTGCAGATTTCTCCGCTCTCCCTTTCGGTTCCGTTTCTGGCGTTCACGCCGGTGTTCCTGATTCCTTCCGGGTTCGTGATGCTGGGTGAATTGCCGCCGCCGTTGAAGTTGCTGGGGGTGGTGCTGATCGTGGCCGGGTCGCTGGCGATGCACCGGCGGCTGTTCGCGGTGGGCTGGCTGGCTCCGGTGAAGGCCGTGATTCAGGAAAAGGGCAGCCGCTACATGCTGATGGTGTCGTTCATCTTTTCCATCACCAATCCGCTGGATAAGAAGCTGGTGGTGATGAGCGACGTGTTCACCGAAGCCTTCTCATATGGCCTGGGACTGTGCCTGGCATTCTTCGTTTGGGGAAAGCTGCAAGGCGCGGATTTCCGGGCGGCGGCGCGCGGGAACGTGAAGTGGATTTCGCTGGCGGGCCTGCTGGACGCGGTTTCGCTGTTATTCCAACTGGGGTCGTACGCCTATATCGCGGTGGTGATCACGGTGAGCATCAAGCGGGCCGGGATCATTCTTTCGGTGTTGGCGGGATGGCTGTTTTTCCGCGAGCGCGAGATTACAGACAAGGTGATTGCCGCGTCGGTGATGTTCTGCGGCGTGCTGATTCTGTATCTGCCGTTGACAGCCGGGGAGGCGTTCGGGGTCACGGGACTCACGTTGGCGGGTATGGCGCTGGCGCTGTATCTGACCCGGCACGAGGATGGGGAGCCGGTGCATGGCCGGTAAGACAATCAATGTGGCGTTCGTCGGCTGCGGCGGCATGGCGGCGCATTACCTGAGCGTGTACCGGGACCTGGAGTGGGTCCGGGTGGCCTGCTGCGTGGATGTGGACGCCGCCGCCGCGGCTCGTGCGGCCGAAGCGTGCGGCACCGTGCCCGCGACGGATTACAGTGCCGCCCTGGCTCCGGAGGTGGACGTGGTGGTGATCAGCACGCCCAACTCGCAACATCGTCCGCAAGCGGTAGCGGCCATCGAGGCTGGCAAGCACGTGCTGCTGCAAAAGCCGGTGGCGGCGAATCTGGCCGATGCCGAGGCCATCGCCGCGGCGGCACAGCGCTCCAGTCGCACGGTGGGGCTCTATATGAGCTACTTCGATCAGCCGCTGATGCACGATCTGCGCGATATGGTGGCGCAGGGCCGGCTGGGCGACGTGGTCCACTGCTACGCGCGCCTCATGCACACCGGCGGGATGATGTGGTCGCGGGAGGCACAGCAGGGCATGCGCACGTGGCGCGGATCGGTGGCGGAGACGGGCGGCGGCTGCTTCATCCAACTGGCGGTGCACTATATCCACATCTTTCAATGGATCACCGGGTCGCGGGTGGTGAAGGCCACCGGGTTCACGCGGAATCTGCACTGTCCCGGGTTGGAAGGCGAAGACCTGGCGGTGGCGGTGCTGGAACTGGATTCGGGCGCGATGATCACGCTCGATACCGCCTGGTGTGCCAATGGCGAAGAACTGGCGGTGCACGGCACCAAGGGGCGCTTCCAATATCGAAATAGCCAATGGCTGAGCGTGGCTTCGACGTGCGGCCCGTTTCGCGGGCGCGTGGTGGACTACTCGGGAGGGCTGGTGCAGGCGTTCGGCGGCGAGCAGGGGGAAGAGCAGCAGATGGAGATCCGCCCTCCGGCGTTCGGCGATATCGCGAATCCGCTGAATCAGCACCGGGCGTTTTTGGAAGCGGTGCGGGACGGGCGGCCGGCGCCGGTCTCGATTGCGTCAGGCGTGGAGGACATGCGGGTGGTGTTTGCGGTTTACGATGCTGCCAAAGAATTGGGCCGCGGATGAACGACCTGATCGACCATGCCGGATGGAACACAGTGTGACTGCAATACCGCAGGCACGGGGTCCGCGATAGGAAACCGGCACTGAGGGGGAAGACGGTCTCGGGAGGCAATTGAAGTGCTGGAGATGTGTGAAGATCGCACGGCTTGCCGGGACGCGATAAATTAAAGGGTGAGGGTGAAGGCAACCAGAAGAGAATGGATACAGGCCGCCGGAGCGGCTGCTTTGCTGCGTCCGCTGGCGGCCCAGGAGAAGCCTGCCGCGGGCAATCCGCTGGCGCTTTGGTACCGGGAGCCGGCAAAGCAGTGGACGGAGGCGCTTCCGGTGGGCAACGGCTACATGGGCGCGATGGTGTTTGGTGGCGCGCCCCAGGAGCGCATCCAGCTTAACGAGCACACACTGTGGAGCGGGCACCACCTGGAGGAAGACAACGCCGCGGCACGCCAGCAGATCGAGAAGATTCGCGAGTTGCTGTTCGCCGGGAAGTACGGCGAGGCGAATTCCGTGGCTCCCCCGGGTGGCAGGTTCGTGGGACCGGCGGCCGCCAGGTTTAGCTATCAGACTCTGGGCGACCTGTTTCTGGACGTGCATCACGAAGGCCCCGCGCAGGAGTACCGTCGCGAGCTGGATCTGGAGACGGGCATCGCGCGGGTGGAGTATCGCGTGGGTAAGGCGCGGTTCACACGCGAGGTGTTTGCGTCTTATCCCGACCAGGCCATCTTCATCCGGCTTGAATGCGACAAGCCCGGCCTGCTTTCCTTTGTGGCGCGCCTGACGCGGGAGGTGGATGCCAAGATCGAGAACGTCGGGCCCAATCGCCTGGTGATGCGCGGACAGGCGCCTGACGGGGGCGTCCATTTCGAGAGCCACCTCGAGGTACGGGCGGAAGGCGGCTCGGTGACGGCATCGGGCGGCGGCATCGGCGTCGAGAAAGCGCGCGCAGTCACCCTGGTGCTGTATGCCGCTACCAGTTATGGCGGCAAGGATCAGGCGGCGGAATGCGAGGCGCGGCGTAAGGCTCTGGCCGCGGTGAAATATGAGGACGCGCGGCAATCGCATATCGCCGACTATCACCACCTGTTCCTGCGGATGGCCCTGGATCTGGGCGGGCCTGACCGGTCCGCCGTTCCCACCGGCGAACGGCTCGCGGCGATGAAGAGCGGAGGTACGGATCCGCAACTGATCGCCCTGTATTTCCAGTATGGGCGGTACCTGCTGCTTTCAAGTTCGCGCCCGGGGACGCTGCCGGCGAATCTGCAAGGGATCTGGGCGGACGGGTTGCATCCGCCGTGGGAAGCCGATTACCACGTCAACATCAACATCCAGATGAATTACTGGCCCGCGGAAGTGTGCAACCTATCGGAGTGCGCGGAGCCGCTGTTCGACTTCACCGAAAAACTGATCGAGCCGGGGCGTAAGACGGCGCAGATCTCCTACGGCTGCAAGGGATTCGTAGTTCACTTCACCACCAATGCGTGGCATCAGACCGAGCTGGGTTCGCCGCAGGGAATTAATTTGTGGCAGGGCGCGGGCGGGTGGCTGTCGCGGCATTTCTGGGAGCATTACCGGTATACCGGCGACGAGAACTTCTTGAGGAACCGGGCGTGGCCGGTAATGAAAGCGGCATCGGAATTCTACCTGGACTACATGGTGACGGACCCGCAATCCGGACAGCTCATGGCGGGGCCGGCATCCTCGCCCGAGAACAGTTACAAGACGCCGGAAGGCGGCCGGGCGCAGGTGGACATCAATCCCGCGATGAGTGTGGAGATCATTCGCGATACGCTGACCAACCTGGCGCGCGCGGGGGAGATTCTGCGTCTCGAGCCGGACCTTTGCGACCGGGCGAACTTCGCCTTGAATCGCATGACACCGCTGAAGGTGGGAAGGTACGGGCAGATTCAGGAATGGTCGCAGGATTTTGACGAGGTGGAGCCGGGGCATCGTCACATGTCGCAGCTTTATGCGTTGCATCCGGCGAGCCAGATCACGCCGCGGCGTACGCCCGACCTGGCCGGCGCGGCGAGGGCCACCATCGAGCGCCGCCTGGCCAACGGCGGCGGCCACACGGGATGGAGCCGGGCGTGGATCGTCAATTTCTGGGCGCGCCTGGAGGATGGCGATGCAGCTTATGAGCATGTGCTGGCGCTGATTCGCAATTCGACCCTTTCGAACCTTTTCGACACGCATCCGCCCTTCCAGATCGACGGCAATTTCGGAGGCACCGCGGGGATTGCGGAGATGCTGCTGCAAAGCCACGCGGGCGATATCAGCCTGCTGCCGGCGCTGCCCAAGGCATGGCCGGAAGGCCGGGTCCGGGGACTGAAGGCGCGCGGCGGGGTGCAGGTGGAGATCGTATGGAGCGGAGGCAAGCCGGTGGAGGCGCTGCTGGAAGCCTCATCCGACGGCGATTACCGCATTCGATCTCCACGCGGGACGCGAGTGGTTAAGATTCGCGCCGGCGGAAAGAATATGACGCCTTCCCTGGACCCCGATGGTGTGTTGAAATTGACGGTGAAGCCGGGAATGGGTTATCGTCTCACCTTCGCTTCGTGAGGAGTTTCATGTCTCGCAAATCTGTATTCTGCCTGCTTGGCGCCGCCGGCGTTCTGGCAGCGGCGCTGGCCCTTGCGCAACAGCCGCAATCGAAGCCGGGCGACCTGGGATTCACCGATACGCCGATGCTGCCCAACCTGCCATGGCACGTACACGATCCGGCCCGGCCGCATCCCAAAGTGGTTACACCGGGAGCGACTCCCGGCGCTCCGCCATCGGACGCGGTCGTTTTGTTCGATGGCAAGGATCTTTCCAAGTGGCAGCAGGAAGGGCGCGGAGCCGAGCGCGGAAAGATGGTGGACGCGCAGTGGAAAGTGGGCGACGGCTACTTTGAAGTAGTCGGCGGAACGGGCAGTCTGCTCACGCGGGAAAAGTTCGGCGATTGCCAGCTTCACGTGGAGTGGTCGTCACCGGCGGTCATTAAGGGCACCAGCCAGGGGCGCGGCAACAGCGGCGTGCTGATTATGAGCCGCTATGAAATCCAGGTGCTGGACGCGTGGAACAATCCCACTTACGCGGACGGACAGGCGGGCGCCATTTACGGGCAGTGGCCGCCGCTGGCCAATCCCGCGCGGCCGCCGGGAGAATGGAACACGTATGACATTCTCTTTGAAGCGCCCCGCTTCGAAGGAGACAAGCTCGTCAAGCCGGCCTACGTCACCGTGCTCTACAACGGAGTGATGGTGCATCACCACAAGGAGTCGATGGGGCCGATGGTGTACCGCCAGGTGGCGCACTATACGCCGCACGCTCCGGAAGAGCCGCTGATGCTGCAGGACCACAACGGCGATAAGGTGCGGTACCGGAACATCTGGATCCGCCGGCCGGGGAGCTACGAGTAAGACAGAAGTCAGAATGGCGGCCACTCCTCACTGCGAATGGGGCGTTTCGCGGCGGGTGTCTCCAGGATAAGCTTCGAATGATGTCCGTGGGCTGGACCTCGCTCCGGAGCCACTAAATAGCCGGAAGCACCAACTTAGATTAGCTGGCTCTGACCGAAGCGGCGAAGGTCTACACGCACGGCGGCAGGCGCT
The DNA here is from genome assembly GCA_963853855.1 of uncultured Solibacteraceae bacterium. Lineage (GTDB taxonomy): Bacteria > Acidobacteriota > Terriglobia > Bryobacterales > Bryobacteraceae > Sulfopaludibacter. The sequence continues at coordinate 50,731 of CAWKYG010000028.1, read as the reverse complement.
CGATCTTGCCCACCATGAGAATGTATGCGAGGGCGCCAACCAGGGCCAGCCCGGAGATATAAGTGAGGCCTAAGGAGAACTTCCCGCCCCGCACTAACACGCCGATAATTAGCGGCACTGTCACCGAGGCCATGTTGCCCATGAAGTTGAACACTCCGCCGGTTAGCCCGATCATCGGCGTCGGCGCTACCGCGGAGATCAGGGACCAGGTAATCGACGCCAGCCCGTTGCCAAAAAATCCCACCCCCATGAACGCGATCGTCCAACCCGGCGTCCGGGTGTAATTGGCGCCCATGATCGTCGTCGAGAGCAGCAGGCCCGCGATGATGGGAGCCTTCCGGGCGAAGCTCAGAGACAGGCCGCGCCGCACCAGCAAATCGGAAGATAGACCGGAGCAGATTACACCGGCGAAAGCTCCTAAGAACGGCAGCGACGCCAACCAGCCTGCCTGCTGAAGTCCAATGCCCCGGTACTGCACCAGGTATGTCGGAAACCAGGTCAGAAAGAACCACAGGGTGGAATTTAAGGCATACTGCCCGATGTAGATACCCCACAACTTCGACTTACTCAGCACATACCAGAGATCGCGCAGCCGGAACGTCCTTTCGCTTCCGCCCGGATTCCGGTCGCTGAGGTCAACCAGCCCGCCACCGCTGCGGATCAGTTCGATCTCGGCCTCATTCGTACCTCGATAACTCAGCGGCCCTCGATACACCCGGCGCCAGACGGCGGCCCAAATTAAACCCGCCAGCCCCACCGAAATGAAGATACTGCGCCACCCGAAATGAATCTGGAGGTAAACCAGCGCCGGGGTAAGCAGCGCCAACCCGATGAACTGTCCGGAAGTGTAGACGCCGATCGCCGTCGCGCGCTCACTCTCCGGAAACCACGTGGTCACAACGCGATTGTTAATCGGGTATGACGGCGCCTCCAGTGCCCCGATCGCCAGACGCAGCGCGAACAGCGATGCAACACCTGATGCCAGGCCGAGCAGCGCGGTCGCAACCGACCACAAGGCAATCAGCACTGCGTACAGCTTGTGCGGATGTATCCGGTCCACCAGCCAACCGCCCGGAACCTGGCAGAGCACGTAGCTCCATCCGAACGCCGAAAATACCAGTCCCATCCGGATGGAATGAATCCCCAGCTCTCGCGCCAGCACCGGTCCGGCGATCGACAGGTTGGCGCGGTCCAGGTAATTGATCACCACCGAGAGGAACAACAACGCGAGGATGACGAAGCGGGTACGAGTAGGGCGGCTGCTCAATGCGATTCCCTCGCCACCACGTGGCCGCGGCAACCGACCAGGAAGTCCAGATCGGCGCCCGTATCCGCCTGAAGGACATGGTCGAAGTAAAGCCGCTGGTAGCCCCCGGCCATGGGCGGCGGCACCGGTTTCCAATCGGCCCGGCGCCGTGCCATCTCTTCCTCGGACACATCCAGATGCAGCCGGCGCTGCTCCACGTCCAGTTCGATGCGGTCGCCCTCCCGGACGTGCGCCAGCGGACCACCGATCGCCGCTTCGGGACACACATGCAGCACGACCGTCCCGTATGCCGTGCCGCTCATGCGCGCGTCCGAGATCCGGACAAGATCCGTGACGCCGCGCTTCAACAGCTTTGCGGGAAGCCCCATGTTTCCTACCTCGGCCATCCCGGGATAACCCTTCGGTCCGCAGTTCTTCAGCACCATCACGCTGTCTTCGTCGGCCTCGAGCGTCGGGTCGTCGATTCGCCGCTTGTAGTCCTCTATGTTTTCGAACACGATTGCCCGGCCGGCGTGCCGCATCAGCCGTGGCGATGCGGCCGAAGGTTTAATCACCGCACCGTTCGGCGCCAGGTTGCCACGCAGAATGGCGATGCCTCCGCGCTCCAGCAGCGGGCGGTCCCAGGGACGGATCACCTCCGCATTCCAGTTCGGCGCCTCCCGGCAATTCTCCCAAATCGTTTTCCCGTTCACCGTGAGCGCATCGCGATGCAGCATGTTGTGCTCGCCCAGCGCGCGCACCACTGCGGGCACACCGCCGGCATAATAGAAATCCTCCATCAGGTACTGTCCGGACGGCATCAGGTTGACCAACGTCGGGCAGTCGTGGCCCAGGCGGTCAAAGTCGTTCAGGCAGAGCGGCACCGCCAGCCGCCCGGCCATCGCCAGCAGATGAATCACCGCGTTCGTCGATCCGCCCAGAGCGGCGTTGACGCGGATGGCATTCTCGAAAGCCTCGCGGGTCAGGATGCGCGAGATCCGCAGGTCCTCCGGCACCATCTCCACGATCCGCCGCCCGGCCAGGTGGGCCAGGACGGACCGGCGCGAATCCACAGCGGGGATGGCGGCATTGCCCGGTAGCGACAGTCCCAACGCCTCCACCATCGACGCCATGGTCGATGCCGTCCCCATCGTCATGCAGTGTCCCGGCGAGCGCGACATGCAGGACTCCGCTTCCATGAACTGATGCAAACTCATGTGGCCGGCTTTGACTTCTTCGCTAAACCGCCACACGTCCGTGCCCGACCCGATATCCCGCCCCTGATACTTGCCGTTCAGCATCGGCCCGCCTGAAACCACCAGCGCGGGGATATCGCAACTGGCGGCCCCCATCACCAGCGACGGCGTGGTTTTGTCGCAGCCGCACATCAGCACGACTCCGTCGATTGGATTGGCACGGATCGATTCCTCCACGTCCATGCTGGCCAGGTTGCGGAACAGCATCGCGGTGGGGCGCATGATTGACTCGCCCAGCGAAGTCACCGGGAATTCCACGGGGAATCCGCCCGCCTGCCACACGCCGCGCTTCACATGCTCCGCCAAGTCGCGAAAGTGCGCGTTGCACGGGGTCAGCTCCGACCACGTGTTGCAGATCCCAATTACCGGACGCCCGTCGAAGACGTCTCCCGGAAGACCCTGGTTCCGCATCCAGCTTCGATGTCCGAACCCGTCCTTGTCAGCCTTGCCGAACCAGTCCGCCGACCGGTATTTAACCTTGCCGTCCGTGCTCATGTCTGCTCCTGAAATTTCTGGAACGGGCGCGCCAGAGTCGCGCCGGAACCAAGCGCCTCTTCGATCCGCAGCGCCTCATTCCATTTCGCCATCCGCTCCGACCGCGCAAAGGAACCCACCTTCAGTTGTGCCGCTTTCCAGCCCACCGCGAGGTGCACGATCGTAACGTCCTCCGATTCGCCCGACCGCGCCGAGACGATTTCCGCCATTCCGTTCTCGCGTGCTGCCGCGAGCGCCGCCCGGGTCTCGGTAACGGTGCCCGCCTGGTTGGGTTTGATCAATACCGCGTTACACAGCCGGGCCTCCGCGGCATCGCGCACCCGCGCCGCGTTCGTTACCAGAAGGTCGTCTCCGATCACCTGCACTTTGCTTCCGAATGCCGCGGTGAAGCGCCGGAACCCTTCGGAATCGTCTTCCGCCAGAGGATCTTCGATGGAAACGATTGGATATCGCTCGATCCATCGCCCCAGCAACTCGATCAACCCGTCCGTGTCCAGCAGCCGCCCGTCGCGGCTCAATCGGTATCCGGCCGCCGAGCGGAACTGCGAAGCCGCTATGTCGAGGGATATGGCCGCATCGCTGCCGGGAATCAGTCCCGCCGATTCAATAGCGCGCACGAGCGCCTCCAGCGCCTCCTCATTGGATTCGAACACGGGCCAGTAGCCGCCCTCGTCGGCGACGCCTTGCAGCAGGTGCCGGTTGGCAAGGTAAACGCCGGCCGCGCGGTAGATGGCGGCGGAGCGGTCCAGAGCCTCGGCGAACGAGCGCGCCTTTGGACAGACTACCATGAGGTCCTGAATATCGATGCGCCTCGCGGCGTGCGCACCGCCACCGAAGATCTGGATCTCCGGCAATGGCAGACAGGTTGCGTCCGGCGCAAGATAGCGCCACAGCGGACGGCCGTGTGCTGCCGCCGCGGCATGAAGCGTCGCCATCGAGACCGCGATCAGCGCGTTTCCGCCCAGCTTGCGCTTGTCGGTTGTGCCGTCGGCGTCCACCAGCAGGCGGTCGATATTCTCCTGGTCTTCGGCGTCGGCCCCCGCCAGCGACCGCGCGATGCACCCATTGACGTTCGCGACGGCGCCGCGCACGTCAAATCCATCGGCATCCCGGAGGTCCACCGCCTCGCCCGATCCCATGGACGCCCCGGCGGGCGCAATCGCGCGACCTGTCGCGCCGCACTCCAACTCCACCTCCGCTTCCACCGTAGGACGGCCGCGCGAGTCCCAAACGCGGCGTCCGCGAACAAGGCGAATGGCCGTGGCTTTCATCTTCAAATCCCCAGCCGCGAGGCCCACACGCGTTTGATCTCCGCCAGCGACTGCGGCGGCATCCCGATCAGCGGAAGCGCGACCTCCCGCACCAGGCTCTGGTCAGCGGCAGTCAGGTACTCTACCGGGCTTTTCCCGTCTACGCGGGCCAGCATCAGGGCGGCAAGCAGCCGCGCGGTTCTTTCCTCTACCGCCGCCGGAGACTCCCAACTCACACCCTCGCGATACGCCCCTGCAAGGCGCTCGAACGCCTCGATCAGCCGCCGCGCCGCGGCACGGTTCCACAGGCATTTGAGCAGCAGGTGGTTGAGGCAGAATGCGAGATCGAATGCCGGGTCGCCGAACCACGCGCACTCGGCGTCCAGAAACACAGATCCGTGCGGCCCCGCAAGGATGTTCTTCGGACTCACATCTCCATGTACCAGCGCCACCTTCGTAGCCAGTGTGGACGCGGAGAGCGCGAGGAGCGGGCTCGCCATCGCGGGATGCCGCCTCGCGGTCGCCTCGAAGTACGGCTCCAGCCGGATCGCGCGGAACACCGCATCGGTGGCAAATAACTCCGCAATGGCACGATCTCCGGCGGTCTGCGCATGAATCAATGCCAGGCTGCGTCCCACAGAGGCGGCAAAGTTCGGGTCTACCAGGCCGTCGCGCAACTGTTCTTTCCAGACCGGAAACATCGCCGGATCGAGGTACTCCATGGCGAACAGACCCGCCTCGTCGTCGCGCGCCAGAAGCCGCGCAGCACTACCGGGCAAAATGCGTCCCACGGTCACTAGCCAGTCCGCCTCGTGGCGGTTGCGCGACGTCGGCGCCTGCCAATCTCCGGCGACACGCAGCTTCGGCAGCGCCCGTTTGACCACGAATACGCGCTCCCCGGCCTCGACCTTGAAAATGTCCGAGGACACGCCTCCCGGCAAAACAGTAAACCGTACCTGCTCTCCCGTCTCAATCAGTCCGAGCCCGGCCAGGTCGCGCGTCATCAATTCCTGCGCGACTCCTGTCACAGCGAAAACCCTCCGTCCGCGATGTGAATCGCTCCCGTGGTGAAGGCGCTCTCGTCGGAAGCCAGATAGACCGCCAGCGCAGCGATTTCGTTCGGCTTTCCGATTCTGCCCATGGCCTGCCTGGCTTCGAACTCGCGGCGTACGTCCGCCACGGACCGGCCCTGCCCTTCCGCCTGTGCCGCGATCCGGGCTTCGAGCGAAGGCGATTCCACCGTTCCGGGACAGATCGCATTGCAGCGAATCCCCGCGCGGATGAAATCGGCTGCCACCGCTTTCGTGAGGCCGATTACGGCCGCTTTACTGGCGCCGTAAACGTACCGGTTGGGAATGCCGCGCACCGACGAAGCACCGGACGCGACATTAATGATCGAGCCTTTGCCGCGCTCGAGCATACCCGGCAGGAAGGCCTGGATGGTGCGATGCATCGACTTCACATTCACATCGAACGAGTAGTCCCAATCGTCCTCGGAACACTCCAGAACTGTTCCGTGATGCACGAATCCGGCGCAGTTGAACAGAATGTCCACTGGACCGATCCGCGCGGCCAGAGACCGCACTGCCTCGGTCGAGCGGACATCCAACGGGAGCAGTTCGCCGCTAAGGCCTTCCAGTCTGGCCGCAGCGATGTCGGTCGCCACCACGCGGCAGCCCTCGCGCGCAAAGGCTTCCGCCGTCGCGCGTCCGATGCCTGCTCCCGCCGCCGTCACCAATGCGAGTTTATTTTCTAAACGTCCCACAGACGAACGCACCATACCACACGCCCCCGAAACCGGGCAACTCGCCGCACCTGCCTCCAAATGCCTGCGAGCAGGTAAGGGGCTACTCCGACCGTGAGTCACCCTTGGGCCAGGAGGTGTATGCTCCCACTTTGATGAGGAAACATGCGCGGATTATCTGATCGCGTGCGCCTACAGACTGCTGGAGGTTACTGGGGGATCGCGGGCCAATCCTCATGGTGACTGGGTCTGTCAAGTATATCCGATCCGCAGCGCCCAAATAGTGTCCGATATTCGTCCTTAACGCCAGTTTGCACTGCTGGTGCTGCGAGTGAGATGTGTAACCGGAGAGTAGTAGACTAATTCGTAGCAAGCGTGCTTCATGCAGACACTCGAATGCGACGTTGCCAACACTCTGGGGCAGCGCTCGTCACCAACACCATGGTCGGCGAGGCCAGCCGGTTCCTGACCTGCGATTTTTCCCGCGAGTACATTCAGGATCCGCCCGACTATGATCGATACGGGTCCTGGGTGCGCAATTACGCCTACCCTCTAATCGACCTTTGCTCGCTCATCGATGCAATTGTGCTGCACGACCAGCTCTACTCCCTACCGTGCCAAGATGAACCCGGAAACGGCTGACCTCGATCTGCGCCGCAGTCTAATTGGGGCAGGCATCCTGCAAGAGTTGGATACGAATGACCGCGGGCGGGCCATCACCGACCTTATTCTTCATGGATTGGCGCGGATCGAGAATGTGGAAGCTGTTACCGGGGGTTACGTTGACTTCGAAGCGCGCGTGAGGGCGGAAATCGCTGACATCCTGAACGGTCAGGACGACATTTACGAGGTGATGCTTCCCTACCAGCATGGCCGCAAACTCGGATTGCACTCATTCGAGGATACGGGCCGAAGAGTGATCGCTGCGGTTGAATACGGCTGCTCGGGTGCTTACGAAGACGGCAAATCACTCCTCCACGATATGTACTATGTGTATGCGGCCGAGGCATTCCGCCTCCCTTATTGGCCGCAGATGGGCCGCATCGAGTTTGCGAAACATTTCCCGAATCGATTCGATAAAGACACGCGAACCGCGTTGTACCAGAAAATGGCCGATGCGCTCAAAGCAACGGTAGCAGACGTCGCTGCGGAGTTTGAGGAGTCCATCGCGTACATTCCGCCATTTGCCAGCCTGGTGCTGGAACGTAGCCATAAGCCGGCAGACATCATTGTGCGCACCTTCGAGCTTCGCGAGGAAATGCGGGCCCTCAGGGAGAGTCTCAGCCAGCTTGAGCACCAGAGATTGGCCGCGGCGTCACTGGCGCAGCGCAAAGCCTTGATACAGAAGCGCAGCGAACTGCTGGCGCAGATGAGCAAGGCGTTTGAGCGAACCGACTCAGTGCGGCTTCAGAACATCATCCGATATATCCCGGAGCTGATTCGGCCGGCTCTCAATCCGCTGGACCCTACCAGGTATAGTGCCAACCTGCTGCTGCAGCCAGTCGAATGGATCTTGAACTGGTGGAAGAACCGGCCCGTTGCGATGTTCCTCGATGTCAGTAGCCGGGTTGCCAAAATGCGCGAATACAATAACCTCGTGGCCAAGGTTTTCGGCCCGGCAATGGGCAGGGTCGCTGCGCGATCGGAGATCTTCGCCGAAACGTTCCAGTTGGAGACCCATAAGGCCGGCGCGACCGCCGCATAGCGCCAATATCCCTGCCGGGGCCGGACTGGCCTGACACGGCCCCGTGAACATTTGTGAAGTGAGTGCCGCGATGTTCGTACGAGGGGAAATGCGATATTATCTCCCCATGAATTGGACGCACCTGATTTCCAGATGCTGTGCTCTTCTGTTGACGGTCGCCGCTGCCTGGGCGGTGGGCCCCTCCGGTGCATACTCCGGCGTCTATACATGCGGACAGGAAACAATTCAGATCCAGCTCACCGTCAATACACTGCTGCCGGACGGCACGCTGGGCGCGACGATTGCGTTTCAGCCTGCCTCCGCTGGCAGGCAACTCGCATTTCGCGTGAAAGGCCGGTTCACAACGTCGACCAACCGCTTCCAGGTTCTCCCGATGCGGTGGGAAACGCGGCCTGTGCCTGTGGGACATCCGATGTTCGGACTCGAAGGCGCGTACGATCCTGCCACGGAAACGCTAAACGGGAACACGATGAACCGCGCCTGTGGCCCGGTTACTTTGAAACGCGACGCGGAGAAAACCGAGGCGGTTCAAGAGCAGGCTGAGGCGCGAATCGAAGAGATCCGCAACGCTCCACAGGCCGCGGCCAGCGGCGGCAGGCCTCCCGAAGCCTGTCTGGCGTTTCTGCGATGGGTCTCTCGCGCTACAGAGGAGTATTCGGCGACGAACAAAACCGATACGCTGGACCAGCTCCATCCCAAGCTCCTCAACCTCTATGAAGACGCCTACTTCGTCCCCTTTTTCGGCAAGGCAGTGGACCAGATGACTCGTGAGGACCTCGCGCCCGTCAATGCAAACATGGAGGCGTGCAGCAACTCGCCGCGGTTTCGCGCCCAGTTTCACGGCGGACTGATGGCGCAGTTCACACTCGCTTTTCGACCGGGCGTAGCACCGCGCGCCGAAGTAAGAGCAGCCCGCAGGGCGGCGAGAGGCGGCCGGGTGGGCGGCGGCGAAGTACCGGACAACCGGCGCAATACGGAAGTTGCGGAGCGCCGAAAGGTTCGCGAGGCGTTCCACAGATCGGTGGATCAACTCAACGCAATTCCCGCTTCGGGCGACTCCTATCCGCAAGCGGTCGCGTTGGATAAGGCGGGCCGAAAGCCATTCGCGGTGTTGTGGCCATCGGAATTCAAAACGTTCGAAACGGCCTCGGCCGCCGCCCGGAGCCGCTCAGGCGAGCCGCTGCTGGTGTCGCGTGTGAGCGCGGCTATCGCCGCGGCCAAGAGTCGCGCCGCCATCCTCAATCTTGATCAGGTCGCGGCTGAGAATCATGAATTGTTTCTGGCTGCCGGACCGGAAGCCGGCAAGCGGGAAGACAGCCGGCTTTCCGCCGCATTGCACCAGGGCCTGGTGGGGTTGATGGCGGATGAGCGCAAGCACATCGACGGCTTCGGTTCCGGATTGTGGGCGGCAGCGGAAAGCGCGGCCCACGGGCGGGGTGGCATCTCGCTTGTGTCCCGCGCCAGCGGCGTTTCCAGGCGCGCCATCGCAGTGGGATTGGCGGAATTGCGGAAAAAGCCGGACCGCTCACAGCGAAAGCATCTGCCGATTCGGCAAAAGGGCGGCGGTCGGAAGAAGGCATCGTTCAAAGATCCAGATCTGCTGCTCGATCTAGAGAAGACTGCTCGAACCAGTAACGCGTGGGGATCCGCAATCCCCACTGCGGTGGACATGCAAAAGCGTGCGGAATCTCGCCGACGAGTTGCGAGCCCAAGGACACCAAGTAAGCCACGTGCTGGTTGCCGGAACTGTTGCACGAACAGAAATACAGTTTGCAGGCGAACCGCAAGACGAAGGAGGGCTCCTCGCACCCGGACCGCAATGCGCAGTTTGAATACATCAATGCCGAAGGCAACCGAATTCCTAAACAGTGGACAGCCAGCCATTTCAGTAGACACGAAGAAGAAGGAACAGGTAGCTAAGCGCGGTGGAAGCCGGAACCCAATGGTACAAAGAGTTCAGCGCGGTCTACTCACGAGTCGCGACGGATGAGGTTGTGAAAGCCACGCTGGCGCATTTCACAGAGCGGCGAGCGAGAGATTGGAGCGCCGTGGCGCCGCAAGTTGCAGCGTTGATTGCGAAGGCGGCGAACAGCGCCAACCTGCAAAATGTGGAGGCCCGGTACGTGTTGGAATCGGACCGTCCGTTGCCCGCGTCGGCGCCGGTCTTTAGCGCGCTGGTTGAGAAAGAATGGCAGATCGCGCGCGATGTCGAGCTTCTCAAGTTCTCGGATTGGGAAAAGAAACACATGGTTCCGAACACCATCCGGATTTTCGTCGAGAACGAGCACATCCCGCCGCCCACCGACCGCGAAGTGGGCCTCGCCTTCCTACGCTCGTACGCGCACAACGGCGGCAGGATCACGGGGCCGAATACCGTGACTTACGCGATGGGGTTACAAATCTCCGCGACGGTGATAGAGATCAAGAACTCCAAGGTCGATTCGTGCGTGGAGAAGGGGGCGGAATACGAATGCACCTACCGTGTTTGGCCGCATATCAGTGTGGGCCAGGATCTTAAGGATCTCCTCGGGAAGTCGATTCAGGCGGACATGTTGAACGCACAGTATGCCTACTTCAACAGTCTGGAGCCCAAGCCCATTACCGACCGCTTTCACGTCGAGATTACGGGATGGGTCTCCCCCACGCTTGATCGGAGGATTCAAGCAGAGGCGCTTTCCTATTGGCAGGAACTTGCGAAGGATGCGAGCGCGGTAGGATGCGCGCATCGCATCGCGATCGGCGATCGAAGCGCGCTCGGCGACCCCGCCTGCAACAGATGAAGGTCACCCCAGGCGAGTTAGCCCGAATTACTTATCGTCGTCGTCGTCGCGGTATTTCCTGGCGGCTCTGAGAAACGGCCCGGGCATCTCCACTTTATTCTCGCCCGGATAGGGTCGTTTCCAGTCCGTCGCCGAGTACCACGTTACGTGATTCAGGAAGTTCGGGTCGACGGCATCGGCTTTGTCGTACTTACCCTTCATTATTTGCGCCGTAGCCTTTAGCCAGGCCTTTTGCATGGGGCTGTACCCAAGAAGGGTCTTGTCGGCCGGCAGGTTTGGTCCCTGGTCGAGAGGGATGGCCGCCGCCAGGTGGTCGTATGGCGTCAAATCGGGCGTGTTTTGAAACGCGTCGAACATGGGGGATGCCACCAGATCGAACTGCGTCAGGGGCTGCATACCCAGGATGTTCTCGATTGTGCGATTGATGTTTTCGGCTGTGTACGTGGTATGGATCGCCTTGCCCTGGCCAGGCGCCTGCGGAGCCACAGTATAAGGGCTGATGACGAAAACAGGCTGGCGGTGACCATCCACGTGATCCACGCCGCCCTGGGAATCGTCTTCCTCGACGAAGATAGCCGATTGCGCCCATATCTTGCTGTGACTGATGGCTTCCACCATGCGGCCGAGAGCCAGATCGTTATCGGCCTGGTAGTTGATTGGGTAAGGTTGGCCTTTGGTGGTTCCGGCGGTGTGGTCGTTCGGAAGCCAGAGGATGGTGAAGTTGGGAACCTGATTGGCTTCATCGAGCCGCCGGAACTCGGGGATCCAGTAATCCATTCGGTACTGGTCGGGAATGGTGAGATTGAACGGCGGGTAATGCGGATCCATGATCCTGGCCGCGGAAGGAATGTCGGAGCTTACGCTGATCGCATCGTCCGGCACCACGCAATCGGATTGCGGCGCCTTGCCTTCCTTGCACATCGCGGTGCGATAGTAATCGCTCCAGCCGTATTTCGCTCCATCCGGCTTCTGGGCGATCTTTGCGCCATGACTCCATTCGCCATAGAGCCTGACGGAGAGGCCTTTGGCTTCGGCGGCGGTCCATAAGAAACCCCTGGGAGTATAAGTCAGAGGATCGTCGGAATTGCCGCCAGGATACGAACGAATCCAATCCGGCGACAAAATGTCGTTGGAGTAAAAGGAACCCGACATGCCGATCCACGGATGACCGTCGGCTGACTGGCGGCTGGGGGCATAAACATTGTCGAGGAGCGGGAAGCGCTTGACCAGCGCGTGCTGATTGGGAACGCCGGACGCAAAAATCGCAAGCTTAGGGTCGCCGTCGCCCCACGGCACATCCCCCAGCATCTGGTCGTAGGTGCGGTTCTCTTTGATCACCAGAAATACATACTTGATGAGTGAGGGTTCACCCACATGCCTGGGCACAGCCACCGGCGCCGCATGGGAATCGACGTATTGCGGTCCCACCTCGATATTCGTGGTCAGGTTCCAGTGATTGTTGTCGAAGACCTGTTGGCTGAACCGCGCGAGTTCATTCGCGTTCGGCACCGGGATCAGGTTGACGGTTCCGGTATCCTGATGCGTGTTGAAGCCGGACAGGCCGCCGGAACGCGCGGGAACATGCGCGCCCAAGCCCTTGTCGTCGGCCACTACAAGTTGTTTCCGGGCTTTGTCATAGGCGATGGAGGTCGGGAAGTAGCCGGTCGGAATGTAACCGATGACCGGATGCGCGTCGCGTCCCTGAAGGTTGATGACGGCGACCGCATTGGCCTGGCCCAGCGTGACATAGGCCCGTCCGTCATCGGTAACGGCAACGCCGTTCGGTCCGGCGCCGAAAACGCCGCCTGCAATCGGCACGCTGAGACCTATCGTACGCACCACCCGATCCGTGCGCAGGTCGATCACCGAAAGGCTATCGCCGTATGCATTGGCGATGTAAAGGTAAGAGCCGGAGATTGTCATGCCGGCGGGGTGCAGGCCTACATTGACCGTCTTGACCTCCTTGCCGGCCGCCACATCCACCACCGACAGAGTGCCAGTGATTGCAAACGCGTCTTTCCGGTCTACAACGATCGGAGTGCCGTCCGAATTGTTGGTGAAGTCTTCGCTGGTGGCCGGCCGTCCGCCTTCGTTGCTGACATACGCATATTTGCCATGGATGACCACGCTATTCGGTGCGTTACCGACCGGAATCTGGGCGATGAGTTTGGCCGGAGATGCTGCCAGGTCGATCACGCCGAGCATGTTGGTTACGTTCAGGACCACATAGGCGCGCTTCCCGTCGGCGGAAACCGCGATACCGCCCGGGTTGATGGATTTCGCATTATGGTACGCTCGACCATCCGCCGGCGGACCCGGCAAAGTCACGCTCTGCCCGTTCGTCAACAGGCCGGTCTGCGGGTCGACATTCGCTATGACTACGTGATTATCGTCCTGGCTGAAGAATAGACTCTTGCCGTCCGCGGAATAGGTGATGCCGGTGAAGGAGCCCGCTTTGCTGGTAGCAGATACCGTCCCTTTCATAAAGGAAGGGAGTGAATCGTTGCAGAACCTCGCCAGTCGCCGTGTTGAAGACGATTATCGGTTGCGGGGAGCCCATGAGCAGGACGGCGCCGCTATTTGTCTTGAGGTTCGGATTCAGAGCAAGAGACTTGGCGCGTACTGGCGAACCGAGATCGATGATCTTGCCGGCGGGCGTCAGCGTCTGGTTGTCCGACGCCACGACGGACCCATCCTGTTGCGGGCCAACGGTGCGATTGGGATTGGTGGTTTTTGGCGCTTGACCCAGGACTGCGGCGGATCCGGCTAACAAAAAGATCCCAAGAGCTCTCCCTAACCTGCATCCCTCATTCGGCATCTGCATCGTTGATTGTCCTCCTTTTCGCGAATCGCGCTCTCGCCGGTCTCGCTGCGGTCCGGTCCATCATTGATTTGTGGGAAAACGCAATTATACCCGCTCACTATGACAATTTCGTGATCAGGCTCATTCAGATGCATTCCCGCTTCCACCGGCTCATGCCGCGCATCTCAGCCCTTCCAGGCCCAGTGTGCCATCTCCATCAACTTCGGCGGCTTGCCCTGCATCAGGATGGCCACGCGGAAGATGCGGGAGGCGGCCCACACGGTCGCGGCGGCGAATACCATTACTCCGGCCAGCCCCAGCCACGGTTGCCACACCGGCACGCCCTCGGTGTTAGCCTGCCGCAGCAGCATCAGGATGGGAGTGAATGGCGGAATCAGCGACATCACTGTCGCCGTGAGTCCATTGGGTTCCCGCAATACGGTGACCAGCATGAACATGGGGATGAGGCAGGGCATCAGCAATACAATGGCCAGATTCTGCGCATCCTGCGGGGTGCTGCAGCAGGCTCCCAGGGCCGCGGCGAAGGCGCAGAGCATCACCACGTCGGCAAGCAGGTAGGCATAAAACCACGGAATAATACTCAGCGGCAGCAGGCCGGAGATTCCCAAAGCGTTCACCACCAAAACGCCCGCCACCACGTACAAAAGCGAACTGGTCACCGAAACGCCCACCGCGCCCAGCACTTTCCCGGACATCAGTTCCAATGGCGTCGCGGCGCCCAGCAGAGTCTCCACCACGCGCTGGCTTTTATCCTGGGTGACGTTCTGGAGCATGGGCGCCGAGCCTACCATCACGATCATGGCCAGGATCATAGCCACCGCGAAGGGGACAAAGAAGCCTTCCAGTTCGTTGCGTTTTCGCGCTTCGCGGATTTCGCCCGTCTTTTGGTCGCGCTCCACCAGGCTGAGGCCTTCCACCGGCACCGAGGCCATCACGCCGGCATTGCCTTTGATGTCGAGACCCAGGCGCGCCAGGCGCGCCAGACGCACGCCATCGTTGACCGGGCCACTCAGCCAGCCGCGCAGTTCATCGATTCCGCCGGCATTGGTGTAATACGAAACCCGCGTGGCGGGGTCGGTTTTGGTGTCGCCGCCGAAAGGTTGCTCGTCCGGCACGGGCTTTTGCGGTACCAGCGCATCCTTGCCGATTTCGAGAAAGGCAGCCAGTTCCTTGCGCCGCACGCGATCAGAGAGGGCCAGCAATTGACTCTTGGAATCGCCATCCGGCACGATCACCTCGAACACGTACCGGGGCACAATCTGCTGGTGGGTTTTCTTGTCGAACAGTTCCCGCTCGTTCTTTTCTTTGGCGGCGTTCACCACGGCATCGGCCACCACACCGGTGCGATCGATGATGGCGATGTGCCGGTCCCTCAGATCCGGCTTGCTCTTGAGAAACGACATCGCGATAGACCCGCCGCCGAACAAAACCGGCGCCACCACCAGGCCGAACAGAAACGCCTTGGTGCGGACCGTGGCGATGTAGTCGCGTTTGGCGATGGTCAACACTTTATGCATGCGCATGATTCGCCTCCGCGGCCGCGGGCCCTGCAATCCGCATGAAAATGTCGTGCAGGGAGGGCCTGGTCAACGAGAAACTGGTCACCCGCGCCTGCGCCACCAGCATCCGCAGCACCTCCTGCGGATCGGTGCCGCGCACCAGGCGAAGCTCCTGTACCTGGCCGAGGTCGCGAATCTGTTCCACCCCGGGCAGGTGCTCGACGGCTGGAAATCCGCCGGCCGTGGTGACGCGAATGGTGTCGTCGCCGTACTGATCCTGAATGGAACTCAGGGTTCCATCCAGAACTTTCCGGCCGCGGAAGATCATGAAGATGTAGTCGCACATGGTCTCCGCCAGGTTCATGTCGTGGGTGCTGAGGATCACGGTCACGCCGCGCCGGCGCAGATCCAGAATGGCGGCGCGGATGGCCTCGGCGCTCACCGGGTCGAGTCCGCTGAAGGGCTCGTCCAGAATCAGAAGTTTCGGTTCCGGAACCACGGCGGCGATGAACTGCACCTTCTGGCTCATCCCCTTGCTGAAGGTCTCGACTTTGTCGGCGGCGCGCGCCGAAAGGTCCAGTTTCTGCAGCCAGCTTTCGACTTCCCTTTTGACTTTGCGGCCCGAGCGCAGCTCCCCATAGAATTCCAGCAGCGCCCGGACCGTCATTTTCTGGTAAAGGCCGCGTTCTTCAGGAAGGTATCCGATGAAGTCGGTGCTGTTCTGCGGCGTGCCTTCTCCGAACAGGCGGATCTCCCCGCGGTCGGGGTAGAAGATATTCACGATCATGCGCATCGTGGTAGTCTTGCCGGAACCGTTCGGCCCGATGAACCCATAGATGGAACCTTCGGGAACCGTGAGAGACAGATCGTCCACCGCGGTCACTTCCCCGAACGTTCTGGTGACGTGAGAGATCTGTACGGCGTCCATTGGGTGGAATGGTATCAGATCGCGCGGTCTATACGGATTCCAGGGCGGCCTGCATCATGGCCCTGGCATAGGCCACGCTGAAGGTAATTCCGGTGTAGCCTCCGCCGCCCGGGTAGCCGGGCAGACGGCCGCCGGGCGGCAGGCGGTCGCGGTCGGCATCCAAAGCGCGCGGATGCTCAGGGTAGATCGTCCCGATGTATTTGTTGCGCACCAGGGCCTTCATCACGCCGAACATATCCCCCATTCCCGCGTCGATGAACACCTCCTGGTATTTCTCGTAGCGGCTTGACCACCTGGACGTTGCGATAATGCACGTGGTTGATGCGCTTGCGGCTGGCGAAATAATCGGCCATCACCACCGGATCGTTGCCCATTTCGCGCGTCACGCCGCAATCGAAAGTGATGCCGTTGGCCGGGCTGTTGACGATCTCGATGAGATGCTTCCAGCCGGCCACGGTGCCCATGATCTGCTGGGATCCGCGGCTGATGGGCGCCGGCGGGTCGTTCGGATGCAGCGCCATCCGCACCCCGGCCTTTTCCGCGGCGGGAATGGCGGCCTTCAGGAAGTAAGTAATGTTGGCCCACATTTCCGGCAGGTTGTGGGCGCCTTCGTTAGCCAGCGGCGGCAGGTCCTTGAACTTGACCTTTTTGGCATTCGGGAACGCCGCCAGGGTCTCGGGCGTGATGTTGCCGTTCTCGTCGCGATAGATGGGCTGTACCACGCGGCCGTTTTCGTCGATCAGCAATTCCAGCTCATAGTCGAAGCCCGTATACCCGGCATTCGCGCGGCCCACGGTTTCGTAATACCCTTCGATGGCGCGATGCGCATAGAAGTTGTACTCCATCACCGGCAGGCCGGCCTTTCCGGCGGCTTCGATGGAAGCGATGAAGGGCTCCATGTCCCTGGCGCGCGTCTCCTTGCCGTAAATGACGCTGGCCGGGACGTTGATCATGGCGTTGTAAGCCACCATCCCGGATACCTTGGCCGTATCGATGGCATGGCGAATGTTCTGTTCGGTCCACGGAGATCCGCCACCCACGTTGACGCCCAACAGGTGGGTCACGCCAAGCTGCCGGATGCGTTCGTAGGCGGATGAAAGATTGCGCCCGTAACCGCCCGGCCCAGCCTCGACTGCAGGAGCCGGAGCGGGTTCGGTTTTGGCCGCCAGGTAGCCGCCGTAGCCGCCACCTCGCCCACCGCGTCCCCCGGGCGCCGCAGCGGCTGCCGGTTGCATGCCGGCGGGCAGCGGTCCGCCGCCATCCCCCGGCGCCAAACAGAGCTTGGGTGTGTCCGGACCCTCTTCAATGGGCCACTTGCGTGTCACGGGAGCGGCATCGGCAGTCGACAAAGACTGCGCCAGGGCGCCGCCCCCCACTCCTTGCATCAATCGTCTTCGTGAAATTCGCGTAGCACCGGCCTCCTGGCCTGTCCGTAGCTTACACCACGGAAGCCAGCGCGTGAATCACCGACGCGATACGCACGGCCGCAAGGACGGTTTCCTCGCTGACGCCTTTTTCACGCAGCGCGTGCTCGTGCGAATCCACGCACGCGCCGCAGGCGTTAATGGCCGAAACGGCCAGGCACCACAGTTCGAAATCCACCGGGTCACCGGCGTGTGTGCGAATCACGTTCATGCGCAAACGCGCGGGCATCTGGCCGTATTTCGGATTGGTGCTGAGGTGGCGAAAGCGGTAGAAGATGTTGTTCATCCCCATCATGGCCGCGGCGGCTTTGGCCGCAAACAGGGCCTGCTCGCTGAGATGTTTGGCCGCTTCGGCCACGAGTGCCTCCTGAAGCCTGGGATTGCGCACCGCGAGCACCGTCGAGACTACCGTGCCCCAGGCCTGCTGCTCGGTCAGTTCCGGTTGCCGCAGCATGCTTCCCAAATTGAGCTTCAGATCTTTGGCGTACTCCGGAATGGTTTCCAGAAATTGTTCCATGTTCGAGATTCTCTGCGGGGGTAACGGCAGCGCAGGCCTCCGGGCGGAAGCCTGCGCTGGCTTCTCAAATCGCCGGCTTCAGGACTTCCTGGCCCTTCTGCCAGTTGCAGGGGCAGAGTTCGTCGGTCTGCAGGGCATCCAGCACGCGCAGCACTTCGTGGGGATTGCGTCCCACCGAAAGATCGTTTACCGATACGAAGCGGATCAGGTTGTGCGGGTCCACCACGAAGGTGGCGCGCTGCGCCACACCCTCCTGCGGATCCAGGATGCCCAGCGCGGTACACAGTTCGCGCTTGATATCGGCGAGCATTGGGAAAGGCAGATCCTTCAGGTCATCATGATTCTGGCGCCAGGCCAGGTGCACGAATTCCGAATCCGTGCTGCCGCCGATGACCTGCGCATCGCGATCGCGGAACTCGCCATTCAGCTTGCCGAAGGCCGCGATTTCCGTGGGACACACAAACGTGAAATCCTTGGGCCAGAAGAAATACACCTTCCACTTGCCGCTATATTCGCGGTCCGTAATTGTCTGGAAGGCCTTGCCTTTATCGGTACTCACTGTCGCCTGCAGAGAGAATGCCGGAAACTTATGACCAACACCTAACATCGGGAGTGCTCCTTTTCAGTTTGGATACAGTCGTTCAATTTTGGCCGCCAGAATAAAATCGCTCTCGGTCAGGCCGTCAATCTTGTGGGTCCAGGTCTTGACATCCACTTTTCCCCAAGCGAGGTACAAATCGGGATGGTGCCCTTCCTGTTCGGCAACGGCGCCCACACGGTTGACAAAATCCAGTGCGCTTTTGAAATCGGGAAACGAGAAACTACGAGTCAGGTGGTGGCCATCGGCCACTTGCCAGTTGGGGACCTCGGCCTTCATCTTTTCCAACGCTTCGCCTTGCAACGGAGGGACGCCTCCACGGCAGGGTACACAGTGTTTCTCGGCTAAACTCATGGTCGCTCTCCTTTATTATAGGATTTCAAGGCCTGCAATTCCGGCAGGCGCCGCGGAACAGGATTTCATAGTTCCGGACCGCCCGGCCGCCCAGGGCGGATTTCCCGGCGCCGGCCGGAAGATCGAACCAGGCGATATCTTCCACCGCGCCGCACCGTTCGCACAGAAAATGATGGTGGCGGTGAAGACTGGCATCGAACCGCGCGGCCTTGCCTTCCGAAAAAACCTCGCGGACCAGGCCGGCGCGGGCCAAAGAACGCAGGCTGTTGTACACCGTGGCGCGCGAAGCTCGTGGGTCGCTGCGGTTCACGGCGTGAAAAATGTCCTCGGCGGTGGCATGCGCCGGATGGCGCACCAGGAACTCCAGCACCGCATAACGCTGGGTGGTGGGCCGCAGCGCGGCGACGCGAAAAGCCTCTTCGAGTTCCAGGCTCAATTTAGACACGGTATAAATCCAGACTAGGTATAAACAGGGCAACCTGTCAAGCCTGGTATATAGTGAACACTAGACATGGTCCCATGAAGATCCGCATGAAGAGTGAGCAGCGCCGCGCCGCCATCGTCCGCACAGCCATTCACCTCTTCGCGGAAAAGGGCTTTCGGGGCGCCACCACGCGCGAACTGGCCGCGGCGGCCGGAGTTACCGAACCCGTTCTGTACCGCCATTTCCGGACCAAGCGCGACCTGTACACAGCCATTATCGAAGCCAAGGCGGGCGAAGCCTCATTGCACGCGGCGGACCTGGCGGAGCTCGCCCGGCGCGGCGACGATCGCCAGTTTTTCCTGTCCGTGGGCGAATTGATCCTGCGGCGATACGAAACCGACCCCGACATCTCCCGCCTGCTGCTGTTCAGTTGCCTGGAGCGCCACGAACTCGCGGATCTTTTTATGGACCAGCTTTTTCTGGATTTCTACAAACTGGTGGCGGCTTATATCCGCCGCCGCATCCGTGACGGCGCTTTCCGCAAAGTCACTCCCGACATCGCTACCCGCGGCTTCATCGGGATGGTGGCCTATCACGGCTTGTTCGGGCTGCTGTTTCCCAAGCGCTTTGGAACCCCCAACCGCGCGCGTGTGGTGGATCAGATGGTGACGGTGTTTTTATCGGGCATCGAGGCATGAGAGCGAATTCGTACGCCCGCCGGGCGCGCTTGTGCGGTTCAGACCGTTGAGAAGCCGGGGCTCGGGGCTAACCTGACCTTATGGCCAACGATCAGCGATTCGAGCAGTTGAAACAGAAGTATCAACCCGCCATCAACCTGATGCAGCAGCTTCAGGTCAGTCTCACGCATATGCATATGGAAGGCGACAAGCTCTTCATCCAGGGGAATGCGCCCTCGGAGGACGTGAAAAACAGAGTCTGGGACCAGATCAAATCGATCGATTCCAACTACTCCGACCTGATCTGCGATCTCCACGCGGAAGCCGCCACGACGCAGCCGCAAACCATGACAGCGAGCGCGGCAGTCACCGGCGGCCAATCCACGCGGCGATACACCGTCAAAGCCGGAGATTCGCTCTCGAAAATCAGCAAGCAGTTTTATGGGAACGCCAATGACTACAGGAAGATCTTCGATGCGAATCGCGGCATTCTCACCGATCCCAACAGGATTCAACCCGGCCAGGAGCTGGTGATTCCCGAGTAAGGCATCCCCAAGTATCCGCGTTCATCTGTGTTCATCGGCGGCCATCATAACGAAGTGCCGTTCCCCAGAAGGGACTCTTAAAGTTTTTGGGCCGCTGATGAACGCGGATAAACGCGGATGACACTACCGCCCCGATGAGCCGAACCCGCCGCTGCCCCTGGCGGAATCCGCCAGGCTCTCTTCGACCCACTCCACGGGCTCGTACCGGGCGACAATCATCTGCGCGATCCGGTCGCCGGCGTGGATGGTGTAGGCGTCGCCCCCCAGGTTCAGGAGAATCACACGCACCTCGCCGCGATAGCCCGGATCGATGGTGCCCGGCGCGTTGGGAATGGTGATGGCGTGCTTCAGCGCCAGCCCGCTGCGCGGCCGCACCTGCGCCTCAAAGCCCGCCGGCAACTCGACGGTCAGGCCGGTGGGCACCAGAAGCGGCACACCCGGCTCCAGCGTGACGGTCTCCACGGCGCAAAGATCCATACCCGCGTCTTCCGTTGGTCCGTGGGCATACTCGGGAAGCGTCGCCGAGGGGTGAACCCGTTGGATTCGTATCTGCATTCCTCGTTATCATAGCCTCTTGACCTCCAGTAAACGCGTGATCACTGTGGCGCCCATGCCCCCGGAGAAGATTGCTTTCGCACTGGCTCGTTACAGCCGGTCGCCGGACTCGATTCGGGATTCGATCGAGTGGGTGCGGGCGCACGATTCTCAAAAATTCCTGGAAAGCTACTATTTCCAGTACGGGCATGCCTCCATCGCCGACCTGGGGCATACCGTGCTGTGCTTCGAAGGAATCTCCGAACTCGCGGCCACGGAAATCGAAGAGGAGCCGCTATGGGACGGCCAGGCAAAATCCTCCCGCTACCAGGATTTTTCGCGTGCCGGATTCATTACGCCGCCGGAACTTCCGGCAGCCGGCGCGGCCGCCTACCAGGCCGCCGGAGAAGCGCTGCTGGCGGCCTACGCCAAAGTAAACCAATTGGCCTTCGCGTGTTTGTGCGAGCGCCTGCCGCGCCCTGCCGACATGAAGCCCGAGGCCTACCAGCGCAACATCGCCGCCCGGGCTTTCGATGTGGCCCGCTATCTGCTGTTTTGGGGCGTTCCGACCAATGCCGGGCAGGTTACCAGCATCCGCACGCTGGAGAAGCAGATTCGCCGCCTCAAGGCGTCAGAGTTTCAGGAACTGCGCGAACTGGGGGACGAGATCGCCCGTGCCTGTGCCGCGGAGCCGGATTGCCGGTGGGATAGCGACGGCCCCAGCGAGGCGATGGCCCCCACGCTGGCGCGCCATGCCGACCCCGATGAGCACGCCGCCAGTTTGCGCGCCGACCTGAAGGAATGGGCCGGGCAGAACCTGCCTGCGCCTGCCGGAGGAACCGCGCCGCGCGTGGACCTGCTGAAACCGGCCGACGTTCCGGCCGATATCGTGGCCACGCTGCTATATCCGGTAACCGCGCGCCCGTTCCGCGAACTTTACGAGATGGCCCACTCCTGGAGCAGCCGGCAGCGCGCCGAAGTGATCGACGTGGCCACGCGTTCGCGCACTCGCCGCGATGAGATCGCCGCCGGGTTTCGCGGTGGACTTTATGCCTATGACATGGTCATCGATATCGGCGCCTATCGCGACCTGCACCGTCACCGCCGCTGCCAGAAGTTTCGCCAGGAGTATGCGGGCCGCCTGGGATACGAGACGCCGCGGTTGGTCGACGATGCGGGCGCGGGCGAGATCTTTCGTTTCGCCATGCAATCGGCCTGGGAGAGCCGGAACGCTCTGCCGGCCGTAGGCGCGCAATACCTGCTGCCGTTCGGAGCGCGCTCGCGGTTCCTGTTCAAAATGGATTTCGCCGAGGCGGAGTACATTTCGCGCCTGCGCAGCGGGGTGAAGGGCCACTTCAGCTATCGCGAGATTGCCTGGGAGATGAAGTGCCGGATGGAGGAACTGGAGCCGGAGTTAGGGCGGCTGATCGAAGCCACGCCTCCGTGGGTGGAAGACCCGCTGCGACGCTAGCACGCAGAGTGGTGAAGCGCGCAGCGGCGGTACAATTCGATTTCATGTCAACTCCATTTCGTCTTGACGGGCTGAAAGCCCTGGTGACCGGCGGCGCCAGCGGGATTGGAGAATCCACCGCGCGCGTGCTCACCGAAGCCGGTGCGGCGGTAACCATCGTGGATGTGGACCGCGCCCGCGCCGAATCGGTATCCGCCGAACTTCCCGGATCCTCGGTGGCGATTCTGGATATCGCCGATGAAGCCGCGGTGAATGCCGCATTCGCCGGGATGCCTGGGCTGGATATTCTGGTGAACAACGCCGGAATCGGGCTGGTGGGCGGCATCGAAGAGACGCAGCTTCCCGATTTTCAGCGCTTGTTCCGCGTCAACGTGGAAGGCATGTTCCTGGTGACCAGGGCGGCCATGCCGCTGCTGCTGGCGTCCAAGGGCAGCATCGTGAATATCGGATCGGTGGCCGGCCTGATCGGCGTAAAGCGGCGATTCGCCTACTGCGCTACCAAGGGTGCGGTGGTGGCGCTCTCGCGCCAACTGGCCATTGACTACGCCGGACGGGTGCGCGTTAATTGCATCGCCCCGGGTACTATCGCCACGCCGTTCGTGGACGCATATATCGAGAAGAATTTCGCCCACGAGAAGGAAAAAGCGTGGGCCGACCTGCATGCCCGCCAGCCCATCGGCCGCTGCGGCTATCCGCTGGAGATCGCCCACATGGCGCTGTACCTCTGCTCGCGCGAGGCGGAGTTCGTGACCGGCTCGGTGATGACCATTGACGGCGGCTGGACCGCAGCGTAGCTCTTCACGCACCTTGTAGTAAGCTGGTTTGCGGTCAACGGGAGGCGTATGTCCTGGCTCGAATCGCTGTTTCAGGATGCCCGTTTCGGCGTCCGCATGCTGCGCAAGGAACCTGCCGTTACGGCGGCCGTGGTGTTTTCGCTTTCCCTCGCGGCGGGCGCCTGCGCCGCGGCGTTTTCACTGATCGACGCCCTGATGCTGCGCCCGCTCCCCGTGTCCCATCCGGAGGCTCTGGTGGGAGTCTCATTCCAGCACAGGCCTGCATTTCCGGGGGCGCCACCCAGGGACGATCGCTTCAGCTATCCGTTCCTGCAGCACGCTCGCGATGTGGCCGGCGGCCAGGTCCAACTGTTCGCCATGACAGTTTGGGGCCCCCTTCAGTCTGCGGTTTTCGACGAGGGAACGCCGGAACCGGCGCCGGAAAAGGTGCGGATGCAGTGGATCTCCGGGAACGGGACTGGCGATACTGGGCGTCCGCCCGATGCTGGGCAGGTTACTGGTGGATGCGGATGACCGGCCGGACGAGAAACTCTCCGTGGCGGTGATCAGTTACGGCTTCTGGACGCAACGCTTCGGTGGTAACGCGTCGGTGCTGGGGCGAACGTTCACTGCGAACGGCACCAGATTTCGGATCGTGGGGGTCACACAGAAAGATTTCAGTGGCGTCGAACCGGGCTATCTCAACGACGTATGGGTTCCTCTTATGTCTTACGCACCGGCGCGAGCCATGCGGAATCCCGGTAATGAGCGCTTCGCGATTTGCGGACGGCTCAAACCGGGCGTCGCGCCCGAACAACTGCGGCAGACGCTGCAGGCGGCTTTCACTGGCTTTCGCAGGGAGCATGTGCAGGCGTTGCTGCCGCCGGGCACATCGCCGGAGCAGATTGCGCAATACGTAACCACGCGCGTCAGTATAAGCGCGGCGGCCCAGGGCCACCAGACGTTCGTACGCTGGCAGTTCGAACGCCCGCTGTGGATTCTGGCCGTTGTGGTGGGCCTGGTTCTACTGATAGCCTGCTCTAACGTGGCCAACCTGTTTGTCGCGAGGGCGGTCGCGCGGGGCCGTGAGATGGCCATGAGGGCGGCGCTGGGCGGCGGCCGTACCAGGCTGCTGCAGCAGGTGCTGATCGAAGGCTGCCTGCTGGCACTCGCCTCCGGTACGATCGGTCTGCTGTTCGCATCCGCGATGGCGCCCTCGATGGTAAGGCTGATGAGTACAACTGGAGATCCCACATATCTCGACGTTCATCCCGATAGCAGGGTCTTTGCCTTTCTGGCATTCGTGAGTCTGCTGACCACCCTGCTGTTCGGAATGGCGCCGGCACTGCGGGCTTCCGCGGCAAGGCCCCTCGATGCGCTCAGGGGCAACGGCAGGCCATCGGCGCGAATCGGGCTGTTGCGCCCGGTGCTTGCCGCCCAGGTTGCGTTTAGTTTTGTAGTGCTGTTTGTGGCTGGTTTGCTGTTGACCTCCTTCTACAAACTCACGAGCGTTGACTTGGGATTCTCCCAGAAAAATCTGCTGCTTTTTGACATGGCACCTCCCGGCGCCGCAGGCGAAAGGGCGCGAGTGGTGCAAAGCGAGGTGCTGGACCGGTTGCGGCATTTTCCTGGCGTTCAGGGCGCGGCTACGTCGCGGTTTGCACTGATGGGCGGAGCCATGACACCCACTGTCGATCCGCCCATCCGTTTCGCCGGAGCTAGAGTCGAGCGCACGCGGCCGCAGTTCCTGACGGTGTCGCCGGGATTCTTTGCAACGATGCAAATCCCCTTCCTGAGCGGGCGGGACTTTGCGGATCAGGACAGCGCTCCGCCACTGCCCATGGCAGCGGTCGTCAACCAGGCCTTCGCCCGGCAGTTCTTTCCCGAGCAGGAAGCCCTTGGGCAGCGATTTCAGCGCATGATCGATGACGACGGACATTTCGGCGATCTCGAAATCGTAGGGGTGGTGCGCGACGCCAGGTACAACAACCTTCGCGAGCCCGAGGCACCCACGGTCTATCAACCAATTCGCGGTGTGGGATCGGTCTTCGAAGTGCGCACAGCCGGGAATCCCATCCCCCTCGCCCCGGCGCTTCGCAAGGAAATCCAGCGGGTGGACCCTTCGCTCCGTGTGACACAAGTGACCCTGCAATCCACCCACACCACGGAGACTATCCTGCAAGAGAGGATGCTGGCGCTGCTTGGCGGCTTCTTTGGCCTGGTTGCGGTGGCGCTTTCGGCAGTGGGACTGTATGGCGTGCTCCGCTATTCCATGGTGCAGCGAACCAGAGAGATCGGCATCCGAATGGCCCTGGGCGCCCCGTTCCTTCATGTGATTCGTACGCTCACGGGAGGTGTCGCCGTGACCGTGGCGGTGGGAGTTGCGGCCGGGTTGGCCGGAGGACTGGCATCGGCGCGCCTCATCGCCTCGCTGCTTTTCGAAGTGAAGCCATCGGATTTCGCCA
Source organism: uncultured Solibacteraceae bacterium (assembly GCA_963853855.1). Taxonomy (GTDB): domain Bacteria; phylum Acidobacteriota; class Terriglobia; order Bryobacterales; family Bryobacteraceae; genus Sulfopaludibacter. The sequence continues at coordinate 25,222 of CAWKYG010000028.1, read as the reverse complement.
GCGTCGCCTCACCGCTGGTATGCCTGTTAGTGGCCTGCGGACTGGCGGCGATCCGGCCCGTTCTCCGCGCAGGTCGCGTCGACCCGGTGACGGCGCTCCGGCATGAATGAGGCGGGTAGGATGAGGCGGGTAGGATTTGACATCCGGCGCGCGTTTCAATAGCATTGCCTTACCGTTATGAAACTCGCGACAAAGGCCCCCTTTTTGCTTTTTCTGCCGGCACTGATCATTTTCGGCGCCGAGTATCACAAGCCTCCCCAGGCGGTCATGGATATCCTGAACTCGCCGGCAACCCCAACCCTCACGTTGAACCCCACCCACACGTATGCCATGCAGGGAAGCCCTGTCCGCTACCCACCGATTGCTGAGCTGGCGCAGCCCATGCTGCGCATCGCCGGAATGCGAATCAATCCGGCCACCAACGGACTTCATAACGTGACCTTCAACAGCACCCTCTCACTGCGCAAACTGCCCGAAGGCACGGAAATCAAGGTGATGCTTCCGCCGAATCCCAAGCTCAGCCTGGGGCGCTGGAGCCCCGACGGCAAACACTTCGCCTTCACCAACACTACGGCGCACGCCATCGAGCTATGGGTCGGCGACGCCGCCACGGGCCGCACGCACAAAATCGAAGGCGTGCACATCAACGACGTGATGGGCACCGCCGGGGCAGGCGGTGGACGCGGCGGCGCGGCGGCGGGCGGCACCGTGCAATGGCTGGCGGACAGCCGGACTTTGCTGGTGCACGCCGTGCGTACGAATCGGGGCGCTCCGCCGGCGGAACCGCTGGTGCCCCAGGGTCCGCACATTCAGGAGAGCCTGGGCGGCGGGCGCGGCGTGGTGACCCACGAAGACATGTTGCAGAACGAGCATGACGAAGACCTTTTCGAGTTTTATGCGACGGCGCAACTGGCCACGGTGGATTCGGTGACCGGGAAAGTGACGCCCATCGGAAAGCCGGGCATCATCGAATCGGCGCGGCCCTCGCCGGATGGCAACTATTTCCTGGTCACCATGATTCACAAGCCGTTCTCGTACCTGTACCAGGCGCGCCAGTTTCCCAAGGAAGTAGACGTTTGGGACCGCGCCGGCAAAGCGGTCCATCACATTGCCAGTATGCCGCTGGCCACCGGCGGACGCGGCGGCGGCCTCGGACCCACGGACGATCCGCTGGCGGCTCCCGCCGAGCCACCTGCGCGCGGCACTCGCGGCCTCGCCTGGCGCTTCAACGAGCCAGCCACGCTGATGTGGATCGATGCCATCGGCAATGCGCCTGCCAGGGGCGGCACCGGACGGGGCGGGCGCGGCGCCACTCCACGGCCCGAGCACCTGATGGCGCTGGCCGCGCCGTTCACCGGCGAAGCGAAAGAGCTGTACAAATCCGAAACCGGGATCCCGGGAGTCACCCTGTTTGAAAACGGGCATTTGGCCCTGCTGGGTACTGGCGGCGGCCGCGGTGGCCGCGGCGGAGGAGGCGGGGGAGGAGGAGCGGCCGGTGCGAATCGCGTATCGCGCACGCTCATGATCGATCTGGACAAGCCCGCCGAGGCGCCGCGCGAACTCTGGAGCTACAACACCAGCGACCGGTACGCCAACCCCGGCGCCCCCATGCAAAAGACCGTGGCGGGAGGCGAGCGCGCCATCCTGATGGATGGCGACAACATCTTCCTGCAAGGCACCGGACCCACGCCGGCCGGAGATCACCCGTTCCTGAATCGCTTCAACCTCACCACGCTGAAAACCGAAAAACTGTTCCGCTGCGATGATGAACACTACGAAGCCGTGGAGGGCCTGCTGGACAATCACGGCGATACCTTTTTCACGCGGCGGGAAAGCCCCACTGAGCCGCCCAACTATTTCATTCGAACCGCCGCCGGCAAGCTGACCGCCTTCACCAGTTTCCCGGACCCGCAGCCCATCATGCGCACGGTGAAGAAGGAACTGGTCACTTACAAGCGGCCGGACGGCGTGGAAATGTCGTTCACCCTGTACCTGCCGCCGGATTACAAGGCCGGAACGCGCCTGCCGACCATTATTTGGGCGTACCCGCGCGAGTATGAAGACGCCGCGGCGGCGGATGCGGTGGCCGTGACCGGGTCGCCCATGCGCTTCACCGAAGTGGGCGGCTACTCGGAAATCTTCTTCGCGCTGGACGGCTATGCGGTGCTGGATAACGCGTCCATGCCGATTGTGGGCGAGCGGCGCACGGTCAACGACCACTTTGTGGAGCAGGTGGTGATGGATGCCAAAGCGGCGGTCGATAAGGCCGTGGAAATGGGCGTGACCGATCGCCACCGCGTGGGTGTGGGCGGCCACAGCTACGGCGCGTTCATGACCGATACGCTCCTGGCCCACTGCGACCTGTTCAAAGCCGGCATTGCCGAAAGCGGAGCGCCCAACCGCACCCTGACGCCCTTCGGGTTCCAGAGCGAGCGCCGGACCGTCTGGCAGGCGCCCGATCTGTACACCAAAATCTCGCCGTTCATGTATGCCGATAAGATCAAAGCTCCGCTGCTGTTGATCCACGGCGAGGCCGACGACAACGATGGCACCTTCCCGATTCAATCGCAGCGTTTGTATGAGGCAGTGCGCGGGAACGGAGGCACGGTCCGCCTGGTGTTTCTGCCGGTCGAAGCGCACGGATACCGCGGCAAGGAAACCATCGAAGACGTCAACTGGGAGAAGCTCACCTGGTTCGATAAGTATGTGAAAGGGAGCGGGACGAGCACTACGAACAACGATAACTGACGTCTACAGCCGGGGGGGCGATTTTCTCGGCGGCTTCGCTTGACGTGATAACCGGGTGCACTTCGAATGCAACGAGATCCTTCCAGTTGTCCATCCAGCCATGGAGCAGGTTGGGGTCCCCGGTTTCCATGATCTGGAAGCAGCACTCCAGCCGCTCGTCCACCCAGCTCGACACATAGGTTAGCCCCTCCGGGGCCATTCGGCCTTTATCGCGGAACCGGCGGTAAACGGCCACGGGATCCTTGTAACGCTCGACGACCATATAGAGCGTGCCCGGCATTGTAGGATGTCAGAGTATCTGACACATCGGGTACTGATAGCAAAGGCTTGAACGCGGACCTGTGCCATTGATTGTGACGATTCGTGCCACAATTCGTGTCAATATCCTATGGTTGTGCCGGTATTGATGGCAAGATTCCACATCGCTCTCGTCCGAACCGCTGAACAAGCGGCCTGAGCTGCGGACTCGACGGGTAGGACGCTAGCTGCTCGGAGAGCAGCGCTCTGATATTGGCCTCGATGTCATTCTTGTCCACGACGCTGGCCTTATAAGCTGCTGCCACCTTGCCGCTCCTGTCGATCAGGAATGTGTCCGGCAGCGCCTGGATTCCGAACCGCTGCGCGGTTCGATCATCCCCCAGCAAGATCGGGTATGGAATGCGAGTTTCAGCCAGGAATGGCTTCAGCACCGTCCAGCCGCGTTCGTCCATCGAAACCCCGACCACTGCGAAGCCTTGCGCGCCGTACGCCTTCTGAAACTCCGAAAACCAGGGAATCTCCATCTTGCATCCGGTGCACCACGTGGCCCAGAAATCAAGCAGAACCACTTTGCCGGCGTAGTTCGTCAACGTGATCGTCTTGCCGGCGCTGTCTTTCAACGCGAACTGCGGCGCAGCCTTGCGCTCGCTCGCGGGCTGCATAATGGCACGGCCCGCGGGGTGGCCAACGACGGGCGCGATGGCGGCCAGTGTGAGCAGCAGGATCGAAGCACGGATCAGGAAGATTCGAATTGAAGTGTCGGGCATTTCAGTTCACCTATTCGTTTCTCAAAGCGGCGCACGGATCAGTGCGCGTGGCGCGCACCGCGGGCGCGACGCCGGCCAATAGAGCGACGATCATCAGCACAATCCAACTCACAGCAAAAGTGGTGAAGTCGTTCGCCTTCACACCGTACAGCAGGCTCGACATGACGCCGCTAAGCGCGAACGCAAGAGCCAGACCCGCCGCGCTGCCCGCGAGAATCAGCCGCGCCTGCTGCCTCAGGACGAGCCGCAGCACCCCTTGCCGCGTCGCTCCCAGCGCCACGCGAATGCCGATCTCCTGCGTACGCTGCATCACGGCGTATGAGATCACGCCATAGACTCCGACGGCTGCCAGCAGCAGCGCGAGTGCGGCAAATGCGCTCAGCAGCAACATGGTTAGCCGGCGCTGCGCCAGCGATTCGGACAGTCGCTGCTCCATCGTCGCGATGTCGTACAACGGGGCCTGATGGTTTAACGCGAAAATCGTTGAGCGCAAGGGAGCGGACAGCGCCCCCGGATTCCCGTTGGTAGCCAGCACGACGTGGAAGTTGGCCCGCGGCGCCTGCGCGAACGGCACGTAGATTTCCGGCTCCGTGGGGTGCTCCACGCCTTGTTGATGCACGTCAGCGACGATCCCCACCACCAGTAGGTCGATGGGTTTGCCCGGTGCGCAAGTGGCGCAGTGCTCGGAAGCCATCGAGTGAAACCGCTTGCCTAACGCATCGCCGGCAAAGAACTGCCGGGCAAAAGCGCGGTTGACAATCGCTACTCCAGGCGACCTCTCGTCGTCGCCGTCGTCAAATGCCCGCCCTCGGACAAGCGGCGTGCCCATTGCGCGGAAGAAATCCGAAGTCACGCCGACCAGCGGCGTCCGAAGCTTCAGCCACGTTACCCTCGGCGGCACCACCGGCCCGAACCACACCAGGGTGAGCGACGAATGATTCTGCTGCAAAGGCAGCCGCTGCGCAAGCGCGGCATACCGTACCGCGGGCAAGGCTCTGAACTTTGGTAGCGCTTGGGCCGCGAAGGCCAGAATAGGCCCATCGTCGCTCGACGCGCCCCTGGGACCGGCAGACTCCTCCAATGGCAACTGTACGCTGGCGGTAAGCACGTTTTGCGGGTTGTAGCCAGGGTCGATGTTCATGATGTCGAGAAAGCTTCGCACAAGCAGGCCAGAGGCGATAAGCAGCACCAGGGCCAGCGCAACCTCTCCTGCCACCAGCGTGTTTCGCAGCGGTCCCTGATGGCGTAGGCCCGACAACGTCGATGTCTTCATCGCGTCCATGAGATTCGCGCGCGAGGCGGTGATTGCTGGGGCGGCTCCAAACAACACCGCGGCCACAACCGCAGTGCCCATGGTGAACCCAAAGACATACGGATCAAGACTGACGCTTGCGAGCCACGGCAGAGCTGACGACCGCCACCCGCGAATGAGATCGATGGCGAAAGCCCCGATCGCCAGACCAGCAGAGGCTCCAAATGCGGAAAGCAACATGCTTTCGGTGAGGGACTGCCGCGCGAGACGCATTCGGGTCCCGCCCAACGCGCCTCGCACTGCTATTTCGTGGCGGCGCGCTGCGGCCCGCACCAGTTGTAGGTTAGCGATATTGGCGCAGGCGATCAGTAGAACAAATCCGATAGCCATTAACAGCACGATCAACGGCTTTCGCGAATCTCCCGCGAGGTGTCGCTGTAACGGAACGACTTCCAGCTTGCGCCCTTCAGCCGCGCGCGCAAAAGGCGGGGGGTAAACGCTGAGCCTGGCCTGTTGGAACGATTGGAGATCCGCCTGTATGCTCGCCAAAGAGTCTCGAGGACGTATCCGCGCAATCACCTGGAGCATCGCTGAGGGCCCTTCCACAGGGAATGCCGAGGAACCGGAGGAGCGCAGAGCCAACAGCACTTGCGGCGCATTCGCCATTTCTGGAAAACGGAAGCCCGGCGGCAGCACGCCGACGATCGTGTACCCGGTCTTGTCCAGGTTCAACGTGGTCCCCATCACACGCGGATCGGCGCTGAAACGCTCCCGCCACAGCGTATCGGAGAGCAGCGCAACGGGCGGGCTGCCAGGCCGGTCGTCTCCCGGAGACAGGTCGCGGCCGATTTGCGGTGCGACCCCCAAAAGGGAGAGGAAATTAGCCGAAACCAGAGCACCTTGCAGGCGTAGGGAGTCCGCTGTCGAAGTCAAGATGTACTCATTAAAGGCGTAGCCGGCGACGGCTTCAAAAGGGCGTCCGCGCTCGCGCCAGGAAACCATGTCCGGCTCTGCAATTGCCCCACCGATGCCCGAGCGCTGCTGTTCGGTGATCCACACCAGCCGATCGGGATCATAGTAGGGCAGTGGGTGGATCAGCAGCGCATAGACGGCCGAGAAAATGGCTGTGGTCGCCCCGATTCCAAGCGCCAGAGTCAGCACGGCTGTGAACGCGAACCCGGGACTGCGCCGCAGCCCGCGAAGCCCGTAGCGGAAATCCTGCAGGAGGGCGTCGAATACAGGCAGACTCATACTAGTTTTCCGTAGGCGTCTTCTCGATGTGTTCGACGACGAGCTGGTCGAGCGCCATCTTCCGCTTCTCCAGTCTGAGTCCGAGCTTCTGGATAGAGGTGAAGATAGAGACGCCCGCGGGGTCGGAAGCTTCCTCCGCCGGGCGCGCCGAGCCGTCCGCTGCAGCCAGGGCCTCGGGGCGTCGCGGCCGGTTGGCCGCTGTTGGCGGCACCTCGACAGCCAACTCATAGAATCCGGAGAGACCGGTCAAGTCGATGACGGGGGTATCGGTGTATCGCCTCAGAAACCGCGCGAACTCGGAAATTGAAAGTTTCTTTGATTCGTAAAGGGTACGTCCGTCAACGAAGGAAATAGTCTGCCAACCGCCCGGAGGTAACGGCTGGAGCACCGCCCTGATCGCGCGGTTTCCGCGGCCGCCTTCGAAAGGGCCACCGCCAACCACAAAGTCGGCTGGCGTTTCCTTCAGCTTTGGACCGTCCTTGCCGGCGACCAGAGCATAGACCTGCTGCTCGCGCGATTCGTGGCGGATTGCCAGTTTGAAGCGCTCTGCGAGGAGCGCCTGGAGCATTTCCGGTACCTGCTCTTTGGTTGCGCCCTCGGGCATCCTGGCGAGGATGTCGAAGCGCGTGGTAGCCATCCAGTCGGGACCCGTGATTTGATAGCCCTCAACCTTATAGGCGGTTACGATGAGTGCCGTTAGCGAGAAAAAGCCCATATCCAAACGCGTTCCATCGATGGTCGTCCCTACGTGGACCGCTTGCGGGGCCGCTGGTTTGATCGCAGCCACCTCGAACTTTAGCGTTTGCGCTGAGGAAGCTGCGGCGAACAAGAAAGCACCAGTGAGAAAAGTCCGAGATGCACTGGTCATCTGTCGTTCTCCTTCATGAGACCTAATTCTTGCTAGGTCTCTCCACGTGGTCGATCACGAAAACGTCTACCGGGCCCGTGGATGCCTGGAGTTTCAGGCCAAGTTGTTCCTGCAGGGCGGTACGTATGGATGGCCTGTCATTGATGTTCGGGGGTTGCCCAGAAGGACCTACGGGATTTGGGATTCCGGCGAGAGCGTCGTCCATGGCGAACTCCAGATGAAGAGCGAATCTTCCCGTGAATCCGGTCTTATCAATTACCTCCTTGCCAAGGATCAGGGAGAGTTGCTTGACGAACGTCGACATGGACACGCTGATTCCCTCCATGGTCAACCCCGTGCCGGACTTTACCAGACCGGGTCCACATGGAGGAGCCGGCCGCGGCTGTCCCGGCCCTGGAGGAGGCCCTGCCATAACCTCCGAGCAATTGCCCCGGTCCGGCGCCCGCAGTTTGGGCCCGCCCTTGACAGCTTGCAAATCGTAGACCGGGAGATCTTTGGTCGCACGGTGCATTGCAAGCTTGAACCGGTCGGCCAGGAGCGTTTGCAGCATCAGCCACATCCGCTTCTGGTCCGTGCTGACCTCCGGTTTGGCCTCGATATCGTAACCATCGGTGTTGACCCACGACGGGCCACCCACCACCTGAAAACCTGGACCGAATACGCCCGCTGGATGAGCATGGCCACGGGGGCATTGCCCGCGACCAGACGGCCGCCTGGGCGATAGCCGACTCCCATGGGGACCGCCATCGAAAGCGCTTCCGTGGAGGGGTTCCGTTTGATGGTCGCGACCGCGAATCGCGGAGGATCGGCCGATTGGGCGAGCCCATAGACCGCGACCGCCAGCAGACCCGTGACGGCGACGACGCCCGGCCCCAGACCGGTGCGGACCACTTGGCGGTGGCCGCCCCAGGAGCCTTGCAATGCGGTTGCGCAGAGATCCGCCGTTGGCGGCGAGCGCGGTGTTCAGGTGCGCCGGCCGGTACGATTCCAACTGCGCCAGCGCACGTGCATACGTGACCGCGTCGCCGCTGATCGAAACGGCCACATCGTCGCAACACAGTTCGCGCTCGGTGCGAATGTGGCCCGATACCCACCAGACCGCGGGGTGGTAAAACAGCAGGGATTCCGCCACGCTCTGCAAGATGTTCATCAGATAATCGTGGCGCCGGATGTGCGCCAACTCATGGAGCAGCAGCGCCTCCATATGCTCAGCGGGCAGACCGCCGAGCGCGCCTACCGGGACGAGCACCACGGGACGCAGCCAGCCGACCACCGTCGGCACCTGCACCAGCGCGGAGACGAGCAGCCGCACGGGACGAGAGAGACCAATCCGTGTGCCAAGTTCCTGCAGACTCTGCTGCCATTCCGGCGGCGCACGCCGCACCAGCATCGACCGCATACGGGCGGCAACCACCCAGCCTCCGGCCAGACGAACCCAGAGCACCATCGCGCCGGCGAACCAAACCAGGACGACCCATAACAGGAGCGGTTCCGGCTGCACACCGGACACCGTCGCGCGGACGGAATCGGACAGACTGCTGGCAGTGCCGATATCGGTGGTGGAGGCCGTGGCGGGAGTGCTTCGGATCCGATACATGGCTTCCGGGCTTGCGTCCGCCGGCCGTATCAGTTCCCATGTCACGAGCGGAGCGGCCATCATCGCTCCCAGTGCCGCGCAGGCCAACTGGTATCGCGTCTGCGGGCTCGATGTGCGAGCCACAATCAGCCGCGCGGCAGCGTAGAGAAGCGCAATGACTAAGCCCTGCCACAGGAAGTGGAGTAGTGTCATACCGAATCGTTCCACCCATGGCTGCGAGGCCAGGATTTCCATCGCATTCATGATTCCCTCTCCTTCTCTCTGGCAAAGGATTCCAACATGCAGCGGATATCTTCCAGTTCTTCGCGTGTAGCAGGCTGCGCCGTCAGGGCGCCCATCACCAGACCTCGGGCAGAACCGCCGAAGGCTCTTTTCAATAGGTCGCCCGCGATCTGCCGCTGCGTTTGCTCCTTCGGGACGCTAGCCTCGTAGACGTGCGATCCGAAGCGTTCGCTGCGGGTGAGCAGGCCCTTTTCGGTCATCAACTGGATCGTCTTCTGCGTCGTAGTGTAACGGTTGTCTTTGCCGAGTTCGTCATGGACTTCCCGGATGGTCGCCACACCCAACGTCCAGAGAACAGCAAGAATGTCGAGCTCGGCAGCGGTTGGAAGTGCTATTGGCGGTCGGTTGCGGCGGGGAGAAGTCATCTGAGTCCACAATACTACGATAAAAACCGTAACGCAACGAAATATTCCGTAGTGACCCCCGGCGATCCGCCCCCACTCTTCGTATGCGCTTATCTGAGGCGGTTTCCTTGGCTTGCCTGTACTCCCGCCACTTCCTCTTCCGGGCAGCCACTATGCGGCGTAGCGCTGCCTCCCTCAGCATCCTGCGGCTTGGCATCCGTATCTGCACCGCAACCTCTTTGCGGAGGAAAAACGCGCAATAGTTTTCAGGGTCAGGCAACGGGATCCCAAGCAGGGGTGTGCCTGACTCTTCAGGTAGCGCGCAAAGCCGTCCATTTCCGATCTGGAGAGGTTGGAGCGCTTCTTCGGCGTGCCGATCGCGGTCTTCTTTCCTCAAGCTCACCTGAAATTACGCGCGAATGCCGTTCTCAGCGCGACGGCGGACCTAGATGACGACGATCTCTTGCTCTGCGCCAGCTATGGGGCAAGGCCGGGACTATTTCTTTCTGGACGCGCTCCAGGATCCGCTATCGACTTGTTGGGAGCCATCGCTAACAGTCGTCTCATACGTGCCGCGAAACGCTCCGCCATCCCACTCACCCTTTACGCGCGAACGCAAGGTCGTGCCCTGGACGTCGAAGTCGTACGCAAGTTCGATCTTGCCGTCCTGTAGCTTGACTTCGCGCATCAAGGTTTTGACTTCGCCGTCATTCAGGAAAAACGTAAGATCGCACTTCCATGCGGCGCCCTCCTGCGGCTCGAGAGCAAACTGGATCGCTCCGCCGTTTTCTGAAGAGGCGCTCTTCCATTCGCCGGCAAATCGGCCCGCCAAATCACGGTCGGCGGCGAAAGCCGCAGCGATCAAAACCAGTACCACAGCCATAAGTCTCGGCATGAAGCTCATTGTGGCACGGACGGGCCTGGCAGGATCACGGGCTATAACTTGCAGCGTCATTCTCACTTCGCAGCCCTAACGATTCCAGGGCGCCGACCTCACATACACCTGAAAAGGGGCCCAGAAATAGGGCCGGCGGAAACGCAGATCGCCGTGAAGCATGGCCAGTTTGGCCTGGCGCAGGGCCACGGCCGGAGCCTGGCCCTCGGCGATGCCGGCGTAGAGTTGATCCATGAGCTGGCGGGAGGAGCCGTCATTGACATCCCAGAGTCCGGCGATGACGGCGCTCGAACCAGCTTCGAGAAATGCCCATGCGAGTCCGATCAGTCCTTCCCCGGCGTAGATGCGGGCGCCGGCGCTGCGGCAGGCGGAGATGGTTACCAGGCGGGCGGTGAGCGGGGTGCCGATGATGTCGCGGGCCTTCAGAAGATACTGGCCCTGGCCGGGCGAGAGGACGATGGCCGATTCGAGCGGGCTCTCCGGATTGGGCTCGGCGTGCGCCGCGAAGTGGAGGAGCGAGAATTGTCCCGGGTTCACCTGGCGATAAGCGGCAACCGTGGCGGTGGCGCCAGTGAAGACCGCTTTGGAGGCGTCCGGGAAGTGATTCTCGATAGCCGTAATTTCGGCTTCGGCCTGCGGGAGCTTATCGTACTGGGGGACGGGAACGGGCGCGCCCATTAACAGGAGCGAGGGCGGAGCCGCCTGGCGAGGCCCTCCGGCGGAGGCCAGCAGAGTCATGGAAGGCGCCACGGCCAGGTCCACGTCTTCGACCCAATAATGCGGAGCGGGCCCGGGCACCGGCAAAGTTTCCAGATTGAGGCGATGCAGGGCGCCGTCCGGAACCACGATCACACGGCTGCCGCGCGGGATTTGGGGGGCGATCCCGCCCAGCAGAACGCTCCACAATTTGGCGCCGGAGGCATCGTTGGCGGCGAGAGGATCGCCCCAGGAATGCTCGACGGAATTGCGATAGGCGGCGATGAGGGATTCGATTTCGGAGGCGGGGGGCAGGGAAAAGCGGCGGACGTCGCGCGGGGTGATGAGCCACGCGTAGGAGCGCTCGGGCGCCAGCCAGAAGGAGATCAACAGGCTGCCGGTGGTTTGCGACAGGCGCTCGAGCGCCGCGGTATCGAAGACCATGGGTTTGGAATCGCGGCGGAGGGATTCGGCGAGCACGCGGGCGCGGCTGGATTCAATCACTGTGAGCGCTTTGGGATTGTCATCCTGCTCCACCAGGCTGTCCACGTATTGCTTGTAGAAGGGGATGAGCCGGGAAAGCAGGGTGATGCGGTTTTGCGGATTCTCCAGCAGCGAGCGGGCGGAATCGATGGCCGCCAGGGCTCCCGCGAATTCCTGGTTCGCTTGAGGAAAGTTGCGTGCACCGGCGTCGATATTGGCCAGAAGCGCGTATGCCTCCCAGCGCAGGATCTGGTTCGTCTGCGAATCCGACAGAAGGTCGCGGCAGGCTTTTACAGCTTCGGTGGTGTTGCCCTGACCTTCGGCGATGCGCGCCTGATTGCGGACAATGTACGGCCGGATGCGGCTGCCTCCCTTGCCCTCGACCACACCGAAGGCAGTCTGATTCCAGGTTGCGGCATCACCCCACTGGCGGTCCTTGATGAGCACCAGGGAGAGGTTGGCGGCGTAGCGGGCGGCCTCGTTTTTTTCGCCTAATTGCAGAGCGATTTTGTAGGCCCGTCGATAGTTCCGAACGGCGGAAGGGACATCGCCCTGGGCATCGCGCACCAGGCCGAGAAGGTTCAAGTCGGTCATCAGGTCAGACTGCGCGTCCACGGCTTCGAACAGCTTGATGGCCTGCTGCACATGTTCCAAAGCCCCGGCGATATTTCCCAGGTAGATATAGTAACCCGCGAGATTGCCGTGAGCCTGCGCCTCGACGAAGCCGGCATGTGCGCGGGCGGCCTGGTCCAGAGCCTGCAAAGCAAACGCGACGGCATCCTCATACTCATTCTTGAAGCGTGCGCAGCGGGAGAGGTTGTTGAGCGCCATAGCCTCCCGGTAAGTGTTGCCGGTGGCGGTTGCCTGCGCCAGCACGATCCGGAATTCGGCGGCGGCTGCATCGAATTTATTCGCGGACAGGAGGCCGGCGCCGCGGATGAGGCGGATGCGGAGTTGGATGTCTGGGTCGGTGGCGCCGGCGGCGGCCTGATCGAGCAGTTCGTTGGCTTGCCGGGGGTCAGAATAGATGTACGCGTTGGCAAGGTCCTCCTGACGGCGGAAGACCATTTGCGCCAGCGCCGGGAGGGGCGGGACCGGCCGTTTCAAAAGAGTGGCGGCCTCCTCGAGCCGGCTCTGCCCTAACAGGGCTTCGGCGTGAAGCAGGCGAAATTTCCAGAACCAGATGGTATTGGGGCGGTCTTTCCAGCGATTCGCTTCCCTGGAAACCGATTGGATGGTCTGCGGCAGGTTGCCGGAGACATACATCTCCCACACGCGCTGGTAGGCGCGCTGCGGCGATTCGGGACGCCCGCAGGCGGCGGCCAGAAGCAACAGGCACAACCAGGCGGCGCTACATCGACGTGTGACCGTTTGTGGAGCCATCGCCAACCGATCCGGAACCGCCCGCGTCCGAACCCATGGCCAGCCGGACCATGGTGATGCGGCGGTCGCAGTTGCCCACCAGGACCTCGCCCAGGAAGATGCGGCCGAAGCCCGGCCAGTAGATCATGTTGCCTACCGGAGGCGGAATCTTTTCGACCTCCTTTTCGGGGCCGCTGAGTTTAATTCCGGTGACCAGGGTGCAATGATAATAGCCGTTATATTCCGCGAGTGCCGGGGCGCCGGCTTCGGTGCCGAACCGCCATGCATGTTTCTGGCGGAAGGCGTCGGGCTTTTTGGCGTAAAACGCGGCCAGTTGCGACTTGGTGCCGCACTGCGCCAGAGTATCGTCATCCAGACTGACGGCGACGCGCACCTCTCCCATTCGCATGCCCAGAATTTTGTTGCCGGTGGTGGTGATGACCGGCGGCCCGCTCGTTTTTCTGACCGATGAGAGATTCAACTCCACGCGGCCGATGTGGAGCTTCTCGACCACGTCGAGGCTCTCTACCAGGGAATGCACTTCGGTGTAATACGCGCCGCGTTTTTCAGTGCCGTGAGCGCTGCTTTCGACGTGGTGGACGGAAAGCAGGGAGCGCTTCCAGGGCCGCTCCACGGGATAGTGGTAGCAGCACTCATGGGAATGCGCGGCGCCGCCGGTGACCGGCAGCACGGCGGCGCCCAGGGCGGGCACCACGTGGTTGAGTCCTTTGAGCTTGCCCAAACGATCGAATTGCGCGGCAACGCCGATGGCGTGCCCGCTGAAAATATAACGCTTGCCTTCTTGGCTCATCAATTCGTGTGCTCCTGCTGGGTTGTCACTTCAAAAACGGCTTTGGCGATTTGCTCTTCGGGCCGGCCGTTCCGGAAGGAACGTATGGTTATGATATACCGCTGCGGTTTCAGAGTCCCGGGAAAATATACGTCGATGGGTTGCTGGGCGCCGGGGGCCGGCACCACGCCACTGCGCAGACCGCGCCCGCTTTCGGCGCTCAGTTCGACGGAAAGCTCAGCCGAACTGGTGGGCCGTTCGGCGGCAATCAGGAAATGGAGCGGGTCGGCAGGGCCCAGGCGCTGCACGGCGGAACGCGAGGTGAGGTCCAGCACCACCGCGGGGAGCGCGCGTGGGGCGTTCAGCTCGGGAATCGTCACCGTGTTCTGGAAGACCACGACGGCCAGGGCGGCGGCGGCCAGCCCGGCCACCGCGGGAGAGAGCCACTTGGCCCGCATCCAGTCCAGAAACGAGAGTCTTACGGGTTTTTGAGCTTCGTCGCGCCACACGGTTTTGGCGTTTTCGATAAATTGGGCCGTGATGCGAAGATCTTCGGCGCAGTCCTGGCAGGAGAAATAGTGGTCCTCAAAAGCATCGCGCTCTTCAGCAGGCATGTCGCCGATGAGATAGCGTTCCACCGCGTGGGTGGCGACTGCGAATTCGTGTTTCATGCTCTCCCTTCAGTTGGTGGCAGCAGGGTGCAGATCGTTACAAATTCGTCTTATGGTTGCCTTGGGAATATGGTGGCGGCGGGGCGACTCGAACGCCCGACCTGCGGATTATGAGACCGCCGCTCTAGCCAGCTGAGCTACACCGCCACGGAGATTCCAGTGTAGCAAAAGACCTTACGGCTTTCAGCTCGACAACTATGCGGCGGATCGAAGGGGAATTTACCCGATTGCAAACTGTGGAAAAGAGGGATGGTTAACTGCGGGCAAAAAGCGGTTCTTTGTAACATGCGCCGCAGATTTTGATTTTTCGTGGTAAGCCGTCTAATATCAATCGATTAGCGGAATGTGCTGCGTCGTGGCTCAAAGCGCGGTAAGTACCTTTTATTACTATAGTTAACATCCCGGATGAAAGTCTTTCCCACAGAGTTTTCCACAGCCGGTGTGGAGCGTTCAGAGACCGGGCAACCGGCGCTTCAGGGATTCCGGCACCTCCGCCTCCACCTCCACAGAGTCGTCCTGATAGCGGGTGGAAAGGACGCGGCCGAACTCGTGCAACAGGGCGAGCGTGGCGCCGTCGCCGGCAGAAAGCCGGAGAGTGGCGTGGACCACCGGGTCGAGGGGCAGCACCGAATCGATCAGGGCGAGCAGGCGATCGATACCCTCGCCGGAGAGGGCCGAAACGGCCACCGCCTGGGTTCCATGGCGAGCGCCGGCGCCGTTGAGCAGGCGGAGGCGGAGGCTTTCGGAATCCAACGCCTCGGGACCAAAGCGGTCGATTTTGTTAATGACCAGAATCTGGGGAATTTCGGCGGCGCCAATCTCGGCGAGAACGGAGACCACGTGTGCGGTGTGTTCGACGGCGGCGGGCGAAGAGCCATCGACCACGTGGAGGATCAGGGCGGCCTCGGTGACCTCTTCGAGCGTGGCGCGGAAAGCCTGCACCAGCGTAGTAGGGAGATTGCGGATGAAGCCGACGGTGTCGCTGGCGAGCACGCGGCGGCGGGACGGCAAGGTCAAGGGCCGGACAGTGGGATCCAGCGTGGCGAACATCCGCGCATCGGCCAGCACGCCGGATTGAGTGAGGCGGTTGAAGAGCGTGGATTTGCCGGCGTTGGTATAGCCCGCCAGGGCCAGCGTAGCGAGCGGAACGGCGCTGCGGCGGCGGCGATGGAGGGCGCGGCCGGCGCGGACGCCGGCAAGTGCATCTTCCACTTTCTTGATGCGGACGGAAATGCGCCGGCGGTCGCTTTCCAGCTTGGTTTCACCGGGACCGCGCGTACCGATACCGCCGCCCAAACGGGACATTTCCACGCCATGGCCGGAGAGACGCGGGCGCAGGTAATTCAACTGGGCGAGTTCCACCTGCAGGCGGCCTTCGCGAGTGCGCGCGCGCGCTGCAAAGATATCCAGGATGAGCTGGGTGCGATCGATGACTTTGCACGCCAGCGCTTTTTCCAGGTTGCGTTGCTGGGTAGGCGTGAGATCGTGATCGAAGATGACCACGTCGATGCCGCCCGCCGGCACTTCGGCGGTAAGTTGTTCGACTTTGCCCTGACCGATAAGAGTCGCCGCCTCGGGAGCGACGCGCGTCTGGATGGAGCGGCCGATGACCTCGGCGCCGGCGGTATGGGCCAGTTCGGCCAACTCGTCGAGGGATTCTTCGGAGCCGGCGAGGGAGCTACGGCCCGAACTGGAATAGGCGCGGGAGGGTCCTTTCCATTCCAAGCCAACCAGAATTGCCCGTTCGCGACCGGGATTGCGAGGCGGCGTGGGCTATGCCTCCGAGGTCTGGTGCACCGGAACGCCGGGCACTGTACCGCTGGACACACCGGTGGCTGCGCCTTGAGAATTGTTCGAGTAGGAGTGGGAGGTTTTCTGTGTCACCACCGTAGAGATGGCGTGCTTGAAGATCAACTGCTCTTGATTGTTGGTTTCCAGCACCAGGGAATATTTGTCAAAACTCTTGATGCGTCCGGACAATTTGACGCCACTCATCAGGTAAATGGTAATGACGATTTTATCCTTGCGAGCGTTGTTTAAAAAACTATCCTGGATGTTCTGCGCCGGCTTGGTCTCCATGCTTCCCCCAAAAAAAGAGCCCCCAATATCAGGGCAAATAGAGCAGTTCTACGCTTGCGACTGTAATTGTACACCTATTCACGATGGGGTGGAGCGGGGTTACGATGCGGCTGGAGAGCTGTTATTCGTCTTCGTGCTCGTCGTGCGCGGCGGCGGGACCGGAGCCAGTCATCTGGGACAACTCCTCGCGGCCCAGCGAGCGCGGTGGCGCAGCGTTCTTCTTGCCGGTGACGATGACGGGCTCCAGCAGGAACTGTCCGGCGGAGACAAGTTCCTCCTCCAGGTTGAAATCCGGAATGCTTTTCAACTCGGGAATCTGCGCGATACCGTGTTCGGTGACGACACACTCCATGCCGTTACGCAGGCGGAAGTGAATTCTGACTTGTTTCCGGATCGAGAGTTTGCGCAGATCCGCGAGCTTCATCGATTGGCTTCCTGGTATTCGTTCTCCATTTCACCGGCGGCGATGCGGGCGGCGATGGCTTCCTGGCAAGTGACGCAAAAGCGGGCCCACGGAAGGGCATCGAGTCGCTTGGTGGAGATGGCTTCTTCGCATTCCATGCAGACGCCGTATTGACCGAGGTCGATGCGGTGCAGGGCGTCGGAGATCTCTCGCAACAATTTCATATCGATGCTGTTGCGGTTCAAAAAAATCCATTCTTCATGGTGCTGCTGGCTCAAATCGCCTTCGTCGGAAGGGACATCCAGCCGGGACACTACCTGAGCCGCTTTTTGAGCGGACATACTGCGGCGGACTTCCTCCGCCTTCTTCTCGAGCACCTTTTTGTATGTAGCCGTCTTGGGCTTCGGCGCGGTTTTGGTATTCGTATTCATTTCTTTAGGACTGCCGATCTAAACAGATCAGATGGTTAAGACGCGGACCCGGCTTCAAAAGTTGCAACTGCTCGCTGGTGAGGGGTCACTGCGCGGACTGAAAAGTATAGCCTGAGTGCCGATACAAAGTCAAACACATAGAATTACTTACAAACGTTTACAAAGCTCTGTTGTAAAGAATACAGGGTCATCGCTCGCAAGCTAGGAATGGCGGATCGGCCGTCCTACCTGGCTTTTTTGATCGCTTCGACGAGTTCGGGAACTACCTGAAACAGATCGCCCACGATGCCGTAATCGGCCACTTCGAAAATCGGCGCATTGGCGTCCTTATTAATGGCGACGATGGTGCGGGAACCCTTCATGCCGACCAGGTGCTGAATCGCGCCGGAGATTCCGACCGCAAGGTACATCTTGGGTGCCACGGTTTGCCCGCGAACTGCCGACCTGGCGCTCCATGGGGAGCCAGCCGGCATCGCAGATGGGGCGGGATGCGGCCAGTTCGGCGCCCAGGACATCGGCGAGTTGCTGCACCAGCGGGATGTTATCGGCTTCCTTGATGCCGCGCCCGACCGAGACGATGATCTCGGCGGCGCCCAGATCCACGGCGCGCTGCGATTCGCGGAACAGTTCCCGCGGTTTGGTCCGGATATCGCGAGGCAGCGATGGTCGGGTGTGAAGGCTTCCACCGTCGCACGTGCCTTCGGCAAGCCGGTCGGCGCGGTAAGCGCCGGCCTGCAGCGAAGCGAAATTGGGGCCTTCGCCGGTAAAGCGGATGTCCGCATTCACCTTGCCCTGGAACAGCTGCCGGACCAGCACCAGTTGCCCGCCGTCGACGCGGTGGGCCACCACATCGCTTACGGCGACCTGCCGAGCGCGGTGGCGAGCTTGGGCAGGAAATCGCGGACCTGATAGGTGTGCGGGAACAGCACCAGCGAAGGCCTGGCGCGATCGATGAGCTGGCGCAGCGCCGCCGCAGTAGCCGTCGGGCGTATACTCCTTCAGCAGGTCGTGATCGACGGCGTAGACCTTATCGAGCTGTTTGGAGCCGAGTTCCGCGGCCAGCGCCGACATTCCCTGCCCCAACACGGCGGCGGAGGCGGTGGTATTCAGCTCTTTGGCAAGCTGCTGCGCGGCCGCCAGAGTCTCGAAAGACATGCGGTTCCAAACGCCCGCGCGCTGTTCCAAAACGGCCAGAATGCTCATATGACGCGCGCCTCGAATTTCAGTTTCTCCACCAGTTGGGCGGCCGCTTCCTTGGGGCTGCCTTCAAAGAGTTGCGTGCGCTTGGTGCGTTCGGGCAGATAGATGCGGTCGAGCGCGATGGCCGGGGACGCGGATGCACCGCCGAGGTCCGCGGCGGTGAGCCGTTTGATTTCTTTCGATTTGGCCTTCTTGATTCCCATGAGCGTGGCATAGCGGAGCTTGCTGATGCCGCTCTGAATGGTGAGCAGGGCGGGCAGGGGCATCTCGACATGCTGGAACCAGCCGTCTTCGAGCTCGCGCTTGACCACGATGGCGCCATCGAGTCTTTTCCACTTGCATGATGATGGTGGCGTGCGGCAGGCCCAGCAGTTCGGCGAGAATCACGCCGGTCTGCCCGTAGCCGAGATCGTCGGACTGAAGGCCGGTGAGGACCAGGTCCGGGGATTCGGTCCGGATGGCGGCGGCCAGGATGCGGGCGGCAGCCAGGGGATCGAGGGCGCCCATTTCCTCTTCAATATGGATGGCGCGGTCGGCGCCTTTGGCCAGCGCCTCGCGGATGGTTTGGGCGGCGCGGGCGGGAGCGGCGCACAGGGCGACCACCTCTCCGCCGTGCTTTTCTTTCAATTGCAGGGCTTCTTCCAGGGCATAGGCGTCCGGCTCATTGATCTCGTAGGCAATGTCGCCTTCCTCGATCCACTGGCCCGAGGATGCGATTTTAAGCTGCGAATCGCGAGCGGGAACCTGCTTGATCGCAACGACTATTTTCATAGGGGTCTAAAAAAAATCCGTCAGCCTGATCTGCGCGATTTATTTTCCTACTCGAACCGTTTAAAGATCAGGCAACCGTTGGTGCCGCCAAAACCGAAACTGTTGGAAAGCGCGTAGTCGATTTTCATGGGACGCGCGGTATGCGGCACATAGTCTAAATCGCAACCCTCATCGGGGTTGTCGAGATTGATGGTGGGCGGCGCGACCTGATCGCGCAACGCCATTACGGTAATGCCGGCTTCCAGACCGCCGGCGCCGCCCAGCAGGTGGCCGGTCATACTCTTGGTGGAGCTGACGGCAACCTTATAAGCGTGATCGCCGAAGGCCCGCTTGAGGGCGGCTGTTTCGGCGCGGTCGCCCACATTGGTGGACGTGCCGTGGGCGTTCACGTAGTCGATCTGGTGAGGCTCGATTTTGGCATCGCGCATGGCATTGCGCATCACGCGATAGGCGCCGTCGCCGTTATCGGGCGGCGCAGTCACGTGGAACGCATCGGCGCTCATGCCGTAGCCGACCAGTTCGGCCTGAATGCGAGCGCCGCGGCGCCGGGCGAACTCCAGTTCCTCGATCACCAGGATTCCGGCGCCCTCACCCACCACGAAGCCATCCCGATCCTTATCCCAGGGACGCGATGCGCGCAGCGGATCGTCATTGCGCGTTGACAAGGCGCGCATGGCCGCGAACCCGCCGATGCCCATCGGAGTGATGCAGGCCTCGGTGCCCCCGCAGATCATGGCATCGGCATCACCATGTTGAATCAAGCGGAAGGAATCGCCGATGGAATGGGCGCTGGTGGTACACGCCGTGGCGGTGGCCGAATTCGGACCTTTGGCTCCACTACGGATGGAGACGTAGCCGGAGGCCAGATTGATGATGGTTGCCGGAATAAAGAACGGTGAGATGCGGCGCGGCCCATCCTTGATCAACGTCAGGTGCTCGCGCTCGATTACTTCGAATCCTCCGATGCCGCTGCCGATATACACTCCTACTTGTTCCTCGTCCTCCGGCGACACTTTCAATCCGGAGTCGGTGAGGGCGCACTCCGCCGCGGCAATGGCGAACTGAATGAAGCGCCCCATTTTCTTAATTTCTTTTTTTTCGATGTAACTGGCTGGATCGAAACCTTTGACCTCTCCCGCAATCCGGCAGGAAAACGCCGAGGCATCGAACTGGGTAATGGATCCGATGCCGCACTTTCCAGCACGGATGGCCTGCCAGGACGCCTCAGTCCCGATCCCAAGCGGCGTCACCAAACCGACGCCGGTCACTACAACTCTTCGCGGCAAAACGACTCTCCCTGGTGAGAAACGCGACTACTTTTTGGAGGTCTTCCCCTCGATGTAGTCCACTGCGTCTTTTACTGTGGTGATCTTCTCGGCGTCTTCGTCTGGGATTTCGAGCTCGAAGGCCTCTTCAAAGGCCATCACAAGCTCCACGATATCGAGGGAGTCGGCTCCCAGGTCGTCAACGAACGACGCGTTGCTGTCAACCTGGCTCTCATCCACGCCGAGTTGCTCGACAATAATCTGCTTCACCTTCTGCTCAACAGCCATGTTTCCTCCTGGGATATGGTGCGGACGCGATGATTTTAGCGAGCTTTACGGAGCTTCCGCAACTTGACGGAACAATCGTATCAGCACACCACGAGCGTTTGCCCGAAAATCATGTCCAGATCACCCCTATTCTGCCACGAAATTGGTTAGATGTCCGGGAACTTTTCGGGATGCACAATAGTCCATGCGTCATGAGATATGCTCTGCGGACGCTGCTGCGCCAACCCACGTTCACTATGGTGGCCATCGTTTCCCTGTCCCTGGGCATCGGGGCGACTACCTCGGTGTTCAGCGTGGTGGACCGGATTCTGTTCCGGAGCTTGCCCTTCCGGGATAGCGGCCGGCTGGTGTCATTGGGAATCAAGGCGCCCGTATTGCCTTACGATTTCCTTCTGGGCGCCGGCTATCTGCAACTGAAACGGCATGTGCCGGCCGGACTGGAAGCGGTCACGACGTGGGTGGGAGTCAACGATTGCGACCTGACCGATGGCGAGCCGGTGCGGTTGAGCTGCGCGGCGGTGGAATCCACGTTCCTGGCTACGCTCGGGGTGACGCCGGTTCTGGGCCGCAACTTCACGGCGGCGGAAGACGCCCCGCGCGCGCCGAAGACGGCGCTTCTCTCATACGGGCTATGGCAGTCGCGCTTCGCGGGGCGGCCCGATGTAGTGGACCGCGTGATTTCGGTGGATGGACAGCCTGCACGGATAGTGGGCGTGCTGCCGCGCGACTTCGAAACCCCCACCCTGGCACGCGCCGACCTGCTGGTGCCGCAACAAGTGGACGATGCCATGCTGGCCCGCGCGGTGACGGGACGGCCGCTGCGTGTGCTCGGGCGGCTGCGTCCGGGCCTGAGTGTGGCGCAACTGCAGGCGCAGGGCGATGCCGTTCTGGCGGCCGAAGTCGCATCGGCGCACGGGCACCTTCCGGGCGCCAGCGATATCGAACTGCGCGTGCGCACCCTCCGCGACCTGCAGATGGGCGACGCGCGAACGGTGTCCTGGGTGCTGTTCGGTACGGTGCTGACGGTGCTGCTGCTGGCCTGCGCCAACGTGATGAACCTGGTGCTGGCGCGGGGATACGCGCGGCGGCGCGAGATGGCCATTCGGGTGGCGCTGGGCGCTTCCCGCTGGCAACTGTTGCGGCAGGGCCTGACCGAGAGCCTGCTGCTGGCCGGTGCGGGCGGGGCGGCGGGCGCGGGTCTGGCGCTGGCGATGGTCCGGCTGTTCGTGCGGATTGCGCCGGAAGGCATTCCGCGGCTGGCGGCGGCGACGCTGGACTGGCGGGTGCTGGCCTTCACGCTGGTCTGCTCACTGGCGGCGGGCGTGGGATTCACGCTGGCGCCGCGGTTTTCCCGTGGCCGCGCGTTCCTGGTAGTGACGCAATTCGCGCTTTCCCTGGCTCTGTTGACCGGCGCGGGGCTGTTGGGCCGGGCGCTGTGGAAGTTCCAACAAAAGCCCCTGGGGATGGAGACCCAGCAGGTCATGACCACGTCGCTGTCCCTTTCCACGCAGCGCTACGGCCAGGCGGCGCAGCAACTGGCGTTTGCCGAAGAACTCGAGCAGCGGCTGCGCGTGGTGCCCGGGATAAGCGAGGTGGCGATAGGCGATTCGTATCCACCCAACGTGCCGCAGCGTTCGCGGCCGGCGGCGGTGTTGCAGATTGACGGCCGGCAGGCCGGCACGCCCCAGCAGGGACCGGTCGTATGGCGCGCGGTATCGCCCGAGTATTTCCACGCGTTGGGGATTCGCATCCTGCGCGGGCGTACGTTCACCGAACAGGACCGGAGCGAGAAGAACGGGCCGGTAATCCTCAGCGAATCGCTGGCACGGCGGCTGTTCGGAGAGGCGGACCCGCTGGGGCACTTCCTGGGAATCCAGGGACTGCCTGAGCGTGCGCCGATCGTCGGGGTGGCGGAGAATGTCCGGAATAGCGGCGGGACTGCGCCGGACGATCCGGAATATTACGTGCCGCGCTCGCATGCGGCGGACGCGGGAATCTATGCCGCGCCGAACGAACTGCGACGCATGGCCGCGATCGTCCGAACTCCGATGGCCCCCGACGCGGCGGCACGCGTGCTGCGGCAGACCGTGGCGGCGATGGACGCGGCGCTGCCGGTGGACATCGCCACCCTGGCGCAGAGCACGGCACACATGGCGGTACGGCCGCGGTTCGCGGCAACGCTGCTGGCCCTGTTCGCGGCCATCGGGCTGGCGCTGGCGGCGTTCGGACTCTACGGGGTGCTGGGCTTTGTGGTGGCGCAGCGAACTCGCGAAATTGGCGTCCGGATGGCCTTGGGGGCGACGCCCGGCGCGATCGGCCGGATGGTGCTGGGGAGTGCGGGCCGGTGGCTGGCGCTGGGGCTAGTGTGCGGATTGGGGCTCTCGGTGGCGGTGTCGCGAGCGCTGGGAGCGTTGCTGCTGGGGGTTTCGGCAGCGGATCCGGTGGCATGGGCGGCGGCGGCAGGGGTGCTGGTGGCCGTGGCGTTCCTGGCGGCGTGGTTCCCTTCGCGGCGGGCGGCGCGGGTGGACCCCATGGAAACGCTCCGCCAGGAGTAGATTGGCTGAAAAGCACCACCGGGCGGTGTTTTCGGGCCAGCCCAAAGGTAGTGGTAATCACTTATTTATCAAATAGTTAGTTGCTTTGTTAATTTGGCGAAACAGATGCACTGTGTCGTTACGTCGAAATTGATGAGGCAGCCTATGAGATTAACCACTTCCTACACGCGTTTTTCCGGCATCCTGATGTTTTTGGCTGCGTCCGGCCTGGTCCTGGCGCAACAGAATGCCCCAACCGGGGCTTGGCGCCGCGCCACTGATCCCGCACCCGCGGCCCAGCAGACGGCGCCGCCGGACGCTCAGCAGCAACAACAGCAGGATCCGTCCGAGCCCGTCGCGCGCAGCGACGACTTCGGACAAACCAATCAGAATGCGCAAACCAATCAGAATGCACCCCAGGCAGGGCAGCAGCAGGCGAGACGGCCGGCCTACGGCCTTCCACCCCAGGTGACGGTGAAGCCGGGCACGTATGTGTCTATCCGCACCAACCAGATGCTCAGTTCGGACCATAACCACGTGGGCGATTCTTTCTCCGCTAGCCTGATGCAGCCGTTGGTGGCGGATGGCGTAGTGGTGGCCCAACGAGGGCAGACGGTATATGGCCGCGTGGCAGTGGCCGAGAAGGCGCACGGCGGCAAGGATTCCCGGCTCGGGCTGGAACTGACCGGCGTTACGCTGGCGGACGGCACACAGCAGCCGATCCAATCCCAACTGGTGGCGCAACAGGGTCCTAAGACTCCTGGCGGAGTCGAGGCCGGCACCGTGGTAGGCACGACCGGCGTGGGCGCGGTGGTTGGTGGAATCGCCGGCGGCGGCGCCGGTGCCGGGATCGGCGCGGGTGTAGGCGCGGCGGCCGGAATCATCGGCGTGCTGCTGACCCACAACCACGAAACGCGTCTGTATCCCGAATCGGTGCTGACGTTCAACGTTACGTCGCCGATCACGGTCTCGACCCTGAACGCGCCGCAGGCGTTCCGGTTCGTCGGGCCCGATGACTACAACCGGCCGGCGATGCAGTATGCCGCCCGGCCTGGTCCGGCGAGGGTGATGGCTCCCGGATATGCTTACCCCTATTCCGGCTACTATCCGTATTACGGATACGGTTATGGCTATGGATATCCCTACTGGGGTCCGAGCGTGTTCATTGGCGGCGGATGGGGTTATCGCGGCTTCGGTGGTTATCGCGGCTTTGGCCGGAGATAACAGCGACAGTGTAGGACAGGCCTCCTGGCCTGTCCTAGACAGACCGGGAGGTCTGTCTTACATCTTCGAAACAGTGAGCAGGTTGTCGTCCGGTGTGCGGTCCACGAGTTTGTTCCACGGGTCGATTCCCGCCTTCGCAGGCATTCCTTCCACAGTCAGCGTAAACTCCGTTTTTGCCTTTTCGATTTTCTGTTTGGCCAGGTAGAGCGGATTGCCTTTGGCGTCCAGGACGCCGATATCGATCCAGTCGGCCAGCGGTACTTCGGTTTCCGCGCCCAGACCGTCCGCGCGGAATTTCCTGGCGGAGACGGCCAGCTTCACCTCGTACTTACCCTGGGAGAGTTCGCGGAAGGTGGCGGAATCGGCCCTGTTTTCGTAGAGTGTGATGGAATCGAAGCCATCGTCCAGCAGGTATTGAAACTCAGGCGGCGTCACCCGGCGTAGTTCGGCTTCCAGTTCCCGCGTGGTGGTATAAGGCGGCTCCTGCCATGCGACTTTCTGCAAATAAGTCCGCAGGGCGCGATTGATGTTGTCTTCGCCGATGTAATCCTGTAGCGCATAGAAGACCACGCTGCCCTTGTTGTAATGCACGTAGAGCTGGCCTTCGGAGCGGAGCAGGGGCGTCTCTTTGGTGTCTTCGCCGCTGCGGCCGTTGAGGTACTGGTCCATCTCGTATTTCAGGAAGCGCCGCATGCGCGCCGGGCCGAATTCCTTCTTCATCACCATCAGGGCGGTGTATTGTGCCAGCGATTCGGAAATGGTG